>NZ_QFWQ01000004.1:180460-312814 GCF_003335105.1 Rhodanobacter denitrificans
GCGGGGCAGGCGGTGTCTACTGGCGCACCGTCTCGATGCCCAGCTGCCGCAACTGCGCCTGCACGCTGTCCGGCCCGGCCAGGTGGGCGGCGCCGACCGCGATGAAGACGGTGCCGGGCTGCTGCAGCATCGTGGCGATCTTCGTTGCCCATGCCTCGTTGCGCTGTACCAGCAGCAGCTGGTACAGCTTCGGCTCGCGCCGGCGCATGTCGTCGTTGCCGATGCGGGCGATGGCATCCACGTCGCCGGCCTTCCAGGCGTCGATCAGCTCGGTGAGCTTGGCCGAGTCGTCCGCCGCCTCGCGCATGGTCGAGCGCAGGAAATCCAGTTCCACCGGGCGCGGCATGTCGGCGAGCAGGCGGATCTGCTGCTCGGCGGTTTCCAGCCCCAGCACCGGTTTGCCGACCGCGGATGCCTGCGCCTTCAGCTGCTTGTCCACGCCATGCTCCGGATCGAGCCCGGCCTTCAGCAGCGGCGACACGGTGAGCGTCAGCGCCGCCAGCCACGGGCGCATCATGTCCAGCGTCTGCATGCCGCCGGGTACGCCGGCCTTGTTCGCGAGGATGCGCAGCCGCTGCGCATCCGCCTCGCCGAGCTGGGTCGACAGCGGGTGCGTCGGGTCCATGCCGTGGCGCAGCACCAGCGCGGCCATGTTCGCCGCATCGTCGTCGACTAGCTCGATATACAGCGTCCGGCTGTCCGAGAGCGCGCGGTCCAGCGCCGGGTAATGCCAGCTGGCATCGTTCGGCAGCAGGTGTACGGTGCCGAATAGGTAGATCGTGGTGTCGGCGTTCCTCACCACCCACAGGGCCGGTTTCGCCAGCACCGAAGTGCAGGCGAACAGCAGGGCAAGGCAGGCGAGCAGGCGCAGGGTGAGCGAGGGCTTCATGCGGGGAGTGTCGCGGCAGGACGGCAGTTGTTCAATCCTGGGGGTGACGGGGAGGGTTTCAGGCTGTGGGGGGAGATGCCAAGAGCCGACTTAATTTCCTCCGTCCCGTTATTTGCCGTTATTTGGGCAGTTCTTCAGCAGCCACCCTTGGCGGGCATCATCTTGAGATAGTCCACATTGATGTCCTTCGGAAGATTGGGGTACTCCCGAGAAAGATATGCGCGGGCATCGTCAACGGTGATCGACGGATCTCGAACGATGCCGAAGCGACCATCTCGTTGGAAAATCTTGATCGAACCGACGAAGGTGACCACGCCCGGGTGCGAGTGAAAGGTTGGAACACCGACCCCTTTCCCGACCACAAAGCTTTTGCCGCCGATGCCTTCGGGCAAGATTTGGCCGATGCCATAGTCCTCAGTTCCAACGCGTGGCTTGAGCTTGAGTACGATAAAGTTATTTTCCGACCATACATTCGCGACATTGATGAGTCCCGTGCAATTCCACGACGAGTCATCACGCTCGCCCTTGAACACTGACAATCTAACCCTGTCGGAGACCCCAAGGACGATGAACGTATCGCCTTGTGAGTAAGGTAGCGTTGGTCGCGCCTGATGATTTTGAATGCAGCCGCTCAGCCCGATCGTCATCGCCAGCAGCACGCACAGCCAACTCAGTTTCACGTTAGGTCCTTGTGGTGGATGATCTATTCGGAAAACGCGGTTATGGTCATAGGCGTGAGGTGCTTAAGATCCGGGGGCGGGCCAGATGATTGCTCATTGAGTCTAACTCTTATTAGATTTCAAACTGCAGTCTAATCCCGCAACCTATCGCGTGTCGGCGGCGTCCCTTCTCCGGCCGTCGTCCTTGAAATCAACGCTTTCGCTTGCCCTGCGCAGCCCGACCTCGCCGCCTGATCTCGCAGCATTTCGACGCGCCGTGTCATGTCACCTCGCAGACCCGGTCACCGTCTCGAAATACCCCGGCCGGCCATCCTACATCGCCATGCTGCCGCCGTTCGGGCGGGACCGGAACCGGCCATGTGACGTTTCTTCGCCTAGCGACTGCGGACCCCTCAGCGCGGCACGCGATACCCGCCGGGCACGCCGTGCGGGCTCAGGGTGAGTTGCCACAGCTGGTCGCGGCGGCTGCGGAACACCGCGGCGGAGACGGCGAGGTAGTAGCGCCACATGCGCCGGAAGCGTTCGTCGTAGCTGGCCGGCAGGCTGGGCCAGGCGGCTTCGACGTTGGCGCGCCATGCGCTCAGGGTGCGGTCGTAGTCGGCGCCGAAGTTGTGCCAGTCCTCGACCACGAACAGGTCCTCCAGCGCGGTGGCGACCTGGCTGGCGGAGGGGATCATCGAGTTCGGGAAGATGTACTTCTCGATCCACGGATCGGGCTGCGCCGGCGCACCATTGCTGCCGATGCAGTGCAGCAGCGACAGGCCGTCGTCCTTGAGGCAGCGGCGCACCGTCTCGAAGTAGGTGCGGTAGTTCTTGCCGCCGACGTGCTCGAACATGCCGATCGAATACACCGCGTCGAACTGCTCGTTGACCTCGCGGTAGTCCTGCAGGCGGATCTCGATCGGCAGCCCGCTGCACAGCTCGCGCGCGTAATCGGCCTGTTGCTGCGACACGGTGATGCCGACGCCCTCGACGCCGTAGTGTTCGGCCGCGTACTTCAGCGCCTCGCCCCAGCCGCAGCCGATGTCCAGCACACGCTGGCCGGTCTTCAGCTGCAGCTTGCGGCAGACCAGGTCGAGCTTGGCCGCCTGTGCGTCGTCGAGGTTGCCGGCCTTGGCCCAGTAGCCGCAGGAATACACCAGGCGCTTGCCCAGCATGGCGTGGAACAGGTCGTTGCCGAGGTCGTAGTGGACCTTGCCGATCTCGAACGCGCGCTCGCCGCGCTGCAGGTTGATGAAGCGCGCCTTGAGGTGGGCGAGCAGGGTATCGAGCGTCTTCAGTTCCTGGTCCAGCCCGGCTGTGAGCAGGCGGGCGAACAGCGCGGGCAGGTCGTCGGCATCCCACCAGCCGTCCATATAGGCCTCGCCCAGGCCGAGCGAACCGTGCGCGAACACGCGGGCGTACAGGCGTTCGTCGTGCACGCGCAGGTCGGTCGGGGCGTCGCCGTCGATGCGGATACCGGCCTGTTCGAGCAGCTCGCTGGCACGATTCTTCAGGTCGTCCTGGCTCATGCGCGCCTCGTCAATGGATGGATCCGCGATCAGTGTCCGCCCAGCACCGCAAAGCTTGCCGGCGAATATGCATACGTTGCGTCGACGCCGGCGCGCCGCACCAGCTGCAGCAGCAGCTCGGCCTGTTCCTCGCGCAGCAGGAACTCGATCCTGACCGGCAGGTCGTCGGCCAGCTCGAAGAACTGCTCCTCGTGCAGCACGCCATGCCGGCCGAAGCCGGCGATCGCGCGGAATATCGAGCCGCCACCCAGGCCGTGGGCCCTGGCCTGTTCCAGCAGCCACTCGGAAAGCAGCATGCCGTCGTGCTTCGCGCGCGAGTGGCAGTAGAAATACAGGTGCACGCCTTGCTGCAGGTTTTCCTGGTTCATGCGGTGCTCCCGGTCAGTGGCGCAAGAGGCTGCGGGTGAGGGCGATGCCGAGCACGGTCATCGCCAGCGAGCCGGCCACATGCACGGCCACGTGGCCGCTGAACCACAGGTACTGCTGGCGCAGCAGCAGGGTGGCCGACTCGGCCGAGAAGGTGGAGAACGTGGTCAGCCCGCCGAGGAAGCCGGTGAACACGAACAGCCGCAGCGCCGGCGACAGCGTCTGGAAGTGGTCGAACAGACCCATCACGCAGCCCATCAGCAGGCCGCCGGCGAGGTTCGCCGCCAGCGTGCCCAGCGGCAGGGTAGGGAAGACGGGGTTGAGCAGCACGCCCAGACCCCAGCGCAGCCAGCAGCCCAGGGCGCCGCCGACACCGATTGCCACAAATCCGTTCAAACCCACGTGCGTGCCTCCCGACAGTGAAAGTGTCCGGTTGCCGCGGCGGCAGGCGCGCCTGCGCCGCCGGGAACCGGAGGTGCAGGCATCATCAGCTTCAACGCGGGATCGCGAGTAGCGGTTTGTCCCGGCTCGAAGGTGCCGGAACGGGAGGCATGCCATCTCCGAGCGGCCATCCTAATGGATCGGGCCGGTCGATCGTCAAGCGCAGCGGCTCTATACTGCGCGGCCCCTCGCAGCCACCGTGCCGCCATGAGCCCAGCCCATCGTCCCGTGCGCCGCAGCCTCCCCTGGCTGCTGGCCGCGCTGTCGATGATCGGGCCGTTCTCGATCGACGCGGTGTTCCCGGCGTTTCCGCTGGTCGGCGCGCGCTTCGGCGTGGACGCCGCGGCGCTGCAGCAGCTGATCAGCGTGTACCTGGTCACCTATGCCGCGATGAGCCTGTTCCATGGCGCGATCTCCGACGCGGTCGGGCGCAAGCCGGTGGTCGTCGCCGGCCTGCTGGTGTATGCGCTGGCGTCGGTGGGCGCGGCGACGTCCACCTCGTTCGCGATGCTGCTGGCCTGCCGCGGCCTGCAGGGCATGTGCGCCGGCGCCGGACTGGTGGTGGGCCGGGCGGTGATCCGCGACAGCCTGGAAGGAGCGGCCGCGCAACGGCTGATGTCGCAGGTGATGATGATCTTCGGGGTGGCGCCGGTGATCGCGCCGATGGTCGGCGCGCTGCTGCTGCCGCTGGGTGGCTGGCACGGCATCTTCTGGCTGCTGGCCGCGTTCACCGTGCTGCTGGCGCTGGCCCTGCAGCTGTTCCTGGACGAAACCCATCCACCAGCGCGGCGCACGCGATTTGCGCCGCGGCCGCTGCTGGCCGGCTACCTCGCCTTTGGCCGCGACCGGCTGTTCTGGCCGCTGCTGGTTTCCAGCTCGGTCAATTTCGCCGGGCTGTTCCTGTACATCGCCTCGGCGCCGCATATCGTGCGGGGGCTGCTGCAGCTGTCGGCGCAGGGCTTTCCATGGCTGTTCCTGCCGGTGGTGAGCGGCCTGATCGGCGGCGCCTGGCTGTCCGGGCGGATGGCCGAGCGGCACAGCGCGAAGTTCACGGTGAGCCTGGGTTATGCGGTGATGCTGCTGGCGTGCGCGGCGCACCTGCTGCTGGCGCTGCTGCTCCCGGTGCCGCGGTTGCCGTGGTCGATGCTGCCGCTGATCCTGCACGGCATCGGCGTGCAGCTGGCGTTCCCGACCCTCACGCTGTTGCTGCTGGATCGCTTCCCGCACCGTCGCGGCGGAATTTCCTCGGTGCAGGCGTTCGCCAGCCTGCTGCTGTGCAGTTTCGTGGCCGGGGTGATGTCGCCGTTGCTGTCGGCGAGCATGCTGCATCTGGCACTGGGCGCGTCGGCGCTGACCCTGCTCGGCGCGCTGGCGTGGTGGTGGTATCACCGCATCACGCGCTATCCGCTGGAGCAACCGCTGGCCGACACCGGGACGGCGGCGATGCAGGCGGAAATCGCCGAGCCGCGCTGAAACGAGCGCGCTGGATCAGGCCGGTGAGGCCGGCGTCGGCGCCGCGACGCCCAACGCCGATTCCGCCGGTATCAGCACGGAGGCATCGGCCAGCGCCCGGACCAGCGACGGTGAACGGTAGCTGCCGTCGGCGAGCCAGCGTTGCCATACCGAGGCGTCGATCTTCTCGTTGACGCCGGTGCCGAGCAGGCGGTCGAACGGCGGCTCGAATTCCTTGTAGATGCCGGCCATGAACTCTCGGTACGAATTGCGCGGCACGCCGCTTTCGGCGTCGGCCGATGGCACCAGCAGTTCGCGGCAGCCCAGGCCAGCGTCGATTGCCTTGTGCTGCAGCCATGCCAGCGGCAGGTCGGGCAGCGGATCGGGCCGGCGGCCGGCGCCGTCGCGCTCGTTGCCGCCGCCGACATCGGAGTGCGAACCGATGAACCAGCGCTGTTCGATCTCGATCTGCTCGAGCTTCTTCGAGGTCAGCGTCTCGCCGGGCTTCACCGTGTACGGGTTGCGTGTCCATACCGTGGGCGCGAAGTCGGCGCGGTGCTCGTCCAGCGCCAGCGCCTGGTAGGCGTATTTCACGATCTTGCTGAGTTCGGTGTCGTGGAACTGGTAGCGCTTGCGCGCAAAGGGAAACCACGAGGCGGTGCAGGGGATGCCGAGCGAGCCGACGGTATCCCACACGCCGATGAAGTGGATGTCGATCACGATCGAATGGCTGGCGCGGAATGCCACCGCGGCCGGGTCGTCGGGCTTGCAGAGGGTATCGCGGTAGAACGCGTAGGCCGCGGAAACGTCGGCCCTGGCCACGCCGCCGCGCGTGTCGCAGCGGAGCAGGCCGCACTTGCGGATCAGGCCGCCGAGGCTGCGTGCGGTGTAGGCGCCGCGGCTGAAGCCGAACAGGTAGAGCAGGTCGCCGGGCTGCCAGGTCTCGCACAGCCAGCGGTAACCATCGAGCACGTTGTCGGACAGGCCGTAACCGAACGCGCCGCCGAGCAGATGGGTCAGCCCGGGCTTCACGCCCACGCCGGGGATGTAGTTGACCAGCTGTGCGTTGCCGGCGTCGTCGCGCGGTGCCACCAGCCGGCGCAGGCGCTCCACGTTGGTGTTCGATTCGGGCTTGTTCCAGGTGCCGTCGAACAGCAGCACGAGCCTGCGCGTGGCCATGGCGCCCTCCGTCGTCCGGTTCGTCTGCGCCGACTCTAGGCCGTGATGCCGCGCCCGGCCAGTGCCGCGCGAATGGTATCGGCGGCACCTGCGATCGGGTGGCGGTATCCCTACAGGGTGGGCGAGTCGTCGTGCAGCATCGCCCGGCGCACGATGCTGATCGGCGCGGAACCCTGCTGCATGAAGCCGTCGTGGAACGCCATCAGGTTGAAGTCCTTGCCCTGCCGTGCCTCGAGATCGGCGCGCAGCTTCAGGATCTGCAGCTTGCCCAGCGTGTAGTACAGGTAGGTGGGATCGGCCGTGCCGCGCTTGGTTTCGACCTCGCCGACGGCACGCGACTGGTAGCCCTCGTTGACGAAGAAGTCGACCGCCTGCTCCATCGTCATCTGCCCGGTGTGCAGCTTGATGCCGACCACGAAGCGCGCGTTGCGCAGCAGGGCATCCTGCAGCTGGCCGAGCCGCAGCAGCAATTGCTGGCGTCGGTCGTGCGGGAACTCGAACTGCGCCAGCCCCGCGTCCAGCATCATCTGCTCGCAGTAGTGCGCCCAGCCCTCGATATTGGTGTTGGCGCCGAGCAGCTTGCGCACGCGGTCATCGAGGCGCTGCATCCATAGGAACTGGATGTAGTGGCCGGGATAGGCCTCGTGGGTGGCGACGGAGCTGATCACCGGATAGTTGAACTGCGCCATGAACTCCTGCGTGCGCTGGCTGTTCCAGCCGGGCTCGGGCAGGGTGACGTTGAAGTAGGCCTCCTTGGCGACGGTCTCGTACGGCCCGGGCGTGTCCATCGAGGCGAACGTGGTGGCGCGCATGAATGGGGGGGTTTCCTCCAGGATCGGCCGCACGTCCGAGGGAATCGTGATGATCCGTTTCTGCCGGATGAAGGCAGTCAGGTGGTCGAAGGTGGCGCGGAAGCTCTCAAGCAGCTTGTCCGGGGGAGGGTAGTCGGAGCCGAGTTCCGCCAGCACCTGACGCGGGGTCTTGGCCGGGTCCAGCTGGTGCGCCACCTCGGCGAAGCGGCGCTGGTTCTGGCGCAGGTCGGCCATGTCGATGGCGAGCAGCCGGTCCAGCGGCAGGGTGACCATCTCGTCGTACTTCAGCTTGTCGCGGAACGCGGCGGCGCCGATGCGGAAGTCGCCGTGCGCGCCCGGCAGCACGTCGCTCTTCAACCACGCCTGGTAATCCTCCAGCGCCTGGATCACGGCAGCGTTGCTGCTGGCGAATTGCCGCTTCAGCTCCGCGTCTGAGACCGCGGTGAAGGCCGCCGGCACGTCGTTGCGGAAGAACTGCACCAGCCCCGGCAGCTGTTCCAGCGCGATCTGCACGTAGATCTTCGGTGGGTTGTCGAGATTCTGGCGTGCCGCGGCAAGCACTGCCGGCATCAGGCGTTCGCGTGCGATCAGCGCGCGCAGGCGGGTTTCCGGCGGGGCGAACTTGCGTTCCATCAGGGTGAACGCGCTGCTGGTGATGCCGCTGGAATAGATGTCAGGGTTCTTCTGCCACGGCCGGATCGTCTCCAGCGTCAGCAGGGTGCTGCGGATGTTGTTCAGCACCAGCTCGCGATCGCCACGTACGCGCTCGCCCAGCGGCGCGGGATCGACCGCCGCCACGCGCCGCTCCCATTGCCTGAGTGCGTTGACGTTGGCCTCGATGTCGGTGCGCGTATAGCCCTCGAGTTTGTCGTCGTAGGCGTGAATGCCGTCGATGGTGGCGGTGGAGGGGTTGGCCGGGAAGTAGTAGCTGTCGAAGTAGCCGTCGGCCAGGTGCATGAAGGCCTGGTCCGCCGCGGCGCTGTCGGCGGCGGCCGCCGTGGTGCTGCCCAGCGTCAGCGCGGCGACCAGGCCGATCAGGAGGCGTGCGGTTCGGAGCATGGTGGTTCTCTCTCGGAAGGCGTGCCGTCGGCGTGGGGCTGCCGGCACCGGAAGCGGCCATTTTTCAGTAGTTTCCGCGCGGGGCGCAAGCGGCGTACGCTGCGTGTTTCACCGCCGTCGACGGACGAGGGTTGCAAGCCATGGACAAGCAGGTGCAGATCGACCGGGCGCAGGTGTTCCGCAGGATGCACGACCGCACGGCGATCCTGCTGTTGCCGAACGCATGGGATGCGGGCAGCGCGCGGCTGTTCGCGCAACGCGGCTTCGCCGCGATCGCCACCACCAGCGCCGGCATGGCCTGGTCGCTCGGCTACGCCGACGGCGAACGGGCGCCGCTGGCCGAGGTGCTGGCGGCGATCGCGCGGATCACGCGGGTGGTCGAGCTGCCGGTGACGGCGGATATCGAAACCGGCTATGGCGAGACGCCGGAGGCGGTGGCCGCCACGGTGCGCGCCGTGATCGCGGCCGGCGCGGTGGGCATCAACCTGGAGGACGGCCGCCCCGGCCACGGCCCGCTGCGACCCGTCGAGGAAGCCGCGGCCCGTATCCGCGCCGCACGCGGAGCGGCGGACGCGGCTGGCGTGCCGATCGTGATCAACGCGCGGGTGGACAACTGGATGCAGCACGCGGCCGATCCGGCCGCACCGCTCGCCGATGCCGTGCAGCGTGCCCAGGCCTATCTGGCGGCGGGCGCCGACGGCATCTATCCGATCGGGCTGGGCGACCACGCCACGCTGGCCGCGCTGGTGCAGGCGGTCGCTGCCCCGGTCAACGTGGCCGCTGGGGCCGGCATGCCCGACCTGGCCGAGCTGGCCCGGCTCGGCGTGGCCCGCGTCAGCACGGCCACCCGCTTCGCCACGCTGGCGCTGGCGGCCGTGGATCACGCTGCCACGATGCTGCGCGGGAGCGGCCGCTTCGACGGTTTGGTCGCCACCTTCACCTACGCGGACGCGCAGCGGCTGTTCGAGCGCGGCTGAGCGGCGCAGCAGTTTTTTCATCGAGGAGTCTGCAATGAGCAAGCGTATCGACTACCGCAGGGCGGCACCCGCGGGCCTGAAGGCCATGCTGGGCCTGGAGACGTATGTGCACGGCTCCGGCCTGGAGCATTCGCTGATCGAGCTGGTGAAGATGCGGGTGTCGCAGATCAACGGTTGCGCCTACTGCCTGGACATGCACAGCAAGGACGCGCGTGCCGCCGGCGAGACGGAGCAGCGCCTGCACGTGCTGGCGGCATGGCGAGAGGCGCCGTTCTACTCGGCACGCGAGCGGGCCGCGCTGGCCTGGGCCGAGGCGGTCACCCTGGTGTCGAAGAATGAACTGCCCGAGGCCCTGTACGAGGAGGTGCACGCGCAGTTCGACGACAAGTCGATGGTCGACCTCACCCTGGCCATCATCACCATCAACGGCTGGAACCGTCTGGCGATCGGTTTTCGCGCGGACGTGGGCAGCTACCAGCCGAAGTCGGCGGGCTGAGCGTGGCGCGGGCGTCGGCTCCCGCGGTGTGGCCGCGTGTGCATGGCTGAGCGTGCCGTAACGCTGGATCGCGAGTTCTACCGGCGCGACCCGCGCGCGGTCGCCCCCGACCTGCTGAACAAGGTGTTGCTGAACGCGGATGGCCGCAGCGGCCGCATCGTGGAAACCGAGGCCTACTGCGGGGCGGCGGATGCGGCCGCGCATTCCTGGCGCGGCCGCACGGCGCGCAATGCGACGATGTTCGGCGCACCGGGGCTGCTCTATGTGTATTTCACCTATGGCATTCACTGGTGCTGCAACCCGGTGTGCGGCGAGGAGGGCGAAGGCGTCGCGGTGTTGCTGCGCGCACTGGCGCCGCTGACCGGGTTGGCCGCGATGCGTGCGGCGCGGCCAGGTTGCCGCAGCGACCGCGACCTGTGCCGCGGGCCGGCACGATTGTGCCAGGCCATGGGCATCGGCCGCGCGCAGGACGGCATCGACCTGGTCGACGGCGCCGGCGGATTTAGCATCGTCGACGACGGCGTGCCGCCGCCC
Source organism: Rhodanobacter denitrificans (assembly GCF_003335105.1). Classification (GTDB taxonomy): domain Bacteria; phylum Pseudomonadota; class Gammaproteobacteria; order Xanthomonadales; family Rhodanobacteraceae; genus Rhodanobacter; species Rhodanobacter denitrificans_A. The sequence goes on from NZ_QFWQ01000004.1 coordinate 190,857, forward strand.
GCTGCTCCCGTGGCCACGGCGCGCGTCGGCATCAGCCGGGCGGTCGAGCAGCCCTGGCGCTGGTATGTGCCGGGCGACCCGCACGTCTCACGTCGCTGAGAGGTTGTGAGTTTTTCAACCTCTCAGACCGGCCACGGATGGCCGGGCATGAAACAGTCACGTCAGTGACTGTTTCATGTGAGCGAGTCCGGACAAATCCGCCGGGAGCGGATTTGAACAGCCGCAGGCTGGCCCGTAGGGGGCATGCCAAGAATGGCATGCATACGTGTACCGGACTCGCGACAGAAGAAAACCGCAGGAGGTGGTTTTCTTCACAAGCTCTGAGCGGAGTGCCGTGGTTACGGCGGCGGCAACATGAAGTTGACGGCGGTTTGATCGCGCGTGGTCCACGGTTGTCGGCATCCTTTCATCAGCTGCGGAGTCCGAGCCATGCCGTACTCATCCATCAGCGAACTGCCCGACGCCGTGCGCAGCCATGTGCCGAAGCATGGGCAGGAGATCTACAAGGAGGCGTTCAACAGCGCCTGGGACGAATATGCCGACAAGGATGAGCGGCGCGGCAGCGAGTCGCGCGAGGAGGCCGCACACAAGGTGGCCTGGGCGGCAGTGAAGAAGAAGTATGGCAAGGGTGCCGACGGCGACTGGCACGCGAAGTAGCGGCCCCGGTCAGTGCGGCAGGCCGCGCGCCTGGAGGAAGTCGCGGGCGTTGGCTGCATCCTGCTCGAACCAGGCACGCGCCGAGCCGAGCCGGAACGAATAGCCCCAGGCGTCCATGTCGGCCATCAGGCGTGCGCGCCCCACGCCGGGCAGTTCGTCGGCCAGCACGATCTGCAGGAAGCAGGTGGCGTCCTCTTCCTCGATCGAGTCGGTGGCGTCGGTATGGACGTCTGGACGTCTTTCCGGCGGCAGCACGATCAGGTGGCCGGCTTCGTGCAGCAGCGAATGCACCGGGGTGTCGTCGCGGGCATAGACGGTGTTGCCGATGATGCCGGCTTCCTCGTCGCCCCAGAAGCTGCCGGGGATCGGCTCGCCCGGCGCCACCCGCTGCAGCTGCAGGCCGAAGCGGCCGAGCAGGGCGGCCGGCGCCACGAAGCCGATCTGGCCCACGCGCAGCACGGTGCCGGCCGGGTCGCCGGGAGAAAGGGGAGTGTCGGGGTGCATGGGCGTGCGCGTCGGGCGCAGGTGGCTTCGATGGAGAGGGCGCCGGGCGACGCGGGTCGGTCGCCCGGCGGACAGGCCGCGGCGGCAGGGACTCAGCCGGTCTTGGCTTCGCTCTTGGGCGCCTGCTTGCCTTCCGGCAGGGTGACCGAAAGCTCGAGGATCTCGTGGCCGCTGTCGCGCTCGAAATTGATGTTGATCGCATCGAGGTCGACGTGAACGTATTTCTTGATCACTTCGAGCAGTTCGTTGCGCATCATCGGCAGGTAGTCCGGCGCGCCGCGGGTGGAGCGCTCCTGGGCCACGATGATGCGCAGGCGTTCCCGTGCGACCGTGGCGGTGGCCTCGGGCTTGCGCTTCAGGAAATCAAGAATACCCATCGCGATCAACCTCCGAACACGCGCTGCAGGAAGCCCTTCTTGGGCACGTCGATGAAGCGCAGGGGGCGCTCTTCGCCGAGGATGCGGGCCACGGTGTCGCTGTAGGCCTGGCCGGCCTGCGATGCGGCATCGACGATAACCGGGATGCCGTTGTTGGAGGCGGTCAGCACGTTCTCCGACTCGGGGATCACGCCGACCACCTCGATGCCGAGGATCTCCTCGACGTCCTTCACGCTGAGCATTTCGCCGATCGCCACCCGCGCCGGGTTGTAGCGGGTCAGCAGCAGGTGCTGGATGACCGGGCCGTCGCCCTTCTCCGCGCGCCGGGTCTTGCTGGCGAGCAGGCCGAGGATGCGGTCGGAGTCGCGTACCGAGGAAACCTCCGGGTTGACCACCACCACCGCATGGTCGGCGAAGTACATCGCCAGGTGGGCGCCTTTCTCGATGCCCGCCGGGGAGTCGCAGACCACGTAGTCGAAGCCGTCCTCGGACAGGCCGTCGAGCACCTTCTCGACGCCTTCCTGGGTCAGCGCGTCCTTGTCGCGGGTCTGGCTGGCGGCCAGCACGAACAGGTTGTCGTGGCGCTTGTCCCTGATCAGCGCCTGCTTCAGCGTGGCTTCGCCGTGGACGACGTTGACGAAGTCGTACACCACGCGCCGCTCGCAGCCCATGATCAGGTCGAGGTTGCGCAGGCCGACGTCGAAGTCGATCACGGCGACTTTCTTGCCGGCCATGGCCAGGCCGGTGGCGAGGGAAGCGCTGGTCGTCGTCTTGCCGACGCCGCCTTTGCCGGAGGTGACAACGATAATCTCAGCAGTCAAGGGCCCATCTCCGCATGATTGTTCTTGTTGTAAGGGGTTACAGCCTGGCGATCAACAGCTTGTCGCCTTCGAGCCAGCATTGCACGGACTGGCCATCGAGGTCCCGGGGGATCTGCTCGAACACCCGGTATTGCCCGGCGATCGCCACCAGTTCGGCACGGAAGTCGGACACGAAGATGCGCGCCTTGCCGTCGCCCTGCGCGCCGGCCATGGCGCGGCCGCGCAGGCTGCCGTAGATGTGGATGTTGCCGTCGGCGATCACCTCGGCGCCGTTGGCGACGGCGCCGGTGACGATCAGGTCGCGGTCGCGCGCGTAGACCTGCTGGCCCGAGCGCACCGAACCGGCATGGTGCAGCGTCCCCTGCATGCTGCCCGGCGCCGGCGCCGACAGGATCGGTTCGCGCTGGATCTGCGCGGCGGGCTCGACCGCGGCTGCCGGCGCCCCGGCGGCCGCGGCGGCCGGTTCGTAGGCGGCGCGGAACTTGGCGATCAGCGGCAGGCCCATGCGTTTGGCCAGCGCCTCGGTCTCGCTGGTGCCGTAGGCCAGGCCCACCGGCAGCATGCCGGCGCTGCGCACGGCTTCCAGCAGGGCGTCGACGGCGCCATCGTCGGGCAACGCGGGCAGGTGGCTCAGGTCCAGCACCACCGCGGCACGGGCGAACATCTGCGGTGCGGCGCGCACGCGGCGCTCGAGTTCGTCGCACAACGCGGCGGCGTCGACCCGGCGCACGCGCACGCAGGCAATGCCGACCTGGCCGAAACGCAGGTCGCAAGCATCATTGGCATCCATTTTTGCATTCACGGGCGCCGCTCTCCGGCGAGGCGGCGCGGGGTGGAGTCATGCCGGAAAGGGCGCTCGCGCTCGGCCAGCCAGGGCACCTCAGGCAGGCCGCCGTGTTCGAGCCAGGTGTCGCGGACGTAGGCGTAGCTGGGCAGGTCGCGGGCCAGCAGGCTGACCTGCGGACCGTGCTCGCCCATGCGCTGCTGGCCCACTTCCTGGAAGCCGTAGGTGCCGTGGAACAGCACCACAACGTCGTCGCGCGGCTCCAGGAACACCTCGCAGGTGAGCAGCGGCACGCGCACCTCGGCGTAGCTGTGCACGTCGCAATAGAAGATGCGGCCCAGGCCGTGGCGGCGATAGGCGTTCGCGATCACGATACGGTCGATGTAGACGAACTGCGGATAGTGCTCGGCAAACCAGCGGTAGTTCGGGCTTTCGTAATCGCCGCCCTCGCGCAGCGCGATCAGGAAGCCGGCCAGGTGGCCGTCGATCTCGGCCACGCGGAAATACTCGGCGTGCTCGTGGAAGTAGCGCAGCTGGGCGGTATCAAGGGCGAGGATGGAGCGACCGGCGGCGTTGTTGAGCGCCAGTACGGCATCCAGGTCGTGCTCGCGCACGTCGCGGATGGCAAGGGCCATTCGTTGCTCCGCAATGGTGGAATCGGGACAAGGTCGACCGGCGGCCTCGCGCAATGGCCCATTATGACATGCGGCCGGGGTCCTTACATCTCGCAAGGGCACATGTAAAAGCTTCGTAAAGGCGTCGATGGCTCCACGGCCATGACTTCCCGCGCATTGCGCGGGATGTGCGTTCAGCCAATGATGCGGCCATGCGCTGGCCTTTCTTCAACCACATCCGCCTGCTCCGCTACGCGGGCTTCTTCACCTACCTGTCGGTGGGCACGCCGCTGATCACCAACTGGGCCACCGAGCGGCTGAACCAGTTGCAGCGGCCGAACTTCTCGCTGCTGCTGTGGACGCTGTGCTACCTGATCTTCGGCCTGATGTACTGGCTGCTGACCAGCAACCTCGGCTCGCGACGCTATCCGGTGCTGAAGCTGCTGGGGCTGGCCCTGATGACGGCGGCGGCGGTGGCGGTGGGCTGGTACAGCCACAGCGGGCTGTCGGCGATGCTGATGGTGGTTGCCTCGCTGGTGCTGCCGTGGCTGCTGCCGTTCTGGCTGGCGGTGTCCTGGCTGGTGCTGCAGCACCTGAGCCTGGTGGCGGTTTTCGCCACGTTCCCCGAGTACGACCACAGCGTCGCGTTGGGCTTCCTGCAGGCCAGCATCTACCTGGGCATCTCGGTGCTGGTGTTCATCACCTCGACGGTGGCCAGCCAGCAGGCCGAGCAGCGCGAGGTGCAGCGCCGGCTCAATGCCGAGTTGCGGGCTACCCGCGCGCTGCTGGCCGAATCCAGCCGGATCGCCGAACGCATGCGCATCGCGCGCGACCTGCACGACCTGATCGGCCATCACCTGACCGCATTGAGCCTGAACCTGGAAGTGGCCAGCCACCTCACCAACGAGGCGGCCGACGCGCACGTGCGCAAGGCGCAGAGCACCGCCAAGCTGCTGCTGGCCGACGTGCGCGAGGTGGTCAGCGAGTTGCGCCAGGACGACGCGATCGACCTGACCCAGGCGTTGCGCAGTCTCGCCGAGGGCGTGCCGGGTCTGAACGTGCACGTGGTGATGCCTCCGCGTTTCAGCGTGGAGGACCCGCGCCGCGCGCAGGTGCTGCTGCGCTGCGCGCAGGAGATAATCACCAATACGGCCAGGCACGCCGGCGCGCGCAACCTGTGGCTCAACTTCGCCTACGCCGCGGACGACCTGATCGGCCTGCATGCGCGCGACGACGGGCGCGGCGCCGAGCAGGTCGAACCAGGCAACGGCCTGTCCGGCATGCGCGAGCGGCTGGCCGAATTCGGCGGCAGCGTGGCGCTGGACACCGGCATGAGCCAGGGTTTTGCGCTGACCGTGCGGCTGCCGCTGGGCGAGCATACGGCGCTGGCGCACGCGCCGACCCGGTTTGAGCCGCCGGCGCTGAATGTGTCGTAGTCTTGGCGGCCCGCGCGGCGTGCGAAAATGCGCCGGTGTCGGCAGCGGCCCCGCCCGCAGGCTGTCAGCATCACTTCACTTCCTTGAGTCACGCTTGCCAGAGGATCCGCGATGATTTCCGTTTGTCTCGTCGACGACCAGAATCTGGTACGCCAGGGCGTCCGCTCGCTGCTGGACCTGGCCGAGGACATCCGCGTGGTGGCCGAGTGCGCCGACGGCACCCAGGCGGTGGCCGACATCCCGCGGATCAAGCCCGATGTGGTGCTGCTGGACCTGCGCATGCCGAACATGAGCGGGCTGGAGGTGCTGCAGGCGCTGTCCGCCCGCAACGAGCTGCCGCCGACGATCATCCTGACCACCTTCGATGACGACCAACTGGTGCTGCAAGGCCTCAAGGCCGGGGCGCGCGGCTACCTGCTGAAGGATGTCTCGCTGGAGCAGCTGGTCGAGGCCGTGCGCACGGTGGCCGGTGGCGGCTCGCTGGTGGCGCCGATGGTCACCCAGCGCCTGATGGCCGGGGTGGCACGGATGCAGAACCAGTTCACCAGCCTGGAGCAGCCCGACCCGCTGACCGAGCGCGAGACCGAGATCCTGCGCCTGCTTTCCGGCGGTTACAGCAACAAGGAAATTGCCAACTCGTTGAAGGTCGCCGAGGGCACGGTGAAGAACCATGTCTCCAACATCCTCTCCAAGCTGGGCGTGCGCGATCGCACGCGCGCCGTGCTGAAGGCGCTGGAGATGGGCATCGTCTGAGCCGGCGGGGGAGCCGCATTCCGGCCGCCGGAGGGCTTGCGGCGGCCCGTTTCGGGCGCTGCGAAGCCGTCGATGCGGGCCGATGGCGTTCCAGCCCGCGAGCAAGTAACATCCGTTGCTTCGGCGTTTGCCGACCCCCCGCCACGACCCCCGGCCAATCCTCCCGGCAGGCCTGTGTGGCGGCCGGGGCAACACTTCAGGTATGGCGTAAAGACGCTTCGGAGAACTCTGGAATGATGCGTGTCTTTGAATTTCTTGTTGCCCTGGTCATTGTTGCATTGATCGGTGTCCTGGCAGCTGTGGTCATGCCCGGTAGCGGTCATGTGGAGCGCCAGCTGGTCATCGGCAAGGACATGCGCCAGGTCTATGACGTGCTCAACAACTACCGCAGGCTGCCGGATTACGCGGTGCTGCGCTCGCTCGACCCGAACGTGCAGTTCAGCTTCTCCGGCAAGTCCTACGGCCCCGGCGCCGAGATCAGCTGGACCAGCTCCGACGCCAAGCTCGGCAACGGCGGCCTGACCGTCGCCAGCTCCACGCCGGAGTTCGACAAGATCGACGGCAACACCAAGAACGCCAGCATCGTGTGGAACCTGGACAACAACTGGCGCGGCCTGGACAAGCATTTCACGTTGGACCTGGAGCGCCAGGGCAGCCGCGGTCAGCTGACCCAGGTGACCTGGTCGTATGACGTCTCGTACGGCTGGAACCTGGTCAACCGCTTCGCCAACCTGTACATCCATGGCGATCCGGATTCGTTCATCCAGTTCAGCCTGAACAACCTGCAGAACGTGCTGGCGGGCGTCCCCAACATCGACTACAGCCAGCTGATTCCGTACATCGAGCAGACCCAGCCGACCCCGGTGCTGCTGGTGTCCACCTCGATCGAGCGCAAGAACGGCATCGAGGCGGTCGATGACGCCGTCGCCAAGGCGAACACCGAGGTGCAGGCCGCCGCCAAGAAGCTGGGTGTGCACGTCACCGGCTCGCGGATCCTGATCACCACCAACTACGGCGACCAGACCTTCAGCTTCGACGTGGCGTATCCGATCGACTCCAGCACGCTGACCGTCAACGGTCATGCCGAGCAGCTGACCGCGGCCGCTCCGCCGTCGATCGACGCCGCCGCACCGGCTACTGCCGGCAGCACGGCCGCCGCTGCGGACAGCAATGTCGCCGTCGGCAGCCGCGACCGCTACGGTCGCCTGGTGGTGGACGGCAACGTGCGCGCCACGCTGGCCTTCGGCGGCGCCGCGCTGAAAGGTATCTGGAACGGCACCTTCGCCGGCGTGCCGCAGACCCGCGACATGCTCAAGGCCTATGCGCAGACCCACGGCTACAAGTTCGACGATGTGGTCAACCGCCCGTACGACCTCATCGTGACGCCGGAAGTGAAGGACGCCGGCGGCAACATCACCACCTATGCGAAGTACGCGGTGTACCTGCCGATCAGCAATGCGCCGGAAAAGACCCCCGAGCAGGAAGCCGGCCTGCAGCCGCCGAGCCTCGACGGTGCACCGGCAGCTCCCGCCACGGCACCGGCTCCGGCCGGCACTGCCGCGGCACCGGCCAAGGCGGCCAGCGCCGGCAAGTAAGCCAGGCGCGGTTGTCGCGTGGCGAAAGGCCCTTCCGTCAAGGAGGGGCCTTTTCTTTTCCGGCGATGCATCCGGCGCCGAACTTTGCCGGTGTCTTGCGGTACATTGCAGGGCGATCCGCGCCGCCGCCCCCGGAGCCGCGCGTTCGACGCGAAGCCCCGTCACAGCCCACCAGCGGACATGATCGAAACCGACCAGCTCACCCGACGCTATGGCAACCTGACCGCAGTGGATGCGCTGAGCATCCGCGTCGAGCCGGGCCAGGTGCTGGGGCTGCTCGGTCCCAATGGTGCCGGCAAGTCCACCGCGATGCGCATGATCGCCGGTTTCCTGGTACCCACCTCGGGCACCGCGCGGGTGTGCGGGCACGATGTCGGCCGTGAGCCGCTGCAGGCAAAACGCGCGCTGGGCTATTTGCCTGAAGGCGCCCCCAGCTACGGCGAAATGACGGTGCGCGAGTTCCTGCAGTTCATCGTGCGCATGCGCGGGCTCGGGGCCGAGGCCGCTTACCGGCGCTACGACGCGGTGGTGCAGCAGCTGCAGCTGGAGGAAGTGCTGGAGCTGTGCATCGATACGTTGTCGAAGGGCCTGCGCCGGCGCGTCGGGCTGGCCCAGGCGATCCTGCACGATCCGCCGGTACTGATGCTGGACGAGCCCACTGACGGCCTCGATCCGAACCAGAAACACGCGGTGCGCCAGCTGATCGACGTGATGGCGCGCGATCGCACCATCCTGATCTCCACGCATCTGCTGGAGGAAGTGCACGCGCTGTGCAACCGGGTGGTGATCATCGCCCGCGGCCGGCTGCTGGCGGACGCCACTCCGGCCGAGCTGGAGGCGCGCTCGCGCTATCACGGTGCCGTGTCGTTCAGCGCGCCGGGCAGCGGCATGTCGCAGGAGATGCTCGGCCGCCTGCCGCAGGTGGCGGCGATCGAGGTCGACCCGCTGGACGGCCGCATCACGGTGTTTCCGAAACCGGGCGCGCGGATCCTGGAGCCGGTCGAGACGCTGCTGCGCGAGCAGGGCCTGGAGGTGTCGGAGATCCAGCTCGAGCGCGGCCGGCTGGACGAGGTGTTCCGCCAGATCACCACCGGCGGCGATGCCGCGGAGGGGCACGCATGAGTCCGGTCAATGCGGTGTTGCGGCGCGAGCTGCGCAGCTACTTCGTGACACCGGTGGCGTACGTGTTCCTGGTGATCTTCCTGGTGCTGGCCGGCATCCTCACCTTCTATGCGGGCGACTTCTACGAGCGCGGCCAGGCCGACCTGCAGCCGTTCTTCACGATGCATCCGTGGCTGTACCTGATCCTGGTGCCGGCGATCACCATGCGCATGTGGGCGGAGGAGGCCAAGGGCGGCACGCTGGAACTGCTGCTGACCCTGCCGCTGACGCTGTGGCAGGCGATGCTCGGGAAGTTCCTCGCCGCGTGGCTGTTCATCGGGCTGGCGCTGGTGCTGACGTTCCCGATCTGGATCACCGTCAACTACCTGGGGTCGCCGGACAACGGCGTGATCCTGGCCGGCTACCTGGGCAGCTGGCTGATGGCCGGCAGCTTCGTCGCGATCGGCGCCTGCCTGTCCGCGCTGACCCGCAGCCAGGTGGTGGCGTTCATCCTTACCGCACTGGTGTGCGTGCTGCTGATCCTGGTCGGCCAGCCGCAGGTGCAGGATTTCTTCTCCGGCACCTTGCCGCGCAAGCTGATCAACGCGGTGGCGCACCTGTCCATGCTGCGGCACTTCGAGGCGATCGCGCGCGGCGTGCTGGACACCCGCGACCTGGTGTACTTCCTGCTCAGCATGGCCGGCTGGCTGATCGCCGGCGTGCTGTTGCTCGACCTGAAACGGACGCGCTGATCCCATGCCCCGCCCGCGCCCGCATCGCCTGTTCACCAAGCCGACCCGGCGCGGTGTGCTGTATGGCGCGCTGGTCCTGCTGGTACTGCTGTTCGTGCCTTTGATCGTGGCCAGCAGCCGCTGGCTGCACGGATCGCGGATCGACCTCACCACCGACAAGCTGTACACGCTGACGCCCGGCACGCTGCACATCGTCGACACGCTGCAGCGGCCGTTGCGGCTGACCCTGTACTTTTCCGAACACGCCACCCGCGACCTGCCGCAACTGCGCAGCTACGAGCAGCGCGTGCGCGAAATGCTGCAGGAGATGGTGGCGCGCTCGCACGGCCGCATCCGCCTGCAGATCGTCGACCCGGTGCCGTATTCCGACGACGAGGCCAGTGCCGAAGGCAGCGGTCTGACCGCAGCCAACGGCGGCAGCAACGGCGAGCGGGTGTTCTTCGGGCTGGCCGGCAGCGTGATGTCGGGCAGTGCCGACAGCAGCGAAGGCGGCGACGAGCGCGTGGCGGACAAGACGCTGGCGATCGCGTTCTTCGACCCGGCGCGCGAGGCCTTCCTCGAATACGACATCGCCCGGCTGCTGTACGAGTTGAACCAGGTCAGCAAGCCGGTGGTCGGCGTGATCAGCTCGCTGCCCGTCGACGGCAACCCGGTGCTCGGCGAGCAGCGGTGGGCGGTGCTGCAGCAGCTGGGCCAGCTGTTCGACGTGAAGATGCTGGACCCGACCACATTGCGCACGGTCGACGGCAATATCAGGGTATTGCTGCTGATCCATCCCAAGCGGCTGCCGCCCGATGCGCAGTACGCGATCGACCAGTACGTGCTGCGCGGCGGCCACCTGGCGGTGTTCGTCGACCCCGACGCGGAACTCGACACCTCGCCGTACGCGCCCGACAGCATCACGTTCCCTGACCATGCCTCCGACCTGCCGCGGCTGTTCAAGGCCTGGGGCGTGGCATATGACCCGCACAAGATCGTGCTGGACCGCGCCCGCGCGCTGCAGATCGAACTGGGCGGCACCAGCCTCAACCACCCGGCGATGCTCGACCTTGGCGCGCAGGAGCTCAATCGCAACGACGCCGTCACCGCCAGCCTGCAGCGGATCAACGTGTCCACCGCGGGCTACTTCGATCTGGCAGCGGATGCGCACGCACGGCTGATCCCGCTGCTGCAGAGCAGTGCCGAAGCCGAGGTGGTGCCGACCCAGCGGGTGCTGGACGCGAGCACCGATCCCAGCTCGCTGCTGCAGGGCTACAAGCCGGACAACGCCCACTACGTGCTGGCGGCGCGCCTGCGCGGCACGTTCGACAGCGCCTTCCCCGAGCGCGCCGCCACACCCGGCCATCGGGCCAGGTCGGCGCCGGATGCGGAGGTGATCCTGGTTGCCGACACCGACCTGCTCAGCGACCGGCTGTGGGTGGAGCCGCAGACCATCCTCGGTCAGACGATGATGCGGGTCTTTGCCAACAACGGGGATTTCGCCACCAACCTGGTGGACAACCTCAGCGGCTCCTCGGCGCTGCTGTCGATTCGTGGCCGCTCCACTTCGCAGCGGCCGTTCACCAGGGTGCAGGCACTGCGCAACGTGGCCGACCAGAAATTCCTGCAGAAGGAACACGAGCTGGAGCAGGAGCTGGCCGACACCCGGCGCCGGCTGGACGAACTGCAGCCGGCCAAGGGCAGCCACGGCAGCGCCGCCACCGCCGAGCAGCGGCGCGAGATCGAGCAGTTCCGCCAGCGCCAGCTGGCGATCAACAAGGAATTGCGCGACGTGCAGCATCAGCTCAACGCCGAGATCGACTCGCTGGGCCTGCGCATCAAGTTCATCAACATCGTGCTGGTGCCGGCGCTGGTGGTGCTGATCGGCCTGCTGTACGGCTGGCGCCGCACCCGCTACAGCCGCCGGCGCCGGTGAAGGCGGCAATCTGCCGCAAGCCGGCGGCTGACTCTGCCGGCGCGCGGCATTATGCTGGGCGGTCGCCGGCCGTCGCCGGCGCAGACTGAAGTGCCGGTGCAGTGACCGCTAGCTTGCTGAAATGGATCGTGCCGTGGGAGTTCTCGTGGGTCCTGCTCGCGTGCTTCGCGACGGCCTGCGTGCTGTACCTGCGCGGCAGCCGCCGGTGGCCGGTGAGCTTCGGCCGCAAGCTGGCGTTCTGGGTCGGCATGGCGATCATTTACCTGTCGCTGCACACCTACCTGGACTACTACGCCGAGCATGAGTTCTTCATGCACCGCATCCAGCAGTTGCTGCTGCACCACATCGCGCCACTGCTGATCGTCACCGCGTATCCGGCCACGGTGCTGCGCGCCGGCCTGCCGCTGGTGTGGCGGGTGCGGCTGCTGCGGCCGCTGCAGCGTTCGTGGCCGTGGCGGGTGGTCAGCGGCGTACTGCTCAATCCAACGGTGGCGACGCTGCTGTTCGTCGCCTTCATCCTGGTCTGGCTGATTCCGTCCATGCAGACGCTGGCGATGCTGGACTGGCGCATCTACCGTTTCATGAACTGGAGCATGCTGGTCAGCGGCTTCGCCTATTGGTCGCTGGTGCTGGACCACCGGCCGCATCCGCCGGGGCGGATGACCGCGGGGCTGCGCGTGCTGTCGCCGGCGGTCACCATGACGCCGCAGATCATCGCCGGCGCGATCGTCACGTTCTCCAAGTCCGACCTGTATCCGATCTTCGAGATCTGCGGCCGCGCGTTCACCTTCAATGTGCTGACCGGCCAGCTGATCGGTGGCGTGATCATCTGGGTGCCGTCGGCGCTGGTGGAGTCGATCGGCGGCCTGATGGCGCTGCGCCTGTGGCTGCGGCTGTCGCGCAACGGCCGTTTGCCGCGCACGCCGCGTCATCGTCCGGCTTCGACCGCGGCGCCGCTTTTGTAGGGCGGGCACTACCCGCCGCTGGCGTCATGCAAGAGGCCGGCGGGCAATGCCCGCCCTACGGAACGTTTCAGTGTCCGGTGTCGTCCAGCGCATTCGCCGGCCGCGCGACGAAGTCGGTGGCCAGCGTGCTGCCGTCGGTGAACTTCAGCGTCAGCCTGACCGTGTCGCCGGCTTTGACCGGCGCCTTCGGCTGCATCAGCATCAGGTGGTAGCCGGCCGGCGCCAGCACCGCCTTGCCGTGTGCCGGCACCTCCAGCGAGTCGACCATGCTCATGCGGCTCATGCCGCCCGCGGTGGAACTCCGGTGCAGCATCACGTCGGCATACACCGTGCTGTCGGCACCGCTGAGCGCGACCGGCTGGTCGCCGTCGTTTTCCAGCGTGACATAGGCGCCGGCGGGCAGGGCGCCGGGAAGCACGCGGATCCAGGCGTGGCTGGCGCGGACGTGGTCGGCGGCTGCGGCGTGCGCGCCTCCGGCCAGCAGCAGGCCGGCGAGCAGCAGCGAAAGACGGGATGGCTTCATGGGTTGATTCCGGGGTCGAGCAGCAGGTGCAGGTCGTGCACGAGATCGTCCTGCGAGGCGGAGGGCGTGGCCAGCACGCGGGCGCGGCCATGGTTGTCGAAGACGTAGATCGCCGAGCTGTGGCTGACTTCGTAGGTCCCGTCGGCAGAACTGGGCTCGCGGGTAAAGGCGGAGCGATAGCGCTTGCTCAGGGCCTCGACGCTGCGCGCATCGCCGACCAGGCCCACGGCCCGCTTGTCGAACGCGTTGACATAGGCATGCATGATCGCCGGCGTGTCGCGCGCCGGGTCGACGCTGACGAACAGGATCCGCGCGCCGTCGGCCAGGGGCCCCAGCCGCTGCATCACCACGTGCAGCTGCGCCAGGGTCAGCGGGCAGACGTCGGGGCAGTGGGTGTAGCCGAAGTACAGCAGCACCACCTTGCCGCGGTAGTCGGCGCCGGTCACCGGCTTGCCGCTGTCGTCGGTAAGCCGGAAGTCGAGGTCGGGCATGTGCCCGCTGATGTTGGTCAGCCGGAACGGCAGCGGCGTGCTGCCGCAACCGCCCAGCAGCAGGCCGGTGGCGAACAGCAGCAAGAGCAGGAGAAAGGGCCGCGTGCGGCGGGGCTTCATGCGAGAATCCAAGGTCTTCATCTGTTCAAGCATACGACACCGGCCACGTGGCCGGGTTCGCCAGCTGGGAATTCGGTCACCATGCGGCAATCCGTCGACTTCCGTAGCGGCCTGCTGGTCGGCATCGCCGGCGCCAGCGCGGTGCTGCTGGGCGCCTTCGGCGCGCACGCGCTGCGTGGCGTGCTGGACGCCCGTGGCCTCGAACTGTGGCACACGGCGGTGAGCTACCAGATGTGGCATGCGCTGGCGCTGGCCACGACGGCCGGGCTCGGGCGCGGGCGCAGCAGGCGGTTGGCGATGGCCGCATTCGCGGTCGGCATCGTGCTGTTCAGCGGAAGCCTGTATGCCTTGGCGCTGGGGGCATCGCGCTGGGTCGGCATCATCACGCCGTTCGGCGGACTGGCCTTCGTCGCCGGCTGGCTGGCGCTTGGCTGGACGCTGTGCACGCGTCGGGAGTGATTTCCGCGGTGTCATCCTGCGGTCATGCCTGCCGGCGATGCTGCCGGCATGGACACGCCGATCGCCCTTCGTGAGCGGCCCCCTGCAGCAGGGTGGTCCAGCCGTGGCCTGCGTCTTTTCGGCATCGCCCTGTGCGCGGTGTCGGCTTCGTGCCTGCTGTGGTCGTGGCAGCCAGCCGCCCGGAAGGTGACGAGCGGAACGTCGGCCAACCAACTGGTGCACTGGCGGGATGCGGACCATGACTGGCTGCTGGTGGTCGATCCGGCGACTCGCGAGCTGGTGGTCTACGACGCCGTCGACGGTCGTCCGCTGGACCGGCTCGGTGCGGACGACGGCCTGCCGGACGTGCAGTCGATCGCGCCGCAGGGGCGCGGGCTGCTGGTGGCGGGCGCGCAGCCCCGGACGGCGCGCCGGCTAGAGTTGCCGGAATTGCGGGCGGTCGCCATCGACGGCCGCTGAGCAGGTCGGTGGCTGCCGGCCAGCGGCATGTGCATTCCCGCGTTCGGCACGGTCGTCGGTCATTTCTTTCCGGGGGCGGATCCATCCGCATCGTCGTCGACCGCGGGTTTGCCCGGGCTGGCCTTCAGTCGGCCCGCCTTGCGCAACGCCTCGCGCAACACGTACTCGATCTGTGCGTTGAGGCTGCGCAACTCGTCGTCCGACCAGCGCTGCATTGCCTCCAGCACGGTGGCGCTGATGCGCAGCGGGTAGGCTTTTTTCTCGCCGGCCATCGCGACGCGTCAGTACAGCGTGCCGGTATTCAACACCGGCTGGCTGCCGCGCTCGCCGCACAGCACCACCAGCAGGTTGCTGACCATCGCCGCCTTGCGCTCCTCGTCCAGGCTCACCACGCCGCGTCGGTTGAGCTGGTCCAGTGCCATCTCGACCATGCTCACCGCGCCCTCGACGATCTTCGTGCGGGCGGCGATGATCGCGCCGGCCTGTTGCCGCTGCAGCATCGCCTGGGCGATTTCCTGGGCGTAGGCGAGGTGGCTGATGCGCGCCTCGACCACCTGCACGCCGGCCTTGCCAAGGCGGGTCTGGATCTCGTCGCGCAGGTGCGAGTTGATCACGTCGCCGTGGCTGCGCAGCGACGGCTTGCCGTCGTCGTGGGCGTCGTACGGATAGCTCTGCGCCATCTGCCGCAGCGCCGATTCACTCTGGATGTGCACGAAGTTCTCGTAGTCGTCGACGCAGAACACCGCCTCGGCCGTGTCCAGCACCTGCCACACCACCACCGCGCCGATCTCGATCGGGTTGCCGTCGTTGTCGTTGACCTTCAGCTTGCCGCTCTCGAAGTTGCGCACGCGCAGCGAGATGCGGCGGCGGCTGCAGAACGGGTTGGTCCAGCGCAGGCCTTCGTGGCGCACCGTTCCGGCGTACTTGCCGAACAGCTGCAGTACCTGGCCTTCGTTCGGCGCGACCTGGAAAAAGCCTTTCAGCATGAAGCCGTCGATGGCCAGCAGGATCACGCCGGCGATCGCCGGCGGTGCCGGCTGCCCCTGCGCAGCCGGCAGCACCAGTGCGATGCCGATCGCGGCGAGCACGATGCACAGCCCGATGAAAGGGATGCCGGCGACGGAAAAACCATGGCGTTCGTTCATGTGTCATCTCCCTGAGGTTTGGTGATTAGATATCAATTTGATATCTAATTCAAGTGAGCGCGGCACGGCGGATCCATGTCGGGCAGGCTGCCTCGTGCCCGGCCGCATACAATGCCGGTTTGCCTGCACCGGAGAACCCGATGAAGCCATTCGGCACCCCCCATTCCGACCACGCGCTGCGCGTGCTGCTGCTTGGCGCCGGCGAGCTGGGCAAGGAGGTGGCGATCGAGCTGCAGCGCTACGCGGTGGAAGTGATCGCGGTGGATCGCTACGCGAATGCGCCGGCGATGCAGGTCGCCCATCGCAGCCACGTGATCGACATGCTGGACGGCAAGGCACTGCGCGCGGTGATCGAGCAGGAAAAGCCCGACCTGGTGGTGCCGGAGATCGAGGCGATCCATACGCCGACCCTGGTCGAGCTGGAGAAGGAGGGCCAGCGGGTGATCCCCACCGCGCGCGCGGCATGGCTGACCATGGACCGCGAGGGCATCCGCCGGCTGGCCGCTGAGGAACTCAGGCTGCCCACCTCGCCCTACCGCTTCTGCGACGACGAGGCGCAGTATCGCGACGCGGTGGCCGCGATCGGCTATCCGTTCGTGATCAAGCCGGTGATGAGTTCGTCGGGCAAGGGCCAGAGCGTGGTGCGCAGCGCCGACGAGTTGCAACACGCATGGGATTACGCGCAGTCCGGTGGGCGTGCGGGCAAGGGCCGGGTGATCGTCGAGGGCTTCGTCGATTTCGACTATGAGATCACCATGCTCACCGTGCGGCACGTCGACGGCGTCAGCTTCTGCGCGCCGATCGGCCATCGCCAGGAAGAGGGCGACTATCGCGAGTCGTGGCAGCCGCAGCCGATGAGCGACGCCGCGCTGGCCGAGGCACAGCGGCAGGCCGCCGCGGTCACCGGTGCGCTGGGCGGCTGGGGCGTGTTCGGCGTGGAGTTCTTCGTGAAGGGCGATGCGGTGATCTTCTCCGAGGTCAGCCCACGGCCGCACGACACCGGCCTGGTCACCCTGATCTCGCAGGAGTTCTCCGAGTTCGCGCTGCATGCGCGGGCGATCCTCGGCCTGCCGATCCCGGTGATCCACCAGTACGGGCCGGCGGCGTCGTGCGCGGTGCTGGTCGAAGGCGAGGGCGCGGGCCCGCGCTACCACGGCGTGGCCGCGGCGCTGGTCGAGCCGGACACGCAGCTGCGCATCTTCGGCAAGCCCGAGGTGAAGGGGCGCCGGCGCATGGCGGTGACGCTGGCGCGCGCCGGCACACTGGAGGCGGCGGTGGGCAAGGCGGTGCGCGCGGCGGGCCATCTGCGCATCGAGCTGTGAGCGCATCCGTCTGAACGAATCGACGCGATAGGCTTGGCGATGGCGGCCGCGTCGTCGCCACCGGTATTCGACTAAGGAGAGGCAGGATGGAATCAACCGGGTTTGCGCACTGGCTGGTCGTGCTGGTCGAACTGGTCACGGCCTTTGCCCTGCTGTTGCTGGCGCTGGCGGTGGTGGTGCTGGCGGTGACCTGGGTGGTCGATCGCAACCAGACCGGCAACGCGGTGCTGCGCAACTTCCCGGTGGTCGGCCACTTCCGCTACTGGTTCCTGCATCTGGGCGAGTTCTTCCGCCAGTACCTGTATTCCAGCGACCGCGAGGAGATGCCGTTCAACCGCGCCCAGCGCACCTGGGTCTATCGCGCCGCGAAGAACGTGGACAACACCAATGCATTCGGTTCCAGCCGCGACCTGCGTGCCGAGGGCGTGCCGTTCTTCGTCAACGCGCCGTTCCCCGACCTGGGCGTGGACCACGTCGAGCCGGTGCCGGTGACGATCGGTCCGTACGCGCGCGAGCCGTACAGCCATGCGGCGTTCTTCAACATCTCGGCGATGAGTTTCGGCGCATTGTCGGCGCCGGCCGTGCGCGCGCTGTCGCGCGGCGCGGCCAAGGCGGGCATCTGGATGGACACCGGTGAGGGTGGCCTGGCGCCGTACCACTTGGAAGGCGGCTGCGACATCATCTTCGAGATCGGCACCGCCAAGTACGGCGTGCGCACGCCGGACGGCAAGCTCGACGACGACAAGCTGCTGGCGATCTGCGCCCACCCGCAGGTGAAGATGGTCAGCATCAAGCTGGGCCAGGGCGCCAAGCCCGGCATGGGCGGCCTGCTGCCGGGCGCCAAGGTCACCGCCGAGATCGCGGCGATCCGCGGCATTCCGGTCGGCGAGGATTCGCAGAGCCCGAACCGCCATCTCGACATCGGCAACGTCACGCAGTTGATGGACAGCATCGGGCACATCCGCGAGCTCACCGGCAAGCCGGTTGGCTTCAAGGCGGTGCTGGGCGGCGTGGAGTGGATCGGCGAGCTGTGCGACGAGGTGAGGAAGCGCGGCATCGAGAGCGCGCCCGACTTCATCATCGTCGACGGCTCCGAAGGCGGTACCGGCGCGGCGCCGCAGACCCTGATGGAAGGCGTCGGCCTGCCATTGCACGAGGCCCTGCCGGCACTGCTCGACATGCTGATCGTCAAGGGCCTGCGCCAGCGCATCAAGGTGGTCTGCTCGGGCAAGTGCATCACTGCCTACGACGTGGCGTGGGCACTCTCGCTGGGGGCGGACTTCGTCAACTCGGCGCGCGGCTTCATGCTGGCGCTGGGCTGCATCCAGTCGCTGCAGTGCAACCGCAACACCTGTCCCACCGGCATCACCACGCAGGACCCGAAGCTGCAGCGCGGCCTGGTGGTAAGCGACAAGAGCGAGCGGGTGTTCCACTACGCGAAGAACGTGATGCACGAGGTCGGCATCATCGCGCATAGCTGCGGGGTCAGCGAACCGCGCCAGCTCAACCGCAGCCACTGCCGCGTCGTGGGCGACGACGGCCTGTCGATCCCGCTGGAGAAGCTGTTTCCGTACCCGCAGGCGCAGGATTCGGCGCGGAAATCCCGGTAGGGCGGGCACTGCCCGCCGCTGGTTCGCATGGGGCGGCGGGCAGTGCCCGCCCTACGGCTGCGGCATCGCCTGCCAGCCTTCGGCGGTGCGGATCTGCAACGGCCTGAAGCGCCGCTTGTAGTCCATCTTCGGATGGCCGTCGATCCAGAAGCCCAGGTACAGCCACGGCAGGCCGCGGCGGCGGGCCAGCGCCACTTGCTGCAGGATCGCGTAGGTACCGAGCCCGCGCACGGCTTCGTCGGGGTCGTAGAACGTGTAGACGGCCGAGATGCCGTTGAGGCAGACGTCGGTGACCGCCACCGCCAGCAGGCGTTCGCCCTGGCGCAGTTCCAGGAACAGGGTGGGGCTCCACGGAGCGGTGAGGAAGCGGCGGAAGTCGCTGGCCTCGGCGTCGTCCATGCCGCCGCCGGCGTGGCGGCTCTGCAGGTAACGCTCGTACAGCGCGTGGCGTTCGCGGTTGTAGCCGGGAATCGACTCGCTCAGATCCAGATCGGCGTTGCGTTTCAGGCAGCGTCGCTGCGCACGGTCCGGCTGGAAGTTGGCCACGTCGATGCGGCACGGCGTGCAGGCACGGCATTGCGGGCAATTCGGAAAATACAGGTGGCCGCCGGCGCGACGGAACCCGCGTTCCAGCGCCGGGCCGTACAACTTGTCGAGGTTCGGCGCGGCCGGGTCCAGCACCAGGTTCTGCGCCGTGCGGTCGGCGTAATAGCCGCACGCATGGGGCAGGGTCTGGAACAGGCGGACTTGGTCGGAGCGGCGCATGGCCGGATTCTATGCCGCCCACGGCGGCGGCGCATCCGGGGGGCGGATCACACGCGCAGGAAGCGCAGCATCGCCACGGCGAGCACCGCCAGCACGACCAGGATCACGATGCGGCGCACGCGGGTCACCGCGCGGTTGCGCCGTTCCAGCGGGCTGGGGTTGCGCGCGGCGGCCAATTCCTCGCCGTAGCGAATCGTCGGCTCGATGCCGATCTCGCGCAGCAACGCACGGGCGCGGGCGTAGTCGTCGGCGTGGGTGATCCACACCTGCGCCCAACTGCTGCGGTCGTCCTGCCGTTGCGAGTAGCTGAAGCGCTGCCAGCTCGGCCGGTTGTAGTTGGAGCGGTTTTCCACGGTAGCCGCGATGCCATGTTCGGCCATCAGGGCGACCACGGTGTCGATGTTTTCAGGGCGGGGCGAGGTATAGATCTGGCGCATGGCTGCAGTTTACTCACTCGCCGCGCACGCGGATCAGGCCTTCCTGCGCGGTGGAGGCGACCAGCCGGCCATCGCGGCTGAAGATCTGCCCGCGCGCCAGGCCGCGGCCACCCTGCGCGGTGGGGCTGTCGAACGAGTACAGCAGCCACTCATCGACGCGGAACGGGCGATGGAACCACAATGCGTGGTCGAGGCTGGCCATCTGCACGTTGTGGGTCATGTACGAGATGCCGTGCGGCAGCGTGGCGGTGCCGATCAGGTGGAAATCCGAGGCGTAGGCCAGCAGCGCCCGGTGCAGGATCGCCGAATCGTCGATCGGCGAGGTCAGCCGGAACCAGATGTGCTGGATCGGCGGCCGCTTGACCGGGTGCAGCTCGTCGCGCGGCCACACCTGGCGGAACTCGAACGGACCGTCGATGCCC
Organism: Rhodanobacter denitrificans; assembly: GCF_003335105.1. Lineage (GTDB taxonomy): Bacteria > Pseudomonadota > Gammaproteobacteria > Xanthomonadales > Rhodanobacteraceae > Rhodanobacter > Rhodanobacter denitrificans_A. The sequence goes on from NZ_QFWQ01000004.1 coordinate 210,884, forward strand.
AGCCAGCGCTGCAGTTTCACCGGCAGCCGCGCCAGCTCGTCGGGCGGCAGCGGGTGCAGCGGCTCGATGTCTTCCGGCACCGGCACTTTCGGCATGCTGGTCTGGTGTTCCACGCCCGGCTCGGGCGCCTGGAACGAGATCGAGCCGTTCAGGATCGGCTGGCCGTGCTGGATCGCCACCACCCGGCGCGAGGAGAACGTGCCGCCGTCGCGGGTGCGCTCCACGCTGTAGACGATCGGCGCCTCGATGTCGCCGGCGCGCAGGAAGTAGGCGTGCAGCGAATGCGCCTCGCGCGACGGGTCAACCGTCTGCTGCGCCGCCGCCAGCGCCTGTCCCAGCACCTGGCCGCCGAACACGAAACGCGTGCCGATGTCGCGGCTCTGGCCGCGGAACAGGTTGTCTTCCAGCCGTTCCAGCTGCAGCAGGTCGACGAGTTCGGCGACGTGGTCTTCGCTCATGGCATGTCCTTGCGGGGATTCGCCAGTATAGCGACGGCGCCCGGCGAAACCGCATTCAGCCGGTGACGGCCTGGCCTGTGGCGAGCGTGCCTGTGCCTGCGTGCCGGGCGAGGAAGCGGCGCCGGGTCGTGCCCGGCGCCGCCGCCGTGCCGCAGCCTCTCAGGACTGCGCTGTCGCCTCGCGCAGCTTCTGCGCGCATTCCTCGCAGCAGACCTCGACGGTACGGCCGCCGAGGGTGACTTCGATGGCGTTGCCGTCCAGCGGATAGTCACAGGCGGCGCAGGTGGTCTCTTCCGTTTGCATGGTGAGTCTCCGGTAGGTGCCCGCGATCGGGCCTGCACAGGAGACCACCGGCCGTCGGCGGCGGCTGTCAGGATCTTTAGCGATTCATGAGGCGCGGTTCAGCGCGGCCCGGCGGAAGGCCGTGGGCGTGCGGCCGTAGGCCTGGCGGAAGGCGGCGCTGAAGTGGCTGTGGCTGGAGAAGCCGAGGTCCAGCGCCAGCGCGGCGACGTCTTCGCAGTCGGCCACCCGGTCCAGCGCGCGGGCCAGGCGCAGGCGCAGGTGGTAGCGGTACAGCGGCATGCCTTCGACCTGCTGGAAGGCCTGGGTGAGATAGACCGGCGAGCCGCCGACTTCCGCCGCGATGTCCGCCAGCGCCCAGCGCCGGGTGAGGTCGCTGGCGAGCAGCAGTTTGGCCCGGTCCACCAGCCGCTGCCGCGCACGGGTGGCGCCGGGCGCGTGGGCGGTGCGCGGGCCGAGGCTGCGGCACACCAGGGTCAGCGCCAGGCTCTCGCCTTCCAGCGGTTCGATGCCGCCGTGGCGCAGGCTGTGGCGCAGCAGCGCCACCAGCACCTGCGCGCGCTCGTCGATGCGCAGCGCCTGGTGGCGGAACACGGGCTGGTCGCGCCGCTGCAGCATCGCGGCCGGCGCCAGCTCGCGCAGCAATGGCGGCGACACGATCAGCGACAGGCAGGCATCGCCGCCGGCCACCGGATGGCTGACCCGATAGCCCTCGTCGGCGTTGAAGAACAGCACGTGATTGGCATCGGCCACCGACTGCGTGCTGCCGACATGGCGCAGGTACAGGCCGCGGTAGGGAAACACCAGCCGGGTGGAGGCGGTTGATTCCTCGGTGCTGCGGTGGCGGCATTCGCCGCGGCAGCACACGTCGTGTACCGCGGCGGTGGCGGATTGCAGCAGCGGCTGGACGTCGAACTCCGGCATGGCGGCGGCTCGCAGTGGCGATGCAGTCTAGCGCAGCCGTTCGAGGCCGCAGGCGGGGACGACGGCGTTCCACGGGAACAGCGGACCGGGGTCGAGCTTGCGGCGGATCTGCAGCGCGGGGTCGTCGCTGGCCGGCATCAGCGCGGTATCCAGGTCCTCGTGGCCGGCGATGCGGCGAAGGTTCGGGAACTCCTCGCGCAATTGCGCCAGCAGGGCGCCTAGTGCGGCGATCTGGGCGTCGGCGTACGGTTCGGTCATCTGCTGATGGCGCGAATCCCACCATTGCGGATAGCGCCCGCGGTTGACCAGCTCGATGCCGACCGAATCCGGGTTGTGCCCGCGCACGTGGTTCGCGACGCGGGTGCCGGGCACGTAGCGCAGCACCGCGCCGTCGCGGTCGACGTAATAGTGGCCGCTGTTGCCGGTGCCGCTGGCGTGCAGCACGCGCTCGCCGTACTCCCGTGCCATTGCCAGGTCGGGCAGTTCGGTGCAGTGGATCACTACCAGCTCGACCGCCGCGGCCGGGCGTTCGGGCAGCAGGTCGACGTAGGGCAACGGCTGGTCGCGGAAGGTCAGGGGCATCGACCAAGTCTCGCATGCGGCGGCCGGGGGTGGAAACGCTGCCTGTTACCATGCACCTCCTGCCTTTCCCGCTTTCCACGGAGCCCGCCATGCGCGGCCAGATCATTCTTTCGCACGGCTCGGATTCCGGCCCGGACGCCACCAAGGTCAGCGCGCTGGCCGCGCTGGCCGAATCGCTGGGCTGGCGCACGCACCGGCCGGACTACAGCGCCGACGACGCACGCGGCCACGCCGCTTCGGTGGCGCCGCGGATCGCCCGCCTGCGCGCCACCGTCGAGGCGCTGGAGGCGCCGCCGCTGCTGGTCGGCTCCAGCATGGGCGCGTTCGTCTCCGGCCTGGTCTCGCTGGACGTGCCGGTGGCCGGTCTGCTGTTGCTGGCCACGCCCAGCGAAATCCCCGGCTACGCGCGCAAGTTCGACCTGCGCGGGGGCGTGCCCGCGCTGCTGATCCACGGCTGGCGCGACGAAGTCTGCCCGCTGGCCGGCACGCACGCGTTCTCCGCCGGGCGCCGGCTGCCGCTGCTGGTGCTGGACGACGACCATCGGCTGGGTGCGAGCATGGACATGATCGCCGCGCAGTTCCGGCTCCTGCTGGATCAGCTGGCGACCAGCGCATGAGCCATTACTTCGCCACCTGCCCGAAGGGCATGGAATACCTGCTGCGCGACGAACTGGTCGCGCTCGGCGCCGAGGATGTGCGCGAAGCGCTGGCCGGTGCGCATTTTTCCGGCACGCTGGAAACGGCGTACAAAGCTTGCCTGTGGTCGCGCCTGGCCAGCCGCATCCTGCTGCCGCTGGCGGAGTTCGACGCGGCCGACGACGATGCGCTCTATCGCGGCGTGCAGGAAATCGATTGGAGTGCCCACCTGGCGGCGCATGCCACCTTCGCCGTGGATGCCGGTACCGCGCTGAGCAAATTGACGCACAGCCAGTTCGTCGGCCTGCGCGTGAAGGATGCGGTGGTGGACCAGTTCCGCCAGCGTGATGGCTCGCGTCCGGGCATTGATACCGACGAGCCGGACATCCGCATCAATGTGCGCCTGCGCCGCGATCGCGCCACCGTGTCGCTGGACCTGGCCGGCTCGCCGCTGCACCGGCGCGGCTGGCGCGAGGTGCAGGGCGAGGCCCCGCTGAAGGAGAACCTTGCCGCCGCGATGCTGCTGCGCGCGCAGTGGCCTGCGGTGTATGCCGCAGGCGGCGCGCTGCTCGACCCGATGTGCGGCTCCGGCACGCTGCTGATCGAAGGCGCGCTGATGGCGGCCGACGTGGCGCCCGGCTTGCGTCGCGAGTACTTCGGTTTCCTCGGTTGGCAGCAGCACGACATCGCCTTGTGGCGCGGTCTGCTGGACGAGGCGAGGCAGCGTGCCGAGGCCGGTCTGCGCGCGCTGCGCCCGTGCTTCTTCGGCAGCGACGCCGACCCGCGCATGGTGCAGACGGCCAAGCGCAACGCGCAGGAAGCGGGCGTGGCCGGCTTCTTCACCCTGGACCGGCAGGACGTGGCGCACGCCGCGCCGCCGCCCGGCGTCGACTATGGCCTGCTCATCACCAACCCGCCGTACGGCGAACGCCTCGGCGACCGCGTCGAGATGCCGAAGCTGTACCGTGCGCTGGGCGACACGCTGCGTCAGCGCTTCAGCGGCTGGCGTGCCGCGGTGCTGGCCGGCGACGTGGAACTGGGCCGCGCCATGCAACTGCACGCGGACAAACGCTACGCGCTGTACAACGGCGCGCTCGAAACCGTGCTGCTGACGTTCGACCTGCAGCCGCGCGAGGAGAAACCGCGCGAGCCGAAGCCGCTGTCCGCCGGCGCGCAGATGCTGAAGAACCGGCTGGAAAAGAACGTCAGGCACCTGCGCAAGCGGCTTGCCCGCGAGGGCATCCACGGCTGGCGCGCCTACGACCAGGATCTGCCCGAGTACGCCGCCGCGATCGACGTTTACGGCGACACGAACGGCGATGATCACCTGCACATCCAGGAATACCGCGCTCCGGCCGACATTCCCGCCGACGTCGCGCGGCTGCGCCTGCGCGAGGTCGCCCGCGTCGCCGGCGAGGTGCTCGGCGTGCCGCGCGAGCGCATCGCGCTGAAGACCCGTGAGCGCGGCAAGGGCGGTTCCAAGTATGGCCAGCTCGACCAGCGCGGCGAGTTCATCGAGGTGGAGGAGGGCGGCCTGAAGTTCCTGGTCAACCTCACCGACTATCTGGATACCGGCCTGTTCCTCGACCACCGGCTGGTGCGCGCCAGGGTGCGCGAGCTGGCGCGGGGTCGCTGCTTCCTCAACCTGTTCGCCTACACCGCCACCGCCAGCGTGTATGCCGCCGCCGGCGGCGCACTGGAAACCACCAGCGTGGACCTGTCGGCCACCTATCTGGAATGGGCCTCGCGCAACCTGGCACTGAACGGTTTCAGCGGCGCCCGCCAGCGGCTGATGCAGTTCGACGCGCTGGAGTTCCTGCAGCGCGACCGCGGTCACTACGGCCTGATCTATGTCGATCCGCCCACTTTCTCGAACTCCAAGCGCGCCGAGGATTTCGACGTGCAGCGCGATCACGTGGCCCTGCTGGAGGCCTGCAATGCGCGGCTGACCCGCGACGGCGTGATTGTGTTCTCCAACAACTTCCGCCGCTTCAGGCTGGACCGCGAGGCGCTGGAGCAGCACTTCGAGATCGAGGACTGGAGCGCTCCCAGCATCCCGTTCGACTTCGCCCGCCGCGCCGACATCCACGGCTGCTGGCTGCTGCGCCGGCGCCAGGCTGTGACCGGGATCAACCCCTGGGATACCGCGCACATCAAAAAATGAACCCTTCAGTGCATATTAAGCGTGATCGGACGAGCATCCATCCCGTACAACGGAGAACGATCATGACCAAACGCTTCGGTAATGCAAGCAAGCTGGCAGTCATCGGCCTGGCGGTCGCGGCAGCTGTGGCCATGCCGTTGAGCGCTTCCGCGCACGATCATGATGGCTATCGTGGATGGCGTGGTGGCTACCACGGCGGCTACCACGACTACGACGGTGGTCGTTACCGTCACGGCGGCTACTGGAGCGGCGGCCGCTGGATCGCCGGCGCCATCGTCACTGGTGCCGTGGCTGGCCTGGTCAGCGACGCATTGCGCCCGGCACCGGTGTATTACGAGGCACCGGTGGTATACGGCCCGCCGCGGACAGTGATCTACGAGGACGCCCCGGTCGTGCGTCGCCGCGTGGTCGAGACCCGCACCGTGGTGTACGGCGACCCGTACCAGACGCGGTATGTCCGCGGATATGGTGACGATGACGACGATGATTGATCCGGTGCGCCGGATCATCGCTCCGCAGCATGAAGAGTCCGGCATGTCCGGGCTCTTCGCGTCTTGACCGTCGACATCTCAGTGCGCCGGCATGGCCGTTGGCTGCTCGGCGCCGCTGCCGTGCCGGGCGGCGTGTTCGCCGAGCTCTTTGAAGCGGGCCTTGTCGATCTTGCGGACCGACTCGATCGCGCATGGCGGCTGGTAGCGCGAGCGTACCGTTTCACCGACCTCGCCGCAGATGCGGCCCCGGTTGACGATGGCGTTGGACGGGTTGGGCCGGAAGATCAGCCCGGGCGGCGGCGTGCCCAGTCGCGGGCAGTCGTTCTGCAGCGTCACCAGGTAATGTTTCGGACCGGTGCGCACGATGGCGGTGCGTGCGTCGACGATGTACCACTCGTTGATCTGCGTGGTATCGATGCACTCGTTTGCCGGCAGGGGCGAACGGGCGGTGCCCGGCTCGGCCGCGTGCACGTTGCCGACGGCGAGAGCGAACAGCAGGGCGGGAAGAATCGCTTTCATGGGCGTGACCTCGGCGGTTGGTGCGAAGCGGGCGGCGCGGGACGGCGGAAGAGCTGCGCTGCAAAGCATCTGCCATCTACATATCACAATAAGTGAACGGTTTGCGCGGCATGCTGGCGGGCATGATTTTGAACCACCCGCATCGCGAAACGCCCCATGCCGCGGCCGCCATGCGGATGCCGGGAGGGCGATGATGACGACCTGGCAATCGTCCGCAGCGGCGGCCATCGCGGCGCGATTCCACCGGGTGCGCCGGTGCACGCTGGAGCTGTGCGCCGGCCTCAGCGCCGAGGACCTGCAACTGCAGTCGATGCCCGACGCCAGCCCCGGCAAGTGGCACCTGGCGCATACCAGCTGGTTCTTCGAGCAGTTCGTGCTGGGCCGCGACCCGGCATACCGACCGCGCGACCCGGCCTGGCATTACCTGTTCAACTCCTACTACCAGTCGGTCGGCCCGATGCATGCCCGGCCGCAGCGCGGTCTGCTGTCGCGGCCGTCGCTGGACGAAGTACACGACTACCGGCGCCGCATCGACGACGCGGTGGGCGAACTGCTCGGCCGCGATGACGATGCAGGGCTGCTCGAACTGGTCGAGCTGGGTCTGCAGCACGAACAGCAGCACCAGGAACTGCTGCTGACCGATATCAAGCATGCATTCTGGTGCAACCCGCTGCAGCCGGCGTATCGCGCACCGATTGCCGCGGCGGATGCGAAAGCGGTGCCGCTGCGTTTCGTCGCGGGCCGTGAGGGCATCGTCGAGATCGGCCACCGCGGCGAGGGCTTCGCGTTCGACAACGAAACTCCGCGCCACCGCACCCTGCTGCAGCCGCACGCGCTGGCCAACCGCCTGGTGACCAATGCCGAGTATCTGGCCTTCGTGCGCGAGGGTGGCTACCGCGAACCCGGGCTGTGGCTGTCCGACGGCTGGGCCACGGTGCAGCGCGAGGGTTGGCGGCATCCGCTCTACTGGCAGGAGGACCTGGCCAGCGAATTCACCCTGGCCGGCGTGCGCGCGCTCGATCCGCACGAACCGGTCTGTCATCTCAGCTATTACGAGGCCGAAGCGTTCGCGCATTGGGCTGGCGCGCGGCTGCCCACCGAGGCCGAGTGGGAATCGGCGGCGCAGGGCGTCGCGATCGACGGCAACCTGCAGGATGCGCGGCGCTTCCAGCCGCGCGCGGCAGCAGTTGGCGACACCGGCCTGCAGCAGCTTTACGGCGACGCATGGGAGTGGACCGCGTCGCCCTACATCAACTATCCGGGCTTCCGCCCGCTGCCCGGTTCGCTGGGCGAGTACAACGGCAAGTTCATGTGCGGCCAATGGGTATTGCGCGGCGGCTCCTGCGCCACCCCGCGCGATCATATCCGCGCTTCGTACCGCAATTTCTTTCCACCTCAGGCCCGTTGGCAATTCGCCGGGCTGCGATTGGGCCAGGACCGATGAGCAGTGTGCAACCCTGTGGCATCAGCGACGACGAACGCCGCCCGCCGAGCAGCGAGCTGCTGGAGGTCGTCCAGCGCGGCCTCGGCATGAAGCCGAAGCGGCTGCCGTCGTGGTTGTTCTACGACGAACGCGGCTCGGCGCTGTTCGAGCGGATCTGCGAGCAGCCGGAGTACTACCTCACGCGCTGCGAGATCGCGCTGATGGACGAACACGCGGCCGACATCGCCGAGGCACTGGGCAGCGAGGTGCGGCTGGTCGAGTACGGCAGCGGCAACGCGATCAAGACCCGCATGCTGCTCGAGCACCTGCACGCGCCGGTGACCTATGTGCCAGTGGAGATCTCGCCCGAGCCGTTGCGGCAAAGCATGGAACGGCTGGCGGCGGCGTTCCCGCGGCTGCCGCTGCAGCCGCTGTGCGCGGATTTCAGCCGGCCGCTGCGGTTGCCGATCCCGCCGCGGGCGCCGCGGCGCACCGTGCTGTATTTCCCCGGTTCCACCATCGGCAATTTCGAGAACCGCGGCGCCGCCGCGCTGCTGCGCAAGATGCGCAACGAGATGGGCGACGCCGGCGGCATCCTGATCGGGGTGGACCTGAAGAAGGATCCGGCGCTGATCGAGGCGGCCTACAACGACCGCGCCGGCGTCACCGCCGAGTTCACCTTGAACATGCTGGCGCGGCTGAACCGCGAGATCGGCAGCAACTTCGAGCTGTCCGCCTTCGCCCACCGCGCGCACTACAACCCGATGGCCGGGCGTATCGAGACGCATCTGGTCAGTCGCCGCGAGCAGCAGGTGAAGGTGGGCCGCGTGAACGTGCCGTTCCGCATCGACGAGGCGATCCAGGTGGAGTACAGCTGCAAGTATTCGCTGGAGGATTTCGCCGCGCTGGCCGCCCGCGCCGGGCTGGCCGTGCAGCGCGTGTGGACCGACCCGCAGCGGATGTTCAGCGTGCAGTACCTGGTGCGCGCCAGCGCCGCGGCGCGCTGACGCAGCGACTGCTTGTTGCCGGTTCTTTGCAGGGCGGGCACGGCCCGCCGGCTTTTGATCCCGTGACGCAGCAGCGGCGGACAGTGTCCGCCCTACGAAGCCGGAAAGGTGCGTGCCATCAGTGGATGCCGTACAGCGCCTTCACGTCGCCGGTCAACGCGGCCTGGCTGTCCGCCCGTGCGTAGAACATGTGGCCGCCGGGATAGTTCTTCACCTGCACGCGGGTCGGGTCGCCCATCGCCGGCATCTGGTCGACGATCAACACCGAGGCCATGAACGGGCAGGACAGGTCGTCCCAGCCGTGCGCGATCAGCACGCGCAGGCCCGGGTCGTTGGCGACCGCCTCGCGCAGTTGCGATACCGAGCCCTTGTCGGCGTCCTCGTCCTGGTGCCACAACTTGTTCACCTCGTAGCTGAGCGCGTTGTAGCGGCCGTCGACTTTCCAGCCCACGACGCGGGTGACGAAGTCGACCATCGCGCTGGTGGTGGGCGCGATGATGCCGTTGAGGATCGGGTCGCCGGTCTGCTGGTGCGGCGCGTACGGGAACGGGTCCCAGGCGGTGACGTTGGAGTCGTAGCGGCTGCCCAGCTTGCCTTCGGCTCGGTATACCTCGCGCAGGTAGGCCTGGGTCTCGATGCGCCCGCCGGAGCGCTTCACGAACAGCGGGTCGAGCCCGGTCAGCTCGGTGACTTTCTTCACCACGCGGTCGGTGGCGTGCGGGTCGGAGCGGCCGCGCATCAGGTCGCTGGCGTATTCGCCGCGGGTGTATTCGACGATCGGCGCCATTGCCTCGGCGCTGAGCCGGTGCTCGCGCTCCAGGTGCGCGGCGGCGATCGAGGGCAGGGTGAGCATCCACGGCAGCGGCGACACGTTCTCGTCGTGGTAGGCCGCCGGGTCGAGGTAGGGCGACAGCAGCACCACGCCCTTCATCGCCACGCCGAGCCGGGTCTGCAGGTACTCGGTGATGCGCGGGCCGCGGAAGCCGCCATAGCTTTCGCCGACCAGGTACTTGCGCGAACCCATGCGACCGTTCTTGACCAGCCAGTCGTAGACGATGCGCGACAGGTACTTGATGTCGCTGTCGGTGCTGTAGAACTGCTTGGTCGCTTCCTTGTCGTCGACCAGCGCGCGGCTGTATCCGGTGCCTACGGGATCGATGAACACCAGGTCGGTGAAGCCCAGCCAGGTGCCGGGGTTGTCGTGCAGCGTCGCCGGATCGGACGGGTTGTCGCCCTCGACGCCGAAGTTCACCTTCTTCGGCCCGATCGCACCGAGGTTCAAGTACACCGACGAGGCGCCCGGGCCGCCGTTCAGCGCGAACGTCACCGGCCGGTCCTTGCCGGGCATGGTATAGGCGGTGAACACCACTTCACCGGTGGTCTTGCCCTTCTCGTCGCGCACCGGCAGCGCGCCGACGGTGACCGTGTACTTGAGCGTCTTGCCGTCCACCGTGGCCGATTGCGTCACGTGCGCATCGGCCGGCAGCGGCGGCAGCTGGAAGCCATCGCTGCCGGCCGGCTCCGCCGCTGCCGGCTTGTGGGTGTCGGCGGCGAGCACCGGGGCAAGGCTGGACGCGGCCAGCACGAAGGCGGCCAGCAGGACGGAGGGCAGGGACTTGCGCACGATGTTTCCTTGCGGACGAAAGCGGCCAGCTTAACCGGCCGCGCCGCGGCGGAAGTGTGCATAAAGGCATGGGTGGTGGCGCTCAGCGCCTGTGAAGAAAACCACTTCCTGTGGTTTTCTTCTGTCGCGAGTCCGGCACATGTCCGGACTCGCTCACGCGGATCGGGCACTTCGTGCCCGATCCGCGTCCGGCCATCGGGCAACCGCTCCTGCGTTGCCTCAACTCGGGCGTCCATGCCCTCGCCATGGCCGGGCTTCGAGGTTGAAAAATTCACAACCTCTCAGCGCCGCGCCGCCACGACGGGCTCCGGCCTGGCGAGCGGTGGCGCCACGCGTGCCATCCAGCGCTCGAATGCCAGCATGAAGCCCTGCAGCGACTGCGCGGTGGCCGGATCGGTCAGCGTGCCGTCGGTGTCGAAGCGGCTGGCCGCGCCTGCCACAAACAGGGTCGGTGCCGGCATGACCAGCGCGCCGCAAGTGTGCAGCACCTGGCGCAGCGAAGCCTGGGCCAGGCGCGTACCCCACGGGCCGCTGCTGGCGCCGAGCACGGCCATGGGTTTTTCCGGCAGCACATCACCCGCAGGGCTTTCGCGCGACAGCCAGTCCAGCGCGTTCTTCAGCACACCGGGGATGGCATGGTTGTACTCGGGCGTGGCGATGACCAGGCCGTCCGCGGCGGCGATCGCCGCGCGCAGCGCCTGCACGCCGGCGGGGCCGGCCGGGTCGTGTTGCTCCAGGTCTTCGTCGAACAGCGGCACGGCAGCCAGCGCGTCGTAGACGTCCAGTTGCAGCGTCGCCGGTGCCTGGGCCATGGCGGCCCGAAGCAGGCGGCGGTTCCAGGAATCGCGGCGCAGGCTGCCGGCAAGGCACAGCACGCGGCGGACGGGAGCGGCGTGTAAGGTGGTCATCTCGGTATCTCCGGTGAGCAAAGGGTCAGGGTTCGAACAGCAGCAGGAAGGCGCAGGCGACCAGCAGGACGCCCATCACGATGTCGACGCCGCGGCGCACCGCAGGGCGCACCAGCCACCGGGCCAGCCATGCGCCCAGCGCGGCCCACAGCAGCAGGCACAGGGTGGGGATCAGCACGAACAGTCCGGCCAGCGGCAGGTAATCGCGCAGGCCGGTGGCCGGCATCGCCGCCAGCACGGTCAGCACGATCACCCAGCTTTTCGGGTTGAGGAACTGGAAGCCGATCAGGCCCAGGGTGCCGGCCGGCAAGGCCGCCGACGTCGCGGCGGCGTGTCGTGGCGCGACGCCGGCGGCGCACAGCGATACGCCGAGCCAGATCAGGTACAGGGCGCCGATCGCGCCGGTCCACCGCCGCAGTGACAGGTGCGTGGCGAAAGCCGCACCTGCACCCAGCGCCACCACCGCGAGCAGCAACAGGCCGCCGCACACGATGCCGGCGATCGCCGGCAGCGCGCCGCGCAGGCCGGCGTGTCCTGCCGCGCGCAGCACCACCAGGTTGTTCGGGCCGGGCGTGATCGCGGCCACGCAGAGCAGGCCGCACGCGGCGAGCAACGGATCCATGCGGCTCCTCATCGGCAATGGTCGAATGAAGTGCATGTTCGGACGGATCACTGGTCTGTGCCGCAAGGTTTATGGTCTAGAATTCCGACCATGAACGAGTTGCCGTTGAATGCCCTGCGCGCGTTCGCCATGGTCTACGCGCATGGCGGCGTGCGCGCCGCCGCGCGTGAGCTGGGCATGGCGCACTCCTCGGTGAGCCGGCACCTGGGCGAGCTGGATCGCTGGCTGGGCGTGCCGTTGCTGCGTGCGGCGGCCGGGCGCGGTCCGCTGGTTTTCACCCCGCAGGGCGAGGCGCTGGGTCGCGCCACGCTGGCCGGCCTGCGCGAGATCGAACAGGCGGTGGCGGCGTTGCGCGAGACCCGGCCGGCGCATGCGGTGACGTTGTCCACCTCGCCGTCGTTCGCGATCCGCTGGCTGCTGCCGCGGTTGCCCGCGCTGGAAAAGGCGCACCCGAAGATCGAGCTGTCGGTGCAGGTGGAACAGCGGCTGGACGCGTTGGACGATGGCCGCATCGACCTGGCGATCCGCATGGGCAACGGACCGTGGCCGGGGCTGCATGCCGAGCCGTTGATGGACGACGCGCTGTACCCGGTGATGAGCCCGGCGCTGTGGCAGGCGTCCGGACGTCCGTCGAAGCCGGCGCAACTGGCCGGCCTGCGCCTGCTGCACGATCGCGACCCGCAGGCGGCGTGGGAGCTGTGGCGGCAGGTACATGGGCCGGCGAAGCTTTCGCTGCAGGGTGGCGCGCGCTACACCTCGTCCGACCTGGTGTTGCGCGCGGCGATGCAGGGTCAGGGCGTGGCGCTGGCGCGGCACCGGCTGGCCGCGGACGATGTGGCGAACGGCAGCCTGCTGCGCCCGTTCGGCGAGCTCGACGTACCGCTGGGGCCGTCGTACTGGATCGTGCGGCCGCCGGCAAAACCGCGCGCCGCGGTGGCTGCGGTGATCGACTGGCTGCGCTGGCAGGCGGCCGGCGCCGGCACGCGCTGATCAGCCGCGCGCCAGCGCACCCTCTACGAACTGCTGCAGCTGCGCCGCATTGAGCGCACCGGATTGCCGCGCGATCTCGCGGCCCTGCCTGAACATGATCAGGGTGGGGATGCTGCGGATGCCGAAGCGCCCGGCCAGTTGCGGCTGCGCCTCGGTATCCAGCTTGGCCAGCCGCAGGCGCGGTTCGAACTTGCCGGCGGCCTGCACGAACACCGGCGCGAAGCCGACGCACGGCCCGCACCAAGGCGCCCAGAAATCCACCAGCACCGGCAGGTCGCCGCGGCCGGCGATCGCGTCGAAGTTCGCCGCGGTCAGCTCCACCGGATGTCCCTCGAACAGCGCCTGCTTGCAGCGGCCGCAGTTGGGGTGCTCGCCGAGGCGTTCGGCCGGCACGCGGTTCAGCGCGCCGCAATGCGGGCAGGGGATGGCCAGCGGTGTACTCATGGCAGACTCCGGTAACGGGTCAGGCGCCAGGCGCCAACGCCGACAAGATGGCGGCGCCCGTTGCCGAAACCAAGCCGAGCCGACATGCCGCGACGTCCCGATGCATCCGCTTCACACTGGCCGCAGCGAAGCCTGCTTGCGCTGGGCATGCTGTGGGCCTTGCCAAACAGCGTGGCCGGCCTGCTGCTGGGTTTGGCCGGCGTGGCCTTCGGCGCGCAGCTGCGCTGGCAGCAGCGCGAACTGGCGCTGGTGGTGCGGCGCTGGCCGTGGGGCGGCGGGGCGTTGACCCTGGGCAACGTGATCGTGCACACCGGCGAGCGGCTGGACGTGCCGTGCTTCACCTATGCGCATCGCGCGGGCCGCTGCATCGAGCCGCCTGTGTCCCTGGCCGACCACGAACGTGCCCACGTCTACCAGTACATGCTGCTCGGTCCGCTGTTCCTGCCGCTGTACCTGCTGTGCGGCGGCATCAGCGTGCGCAATCCGTTCGAGCGCGCGGCCGATCGCTACGCCCGCTCGGGGCGCGGCTGGTGGCCGTGGTCGCGGGAAGGCCGCTGAGCCGCTTGCGCGGTCAGGCTGCCGCGCGGGGCACGAAGCGCAGCGCCACCGAGTTCATGCAGTAGCGCAGGCCCGTCGGCCGAGGGCCGTCGTCGAAGACATGGCCGAGGTGGCTGTCACAGCCGGCGCAGCCGATCGCGATGCGGTCCATGCCGAACATGGTGTCGTGGCGCTCGATCACGTTGCGGGCGGCGATCGGCTGCCAGAAGCTGGGCCAGCCGGTGCCGGAGTCGAACTCGGTGGCGGCGTCGTACAGCGCGGTGGCGCAGGCAACGCAGCGGAACAGGCCGGGCACGGAGGGCCGTTCGTGCTCGCCGCTGAATGCGCGCTCGGTGCCGTCCTGACGCATGATCTCGTACGACGCCGGCGCCAGCCGCTGCCGCCATTGCGCATCGCTCAGCACCAGCTTCGCCACCTTGCGCGCGCCGAGGTCGCGGCCGGCGTCGTCGAAGATTTCCAGCAACACCGCGCCGGGTATGCCGACCGGCATGTTCGCCGCCGCATGCAGGCGCGGCACCAGCAGGCCGCCGCCGACGGCCAGCAACGCACCGCCGCCGAGAGCGGCGCGCAGGAAGCGGCGGCGATCCATCGCGAGGGTTTCATCAATGCGGGACATGGCAGCCTCCGTGGAGATGCGTGCAGCGGTCAATCAACCGAACGTGAACGCGTACGCCTGCACGCCCGGATCCTGGAACTCGATCTCGAACAGCCGCTCGCCGCTGCCGCTGGCCTGGCGTACCAGCTGGTACAGGCGCTGGCCGGTGACCGTGCCGTTGCCGGCCTCGTCGGTGTCCATGCCGTGGTCGGCGCCGGGCGGCTTGCCGTCGATGGTGACGCGGTAGCGGATCGGCTTGCCGTCGCTGGCCGGGCCGAGCACCAGGTGCAGGTCGCGGCCGCGGAAGCGGTAGACGATGGCGCCGCCGTCCCGGTCCAGCTGCGCGTTCTCGTCGTGCACCGTCCAGCGGCCGTCGAGCGACCACTGGTCCGCGGCGAGCGAGGAGGGTGCGTGGTAGTCGTGTGCGTCGTCGCGCGCCACCCGGCCGCCGACGAAGTTCATCGCGCGGGCATAGCCGACGTAGGTCTCCGGCGAACGGGTGGGATCGTTCGACGCGGCCGCCTCGACGCCGTGGTGATCGTCGCTGACGTAGCCGCCGGGCAGGTTCTTCTGGCCGGCATCGACCAGCAGCTGGCGGATCACATCCTCGCTTTCCCGGTACTCGCCTTCACCGAAGTGGTGATGGCGGATCTGCCCCTGCGCGTCGATGAAGTAGTGCGCCGGCCAGTACTCGTTGTTGAAGCCTTTCCAGATCGCATAGTTGTTGTCCAGCGCGACGGGATAGTCGACGCCCAGATCCTTGATCGCCTTGGCGACGTTGGCCGGGTCCTTCTCGAACGCGAACTCCGGCGCGTGCACGCCGATCACCACCAGGCCGTGGTCCTTGTACTTGTCGGCCCAGCCGCGCACGTACGGCAGCGTGCGAATGCAGTTGATGCAGGAGTAGGTCCAGAAATCGACCAGCACCACCTTGCCGCGCAGCGAGTCGGTGGTCAGCGGCGGGCTGTTCAGCCATTGCGTGGCACCGGCCAGCGACGGGAACGTACCTTCCACCGGCAGCGGCTCGCCGGCCTTCGGCGCCGGCTGCGGTGCGGGCGCCGGACGCACCGCATTGATCAGCTTCTGTTCGATGCCGCCGGTGCTGGCCAGCGAGACGCGGGTGAGCAGGCCGGTATCCAGGCCCAGCGCGATCGCGGCCACGCCGCACAGCACCAGCACGCCGAGCGCACGGCGCACCCACTCGCCGGCGCCGAGCGAGCGCCTCATCAATGCGAACACCTTGCCGCCGATCAGCAGCGCCAGACCCAGCGAGGTGGCCGCGCCGGCGGCATAGGTGAGCAGCAGCAGGGTGGTCTGCACGCTGGCGCCGTTCAGCGCCGCGCCGGTCAGCAGCAGGCCCAGGATCGGCCCCGCGCACGGTGCCCACAGCAAGCCGGTGGCCACGCCCAGGCCGGCCGCGCCCCAGACTGAATCGCCGTCGCCGGCCGAGCGCTGCGACAGCCGGTTGCCCAGCGCCACGAACGGGCGGGTGATCCACTCGGCCAGATGGGTCGACAGCAGGGTGAGGCCGAGGAAGGCCAGCACCAGCATCGCCACCCAGCGGCCGTACTGGTTCGCGTGCACCGCCCAGCCGCCGCCCAGCGCGGCCAGCGTGGCGACCACCGCGAAGGTGATCGCCATGCCCAGCAGCATCGGGAAGCCATTGCGCATGAACGGCCGGTCGGAACGGGCGAACACGAACGGCAGCACCGGCAGGATGCACGGGCTGAGGATGGTCAGTACGCCGCCGAGATAGGCGAGGATCAGCACGAGCATGGGAGGCATCCGTGGAAGGTTGTCTGGTTATTCGCCGGCGTGCCGACGGCGGTTACCTGCAGGTACGGGGTAACCCCGGGACCGGATGCGGCGAATACTCCCAAAGTCCGTGAAGAAAACCACTTCCTGTGGTTTTCTTCTGTCGCGAGTCCGGTACACGCCCGGACTCGCTCACAAGGAACAGTCACTTGCGTGACTGTTCCTTGTCCGGCCATCCGTGGCCGGGGCCTGAGAGGTTGAATAGTCACAACCTCTCAGGCGTTCCGCCGTGGAGCGAAGCATGTCGCAAGCCTTGACCGCCACCGCCTGCATGGGTCTAGATAGTGGACTTTCCCTGCGGACGAGTCCCGCTCCGACCGTGTCAGCCGACGTCGCCACCGCGAACGACAGCGAAACCCCCGACCGGCGCCGGGTGGCGTGGATGGCGGCTGCGCAGGCCGGCGACCGCCGTGCCTACGAGAGGCTGCTGGCCGATTCGGTGGCGCTTATCCGCACTACCGCGCGGCGCCAGGGCGTGGCGCCGGATGGCCTGGACGACGTGGTGCAGGAGACCCTGATCACCGTGCACCGGGTGCGCCATACCTACGACCCGGGCCGTTCGTACGATGCGTGGCTGACCGCGATCGCCAGCCGCCGCGCGATCGACGCGCTGCGCAGCCGCGGCCGTCGCGACAGCCGCGAACTGCACGACGACTACGCGCTCGACCGGCACCCGGATGCCGACGACGCCAGCGCCGCCACCGAGAGCGGCCAGCGTGCGCAGCGCTTGCACGAGGCGATCGCCGAACTGCCGCCGGGTCAGCGCGAGGCGGTGGAACAGCTGGGCCTGCGCGAGCGTTCGCTCAGCGAGGCGGCCGAGCTGACCGGCCGCAACGCCGGCGCGCTGAAAGTGAATCTGCACCGCGCGTTGAAGGCGCTGCGCGAACGTTTCCATGGAGAACCCTGACGTGATGCCCGAGCCGTCATCCCATGAGGCGCTGATCGACCGTCTCGGCACCGGGCTGGTGCCGGTGCGGCGGCTGTTGCCGCCATGGTTGCGCACCGCCGGCTGGCTGCTGGTGGTGGTGGCGCTTGCGGTCGGGCTGCTGCTGCATTACGGCGCGGCCCCGATGCTGCGGCGCTGGGCCGCCACGCCCGACCTGGCCTGGGCCGGCGTCGGCGCAGTGATTACCGCGATCAGCGCGGCGTGGGCCGCGTTTGCGCTGGGCGTGCCGGGGCGGCCGGCGGCGTGGGCGTGGCTGCCGCTGCCCGGCGCAGTGCTGTGGATCGGCGCCAGCGGCCTCGGCTGCCTGCGCGAATGGATCGCGCCGGGCACCGAGATCGCCAGCATGCATCAGTCCGCCGATTGCCTGGTTTTCATCATCAGTTTCTCGGTGCCGTTGTCCGCCTTGCTGATCGTGCTGCTGCGCCGTGCCTGCCCGCTGCGGCCGGTGCTCACGGCCGTGCTGATCGGGCTGGCCAGCGCGGCCGCCTCGGCCAGCCTACTGGAGATCTGCCACGCCTACGATTCGGCCGCCACCGATCTGCTGACGCATGCGCTGGCCGTCGTCGCGGTGGTGGGTGTCAACGCCGCGATGGGCGGGCGGCTGCTGTCTAAAGCCTGAAGTCGCGCGGCCACCGTAGGGCGGGCAATGCCCGCCGGTCTGTCGTGATGTCGCAAGGCAAGAGCCGGCGGGCGGTGCCCGCCCTACGCGGTTCGTGATGCGTGTGATGCTTTGCCCTAATCCCGGCTCAGTCGCGGAAGTTGTCGAACTGCAGCGGCAGTTCGACGTCGGCCTTGCGCAGCACCGCCATGGCCAGTTGCAGGTCGTCGCGCTTCTTGCCGCTGACGCGCAGCTTGTCGCCGTTGATCTGCGCCTCGACCTTGAGCTTGGCCGCCTTCAGCTCGGCCACCAGTTTCTTGGCGATCGGCTGCTCGATACCCTGCTTCACCGTGATCTTCTGGCGCGAGCCGCCGAGGTTGGTTTCCGGATCGCCCGCATCGAGCGCGCGGATGTCGATCTTCCGCGCGGTCAGCCGGCCGCGCAGGATGTCCAGCATCTGCTGCAGCTGGAATTCGCTGGGCGCGCTCTGGGTGATCACGCCGTCGTCCAGTACGTATTTCGCGTCCACGCCCTTGAAGTCGAAGCGCGTGGCCAGTTCGCGGTTGGCCTGGTCGATCGCATTGGTCAGCTCGTGCTTGTCGACTTCGGAGATCACGTCAAAGGAAGGCATGGCGGCGGCTCGCTCGCTGGAAACTGAAGGCCTGAGTGTAAGCGATGCGGCTGGGCGATAATGCCGGACCTTCATTTCCGTCATTCCGGCGAAAGCCGGAATCCAGCGCCTCGTAACCGGCACAGGCACTGGATCCCGGCTTTCGCCGGGATGACGAACAAAAGCGCAATGGCGGGGCCATGGTGAGTTCTTGAAAACCGACGTGTTGATCATCGGCGCCGGCGCGGCGGGCCTGATGTGCGCGATCGCCGCCGGCCAGCGCGGCCGCCGCGTGCTGGTGGTCGACCATGCCAACAAGGTCGGCAAGAAGATCCTGATGTCCGGCGGCGGCCGCTGCAATTTCACCAACATGGGTGCGACGCCGGCGAACTACCTCTCGGCCAACCCGCATTTCGCCAAGTCGGCGCTGGCGCGCTACACGCCGTGGGATTTCATCGCGTTGGTCGAGAAACATCGCATCGCGTACCACGAGAAGGAACTGGGCCAGCTGTTCTGTGACGACTCGTCGAAGCAGATCGTGCGCATGCTGCTGGACGAGTGCGCTGCGGCTGGCGTGACGGTGGAGGCGAGTTGCGGCGTGCAACGCGTGCGCAGGACGCCGGAAGGCTTCAGCGTGCTCACAGCGCGCGGCGAGGTGCATGCCGAGTCGCTGGTGGTCGCCAGCGGCGGCCTGTCGATCCCCAGCATGGGTGCCAGCGGTTTCGGCTACGAACTGGCGCGCCAGTTCGGCCACGCCGTGCTGCCCACGCGCGCCGGCCTGGTGCCGTTGACCCTGAGCGGCAAGCACCAGGAGCATTACCAGGACCTCGCCGGCGTGGCGCTGCCCGCGGTGGAGGCGCGCGTTGGCAGGCACGGCTTTCGCGCCGGCCTGCTGTTCACCCATCGCGGGATCAGTGGCCCGGCGATCCTGCAGATCTCCTCGTACTGGCAGCCGGGCGACGACCTGCGCATCGACCTGCTGCCGGACCTCGACGTCGGCGCCTACCTGGTCGAACAACGCACGGCACGGCCGCTGGCGGAGCTGAAGACCGTGCTCGGCGAGGTATTGCCGAAACGGCTGGCACAGCGGCTGTGCGAACAGTGGTTCCTCGCTCCTCAAGACAGTGGCCATCCATGGCCACTCCCCGCGTACGACAACCGGCCGATGCGCCAGTACCGCGAGGCCGAACTGGTGCAGGTCGGTGCGCAGCTCAACGCCTGGCCGATCACCGCCAGCGGCAACGAAGGCTATCGCACCGCCGAAGTCACCCTGGGCGGCGTCGACACCGACGGACTCTCATCCAGCACCATGCAATCGAAACTCGTACCGGGCCTATACTTCATCGGCGAGGTGGTCGATGTCACCGGCTGGCTCGGCGGCTACAACTTCCAGTGGGCATGGGCCTCGGGGCAGGCGGCAGGAACAGTGGCGTGACAGGCGGATTTCGCGCGGATTGAATATCGCGCGTGCTTCACTGGGCGCCGGTTTCGGCACGAGGAGACTTGCATGAAAGTCGGATTCATCGGTCTCGGTGCGATGGGCAGCGCGATGGCCAGCAACCTGCTGGCGGCCGGCCACACGCTGACGGTTTGGAACCGCTCGGTGGCGGCCACCGAACCGCTGGCCTCGCTGGGCGCGAAGGTGGCGAAGACTGCCGACCGCGCCGTGCAGGGCGAAGTGCTGTGCAGCATGCTGGCGAACGACCAGGCGGTACGCGAGGTGTTCCTCGATGGCGGCCTGCTCGACGCGATGGATCCCGGCATCGTGCACGTCAACCACGCCACCATCTCGGTCGCACTGGCGCAGGAGCTGGCCGCGGAGCACGGCAAGCGCGGGCTGGAGTATGTCGCCGCGCCGGTGTTCGGCCGCCCGGACATGGCTGCCGCGGCGAAGCTGAATATCGTCGTGGCCGGCAAGCCGGCCGCCGTCGAGCGGATACGCCCGTTGCTGGAGGCCATGGGCAGCCGGGTGTGGCTGCTTGGCGAAGCGCCGGAGCGGGCCAACGTGGTGAAGATCGCGGGCAACTTCATGCTGGCCAGTGCCATCGAAAGCATGGCCGAAGCCACCGCGCTGACCCGTGCCTACGGCGTCGGCGCGGCAGATTTCCTCGACGTGATGACGAACACCCTGTTCGCCGCGCCGGCCTATCAGGGCTACGGCAAGTTGATCGCCGAGCAGCGCTTCAAGCCGGCCGGGTTCGCCTTGCCGCTGGGCTGCAAGGACGTGGGGCTGGCGCTGGCGGCGGGGGAGGCGCAGCGCGTGCCGCTGCCGTTCGCCGGCGTGCTGCGCGACGCCCTGCTGGAGGCGCTGGCCGCCGGCGACGAGCAACTGGACTGGTCCGCGCTGGCGCTGGTCGCCGCGCGGCGGGCGCATCTGGACGAACGCGAATGACCCTGCATCCGGATCGTGCGGCTTCGTCGGCCGGACGCTATGGTTGCCACTCCAGCGTGCCGTCGACCACCGTATGGCTGCGTCCGCCGACCCAGATCGCATTGCCGTCGATGTGCACGATCAGTTGTGCATCATGGCCGATCTCGCGACCCTGGCTGACCTTGTAGCCGCGGGCCAGCGGGCCGTGCGGTTCGGCCTGCGCGATATACGCGGCGATCAGGCCATTGGCGGCGCCGGAGGCTGGGTCCTCGACAATGCCCACGCCCGCCGGGAATGCGCGCACCACCAACTGGTAATCGGGTTGACGGCTTCGTGCGAACGCGCACAGGCCCATGCTGTCGCTGGCCTGCGCCAGCGCGGCGATCGCCGCATGGTCGGGTTGCCACGTGCGCAGGCCGGCTTCGTCGGCCAGCTCGGCCAGCCACCAGCGGCGGCCGCCGTCGACCAGCGCCGGCGGCAGCGCACCCAACTCGATGCCGGCCAGCGTGGCCGCCAGCAGCGGGTGGGCGTCGCGGCCGGTGTCGAGCACGCGCTCGCCCGGCGACTGCAACAGCAGTTCGCGCTCGGCACCGTCGCCCACGATACGGATCGGCAGCACGCCGGCGCCGCATTCCTGCCACAGCAGTCCATCGCGCGGTTCGGCCAGGCCGCAGGCGAGCGCGGCGTGCGCGCTGCCGATGCTGGGGTGGCCGGCGAACGGGATTTCCTTGCGCGGGGTGAAGATGCGCACGCGGTAGCTGGCCCGCGGGTCGGTCGGCGGCAGCAGGAAGGTGGTCTCGACCAGCGCCGTCCAGCGTGCGAAGCGCTGCATGCCTTCGCTGCTCCAGGCGTCGGCGCCGATCACCACCCCCAGGTGGTTGCCGCCGCCCGGAGTGGCGGCAAAGACGTCCAGATGCAGGTAGCGAAGCGAAGTCATGGAATCCATCGGGCGACCGGCGGCCGCATGAAACGGCGCATGATAGCCGGCCGCCGCCGCCCGGGGCAGTGATTTTTCGTCATATCCGTGAGGCCGTGCCGGCATGAGCGGCCGCACCGGGAAGTCGACAAGCCGCGGCGGTGACGCCAAGATGGCCGCTTTGGCTGCCCGACGCGGAACTGCCCATGCCGATCACCCTGATCATCATCGCCATCACCTGCATCGTCTCGTTCATGGCGTTCAACAACAGCCGCCTGATGAACGACCTGATCCTGTGGCCGCCGGCGATCGCCCGCCAGCGTGAATACCATCGCCTGGTGACCTACGGGCTGGTGCACGCGGATTTCGGGCACCTGCTGTTCAACATGATCACGCTGTTCTTCTTCGGTCGGGTGATGGAGGGCTTCTTCACCGCGCGGCTGGGTACGCTCGGCTTCGCGCTGTTCTACATCGGCGGTCTGGTGGTCTCGATCCTGCCGACCTACCTGAAGAACCGCGGCAACCCGAACTACCGCAGCCTCGGCGCCTCGGGCGCGGTTTCGGCGGTACTGTTCGCCTTCATCCTGCTGGCGCCGTGGTCGCGCATCATCGTGCTGGTGATACCGATGCCGGCAATCGTCTACGCGGTGCTGTACACCGGCTACTCGATCTACATGGACCGGCGCGGCCAGGGCAACGTGAACCACAGTGCGCACCTGTGGGGTGCAGCGTACGGCATCGTCTTCACCCTGCTGACGGAGCCGCGCGTGCTGCCGCATTTCCTCGATGCGCTGGCCCATCCCGGTTTCCGCGGATGAACGGTTACCGCGCTGCGCAATGCCCGCCGTAGTCAGGGCGTGCATACTGGCGACGGTTGCATCGATCACCGCAGGAGAATGAGCGCATGGCTATGACCCGCAAGTCGGCCGCGAAGAAGTCCGCGGCAAGAAAAACGTCCGCCGCGAAAACCCCGGCGAAGAAGGCTGCGCCGCGCAAGGCGGCGGTGAAGAAGGTTGCTGCGAAGAAGGTCGCAGCGAAGAAGGTCGCGACGAAGAAACCTGCAGCGAAGAAGCAGGCAGTGAAGAAGGCCTCGCCAAGGAAGAGCGCCGCGAAAAAGGTTGCGACGAAAAAGGTCACGGGCCGGAAAACGGCTGCGAAGAAAGTCGTCGCGAAAAAGGCGGCCGCCCGCAAGCCGGTGGCCGGGAAAACCATCGCCAGGCAGCAAATCCGCAAGCCGGCCGCTGCCAAGGCGGCGAAGAAGCCGTCGGCGAAGGCCGCCGTTAAACCGGCGATCGCGACGAAGAGGCCGGTGGCGCCCGCGCAGCCTGTGCCGCCGCAGGCGCCGCTTCAGCACATCAGCCAAGAGGATGCGGTAGCGAAGATCCAGGCGCTGCTTGAGGCCAAGCAGGAGCGCGTCCGGCAGGGGCCGGGCTGGCCGGATGCGAATCCGTCGCTGCCGGTTTCAGGCGGCGCCGACCTGCACCCGCCGTTGTCGATGGAAGCCGGTGGCACCGATGGACGCGTGCTGGCCGCCCAGCGCGGCGAGCAGGGCAAGCGCAAGGGCTGACTGGCTTTGCGGATCGTTGCCCGGCGCGACATGGCTGGCGGATAAATGCCGCACGGCCACGTGTCGCAAACTCAGTACGCGTTCAAGCTGCGCGCCCTAGTTTGGCATCGTCACTCCTCTGAGGGAGGCGGATCATGAAACGTCTGCTGGCCAGCCTTGCCCTGACCGCTGCCGTCGCGGCGGTCTCGGGCTGTTATTACGATCCGGGTTACAGCTACGTGCGCGGTTCCGGCTACGTCGGCGATGCCTACTATGGCGACGGCGGCAGTACCTATGTCGTGACGCCGGGTTACTACGACGGCTATTACGACAACTATTACGGCGGCTATTACGGCAACGGTTATTACGGCTGCTGCTACGCACCCGGCGTCAGCGTGGGAGTCGGCAGCGTATGGTACGGCGGCTCGCGCTATCGCCACGATGGCTACCGCGACGATCACCGTGACTATCGCGGTCATGCCGGCCAGTGGCAGGGTCGCCGCGACGGCGGTCACCGGGACCGCGGCGACCACGATGACCGCAACAACCATCGCGGACGCTATCGCGACCACGATGATCACCGCTGAGGCATGAGACAGCACGGAGGGATGCCCCGGCTCCAATGGCCGTCGCGCCGCGGTTTTCCAAGGCTCATCGTCATCGCGGCGATGGGCCTTTTGCTGTGCGCTTGCGGCGGCCTGCGCTACTACGCCCAGGCGGTGCGCGGGCAGGGCGAGCTGATCGTCCATCGGCATGCGGTCAGTACCTTGCTGCAGGATCCGGCCACCGATCCGCAGCTCGCCGCACGCCTGCAACGTGCGCAGCAGGCGCGCCGGTTCGCCTCGCAGCAGCTTGGACTGCCGGACAACCGCAGCTATACCGGCTACGTGGTGCTGGACCGGCCGTATGTGGTGTGGAACGTGTTCGCCGCGCCGCGCTATTCGGTGGAGGCGGTGCCGCAGTGCTTTCCGGTGGCGGGCTGCGTGGCCTATCGCGGCTGGTTCGGCGAAGCCGATGCGAAGGCCGATGCGGCGCGGCTGCAGGCGCGCGGCGATGACGTGTGGATCGGCGGCGTGCCGGCGTATTCCACCCTGGGTTGGTTCGCCGATCCGATCCTGTCGAGCATGCTGCGCTGGGACGACGACGAGCTGGACGGCACCATCTTCCACGAGCTGGCGCACCAGCGTATCTACGTGAAGGGTGACACCGCTTTCAACGAATCCTTTGCGACCTTCGTGCAGAACGAGGGCTTGCGCGAATGGCGCCAGTCGCGCGGCCTGCCGCCGGGCGACGGCAACGCGCAGGCGATGGACGACGGTTTCACCCGGCTGGTGCTGGACTTGCGCGCGCGGCTGAAAACCCTGTACGCCAGCGGCATGGACGCCGCATCGATGGAGGCCGGCAAGCAGCGCGAAATCGCGGCGTTCCGCGTCCGCTACGCCCAGTGGCGCGACCGGAACTGGCCGGGCGAACACCGCTACGATGCCTGGGTTGCCCGCCCCATCAACAACGCGCGACTGTTGCCGTTCGGCCTGTACGACCGCTGGACGCCGGCGTTCGCCGCGCTGTTCCGGTATGCCGGGCAGCGTTGGCCGGCGTTCTATACCGACGTGCGCGAACTCGCGCGGAAGCCGCAGGCGCAACGCGAGCAGGCGTTGCGGCAATGGTGCGCGGGAAACTGTTCGGACGGAAACTGAAGGGCCCAGGGCCGCCGCTGAGTCCCTGCATCAGCGGGCCGGCTTTCGCCCCGCCATATGCCGCAGGTAGGCCAGCACGGCGTCGAGGTCGGCATCGGACAGCGCATGCGTGTCGAATCCGGGCATCTTCGCCTGCGGCCAGCGACGCAGCGACTGCGGATCGCGGATGAACGCGCGCAACAGGTCGGCGCGCAGGTATTCGGTGGGGTTGTGCGGGAGGTTCAGATCCGGGCCGAGCCTGGCATCGCCCTGGCCGTTGAGCGTGTGGCACGCAAAGCAGGTGCGTTGGAATGCGGCGAAACCACGCCGTACTTCGTTGTCCGGCGGCAGCGAGGGATCGGGCAGGATCGCCGGGAAGCGTTCGGCCACGCCGCCCAGTCGGCGGATGCTCGCCAGCTGATACGGCCATTGTTCCGGGCCGATGCGTGCAGCCTTCGGCCGCGTCCACACCACGTAGAACGGCCCGGCGCTGCCGTGCCCGGGCAAGACAGGCCACGGCCGGGCCGGATCCTCGACCGCCAGCCACGCTTCGCCGCCCAGCCTGTTCAACAGCAACGCGGCGGGGATCTCGGCGGCAAAGCCGTCGGCGGCGACGAACTGCAGGTGGTCGCCTGCCGCAATGCCTCCAAGCAGGGCGGCAAGCGGCACCGCGCGGTAGCGCATCGGGCGATGGAACGCGACATCCGCCGGCACCTCGATTATGCGTGCGTCGCCCCGCTCGAGCAGGGCCTTGGTCCGATAGGTCACGACGCCGTGGCCGAGGTCGACCCTCAGCTCGGCCGCCGCCGCGGGTTGGGCCAGGCACAGCGCGATCAGGCACAGGACGATCAGCTTCATGGCCGGTTCCGGCGGGAGGTGGTGGGATGACGCGTGACGATGCACGCAACGAGGGCGCCCGCGCAAGCCTGTCGGAAAGCTGAACAAGTCCCCGCATGCACGTTGAACTCACGCCCGGGCGGCCACACTAAGGCCATGTATCGCCGTGACGGCGACAAGAAGTGGTGCAGTCCATCGCATCACTGAGGGGTCGGCACTTCCTCCCCTGGATGCCACCTGACAAACCCCATCAGTCCTCCCCTGGCTGATGGGGTTTTTTTTGCGCGAAAACTCCGCCGGTGCGCGTGCCACATGCCCTGGCGTGGATAATGGCTCACTTCCGTGCGCGCCTGGGCGACTGATGATCATCGATTCGCTGCTCGACACTGACCTGTACAAGTTCTCGATGATGCAGGTGGTGCTGCACCAGTATCCCGCCGCCCAGGTCGAATACCGCTTCAAGTGCCGCACTCCGGACATCGACCTGGTGCCGTGCCTCGACGAGATCCGCGCTGAACTGAAGGCGCTGTGCCGTTTGCGTTTCGCGGCGGACGAGCTGGACTACCTGCGCGGCTGGCGTTTCATCAAGAGCGATTTCGTCGATTTCCTCGGGCTGTTCCAGCTCAACGAAAAGTATGTGGAGATCGCGCCGGCCGAGGCCGGGAACGGCGAGATCGAGATCCGCATCCGCGGACCGTGGCTGCACACGATCCTGTTCGAGGTGCCGCTGCTGGCGATCGTCAACGAGGTGTACTTCCGCCATGCCAGCGGCGGCCTCGACCCTTCCGAGGGGCGCCGGCGGCTGCAGGCGAAGATTGCGCTGCTGCGCGACACGCCCGGCTATGCCGACTGCAAGGTGGCTGACTACGGCACGCGCCGGCGCTATTCCCGGGTGTGGCAGGAGGAGGTGGTGACCACCCTGCGCGATGGCCTGGGCGAGCAGCTGGCCGGCACCAGCAACGTGTGGCTGGCGCGCAAGCTGGGGTTGACCCCGCTGGGCACGCTGGCGCACGAATACCTGCAGGCGCATCAGGCGCTTGGCCCGCGCCTGCGCGATTCGCAGGTGGCGGCGCTGGAGGCGTGGGCGAAGGAGTATCGCGGCGACCTCGGCATCGCACTGTCGGACGTCTACGGGCTCGACGCGTTCCTGCGCGACTTCGACATGTACTTCTGCAAGCTGTTCGACGGCACCCGCCACGACTCCGGCGATCCGTTCGTCTGGGGCGAGAAGGTACTGGCGCACTACAGCGCGAACCGGGTCGATCCGCGCAGCAAGGTGCTGGTGTTCAGCGACGGGCTGGACATCCCCAAGGTGATGCAGCTGTACGCCTACTTCCGCGGTCGCTGCCAGCTGGCGTTCGGCGTGGGCACCAACCTCACCAATGACATGGGGCCGGCGCCGCTCAACATCGTGATCAAGATGATCCGCTGCAACGACCAGCCGGTGGCCAAGCTGAGCGACTCGCCCGGCAAGAACATGTGCGAGGACCAGGCCTACGTGGCCTATCTGCGGCAGGTGTTCGGGATTCCCGCCGCGCAGGGCTGATCGCGGAGTGCGATCTGCGGTTTCCGGCTCCTTTCCTGCAAGCAGGGAGGGAGCGCTAGCCTAGAACGCGGGCAGCACGGCGCCGTGGTACTTCTGTTCGATGAACGCCTTGATCTCGGGGCTGTTCAGTACCCTGGCCAGTTTCTGCACGCGCGGGTCGTTCTGGTTGTCGGGGCGGCCGACCAGGTAGTTCACATACGGCGAGTCCTTGTCCTCGATCAGCAGCGCGTCTTTCGTGGGGTTCAGTCCCGCGGCGAGGGCGTAATTGGTGTTGATCAGGGACAGGTCCACCTCGTCCAGCGTGCGCGGCAGCATCGCCGCCTCCAGCTCGCGGAACTTCAGGTGTTTCGGATTCGCGGTGATGTCCTTCAGCGTGGACAGCTCATTGTTCGGATCTTTCAGCGTGATCAGGCCATGCTTCGCCAGCAACAGCAGCGCGCGGGCGCTGTTGCTGGGGTCGTTCGGCAGCGTTACGCCGGCACCATCGGGCAGCTGGTCGATGTTCCTGTACTTCTTCGAGTACGCGCCGAACGGCTCGATGTGCACGCCGGTGATGGTGATGAGGTGGGTGCCGCGCTCGCGGTTGAACGCGTCCAGGTAGGGCTTGGTCTGGAAGTAGTTCAGGTCGATGGCCTTCTCGGCCAGCTGGGTGTTTGGCTGCACATAGTCCGCGAATACCTTGATCTGCAGATCCACGCCTTCCTTCGCCAGCAGTGGCTTGGCCTGCTTGAGGATCTCGGCGTGCGGAATCGCCGTGGCGGCCACGCGGAGCACCTGGCCGTCCTCCTTCGGTGCGGAACAGCCCGTCAGGAACAGGGTCAGGGCGGCGGCAAGGGAGGCAAGCAGCAATCTCATGGTCAACATCCACTTGTGCGATGCACAATGATAAGCGGTCTATACCGCCAGACACAAACCGGCGGGACCAGCGTTTCCTGCAGCGCGTCAGGCCTTCGGCGTGGCATAGCCGGCCAGCAGAAGCAGGGCCAGGACGGCGGCGACAGCGGCGAGCAGCAAACTCATGGCGGCGATTCTCACAGGCGGCCAACGAAGGTAGGCCGTGGATACTGCCGGGCACAAATAACCAAATCAGCGCCGCTTATAACGCGCCACGATGCGGTCGCCAATCATCTGCAGCGCCTGCACCAGCAGGATCAGCAGCACTACGGTGACCAGCATGTAGTCGGACTTGTAGCTGAGATAGCCGTAGCGGTAGGCCAGGTCGCCCAATCCGCCGGAGCCGATCGCGCCGCCCATCGCGGTGTAGCCGACCAGCGCGATCGCGGTGACCGTGATGCCGGCGAGCAGGCCGCCGCGGGCTTCGGGGAGCAGCACGTGGCGCACGATCTGCCACAGGCTGGCGCCCATCGCCTGGCTGGCCTCGATCACGCCCTGCTGCACCTCGCGAAGCGCGGTCTCCACCAGCCGCGCGAAGAACGGCGCGGCGCCGATCACCAGCGGCGGGATCGCGCCGCGGATGCCCAGCTTGGTGCCGACCAGGGCGTAGGTGACCGGCATCAGCACGATCATCAGGATGATGAACGGCACCGAGCGCAGGATGTTCACCAGCAGCGAGGTCGCGGCATAGAGCTTCGGCATCGGCCGCAGCTGGCCCTTGCCGGTCAGGTACAGCAGCACGCCCAGCGGCAGGCCGATCAGCACGGTGAGCGCCAGCGAGCCGCCCAGCATCAGCAGGGTGTCGATGCAGGCGCGGCCGATCTCGCCCCAGTCGTCGATGTTCGGAAAGAGTTTCTGCAGCGGGTTCATCGGCGCAACTCCTCGATCTCGATGCCGGCCGTGCGCAGCGCGGCCAGCGCGGCGTCCACCCGTTCGCCCTGCATGGCCAGGGTGAGCTGGCCGTAGGGCAGGTCCTTGATGCGGTCGATGCGACCGGCGAGCAGGTTGAACTCGACCCCGGTCTCGCGCGCCACGCGGCCCAGCGCCGGCGTCAGCGTGGCGTCGCCGCGGAAGCTCAATCGCAGGAGCCGCCCGGGCACCCGGGCGAACGGCGCCAGTTCGCTGGCTGCTTCTTCCGGCAGCGCTTCGTTGACGAAGCGCTTGGTGGTGGGGTGCTGCGGATGCAGGAACACGTCGGCGACCGCGCCGCGCTCGACGATCGCGCCCGCGTCGAGCACCGCCACGCGATCGCACACGCGGCGCACCACGTCCATCTCGTGGGTGATCAGCACGATGGTGAGTTTCAGCTCGCGGTTGATCTCGGCCAGCAGTTCCAGCACCGAGGCGGTGGTCTGCGGATCGAGCGCGCTGGTGGCCTCGTCGCACAAGAGGATCGTGGGCCGGTTGGCCAGCGCGCGGGCGATGCCGACACGCTGCTTCTGGCCGCCGGAAAGCTGCGACGGGTACTTGTCGGCGTGCGCACTCAACCCCACCCGCGCCAGCAGTTCGTCGACGCGTGCGCGCAGCACGCCGGCATCGCGTTCGCCGGCCAGCCGCAGCGGGAACGCCACGTTGTCCGACACCGTCTGCGAGGCGAGCAGGTTGAAGTGCTGGAAGATCATGCCGATCCGGCGCCGCTGCGCGCGCAGCGCCGGTTCGTCCAGCGCGGTCATCTCGGTGTTGCCGACGAAGATGCGCCCGCCGCTGGGCCGCTCGAGCAGGTTGATCAGCCGTATCAGCGTCGACTTGCCGGCGCCGGACAGGCCGATGATGCCGAACACCTCGCCGTCGGCGATGTCGAGGCTGAACGGCTGCAGCGCGGGGATGTCCCTGCCGTCGACGCGGTAGGACTTGTGGACATCGACGAAGCGGATCACGACGGGCCTGGCCTGCGGATGGGTGGGCCATTCTATGCCACGTGCTATGGCGGCGATGGCGTATGCTGCGGGATGAACCTGTCGAGACGGAGCCTTTCCATGTCCAGCGTGTACGACTTCACCGTTCGCGATATCGACGGCAACCCGCGCCCGCTCGCCGAATGGCGCGGCAAGACCCTGCTGATCGTCAACGTCGCGTCCAGATGCGGCTTCACCCCGCAATACAAGGGGCTGGAAACGCTGTGGCAGGATCAGCGCGATCGTGGACTGGTGGTGCTGGGTTTCCCGTGCGACCAGTTCGGCCACCAGGAGCCCGGCGACGAGGCCGAGATCAGGACTTTCTGCAGCACCCAGTACGACGTGACGTTCCCGCTGTTCGCCAAGATCGAGGTCAACGGCGAGCACGCGGATCCGCTGTACAAGTGGCTGAAGAGCGAGGGCAAGGGCATCCTCGGCAGCGAGTCGATCAAGTGGAACTTCACCAAGTTCCTGGTCGACGCGGATGGCCAGGTGGTGAAACGCTACGCCTCCACCGACACCCCGGAGAAGATCGGCCGGGACACGCTGGCCCGGCTGGGCGGCTGACGGCGGCATGGCGGAGGGAGAGGCGGCCGGCACCGTGTTCCGGCGCCGCCGATCCCGGCGACCCTGCGCGCTTCTGCTACCCTTGCCCGCCCCTGTCGGCGCCAGGCCGGCGGACCAGACCCCATTCGCGAGAACGCCATGCAGATTGCCCAGAACTCCGTTGCCGCCTTCCATTACACGCTGACCGACGATGAAGGCCAGGTCATCGACAGCTCCGAGGGCCGCGAACCGCTGACCTACCTGCACGGCAGCGGCCATATCGTGCCGGGCCTGGAGAAGCAGATGGAGGGCCGCTCGGCCGGCGACAGGTTTACCGCCGACGTGGCGCCGGAGGAAGGCTATGGCGTGCATCACGCCGAGCTGATGCAGGAAGTGCCGCGCGCGGCGTTCCAGGGCGTCGAGGACATCCAGCCCGGCATGCAGTTCCAGGGCAACGGCCCGCAGGGGCAGATCAACGTCACCGTCACCAAGGTCGAGAACGACGTGGTGTTCATCGATGCCAACCACCCGCTGGCCGGCAAGACCCTGCACTTCGCCGTCGAGGTGACCGACGTGCGTGACGCCACCGCGGAAGAGCTGGCGCACGGCCACGTGCACGGCGCGGGCGGCCATCACCACTGATCGCCTGCACGGTAGGTCCACGCTCCGCAAGACGTACGAAGGCCCGGTGCCTGCACCGGGCCTTCGTCGTTGGCGGCCTGCTCAATACCAGTCGAGCAGCGACACGCCCAGGCCGAGGTAGGTGGCGTTGTGGTTGTAGTCGATCAGGCTTTCGCCGTAGCCCTTGAACACTTCCAGGTAACCGCGCAGGTTGCCGGCCACCGGGAAACTCCAGCTGAAGCGCGCCGAGCCATGGCTGCGGCTGCCGCCGCGCAGGGAGTGGCGCAGCAGCATGCCGAATTCCTGGCCGTGCCATTCGTGCACGATCTGCATCTCGCCACGGCCCATGTAATCGCTGATGTCGGGGTTGTCGTTGGTACGGCGCGATTCCGGAACGTGCCACCACGGGCTCAGCATCACGGTCCAGTCGTCGCGCTCGAAACCCACGTTCGCGATCACCCGGTTCCAGCTGCGCGACAACGGGTTGCTGCGCCCGTTCGACTGGTGGTTGAAGCCGATGCCGAGCAGGCGCCCGTCCCAGCCGAGCACCTGGTAGTGGGTATCGAATACCAGGGTGGCCTCGGGTTCGTAGTTGGTCTCGCGGAACGGGCGCGACAGCTTCGCGTTGTAGACCTGCCAGCGCGAGGACTGGGTGTAACCCACCCACAGGTCGCCGGCATCGCCGAACACGCCCTGCCATACCTTGGACTTCAGGCTGAGCTGGAACTTCATCTCGGCATTGTCCAGCTGCTCGCCCGGACCCGGCACGGTGTTGTCCGGATTGGGGCTGTGCGGGCGGCGGTTCTGGTTGCTGGTGACGAACACGGGCAGCACGTACACCGGCTTGTAGCCGCGGATGTTGAACGTACCGAGCTTGCTCTCCGGCGACAGCTCCCAGCGGCTGTCAAGCAGCGACAGCGGCTTGGCCACCTCGCTGTTGGTTTCCACGGCGGCGGCAGGTGCCTTCGCGCGGTCGCGGCCGAAGACGCCCGGCGTGGCGGTTGCCGGGTTCACCCGCTTCTGCGCCACCGGCAGGTTGACCCGCCCGGTCGCGTGGTCGTAGCAGGCCAGTCGCTGCGCATCGTTTTCGATCGCGGTACAGGCGCGGATGTCGGTGGGATCCGGATTCTGCGCGTGCAGGGGGGTACTTGCCCAGCCGATGCACAGCATCGTGGCGATGGCCGCAATCGATTGCATCATGCAGGAACGGTCCTGGCGGGTCGGCACGCCAGTCTAGCGGAGCGGCTTGCGCTGACGGTGATTGCCGCGTGAAAGCACCGGCCGCATCCGTGGCCGGCGTTTCGGGGTGAGGAGGAACCTACTTGTTGGAGAGCCAGCGCGCGTATTCGCTCTTGCTGATGCGGCCGTCCCGGTTGCGGTCGGCGTGGAGGAAGTCGTTGGCCAGCAGCGGGTAGGCTGCGGCCTGTTCCTCGGTGATGTATTTGCCGCCACCGGAAAGCTGCTCGAAGCTCGGCGCCGGTCCCGCGGGCGGGGGCGGCGGCATGCTCGAATGCACCACCAGTTCGCCGGCCGGCGTGTTCATGGTGGCCGCTCCTGTCTGGCCATTCGGTGGCGGGCTGGTCGTGCTGGCGGGCGGCGGCGATACCGAAGCGGCGGCCGGCGGCGATGCCATCGAGGCAGCGGGTGGCGGAGATGTCATCGAGGTGGCGGGCTGCGGCGACGCCTGCTGGGCGAGCAGGCTGCCGGCGGAGAACAGGGCACCAGCGGCGAACGTGGTCAACAGTGGCTTGCGGAATTTCATCATCGGTACTCCATGCCAGAATGTGGGTGGGTTCGTGCGGATGTCCGCATGGCAGCAGATCTTCGTTGCGGCCGATCCAGATTCACGCTAGCAGGGGTTATGTAAATGCCGACTCAAGATCGGTGGCATGAATTCGTGAAGAAAATGTTTCGTTGGGCGTCGCTTCAGGTGGTTTCCGCGTGCTGAGCCTGGGGCAGGCGCGCGCCTTGCAGCTGTCGGCGCAGGGCCTGTTGCAACCGTTGCGGCGGCGGCCACGTCGTGGCGATGTGGTAACGGCGATCGAGCGCATGCGCCTGTTGCAGATCGACACCATCCACGTGGTGGCGCGCAGCCCATACTTGGTGCTGCACTCGCGCCTGGGGGACTATCCCGCGACGTGGCTGGACGAGGCGCTGGAGGAGGGCCGGCTGGCCGAATGCTGGGCGCACGAGGCCTGTTTCGTCAGCGCCGCTGACGTGGCCTGGCATCGCGGCACGCACGGCCATCGCAACCATCATTGGGCGTACCGCAACGCGGCGCGGACGCATCGCGAGCACCGCGCCGACATGGAGGCGCTGCTGCAGGGCATCCGTTCCTCCGGGCCGGTGCGTGCGGCGGATTTCGCGCGCAGCGACGGCGTCGCGAAGCCGGGATGGTGGGAATGGAAACCGGAGAAGCGCTGGCTGGAGGCGTGGTTTGCGCTGGGTGAGCTGATGGTGGCGCGGCGCGACAATTTCCAGCGTGTCTACGACCTGGCGGGAAATGTGCTGGCCCGGCTCGACCCGCCGTTCGACCCCGCTTTGATGCCCGCCGCGGCGGAACTGCGCCGGCGTTTCGTCGTCGACGGCGTGCGCGCGCTGGGGGTGACCCAGGCCGGCTGGATCGCCGACTACTTCCGCCTGCGGCCGAAGGTGAGCGACCGCGAACTGGCGCCGCTCGTGGCCAGCGGCGAGCTGCTGGCGGTGCCGGTGCAGGGCTGGAATGTTCCGGGCTACGTGCACTGCGACCACGCCGAAGCGCTGGGCAAGGCGCTGGCCGGTCGCCTGCGCGCCACGCACACCGCGCTGCTGTCGCCGTTCGATCCGCTGGTATGGGATCGGGCGCGGGTGCGGGCGATGTTCGGTTTCGAGTACACCATCGAGTGCTACACGCCGGCGCCGAAGCGCCGCTACGGCTACTACGTGCTGCCGATCCTGCATCGCGGCCGCCTGGTCGGGCGGCTCGATGCGAAGGCCCACCGCGGCATCGGGGTGTTCGAGGTCAAGGCACTGTTCCTTGAGGCGGGTGTGGCGCCGGAGCCTTCGCTGGTGCGGGCGGTGGCGGCGGCAATCGCCGGCACTGCACGCTGGCACGGTACCCCGGAAATCCGGCTGGACCGCACCGACCCGGCGGCACTGGC
Organism: Rhodanobacter denitrificans; assembly: GCF_003335105.1. Classification (GTDB taxonomy): domain Bacteria; phylum Pseudomonadota; class Gammaproteobacteria; order Xanthomonadales; family Rhodanobacteraceae; genus Rhodanobacter; species Rhodanobacter denitrificans_A. The sequence continues at coordinate 245,086 of NZ_QFWQ01000004.1, forward strand.
CCGGCCGCTGCGCGCCGCGCTGAAACACGCGTGAGGACGGTTGGCCGCTACGGCGTGCTGGCCGGCGCCGGATTTTCCGCGCATGACTTGCCGTGCAGCGCCTCGCGCAGCTGACTGGCCAGCGAATAGCAACGCGTGGCCAACTGCGGACGGATGTCGGGGTTCTGCGAATCGCGCAGCAGGCTGGTGCGCATCGCCTCATAGCGGGACTGCAGTTGGCCCGGCGCATAGATCGCGGCCGCGCGATGGCAGGCCAGGTAGCTCGACAGGTAGTCGTCGCAGGCGGGAATGCCGGTCTGTTCCGGCAGTCTGGCTTCGTCGGCGGGGCTGCTGCTGGTCACGGCGTGCTTGCGGTGCGTCGTGCCGGCGGTGTTGGTGGTGGTCCTGGTGGTCGTGGCGGCGCCGGTCGTGGTGGTCGTGGTTGACCTGGTCGTCTTGGCGGCCTCGTGCTGGGCGCAGCCGGCCAGCAACAGGCCGCCGGCCATGGCGGCAAGGGTCAGGCGGGAAGGGATGGACATGGTCGGCTCTCCTCGGCAGCGCGACCGTTGCGGCGCGCCTAAGCCGCCGCAACGGTCGCAGATCGGGTGACTTGCCGCCACTAGACAATGTCGCAGGTCAAGAAAACCTGAATTTGCCGCCGGATGGATCAAAAACGATGACTTTGCTCCATTCCGTTCAACCCAGTCGTGCCGTTATGATCCGCCCACTGTGTTTGCCGGGGTCAGCAGAGTTTGTGACCCGATGCCGCCGATCCGCGATCTGCCACATCGTTCACCCCAGGGTTGTTTCCTTGCACACCAGTTGAGTCGGCCACTGCCATTGCAGTGGCCGAGCCCATAAACCTGTGGAGTGGTCAATTTATGTCTGATCGTCAGATCGGTACCGTCAAGTGGTTCAACGATGCCAAGGGCTTCGGTTTCATCGCCCGCGACAATGGCCCGGACGTGTTCGTTCATTTCCGCGCCATCAGCGGCAGCGGCTTCAAGAGCCTGCAGGAAGGCCAGCAGGTCTCCTTCAAGGTCGTGCAGGGCCAGAAGGGCCTGCAGGCCGAGGAAGTGACGCCGGCCTGATTCCGGATGCATGTAGGGGAAACCGGGCAACCGTGCCCGGTTTTTCCCTGCCCGGATTATGTCCGCGACAACCGGCTTGACAAATCACTTGCAATCAGAAAATCCGTTATGCTTGCGCCGCTGCGTCTGCTTGGCTACGTGCGTGCCCGGTAGGGATTTCCTGAATCCGACTGTTGCACCAGACCCTGCATGCTCAGTAAACCGTCGGCTCGTAGGGGCCGGTTTGTCTCAGCGTCTGGATAGGATCGGAGTGAGTCATGTCGGATCGTGAAGTGGGTACTGTCAAGTGGTTCAACGACGCCAAGGGTTTCGGCTTCATCAGCCGCGACAACGGCCCTGACGTTTTCGTGCATTTCCGCGCCATTACCGGCACGGGTTTCAAGAGCCTCCAGGAAGGCCAGAAGGTGAGCTTCAAGGTCGTCGACGGCCAGAAGGGCTTGCAGGCCGAGGACGTCACCCCCGTCTGATCGCGGTGGCGGAATTCGTTTTTGGGGGCCGGCGCAAGCCGGCCTCTTTTTTTGTCGCGGCCGCGGCGATTCGCTAGCCTGTGGGGATGAGCGACCATCCTTCCGGCCATGCACCCGAACCCGTTGCGGTGATCGAGCCGCTGGTGATCCCGGTGACGGCGGGTGACGGCGCCAGCTTCGAACTGCTGGCGATCCAGCCCGGCGGCGACTGGCACCAACTGCTGTACTGGGTGCCGGCCATGGGCATCCCGGCCCGGCACTACCTGCCGCTGGCCGGTGCGCTGGCGGCGCGGGGCATCGCGGTAGTGGTGCACGAGTGGCGCGGCATCGGTTCCAGCAACCGGCGCGCCGGCCGCACTTGCAACTGGGGGTATCGCGAGCTGTTGCAGGACGACCTGCCCGCGGGCCTGGCCGCGGTGCGCACGCGCTGGCCGCGGGCCGGATGCTGGCTGGGCGGGCACAGCCTGGGCGGGCAACTGGCCACGCTTCATGCCAGCCTGCATCCGCAGGCGTTCGCCGGCCTGTTGCTGGTGGCCAGCGGGGCGCCCTACTGGCGCCGCTTCCGGCACGGCTGGCTGATCGGCGCGGCGTACGCACTGGCTCCGCTGCTGGCTGGCCTGGTCGGCTACCTGCCCGGGCGGCGGATCGGCTTTGGCGGCAACGAGGCGCGCGGCGTGATCGCGGACTGGGCGCGCAGCGGGCGTACCGGGCGTTATGCCGCGGACGGGATGGCGCAGGATTTCGAGCGGCAGCTGACCGCCCTGCAACTGCCGTCGCTGGCCCTGCGCCTGCAGGACGATTGGCTGGGGCCACCGGCTTCGCTGGCCTGGCTGCTGGGCAAGCTGGGATCGGCGGAACGCCTGGTGGAGGTGGTCACGCCGCAGGACATGGGCGGCCTGCCCGCCGACCATTTCGGCTGGATGAAGGCGCCTGCGGCGGTCGCCACGCGGCTTGCCCGCTGGATGGAGGCTCGCGCCGCGCCGGTTGCCGCCCAGGACAACACCGCGGCTTGATTACGGCAGAAGCCGTCTGCATCTCGTCGGACTCCCTCTCCTGATCCGGACGCACCGATGAAACTGTTCGAACCGCTCGCCCAGCGCAGCCTGACCCTGCGCAACCGCCTGGTGGTGTCGCCGATGTGCGAGTACTCGGCCACCGACGGCGTGCCGAACGACTGGCACATGGTGCACCTGGGCAGTCGCGCAGTCGGCGGCGCCGCGCTGGTGATCGCCGAGGCTTCGGCGGTCTCCGCGCAGGGCCGCATCTCGCCGCAGGACACCGGCCTGTGGAACCAGGCCCAGCAGGACGCATGGCAGCCGATCACCCGCTTCATCAAGGCGCATGGCGCGATCGCCGGCGTGCAACTGGCGCATGCCGGGCGCAAGGCCAGCACGCTGCGGCCATGGGACGGGCATGGTCCGGTGCCGGCCGGGCAGGGTGACTGGCTTACCGTGGCGCCATCGGCGCTGCCGTTCGATGCCGGCTGGCCGGCGCCGCAAGCGCTGGACGAAGCCGGCATCCAGGCGGTGATCGCGGACTTCCGCGCCGCCGCGCAGCGATCGCTGGCGGCCGGCTTCGAACTGGTCGAGCTGCACGCGGCGCACGGCTATCTGCTGCACCAGTTCCTGTCGCCGCTGAGCAACCGGCGCGACGACCGCTACGGCGGTAGCCTCGAGAACCGCACCCGCCTGGTGCGCGAGGTGATCTTCGCCGTACGCGAAGTGTGGCCGGCCGAACTGCCGCTGTGGCTGCGCCTCTCGGCCACCGACTGGGCGGACGAAGGCGGCTGGGACATCGGCCAGAGCGTCGAACTGGCGCGCCAGGTGAAACCGTTGGGCGTGGACCTGATCGACGTCTCCAGCGGCGGCCTGCTGCCGCACGCGAAGATTCCGCTGGCGCCGGGCTACCAGGTGCCGTTCGCGGCGCAGATCCGCCGCGAGGCCGGCGTCGCCACCGGTGCGGTGGGCCTGATCACCGGCGCGGAGCAGGCCGCGCAGATCGTCGCCAACGGCGATGCCGACGTGGTGCTGATCGCCCGCGAGAGCCTGCGCGATCCGTACTTCCCGCGCCGCGCGGCGCAACAGCTGGGTGCGAAGATCGACGCCCCGGCGCAATATCAACGAGCCTGGTGAGGAGGGCGCGATGGAAGCCACCCCGATGCTGATTGCCGATGCCCGCGTGCACGATCTGGGCGACGGCTTCATGGTTCGCCGCATGCTGCCGGTGCTGCAGGCGCGCCACGTCGGCCCGTTCGTGTTCTTCGATCACATCGGGCCGGCCACGTTCGCCGCCGGCAAGGGCATGGACGTGCGGCCGCATCCGCACATCGGCCTGGCCACGGTGACCTGGCTGTTCGACGGGGTGATCCGTCATCGCGACAGCCTCGGCAGCCTGGCCGACATCCGTCCCGGCGAAGTGAACTGGATGACCTCCGGCCGCGGCATCGTCCACTCCGAACGCACGCCGCCGGAGGCGCGCCAGGGCGGGCAGCTGCTGCATGGCATCCAGGTCTGGGTGGCGCTGCTGCAGGCCGATGCCGAGGTGGACCCGGAGTTCCACCACCACGATCGCGCCGCGTTGCCGAAGATCCGCCGACCCGGCATGGAGGCCGTGCTGATTGCCGGCACGGCCTACGGCGAGCGCTCGCCGGTGAAGGTGTTCGCGCCGATGTTCTTCCTGGAAGTGCAACTGGCCGCGGGCGCCGAACTGGCGTTGCCAACCGAGCACAGCGAGCGCGGCGTGCACGTGGTCGAGGGCGCGGTCCGCTGGGGCGAACTGGAGGTCGGCGCGCTGCAGATGGCGGTGCAGGCTGGCCCCGCCGCGCCGCCGCTACGCGCGCACGAAGCGAGCCGCCTGATGCTGTTCGGCGGGGCGCCGCTGGATGGCGAACGGCACCTGTGGTGGAACTTCGTGGCCAGCACGCGCGAGCGCATCGAGCAGGCCAAGGCCGACTGGCGCGAGGAGCGCTTTCCGAAAGTGCCCGGCGACGACAAGGAGTTCATTCCTCTGCCGGAGTAGGCGGCACGGATTGCCTTGCTTCGCAGGGCGGACACTGTCCGCCGCTCTCGGCTTCAACGAGGCAAAGGCCGGCGGCCAGTGCCCGCCCTACAGCGCGCACGGATCGGTCGCGTGGCAGAATCGGCGCATACCGTCGCGGAGCAGAAACATGTCCGGCTACAGCAGCTTTGCCGAGTTCTATCCGTTCTACCTCAGCGAGCACGGCAACCGCATTTGCCGCCGGATGCATTTCATCGGCAGCACGCTGGTGCTGGCGGTGATCGTGCTGGCGCTGGCCAGCGGCCGGCTACGCTGGCTGTGGCTGGCGCCGGTGGCCGGCTACGGTTTCGCCTGGCTCGGCCACTTCGCGTTCGAGAAGAACCGTCCGGCCACCTTCAGGCACCCGCTGTACAGCCTGATGGGCGACTGGGTGATGTATGGCCAGATGCTGCGCGGCAGGATCCGCTTCTGAACGGCAGCCTCAGCGGTATTGTTGGTGGCAGCTCTTGCAGGTCTCGCCGACCGGCTTGATCGCCGCGGCCAGCGCCTCGCAGGTGGCCGGTGCGGCCTGCACCGCCTGCTGCAGGTGATCCTGCAACTGGGTGGCATCGTCGGTGAAGGCCTTCTCGTCGATCCCGAACACCGGCGTGATATCGCCGGCGGTGGACTGCAGGCGGGCCAGGTGGTGCTGGACCTTGACCGGGTCGCACTGCTTTGCCTTGATCGCGTTCTTCAGTTCGCCCAGGTGGTAGCCCATCGTCTCCATCACGGCCTTCGGCATCGGATTGCGCGCGGCCAGCGCATTCATCACGTTGGCCGTGCCGATCACGCCGATCACCAGGCCGAGCAGGATCATCAGGGCTACGCGCATCGGGACGGTTCCATGAGAAGGGAAGCCCGCAGGATAACCCGCGCCGGTGCACGGCATCCATGCAGGCACGATAAAATGGCGCATTTGCATCGCAGGATCCGCCGGTGACCCACGCAGACATAACCACGCACCCGCTCGGCGGCGCCGCGAGCGGGACGACCTTTCCGGCTGAGCGCTTCGCCGGCGTCGAACGCCTGTACGGCACCGGCAGCGTGGCGAGGCTGTCGCGCGCGCACGTCTGCGTGGTCGGCATCGGCGGCGTCGGTTCGTGGGCGGTCGAGGCGCTGGCGCGCAGCGGCGTGGGTCGGCTCACCCTGATCGACGCGGACGAGGTCTGCGTATCCAACACCAATCGCCAACTGCACGCGCTCGACGGCGAGTACGGCAAGTCGAAGGTGGGCGTGATGGCGGAGCGTGCGCACGCGATCAATCCGACGATTCGGCTGGAGGCGGTCGAACGTTTCCTCACCCCGTCCTCGCTGGACGAACTGCTCGATCGCGGCTACGACGTGGTGCTGGATGCCTGCGACGCGTTCCGGGTGAAGCTGGAGACGATCGCCTGGTGCCGCCGACGCAAGCTGCCGATCGTCAGCGTGGGCTCGGCCGGCGGACGCACCGACCCCACACAGATCCGCGTGCGCGACCTGTCGCGCACCGAACACGACGCGATGTTCAGCCTGATCCGCAAGAAGCTCCGCGCCGACTTCAACTTCCCGCGCAACCCGGACCGCTACTTCGGCGTGTCGGCCGTCTATTCGCTGCAGAACGTGCAGTACCCGCAACCGGACGGCACGGTGTGCGGCACCCGCCCGCCCGGCGGCGACGCGATGAACCTGGCCTGCGGCGGCGGCCTGGGCGCCGCCACCCATGTCACCGGGGCGTTCGCCTTCGCGGCCGTGGGCAAGGTGCTGGAGAAGCTGCTGGGGTGACTGGGCACGGGAGCGGCCGCTCCCGTGCCCGCATGTCGAGACCACCGAGGTCTGGTCAATCTCGCCGCATGATTCTGATGCCGGGGTGGCGATCAGCTCTACAAATTGCCGGGCTTGTGGTCCGGCGGGTTGTCATCAGGGGTCTTGTCCGTGGCTTCCTTGCCCTCGCTGGCGGGAACCGGAATCAGGGCGCCCACCGAGGTGGTGCCGATCGGATCCGTCTTGAATTTCGGGTCGTAAGGGTTGTCGCTTTCGCGGAACTGCCGATAGGCCACCACGCCATTCATGTCATGCCCGCTGGTGATCTCGAAGCCCGAACTGTCCGTATGCAAAGGTGCGCCCGTCGTACCCTTGCCTGTCCTGGGAGCCGAGGGGCCGCCTTTGGAGCCCACCGCCAGCGGCCCGGCCATGCTGCCGGTGCGTGAGCCGGTGATGCCTGCGCGCACCTGGGCCCAGCGCACCTTGGCTCGATGCAGGGCGGTGGCGTCGCCGTAGGTCGGCTTGAGCTGGTTCCACAGGGTGTTGACCTGGGCGAACTCGGCATCGCTCAGCGGCGTGATCATCAGGTCGCGCGCCGCGACGTAATCTGGTGTGTTGCGCTCTGCCGCCAGAACCATCCATGCAGCGCCCAATGGGCGATCCACCGGCACGCCCTGGCCGCGGTAATACATCACCCCGAGATTGTATTCGGCCGGCTTGTAGGCCCATGACGCGGCGATCTTGTACATGTCGATCGCATGGCGGTAGTTCTTCTGCTCGAAGGCGCGGGCGGCGATCCCGAAAAAGTACACCCCCGGCCTGGCGTCGCTTTCGGGGTTGGTGAAATCCTCGTTCGACGAGGCGCCGAAGGTGGGGTCGCTGTCGTACGAGGGCGCCGTGGTGGACGGGACAAAGGCTGGGGAAGCCGGAACGCCCGTGGCCGGCGCGGCTGGTGTGCCACTTTGCCCCCAGGCCGGCAGCGCCATGGCGAGAGCCAGGCCAGCAAGCATCCATGCGCAGGTGCCAGAAACATGTTCCGTGACCATGAGCGATCTCCTTTCACCGGGCTAGTGACCGTGGGATATACGCCCTGGGCGATGGGTCATGCAAGCCCGGCCGATGTCGTGCCGACTCGCCATCTGTTTGCCGGAGCGTCCCGCGATCGAACTCCACATGACGTGTCCCGGAGCTTGCGATGATCGCGGTGCACCCCGTGACCGCGCACATCTCACTCATCCGTACTCTCCAGCGCCCTCACCAACCCATGTAATGCCCGCCGTTGATCGCCAGGTTGGCGCCGGTAATCCAGCAGGTCTGCTCGCCGGTGAAGAAAGCCACCGCGTAGGCGATCTCCTCCGGCTTGCCCAGCCGGCCGACCGGGATCTGCGCCACGATCTTCTCGCGCACTTCCTCCGGCACCGCCATCACCATGTCGGTGCCGACGTAGCCGGGCGAGACGGTGTTCACGGTGATGCCGAACTTCGCGTTCTCCTGCGCCAGCGAGATGGTGAAGCCGTGCATGCCGGCCTTGGCTGCGGCGTAGTTGGCCTGGCCGTATTGACCCTTCTGGCCGTTGATCGAGCTGATCTGCACGATGCGGCCCCATTTGCGCGTGCGCATGCCCTCGATCACCGGGCGGGTGACGTTGAAGCAGGCGTTGAGGTTGGTGTTGATCACGTCCGTCCACTGCTGATAGTTCATCTTGTGGAAGGTGGTGTCGCGGGTGATGCCGGCGTTGTTGACCAGGATGTCGACCGGGCCGCACTTCTCCTCGATCGCGCGGATCATCGCCTCGCAGGCGACGGGATCGGAGACGTCGCCGGGCACCATGCACACCTCGATGCCATCCGCCGCCATGGCCTTGCGCCAGGCTTCGGCCTTGCCTGGGTCGCGGTAATTGGTGGCAACCCGATGCCCCTGCCCGGCAAGGTAGCGGATGATCGCGCTGCCGATGCCGCCGGTGCCGCCTGTGACCAATGCCGTGCGCTGCGTCATGTCCTTGGAACTCCTGTGCGGATGAAGCGGGGGCTGTCGCGCCGGAGCATGGCGGGGGCATGTTTCATGCCGTTGTCACGGGACGCCGGTGCGTTCGGCATTTATAGCGTTTCAGGCGAAGGAGTGACCGCTGCAATGCGGCAAATCCGCCGGATCGAAGCCCGCCAGCGCTTGCGCCAGCAGATCGCAGGCATCCGCTGCCATGGCCGGCGCCGGCACCCGCAGGAACGCCAGCGCCCGCCGCAGTGCCGGCAGCGGATCGGCGGGGTCGACCGGAAACGCCCGCTCGGACTTCGACAGCTTGCGTCCCTCCGCATCCAGCACCAGTGGCAGGTGGCGATAAGCCGGAGTGGGCAGGCCGAGGCAGCGCTGCAGCCAGATCTGCCGCGCGGTGGAGTCGAGCAGGTCCAGCCCGCGCACCACCTCGGTGATGCCCTGGAAGGCGTCGTCCACCACGCAGGCGAGCTGGTAGGAATAGAGGCCTTCGACCCGGCGGACCACGAAGTCGCCCACCTCGTCGCGCAGGTTCTGCCGCTGCGGACCCTGCAGCGCGTCGTCGAAGGCGATGGCGATGTCCGGCACGCGCAATCGCCAGGCTGGCGACTGGCCCGCCTGCGGCAGTGCGACGCAGCGGCCGTCGCGATGGATGCCGCCGGCGCCGGCCAGCTCGCTTCGGCTGCACCAGCAGGGGAACACCTGGCCGGCCTCGCGCAGCTGTTCGAACGCCGCGTCGTAGGCGGCGAGGCGCTGCGACTGGAACAGTGCCGGCGCGTCGGCGAGCAGCCCGAACGCCGGCAGGGCGGCGAGGATGCTGGCGGCCGAGCCGGGAACCTCGCGCGGCGGGTCGATGTCTTCCACCCGCAGCAGCCACTTGCCACCGGCGTGCCGCGCGCACAGCCAGCTGCCCACCGCGGCGACCAGCGAGCCGAAGTGCAGGTGTCCGGTGGGCGAGGGGGCGAAGCGGCCGCGGTAGCTCATCGGCGCATTCTAGGATAGCGGCGCGCGGTCGGTCGCCGCCCGGGCAACCCTTGAAAGCCGTCGCTTGCGCCCCGAATCTTGAGCCACGGTTTTTACGTTTCCTTCATGACTGCCATAGAGAGACAGCCATGCGTCGCATCGCATTGTTCATCGGTACCAACCTTGCCGTCCTGCTCCTGCTGAGCATCGTCTGCCACCTGTTCGGCATCGACCAGATGGCCGCCGCCCGCGGCTACGGCGGCATGGGCGGCCTGCTGGCCTACGCCGCCGTGTTCGGCATGGGCGGCGCGTTCATTTCGCTGGCGATGTCCAAGTGGATGGCCAAGATGTCCACCGGCGCGCGGGTGATCGAGCAGCCGCAGGACGAGACCGAGCGCTGGCTGGTCGACACCGTGCGCCGCCATGCGCAGAACGCCGGCATCGGCATGCCCGAAGTGGCCATCTACGATGCGCCAGAGATGAACGCGTTCGCCACCGGCATGACGAAGAACAGCTCGCTGGTGGCGGTCAGCTCCGGCCTGCTGCAGCAGATGAACCGCGACCAGGTCAGCGCCGTGTTAGGCCATGAGATCGGCCACGTGGCGAACGGCGACATGGTGACGCTGACCCTGATCCAGGGCGTATTGAACACGCTGGTGATCCTGGCTGCGCGCATCGTGGGCCGGCTGGTCGACAGCTGGATGTCGGGCGGCCGCGACAACCGCGAAGGCGGCACCGGCATCGGCTATTTCGTGACGGTGATGGTGCTGCAGCTGGTGTTCGGCCTGTTCGCCTCGATCATCGTGGCCGCGTTCTCGCGCTGGCGCGAGTTCCGCGCCGACGCGGCGGGCGCCCAGTTCGCCGGCCGCGGTGCGATGATCTCGGCGCTGCAGCGGCTGCAGGCCAACCACGGCGAGAACACGCTGCCGCAGACGATCGCCGCGTTCGGCATCTCCGGCCCGCTGGCCGATGGCTTCAGGCGGCTGTTCATGAGCCATCCGCCGCTGGAGGAGCGCATCGCCGCGCTGCAGAACCCCACGGTGCAACGCTGATCCTTTTCCGCGCAGCCGCCGATGCGGCGGCCGTCATTTCCAGCCCCACGCAACAACGGAACATCCACGCATGAACGCACCCGCCGAAACCCGCAAGTTCGAAGCCGAAGTCGCCCAGGTGCTGCACCTGGTCACCCACTCGCTGTATTCGCACAAGGAGATCTTCCTGCGCGAACTGATCTCCAACGCCTCCGACGCCTGCGACAAGCTGCGCTTCGAGTCGATCGCCAAGCCTGAGTTGTCGGCTGGCGACAGCGAGCTGCACATCGACGTGAGCTGGGATCCGGATGCGCGCACCGTCACCGTGCGCGACAACGGCATCGGCATGAGCCGCGACGAGATCGTGGCGAACATCGGCACCATCGCCAGCTCCGGCACGCGCCGTTTCCTGGAGGCAATGTCGGGCGAACAGAAGGCCGACGCGCGGCTGATCGGCCAGTTCGGCGTGGGCTTCTATTCCGCCTTCGTGGTGGCCGACAAGGTCACCGTGCTCAGCCGCCGCGCCGATGCGCCGGCGGCCGAGGGCGTGAAGTGGGAAAGCGACGGCAAGGGCGAATACTCCCTGGAGCCGGTCGAGCTGGCCGGACGCGGCACGTCCGTCATCCTGCACCTGAAGGCCGACGAGGACGAGTTCCTCAGCCGCTGGCAGCTGCGCGCGCTGATTACCCGCTACTCCGACCACGTGGCGTTTCCGATCCGCATGCCGACCGAGAAGGACGGCAAGCCGACCGACGAGTTCGAGACCATCAACGCCGCCTCGGCGTTGTGGGCCAAGCCGAAGTCCGAGATCTCCGACGCGGACTACCAGAGCTTCTACAAGTCGCTCGGCCACGACTTCAACGACGCGCTGGCCTGGACGCACAACCGCGTCGAGGGCAGCCAGAGCTTCACCACCCTGCTGTACATCCCGTCGCAGCCGCCGTTCGACCTGATGATGGGCGGCCGGGACGAGCGCAAGGGGCTGAAGCTCTACATCAAGCGTGTCTTCATCATGGACGCGGCCGAGGAACTGCTGCCGAACTACCTGCGCTTCGTGCGCGGAGTGGTCGATGCCGACGACCTGCCGCTCAACGTCAGCCGCGAAATCCTGCAACACAACCGACAGCTCGAGCGAATCAAGGCCGCCTGCGTCAAGCGCGTGCTCGACCTGATCGAGAAGCTGGCGAAGGACGAGCCGGAAAAGTTCGCCACCTTCTACAAGGCGTTCGGCAACACGCTGAAGGAAGGCATCAGCGAGGACGCCAACAACCGCGAGCGCATCGCCAAGCTGCTACGTTTCGCCAGCACCAAGGGCGAAGGCACCGTGCAGAACGTCTCGCTGGACGACTACATCGGGCGCATGGCCGTCGGCCAGGATGCCATCTGGTACATCACCGCCGACAGCTACGCCGCCGCCGCCGGCAGCCCGCAGCTTGAGGCGTTCAAGGCCAAGGGCATCGAAGTGCTCCTGATGTCCGACCGCATCGACGAATGGATGATCGGCAGCTTGAGCGAGTACGAAGGCAAGAAGCTCAAGAGCGTGGCCAAGGGCGAGGTGCCGCTGGACGAAGCCGACAAGAAGAAGCAGGAAGAGGCGACCAGGGAAGCCGGGCCGTTGCTGAAGAAGCTCAAGGAATTGCTCGGCGATCGCGTGGGCGAGGTGAAGGTTTCCGCCCGCCTGACCGACTCGCCCTCATGCCTGGCCCTTTCCGATTACGAGATGGCGCCGCATCTGGCGCGCCTGCTGCGCGAAGCGGGGCAGGACATGCCGGAGTCGAAGCCGACGCTGGAGATCAACCCGCAGCATGCGCTGGTCAAGCGCGTCGAGAGCGAAACCGACGAAGGCAAGGCGCGTGATCTAGCGATGTTGCTGCTGGAACAGGCGGAGATTTCCGCCGGGGCGCAGTTGCCGGATCCGGCGGCGTTCGTGCAGCGGATGAATCGAGTGTTGATGGGGTGAGGCGCTGGGCGCTTTGCTGATGTGAAAAGGCCGCCAATGGGCGGCCTTTTCTGTGCTGCTATTCCCGACTACTCGTCACTCCATCCATCAATGTTCGTCTTTTCGGCGAAGGCCGGAATCGCGTCATCTCCCCCACACCGTCATTCCGGCGAAGGCCGGAATCGCACTTGCCGTTGTCGTTCGTGGCCAAGAGTTTTCGTCCGCCTTCGGAGCCCGAGGCACTTATCCCTTGCGTGGCCAAGGGCTATGCGGAGAGCATCTTTCGAGTAAACAGCTCACGATGGTGCGCAAGGAACGACGCCTGCTCCGGCCGGAACCGATCAACGCGTTTATCCGGGTCGATAGACCACTTATCGAGCACCTCACGCGAAAGCGAAGGATGCACGCGCATCTGACCGTCATCTTCAAAAGTGATGAATTGCTCGTCGAACAACGCATCGACGTGCGGTGAGAGCATCAGGCCGTTGTAGCCACTGAGGCGTTCGGGATTGGAGGCTTCGCGCCAGGGTTTTATGTGGCTGGCGATCAGCAGGCGGGTGTCGGTGACGCCGGTGACCCGGCATGCCGGGTCGAGCAGGATGACCTGTTTGCGGAAGAAACCCTGGCCAACGCGAGCCCGGGTGAGCTGCAGACGTTGCGTCTTCGGGATCGATGCGTCCGTCTCGATGCGGTGGATGTCATCGAGCACTTGAGCGTTGGGCTCGTGGTCGATCAGATAGGTTGGTGGTTGATCGAGTTCTCGTACTTGTCGAATGTCCAGCAGCGCCATCAATACGTGGCCGAGCGCATTGGAGATGCCGGCCAGATAACAACCTTGATTGCCATTCCCATTTTTCTGTAGAGGTGAGTTGCGTTTCGGGAGCATCGGGCCGATGGCTTGAATGTGCTCCTTGGGCTGCAACGGACGGTGCGCAGCTTTGAATTCGACTTCCACCAGCCAGCCTTCATGAGCCCAATAGTCACCCACGTTGCCGAATTCGATTGGCTTGGGGCTCGGTGATGCGGCGACGGTTACGCGACCCACGGCGCCCATGCGGCCGTTCGCATATGAGAACACGACGTCGCCCGGTCGAACGAGCTTCATGTTCTCGTAGGTTTGGTTGAATGCGCCATTGGTGTTGCGGCAAGGCGACCACAGATAGCCGCCACGAACCTCGTGGTCGCGCGTCTGTTTGTGGTTGACCCCCCAGTAAGCCATCGAGTACTCCCGTCGGCCAGGTTAATGGAAAACCTGTCGAATCGGGCACCCATTCACGATACGCGCAAAAACCGCTACCGCAGCGGCATTTCCTTCGTGGTCTTCTCCAGAATCTTCATCGACTCGGCGTTCCGCTTTTTCCACTCGCGCAGCTCCGCATCGTTTTGCGATTCGCTTGCGTAGATCGTCGGCTGAGCGTGAGGAGTGGACGCCGCAGAGGGACGAGGTATGTAGGCTGGTTCCGGCCTATACGTGGCTTGGGTGTCGATAGATACTGCGACTGGCGGTGGCACGGTCGTGGTGGAAGGCGACAGCGCCGCGATCAGCAGCAGGCTCGCGACCATGCTTCCGCACAAAGCCAGCGGTGTATCCAGCGGGCTCGTGGCGCGCGCCCTGGTTTTTTGCAGCGAACGCACGGTGGCGATCAGCTCCCCGCCGTGGATCAGTTCGATCGGTTTGCCGTGGGCGAAACGCCGTGCTTCGCTGGTGTAGTAGCCGAGGGCGACGATCTTCACCGCGGCGGCTTTGTGATGCAGCAGCAGGCCGTACATCTCGCGCACGACTTTGACGCCTACCTGCCAGTTCTGCCATTGCTTGCATTGCACCAGAGTGGTCTTGCCGTTCTTGCGCAGGATCAGGTCGATGCCGCCGTCGGCGCCGCCGAGGCCGGTTTCTGCGACGGCGTAGCCCTGGCGGCGGAAGGCTTCGCCGGCGAGTTGCTCGAACTGGCGCCAGCTCATCCGGCGCAGGCTGTCGATGCCGGTCTGGCTGTCGAGCAGCTGTCGCCGGCGGCCGCGACCGATGAAGGAGGCGAGGGCGGCGAGCCAGCAGCCGATCAACAGCATCCAGGCGAGCGGTGCGTAGGCGCCAGCCGCCGACATCCGGCCGATGCCGGCGAGGACGGGGCTGTGGCTGGACGCGAGGTACCAGCCGATGCCATGTCGTATCGCGACATACCCGATCAGGCCGATCAGGATGCCGAGCCACCATGGCATGGCCGCGATTTGTTCGAAGCCGCTTGTCGTGCGTTTCGCCATTTCACTCCCCCTGAGTGCTCCCTGGCGCGGCCACCGTACTGCAAACTAGCGCGCGGGAAAAACCTGCTGGCCACGTTGGAGCATCGGCCTGCAACAATTTGACCCTTGCGCTTGAAGCAAAGACTCCCAAGCGCAAGGCTTCGCGCGCGTGGAAAAAGCGCCTCGCCTGCAGGACGCGCAGGTCGACCATCGGGTGACCCTGTCCAAACAAGCGGCCCCTCGCTGGCGACGGGCACGCTTCGCGTCGCTTCAGTGGCCGGATGTGGGGGCACGCGCCGGCGCGGGGCTGCTGCGGGCCTGGATGGTCGGCATGGGTACGGCCCGGTAGCCCTGGTTGTTCCAGTTCCGGTTCATGTCGCGGTCGTTGTCGAAACGGAGCCGCGTCCCGCGGTTGTAGGCGTTCCCGCTGGCGAGCGCCAGCCGGTGGCCGTCGATGTGCACCCAGTACCAGGAACCGGAAGGTACCGGGGAGCTGGACACGTAGGCGAACTGGGCGTCGTAGTTGCCCTCCTGGCGAGGCGTTACCCGCAGGGCCAGGTTGGCGATGAACTGGCTGGCCACTGGGCGGCCGTGTTCGGTGGCCGGCTTGCTGATCAGTTCATCCAGATTCTCGCGCAGCAACCGGTTGAGCCGCGGCGAAAGCTCCGTGGCCGGCGATACGTCGGTGACCTTGCCCTGCGCGTTCACCTGCACCAGCACCGGCAGGACCTTGGGCGTGAATGCGTTGAGCGAGCCCGAATCGGCCATCGCGCCGCCGGTGGCGGCCGACAATATCCCGGAAAGCATCAGTACGTGGAACCGTTTCACAAGGCCTCCTTGGCACTGCCAGGTGCTCATCGCGGGCCCCTGCACGGTGCCCGCTTCTTCAGCTCTTCCGACTCTCCTCCCGCGGCGCCGCGCAGTCAAATGGAATCAGGGCGGCCCGCGAACGCGCCGTTGCCGGAGGCAAAAGCAGGCACTTGAAGACCAGCTCGCGTGCCGTGCCCGGCCGATCGTATGGAGCCGCCGGGCGCTCCCCGAGGCGGCCTGATCCTCGGCTACGGAGGCGCGAACATGCACGAGATCCGCGAAGGCGTGCGCCGGCTCGGCCTGTGCATCTGACGCGTCGGCCGGCTATGTGGCCGGCGAGAGCTTCAGCACTGTGTGCGGCCGCCGGCCAGCTGCTTGCATGGATGGAAGATGGGTTCGTCCGATGACGGCGGGTGATGGTCGTGATCGTCGTCGCGATCCCGGTCGCGATGGCGATCCCGGTACGGCGGGGGGCCCCAGTAGACCGGCGGGGCGTTGTAGACCGGCTGGCTCAGCTGGTTCTGGTAGTCCGCATTCTGTTGGCGCAAGGCCTCGTTCTCGGCATGCAGCCGGTCGCGCTCGGCCGCCTGGTCGCTCAGCGACTGCTGCCGGGCCTCCTCGGCGCGCTGCTGCGCCGCGTAGGCATCGTCGGCGTCACGCTGGGCCTTTTCGTCCATCGCCTGCTGGCGTGCGTCGAGGCGCTGCTGGTAGAGTGCTTCGAGATGGCGTGAATCCGCATAGCGCTTCGCCAGCTCGTCCTGGCCCAGACGCAGGTAGCGGTCGATGACTTCGGTGTCGTCCGCCTGGTGCAGCAGCTCGCCGCTGCCGTGTGGGCACGGGTGGTCGGTATAGGCGATCTGGCCGCCCTGGGTGCATTTGTAGATGTTCTGCGCGCCGACCGGCGCCGCCGCGGCCAGCAGCAGGACGGCGGCGTACAGGAGCGGTATTCCACCCGGCGGGATTCTCATCCTGGCGTCCATCCGGCAGTGACGTTGCATGCAGCCGTAGTGTCGTCGCAGCGGCGTTACGATTCGCTGAACATGCCGGGCTCTGGCTTCCGTGCCGGCTTCAGGTGGAGGCAGGTGCGTTGCCGGCGCGGCGCCACGTGCGTAGTCCGATCGCCGCCAGCACGATGAAGCCGGCGTACAGCGCCGCGGTGATCAGCAGCGACTTGTAGACGTACTCGCCGATGTAGATCGCGTCCACCGCGATCCACAGCCACCAGGCGGCGATGTGCCGGCGTGCCTGCCACCATTGCGCGACCAGGCTGAAGGCGGTGAGCGCGGCGTCCAGCCAAGGCAGGGCGGCGTTGGTGCGGTAGTGCATGAACGCGCCCAGCGCCAGCGCGCCGAGCACGCCCAGTGCGATGTGCGCCACCGCCTGTCGGCGCGGCAGCGCAGCCACCCGCACGCGGCCGTCGTCGCCCAGGTGCTGCAGCCAGCGCACCCAGCCGTAGCCGATCAATATCGCGAATGCCAGCTGCAGCAATGCGTCGGAATACAGCTTCGCATCGACGAACACCCAGGCGTAGACCAGCACCGACACCAGCCCCACCGGCCAGCACCACGGCCGCCGGCGTGCGGTGAGCCAGACGCCCCAGGCGCTCAGCAGCGCGGCAATGAGTTCGATCCAGCCCATGTCAGAACGCGAAGGTCGCGGAAAGCCGTGCCAGCCGCGGCGCGCCGGGGAACAGGTAGCTGTCGCCGCCGGAACTGCCGGTGTCGCGCCAGTAGAAACGATTGAACACGTTGTCGACATTCAGCCGCACGATCAGCGCGTGGCCGTTCCACCGGGTGGTGTAGCGCAGGCCTGCATCGAATACGTGGTACGCCGGCACGCGCGTCATGCCGTCCGGCGTGGCAACGTTCGGGCTGGCGTAGCGCCAGCCGCCGAGCAGGCCGATGTCGGCCGCGAACGGCAGGCGGTAATCCAGGTAGACGGCCGTGCGCAGGCGCGGCACGTTGACCACCTGGTGGCCCTCGTAGGCTGCCGTGCCGGTACCCTGGGCGCGTGCCTGGACCAGGTTGACGCTGGCGGTGAGGCGCAACGCGTCGCTCAGCTGGCCGGCGGCGTTGAGTTCCAGCCCGGTATGCGCCTCGCTGCCCTGCTGGACGAAGGTGAAGCCCGCGGCGGTGCTGTCCGGCTGCGTGAACTGGTACGGCTGGCGGATGCGGTACAGCGCGGCCGACAGGCCGAGCGCGTCGCTCCATGCGTACTTCACGCCGGCTTCGGTCTGGCGCGCCAGCAGCGGGGTCAGGGTGGTGCCGCCGTTGGAGGCCCAGTACGGCGCCTGGCTGCCCAGCGACAGACTCTCGCTATAGCTGGCATAGGCGGTCAGCCGGCCGGTCGGCTGCCACAGCACGGCGGCCTGCGGCAGCACCTTGGCGAGGCGGGTGTCGCGCTGCGGCGCGCCGGCATCGTCGTAGGCGCGCTCGTGCAGACGCACGTAGCGGCCACCGGCCAGCAGCTGCCAGTGGGCACCGAGGTGGATGCGGTCGAGCGCGAAGATCGAGTGCTGCCAGCTGGTGAGGCGCCGTGCCTCGGCGCCTGGCTGGTTCGGCGATGGCGCGAAGTACGGCGGGTCGATCTGGTCGATGTTGCCGGTACCCACGTAGTCGTAGACGTAGGGGCGCAGGTCGATGGTGCGGCGGAACGCGCTGGCGCCGAGGCTGACCTCGTGGCCGATGGTGCCGGTGTCGAACGAACCCTTCAGCACCGCGCGCGCCTCGTCGTTGGTGCGCGCCTCGTCGGGGCTGCGGTAGTCGTAGATGTCGTAGTCGCCGTTCGGCGCGAAGAACCAGCCCGGGGTGGCGCCGCTGGCGCAATCGGGCGAATAGAAGCAGCCGTAGGCGAACGCCACGTTGTCGTCGATCAGGGCGCGGCTGTGGCCGGCCGAGAGCTGTGCGTGCCAGTCGTTGCCGAGGCGGTAGTCGAAGCGCAGCGTGCTGTTGCTGGCGTCGACGTCGACCGGCTGCTGCCACGGCTGGAAGCCGAGCATGCGGGTGCGGCTGGGATGGGCGGGCAGGCTGCGGCCGCCGAGCAGCTGGTAGCCGGAGACGGAGCGCTGCGAGCTGACCTGGTAATCGCTGTCCAGCTGCAGGGTGGCGTCGGCGCTGATCTTCCAGTCGGCGGCCAGCGACACGAAGTTGCGCCGACCGTCGGCATGGTCGACGTACGAATGCATGCCCTCGTGCGCCGCGTTCACCCGCACGCCGAACGTGGGCGAGAGCCAGCCGCCGACATCCACGGCGAAGTAGCGCGAGCCGTGCGAGTCGGTGCCGACGGTGGCGCTGCGCACCTCGGCCGGACGCTTGCTGACGTAGTTGACCAGCCCGCCCGGCGCCAGCACGCCGGCCTCGAGGCCGCCCAGGCCCTTGAGGATTTCCACCCGCTGCTTGTCTTCCAGCGCGATCGGCTGTTCGCCGGTCAGGCTCATCTCGTTGAGCCGGTAGCCGGTGGCGAGGTCCAGCGCGAAGCCGCGGATGGCGATGTCCTGGTAGTAGCCGACCGGCGCGTAGTTGTCGCCCAGCGCGGCGTCGGCGCGCGCCAGTTCGCTCAGCGTGCGCGGCTGGCGGTCGTCGATCTGGTCGCGGGTGATCACGCTGACCGCCGCGGGAGTGTCCAGCAGTGGTGCGTTGCCGAAGCTGCCGAAGGTGTCCAGCTGCGAGTTGTCGGCGTGGTAGCCGTGCGCGCTGTCGGCCTCGACGTGGACGGGCGCCAGCGGCGTGGCCTGCGGCCTGGTGGTGTCGTCGTCGGCATGGGCGGAAGCCATGACGGCGAGCAGGGCGAGGATCAGGGAGGAGCGTGCGGAGGGAGTGCGGAGTGAGGCCATCGTCGTCTTCAGGTGCTGCGGACGAAGCGACGGCGACCCGGCCGTCGCATGGACGTGCCGGATCTGCAAGCTCCCTACGCCGGTATGAACCGGATCAGGTTCCAAGGGACTCTCTCAGCCCGGCCATGCCGGGCACCCCCGCTTCAAGAACGCCTATTTAACCACGATTGGACGGCCGCCGCCGCGACGCTGGCTCCTCCCGGCTCAGGCGTAGTCGCGGATTGCCTGCAGCAGGGCCTGCCCCGGCGGCGTGCGGAACCATGCCGGATGGCCGCGCAGGAAGGTGTCGTAGGCGACGTCGGCGTTCGCCGGCGAGCGGGTGACGGCGTGGTAGTACTCGACCTCGGACAGCGCGAAATCCACATGCACCAGCGGCAGCAGGTTGGCCAGCAGGTGGAGATCGGCGGCAGTCAGCGGATGCAGCTGGCGATAGCCGTCGATCAGCGCGCGGGCAATGTCGGGGCGGCCGGCGTCGGCGTCGAGCGCCAGCCAGGCGATCGCGTTGCGCTCGATCGCGGTGGCGAGGTCGAACAGCGCGAAGTTGGCGGCGGCGAGCCCGAAGTCGAGCACGGCGCCGATCCGGGCGTCGTCGCGGTCGTCGCTCCAGCACAGGTTGGAGACGTGCCAGTCGCCGTGCGTCCATAGCATGGGCTGTTGCGCCAGTTGCGGCTGCACCGCGGCATGCCAGGGCGCGAGCAGTCCGGCGAGGTCCATCGGCCAGTCGCGGCCGCGCAGGTAGTCGGCCAAACCGGGGCGTTGCGGCAATTGCGCGCGCAGCGCGGCGACCGGGTCGACGGCGCGGATCAGTTCGCTGCGCGCGACCAGCAGGTGGGTGCCGCGCTGCGGCGCGCGGTAGTCCGCGGCCGCCTCGTGCAGGGCGGCCAGCATGCGGCCGGCGGTGAGCGCGTGCATGCGGTTCGGCAGCGGCTCCCAGGAGATCGTCTCGCGGTACAGGTCGATGCCGCCGGCGTGCCCATGCACCTCGTAGGTCCAGTCGCCGATCGCCACCGCGGTACGCCCGTGCGCATCGGTCAGCACGGCCGGAATCGACATGCCGTGCGCGCGCAGGTGCGCGATGAAGCGATGCTCCTCCTCGAGCGTGGCCACCGATCGCACGTCGCGATGGTGGCGCTTGACGAACCACGTGCCGCGATCGGTGGCCACCAAGCAGGCGGCCGACAGCGGCCGCGGGCTGTGCCAGTCGATCCGGATCGGCGTGCCCGATGCCGGGTAGCCGCGCAGCAGCGCCGCGACTTCATCCATGGTCAGCGGCGGCCAGTCCGGCGGCGTGCTGTCGCCGGCCAGTCCGTGCGCAAGATGGAGGTGGTCGTTCATGGCGGCGGTGGGCTTGCGCGGGCGATAGACGCGGGATTATCGCCGATAAGCCCGCGGCGCCGGCTTCCGTGCGGGTGCAGCATCGCGTTTAATGGGCGACTTCCCCCGCGATGGCCGCCCATGAGCGCGATGCTGCTGCTGTTCGTCTGCCTGATCCTCGGCACCCTGGTGGCACGCTTCGCGAAGCCGCCGGCCGGGATCGTGTCGGGCATCAACTGGTGGGTGCTGAACGTGGCGTTGCCGGCGCTGGTGCTGGAGCTGATCCCGAAGGTGAAGTTCGACCCGCAGCTGTGGTTCCCGGTGGCGGCGATGTGGCTCACGTTCGGCGGCGCGTGGCTGCTGTTCGGCCTGCTCGGGCCGCGGCTGGGCTGGTCGCGGCAGCGCACAGGTGCGCTGATCCTGGTCTGCGGCCTGGGCAATACGGCGTACATGGGCTATCCGATGGTACAGGCGCTGCACGGCAAGGCGGGCCTGGCGCTGGCGGTGGTGGCCGACCAGATCGGCGCGTTCCCGGTGCTGGCCTCGGCCGGCATCGTGGTGGCCTCGCTCTATTCCGGGCGCACGCCCCAGCTTGGCCCGATCGTGCGCCGCATCGTCACGTTTCCCGCCTTCGTCGCGCTGGCCGCGGGCATCGTCGCGGGCCTGTGCGGTGGCTGGCCGGTCGTGCTGGAAGGCGTGTTCGCGCCGATCGGCGCCACGCTGACGCCGCTGGCACTGTTCTCGGTGGGCCTGCAGTTCAAGTTCCATCCGGGCCAGCGCCAGCTCGGCGCGGCGGCCTGGGGCCTGGGCTGGAAGCTGCTGCTGGCGCCGCTGGCGTGCTGGGCGATGGGCAAGGCGGCCGGCGTGGGCGGGCTGGTTCTCACCGTGGGCGTGCTGCAGGCGGCGATGGCGCCGATGGTGTCGGCGGCGATCCTGGCCGACGAGTACGAGCTGGAGCCGGCCCTGGCGAACACCGTGCTGGGCGCCGGCATCGTGCTGTCGCTGCTCACCGTGCCGCTGGGCAACCTGCTGCTCGGGGCGTAGCGCACGGCTTGCGCCCGGCCCGCGCTGCGTCGAGACTAGCGGCCGGAATCCATGGGCGGGGGGCTCATGTCATGGCAGGTTTCGATCTGATCAAGCGCATGTTCGGCGATCATGGCGAGCGCCGCGCGGTACCGCGCAGCGGCGAGCCGAAGGAAGCCTGCGTCCTGGTGGTGGACGACTCGCCCACCATCCGCGCGGTGCTCGGCAAGATGCTGGCGCAGAGCGGCCATATCGTGCTGAAGGCCGCCGACGGCGAGAGCGCGCTCGACATCGCACGCAGGGATCGCCCCGACCTGATCTTCCTCGACATCGTGATGCCGGGCATGAGCGGCTTCGCCGTGTTGCGCGCGCTGCGCCATGATCCGCTGACCAGGGACATCCCGATCGTGATGATCAGCGGCAACCTGCAGGCGACCGAGCAGTTCTACGTGCAGCGCTTCGGCGCCGACGATTTCATGAAGAAGCCGTTCGGCCGCAGCGAGGTGTTTGCGCGCATCGAGCATCTCACCCGCAGCGGTCGCCTGGTGGTGCGACAGCGCACGGTGGAGGAGGCGGTGCCGATGGAACCGATACCCAGCGACGCCGAGCATGCGGAGATCCCGGATATCGCGATGCCTGATCCGCACGACATGGTTGTGCCGCCCGCCGCCCGCGACTGAGTCACACGCGATTGCGATGGCGCGATAATCCCCGCCATGAGCAAACCATCAGAGCCGGCAACCACCGACACGCGCGCCGACGTGTGGTTGTGGGCCGCCCGTTTCTTCAAGACGCGCAGCCTCGCCAAGCAGGCGATCGACGGTGGCCGCATCGACGTCAATGGCGTCGGCTGCAAGCCGGCGAAGACCCTGCATGCGGGCGACCGGCTGAAGATCAGCCGTGGCGAGGAACGGCTCGAGGTCGAGGTGCTGGTGTTGTCCGACCGGCGCGGCCCCGCCAGCGCGGCGCAGGCGCTGTATCGCGAGACCGAGGCGAGCTGCGTGGCGCGCGAGGCGGCCCGCGAGCAGAAGCGCCTGGTCGGTGCGAACGGTCCGGTGAAGCGCCCGGACAAGCAGGCGCGGCGCGAATTGCGACGGCTGAAGGATACGCGCTGAGCAGTGCATCGCAGAACGGGGGGCGGATCTGCGGGAATATCCTCGCAAATCCACGGGGTTGGCGCTGTCGCGCCATCCCATCGGCCCGGGAGGCTTGCATGGACGGACACGCACTGATCAATGGCATCGGCTTCTTCAAGCGCCTGCTCAGCAGCCATGTGGCCGCGGAGGAGAATGAGGCGCCGCGGGCCACGCTGGGTGCACGCATGCTGGTGGTCGACGATTCGCCCACGATCTGCGCCGTGCTCGGCAAGATGCTGCGCCAGGACGGTTACGCCGTGCTCAACGCCACCAGTGGCCTGGATGCGATCGGGCTGGCCTGCAGCGAGCAGCCGGCGCTGATCTTCCTCGACATCGTGATGCCGGGCATGAACGGCTTCGCCGTGCTGCGAGCGCTGCGCCACGATCCACGGACCCGGCACATCCCGATCGTGATGATCAGCGGCAACCCGCAGGCGACCGAGCAATTCTACGTGCAGCGCTTCGGCGCCGACGATTTCATGCGCAAGCCGTTCGACCGCAACGAAGTGTACCTGCGCATCGGACAGCTGGTGCAGTCCGGTCGTCTGGACGGCCGTTTGCCGTCGGCACCGGTACCGGCACCCGTCGAAGCACTGCCGGCACTGGCCACGGAACTGTCGGTCGATGAGCTGGCCGACATTCCCGATATCGCGATGCCCGACGCGGAAGCCACCCCGCGCCTGGCCGGCGTGCCCCCGCTGCAGGTGGTTCACGGCATCGGCTGAGGGCCAGCCTCAGATCGCCATGCCCAGCGCCCTTGCCACGCCTGCCGCATAGGCCGGATCAGCCTTGGCGAAGTGGCCGAGCTGGCGGCGGATGATGTCTTCCGGCACACCCTGCATCGCCGCGGCGATGTTGTCGAACAATTGCTGCTTCTGCGCGTCGCTCATCAGGCGGAACAGGTCGCCGGGTTGCCGGTAGTCGTCGTTGCCGGCGCGGTGATCGTAACGGTCGGCATCGCCTGAAATTTTCAGCGGCGGCTCCTGCACCGACGGGTCCTCGACCGGGCCGCCGAACGAGTTCGGCTCGTAGTTCACGCTGCCGCCGCCGTTGTCGCCGTGGCGCATCGACCCGTCGCGCGCGTAGTTGTGCACCGGGCAGCGCGGCTGGTTCACCGGCAGCTGGTCGTGGTTCGCGCCGAGCCGGTAGCGCGCGGCGTCGGCGTAGGAGAACAGGCGGAACTGCAGCACCTTGTCCGGCGAGAAGCCGATGCCGGGCACCACGTTCGCGGGCGAGAAGCTGGACTGCTCGACCTGGGCGAAGTAGTTGTCGGGGTTGCGGTTGAGTTCCATCACCCCGACCTCGATCAGCGGGTAGTCCTTGTGCGGCCAAACCTTGGTCAGGTCGAACGGGTTGTACCAGGTGTTCTCCGCGTCGACCTCGGGCATCACCTGCACGTACAGCGTCCACTTCGGGAAATCCCTGCGCTCGATCGCCTCGTACAGGTCGCGCTGGTGCGATTCGCGGTCCTCGCCGATCAGCTTCGCCGCTTCCGCGTTGGTGAGGTTGCTGATGCCCTGTTGCGTCTTGAAGTGGAACTTCACCCAGTGGCGCTCGCCGGCCTCGTTCCAGAAGCTGTAGGTGTGGCTGCCGAAGCCGTGCATGTGGCGCAGCGTGGCGGGAATGCCGCGGTCGCTCATCAGGGTGGTGACCTGGTGCAGCGATTCCGGCGACAGCGACCAGTAGTCCCACATCGCAATGGGGTTGCGCATGTTGCTGCGCGGGTCGCGCTTCTGCGTGTGGATGAAGTCGGGGAACTTGTACGGGTCGCGGATGAAGAACACCGGCGTGTTGTTGCCGACCAGGTCCCAGTTGCCTTCTTCCGTGTAGAACTTCAGCGCGAAGCCGCGCACGTCGCGCTCGGCGTCGGCCGCGCCGCGCTCGCCGGCCACGGTGGAGAAGCGCGCCAGCATCGGCGTCTGCGTGCCGGGCTTGAATACCCTGGCGCGGGTGTACTTCGTGATGTCGCGGGTGATGGTGAGCGTGCCGAACGCGGCCGAGGCCTTGGCATGCACCACGCGTTCGGGGATGCGCTCGCGGTTGAAGTGCGCATGCTTCTCGAACAGCGCCACGTCCTGCACCAGCAGCGGGCCGCGCGGGCCGGCGGTGAGGCTGTTCTGGTTGTCGGACACCGGGGCGCCGGCGTCGGTGGTCAGCGTCTTGCGGTTCTGGCTCATGGCGGGCTCCTGTGGGGGACTTGGTGTTCGGCCAATCTACGCAGGCATGACGATCAATGGAATTCGAATGTTTCGATGTTGGCGATAGTTCAAGGCTATCGATAGGCGGCCGCTGCCGTGCCCGGCAGGTGAGCATCCCCGACGAGGCGTGAGCGCAAGGTGGCGGCGGCCGGCGGCGTTGGCCGCCGGCGCTCAGCCCGGTCGTTTCAGGCGGTAAAGCAGTTCCAGCGCTTCGCGCGGGGTCAGCGCATCCGGGTCGATCTCTTCCAGCATGCGCTCGGCGGCGGAAGGCTGCGCCGGGGCGAACAGGCGCAGTTGCGGCGAAGGTTCACCGGCCGGCGCGGGTGCGCTGGCGTGCTGGTGCATGCCGCGCTCGAGCTCGGCCAGGGTGCGTTTCGCTTCGGCGATCACCGATTTCGGCAGGCCGGCCAACGCGGCCACCTGCAGGCCGAAGCTGCGGTTGGCCGGACCCTCCTTCACTGCGTGCATGAACACCAGTTGCTCGCCTCGCTTCTGGTCGTGGAACTCCACGGCGTCCAGATGCACGTTGGCGATCGACGCGAATTCGCCGGCCAGTTCGGTCAGCTCGAAATAGTGCGTGGCGAACAGGGTGTACGCGCGGCAATGGCGCGCCAGGTGCACGGCGGCGGCACGCGCCAGCGACAGGCCGTCGTAGGTGCTGGTGCCGCGGCCGACCTCGTCCATCAGCACCAGACTGTCGGCCGTGGCGTTGTGGAGGATGTTGGCTGTCTCGCTCATCTCCACCATGAAGGTGGACTGGCCGCGCGAGAGGTCGTCGCCGGCGCCGATGCGGGTGAAGATGCGGTCGATCGGGCCGATCACCGCGCTCGCCGCCGGCACGTAGCTGCCGATGTGCGCGAGCAGCACGATCAGCGCGTTCTGGCGCATGTAGGTGGACTTGCCGCCCATGTTCGGGCCGGTGATCACCAGCATGCGGCGGGTGTCGTCGAGCTTCAGGTCGTTCGGCTCGAACGGCTCGTCGCGAACTTTCTCGACCACCGGATGACGGCCGCGTTCGATCGCGATGCCGGGCTCGTCGGTGAGCTGCGGAGCGCTCCAGTCCAGCGCCTCGGCGCGCTCGGCCATGGTAGCCAGCACGTCCAGCTCGGCCATCGCGGCGGCGGCGGTTTTCAGCGGGTCGAGTTTTTCGGTGAGCGTGTCGAGCAGCGCCTCGTACAGCGCACGCTCGCGCATCAGCGAGCGTTCCTTGGCCGACAGCACCTTGTCCTCGAACGCCTTCAGTTCCTCGGTGATGTAGCGCTCGGCGTTCTTCGTCGTCTGCCGGCGCGTGTAGTGGGTGGGCGCCTTGTCCGACTGTGCCCGGGTGATCTCGATGTAGTAGCCGTGCACGCGGTTGTAGCCGACCTTGAGCGTGGGGATGCCGCTGGCGGCCTTCTCGCGTTCCTCCAGCTCGACCAGGTACTGGTCGGCGTGGGTGGACAGGCGGCGCAGTTCGTCGAGTTCCGCGTCGTAGCCGTCGGCAATCACGCCGCCGTCGCGCTGCAGCACCGGCGGCTGTTCCACGATGGCGCTGGCGAGCAGGGCGGCACTGTCGGCATGGTCGCCGATGCGTTCGACCAGGGCATGCAGCAGCGGGCTGAGCTCCTGTTGAGGAGTGCGGCCATGGATGGCCGCTTCCTGGTCTTCGCGGCCGGGGAAGATCGCACTGGTGACACTGGGCGCGGCCAGCAGGCCATCGCGCAGCGTCGAAAGGTCGCGCGGCCGCGCCGAACGCAGCGCGACGCGGGCGAGGATGCGCTCGAGGTCGCCGATGCGGCGCAGTTGTTCGCGCAGGCTCTCGTGGCGCCGACTGTCGATCAGCGTACCGATCGCCTGATGGCGCTGGCGCAGCACGTCGCGCGAGCGCAGCGGCCGGGTCAGCCAGCGGCGCAACAGGCGCGCGCCCATCGGCGTCACGGTTTCGTCGAGCACGCCGAGCAGGGTATGTTCGGTGCGACCGCTGGGATGCGTGTCCAGTTCCAGGTTGCGGCGGGTGGCCGCGTCCAGCGCGATCGTCTCGCTCGCACTTTCCACCGCCATGCCGGTGAGATGCGGCAGCGCGCTTTTCTGGGTTTCCTCGACATAGCCGAGCAGGCAGCCGGCGGCAGCGACCGCCAGCGGCAGCCTGTCCACGCCGAAGCCGCCGAGGTCGCGGGTGCCGAAGAAACGGTTCAGTTCGCGTTTGGCGGCATCGCCGTCGAAGTGCCACGGCGGGCGCTTGCGCAGGCCGGGCAGGGTGCTGACCAGTTTCGGCCAGGCCACGTCCTCGCCGACCAGGGTTTCGGCCGGCTGCAGCCGCGCTAGTTCGGCGGCCAGCGCCTCGGCGTTCGGCACTTCGCTGAGCAGGAAGCGGCCGGAGGTGAGGTCCACCCAGGCCAGGCCGTAGTCGCCGTGCGTGCCGGCGGCGATCGCCAGCAGCAGGTTGTCGCGGCGCTCCTCCAGCAGCGCGGCATCGGTCACCGTGCCGGGCGTGACGACGCGCACCACCTTGCGCTCGACGATGCCCTTGGCCAGCGCCGGGTCGCCCATCTGTTCGCAGATCGCCACCGATTCACCGAGCCGCACCAGCCGAGCCAGGTAGTTTTCCGCCGCGTGGTACGGCACGCCGGCCATCGGGATCGGCGCGCCGCCGGACTGCCCGCGCTGGGTCAGGGTGATGTCGAGCAGCCGCGCCGCCTTGCGCGCGTCGTCGTAGAACAGCTCGTAGAAATCGCCCATGCGGAAGAACAGCAGCACGTCCGGGTGCTCCGCCTTGGCCGAGAGGTACTGGCGCATGAACGGGGTGTGCTTGGTGAGATCGTCTTGGCTCATGCAATGCAAGTCTTGGCGTGGTCGCGCGGAACAGGTAGAACGGTGCCCCTGCGCGTGGCGCAGAGTTTCGTCCAAGTCCAGGAGTCTCGCATGGAGTCATCGTCCGTTCCTACCGATGCCGAGCTGCAGGCGCTGGCCGGCGAGGTAGCCACCGAAGTACAGCGTTGTCGGCTGATGCTGGTGACGGCCGAGTCGTGCACCGGCGGCTGGATCGCCAAGACGCTTACCGACCTGCCGGGCAGCTCGGCCTGGTTCGACGCCGGCGTGGTGACCTACAGCTACGAGGCCAAGGAGGCGCTGCTCGGAGTCAATCCGCGCACGCTGGAGCACAGCGGGGCGGTCAGCGAGGAAACCGCGCTGGAGATGGTATCCGGCGCGCTGGCGCGTTTCGGCGCCGGCGTGGCGGTGGCGGTGACCGGCATCGCCGGACCTTCCGGCGGCACCCCAGACAAGCCGGTCGGCACGGTGTGGATCAGCTGGAAGCGCCGCGGCGGCTACGGTCATGCGCGGCAGTTCCATTTTCCGGGCGACCGCGAGGCGGTGCGCCGGCAGACCGTGGCGGCGGCGCTCATCGGCCTGCGCAAAACACTGACGGAGTGACGCGCGATCCGCCGCCAGACCCGCTTGACCAGTGTGGGATACTGGCCGTCAACGTCGATTTCCCGTGATCGCACCCCTTGATCGCAGCCGGTGAGATCCGATCCGGGCATCATGCACTCCAATCACAGCCCAACCGGAACACAAGACGATGGATGACAACAAGCGCAAGGCGCTCACCTCCGCCCTCGGCCAGATCGAAAAGCAGTTCGGCAAAGGCGCCGTGATGCGCATGGGCGACCGCGTCAACGAACCGGTCGAGACGGTCTCCACCGGTTCGCTGGGGCTGGACATCGCGCTCGGCGTCGGCGGACTGCCGCGTGGCCGCGTGGTCGAGATCTACGGTCCGGAGTCCTCCGGCAAGACCACCATGACCCTGCAGGCGATCGCCAACTGCCAGCGTGCCGGCGGCACCGCGGCGTTCATCGACGCCGAGCACGCGCTCGACCCAACCTATGCCGAAAAGCTGGGTGTCAAGGTCGACGACCTGCTGGTGTCGCAGCCGGATACCGGCGAGCAGGCGCTGGAAATCGCCGACATGCTGGTGCGCTCCGGCGCAGTCGACATGGTGGTGGTCGACTCGGTCGCCGCGCTGACCCCGAAGGCGGAAATCGAGGGCGAGATGGGCGACTCCCACGTCGGCCTGCACGCCCGCCTGATGAGCCAGGCGCTGCGCAAGCTCACCGCCAATATCAAGAAATCCGGCTGCCTGGTGATCTTCATCAACCAGATCCGCATGAAGATCGGCGTGATGTTCGGCAGCCCCGAGACCACGACCGGCGGCAACGCGCTGAAGTTCTACGCCTCGGTGCGCCTGGACATCCGCCGCATCGGCGCGGTGAAGAAAGGCGAGGAGATCATCGGCTCGGAGACCCGCGTCAAGGTGGTCAAGAACAAGGTGGCGCCGCCGTTCCGCCAATGCGAGTTCGAGATCCTGTACGGCGAGGGCACCTCGCGCGAGGGCGAGATCATCGAACTGGGCGTGGCGCAGAACCTGATCGACAAGTCCGGCGCCTGGTACAGCTACAACGGCGACCGCATCGGCCAGGGCAAGGAGAACGTGCGCCAGTTCCTGCGCGACAACCCCGCGATCGCCAACGAGATCGACAAGCAGCTGCGCGAGCGCCTGCTGGTCCCGGCGGGCCGCCCGGCCGCCGCCGCCGCGGAAGAGGCGCTCGAGGAAGCGTGATCCGTGTCCGTTGACGGTTTCCCGCGGAAGACATGGCCCGGCTTGCCCGGGCCATGTCCGTTTGCGTGGCCATGAAACGCCCGCCCGGCAAGGATGATTCGGCCAAGCCGAAGCGCAGCGCCTACGACAAGGCGCTGGGCCTGCTGGCGCTCCGCGAGCATTCGCGCAAGGAGCTGAAGACCAAGCTGCGCCAGGGCGGCTACGAGGGCGACGAGGCTACTGCCGCGCTGGACCGGCTCGGCGAGCAGCACTATCAGGACGATGACCGTTTCGCCGAGGTGCTGCTGCGCAGCCGGATCGCCCAGGGCTACGGCCCGCTGCGCCTGCGCGTGGAGCTGAAAAGCCACGGCCTGACCGACACACGCATCCGTGCATTACTGGATGCGGCCGAGGTCGACTGGGACGTCTCGGCCGCCGTCCAGTTGCGTCGCCGCTACGGTAGCGCAGGCACGGCGGACCCGGCCGAACGCTCGCGCCGGGCGCAATTCCTCTTGCGCCGCGGCTTTGCCGCCGCCACAGTACGAAGTGTTACCCACGCCGAAGTGGACGAAGCCAACGATATTTCCTGAAACCGGTCATCCGTGGATGACGGGCTGACGGGTCGAGCGGCCTGGCCCCGGTGTGGCCTTTGTCGCCTGCCACCTTGATCCGCATGAAAACCTCCGACATCCGTTCCGCCTTCCTCGACTACTTCCGCTCCAAGGGTCACACCATCGTGCCGTCCAGCTCGCTGGTGCCGGCCAGCGACCCGACGTTGCTGTTCACCAACTCGGGCATGGTGCCGTTCAAGAACGTGTTCCTCGGCAGCGAGAAGCTGCCTTATGTGCGCGCGGCCGACGTGCAGCGCTGCCTGCGCGCCGGCGGCAAGCACAATGACCTGGATGCCGTGGGCTACACCGCGCGCCACCACACCTTCTTCGAGATGCTGGGCAACTGGTCGTTCGGCGACTACTTCAAGCGCGAGGCGATCGTCTGGGCGTGGGAGCTGCTGACGGAAGTCTTCAGGCTGCCGGCAGACAAACTGTGGGTCACCGTCTACCACACCGACGACGAAGCCTTCGACATCTGGAACAGGCAGGTCGGCGTGCCGGCCGAGCGCATCGTGCGCATCGGCGACAACAAGGGCGCGCCCTATGCGTCCGACAATTTCTGGCAGATGGCCGACACCGGCCCCTGCGGTCCATGTACCGAGATCTTCTACGACCACGGCCCCGGCGTGGCCGGCGGGCCACCCGGCTCGCCTGACGAGGACGGCGACCGCTACATCGAGATCTGGAACCTGGTGTTCATGCAGTTCGATCGCGCGCCGGACGGGACGCTCTCGCCGCTGCCAGCGCCATGCGTGGATACCGGCATGGGCCTGGAGCGACTGGCCGCCGTGCTGCAGCACGTGCATTCCAACTACGAGATCGACCTGTTCGCGCACCTGATCCGCGTGGCCGGCGAGCTCACCGGCACGAAGGATCTCGCCAACAAGTCGCTGCGGGTGATCGCCGACCACATCCGCGCCTGCGCATTCCTGATCGTCGACGGCGTGCTGCCGTCGAACGAGGGCCGCGGCTACGTGCTGCGCCGGATCATCCGCCGCGCGCTGCGGCACGGCTGGATGCTCGGCGTGCGCGGCGACTTCTTCTGGAAGATGGTGCCGCCGCTGGTCGAGGAAATGGGCCAGGCCTATCCCGAGCTGCCGGCGAAGCAGGCCTTCGTCGAGGACGCGTTGCGCACCGAGGAGCAGCGTTTCGGCGAGACGCTGGAGCACGGCATGCGCCTGTTCGACGAGGTCGCGGCGAAGTCGGGCAGGATCATCCCCGGCGCCGACGCGTTCCGTCTCTACGACACCTACGGCTTCCCGGTCGACCTCACCGCCGACATCGCCCGCGAGCGCGGGCTGGAAGTGGACATGGCCGGCTTCGAGCAGGCCATGAACGAACAGCGCGAGCGAGCCCGCGCCGCGGGCAAGTTCGAAGCCAAGGGCCAGATGCCGGCTGAGCTGGCCAGCCAGCTCAAGCCCACGGTGTTCCTCGGTTACGAGGCGTTGCAGGCGCAGGGCAGCAAGGTGCTTGGCATCGTGCGCGGCGGCCGGCAGGTCGAGCAACTGGCTGAAGGCGAGGATGGCCTCGTGATCCTCGACCGCACGCCGTTCTACGCCGAGTCGGGCGGCCAGGTCGGCGATGCCGGTACGCTGTCCAGTCCGGCTGGCCGCTTCGAGGTCGGCGATACGCTGAAGATGGGTGGCGTGTTCTTCGGCCACGCCGGTCGCTGGCATGGCGCGCAGCCGTTGCGCAGCGGCGACCTGGTCGAGGCCGCCGTGGACGCGTCGCGGCGCCAGGCGATCGTACTCAACCATTCGGCCACCCATCTGCTGCACGCTGCGTTGCGTCAGGTGCTTGGCACTCACGTCACGCAGAAGGGCTCGCTGGTGGCGCCGGAGCGGTTGCGCTTCGATTTCTCGCACCACAAACCGATGAGCCACGACGAGCTGGCCCGGGTCGAGGCGCTGGTGAACGCCGAGGTGCGTCGCAATGCGGCGGCCGAAGTGCACAACATGGGCTACGACGATGCGATCGAGTTCGGCGCGATGGCGTTGTTCGGCGAAAAATACGGCGACGAAGTGCGCGTGCTGAAGATGGGCGATTTCTCCACCGAACTGTGCGGTGGCACCCATGTCGGCCGCACCGGCGATATCGGCCTGTTCAAGATCGTCGGCGAAGCCGGTGTGGCCTCGGGCGTGCGCCGCATAGAGGCGGTGACTGGCGCCGGCGCGCTGGCCTGGGTTGCTGATGAGGAACGCCGCCTGGCCGAGTTCTCGCAGCTGCTCTCCAGCAGCGGCGACGACGCGGTGGACAAGCTGCGCCAGCTGTTCGACCGCCAGAAGAGGCTGGAGCGCGAGCTCGAATCGCTGCGCAGCAAGGCTGCCGGTTCGGCTACCGCCGACCTGGCCGGGGCGGCGAAGGATGTCGACGGCATCAAGGTGGTGGCGGCACGCCTGGAGGGGCTGGATGCGAAGTCGCTGCGCGACAGCGTGGACCAGCTCAAGCAGCAACTGGGCGACTGCGTGATCCTGCTTGCGGGCGCGGCCGATGGCCGGGTTTCCCTGATTGCCGGAGTACATGGCAAGGCGCTGGGCCGGATCAAGGCCGGTGGCGTGGTGGCGCACGTCGCCGCGCAGATCGACGGCAAGGGCGGCGGACGTCCGGACATGGCCCAGGGCGGCGGGGCCGACACGCCGAACCTGCCGGCGATCCTGGCGGCGCTGCCCGAGTGGATCGCCACCCAGTAGCCCGTTCGGAGCATGAACGGCAGGCGGTTTGGCCTGATCCAGACGCGTTGCGCATACGAATAAGGCTCAAGTACTATCGGCCTGTGTCGATGCTGCCGGGAACGGCTGTATCGCCAGTCAGGACGCTCAGGAGTGTTTTGGCTGTGAGCCGGGAAGGCGGTAGGGCCTTCGGCGGATCAATCGTCGAACTGCGGGATGGCGGACGCTCAGGGGTGAGGCACCGCCAGGCCGTGAGCCTGTGACCAACAGCTTTATGGAGTAGCAACCATGTTGATTCTGACCCGCAGGGTCGGTGAAACCCTGATGATCGGCGACGAGGTGACCGTTACCGTTCTTGGCGTGAAAGGCAATCAGGTACGCATCGGCATCAACGCGCCGAAGACGGTAGCCGTCCACCGCGAGGAAATTTACCAGCGGATCAAGGGCGAGAACGAAACCGGCGGGCCCTCGGACGAGTCCGCCGGGCATTGACCGCGCGGACCGCGCGAATTTAAGTCTTTACCTCGACCACGCCGGTCGGTATCCTTGCCGGCTCCGCACCGATGCGAAGAAAACCCCGGAGAGATGCCCGAGTGGCCGAAGGGGCTCCCCTGCTAAGGGAGTATAGGGTCAAAAGCCTTATCGAGGGTTCGAATCCCTCTCTCTCCGCCAGATACGCAAAGAGCCCTGATTTTTCAGGGCTTTTTTGTGCCCAGAGAAAACGGCGCGTGGACACCGGCGTGGACACTTCGCCATGCGTCTGCCGCATCACCTGGTTCGGTCTTCGACGGGTGTTTTTCACTTCCGTCAGAAGGTGCCGCTCGCACTGCAACCCCTCTTGGGCCTACGCGTCATCAAGCGCAGTTTGGGCACGCGCGATGCGCGTGCGGCGCAGGTGCGTGCGTACCTACTATCGGCTCGCTATGCTCAAGCCTTCGAGCAGGCAGGGAGGCGGGCGCGTATGGCAGGGAACCCGGCAGTCGGGCAAATCACGTACGGGACGCGCGAAAAGCGCTTGCGGCGGAAACTCGGATTCCAAGCCTTCACCGTGGAGCAGTTGGACGCGCTCTATGACCCCGAGCATTTGGCGACGCTAAGCGAGTCCGTACGCTGGGGTGCACTCATCGGCCTGTATACCGGCGCGCGGGTGTCTGAGGTGGGGCAACTGGCCCTGGCGGATTTTGTCGAGGTCGATGGGGTGTCATGCTTCCGCATCACTGCCCAGGGAGTAGGGCAAAGCCTCAAGACGGACGCCAGCGAGCGGACCATCCCCATCCATGCCGATCTCATCATGCTGGGCATTCTTGAGCGGGTGAAGGCGTTGAAGGCAGCAGGGGAATCCCGGTTTTTCCCGCGTGCGAAGGTGGGCTCCGTGAACGGCGCAGGCAACTTTCTATCGGCGGCGTTTGGGCGCTACATCGATACGCTGCGCATCAAAGCAGAAGTGGGGAAGGTCGGGTTTCATTCACTCCGCAAGACCGTTGTCCAGGTGATGCAGGGCGATGATGTGCCTGCGGAGTATCGGGCTCAGTACGTGGGGCATGAACTCGATGACGAGCATCACGCCGCCTACTCGCGCGAGTACACGCCCAGGGAGTTGGCGAAAGCGATTCATCCAGCGCTGACCTATGGGTTGGACTTGACGGCCATCAGTAGATTGCTCGAGTAGCCAAAAATTGACCAGGAGTGGAAATGTTTGAATCAGAACGAGTTTGGGCCGTCAGTCCTCGCAGCGGAACCGCGGTCGTTGAGTTCATTTTTGTGAGGAAGTACGAAGCTGATGGTTATACATGCTATGAGCGGAGGAGCGTTTTTACGCTACGCCTAACATCTGGTGATGTTCTCGATGTGGCGCGCAATCAATTTGAATTTGCCTTAGGCGACCTTCGTTCCTTCGACGATGCGTTGAGAACGAATGCTCAGTCGGCCGCTGCTCAGTTTGTTGCTGAAGCAAAGTTTCTCGAACTTCACGACAGGAAGTACGAAGGCGAAGAAGTGGCTCCGCCATTCGGGCCATAACTGTAGGCTCCACCTTTCGAATTACAGATTCTTGTCGCTGTTCGCGTCGAAGGTTGTGCCAACAGGAAACTGATGAGCAAAACGCCAAGAGGCGACTGTGGGTGCGGTTGCCCATCGTTCATTGCAAACGACGAGAGACTCATCCGCTTCTTTTGCAGCCTCTTTCGGATTGAGGCGTGTCAAAGCGGAAACATAGCATTGCAACCAAAACTGCTTTTGGTTTGTGGTTTCGCCTTCGCTTTTGATGTGGTCTGCAGTGGACATGACGGCCTCCCATTTTTTCCAAACCTAGCGAACATCCAAGACCTGTCAAGCTGACGGCAAAGAGCGCGTCTTAGCGTTCCTGTGGAACGCGACGCTCAGAGCCACCCCGCGTAGAGCCCCAACGCTAAGCGTCCAAGCCCGAGCCAGGGCCACCCCGAAGGCCAGCCCCTCCAGGTTGGCCTTTTTCATGTCAAGGATGCTTGACATGTTCCGGCTTTCTGCTTTCCTGGATGAGGGGCGAGCGGACTAGGGTCGGCGGCCACCGGTTTGGGTCATGGATGACCGTCGTCGCCCGATAGCCGGATAGGTAGGGCCGATGAAGGGCCCAATTCACGGCAATGAACACGGCGATGGCCACAAGCAGAAGCAATGCTTCCTGTGCATCCGATGCGTTGTAGGGAAAGTGCTGGCCGACCAACCACACGGCGCCAACGCTGGCACCAGCCGCGCCAATGAAGCCCGGCAGCGTCGTCAGCGGTCCTTTGCCTCGCGCCGGGTAGACGGTGAAGCGCGTCCATCCCGTGTCCGGCGATGGGGTCGTGTCGAACGACGACGCCAGGGGCGAGGCGTTGGGGTTATGTGGCGCGGGGGTGCTGCCCGATGCCATGGTTTTGCGGAGCAGGGGCCACAGCCAGACGGTGATCGCCGCGAGCAGTAGTGCGGTCGTGATGGGGCCACGGATGCCCGCCAGATAGGCGAGCAGCCAAAGCAGGGGCAAGCCGAATCGCAGGAGTCGATTCATAGGGATGGCTCCGGACGTTACCGTCAGAAGTTCTGCTCGCGCTCGTCGATGTGTTGAAGCACACCGCGGGCGTCAAAGCTCAACGCGACGGACTGTTCTTTGGTCTTGGGATGGGCGAAGGGCACGGCGACGAGGGGCGTGGTGCCGCTTGCATAGGTCCAGGTGGAGGTGCCCGGTCCATCTTCGCCAGCCGTCTTGATTTGGGGCTCGCCCAATTTGGCCCGCACGTCGGCCTGGGTTGTCTGGCCGGCTTTGAAGCCCTGGATGGCGGAAGAATCGAACGGCTGGCCCGTGGTGGCGCAGGCTGCGAGCAACACGGTCAGGGCAAGCAAGGCAGCGCGAAGTGCGGTTTTCATTAGATACCCCTGTTCCTTGAGCGGCACTGACTTCAGTGGAAGGGGGCGGGCAGTGCCGAATCGCCCCGGGCCGAACCGTAGCTTAGTTGAAGTGGCTATATCCTAACTAGAGATAAACGATGTAGGTGTATCGTTAGTAGGTGTATAGCTTTCTGACCCGCCAGCCAGCGGGTGGAAAGCGATGCAACGTCTTAAGCCAAAGCCGCCACAAAAGACGGCGAAAAAGTCTCAGTACCGGCCGGATTACAGGGCGGTGGGCTGGGCCTTGCGCACGTTTCGCCTGGATGCCGAGTTGACCCAGACGGACCTAGCGCAGCGGCTAGGTCGCTCTCAGAACTATGTGAGCCAGGCGGAGACCGGGCTAAAGCGGCTGGATGGCTTGCAGCTTTTGGACTGGGCTCACGCTTGTGGGCATACCCTGAAGGATTTCGGTGGGGCAGTCGAAGATCGACTGCGCTCACCAGGCCACGCCGAGGATGTGGCGGGGGCGGCCAAGGGTGCTGCAAAGAAGGCCAGTGAAAAGCGAGTTAGTCAGCGCACGCCTTCGTAGCCACTGATGTCCATTGAAGACCACCGATGGACCAATAACTACCTGACCATCACGGGCGGCGTCATTCATGCGCTGCGTGTGCGTGCGTACTACAAGGAAGTCATCCAGCCAGCACTGACTACCCTGGATGCCCAGATTGGCACCTGGGAAAGCAGTAATGAAGACGGGGCGCTCTTTGCCGCTGACGACGCGCGGCAACTCAAGCGAGCCACGATTGAGGCATTTTGCTTAGCACTTCAGTCGATTTGGGAGCGGCAACTTCGGGGGTATCTGCAAACATGCGATCCCTTTGGACAAAGCGATGTGGATTTGCAGCGTGCAACTTGGGATGTCCTCCAAGATGCATTTTTCCGGCTACGTGTCATCCGGATGGATGCCTTTGACAGTTTCCCGGTGCTTGACCTCCTGCAACTGGTCGGAAATGCCTGCCGGCACGGCGATGGACCTGCGGCGCGAACCTTGTTTGAGCGGTCTCCTGAGTTCTGGCCCATATGGGAAAAACTGGTTGAAGCGAGTTGGGCGATGCCCGATGGGCGGGAACCGCTGGTGGGGCCAGCCCCATTCGGCATGGTCGAGTTCCCCGCGGTGTTTCTTCAGCAGGCAACCGAAGCGATCGCTTGGTTCTGGGAGGATGTCGAATACATCTATCTAGCGAGCATTGCGCGGCCGACCCCTGAGGTGCCTCGGCTCATGGAGGAGATGCAAGCGGAGCGCAGAAAGCGGAAGCAGATATAGGCCAATATCGAACGCTGGACGTGGCCAGCGCTCGATGTTGGCTAGGATTTTCCAAACACAAGGAGAAACGCATGAAAGGCAAGGAAGGAAGTGGAGCAGCCAGCAGTTTCCGACAGACTTTAGAGAACCCGGAGGCCACGAGCGCGTTAATTGAGGCCGGTGATAAGGCTGTTGAGCATTTCACTGACTTGGCTGGCGAGGTTCCCATCCTTAAGTGGATTGTTGCAGCAGGAAAGACAGTTTCTAGCGTACGCGACTATTTTTTGGTCAAACGTATCGCAGCATTCTTGGCGGACTTCCAGGCAATCTCTCCCGAGAAGCGGAGGGTGGTCATCGACCGGTTGGACCGTGAACCGGAGTTTGCCAAACGTGCTGCGGAGGCTGTGCTCACGTTGCTGGACCGGGTGGATAGCGAGGTTAAGGCTGTTTGGGTGTCGCGTGGGCTTCGGGCCTATGCTGCCGGCTTGGTTACATCAGCGCAGCTGATGCGTCTGAATTGGGCCATCGAGCGCCTTCTGATTTGCGATGCAAGGGAGATCGTGAGCGCGTTTGAGTGGGTGCGGGCAGAGCCTCGCCGGATATGGGGCCAAAGCCCGTATGCGCTGGCTGCGCTCAGTGTTGGGCTGGCCAGCTTCGACGCGAAATGGGAGGAGGGGGCAACTCGTCCCACGGAACTCTGCGAACTTTTTGTCCGGCATATTTGGAAGCCGAACGACTGACGGGTCAAAGTATTCAGGAGGCGCAAGTCGAGTGGCCGGAAAAAATGCATCAACCCGAGTTAAACGGGGATAGTTTGAGCTTGACACTCAAAAAGTTTCAGTACGCTGGAGTTCCCATCCAGCCAACGAGACACCGATGTCCACACTGAAACTTGTTTTGCTTTCCGTCGAGGCGCTCTGTCATGAGGTCCTCTCCCGAGTGTTCAGGCGTGCAGCCAACCTCTTTTGGGTGCCGCTCCTGCTCCACCCGTTTGAACCCCTTTGGTGGCGGGCGCTCGTGCTGGCCCTGGTGCTCCAGAGCGTTGTTTTCTTCTGCCGCAAGATGAAGCGGGACCGCCTGAATGAGATTCTGAACGTTGAGGGCCGCATCTAGGGGTAGCTGAGGCCCTAGCCCGTGGGTTAGCTTGCGCGCTTGGACACTCCCTTGGACACTTTTGGCCGAGGTCCATGCGCTGTCGGGCTAGGTCTGGTGCGGGTTTGGGGATTTGGTAACGGTCTCCCTCTCTCTCCGCCAGATACGCAACTTAGCCCCTGAAGTGGGGCTTTTTTGTGCGCGCACGTCGATGGGTGGCGCGGGGTGGAAAATGAGCAAGGTGCGCATGATGGGACCGTCCCCCGCCTCTCGGCTACACGCGGTAGTACTCGCGGTACCAGCTGACGAAATTGGCAACGCCCGTATCGACTGAAACCCTCGGCGCATACCCGACCGCCTGGATCAGTTCCGATACGTCCGCCTCGGTATCGGGTACGTCGCCCGCCTGCAAAGGCAGCATTTCCATTTGCGCCTTGCGCCCGAGGCACTGCTCCAGCACCGTGATGTAGCGCAACAGTTCCACCGTTTCCGCATTGCCGATGTTGTACAGCCGGTAGGGTGCGACGCCGCTGCTGGCCGGGTCGGGATGATCCCCGTTCCAGCCGCTGTCCCTGCCCGGCAGCTTGTCCAGCGTGCGGATCACGCCTTCCACGATGTCGTCCACGTAGGTGAAGCTGCGTTTGTGCAAGCCGTGGTTGAACACCTTGATCGGTTCGCCGGCCAGTATGGCCTTGGTGAACAGGAACAGCGCCATGTCCGGGCGTCCCCATGGGCCATAGACCGTGAAGAAACGCAGCCCCGTGCATGGGATGCCGTACAGATGCGCATAACTGTGCGCCATCTGCTCGTTGGCTTTCTTGGAGGCGGCGTAGAGGGTAAGCGGGTGCTCGGTGGGCTGATGCTCGGAAAACGGCATGGCAGTGTCGGCTCCGTACACGGAGCTGGTGGAGGCGAACACCAGGTGCTCCACGCCATGCTGGCGACAGCCTTCCAGTAGGTGCAGAAAACCGGTGATGTTGCTGGCCACGTACACGTGCGGGTTTTCGGCCGCATAGCGCACGCCTGCCTGCGCCGCCAGGTTGATCACGCGCTGCGGCTTGTGCCTGGCGAAGGCGCTTTCCACCGCCGCGCGGTCGGCCAGGTCGGCATGGATATGCGTATAGCCCGGGTGCGCGATGAAACGCGCCAGCCGCGCTTTCTTCAGATTGACGTCGTAGTAGTCGTTGAGGTTGTCGAAACCGACGACCTCATCGCCGCGTTCGAGCAGTTGCAGCGCGACGTGTGAGCCGATGAAGCCGGCGGTGCCGGTGACCAGTACTTTCATGGCATGAAGTCCCGTTCAGAGGCGGCCATCGACCGTCTCGCGCGGCAGCAGGCATTTCACGTCGTAGATCACCGAGGCGGCCTTGCCGAACGCGCGGATGCCAGCGGGCCCCATGCCGACGAATTGCTGATGGCCCACGGCGACGATCACCGCGTCGTAGCTGCCGGGCTGCGGCTGGGCGACAGGCGTGATGGCATATTCGTGCTCGGCTTCGGCGGCGTTGATCCACGGATCGTGGACATCGACATGGGCATTGTAGCCGCGCAGAGCCAGCACGATATCGACCACGCGGGTGTTGCGCAGATCCGGGCAATTCTCCTTGAATGCCAGGCCCAGGATCAGCACGCGCGCCTGCACCGGGTTGATGCCTTTGCGCACCATCAGGCGGATCACTTCGCCGGCGATGTACGGCCCCATGCCGTCGTTGGTGCGGCGGCCGGCCAGGATCACGTCCGAATGATGGCCCACCTCCTGCGCTTTGTGCGTGAGGTAATACGGATCCACGCTGATGCAGTGACCGCCCACCAGGCCCGGGCGGAACGGCAGGAAGTTCCACTTGGTGCCGGCGGCCTGCAGCACTTCCAGCGTGTCGATGCCCAGCTTGTTGAACAGGATGGCCAGGTCGTTGACCAGCGCGATGTTCAGATCGCGCTGGGTGTTCTCGATGACCTTCGCCGCCTCGGCCACCTTCAGCGAGCTGGCCCGGTACGTGCCGGCGGTGATCACCGAGCCGTACAGGCGGTCGACGAAATCGGCCGTCTCCGGCGTGGAGCCCGAAGTGACCTTCAGAATGCCGGTGACGCGATGCTCCTTGTCGCCCGGATTGATGCGCTCGGGACTGTAGCCGGCGAAGAAGTCGCGGTTGTAGACCAGGCCGGAGCCTTTTTCGAGGATCGGGATGCACACTTCCTCGGTGCAGCCGGGATACACGGTGGATTCGTACACCACCACATCGCCGGGCTTGAGCACCTTGGCCAGTGTTTCGCTGGCCTTGATCAGCGGTGTCAGATCAGGGCGCTTGGCGAGATCGATCGGAGTGGGTACGGTGACGATGTAGGTATTGCGATCCCGCAGATCGCCCAGGTCGGCGCTGAAACGCAGGCGGGTGGCCGCGGCAAGCTCCGCGGTGTCGACTTCCAACGTGCTGTCGCGACCGGCAACCAGCTCGTCGATCCGGGCCTTGTTGATGTCGAAGCCGACGGTGTCATAGTGCTTGCCAAACTCCACGGCGAGCGGCAGGCCGACATAGCCGAGGCCCACAATGGCGAGCTTGGTGTTCTCCATGTTCCGCATACGGTCACCTCGAGATGCTTTGGGATGCTGTGATCTATTGAGAATGAAGCGGGCGTCCATCCGTCCGCAATGTATATCGCGACATCAAGGACAGAAAAGGGGCAAGTCACCGAGCATGGGGCGAGGGCGTCGCCTGGATGATCGTATCGTCCACGATCGTTCCCTGGCGCAGCAACAGGACCTTGCCGCTCAGGTGCGCGTTGACCGCTTCAATGACCTCCGCCGCCAGGTTGTGCTGCTCCAGGAAGCGACGGAACTCCAGCATCGTCGACTCGTCTGGAATCGCATCCTCGTTCAACTCCAGTCCTGCGAATCCGCGCATCGACTCGATCTCGTGCAACGCATCTTCCATCGCCGGATCGCTCAGCGCGTATGGCTGCTGCATGAAGTGGACCCGCAACGCCGACGATGGCGCCATCGTCGGCTGACCGCGACGCCCGGAGGCTGGATAGCTCGGCTCGAACAGCGGCAGCAGGGCGGCCCAGGACACGACTTTGTCGATCTCGCCAGGAAATCGTTCACGGCGCGCCGGCTTCTTCCTGGCCTCCAAACTCCACGAGGCGAACGAACGCTGCTTCATCGCAGATGCACTTCCTGGGGACGGGTCGACATGGTGCCTCACGGGGAATAGATCAGAGTGTCCTTGGCTGTGGACAGCCAGATGCGCATGTCGTTCCGACAGCCGCAGACTTCGGCCCGGTCGCATCTGCGCGTCAGTGTTCGGGCGAGGCGTCAATTGTCTTGGAAGCAATGGACAGGTGCGCTGTGCGCCGATGATCAGCGGTTGAGGAATCACGGCGAAGTTCTGTCGGGCGACGGATATCCCGAAGCTTTTGTCCAAAGGCGACTGTTGATTTGCGCATTGTAATGGCCACTCGCGGGGAAGGCATTTTGCGCATATGCCGCACTTCGGCATTTCGACGGGGATTCACGTTGCGCTTGCACTGGCACGGTGCCGACTATGCCAAGGTAGTCCGTGCATGAATCGTGCACGTCCACGCGCTGCCCATGCGCAGTTGCCCAGGATGGAAGTGAGGGCGGCCATCAACGGATGTCCGCGACGCGTCATGACCGCCTGTGGGTACGGCCTTGCGTGCGGCAGCTATTCAAAACGTGAAGACCGTGTGCCGGCTGCAGCCGTCGAGGCGCGACAAGTCCCTTGAGCCTCAGGGCGACGCCTTCAAATTGGGTGATTTGAAAGTCTGGCTGGGCGCCAGGCAGCGGGGGGCAGCATCCGGTCGGCGAGGATGCTGCAGCCTTGGCACTCAGGGTATCAATGCAGAATGTCCAGCTGGAACATCATCCAGCCGGCGACCGCACTGAGCATCAGACAAACAGCGAGCCAGAACCCTCGGGAATTCTTTCCCCAGAACGGCTTGTTCTTGTCGTTTTCCATGATTTTGTGCATTCGTGGCAGGGTGGCAGCTGAACAGCTCAGGGTATCGGCCATGTAGAAAGCCAGTATCGTGCCAAGCGAAGGTGAGTGCGAATTGGCCGTTAAGCTATCGCGATACACAGGCGCTGTTTGGGATAGGTATCGCAGTTTGACCCGGTTGACTGCCGCGGCGGTGCGCAGGGGAACACCTGATCCCGCATGCCGGGCCTGTTGACGCGACGACAGGCATCGTGCGCAGGCTGCGGGCACCCGTCCCTTGGTGTCGCTGCGGGTCAAAACCGGTCAAAAATTTGCCGGGGAGCCGGCAACTTCCGGACGCGGCAGATTCAGCCGCAGAGCGCGGCGATGGATGGAAGCAGCCAGGATTTCATATCGATCAATCTGCGCCGACGCATTCGCGGCCACGGTCACCGACCAGCGTTCGCGCGAGGGGACGCAACAGACATCGGGAGGCAACGCCAACGATGCCGGTCGTTCGGGCATTGCTGCGGGAAATGCAATCTACCTTGGTATGACGCGACCCGCGTCGACAGTGCGATGTGGCACGCGATCGCCATGCATTCGATCGTTCGTGATGTTTTATTCACGCGGCATATGGCATCACAGAAACCCCCTTTGGTGGCTGATTTCTACCTCGGGTATTAACGCTCAGGTTCAGGGCACTCTGGAAGAGTGGATTTACGCTTTCCGAACCACTTGTTTGTGCAGTCGAGAAAAATCCGACTTCACGGAGTGGATGTGTGCTGCTTAATGGCGATTTGCCGGAATCGTTTGGTGGATCGTCTCTGCGAGGACCTGTTGACCATGAGAAAGATTCCCGCCTTTATCATCCTGAGTTTCGTGCTGCTCGGTAACGGTTGCGTGTTGGCTCCAGGGCAACGCATGTCTGGTGAGGGGCTGGTTCGCGGCACGCCCACCGACAGCAGCCAGGTCCAACTGGTGACGATCACTCCGCAACTGTTGACGGAGGACCATGCGGCGATGTTGAACGCCGCAGTACCACAAGCGTTGTTGTCGTATCAGCCGGAGCCTTACCGCGTCGGCCCCGGCGATACGCTCTACATTACGGTCTGGGATCATCCGGAACTGACGTCGCCTGCCGGTTCGCAGCAGCAAACGGCGGCCAATGGCCGGTTGGTTCGTTCGGATGGCACACTGTTTTATCCCTATGTGGGCTCCGTGAAAGTCGGGGGAATGACGATCGAGGAGGTGCGGCAAACCATCGCCTCGAAGATCGCGAAATACGTGGAGAGGCCCCAGGTGGACGTCAGCGTCGTCGGCTACAACAGCCAGCACGTGCTGCTCCAGGGCGCTTTCATGAAGACGGATCCACAGTCGATCTCGACGGTTCCGCTGACCCTGGGGCAGGCGCTGGGCACGGCAACGATCAATCCCGATCAGGCCAACATGTCCGATCTGATATTGAGCCGCGACGGGCATGATTACCATCTGGATCTGACCGCCCCGGGCAATGGCCAGGGCGCAGCGCAGAACATTTACCTGAAGGCGGGAGATCGCCTGTTGTTGCCCTACAACGATTCCCAGGAGGTGTACGTGATGGGGGAGGTGCTGCGCCCCGCGGCGGTCACCTTCAGGAACGCAGGGGACATCACGCTGACGCAGGCGTTGGGTCGTGCGGGCGGCCTCAATCCCGTCACCGCCGATGGCAAGGAGGTTTACGTCATTCGTGGCGCGAAGAATCTGGAGAACGCCCCGGCCAAGGTCTTTCAGCTTGATGCCCGCTCACCCGCGGCATTCGCGCTCGGAGACCAGTTCAGGGTAAGGCCCGGCGACGTGGTGTTTGTCGGCGCAGCCGGTGTGACCCGCTGGAACCGCGTGTTGAGCCAGTTGTTGCCGTCGGCTACCCTGCTCAGCAGTGCAGCCGCTGCAAACTACAGCGCGACCCACTGAGGCGACTCGACTCATTCCACGGTGAAGCGAACTGATCGGCCGGCAGCGTTGCGCTGTCGGCCGATTCTATATGGACGGGCGCCCAGGCATTCGCACTGCGAAAGGACTTCACCACGGCCAGCAGAGAATGGCAGGCAGCTGCCGGAATCACGACGACGGCCGCACAGCTGCATGGACTAACGTTTTACGGCCCGCATGGCTGTTTAGCGCACGGACAGACTTTGTTCAGTCTTTCCAAGTCGACGGACATGTCATGAAAACATGATTTGAACATGTGATTGACAAAGCCGTTATCTAAGGCGCCTGGGGCTGAATATGCAGCCTGCTCTTCGGAAGTGTCGGCACTCAAAGGTGGTAGCTTCGCAAGTCTGACATCAGAGTGAAGCTTCTTTTCCATACCATTGTGATTATCGGGTTGTTCGTTGGCTTGAGATTGTTCCTGTCAAGTAAGGCAGCGATTTGTCCGATCATCGGTTCGAGGAGGTAGGCCATCGGGGTTTTTCACGGCTCGATGCCTGCACCACTCATAACTCGAGCTCGACTGGGCGAGGAATGTCCGTTCGAGACTGATCGGAGGTAGAGGTGTCATGCACGAACCGCGACTAGTCCTTGTTTGTCTGGTTGCTGCATGCACATCGGCACTAGCCGTTGTCGTGCTGCGCCGGCTTGCCGTCCCGCTGGGGCTGGTGGATCACCCCGATCAACGCAAGC
This sequence comes from Rhodanobacter denitrificans, assembly GCF_003335105.1. Classification (GTDB taxonomy): domain Bacteria; phylum Pseudomonadota; class Gammaproteobacteria; order Xanthomonadales; family Rhodanobacteraceae; genus Rhodanobacter; species Rhodanobacter denitrificans_A. The sequence continues at coordinate 290,058 of NZ_QFWQ01000004.1, forward strand.
AGCATGTTGGTGATGTGCCGCTGGTGGGGGGACTCGCGATTTTCATCGGGGTGGTCGCAGGAGCCGCCTGCTATGACAAGTTCCAGGGATTCGAACAGACCCTGCTTGGCACTGCCGCGGTGCTTGTCCTGCTCGGCGCGCTGGATGACCGCTTCGACCTCAGCGTGCGTGATCGTCTGTTGATTCAGACCATCGTCATTCTGATGGTCGTCGCCAGCACCGGCGTTTACATCCATACGCTGGGCAGCATCTTCGGCCACGAAGTGATACTGGGCTGGAGCGGCGTTCCACTGACGGTAGTCGCCGTCATTGGTCTGGTGAATGCGTTCAACATGATGGACGGCATCGACGGCCTCGCTGGCAGTCTGGAGTTGGTCAGCATTGCTGCCATCATCCTGTTTGCCGGTCCTACCCCCTTGCATGGAGTCATCATGTTGCTGGCCGCGCTGGCGGCCGCCTCGGTCCCTTATCTCGTCGTCAACCTGGGTTTCACCGGGGGCAAGATCTTCCTGGGAGATGCCGGCAGCATGTTGATCGGCTATCTGCTGGCATGGACGCTTATCCGCATGAGCCAGATACCCCAGACGCAATTGTCGCCTGTCAGTGTGCTGTGGTGTGTAGCGCTGCCGGTCTTCGACACTTTTGCGGTGATGTATCGGCGCATGCGCCAGGGAAAGTCGCCGTTCAAGCCGGATCGTGGGCACATCCACCATATCCTTCTTGGAGCGGGCTGTGGGCCACGTGCGACCTTGGCCGCACTCATCGCATTCGCCGCCGGTCTAGCGCTCATCGGTGCATTCATCAGCAGCACGGCTCACTCGGCGGGTACGAACCTCACGACATTCGTCCTGGCCATGGGGGCGTACATCGTCACGGTTACGCATGTGTGGCTGCGCCAGGAAGTGCGCCAGCATGGGATGTTCACCCCGCAGCGCGTTGGTGCAAACGTCCTTTCGTCGGGTGCGCCCCGACAACCCGATCCGGGTGAAATCGCCGGACAGCGGCACGGTTTTGTGGTTGAGGCGAATGACGAAGCCGAGGTGTATCGTCCGGCGCGACGATCTTCCCGCCGTTGATCCACGGCGGGAAGATCCAAAGTAGGCACGTCATGCCGGAGCCGATGATTGGCAGATCTCAGGACTGGGGTTGCCCGACTCCGCGGAACTGGATCGCTGCGCCATTGGCAACCTTCGTTACGCCATTCTCGATGTCGTTGGCGTATTCGAAGGAGTGTTCGAACGCCGGATGGCCCATGCTGATGCGCATCTGGTTGCTCGTGCTGAGGAACGACATGGAAGACGCCTTCGGCGTTGAGTGTGTGCCGAGCCTCACCACATTTCCGGAGATGATCACCCTGTCGATATCTCTTGCGCGGTCGGGAGTGGCATCCTCGGCGAAGTTGATGCAGGTTCCGCGGATGTCGATGAACACGTTGCCCGCGCATACCAGGCCGTTTGCGCCAAGCACACCGACTGCGCCCATTTGCGGACGTATGCCGGTGAACGTGTTGCCGGTGATCACCGTGTTGATAGCATTCCGGGTGGTTTGGAAAGCGACGGCACCGAGGCGTATCGCGTCGCCGCCCGGCCCGGACCCCGCCGGCGAACGCTCGAAGGTGCAGCCGCTGATCTGCGTGCCGCTCAAGCCCTTGACGCCCACGTCGACGCGTATCGAGTTGAGGAAGTGGCAGTTGAGTACGCTGAGATTGTCCGGCCTGTCGGCGGGAGTCTTGGCCTTGGTCGAGGAGTCGATGCCCCAGTAGCAGTTCGTGAACTGGCAGTCCGACACGACCCAGTCGTGGATGTTGTCTCCCGCCTGATGTCCATTGAAGAACGTGATGCCAGCCGTGTTCACGGAGTCGATGTCGATGAACTGGCAATGGGCGATGGTCACTTGGCGATATACGCTCCAGTTGTGGTCGGGCTCGAAATCGATGGCGCCTACGGAGTGGGAAAGTTTCGCGTTGCCGATATTCCGGAAGACGCAGTTCTCCACCGTCAGTTGATCGCAATCGATGACGGACAGCCCGTTGCGGTTGTCCTTGACCGCGCCGTCGAACATGCAGTCGCGCACGGCGACGCGCTGGTTGTGGCGTTCGGTGCTCGCGAGTGTTCCCGAACCGACGTACATGCCGTCCCCGCGAAAGCCGTAAAACGCCACGCGCTCGACAGTCAGGTCCGAGGTCGCATTGACGGCGAGCAGGTAGAAGTACTGTTCGTAGCCGAATTCCGCCACCCGTCCGTTGAGTTTCAGATCATGCAGGTGGATGTTGCGCATGTTGTCCGAAACGCTGCTGCTGCCGCCGTCGCGTACATGGGTGGCGAGCATGAACTCGCACGCCAGCGATTGATCGTATGCCTTCAATTCGCTGGCATGTCCCTCGCCGTACAGCTCGATGCCGGACTTGAGGTTCAGCTGTTTCACGGGATAGACACCGGCGGCCACAAACACCTTGCCGGCAGCTGCAATCGCGGCCTGGATGCCGCTGGTGCAATCGTATGTGCTGTGTCCGGCACGGATGGCGGCATGCTCCGATGCGGGCAGGAAATCCAGTACGTTCGCCACTTGCAGCGAGGATGGCATGGCATAGCCTCCGGTTGTGTTCGACTTCATTGACAGGAGCGATGGATCCAGCGGAGCCATCATCCGAGTCTACCGCGCGAGCAGTCCTGGCAATGAACCGTACGTGACCCACCATCATGGATGGATTCGTCGGGCTACGGCGTATGGACGTCTAAACGGATGATTCGTCCGAATCTGCCGGCATGTCGCAAAGCTCCGCATAGACCGCGATGGTGCGCTGGATGACGATGCGTTCGTCGAACTGCGTTCGTGCCTTGCGGCGCGCCGCGTCACCCAGTCGACGCGCGAATTCCGGCTGATCCTGCAGCCGCTCGATTGCCTGCGCCAACACGTCGCTGTTTCCCACCGGGACCAGCAGTCCATCGACGCCGTCGGATACCACCTCACGGCAGCCCGGTACATCCGTGGTGATCAACGGAAGCCCGCACGCGGCCGCCTCGACCAGCGTTCGTGGCAACCCCTCGCGATAGCTTGGCAGCACCACGATGTCGACCGAGCCCAGCAGGCCAGCCATGTCGTCGACGTGGCCGAGCCAGTTAAGCAGGCCCTCGTCAACCCACCCTCGTATCGTCGACTCCGGCACCGCGGCGGGATTGCCCGGGTCCGGTGTTCCGGCGAGCAGGGCGTGGACCGTGCGACCCTGGCTGCGCAGCTGCCGGAGCGCGGCGATATATTCACCCACGCCCTTGTCCCAGAGCAGGCGGCTGGCCAGCAGCACGCGCGGGACTCCATCCTCGGATGCCTGCCGGGATATGCCGGCGAATTGCGCGCAATCCACGCCCGAGCCGCGAATCAGGCGGATATGTGCCGGATCGACCAGGCCCGCGCTCCGGAACAGTTCGACGTCGTCCGTATTCTGCAGGACGAGCCGCGCGCTCGGGCCGTCGAGTGCCAGCCGCAGCAAGCCGCGCACCACCGGCCGCAACAGCCGCGCCTTCAAGTGTGAACTGGTGAATACGTAGCCCATTCCCGCCACGGCATTCACCCTGGCGGGAACGCCGGCCAGCCGTGCTGCCAGCGAGCCGTATACGGCGCACTTGATGGTGAAGCCGTGGACCAGCATGGGCCGTTCGCGTCGAAGCAGGCGCGTCAGGTACCACAGCAACGCCAGCTCGCGCAGCGGGTTGAGGCTGCGGCGTTGCATCGGCAACGGCTCCCAGCGCAGACCCAGCGCGCGCAGCTTGTCGCCATACGGTCCGGGTGGAGAGATCAGCAGTACGTCGTACCCGACCCGCTGCAGCGCCATCGCCAGCGCGCGCCGGAAGTTGTAGAGATACCAGTCGGTGTTGGCGAACAGGACGGCCTTCATGGGCACGCCCGTTGCGCAGCCATGGGTGCATGACCGCGGGCGTCGATAGCCGTCATGCCGATGTCCTCCGGTTTTCCTCCAGCCATGCCTGGAACATCAACACCGTCCACAGTTGATGCTGCCAGTTGCGCCGGCCGCTCAGGTGCTCCTTCCATTTCTGTCGGATCGGGGCTGGCTGGAAATAACCTTCCTGGCGCAGGCGGTTCTCATCGAGCAGGGTTTCTGCCCAGTCGCGCAAGGGACCGCGCAGCCAGCCGTCCAGCGGAATGCCGAAACCCATCTTGGGGCGCTCGACCAGTTTCCTGGGCACATGCCGATACAGCACCTGACGCAGCAGCCATTTTCCTTGCCCGTCGCGGATCTTCTGCTGCAGCGGCACGCGCCAGGCCAGCTCCACCACGCGATGGTCGAGCATCGGCACGCGGGTCTCCAGGCTGTTGGCCATCGCGGCACGGTCGACCTTCACCAGAATGTCGTCGGGCAGGTAGGTTTGCGCGTCCATCGCCATCATCCACTCCACCAGGCTGCCAGTGCCGGGCCACGCTGCGGGGTCGGTCAACAGAGTCGATGGTTCCTGCGCACCGATCACGACGCTTGCCGGATCCTGCCACCCGCTGGCAAGGTTGACGAAGAATGCCTGCCCACTCGGCAGGGTGAGCACGTCGGCCAGCTTCTGCGCCTTGTCACCCGGCGTGGCCAGGTGCCACCGCTTCGGCAACACCGGCTTGATGCGATCGAACAGCTTGTCCCACGCCGTCGGTGTCACGACGCGCAGCGCGCCAGCCGCTGCACGGCGCGCCAGCGGTGGCAGACGCTGCACCTTCTCCCAGGTGGTGCGCGCCGCCAGATAGCGGTTGTAGCCACCGAACAGTTCATCGCCGCCATCGCCGCTCAGCGCCACCGTCACCTGGCGGCGGGTCAGCTGGCTGATCAGGAAGGTGGGGATCTGCGAACTGTCGCCAAAGGGCTCGCAAAAAATGGCTGGCAGCCGCGGAATGACGGCCAGCGCATCCGCGGGGTGCACGTACAGCTCGGTATGCTCCGTACCGAGGTGCCTCGCCACCGCCATGGCGTGCGCGGCCTCGTCATAACCGGTCTCGGTGAAGCCGATGGTGAATGTCTTGATGGGCCGATCGCTGCGTGCCTGCATCAGCGCGACGATCGTGCTGCTGTCGATGCCGCCGCTGAGGAACGCGCCAAGCGGCACGTCGGAGAGCATCTGTGCGCCGACGCTGGCGCCCAGTTGCGTCTCGAGGGCATCGGTGGCGGCGGCGTCGGTGGCGACGAGCGGTTCGCCGAGGCCCGCGCTTACCGCGTCGTTGTAGCGCCAGTACGCTACCGGTTGCGCCTCCCGCGGTGCATCCGCCGGAATGCGCAGAAGGTGCCCGGGACGCAGCTTGAACACGTCGCGGTAAATGGCATGGGGCGCCGGGATGCAGTCGTGACGCAGCAACAGCGCCAGTGCGCCCCGATCTATCTCCGCCTGGAAAGCGGGATGCGCCTTCAAGGCCTTGAGTTCAGAACCGAACAACAAGGTGTCGCCCTGCCAGCCGTAGTACAGCGGCTTTTCGCCCATCCGGTCGCGCGCCAGCGTGAGCGCCCGCTGCTGGCGATCCCACAGGGCAAACGCAAACATGCCGACACTGGCCTGCAGGGTCCGTTCGACGCCCCAGGCAACGAAGCCCGCGAGCAGGGTTTCGGTGTCGGAATGCCCGCGCCACACCGGCGCGGTGCGCTCCGCGTGCAGGCGTTCGCGCAACTCGAGATGGTTGTAGATCTCGCCGTTGAACACGATCACATAACGCCCATCGGTCGAACGCATGGGCTGATGGCCTGCGGGAGAGAGATCGAGGATCGACAGCCGCCGCTGCGCCAGGGCGATGCCGGCGGCCTCGTCGCACCACACGCCGCTGTCGTCGGGACCGCGATGGGTCAGCCGCGCCGACATCGCCTGCGCCTGTTCCAGCAGCGTATCCCGTGCGCCACCGTGTCGTTGCCAGAGGCCCGTCATGCCACACATTACACGTGCCCCGCACGTTGCAGGATGGCTGCAAGCCGTGGCACCTGCGCCTTCAGGCTGTACTCGGCTTCGACCTGCGCGCGGCCCGCGCGGCCCATATCCGCGCGCAGGGATGGATTCGCGATCAGGTGCTCCAGCGCGTCCCGCCATGCTGCATCGTCCGCTGCCAGAAAACCGTTCTCGCCGTGATGCACGATGTCGACATTGGCTCCGACCGGAGAGGCGACCACGGGCAGGCCACAGGCCATGTACTGGATGATCTTGTAGCCGCACTTGCCGCGCTCCCACGGGCTGTCGAGCAGCGGCATGATGCCGATGTCCATACGCGCGATCACCGCCGCCTCGCTGGCTTCGGACCATGCCACCACTTCCGGCGTGATGCTGCCGAACTGGTGCGCGGTCTCCGTACGTGCGCCGACCAGCAGCAGGCGCGCGTGGTGCTCGACGCAGACCTGCTCCAGCACCTGGCGGATATCCAGCATGTAGTGCTCGGTGGCGGGCGAGCCGACCCAGCCGATGACCGGTGGTTCGTCGTTTGCGCGTCGCGTCGTTGCTGCATAGCGCTGTTCGTCCACCACCGTCGGGATGATTTCGATCCGTGCCGCACCGGCTTGCCTGGCACGTGCCGCCAGGTATCGGTTGCCGGCAATCACGCAGGCGGCGCCATGCATGATCCGGTCGATCTTGCGGCCCAGCATGCGGCGCACCAGCGGGTTTGCAGACTGGTCGTACTTGTGGAACAGCGCATCGTCGTAGTCGACCACATACGACCTGAGGGACCGCGCCAGCGCCGCCTCGATCCAGTATGGAAGGTAGGGGAACAGTTCGCCTTCGATCCAGGTGAGGTCGTGCTCGCCACGCCGCAGGAGCTGCATGAGCCGTCGGCTGAAATAACCCCATGCGCGGTATCTGGCGGCCCCGGGATGGCCGCCGTAGAGCGCCTCGAGATAGGCATCCGGGAACAGCGCGTGCACCTGCACGTCGATTCCGTGATCCCGCAGCGGAGCGAGGTACTGCAGGCTGCGCAAACGCGAACTGGGCCCCCGTCGCGAATATTTGGAGAACAGCAGAACCTTGAGACGCTTCATCCCTTCCTCTTCCTCAAAGCCATCGGATACTCGATGGACAGCGCCACCAACGGGATGACGTACATCCACTGGAAAACGAAGGCTTCGATGTAAGGGTTCGTATTGGTGCCGAGGAAGGCGCAGACGAAGCCGCAGAACATGAACTTGTGCCGGGGCGGCAGGCAACGGGCATAGGCCAGCCGGAGCACTGCGACGATATAGAGCAGAAAAGGCAATGCGTAGATCAACGTGCCGAAAATCCCGACCCGATAGAGCGTGGCCAGCCATACCAGCTCATAGCGCCAGGGATGAACCGTGTCACTGATGAAGTCCACGCCGACGCCGTGGCCGGAGCCAAGTCCATCGTTGGCAAGAATGCCGGCGTACAGCGAGTGGCCCATCTGCACCCGTGCACTGCCGCCGCCCGAGGCAAGTTTGGTCGTGACGGCATCGAGCACCGTCGACAGGTTGATTTGCGTGTAGGCCTGCAGCAGAGCAAGCGCCGTTATCACCGCGATCAGCATCGGCAGGACGTAGTGGATGATGCGGAAGATCGGCGATTTTTTCGGGCGACCGGTGGTGCGTGAGCTCAGCAGCAACCCAAGGAACCAGCCGAGCGGCACCGCCAGGATCAGCGCCGTACGGCCGGAGGTCAGCGCGCAGACCAGCAGCATCGCCAGCAGCGAAAGCCGCACCAGCCGGTTCCTGATAAGTTCGGGCGAACTGAAGAAGCCGCCGCACAGGAAGATCAGCGAGCCATAGACGTGCATGGTGGCGCCGGCAAACCCTTCATTGAGATTTACGTTTGCGCCTTCGAAGAAGAACGAGACAGCCGCGGCGCCATGCCTGAGGTACAGGTAGAAGAACAGGGCGACGCTGACCGCACACAGCAGGCTGAGCAGGGCGAGCCAGTCGATCAGCCGGTCGGTTCCCAGCTGTCGCAGCAGGCCTTCGGCGATGATCGTCCACAGCAGGGGCGAAAGGATGTAGATCGCGGCTACCTGGGCCAGGGCCACCAGTGGCGCATCGTGCATGCCGCCCACGGCCATGTAGATGAGGGTCACGATCACCGTGCAGCCGTATAGCGCCAGCAGCATCCTGAAGCCGGGGCCGATGCGCAGCCCCGGCAATGCCAGCAGGAAAGCCAGCCCCATGATCGCTGCGGTGGGGACGGCCAGCGAGTTGGGCACGACCACCGTCAACAGGAGCAGCGCAAAGGCCACTCCCAGAAACATGTGGCGCACGGTGAGCCGGTACCTGCCCGTGAATGACAGCGACGCTGGCGGTAGCAGTGCGGGCGTCGGCGTCATCGGCAGTGAATCGTTGCCGGAACTCATGGCTGCACCATGTTCGAGATCCAGCGATCGAGCATGCCCGCCTGGGCCACTCTGCTATAGGCGGCTATGCCCTGGCGCGCATCGGTGCTCGAGGGCGAGAGGGCGATTCGCAACGCGTCGCTTCCTGATGCTTCCGCGCTTGTCAGAATGGTTTGCCCGGCTCCGGTCCGGGCAAGGATGGCGGTGGCTTCGTTGCGTACCCCCGAGATGCACACGATGTCTGCGCCGGCGGCAAGGTATTCGAACAGCTTTCCCGTGGCGCAGCTGGCTCGCGAGCCGGTCAGCAGCAGCAACTTGTCGCAACGTTTCATGAGCTGCAGCGCCAACGTACGTTCGACCGGGCCGAGTACGCTGACGGAAAAGCGGGCGCGCTGGAGCGAGGCCTTTTCAACCTCCGTCAGCTCGCCGACAAACATCAGGTGCCTGTTCGCGCCCGTTTCGGCGGACTCGTTCAGCGCGTCGACAAGGTAATCGAGGCTCTTCGATGCCGATCCGTCACTGGCGCCGATGCGCCCGAAATGCCCTATCAGCAGCGCGTCGGCCGGAACCTGCCGGGCAAGAATGGCAGCGGCGCGGGTGCTGCCTTCGAAATCGTTGTCGAGCAAGGCGAAGTCGGCCGGATCATAGCCGTTGGGCAGGATCGCCGCGGCCTTGCCCGGATAACGTCGTTGAAAATCGTCGACGAGGGGGCCGCTTACGGACGTGATCAGGCTGCTGGCGGCCACCACGCGTCCCTCGATCAGCTTGCGCATCCATTTCCGCAGCCAGCCGGGTTTGCCAAGCGGTTCGAAAACAAGCCCGTCCCGGAAGTCCTGCAGGCAGCCCATGCGGTGTTTGCTGGCCAGCGCCGCCGCGGCGACAAGGGCGTCGACCGGCGAATATGTCCCGATCGCCACGCAACGCTCGCCCGCCACCAGCTTCTCCGAACACAGCGGCTCGGCTTTGGCCAGCGCGTGGATGAACCAGGGGCGCGTACGTGCGTTGCCGCTGGCCAGCAGGAATGGCAATGGCCGCAGGAAAGCGGCCGCCAGGGTCAGCAGCGACGCAGTCGCGGGAGATTCGCTGCCTACGCAGCGCCCTGGCAGCGGAAAGACGGTGATGTCCGAGTGCGGTGCCGCCGTAGCCTCGATCATTGCCGATGCCGGTTCCCGAGCGAAGACGAATACGCGGTATTTCGCGGGGTCCAGGTACTTCAGCAGGCTCCTGAATCGTTGCGCGGCGATATTGCCGGACAGGTGATGCGCCGCAAAGACAAACAAATTGATTTTTTTCACCGACGAATCCTCAATCTGTCTGCAGCGTCGCCATCAAACGTGGCAATGAAATCAAGCAATACCGTATCCGTGAGCAGCATTTCGTGAATTTCGATGCTTCCGGCATGGGGTTGTCCGCGGTCCGTTCATGCCGATCCTTGCGGGCATGTGGGAGACGGCTATGGCTCCGGTTCCGGATACCAACGGGTCGACTGGATGGAAGCGTGCAGCGACCTGTACATGGCGCCCCATTCGGTGCGGAAGACCCAGGCGACCACAGGCAGCAGGGCCAGCCAGACAAGACTGTAATGAACGGGGGAATGCGGTCCGAGTACCAGCGTGGCGATGGAAAGGCCCACCGCCGCAGTGACGAACACATAGAGTCGTGCGCGGGGAAAGGGGCGCCAGACGTATGCGGATGCCTCGGTCCTCGCCACGAAGAAAACGAGAAACGCGATGGCGTTGGCAACGACGGCTCCCGCCGCGCCGTATCCGGGTACCAGCCATACGCTGATGGCGACATTGGCGACCAGGGCGGCGATGGTGGACCACAGCGACAGCATGGATCGACGCGTGATGCCGATACCCACGCAGGTCACTTCGGAAAGGGTGTACAGCAGCGGCTCTCCGATGCAGCACAGCATGAGGTACTTCACCTGGACGTAGCGGGCGGGCAGGACAAAGTCGGCCAGCCACGAAAAAATTCCGCTCACCACCCAGATGGCACAGACCACGGCCAGCGCCTGCTGGGCAATGTGGTCGACCCGCCGCATGTCCACGCCACGGGCCACCCATTTGTAGACGAGGGGAGCCCACAACACGGTGAAGATCGTCTGGAAGACGACGCCCACGCCGGCAAAGCTCATCGACACCGAATAGACCGCCAGTTCGGGAAGGGTGGACAGCGAGCGCAGGGTAAGCGTGCTGGTGGCATCGAGCCCCCAGAAGGCCACGCCGGCAAAGATCAGCGGCACGCCGTAGCCAAGCAGCGAGCGGACTTGCGGGCGTGAAACGGAGGCCCGCAGGGCAGGGCTCCATTCGCGCCAGGTATTCAAGCTGTAGACGAACAATACCGACAGCAACGAAGCGAGGTAGGCCAGTTCCAGCTGGCCGAACGATCTGGAGAAGACCGGGAGGGCCAGCGCCGCCACCGCCAGCAGGAGAATGATCTTGGGCAGGATCTGGCTCATGGAGAACGCGAGGCCACGGTCCTGCATGCGCAAAATAAGCGAAAGGAATCGTGAGATGAAGCTGACGATCACGCAGGCGACCAGGATCCAGTAATAAACAACATGCCCAAGGCCAAACAGCCACGTCGCGATAAGCTGGTCGAACGGCAGGGTGACCAGCATCACCAGCAGCATCAACGCGAATCCGGGTGCAAAGCAGGCTTTCAGCAATGCTCCGCGGTCCGACCACTCGTGGTACTCCCGCACGTAGGCGCGGTCGAGACCGAGGTTGAACAGCAAGACGCCGAACGACACCGCGATCTGAACGATGTTCAGGCGACCTACGTCGGCTGGTGGAAATATCCAGGCGATCGCAGGCACCGTCAGCAGGCCGAGACCGGCAGTGGCGATGGGGCCAACGGCAAATGCCAGAATGGTTTTTATGTTCACCAGCCGACCTTCCACTCCTGATCTGTGTGGCGAGCGTCCTCGCCCGCGTGTGTCCTGGGCCCGGTTGACCTGGCCGCCGAAATGCGGCGGTCCGATTTATCCCGGGGTCGATTCGATGGCCAGCACGTCCGAAACGAAATCCGCATAATTCCTGGCGGAACTGAAACGTGCCTCGATCACCTTTCGCGCATTCGTGCGCAAGGCGTCCCGCCCGTCTTCAAGCGCAACCCTGCCGATGGCATCGGCAATTTCCTGGATGCCCGGGCACTGGCTCAGCAAGACGCCGCATTCGTCGGAGACCAGGCTCGAAACGCCGCCCACATCGGGCGCCAGTGCGGGTACGCCTGCGCTCATGGCCTCCATGATGGAAACCGGCACGCCTTCCGATTCGCTGGTATTGATGAATACGTCGACAGGCGTATCCAGGTAATACTTCTTGATGGCGTGGTTGGGCATCTCGCCCAGGAATTCAAAGGACACGCCGTCGATGTCGGTCAGCCGCGCACCGGCAAGCCTCCTGATCTCGTCGAGGAGTGGGCCGCCGCCGATATGGGTCCATCGGATTTCCAGCTGCTCGTGTTGATGGGCAAACAGGTTCAGCGCCTCGATGATCCGGTCCAGGCGTTTCACCGGCAGACAGAAGGAAACCGATACGACGTGCAGGGAGCCGGCGGGGCTCGGCCGCGACAGAGTGCCTGTCAGCGGCACGCCCAGGGGGCTGATGCCCACCTTGTCGGGGGGCGCGCCATACGTCTCTTCCAGGTAGGTCCGGCCCTGCCGGGACAGCGCATATATCCTGTCGTAGGCACGGATGAACTGCCGCTTGAGCGGCATGTATCCAAGCTCCCGGCGCATCTCGTACAGGTCAAATCCATGTGCCCTGGAGACGACCTTGCGCACGGATCCCCTGGCCTTGGCCAGCACGGCGGCATAGGACTGCGTTTCGTTCCAGTAGCAGTACGCCACGTCGATCCGGCCATTGGCCTGGGCATATCGCTCCAGGCGTCTCGCCTGTCCGAGAACCTTGGACGTATGCAGCAGCGCGCGCAGGACGGTGCGAACGCCCATTTTCCGCGATTGCCGCAGCTGGCCCAGTTCGTGGCGGAATATCGCGGAAAACATCGCCAGCAAGGTAAACCAGAGCCGCTCGGCCCTGGTGTCGCCTGCCATGTCCAGATTGAGCGATATGCCTTCAGGTATGGGACGGGGTTCACCGGCCGCCACGGCAGGCAACAAGGTCACCTTGGCAAGGGGATTGTTCGCCCAATAGACGATCTCGTCCTCGATGAACTGCTCGCCGGGGTAGTAGGGATAGGCGTTGGTGAGAATGGCGATTCTCACGGCTGCGCGACCGCCCCGGCGAGGAGGGTGTCGACCATGCTATTGCGGTAGACGACTTGATCCACGTCGAAAGGAATGCTGACCTTGAAGCAGCCGACGCCGGCAAGACACTGCGACAGAACGAGTCTCCAGTTCTCAATCACTTCATCCATCGTCAGCATGGCCGTCTGGGCGGTTGCCAATGCGTTGTACTGTTCCCAGTGGAGATGGTCGTGAAAGATGCTGTATTCCGCAGTGATGACGGCTATCGTCATTTCGACCGCGTTGGTCACGCCAAGAGGGGATACGCGGATGTCGGGAACGTCTTCCCGGACCGCGTAGTACAGGCGGGACAGGGGAGCCGATGCCGATTCGACGTGATGATAGAGGCGGTCCGGGCGGATCTTTCTGCGCACGCCGGCGGAATTCAACCAGTTCTTGATGCTGAAGTGGGCCTTGTCGATCCACCCCCGCCCCGCGAGTATTTCGCCTTTCAGCGCATTTCCGGTGCAGTTGTAGCCGTAGATCTTCGGCCATGCCATGTTGGCGTGAACGTGGGAAGTCGCGGCAGACACGATGGTGATGTCATCGCTGACGAAGCCGATCCTTTCGTTTTGCCGCAGTGCCAGCATGGCCGCCGATTTGCCCGCGCCGCCCGTTCCCGCCAGCAGGCATGCGTTGCCATCCACCGTTACGCAGGACGCATGTATCAACGCAACGTCCCTGAAAAAATACGCCGAGGGCACCAGCACGAATTCGTGCAGTATCTGCTCGAACGACTCGACATCGCTCGAGTATTCCATCGACAGCAGTTTCCGGATTTTCTGTTTGATGCCGTGACGCGCCTTCTGCGCTACTTCGATATCCAGGCATCCGGCAGCGGACCAGCCCCAGTAGACATCCACGGCGGGAAACGACGTCAGCATGCCGTGCAGGAATTTCCCGTGCGCCCTGGGATTGACGGAGGAAGGCGTGCGCATTGAAATCTTCTGCGTGATGCGTATCGCGACCTGCGGGTCGACATCCCCGGCGTCCGGATACAGCGCCAGGCATTCGGCGAGCAATGCCTGATGGCTTGCTTCGCCGGAAAATGAATAGCATCTTCCAAAGATGATTTTCTTCATGCGGGCGAGTCTGGCGACATCTTCAGCGGGAAATGCTCGCGGCCAGCGAGGCAGCGATGAAATCCTGCTGACTCGCCTCGAGATAGGGTGACATCGGCAGGCTCATGACCTGCTCGGCGGCCTGATCGCCCACCGTCAGGCGCGCGTTCCGGTCGATGAGGGCCGGCTGCTTGTTGAGGGGAATCGGGTAGTGCACGGCGGTAGGGACCCCGGCCTCCTTCAGGCGGGCTCGCACGGTCTCCCGATCGCGCACCTGCACGGTGTACTGGGCCCATGCGCTGGTGTTGTGCGGTTCGACCACGGGTACGGTCACACCCTCGATTCCGGCGAGCAGCCGGCCGTAGGCCTGAGCCACCTGTTGGCGCAATGCCATTTCGTCATCGAGAATATCGAGCTTGGGCAGCAGGATCGCCGCTTGCAGGGTGTCGAGGCGGCTGTTCACTCCGATGCGGATGTGGTGATAGCGGCGATCCTGTCCGTGCCGGGCGATCTGGCGCGCGATCCTGGCCAGGTCGGCATCATGGGTGAAGATCGCCCCGCCGTCGCCGTAGCAGCCCAGCGGTTTGCTGGGGAAAAAACTGGTGCATGCGAGGGTGCTGAGGTTGCCGCTTTTGCGGCCCTTGTAGCTGGCGCCGAGGCTTTGTGCCGCATCCTCGATGACCGGAATGCGGTACTTCTCCGCGATGGCGTTGATGGCGTCGAAATCGGCGCATTGGCCGTACAGAGACACCGGGATGATCGCCCTGGTGCGCGGCGTGATGGCCGCCTCCAGCAGGCCGGCATCGAGATTGTAGGTATGCGGATCGATGTCCACGTACACCGGCGTGGCACCCAGCACGGCCACCGATTCGGCGGTGGAAATATGGGTGAACCCCGGCGTGATCACCTCGTCACCCGGCCCCACGCCGAGGGCCATCTGGGCGATCTGCAGGGCATCGGTGCCATTGGCCACCGAAATGCAGTAGGTCGCGCCCGTGTAGGCGGCCAGTTGCGCTTCCAGCTCGGTGACCTCCGGGCCGAGTATGTACTGGCCATGCGCCAGCACGCGGGCAATGCCGGCGTCGATGCGGTCCCGGATGCGGGCCTGCTGGGCCTTGAGGTCGATGAAGTCGATCATCCTTCGGCCTCCTGCCGGTGCAGCTTGCGGCCACTCAGCACGTAACGCGCGCCGGTATGGACACAGACGTCCTCGGCATGTCCTTCAAGCGGCAAGTCCAGTCGCTCGCCGAATTCGCTCATCCAGCCGATTTGTTGTGCCGGCACGCCCACCATCAGGGCATAGGCCGGCACGTCCCGGTTCACTACCGCGCCGGCACCGACGAAAGCGAACTCGCCGACGGTGACACCACAGATGACGGTGCAGTTCGCGCCGAGGGTGGCTCCCCTACCGACCAGGGTGTCGCGGTATTCGGCCTTGCGATCGATCAGCGAGCGCGGGTTGTAGACGTTGGTGAATACCATGCTCGGGCCGCAGAAGACGCCTTCCTCAAGCGTCACGTTGTCATACACCGACACGTTGTTCTGGATCTTGCAACGGTCTCCGATGACCACCTTGTTGCCGACGAACACGTTCTGACCGAGCGAGACATCCTTGCCGATGCGGGCACCGCCGCTGACATGCACGAAGTGCCACACGCGGGAGCCGGCGCCGATGCGGGCGCCTTCATCGACGATCGCCGAGGGGTGCTGGTAATAGTCCATGCTGCTCACTCTTCAGGCCTGATGTTTCAGGAATGGGTGACCGTCACCCTGGGAAGGGGTCACCTTGCCCGTGCGAATCGCCGCCACGGTGGTGATGGCCGTGCGGTTTTCCTCGAGGCTGAAGCCACGGCCGCCGAGAATTTCCTCGTAGCTGCGGTTGTGCAGGTCGGTGAAGCCGCCGGAAAATTCGATTTCCTCGCCGTCCACGGTGATCGAACGGTAGGTCCGCTGGCCGCTTTCGCGTTGCGCGGCGGGCACGTCCTCGACATCCACCGACAGGAACCAGCGCACGCGGGCGTTTTCGTATTCCAGGTAGCCGGCCGCCTTCGTTTCGGTGGCCAGATGCACCACGTTGATCTGCAGCGCGCCGAAGATGTAATGCAGCATGTCGAAGAAGTGCACGCCGATATTGGTGGCGATGCCGCCGGATTTTTTCGGATCGCCCTTCCAGCTCTGCAGATACCAGTGGCCGCGCGCGGTGACGTAGGCAAGATCCACCTCGTGCTTGTGCTCGCGCGGACCGTTGCGCACCCTGTCGCGCAAGGCGACGATCGCAGGGTGAAGTCGCAGTTGCAGAATGGTATTGATGCGCTTGCCGGTCTCGCGCTCGATTTCCAGCAGCCCGTCGATGTTCCACGGATTGAGCACCAGCGGCTTTTCGCAAATGGCATGGGCACCGGAGCGGAGGGCAAAACGCGTGTGCGAATCATGCAGGTAGTTGGGCGAACAGATCGAAACGTAATCGATCTGGCCACCGTTCCCGGCGCGACGACGCAGGTCGACATGACGATCGAAGCGCTCGAACTCCGTGAAGAAGTCGGCGTTGGGGAAGTGGCTGTCGATGATGCCGACCGAATCATTCGGATCGAAGGCAGCCAGCAGCTGGTTGCCGGTGGCCCTGATGGCCTGCATGTGGCGGGGGGCAATGTAGCCGGCGGCGCCGATGAGAGCGAAGTTCTTCGAGGTAGGCATGGAGCTGATCCGGGTCTTGCGCGACTTCGCGCGATATTCGTGTAGTGGATGCCGTGGTTGACCGATCTGCAGCCGCTGCAGCTGCCGGCGCCCTTCGCTCTCCTGATGCGCGCGACCCATGCATTCTTGTAAGTCGCGCGAGGTGAATCGCGCCGGAATCCGTTCCCTCGTCATCCTGGATCCGGTCCCCTTTTCATCGGGATGCCTTGCCAACGTCGTAGTAGGCGTAGCTGTAGTAGCCGCTGCTGCGCTTTTCCACGGCATTGAAGATGGCACCCTTGATCGGGACGCCGTTCTGCTCGAAACGTTGCCTGGCCAGGGCGACCTCACGAACCTGATTGACCCCGAAACGCACCACCAGCAGGGTGGTACCCGCATGATGGCCAATGATGGCGGCGTCGGTCACCGCCAGGATGGGTGGTGTGTCGATGATGATCAGGTCGAACGCCTGCTTCAGATGATCGAGCAGCGCGGAGAAGCGGGAGTTCATCAGCAACTCGGAGGGGTTCGGCGGTATCTTGCCGCGCGCGATGAAGTGCAGGTTTTCCAGCGGGCCGACCAGACGGGTCGCCGCAATCAGGTCGGTCTGGCCCGAAATCAACTCGGAAAGGCCCACTTCGGGCTTGCCGCCCACGACCTTGTGCAGCGAGCCCATGCGCATGTCTCCGTCGATCAGCAGGACCCGCTGATTGCTTTGGGCAACCACCGCGGCGAGGTTGGCGGAGACGAAGGTCTTGCCGACATCGGGGCTGGAACCGGAGATCACGAGCACATTGTTTTTTGCTTCCAGGCGAGCGAAATGCAGGCTGGTGCGCAAACTTCGCAAGGCTTCAGTCGCCAGATCCGCGGGCGCATCCATGACCAGCAGGCGGTGTTTGCTGTCCCTGTGGAAACGTTTGTCGCGCAGCGCCTGTTCCCGCAGGCTGGCCGGAATGGTGGCGTATACGGGCAGGCCGAGCTTTTCGATGACCGCCGGGTCTTCGATGCCGCGGTTGAGCATCTGGCGGATGAAGACGTATACAAGAGCCACGAAACAGCCCAGGAGCGCGCCGCCGAGCACCACGATGAGCTTTCTCGGCCATACCGGTCGCGTGACGTCCACCGCAGCCCGGTCGATGATGCGTACATTGCCCACGGTGCCGGCACGGGCTATGTCGAGCTGCTGAGCCTGGTTGAGCAGCCCGGTGTAGGTGTCGTTGCTCACCTGCACATCGCGAGTCAGTTTCAACAGCTGCTGCTGGGTGTCCGGCAGGTTGCCCACTTTCTTGTCGATCGCATTCTTTTGTCCCTCCAGCTGGCCTATCTGCTGCATCAAAGCCTTGTAGGCAGGATGTTCGGGCGTGTATTGACGCTGCATGTCCGCCTGCTGCAGGCGCAACTGCTGGATATTGGTCTGGATGGAAACTTCCTGATCCAGCAGGCCCTGCGTCTGCATGCTGATATCAACCGAATGTGCCCGGATCTGATAGGCGTTGAGCGCTGCCGTGGCTTTTTCCAGGTCGCGGCGCACGTTGGGAAGCTGCTCCCTGACAAACTTCAAGCTGTTGGCTGCTTCCGCTGAATTGCGATCCACGTCCTGCCGCACATAGAGTTCGCCGACCTGCTGCAGCACATTGGTGGCCCGCTCCGGATCAGGGTTGTCATAGGTCATCTCGAGGATGCCGGATTCCTTGCCCTGTTCGGTGACATTGATGGCTTTCTGAAGTCCGTTGATCACGGTCAGCCGGCGATGGCGGAAGACGCGGAACTGCGTGCCCGGATTTGCGATCAGCGTCCGGACCTGAATGGTCACGCCGTGACCGCTGGCGGCTTCCCCCGCCTTGCCGACGACCAGGACATTGTCGTCGTCATCCACCAGGACATAAGCGCCGCCCTTGCCGGCAACCAGCCTCAGCGGTCGATCCAGCAGGTTGGCTGGTACGTCCAGCTGAAAGATGCTCAGCTTCGCACCACCCCAGTCATAGCCAATCAGGCCGAACATGGGGGGGGAGACCGCGCCGGGGTTTGATGACGCATAGTGCCGGGCGATGAAATTGCCCAACACGGGCAGGCGTCGCGGGCTGCTTTCAATCGTGAGATTGAGCTCATCGACCGCCGCGCCGATCACCATGCGCGAGGTGATCAGTGCGGTTTCCGTCGTTGCTTCGGGATTGGAGGCGCTCAAGGTCTCGGTCAGTGCGCTCAGACCCGGCAGGTTTGGCACCTTCTGTTCCACCTGCACCATCGAGGTGGCTTGATAGATCGGCGTGGTCAGCAGCGCATAGGCGATGCTCAGTGCGACAAAGATGCCGGTGATGGTGCCAATCAACCACTTGTTGTCGCTGAGTGTGCCGAGCAATTCGCTCAGGTCTATTTCATCATCGCGCGGCGCAGGATCTTGAGTGGCGGTCATAGGAACGGTCAACTCACGGCATGGGAGATGGAATCACAGATAAGGCTGCCAGCTACAGACACTGCGCGTGATTATCTCGTGAACGTGCTCGAATGCTGCACGCTGTTGATGATAAGGGTCGGGAATATCGCTTCCATGCAACCATTTGTCGAGCAGGTAAACTTTGCCGCGAGCTTCCGGTACGAGTTGAATCATTGTGACGATATGATTCCTTTCCATGCCCAGTACCAAGTCGGCTTCGCGCAGCATGGAGGGCGTCAGTTGACGAGCGCGATGCATCGCGCCGTCGATGCCGCTTTCGGCGAGTAATTGCAGCGCAGTTGCATCCATGGGGCTGCCAGCAAGCGCGCCGAGCCCCGCACTGCAGAACTCGATGTCACGCGACTCCATACGCTGTCGAAACAGGTATTCGGCCGTTGGGCTGCGGCAGATATTGCCCAGGCAGACGATCAGTATCCGTTTAAACACTGTATCGACATACTCCCGTGTTCAAACCGAGCAATGCCGATCAACGACGCTCGCGATGGCGGTTAAGGTATTTGTCCATACTTGAAACGCCGCGGGGAACCCTCTGAAGCCTGCAGTTTAATAAGGTGCGTAAATTGTAATGAAGGATATTGGCGGGCAGACAATAACCGCAGCTATTTGCCGTTATGGAAAAGCACCTGGCTGCTCTGGTTTATTTGATGACTGACAACGAGGCAGTGAAACACGGTCGTCGATCATTGCATGGTCGAATTGGCCAACAATGAACGGCAGCGAAATGACCTCCCCCAATTATTACGGAGCATGCAATCAACAACAGGTGAACGCATGGTCTCATGCGGCAAGGCAGACTCGGTTTTCACGCGAACTTGTCCTTGCTGTGGAGAAGATGGGCGGGTATTGCCTGAGTTCGTGCCCATGGTCGGGTTGGCATGCAGGGCCGGCCAATCGATGGGCGCGTCTCGGTGATTGCGATGAGTCGCGCATTCCGGAGCATTGATGACAACACCACCAGCCGCTCCCCCCGACATCTGCATGGAACGAGCCGTATCGTCGGTGGTGCCGCGTCACGGTGTGGCAGCGGTACTGTTACTGTTGCTGATGGCATGCGCGAAGAATCCTGCTGCATTGGCTGCGCCAGCAGCAGCGCCAGTTCACCATGTCTTTGTGATCGTGCTGGAGAACGAACCGTATGAGGTCACCTTCGGCGATCATTCGCAGGCGCCATATCTGGCGTATCGGCTGCCGAAACTTGGCGCGTTGTTGTCGCAGTATTACAGCATTGGCCACGATAGCCTGGGCAACTACATCGCGATGATCAGCGGGCAGGCGCCGAACGCCGCCACGCAGAGCGATTGCAAAATTTATGACGAGTTCGAGCGTACTTCCCCCGAGCTGGACGCCAATGGACAGATGCTCGGCGAAGGTTGCATCTACCCGGCCAGGGTCAGGACATTGGCCGACCAGCTCGAAGCGGCCGGCCTCAGCTGGAAGGGCTATATGGAAGACATGGGAGCGGATGCCGCAGGGGAATCCGCGACCTGCGGACATGTCGCGATCGGTGTGGAAGAGCACACCCAGGAGACCAGTGCCAGGGACCAGTACGCCGCTTGGCACAACCCGTTTGTCTATTTTCATTCGATCATCGACAACCCGACGCGCTGCGCGCAGCATGTCGTCGACCTCGGTCATCTGAGGCAGGATCTGCGACACGTCGAAACCACGTCGAACTTCATCTTCATCACGCCGAACAGGTGCCATGACGGCCATGACGCGCCGTGCAGGAACGGGGAGCCGGGAGGGCTGATTTCCGCCGACACGTTTCTGCGCCAGTGGGTGCCGCGCATCCTTGCTGCACCGGCGTTTCGCCGGGATGGCCTGCTGGTGGTGATATTCGACGAGGGCGTCGACGCTGCGGCGTGTTGCGGTGAACAGGGGCTGCCGAATGGTCCTCCGCCGGGCATATTCGGTCCCGGTGGCGGTCGGATCGGCGCCGTGCTGCTTTCGCCATTCATCAAGCCGGGTACGGTATCGGCAACGCCTTACAACCACTACAGCCTGTTGCGCACGATGGAAGACATTTTCGGTGTAACGCACCTCGGCTATGCCGCGTCGTCGTCATTACGCGCGTTCGGTGACGACATCTTTACCGCACCACCGGAAACTGCAGCCAACGCGCCAGTACGACACGCAGTAGCTTCCGGGCGGCATGGCATGCCGCACAATCTGTGAAGGAGCTTAGCCATGAACAGCATTCTCGTCACTGGTGGTGCCGGTTACATCGGCAGTCACGTTGTCCAGCAACTGGCCGCCCGTGGTGAGCGCGTTGTCGTCGTCGACAATCTGAGCACCGGTTTCCGCGACGCGGTACGCGGTGCCGACCTGGTAGTCGGAGATGTCGGCGATCGCGCGCTGGTAACCCGCGTGCTGGAAGAACATCACGTCGATACGGTGCTGCATTTTGCCGCGCATACCGAGGTGCCCGAATCGGTAAGCGACCCCCTCAAGTACTACGGCAACAACACCTGCAACACGCATGGTCTGCTCGCCTGTTGCGCGGCGGCCGGCGTGGGGCAATTCATCTTTTCCTCCACCGCGGCGGTCTACGGCGTGACCGGGAGCGGCATCGCCGACGAGGATACGCCGACGCAGCCGATCAACCCGTACGGCGCCTCGAAACTGATGTCCGAGACCATGCTGCAGGATTTCTGCGCCACCGGAGCGATGCGGCATGTGACCCTCCGCTATTTCAACGTCGCCGGCTGCGATCCGACAGGCCGCATCGGCCATTCCACCCCTCATTCGACGCTGCTGATCAAGGTCGCCTGCGAGCACGCCGTCGGCAAGCGCGCGAGCCTTGCCATCTTCGGTACCGACTATGCGACTCCTGACGGCACCGGTATCCGCGACTATATCCACGTCGAAGATCTCGCTGCCGCCCATCTGCGCGCACTCGATCATTTGCGTGACGGTGGCGAATCGCTGACCCTCAACTGTGGCTACGGCCATGGCTACAGCGTGCGCGAAGTCATCGACGCCGTGCAGCGCGTCGACGGCCATCCCCTGACGGTGGTCGAGTTGCCGCGTCGGGCCGGCGATACGCCGATGCTGATTGCGCGCAGCGAGCGCCTCAAGCAACGCCTGGATTGGCGGCCGCAGTACGACGACCTGGATTTCATCGTTCGCACGGCACTGCTGTGGGAACGGGAGCTCGCGCGGAAGTCGGCGCCGCAGACTTCAGGGGCATGAATTCCGTAGCAGCCGGGATGGCATGCCGGATACCGTCCGGCGTGCGTTCATGGCGCTGTGTCGCGGCGCCTCGTCATGGCGAGCGCCATGCCCGCCCCGGCAGGGCGGGAAAGCGGCCATTGGCCCGTCATCGCCCTATTCGACGGTGACCGATTTCGCGAGGTTGCGCGGCTGGTCGACGTCGGTGCCGCGCAGCACGGCGACGTGGTAGGCGAGCAGCTGCAGCGGCACGGTGAACACGGCCGGGGCGATGAAGGATCCACCGGATTCGACGCGCAGCATGGCGCCGTGGCCGGCCATGTCGTCCATGCCGGCGGCGCCGTCGGCGAACACGATCAGGCGGCCGCCGCGGGCGCGCACTTCCTGCAGGTTGGACTTCAGCTTGTCCAGCAGCGGGCCGTTCGGCGCCACCGCGATCACCGGCATGTTCTCGTCGACCAGCGCCAGCGGACCGTGCTTGAGCTCGCCGGCGGCATACGCCTCGGCGTGGATGTAGGAAATCTCCTTGAGCTTGAGCGCGCCTTCCAGCGCCACCGGATACTGCACGCCGCGGCCGAGGAACAGCGCGTGCTGGCGGTGGATGAAGTCGCCCGCCAGCGCAATGATCGCCGGCTCCAGCTGCAGCGCGTTCTCGACCGCGCGCGGCAGGTGCTGCAGCTCGGCGCACAGCGCCGCGTAGCGCTGGTCGTCGAGCCCGTGGCGGCGGGCCAGCTCCAGCGTGAGCAGGGCCAGGCCGGCCAGCTGGGTGGTGAAGGCCTTGGTCGAGGCCACGCCGATCTCCGGACCGGCGCGGGTCATCAGCTTCAGGTCCGCCTCGCGCACCACC
>NZ_QFWQ01000005.1:0-389625 GCF_003335105.1 Rhodanobacter denitrificans
TCCGTAGGAGACTTCCCCGTCAACCCGTGCGTATGAAGCTTTTGCCCTGGGCTTTCGGGCCGCTGCCGGTGATGGGATTTCGAATGAGACGTGAAGCGTGCTGCGGTCGGTGCATGACGGCGGACAGCGTGTGTCAGACGGCATTTCCGTAGACGGTCTTGTTGCACCGGTGGGGCTGGTGCGGACCAGGGTATAAACCGCGCCCGGAGACCTCGTTCATTCAGCGGTGTCGTCGGTGGCTGGGGATCGGCCGGCACACCGTTTGGACGTCCGAATAGTTAGTCAGGTTCTCCCCGGGTGGGTCTGACCCGTTGTTACCGTGCTGCACTGACGGTGGAACGAAACGGTGAGGCAGAGCGGTGAAGCGAAAGCGTGCGATTCAGGTCGTGCTGGCCTGCCGGTGCATGGGATGGGCGAGGCAGGCTGAGGGATCGTAGTCGACGTCGTGCGCGAGCATCGCCCAGATTTGTCGGGCGTGTTTATTCGCAATGGCCACCAGCGCCTTGCCGAACGGCAGGCGTTGGTCGAGCGTGCGTATCCAGCGCTGCTCGGGCGTGGCCTTGTCGATGGTGACGGCCTTGGCACGTTGCAGGCTGCTACGCGCGCCCTGGATCAGCAGGGTGCGCAGGTAGGCGTCGCCACGACAGCTGATGCCGCCCAATCGCGCATGCCCACCGCTGGAGTGCTGGGTGGGTACCAAGCCCAGCCATGCTGCCATCTGCCGGCCGTTCTTGAACTCGCGCGCCTGGGTCACCGTGGCCACGGCGGCATCGGCGGTGATCAGCCCCACGCCGATCAGGTGGCCAAGCCGCTGGCAGCGCGTATCCTCGCGCGCGTGGTCGGCGATGCGTGCACTGCACGCGTCGACGGCCTCGCGCAGACGTGCCCAGTGGGCGCGCAGCCCGCCGAGCAGCTCACGCAGCTCATCGGGCAGTGCCGGCTGCGCATCGAGATCGGCCAGCACGCGGCGCAGCGCCGTGTCGCTCTTCGCCACCACCAGGCCGAACTCGGCCAGCAGGCCCCGGATGCGGTTGCCCAGCGCCAACGCCTCGACCTTGTAGCCTTCGCGCACACGGTGGCAGGCGAGCCGCGCCTGCTGCTCCACCGTCTTCACCGGCACGAAGCGCATGTGGCCCTGCTGCGCCGCCGTGGCGATCGCCTCGGCATCGTTGCGGTCGTTCTTGATGGTGCGGCTCTTGCGGAACGGCGCCACGAACTGTGCGGCCATGAGCCTGGGCTGCAGACCGTACTCGATGCAGCGTCGCGCCCAGTGGTGCGCCCCGCTGCACGCCTCCATCGCCACCACCGTGCCCGCCGGCCGTTGCGCCAGCCACACGGCAAATGCCTCACGCTTGAACTCCCGCTGTCGCAGCACGTGCCCGGTGCCGTCCATCTCGCACACCGAGAACACGTTCTTCGCCAAGTCCACACCCAGGGTTATAGTGCTCATGGAGACTTCCTCTTCTGCTGACGGTTGTTTCGCAACACCATCATGGCCCTCGAGGCCGAAAGGGGAGGAAGTCTCTTTTTACTCGTTCAAGGCGGACGACTTCACCGCCACTCAACTCAGGCGTTAGCTGGCAATGGATAAATCCCCAGAGTTTGCAGAGCAGTACAGCAGAGCCGAAAGAATTCGGATTGCGTTGCTTGGTACAACGGCGGGAGGGTTGCTTGTAGCTTTTGAGAAGCTTTGGCTCTCTCCTTGGTTGCGTGAATTTTCAACCTCGGCGCAATGTCGGACTGTCTTTGGTGTCAGCGGGACTACCGTGCTGTGGCAGGGTCTTTTTGTCGGCCTGCCGTTTCTCGCTGGGCTTGTCGTTGCCTTTGCGTTCGGGCGGCGTGGCTTCAAGATCCTCAGAGACGGACAGGTCCCTCCCTTGCGTGAGAAATCGTTGCGCCTGATCAGAGTTCGGCGGGGGTCCGGGGCAAAAATCATTGGTTACTTGCATTTGGTGGCGTTCGTGCCTTTCCTCGCTCTCGGGCTCTGGGGATATGCGCAGGCAGAAGGCTTGTCCAGACAGGCGCAGCACAAAGCTGTCGATTGCTCGGCAAACAATTCATTCAAGCCGAAGCCGCTTCACAGCTCGACTTGATTCAGGTGTCAGGCGCCGTCTGGAGATTCGTACAATAAAAGGGGCGTGGCTAATTAACCCTCGCCCTTCACGTTGGCGAGCCTTGGACGTGGGATTGGTTGGCCATGTTATGGCCCCGGAATTCCGATGGCGCGACGCCCGGTATCGCACTACTCTGCCTGCTTCCGCATCGGGGGATGGGGAGGGGCTATATGCGCAGGGTATGGAAGTGGCTCGGCCGCCTGCTGGCCGCCGTGCTGGTGCTGTTGCTGGCGGTGGTGCTCTCGGCCTACGTGCTGAGCGAGCGGCGCATGGCGAAGGTGTACCGGATCGATCCACCGGTGCCGGCGGTGCCCAGCGATGCGGCGGCGGTCGAGCGGGGCAGCCACCTGGCCGCGATCCGCGGCTGCAAGGACTGCCACGGCCCTGACCTGGGCGGCGCCACCTTCATCGACAATCCACTGTTCGCCCGGCTGTCGGGCGCCAACCTCACGCCGGCCGGGGCGGGCGGCAAGCTCACCGACGTGGACCGGGTGCGTGCGATCCGCCACGGCGTGGCGCCGGACGGGCGCCCGCTGCTGTTCATGCCGGCGCAGGAGTTCAGCCACCTCGGCGATGCGGACCTGAGCGACCTGCTGGCCTACCTGCACAGCGTGCCGGCGGTCGAGCGCACGCCGCCGGCGAACCGGGTCGGCCCGCTGGGGCGCGTGCTGTTCGTGGCCGGCAAGGTGCCGCTGCTGCCGGCGGAGATCGTCGACCACGCCATGCAGCATGGCGAGCCGCCGCCGGCCGGCCCCACCGCCGCCTATGGCGCCTACCTCGCCACCGCCTGCGCCGGCTGCCACGGCAAGGGTTTCTCCGGTGGGCATATTCCGGGCACGCCGCCGGACTGGCCCGATGCCGCCAACCTCACGCCGGACCCGAGCGGCCTGGCGAACTGGAGCGAGGCCGACCTGAAGAAGGCATTGCGCGAGGGTATGGCGCCGGGCGGCCGCGCGCTGAAGACCGACTACATGCCGGTGCGGGTGACCCGCTTCCTCACCGACGAGGAGGTCGGCGCGCTGTACGCCTACTTCCGCAGCCTGCCGGCCAAGCCGCACGGGCGGCACTAGGGATGACCTGATCGAGTCCTTGCTTGTCATCCCAGCGAGGTGCCTTTCCACAGCGAAGGCGGGCCAAGTTGGAAATCCAGGGTCTTCGAACAGTTGCGGAGGCACTGGATCCCAGCTTTCGCTGGGATGACGGCTTGGCTGTGGCGGCGGCTAAGGGGCGGGTTGCGCGGCGCATGGATGCGGCGTGCGCTTTTCGGTATGTTGGCGCCTTCCCAACGCCAAGGCGCGCCGCATGACCGCATCGCTGGAACACCCGGATCACCTGAGGCGCAGCCTTTCCAACCGGCACCTGCAGCTGATCGCCATCGGCGGCGCGATCGGCACCGGCCTGTTCATGGGCTCGGGCAAGACGATCAGCCTGGCCGGGCCCTCGATCCTGCTGGTCTACCTGATCATCGGCGTGATGCTGTTCTTCGTGATGCGGGCGATGGGCGAGCTGCTGCTGTCCAACCTCGAGTACAAATCCTTCATCGACTTCTCCACCGACCTGCTCGGGCCATGGGCCGGCTTCTTCTGCGGCTGGACCTACTGGTTCTGCTGGGTCATCACCGCGATTGCCGACGTGATCGCGATCGCCGCGTATGCGCAGTTCTGGTTTCCGGGGCTGGCGCCGTGGATTCCCGCGGTGCTGTGCGTGCTGCTGCTGCTCAGCCTGAACCTGGTGACGGTGAAGCTGTTCGGCGAGATGGAGTTCTGGTTCGCGCTGATCAAGATCGTCGCGATCGTCGCGCTGATCGTCACCGGCTTCGTGCTGGTCGCCTGGGGCTTCACCTCGCCGACCGGGCACAAGGCTTCGCTGGCCAACCTGTGGAGTGACGGCGGGTTTTTCCCGAAGGGCATCAGCGGTTTCTTCGCCGGCTTCCAGATCGCGGTGTTCGCCTTCGTCGGCATCGAGCTGGTCGGCACCACCGCCGCCGAGACGGCCGACCCGAAACGCAACCTGCCGAAGGCGATCAACTCGATCCCGGTGCGCATCATCATCTTCTACGTGCTGGCCCTGGTCGCGATCATGATGGTGACGCCATGGCGCCTGGTGGAAGCGGGCAAGAGCCCGTTCGTCGAATTGTTCGTGCTGGCGGGCATCCCGGCTGCGGCCAGCCTGATCAACTTCGTGGTGCTGACCTCGGCCACCTCCTCGGCCAACAGCGGCATCTTCTCCACCAGCCGCATGCTGTACGGCCTGGCCGAGGAGCAACATGCGCCGAAGACGTTCGCGCGGCTCTCGCGCGCTGCGGTGCCGTCGCTGGGCCTGCTGTTCTCCTGCTTTTGCCTGCTGCTGGGCGCGGCGCTGATCTACCTGATCCCCGACCTGATCACCGCATTCACCCTGATCACCACGCTGTCTGCGGTGCTGTTCATGTTCGTGTGGTCGCTGATCCTGTTCGCCTACATGGCCTACCGGCGCAAGCGCCCGCAGCTGCACGAAGCGTCGACGTACAAGATGCCCGGCGGCGTGTTCATGTGCTGGGTGTGCCTGGCGTTCTTCGTGTTCGTGCTGGTGCTGCTGAGCCTGCAGCCGGATACCCGCGAGGCGCTGATCGCCAGCCCGGTGTGGTTCGTGCTGCTGGGCATCGGTTACCTGTGGAAGGGGCGCCAGGCGCGTCGCGCGGTGGCCGTGGCGGCCGAGTGACCCCAGTCACCGCAGCAGGCGGCGCAGTCCGCGCCGGCTTCGTAGGGCGGGCACGGCCCGCCGCTCTGGATGATGCGCATCGTTGAAAAACATGGCGGGCGGTGCCCGCCCTACGAAGCGGCAATCGCGGGCAGCTCAGTACTGGTCGTGGATCTTCACCTGGCTCCAGGTGGGGTGCTGCGGCCAGCCTTCGGGCGAGTCCTCCCAGGCTTCCTGGCGGCCCCACGGCGTGACGTCGAGCAGGCCGAAGCTGCTGATGGGCAGCTCGATGCCGCGGCCGGTGGTGAACCAGGTCTGGAAGATGCCCTCGTCCGTGCGCAGGAACACCGACAGGCCGAACGGCGCGCCTTCGGCGGTCACGAAGTCTTCGTGGAAGCGGGTGCCGAAGCATGAGTACCAGGGAAAGTTCCAGCCCAGCCGTGCCTTGACCGGCTCGATTTCGGTCACCCGGGCGCGCGAGACCACCGCGAAGGTGACGCCGCGTGCGCGCAGGTGCGCCAGATTGCCGATCTGGTCGCAGTAGAACGAGCAGCCGGGGCAGACGTGGTCCGACTCCGGCGCCAGCATGTTGTGGTAGACGATCAGTTGCGGCCGGCCCTCGAACATGTCGGCGAAGCTGTGCATGCCAACGGGCGAGCCGAACGTGTAGCTGTCGTCGACGCGAGTCATCGGCAGGTGCCGGCGCTTGGCGTTCACGGCGTCCTGCGCGCGGGTCAGCGCCTTTTCTTCCGCGAGCTGGGCGTGGCGCGCGGCCTGCCATTGTTCGCGGCTGACGATGGGCGGGTGGTTCATGGCGGTCTCCTGCGGGTTGCTCAGTCGCGGTCGGGCGCGCCGAGCGGGAAGTACGAACGGTACGGTCGCGCCTCGTCCACCGCGCGGGCGAACGAGGGGCGCGCCAGCAGGCGTTGCCGGTAGGCCAGCACGTTGGCGCATCCCGCCGGGATGCGATGGGTCCAGTCGGCGTAGAACAACGCTGGCGCGGCGGCGCAGTCGGCGAGGCTGAAGTCGCCGCCGATGGCCCAGTGGCGGCCGGCGAGTTTCCCCTCCAGACAGGCGTAGGCGGTGTCGAGCATGGCGCGCGCCTCCTTCACGCCGTAGGGGTCGCGGTCGGTGGCGGGGCGCAGACTGTCCCACACGATCTTCTGCTGGGGCGTGTGCACATAGTTGTCGAGGAAGCGGTCCATCGTGCGCGCTTCGAGCGCGGCGTCGGCGTCGGCGGGAATCAGCGGTGCGATGCCGGGGTAATGCCGGTCGAGGTACTCGATGATGATGCTCGACTCGACCACCATGCGTTCGCCGTCGCGCAGCAGGGGAAAGCGGCGGATCGGCCACAGCGCGGTGAATTCGCGGTCGGTGGCCGCGTCGTCCGGCGCGAGCAGGCGCCATTCGAACGGGATGCCGTTCTCGTACAGCGCGACCAGCACCTTCTGGCAGTAGGAGGAGAACGGGTGGGCGTAGAGCGCGAGGGGCATGTCGGATCGCCTTCTTGCAGAGGTTGTCCATGCGACGAACGGCCGCCGGCCGGATCGACATGGCCGGGCCCGTGCTTGACCGGGGTCAAGGCGGCAGCCGGCGGCGCTGCCGAATATCGGTGTCAACGACGCCGTGACAGTGTCCATGAAACGAGGCAATCCGATGGAATTCCACATCGCCCTGACCGATGCGTCCCCCAGCCCTGCCGTTGTGCAGGATGCCCTGTTCGACATCG
This sequence comes from Rhodanobacter denitrificans, assembly GCF_003335105.1. Classification (GTDB taxonomy): domain Bacteria; phylum Pseudomonadota; class Gammaproteobacteria; order Xanthomonadales; family Rhodanobacteraceae; genus Rhodanobacter; species Rhodanobacter denitrificans_A. The sequence goes on from NZ_QFWQ01000005.1 coordinate 6,523, forward strand.
ATCCGACCGCGGTGGCCGATCTCGACATGAGCGGCCTGGTGCTGCGGGTATCCGCCTCGATGACGGCGGCGGACCTGATCGAGGTGCTGCGGCAGGTCGGCTGGCCGGTGGCACCGAAGCAGGTGGTGCAGTTGCCGTCGATCTGCTGCGGCGGTTGCGGCGCCTGACGTGTTCGCGGCGACGCCTCACGGGCTATGGGCTCGCGATCCCCCGTGAATCGGCATGGCTGGGCGGCCTCGATGGCCACAGCCACAAGGCAAGGCTGCCGAAGATGGCGACGACGAAGGCGAGGTACCACCGGTCCAGCAGCGGGTCGAGCGGCGTCGGCATCAGGTACATACCGAACATCCGCAGCGACAGCCGTACCGTGTTGAGGCCGAAGGCGCATGACGCCAGCCAGCCGAGGCGGCCACCGCCCAGACAGCAGGCGAGTACCAGGCTGCCCAGCGCCTGTGCCAGCAGCAACGGGAAATACAGCGCCCGTTGCACGGACTGGAATGCCGCCGCCTGCGCCAGCACCTGCGCCTGCGCGTCATGCGATGACGCCGCCCGGTACAGCTCCGGCAATGCCAGTTGCCCATGGAACAGCTCGACCGAGCGCAGCAGCACCTCGATCAGGCAGTACGCGAAGAAGCCGAGATAGGCCGCGACTGCGGCCAGCGGCGTGCGTCGGAACGCCAGCGCGCAGACCACCAGGAGCAGGTAGGCCTGGGCGAAGAACGAAAGCAGCATAAGCAGGGCGCGAGCGAGGTTCAGTGGTGCCGCTCCCAGCAGCAACTCCTGCGCGGGGCCGTCCGGCACCGGCAACTGCGCGAAAACGTATGACTGGAATGCCTGCACGAGGATGTAGAGCATCGCCACGATGGCCGCGGCGCGGCGGTGCAGGATCGATCCGGGCATGGCGGGCTCCTGGTTCTCCGGTCGCCGCAGTGTGGCAGCCGCGCGCCGGCCGACCTTGTGCCGGTGGTCATGCCTCGGGAGCGGGCCTCGTTGGCGTCGAAAGCCGCGGCGTGGGAGGCGCGGCTCCCGATGCCGCTTTCTTGACCGGTGTCAGCGCCGGTCCCGGCGTGGACCGATAGCTTGCCGTGGTCATCCCCTGGGAGTGCAGCGCATGTCGTTCGATATCGTGGTCATCGGCGCCGGTCCGGCCGGGTTGTGTTTCGCCCGCTCGCTGGCCGGCAGCGGCCTGCGCATCGCGCTGGTCGAGCGGCAGGAAGAGGCGGCGCTGGCGGCGCCGGCGGACGACGGGCGCGAGATCGCGATCACCCATCATTCGCAGCGGCTGCTGGGCGAGCGGGGCCTGTGGGCACGCCTGCGCGAGGAGGAGGTCGGCACCCTGCGCGACGCGCTGGTGCTCGACGGCGACGATCGCGACGGCCTGATGTTCCGCCACGACGAGGCGGGCAAGTCGCAGCTGGGCTGGCTGGTGAGCAACCACGCGATCCGCCGTGCCGCGTACGAAGAGGTGATGGCGCTGCCCGAGGTCGAGCGCATCACCGGCGCGCGGGTGGGCGCGGTGCGCACCGCCGCCGATGGTGTCGAGGTGAGCCTGGGCGGTGACGAGACCCTGCGCGCGCAATTGCTGGTGGCGGCGGACAGCCGTTTCTCCGAGACGCGCCGCGCGATGGGCATCGGCGCCGACCTGCACGATTTCGGCAAGACCATGCTGGTGCTGCGCATGCGCCACGACATGCCGCACGAACAGGTGGCATGGGAATGGTTCGGCGTCGGCCAGACCCTGGCTCTGCTGCCGCTGCACGATGCGCACACTTCATCGGTGGTGCTGACCCTGCCGCCGCCGGCGATGCAGGCCCTGCTGGCGCTGGACGACGCGGGGCTGGAGGCGGCGCTGGCCGAACGTTTCCAGCAGCGGCTGGGTGCGATGCGCGTGGCTGGCCCGCGGTGCGCCTATCCGCTGGTGGGCGTGTACGCGAGGCGCTTCGTGGCCGAGCGCTTTGCATTGATCGGCGACGCCGCAGTGGGCATGCACCCGCTCACTGCGCACGGCTTCAACTTCGGCCTGCTCGGGCAGGCCGCGCTGGCGCGCGAGCTGCGTGCGGCGGTGGCCGCGGAGCAGCCGTTCTGGAGTCCGGCGCTGCTGCAGCGCTACGAGCGCCAGCACCGGCTGGCCACGCGGCCGCTGTACCTGGCCACGCAGATGCTGGCCGGCCTGTACACCGACGACCGCCGCCCGGCGCGGGTGCTGCGCAAGCTGGCGCTGGGCGCCGGCGCCCGGTTGGGACCGTTCAGGCGGCTGGTGATGTCCGGCCTCGTCGCCGACCACGCTGGTGTTCCGGGGCCGTTGCGGCGGTTGCGATATTCGCGACCGTCGGCGTAGCTGGCGCGGATTCGGGAGGCGTCGCACCCGCGCACGGCGGGCTTCCCCGGATCGTGCGATAAGATCCGGGGATGAGCTTTTCCCCGTCCCCCGCCGTGAAAATCGGCCTCTCGATCGCCGTGGCGACCGGGCTGTACGGCGTGTCGTTCGGCGCGCTCGGCGTCGCTTCCGGGCTCGGCGTGTGGCAAACGGTGGCACTGAGCGCGCTGATGTTCACCGGCGGCTCGCAGTTCGCCTTCATCGGGGTAGTGGCCGGCGGCGGCGCCGGTTCGGCCGCATTCGGTGCGGCGACCCTGCTTGGCGTGCGCAACGCGGTCTACGGCATGCAGCTGAACCGGATGCTCAAGCCGCGCGGCTGGCGCCGGCTGCTTGCCGCCCAGGTCACCATCGACGAATCCGCCGCCACCGCCGCGGGCCAGCTCGATCCCGGCGAGCAGCGCCGCGGTTTCTGGAGCGCCGGGTTGGGCGTGTTCGTGCTGTGGAACCTGTTTACCCTGGCTGGCGCGCTGCTCGGCGACGCGCTGGGCGATCCCCGCCGCTGGGGCCTGGACGGTGCGGCGGTGGCCGCCTTCCTCGGCCTGCTGTGGCCGCGCCTGCGTGCCCGCGAGCCGGTGGCGCTGGCCGTGGTTTGCGCGCTGGTGACCGTGCTGGCGATGCCGCGGGTGCCGCCCGGCGTGCCGATCCTGCTCGCCGCGCTGGTCGCGGCGCTGTGGGGCTGGTTCAGTCGCGGGCCGGCGGACGAGGGGCTGGAGCCGGACGTCGATCCGGCTGATTTCGACGCCGCTGGCGGCTCGCCGCAGGAGCGTCGCTGATGGCGTTGTGGGGATGGTTGTTGCTGGCCAGCGCGGCGGCGTACGCGATCAAGCTGGCCGGTTACCTGGTGCCGGCGCGCTGGCTGGAGAACGAGCACATGAGCCGCGTGGCCGGCACGCTGACGATCGGCCTGCTGGCTTCGCTGACCGCGATGAACACGTTCAGTGCCGGGGCGGCGCTGGCGCTCGACGCACGACTTGGCGCGCTGCTCGCCGCCGCCTTGGCGTTGTGGCTGCGCGCGCCGTTCCTGCTGGTGGTGGTCGCGGGCGCGCTGGCGGCGGCGCTGCTGCGTCTGGCAGGCATCGGCTGAAGTTGCCCACGCCGGAGCTGCACGAGCAGATCCGATTCTGCCTGTCATTCCGGCGAAAGCCCATGGCTCCGAAAACCTTCAGTCGTCATTCCGGCGCAGGCCGGAATCGCACTTGAACGACGCAGAGGGGCGGCCCAGATGGATCGCCGGGCTAAAAATCATGGCCGATGCGATGCGTTGCTGCACAGGATGAAGTGCGATTCCGGCCTGCGCCGGAATGACGATTGGAAAGGCCCCGAAACGCTGGAGCTGCAGGCCACCAAAAATGTTCCGGACAGCAGTGTGCTTTCACAGGCATGCCGAACAAGGCACCCGATGGTTCAGGCCTTCCCTTGCGCGCCCGCCAGCTGCGAGGCGATCCGCACCTCGCCGGTCAGCACCTTGTGGATCGGGCACTTGTTGGCGATCTGCAGCAGGCGCTCGCGCTGCTCGTTGTCCAGCTCGCCGTCGAGCGTGATCACGCGGGTGATGTCGTTGCCCGCCGCGGGCGTGCCGTCGGGATTGAACTTGAGTTCCACCGCCACGTGGCGCAGCGGCCAGCCCTTGCGCGCCGCGTACATCTCCAGCGTGATCGCGGTGCAGGCGCCCAGCGCGGACAGCAACAGCCGGTGGGGCGCCGGGCCGGTATTGGCGCCGCCTTCCTCGACCGGTTCGTCGGCATGCCAGGTGTTGCCCTGGTCGTCGGTGAACTCGACTGCGTACGGCGCGCCGCCGGTGCTGGCGCGGACGGTGGGGATGCTCATGGCGGGTTCTCCTTGGTCGGGTTTCAGATCACGTCCCACATGTAGCCGTCGTGCGCGAGCACCGCGCCGGCCAGCTGTTCGATCGCCTCGTCCTCGTTGCGTTCCAGCCCGCGCACGTTGCGCGCCATGCGCCGGCGCGCCTGGCGCGCGAATACTTCGGCGATGCTTACGGCTTCGTCCGCGGCGGGATGCGCCTGCTTCAGCAGGCTGTCGGCGCGCGACAGCACGCACAGGCCCACGAACAGGTCGATCGCGATGTCGGCCAGGCGCTTCTGCGCGTGCTGCATGTCGGCCACCTTCTTGCCGTAGCGGCGCAGCAGCGCGTCGGATGATTTTGAAAGTTCCACCGTGTACTTCTCATAGGTGGCGGCGACCTTGCGCAGCCGCGGCGACAGCTCGTGCGCGATGCGGTCGATGCCGTAGCCGGTGGCCTCGCGCATGCGCCGGCCGGTGTAGCTGCCGAGCACGCCGAAGCCCTTGATCGGCTCGTTGAAGATGTCGCCCACGGCGGCCTTCAATTCGGAGAGGCCCGCGCCGACGCCCTTCAGGCCGGACAGCGCGATGTACAGCCGCAGGATCTCGTTGGTGCCCTCGAAGATCGACAGGATGCGCGTGTCGCGGGTGATCTGCTCGTACGGGAACTCGCGCATGAAGCCGTTGCCGGCGGCGATCTGCAGTGCCTCGTAGGACGCGCGCTGCACCGCCTCGCTGGCGAACACCTTGCTCATCGCCGCCTCGACCGAGTAATCGCTGCCGCCGCCGTCGATCAGGTGCGCCACCATCCACACCGCACTCTCGGCGGCGAAGCAGTCCACCGCCATCTGCGCGACCTTCTCGCGCACCAGGCCGAACTCGGCGATCGGCTGGCCGAACTGCTTGCGCTCCTTCGCCTGCGCGCTGGCCAGGCGGATCAGCGTGCGCATGCCGCCCACCGCGCCGCCGCCCAGGCCGGTGCGGCCCGAGTTCAGGATGCTCATCGCCACCTTGAAGCCCTTGCCGACCGGGCCCAGCACGTTTTCCGGCGACACGCGCACGTCGGCGAACGCCACCGTGGTGGTGCTTGATGCGCGGATGCCCATCTTGTCCTCGTGCGGGCCGTGGCTGACGCCGGGCCACTTCGCCTCGACCAGGAAGGCGGTGATCTTGCCCTCGGGCGTGTCGGTGCGCGCGAACACGGTGTAGAAGTCGGCGATGCCGCCGTTGGTGATCCAGATCTTCTCGCCCGAAAGCGTCCAGCTGCCGTCGTCGTTGCGCACGGCCTTGGTGCGGATCGAGGCGGCGTCGGAGCCGGCGCCGGATTCGGTGAGGCAAAACGCAGCGATCATCTCGCCCGTGGCCAGCTTCGGCAGGTAGCGCTGCTTCTGCTCATCGCTGCCGAACAGCAGCAGTCCCTTCATGCCGATCGAGCTGTGCGCGCCGATGGTCAGCGAGACCGAGCTGTCGTGGCTGCTGGTCTGGCCCAGCACGCGTGCGTAGGCGCCGTTGGACAGTTCCATGCCGCCGAACTGCTCGGGGATGATCAGGCCGAACAGGCCCATTTCGCGCAGCGCCTGGATGAACTCGGCCGGCTGCTCGGCGTCGCGGTCGTACTGCTTCAGCGCGGCGCCCTTGTCGGCGAGGAACTGGTCGATCGCGTCGGTCATCGCGCCCAGCATTTCCCTGTCGCGCGCGTTGATCTCGGGGTAGGGGAACAGGTTCTCCTCCAGGATGTTGCCCAGGAACAGCTGCTTGGCGACGCTGTCGTCGCTGCGCAAGGTAGCGGAAGCGGAAGTAGCGGGCGACGACGGGTTCATGACGCGATCTCCATGAAGGGCGAAGCGCCATTCTGGCACTTCCGCCATGCCCATCCATGTCGCCAATCGACGCACCCGGCGCGCTGCGCAGCGGCACCCTCCGGCGGCGCTGCCGGGCCGCCAACGCTTGAAACGTTTTCCCGGCGCACCCAAATTATCGTTTGTGATGCGTCATATCGGCGGGTTTTCGGAGGTAAGACCATGGCAACCGGATGGGCAGGCGACGGCGCCGTGCAGGACCAGATCGACGCCACGGTCGACGACGCGGTGCAGCGGGCGCGCCAGCAGTTGCGCAAGGGCCCGGGCCTCAAGCACTGCGAGGAATGCGACGCGCCGATTCCCGCGGCACGGCGCAAGGCCGTGCCCGGCGTGCGCCTGTGCGTGGCCTGCCAGGAAACGCAGGACGCGGCGCAGCGCAGTGCCGGCTTGTACAACCGCCGCGGCAGCAAGGACAGCCAGCTGCGCTGAGTGCTCCCGCGCCTAACGCCCGACGAAACTGATGTCCGCCAGTCCGTTCGATTTCGCGCTGGACAGCACGTCCGCCACAGCCTGGTAGGGAGTGCCGTCGGCAGCGTCGATGTGCAGCGCCGGCGGCTTCGCCTGCAGCGCCGCGAGGGCCAGCTGGACGTTCACCGCGGAGCGGTCGACCGGCACCGCGTTCCAGTACATCGAGCCGTCGGAGTGGATCGCCAGCTGGATCGGCGCGGGCCTCGGCAGGTGCGGCTGCGGCCCCGGCTGCGGCAGGTCGATCTTCAGCCGCCGGGTGACCACCGGCGCGGTGATCATGAAGATGATCAGCAGCACCAGCAGCACGTCGACCAGCGGGGTGACGTTGATTTGCGCAATGGCATCACGGGAAGCACGGACGGGGAGAGCCATGGGTCTTCCTCCAGTTGCGTGATGGTGTCGAGCGGCGGGATGCCCGGCGCGAGCGGGGGATGCCGGGCGAGTCCAGCTTACTCCCGGCTTGCCGGGATCGGCTGCTTGCCTCAGACGGCCGGTTCGGTGGCCGCCGCCGACGGCTGCCGCCGCTGGCGCGCCAGGCTGTGTTCGCGGTGGGCGATATACAGGCTGGCGCCGATGATGATGGCGGCGCCCGTCGCGGTGTAGCGGTTCACGTCCTCGCCGAAGATCCACCACGCCAGCACCGCCACGATCAGCAGCTGCAGGTAGCTGAAAGGGGCGAGCAGCGAGGCGTCGGCCAGCCGCAGCGCGCGCGTCCAGCACCAGTGGCCGCCGGTGCCTAGTGCGCCGGACAGCACCAGCCACGGCCAGATCCCGGCGTGCGGCCATTGCCATACAGGCAGCGCGGCGGGCAGCGACAACGGCACCCACAGCAGGGTGGTGAGCAGCACGATGCGGTCGGCCGGCTCGCTGCCGGTCAGCGACTTGATGCTGATCGTCACCGCGCCGGTCAGTGCGGCCGCCAGCAGCGCGACCAGGCTGCCGGCGGCGAACGCATCGCTGCCCGGGCGCACGATCACCAGCACGCCGATGAAGCCGGCGACCACCGCGCTCCAGCGGCGCAGGCGCACCACCTCGCCGAGGAACAGCACCGCGCCAATGGTGACGAACAACGGCGAGGAGTACGACAGCGCCACCGCCTCGGCCAGCGGCAGGTTCACGATCGCCCAGAACCCGGCCAGCATGCCGCCCATGCCCAGCACGCAGCGCATCAGGTAGAAGCCGAAACGCGGCGTGTGCAGCAGTGGCCAGCCGTGCACCCAGAGCAGCGGCAGGGCGAACAGCGTGCCGAACGCGCTGCGGAAGAAGGTGATCTGGAACGGGTGCAACTGGGCGGAGGCGAAGCGGATCGTCACCGCCATCAGCGCAAAGAAACTCGCGCTGCCCAGCATCAGCAGCACCGCGCGCAGCGGCAGCGGCGTGGAGGCGGGCGGCGATGCAGGGATCGGGTCCAGGGCCATGCCAGGGAAAGCTTGGGAGGTGCGCATGGTATCCCACTTGCACCACGGCTTTCGCATCGACGGCGTCCGCGCGCTGCCGCCGACGGGTTTCAGTGGGCGGGTCGTGCCCCGGTGTCCATGGCGCCGTTCGACCATGCCTGCAGCCGCTCGCGCACGGCCGGTTCCAGGCTCTTCAGGCCCCAGCGGCGACCTTCGGCGACAGCCGCCTCGGCCGGTTGGCCGCCGACCTGCGCGGCGCGCAACGCGATCATTGCGCCGACCCGGTTGCCGCTGGCGCAATGCACCAGGGTCGGCCGGTTGCCGGCTTCGCGCAGCAGCCGGTCGAACCGCGCGACGTTGGCGCGGGTGAGGTCGTCGGCGCCGCGGATCGGCAGGTTGCGGTAGCCGATCCCGGCCGCGCGCACGGCGGCACCCTCGTCGAAACCCGCTTTCTCGCGGTCCGTGCTGAGGTCGATCACCTGGCGGATGCCGCCGCGCCGCAGCGCGGCGATGTCGCTAGCCTGCAGGCGCCCGGAGGCAACCCGGTGCGGCGCCGGGAATGCCACGTGGGGCAGCCCGGCGAGGGCGGTGTCGGCCGGCGTGGCGGCGAGAGCGGCGCCGGCGGCGCACACGAGGGCGAGCGACAGCAGTAGCGAGCGGAACATCCCGGATGCCTCCAGCCGATGGAAGCGACACCATACCCGAAGCGGGCCGCGCACCGCCGCCAGCGCTTCAGGCGGTTGCCGACTCGACGAAGGTGACCCTGTTGCCGTCCGGGTCGCATACCGGGGCGAAGCGCAGATAGTGCGTCGCCAGCTGCGGCACGGGCACGTCGATCTGCCGGCCTTGCAGATCCTGCAGGATGCCGTCGAGGTCGTCGACGATGATGCCCAGCGAGGCGACACCGATTCGCCGGCTCGCCTCGGCCAGCCCGTCCCGCGATCGTACGCGGACCCGGGTGCAGTCGGCGAGCTGCCATTCCGCGCAGTCGGCGTCCGGGGTGCAGTCGGGCACGCGCCCGAACAGGCGGGCATACCAGGCGCTTGAGGCCGCGAAGTCACTCGCGGCGACCGTGGCGAGGACCTGGTGGGCATTCATGGCGAGTCTCCGCAAGGGCTCGCCTGCTTTATAGCCGCCGACCGATGTCGATCGTGTGAAAGGCGGCCAGCCCGTACAATCGCGTTTCGCTTGAATGATCGCCAGGATCCGCCGATGTCCGATTTTCCCGCTTGCCCATCATGCGCGATGGAGAACACCTATCCCGACGGCGACAGCTGGATCTGCGCCGACTGCGGCCACGAATGGCCGGTGGCGGGTGCCGCGGACGAGGCCGATGCCGCGGCGGTGGTACGCGATGTCAACGGCAACGTACTCGGCAGCGGCGATACGGTGACGGTGATCAAGGATCTGAAGGTGAAAGGCTCCTCGATCCCGCTCAAGCAGGGCACGGTGATCCGCAACATCCGCCTGGTCGATGGCGACAGCGGGCACATCGAGGGCAATTCGGACAAGATCAAGGGTCTGGTGCTGAAGACCTGTTTCCTGCGCAAGGCCTGACCGCGCCGGCTACGGCGGCGCCTCGCTCATCAGCGCGCAGTTGCCGCCCCGCCGCTTGGCGGCATACATCGTGTCGTCGGCGCGCCGCAGCAGCGCACGATCGTCCTCGCCGTGCTCGGGATAGACGGCCATGCCGATGCTCACCGACATCTGCACTTGCCGCCCGCCCAGCTCGAACGGCTGTGCCAGCGCGGCGAGGATATCGGCGGCGATCGCGGTGGCGATCGCGGCGGCGTGTCCGGACGGGCCGATGCCGGCCAGCAGCACCACGAACTCGTCGCCGCCGATGCGGCCGACCGTGTCCGACTCGCGCACGCAGCGGCGGATGCGCGCGGCGGCTTCGCACAGCAGCAGGTCGCCGATGTCGTGGCCGTAGCTGTCGTTGACCGACTTGAACCGGTCCAGGTCCAGGTACAGCACGGCCGGACGCCGGCTGTCGCGGTGCGCCTCCGCCAGCGCGGTGCGCAGGCGGTCGTGGAACAGCTCACGGTTGGGCAGCGCGGTGAGCTGGTCGTGCCGTGCGAGGTAGCGCAGCCGCGTTTCGGTCTGCTTGCGCTCGATCGCCGCGGCCACCTGGGTGGAGACGAACTGCAGCAGCGCCTTGTCCTGCTCGGTGTAGCGCACCTCGCCGGAATAGCTCTGCACCACGAGCGCGCCGATCACGCCGTGCTGGCCGGCGAGCGGCACGCCCAGCCAGTCCAGCGAATGGCGCCTGGTGAGCGACCGGTCCGGTTCGGCCGGTGTCGGCGTGTCCGGCGTCAGCAGCAGGGCCCGGCCGCTGCGGATCACCTCTCCGCTGAGCGTGCCCGAGTCCAGCCGGCATGGCGCGGGCGCTTGGTCATACTGGTCGACGAAGTAGGGGAAGCTCAGCTCGTCCTTCCTCGCGTCGTACAGCGCCACGAAGAAGTTGTTTGCCGGGAGCAGCTTGCCGATGATCAGGTGGATGTGCCCGAACAGCGTCATCAGGTCCGCCGCCGAGTGTGCGGACTCGGAGATCGCATGCAGCGCCACCTGGATCTGTTCGGCACGCTCGAGTTCGGTGATGTCGCGCGCCACCGCGATGCGCATCCCGTCCGCCTCCGACCAGCGCGCCGACCACATGATGTGGACCACCCGCCCGTCCTTGCGCACGTAGCGGTTCTGGAAATGCGGCTTGGGCTGGCCGGCCATGATCTCGTTCGCCGCCTGCAGGGTGCGTTCGCGGTCGTCGGGATGCACCAGTTCGATCATCGGCCGGCCGATGATCTCCTCCGGCGCATAGCCGAAGATGCGTTCGAACGCGGCGCTGACGAACACATAGCGCCCCTCGACATCCACCACGCAGACTGCGTCGAGCAGGAGATCCATCACGTGGTCGATGGAGGGGGCGGCACCGGATGGGGGCGGGAAAAGCGGCTGGTTCATGCGTGCCCGGGCAGCGGTCGAAGTGGCGGTGGTGCCGGCTTTGCAGCCTATCCCGATTTCACGCGGAAAATGTCTACGGAGGCGCCTCCGCGGTCAATCCAGCGGGGCGGTGAGGATCAGCTGGTCGACCGGGTAGCCGCGCTGGCGTGCGCGTTCCTTGAGGGTTGCGAACAGCGTGCGATCGAGCGCGGGGCGACGCGAGAGTATCCACAGGTGCCGCCGGCCGGGGCTGCCGACCACCGCCCATTGGTAGTTCGCGTCCACCTCGATCACCCAGTAGTCGGCCCACACCGCCGGCAGCCAGGTTAGCCAGGCCGGCGCGAAGCGCACTTCCAGCGCGGCCGGCTGGTGGCCCTTGATCCGCGCCACGCCGTCGACCGCCATCACGCCCTTGTCGGTGCGGCAGGTATTGTGGATACCGACGGTGCCGTCGGGATTGGGCGTGTAGGTGGCGATGACGGCATCCAGGCACTTGCGCTCGAAGTACATCGGCAGGCGTGCGATCTCGTGCCACTGGCCGGCGTAGCGGTGGAGGTCCAGCGATGGCACCGGCCGGTTCGGCAAGGTGGCGGTCGCAGCGGGCCAGGCGAAGATCATGGCCGCCGTGACCAGAAGCCGGTGGAACATGAGCATGGTCGGGCTCCGTGGCTTGTGCATGGGCGAGCAAGGCGGAATTTCCGGGACGATACAGCACGGACTAGCTAGCGGTAGCGTGCTTCCTGCAGGTCGATCTCGCGCACCAGTCGGCGCGAGACCTCGTCGGAGATGCGGCGGCGGCGTGCCAGTTCGAAGATGGCCTCGCGCTGGCCCTGCAGCGCGGCCAGGCGCAGCTCGCGTTCGGCCACGTCGGCCTTGCGCAGCTGTCGCGCCTCCTCCTCGTTGGAGGAGTCCTCGTCCAGCCAGTGCTGGTACAGCGCGATCACCCGGGTGCCCGCGCTGGTGTAGATATCGATGTCGCTGCCCGGGGCTTTTTCCAGCAGTTCGTGCTGGGCCTTCTCGACGGCGGCGATCGCCGCGGTGGCGGCGGTGCGGCGGGCCAGGTTCTCTTCCCGCAGGGCCGCTGGCTCCGGCGGCAATTCGAGGCCTTTCAGCAGCGGCGGCAGCCCGATGCTGGCGGCCAGCAGCGACAGCAGGATCACCGCGGTGGCGAGGAAGATCGCCAGCTCGCGCGCAGGAAAGGGCGTGCCGTCAGGCAGCAGCAGCGGCAGCGTCATCACGCCGGCCAGGGTGATCGCACCGCGCACGCCGGCCAGCGAGGTGGCCAGCAGCAATCGCCAGTGCGGCCGGCTCACCGGGGCGCCGCGGTGGTACGCCTTCAGCACGTTGATCCGCAGCGAGATCCACACCCAGGCCAGGCGCAGCAACGCCAGGCCGATATTGATCGCCAGCGCGTACACCAGCAGCCACCATGGATTGCGATGGCCGCTCTGCGCCACCGACGCCATCGCGCCCTGCAGGCTGGCGGGCAGCTGCTCGCCCAGCAGCACGAACATGATGCCGTTCAGGGCGAACTGCACGGTGTTCCATACCGCCGCGCGCTGCACCCGTGTGGTGGCCAGCAGGCGGCCGCTGAGCTCGACGTAGCTCATGGTGATGCCGGCCGCGACCGCGGCGAGGATGCCCGAGGCGGCAACCTGCTCGGCCAGCAGGTAGGCACCGAACGGGATCAGCAAGCTGATCAGGATCGGCGAGCCCGCCTCCTGGCCGAAGTGCCGCGACAGCCAGCGTTGCGCGAAGCTCACCCCCACGGTGAACAGCACGCCCACGCCGAGCCCGGCCAGCGCCACCCACAGGAAGGTCAGCGACGCCGACAGCAGCGAGAAGCCGCCGGTCACCGCCGCCGCCACGGCGAAGCGGAAACAGACCAGGCCGGTGGCGTCGTTGAGCAGCGACTCGCCCTCGAGGATGTGCATCAGCCGCTTCGGGATCGGCACGCGCGCGGTGATCGACGACACCGCCACCGGGTCGGTCGGCGACACGATCGCCGCCAGCGCGAACGCCACCGCCAGCGGCATTGCCGGGATCAGCCAGTGGATCAGGAAGCCGACGCCGACCACGGTAAACACCACCAGTCCCAGCGCCAGCGCCACGATCGCACCGCGGTCGCGCAGCAGCCCGTCCTTGGGAATGCGCCAGCCGTCGAGGAACAGCAGCGGCGGCAGGAACAGCAGGAAGAAGATCTCGGGGTCGAGCGCCACGCCATGCTTGAACACGCCGGCGATCACCGCGCCCAGCCCGATCTGCACCAGCGGCAGCGGCAGCGAGAACGGCAGCATGCGCACGAGGTAGCCGCTGCCGACCACAGCCAGCAACATGGCCAACGCTACTTCGATCGAATTCATGCGTGTTCCGGCGACGAGTTTTGACCTTAGCAAGAGCGTGGCCACATCGTCGAGAGGGTCACGGGAACGGGCGCGGCTGGCCGTGGCGGCAGGGATGGGCATACCATCGGCGCTCCCCGCCGCCATGACCGTGCCAGGAGACAGCGTGCAGCCGATCATTGCCGTCAACCAGCTCAGCAAGACGTATGCATCCGGGTTCCAGGCGCTGAAGCGGATCGACCTGGAGATCCGCCAGGGCGAGATCTTCGCCTTGCTGGGCCCGAACGGCGCCGGCAAGACCACCCTGATCAGCATCATCTGCGGCATCGTCAACCCCAGCGAGGGCACGGTGCTGGCCGACGGCCACGACGTGGTGCGCGACTACCGCGCGGCGCGCGCGAAGATCGGCCTGGTGCCGCAGGAGCTGACCACCGACGCGTTCGAGACGGTGTGGAACACGGTCAGTTTCAGCCGCGGCCTGTTCGGCCGGAGCGCCAACCCGGCGCATGTCGAGAAGGTGCTGAAGGACCTCTCGCTGTGGAGCAAGAAGGACAGCAAGCTGATCACCCTGTCCGGCGGCATGAAGCGGCGCGTGATGATCGCCAAGGCGTTGTCGCACGAGCCGCAGATCCTGTTCCTCGACGAGCCCAGCGCCGGCGTCGACGTGGAACTGCGCCGCGACATGTGGGCGATGGTGCGCGCGCTGCGCGCCACCGGCGTCACCATCATCCTGACCACCCACTACATCGAGGAGGCCGAGGAAATGGCCGACCGCATCGGGGTGATCCACAAGGGCGAGCTGATCCTGGTCGAGGACAAGGCCGAGCTGATGAACAAGCTCGGCCGCAAGCAGCTCACCCTGCACCTGCAGGATCCGCTGGAAACCATCCCCGCGGCGCTGGCCGGTTACCCGCTGGAACTGTCGGCCGATCGGCAGCAGCTGGTCTACACCTTTGACGCGCAGGGCGAGCACACCGGCATCGACATGCTGCTGCGCCGGCTCGGCGAGGCGGGCATCGACTTCAAGGACCTCAAGACCAGCCAGAGTTCGCTGGAAGACATCTTCGTCAGCCTGGTGAGGGAGCACGCATGAATATTTACGCGATTCGTGCAATCTACCTGTTCGAGATGGCGCGCACCTGGCGCACCCTGCTGCAGAGCATCGTCTCGCCGGTGATTTCCACCTCGCTGTACTTCGTGGTGTTCGGTGCGGCGATCGGTTCGCACATGACCGGCATCGACGGGGTCAGCTACGGCGCCTTCATCGTGCCGGGGCTGATCATGCTGTCGCTGCTGACGCAGAGCATCTCGAACGCCTCGTTCGGCATCTACTTTCCGAAGTTCGTGGGCACGATCTATGAGATCCTGTCGGCGCCGGTGTCGCCGTTCGAGATCGTCGCCGGCTACGTGGGCGCGGCGGCGAGCAAGTCGGTCATCCTGGGCCTGATCATCCTGGTCACCGCGCGGCTGTTCGTGCCGTTCCAGATCGAACATCCGCTGTGGATGCTGGCCTTCCTGCTGCTCACCGCAGTCACCTTCAGCCTGTTCGGCTTCATCATCGGCATCTGGGCGGACAACTTCGAGAAGCTGCAGCTGGTGCCGCTGCTGGTGGTGACGCCGCTGACCTTCCTCGGCGGCAGCTTCTACTCGATCCACATGCTGCCGCCGTTGTGGCAGAAGGTCACCCTGTTCAATCCGGTGGTGTACCTGATCAGCGGCTTCCGCTGGAGTTTCTACGGTGTGTCCGACGTCGGCGTGGGCGTCAGCGTGGGGATGACCGCGGTGTTCCTCGCGATCTGCCTCGCCGCGGTGTGGTGGATCTTCCGCACCGGCTACCGGCTGAAGGCCTGAGCCGGATGCGTGCCGACGTGCTCAGGTCAGCGCGGTATGCGCATGGAACGGCAGCGGCCGGGCGCCGGTGCGCACCACCGCCGGCTCGGCCGCATCGAGCTGTTCCCGGCTGGCGTCGATCACCACCAGGATGCGCCCTGCCGCGATCTCGTCCCTGAATTTGCGGCTCACCGTATCCGGCACTTCGAAGCCGACGATCTCGCCGATGCAGGTGCCGAATGCGGCGCCGGCGATGGTCATTGCCGCGGCGCCGGCCAGCGTCACACCCAGCGGCGGCACCGCGACCGCGATCAGCCCCAGCAGCAGGCCGGTGCCGCCGCCGCAGACGCCGCCGCGCACGGCGGCGGGATAGAAGTCGTTGCGTCCCTGCATCAGGTGATCGGGGATCTTCTCCAGCTCGATGTCCTCGCGGGCGACCAGCGAGATGTCGCGGTCCTCGACGCCGGCCTCGCGCGCCGCAGCCATCGCGGCGCGCGCTGCCAGCAGGTCGGCGGTGCTGAATACACAACGGGTTTTCATGGGGCGGCCCTCCGCTTCCGGCATGGCGACTGCTGCACGGATGCTCCGGTTGACCCGGTAGATCCACACGGGCAAGACGGTTGCGCAGTCGAACCTTTAGTCGTCACGACGTTGTCGGCGCGTGACCCGATTGTTATCGGACAAGGATGGGAGGCGGTCCGCGACAGGCCGCCGGGACAGCTGGTACGGTGTCGTGACATTACACGCGCGATGAACGAATCGCGCATGAACAAGTCCATACCGGATATCCGACGGAAGAACGGGAGTGAACATGCGCAGGCATGCATCGACAGGCAGCTGGATCGGCGCGGTGGTGGTAGTACTGGCCATCGTGGCGGGGGGCATATACCTCGCGCGCAAGGCCATGCATCCCGACATATCGGTGCCAACTGCGCCGGCGCCTTCGGCGTCGGCCGCCGCGGCTCCCGCCGCATCGTCGGTCCAGCATCCGATCGAACAGGTGCAGGCCGGTCCGGCGGCGGCCTCGACCGCTGCGTTGCCCGCGCTGGGCGACAGCGATGCCAATGTGGCCGCAGCGCTCCTCGCGCTGGCCGGCGACAGCAACCTGTCCTCGCTGCTGCTGAGCCAGCAACTGGTCGCGCGCATCGTCGCCACCGTCGACGCGCTGCCGCGCCACGACGGGCTGGCTGCGTTCACGCTGCCGGCGCGCACGCCCAGAGGCACGTTCGCCGTCGACCAGGCGGGCGCCGTCACGCACTCCGGCGCCGCGAACAGCGCGCGCTACGCGCCGTACATGCGCGTCGTGGATGCGGTCGATCCCCAGGCGCTGGTGGCCTGGTACGTCCATGCCTATCCATTGTTCCAGCAGGCCTACCGGCAGTTGGGCTACCCCAAGGGGTATTTCAACGACCGCCTGATCGTCGCGATCGACGACATGCTGGCCGCGCCGGAGCCCGCCCAGCCGCCGGCCGTGGTGCGCTCGAAGGCGTACTACGTCTATGCCGACCCGGCGCTGGAATCGCTGTCGACCGGGCAGAAGCTGCTGCTGCGCGTGGGTTCCGCCGATGCGGCGAGGATCAAGGTGAAGCTGCGCACTATCCGGAGCCTGCTGGCCAGGCGGCCCGTGCCGGTGGCGCCCACGCCGGCGGCCACCGCCGGCTAGGTCCGCGCGCCATGTCGGCAGTCCAGCGATGACCCGGCGACTCCAGTCCTCCGGTCCGCCCCAGCTCGACCTGCTCGGCGGTGACGTCACGCGGCCGGCCGAGGTGCATCGGTTGTTCCTGGCCCTGCTGCCGGATGCGGCGACGCGCACCCGGCTGGCGCAGGCCGCGGATGGACTCCGGGCCAGCCAACCCGGCCTGCATGCGCGCTGGGTCAACCCGGCGCGCTATCACGCCACGCTGCATTTCCTCGGCGACCATGCGTTGCTGCGGCAGGATGTGGTCGCCGCCGCGACAGCCGCCGCGGACCGGCTGCGCACGACCTCGTTCGAGTGGGTGCTGGACCAGGCCGCCAGCTTTCGCGGCCGGCAACCGCCGTGCATCCTGCGCGGCGCCGGCGTGCCCGAACCGCTCCATCAGCTATGGCGGGAGCTGCGCCACGCCTTGACCCTGGCAGGGCAGGGCCGCCACCTCGAACGCAGCTTCACGCCGCACGTCACGCTCGCCTACAGCCACGGCGCGCTACTGGATCCCATGCCGGTGGAGCCGGTGGCATGGCAGGTCGATCGCGTCGCACTGGTCCACAGCGTGGTCGGCCAGCCGGACTACCAGATACTGGCGGATTGGCCGCTGCCGGAGCCTGCGCCGGAATAGGGAATCCCGCGCCGGTGCCGGGAGCGGCGGGTCGCCGATCGCTTTCTGAACAACGGCGGGGGTACAGTGGCCGTGTCGTCGCTGATGCCTTGCGGAGGTTGCCGTGATGATGCGTTGGCCGTGGCTGGCCGGGATGGCGATCCTGCTCGCGCTGCCGCTGCGCCCCGCGTTCGCTGCCGGGCCGGCGGCCGATGCCAGCCCGGCCGGCGCCGGCATGGTGGCGCAGATCACGCTGGCCGGACCGATCGGGCCGGCCGCCGCCGAGTACTTCGACGACGCGGCGAAACGCGCCGTGGCCGACGGCGCGGTGGCGATCGTGCTGCGGCTGGATACGCCCGGCGGGCTGTCCGATTCGATGCGGCAGATCATTGCCGGCATGCTGGCCAGCGAGGTGCCGGTGCTGGTGTACGTCGCCCCGGGCGGTGCCCGTGCGGCATCGGCAGGAACCTACATCCTGTACGCCGGGCAGATCGCCGCGATGGCGCCGGCCACCCACCTGGGGGCGGCCACGCCGGTGCAGCTGGGCGGCTCGCGGCCGATGCCGTTGCCGAAAGCGGGCGAGCCGCCGGCGTCGCCCGGTTCCGCCGCGGAAGACGAGGCAACGGCCGAGGATGCCGAAGCGCAGAAGGCCATGAACGATGCGATCGCCTACATCCGTTCGCTGGCGCAGTTGCGCGGGCGCAACGCGCAATGGGCCGAGCAGGCGGTGCGCGGCGCGGCCACGCTGACCGCCAGCGAGGCCGCGCAGCAGCACGTGATCGACTTCGTGGCGACGGATGTGACCGACCTGCTGGCCAGGGCGGACGGGCGCAAGGTGCGGGTGGGCGACCGCGACGTCACCCTGCGTGTCAAGGGTGCATCCGTGCGCGAATATGCGCCCGGTGCGCGCACGCGCTTCCTGGCCATCATCACCAACCCCACCATCGCCTATCTGCTGCTGCTGGCCGGCATCTTCGGGCTGCTGCTGGAAGCGATGCATCCCGGTGCGATGCTGCCGGGCATCGCCGGCGGCATCTGCCTGCTGGTCGGCCTGTACGCATTGCAACTGCTGCCGGTGAACTACGCCGGGCTGGCGCTGATGGCGCTGGGAGTCGGCCTGCTGGTGGCCGAGGCGGCCAATCCCAGCGTGGGCGCGTTCGGTGTCGGTGGGCTGGTGTCGTTCGTGGTGGGCTCGGTGATGCTGATGAATACCGGGGTGCCGGGCTATGGCGTCAATCTCGGCGTGATCGCCGGCATCGCCGTGTGCGCGGCGGCCTTGCTCGCGCTGATCGTGTGGCTGGTGTTCCGTTCGCGCCGCGCCCATCAGGTTACCGGCGATGCGGCGATGCTGGTGGATACCGGGGAACTGCTGGAGCCGGTGGAAGCCGGCGGCGAGGCGTGGATGATGGTGCGCGGCGAGCGCTGGCGCGTGCGCTGCGACAGCTCCCTGCCGGCCGGTGCGCGGGTGCACGTGGTGTCGCGGCAAGGGTTGTTGTTGCGGGTCGAGCCGCTGTGATTTTGTAGGGCCGGCAGTGCCCGCCGGCTTCTGCCTCCTGCACTGGTGCGAGGGGCATGGCGAGAGCGGCGGGGAGTGCCCGCCCTACTTTCGGATGTTTGGCCGGCGACGTGGTGGAGCGGAGCGGCGAAGGCGGCTTCAAGATTCGGTTCACGGGAGAGTGTCATGTTCGGATTCGTCGGTGTACTGATCATTCTCGGCGCGCTGCTGCTGTTCTCCGCGGTGAAGATCCTGCCGGAGTACCAGCGCGGGGTGGTCCTGACCCTGGGTCGCTACACCGGGACCAAGGGGCCCGGACTGGTGTTGCTGGTGCCGTTCGTGCAGCGGATGATCCGGGTCGACCTGCGGGTGACCGTGATGGACGTGCCGCCGCAGGACGTGATCTCGCGCGACAACGTCTCGGTGCGGGTGAATGCGGTGGTCTACTTCCGCGTGGTGGAGCCGGACAAATCCGTGCTGCAGGTGGAAAACTTCCTGCAGGCGACCAGTCAATTGGCGCAGACCCGGCTGCGCTCGGTGCTGGGCCAGCACGAGCTGGACGAGATCCTGTCGCAGCGCGACTCGATCAACCACACCCTGCAGACGATCCTGGACGAGGCTACCGACCCGTGGGGCATCAAGGTCGCCAACGTGGAGATCAAGGACGTCGACCTCAACGAGACCATGGTGCGCGCGATCGCCCGCCAGGCCGAGGCCGAGCGTGAGCGCCGCGCCAAGGTGATCCACGCCGAGGGCGAGCTGCAGGCCGCCGAGAAGCTGCGCGACGCCGCCGAGCTGCTGTCGCAGCAACCGCAGGCGCTGCAACTGCGCTATCTGCAGACGCTGGCCGACATGTCCAACAACGGCAAGTCCTCCACCGTCGTGTTCCCGCTGCCGCTGGACCTGATCCGGCCGCTGCTGGAGGCGTTGCCGGCAAAGCCCGGTCCGGCGCCGGAGCGCTGAGCTGGCGCCGCCGTCCGGGGCCGGTGAATAATGCCGTTCACCCCCTTGCCGAGACGAGCGACCGCCATGGATGCAGCACCTTCACCCGGAAGCCTGGTCTGCGTGGGCCTGGGCATGACACTGGGTTCGCACCTCGGGCCGCTGGCGCGCAGCCATATCGAACAAGCGGACGTGGTGTTCGCCGGGCTCTCCGACGGCATCGTCGAGATGTGGCTGCACAAGATGCATCCGGATGTGCGCAGCCTGCAGCCGTACTACCGCGAGGGCAAGTCGCGCATGAAGACCTACCGCGAGATGGTCGAGGCGATCCTTACCGAGGTGCGCGCGGGCAAGAGGGTGTGCGGGGTGTTCTACGGCCATCCCGGCGTGTTCGCCTGGGCGCCGCACAAGTCGATCGAGGTGGCCCGTAGCGAGGGCTACGCCGCGCACATGGAGCCTGGGATCTCCGCCGAGGACTGCCTCTATGCGGACCTCGGCATCGACCCCGGCCGCTACGGCTGCCAGCACTTCGAGGCCAGCCAGCTGCTGTTCTACCGGCGCCGGATCGACCCGACCGCCTACCTGGTGCTGTGGCAGGTGGGCCTGGTCGGCGACCAGTCGCTGGCACGCTTTTCCACCGGCCCGGCCTACCGCGAACTGCTGGTCGAGGTACTGGCGCGCGACTACCCGGCCGACCACGAGATCACCATCTACCGCGGCGCGACCCTGCCAATCCAGCAGCCGCGGATCCGGCGCATCCGGCTGGGCGACCTGCCGCACGCCGAGGTAAGTATGGAAGACACCGTGGTATTGCCGCCGGTCGGCCCGCTGCAGCCCGACATGGAAATGCGCGCGCGGCTGGACGCGCTGGACAAGGCCGAAATCCGGCCGGACATGGGTATTTTGTGAACAGGTAGGCAAGCTGCCATTGGCGCCGTCCCTAGGATGAATCGGCGCGATTCGCGGCCAGTTGCCGGGAAAATACATTGCACTCCCGGAGCCGGGTGAATCGCGCCATTCCATCCATCGAACATTTTAGGAGACGCGCCATGTCGAATATCGTCGATTTTCTTGAAACCGTCGGGCAGAACGCCAGTTTGCGCTATGCCCCCGCTGAGGACATGCAGCGGATACTTGCAGGTATCCAGGTCGACCATGAAGTGCGTGATGCCATACTGGCGAAGGATCAGGCACGGCTGACAGCACTCGTGGGTGCGACAAACGTGTGCTGCATGCTGGTCCCTGCGATGTTGCAACCGAGCCAGGATTCGGCCTCGGATGAGGAGCGCGGGGGTTACCACCAACGGCGTGCCTGAGGCAGGAAGGATTCGCTGGCGTACTGCGAATGAGGAATCTCGACTCTCCCGGGTGTGCTGTTCCAGCCAGCTTCAACCTGAGGGAATTGCATGTCGGACGTCGAATTTCCCGATCAAGTTGGCCAGGATGCGCGGCTTGGCCGCGGAACAGGGGACGAATTCAAGCTTGCACTGGTTGCTGAAGGTTTTGATCCTCAAGTCCAGGAGGCCATTCGTTCCGGGAGTCAGACCCAACTGGAGGCTATGTTTGGCATGGCACCAGCCATCGGGTTTCTGGCGTTGGGCAAGGAGCAGTAGGATGATGCCGGGGGAGCTCCCGGGGCGTGACAGCAGCGGAGGTTCGGGGCTTTGGGGCCGCTGAGTCGTTGGGCGAGGGCAATGCATACATCCGGCAAGCGACATGGAATGCAGATTGCTGGACTTGTCCTGCTCGGGATGCTGTTTGCGGCGGGTACGGCCTTGGCTGCCGTACCCGTCGCCTCAGGCGACGTTTCGGTGTCGCTCAAGCATGCGGACAGCATCAAGTTGTCCGATCAGGGGGAGTTCCAGCGGATTCTTGATCGACTGGACCACGACAGGGCTGCGCTGACGCAGGAGCAGACTGGTTACCTGCACTACCTCCAGGCTTGGCAGGCTGCCTATCGCGGCGATTACCATGCTTCAGACGCCATGGTCGGAGAACTTCTGGAGAAGTCCCACGATACCACTGTCCTCTTCCGGACCAAGGTGCTGAAAGTCAATACCCTGGCGGAGCGTTCGCGTTACGAGGAGGCGTTCCAGCTGGAGAGCCAGCTGCTCGCCCGGTTGCCGGAAATTACCGATGCGGATGCCCGCGGGCAGGCCTTGGTCATCGCTGCTTACCTGTATGAAGAGGCGGGGCAGTACGACCTGGCGTTCGACTATGCCGACCAGGTATTCAAGGAAAGCCCCGGCCCGTACAGCTGCAAGGCCGAACACGCCAGGCTGGCCGCGCTCTACAAGAGCGGCAGGCTGGAAGGTATCGACGAGCAATTCCGCAAAGGCATCGAAATCTGCACGGAAGCGAAGGATCCCCTCTACAGCAATGGCATCAGATTTTACATGGCCAGCCTGGCGCTCCAGCGCGGCCATGCCGAGGACGCCATCCGTTTGCTGGAGGGCAATTACGCCAGCGTCACGCACAGCAATTACCAGATGTTGATTTCCGAATTCGACGCCCTGCTGGCCGAGGCTTATATGAGTACCGGCCAGCTGGCGCAGGCGAAACGGTTCGCTCTCCAAGTCGTCGACCAGAGCACGCGCAACGAGTACGCCGAGTCGCTCAGCATCGCCTATCGCGTCCTGTACCTGATTGAAAAGCAGCAGGGCCATCTGGACAAGGCCCTCGTCTACCACGAGCAGTACATGCTGGCCAACAAGGGCTACCTGAACGCGGTGAATGCCCGGGCACTTGCCTACCAGACTGTGCAGCAACAGTTGGCTGCCAAGAAGCTGCAGATCGACACCCTGAGCAAGCAGAACGAAATCCTGCGGCTGCAGCAGAACCTCGACCGGAAAGCCACGGAGAACAGCCGGCTGTACATCATCCTGCTGGTCACGGTGCTGGCCTTCATCGGCTTCTGGGCCTACCGCATCAAACGCTCCCAGCTGCGCTTCATGCGGCTGGCGCGGCGCGACGGCCTCACCGGCATCTTCAACCGGCAGCATTTTGTCAATGAGGCCGAGCTGCAATTGCAGTACTGCCGGAAGTCGGGTCGGGAGGCTTGCCTGGTGCTGATCGATCTGGATCATTTCAAGGCGGTCAACGACAACTACGGGCATGCGGTTGGCGATCGCGTTTTGAAACGCGCGGTGGCGGCTTGCCACGCGCATCTGCGCTCCACCGATATCTTTGGCCGCCTGGGCGGCGAGGAGTTCGGCATCGTGTTGCCGGAGTGCACGCTCGAGCAGGTGCTGAGCCGGGCTGAACGGATCCGGCGGGCTATCGTGGAAGTGGTCCGCGGCGATGCTGTCGACGACATTTGCGTCTCGGCCAGCTTCGGCGTGGCCAGCACCGCACGTTCGGGCCACGATCTGCGCCAGTTGCTGATCCACGCCGACGATGCGCTGTACCAGGCCAAGCGCGAGGGTCGAAACCGGGTCAGCGTGAGCGATGGTCGGGCAAAGCCGCGTCTGGGTACCGTCGGCGCGGCAACCGGGAGTGTGCAGTAACCGCTCTTCCGTCCGTCTGCCGACATACGCGCATCGGACGGCTATCTTCCTGCACGCTGCCGCAGGTCGACGCAGGCATGAAAGATACGAGGATGGCGCCAGCAGCCCCACCCCGTGCAGGTCGGTCACAAGGTTCGGCGCGGCTTTCCGTGCTGGAACGAGCCGTTGCTGGCGCTATTTGAAAGGCTCGGTGTCGGAAGCTCCATCCGTCCGAAAGCGAGCTCGACAGGTCGAATGGGCCGATAATCCAGGGCAGGGTTATTGCACTGGGGAATAGTCTCCAGCGGAACGGGTGGCGATCCGGGCAGGCTGGCAATCGGCCATCCAAAACCAGTTCGTCATGTGCGGTGCGAAGTGATGGTGTATTTTTGGTTTGCTGGAGCAGGTTGGTGTTACTGCTTGCAACGGACAAAAGGGCGGCGCCGGGGAGACAAGGCTCACCGAAGCTAGTGACGGAGCGGCTCACCAACGTGTTGCAGGTGAACTTTGAAATCGCCCGGCATTGGCTGGTTCCGTAAAAGGACTCAGTGAAAGCTTCGAGTCTTTCGTCAACACCATCCGTCGTTCGTGACTCCAGCGTTACCGGATTCTCAGCGGGAAAGGGGGTAACCGATGTTCGACGTAATCGATTTTCTCCAAACTGTCGGCCAGGACGCACAGTGGCGTCATGCTGACACGGAGGCGCTGGCCGTCGCATTGACTGAGGCAGAGATTGATCCGGAGCTACGGGTGGCGATCCTTGCCGGGGATGAACAGGGATTGCAGGCATTGCTGGGGCAGGATCCGTTCTGCTGTCTGATCAACCCTGCCAAGCCAGATGAAGAACAGGAGGAGTGTGACGGCAGCTGCGAAGAGGAGGAGGAGAACGACAACGATAAGGACAAGGAGAATGACAAGGGAAGGGGGTGAGATTAAGGGCCTGGCTTCACGATTTGTCGTTTCTGCGCCTACGACCACTGGCTAGCTCATGAACCAGGCTGGCAGATACAGACTGATGCTCCGATGCTGCGCACTTCTGCCCTGGTTTGTCGCAGGCGCGGTTGCTGCGACTGCGCCTGTATCCAACGATCCCGCGCAATTGCTAAGAGAAGCCGAAATCGCGCAGCCTTCCCGTCGCGCCGAGTTCAATGAACTCATGGGCCGACTTGATCAAATTGCGGCGCGGCTCTCCCCCCAGCAGAAACTACATCAGCGTTACCTTATGGCACGGCAAGTCGCCTTTGCAGGCAACTACAAAGAAGCCCTGCCATCGTTGACGGCGGTCGCCGATCAAACCGCAGATCCTGTTCTGGCGTTTCGTGCCAGTGCCACGGTGATCGACCTTCTGGTAGCTGAGTCTCGGTATGAGGAGGCTTTTGCCAGACTCAATCCCTTGCTGGACCAGTTGCCGACCATGAAGGAAAGCGACGTCCGCATGCAGGGACTTGGCGTCGCGGCGCAGCTGAACAACGAGGCAGGTCAATACGATGTGTCCGTTCGCTATGCCGATCAAATAATCAAGGAAAGTACCGACGCCCAAGGTGCATGTCGGGGCTGGTTCTACAAGTCGGATGCGCTGTTTCAAAGTGGTGATACACAGCTGGCCGCCGATCAGCTTCACGATGGCACCGAGGCATGCGGAAAGGCGGGCGATACACTGTTTTCGCTCAGTTTCCAGCATTTGCTGGCAAGTTTTGACCTGAGGCAGGGGCGCCCTGAGTCGGCTATTCGCGTGTTGCAAGCGAGCTACCCCAAGGTGCAGCAAGCAGGCTTTCCACCTCAGCTTTCCCAGTTCGAGTCTACGTTGGCCACGGCTTACTGGGAGAGTGGGGATCTCGTCTCGGCAGCGAAATTTGCCAATGACGCCCTGGCGACGAACGCCAACAGGCAGTATTCGGAGTCGACGGCGAACGCCTATCAAGTGCTTTACGAGGTCGACAAGAAAATGGGCAACAGCAATGGCGCCCTGGCATACCTTGAAAAATACTCAGCTGCCCACGATGGCTACCAGAGTAGGCTCAGCGCGAAGGCACTCGCCTATCAGATTGTCAAACAGCAGGTGCTGGCGAAGAAGCTCCAGATCGAGGGGCTCGACAAGAAGAACAGGATTCTCACCCTGCAGGGAGAGCTGGATCGCAAGGCAGCGGAAGCCAGCCGGCTGTATATCGCCCTGCTGCTGCTGGTACTGGCATCGATTGTCCTGTGGACCTACCGCATCAAGCGTTCGCAACTGCGCTTCATGCGGCTGGCGCGGCGCGACGGCCTCACCGGCATCTTCAACCGGCAGCACTTCGTCACCGAGGCCGAGCGGCAGTTGCGCTACTGCCGCAAATCGGCACGCGATATCTGCCTGGTTTTGATCGACCTGGACCACTTCAAGCTGGTCAACGACACCCATGGGCATGCGGTGGGCGATCGGGTGCTGAAGCGCGCGGTCGATGCCTGCCAGGCGCACCTGCGTTCCACCGACGTGTTCGGCCGTCTCGGCGGAGAGGAGTTCGGCCTGTTGTTGCCCGAGTGCACGCGGGACAACGTGCTGGTGCGGGTCGAGCAGATGCGCGCGGCAATCGCCGCCGTTTCGAGCACCAGGGATGCGCCTGATATCCCGGTCTCGGCCAGCTTCGGCGTGGCTGCCGCAGTCGACTCCGGTTACGCGTTGCGGCAACTGATGATCGATGCCGATCGCGCCCTTTACCAGGCCAAGCATGAAGGGCGCAACCGGGTCAGGCTTTTTGACGCGAACATGCGCAGCTGAATGTCGTGCGGGTGCACGATGCCCTGATGCCTGGTGATGGCGGCCGCATCATGATGGTGTCGGCCAGCCGTTGCATCTTGCGTTCGCCACTGCAACCCGTCGCATGGACAGCGGGACAAGTGCGCGCTACAAAGGTGGTCGATTTCATCGGTGGGAGCGTTTTGATGCGAGTGAGGAATTTCGCCCTGGTGGTCGCCCTGGGCCTGGCCGCGCTTCCGCTGCAGGCGGCAGCGACTGGGCCAGACACGGCGCGGGCGCCTTCGATCAACGCCGCCGATTTCGCCCGCTTCGACAAGACGCTCAGCTCCGATGCGTTCGGCGGGCGCAAACCCGGCACGATCGGCGCGCAGCGCACCACCGATTTCCTGGTGGCCGAGTTCAAGCGGATGGGCCTGCAGCCGGGCAACCACGGCTCGTGGTTCCAGACTGTGCCGGCCGACTCCACCTTGCTGCTGAACACCGATGTCAGCCTGGACGTCACCGCGCGCGGCAAGCCGCTGAAGCTGGCGTACCGCACCGACATGGTGGCACAGACCCTGCAGGCGAAAGCCGAGGTCGCGCTGAAGGATTCGCCGGTGGTGTTCCTCGGCTACGGTGCGGATGCACCCGCCTGGCACTGGAACGACTACCGGGATGTCGACGTGAAGGGCAAGACGGTGATCGTGCTGGTCAACGACCCCGGCTTTGCCAGCCGCGACCCGAAGTTGTTCAACGGCCGCGCGATGACCTGGTACGGCCGCTGGCCGTACAAGTATGCGGAGGCGGCGCTGCAGGGCGCTGCCGCCTGCTTCATCGTGCATACCAGCGACGCCGCGGCCGGTTATCCGTGGAGCGTGCTGCAGAACGGCGCGGTCGGGCCGCAGCTGAGCCTGCCGGCCAGCGTCGATCCGTCGCCGCGGCTGCCGGTGGCAGGCTGGCTGACGCGCGACGCGGCGGTCCGGCTGTTCGCCGCCGCCGGCCTCGATTTCGCTGAACTCGAACAGGCGGCGGCGAAGCCGGGTTTCAAGCCGGTGCCTCTGGGCGCGACGGCCTCCATCACGCTGCGCAACAAGATCGGCCACATCGAATCGAAGAACGTGGTGGCGCTGGTCAAGGGCAGTTCCAGGCCCGACGAGGTGGTGGTCTACACCGCGCACTGGGATCATCTGGGCACCGACCCGACCCGCCTGGGCCACCAGGTCTATGCCGGCGCGATCGACAACGGCACCGGCCTGAGCATGCTGCTGCAGATCGCCAACGCATTCGCGCACCAGGCAAAGCCGCCCGAGCGCAGCGTGCTGTTCTTCATGCCGACGCTGGAGGAATCGGGCCTGCTCGGTTCGCAGTACTACGTGGCGAAGCCGCTCTTCCCGCTGGACCGCACGGTGGCCGACATCGCCGTCGATGCGTTGCCGGTCATCGGCCCCGCGCGCGACATGACGGTGATCGGCAAGGGCCAGTCCGAGCTGGAGGACATGCTCGCCGGCGTGTTGCACAGGCAGGGCCGGGTGATTTCGCCCGAGACCACGCCGGAGAACGGCTTCTACTTCCGCTCCGACCATTTCAACTTCGCGCGGGCCGGCGTGCCGGCGATGCTGGCCAGTTCGGGCCTCGACCTGCTCGATGGCGGCCGGGCCGCCGGCCAGAAGGCGGCCGACGACTACACGGCGCACCGCTACCACACCACCAACGACGTGTTCGACCCGCATTGGAATCTGCAGGGCATCCTCGAGGATACCCAGGCGCTGTACGAACTGGGCCAGCACCTCAGCCGTGCGGGCGTATGGCCGCAGTGGTACACCGGCAACCCGTTCAAGGCCGTGCGCGACGCCGCGATGAAGCCGGTCGCACCGCCGTCAAAATGACCGGGTGGAAGCGTCGCCGGCCTCAGGGTTGTGCCGGCGGCGTATCCAGCCTGTCGAAATTCACGATGGCGTTGAACACCAGCGGATAGCTGCCGATGGTCTCGCCGCGCCAGATCGGGTTGCTGGCGAACAGCAGCACATGGCCCTTGCCGTAGTGGGCGTCGACCACGGCGGCGCGCTCGGCCATCTCGTCACCGCCGTCGAGCAGGCCGGCAATCAGCAGGTTCTTCGCATCGGCGTAGCGCAGGATCACCCGCGGACGCCGGTCGGCGGGAATCACCCACGGGTTGTTGCGCGTCTGCTCGGCGTTCAGCGGCAACGGCTGCCATGGCTTGACGTCGGGCAGTGCCGGCGCGGCGACCGAGGAACGGCCCTCGGGCGTGTCCGCGTCGTGCGGGCCGCCGCGCCCGGTCGGGCGCTGGTAATCCTTCGCGTTCGGCAGGCCGTGGTCGCCGGTGACCAGGCTGGACACGCTGAACGATTGGCCCGCGGCGCTGTACAGCGCCAGCTCGTCGCGCTCGTAGCCGGCGGCGATCGGGCTGCGGCGATCGACGAACTTCGCCTGCAGCACGCTGCCGACGACCTTCAGCTTGGTGCTCGGGGTGACGAACACGCCAGGCGCCAGGCCCGCATCGATGGCGAACTTCGCGGTGTCCTCGGCGGTGACCAGCAGGCCGCCGGCCTGCACGAACTGCCTGAGATGAGCGAGGCCGCTGGCGCCGAGGCCGGGGCGGATGTCGTCGGTGGCGTCGATGTGACCGAGGTTCGGCGTCAACGCGGTGGTTTTCCACGGCATCGGGTTGCCCCACATAGGCAGGCCTTCGACGATCTGCTGCATGCTGGCGCCACCGACCGGGGCGAACAGGATCACGTCGTACTTCGCGCGCAGGTCGCCGGCCTTCGCCACGTCCTGGGTGCTGATGTAGCTGTATGGCACGTGGAGCCGGTCCAGCGCCATGCGCCACCAGCCTTCGGTCTGGGTATCCAGCCAGGTGTGCATCAGCGCAATGCGCGGCAACTTCGCAGCGGGCATGTCGATCGCAGGCAGGCCCTGCGGCACAGCGATCGGTTGGCCGACCGGTTCCATCGGCGCCTTGAGGATCGCGGTGTCGGTGACGCGCACTACCTGCACGTCGAACAGGTCGCCCATCGACCAGGCGGTGTCGTCGTAGGGATGTTGCTGCGGATCCTTGGGCGACCAGTACTGGCGATCCAGCAGCGCATCGGCGATGCGCGAATACGGCTGGTCCATGCGCACCAGGTAGCTGCCGGCGGGGAAGGTCCGCGTCCCCGCTTTCTTCTTGTCGTCGTCCTGCTTCGGTGACGTCACCGTGACCGGCGCCGTGAGGCGGCTGACCTCCGCATGCTGCAACTGCATGATGCGCAGCAGCTGCGCCCGCGAGCCGGTGCGCCGGTCGTCGGCCGGGAAGACATAGGCGGCCGGGCCGGCTTCCTGCGGCTTCTCGATCGAGCGCTTGCTCTTGAGATAGAAGTTCTTCAGGAACAGCTGGCCGTTGTCGGAGAAATAATGCAGCGCGGCAAGCAGGCCGGTCTGCTGGTAATTGTTGTTGTCGCGCTGCGACCACAACACGGTCGGCAGCGGCGGATTGGGCTTGTACCAGGTGCGCTGGTAATCGCTCGGATCAAGGATGCGCTGCACGGTGTCGGCACCGTCGTTGCCGAACGTCTCGTACAGGCGGCTGATGCCGTTGTGCATGGCGGCGATGAACATCAGGTAGCCCGGGCTCCAGGTGTCGAAGTCGCCGTGGGTGAACACGCCGGGCATGCCCAGGCGGGTGAGCTGCTGCACGTTGTCCCAGCCCAGCTGCTGCCACTCGCCGGTGAGGATGGGGTCGATCCAGGCGTTGTACGGGCCATCGCCCACGGTGTTGTCGTACAGGAACGGTACCGACTCGTGCAGGTCGTGCAGCACCTGCGCATGCCAGCCGACATAGGTATCGGCCACGTTGCGGGTGAGGTTCAGCGTCATCGCCATCGCGTCGCGGTTGTTGTCGTGCGCCACGTAATGGCCCCAGTACAGCAGCGGCGGGTAGTTCTCGCCCGGATGCGCCAGGTGCCAGTTGTAGCGGTCGACCATGCGCTCGCGGCCGTCCACCTCGACGATCGGGGTGATCAGGGTGATCACGTGCGAGCGGATGTGCCGGATGTACGGCGCCTCGTCCACCGCCAGGCGATAGGCCAACTCCATCAGCGCGGTGGGCGAGCCGGTCTCGGTGGAGTGAATGGTGCCGGTGATGTAGTAGACCGGCGTGGATTGCGCAACCAGTTGGTCGGCGACGGCGTCGTCCATGCCGATGCTGCGCGGGTCGGCCAGCCTGGCCAGGCGCGCCTTGTTCGCGTCGAGGCCGGCCAGCAGGTTTTCGTCGGCGATCGCCACCGCGATCATCTCGCGGCCTTCCTCGCTCTTGCCGATGGTGAACACCTTCACCCGCGGGCTGGCCGCGGCCAGTTCGCGGAAGTAGCGATGGACCTCGGCCACGCGCGGCAGGTAGTCCGGCGCGCCGGCGATGTGACCCAGCACCTTCTCCGGCGTGGGCACGTTGATGGAGGCGGGCAGGTAGTCGGTCAGCGGCGAGTTGAACGAGGGATCGGTGGTGAACTTCAGGATCTGCGCCGTATACGCCTGGTCGATCGGCTGCGCGGGGTCGCGCGCATACGGTTTGGAACTGTCGGCTCCGGTCGCCGCAAATGCTCCCAAGGAGCCAGACGCCAGCAGGACGGCGAGCAAGAGCCGGACGGATGCATGCATGATGAGTTTTCCCCAGGAGTCGCGTGGCAGCTGATCGCCGCACTCTGCCAGAACGGGTGTGGTTGCGCGTAGCCCATCAGTTGGGCAGGGCCATCCGAACCGTCGGCCGCGCTGCTGCGGCGACCGGCCGCCACATGGGCGAGCCGTAATGACGCGCTCCTGCCGGAACCGGGCAGGAGCGCGTCTGTCCCCGCAGAGGGTCAGTGGGCGGCGGCGGTATTGCTGTTCCCCGTCCCCGTGGTGCCGGGGCCGATGCTGGAGTCGACGAACTGCACGAGCTTCGCATACAGCTCGGCCTGGTTGGTCTCGTCGTAGAAGCCGTGCATCTCGTTGGGCTTGTACAGCCATTCGTGCGCAATGTTCCGTTTCGCCAGCGCCTGGTGCAGGCTGATGCCCTGGACCGGCGGCACGCGCCTGTCCTCGCCGCCGACCACCAGCATCACGCGTGCCTTGAGCCTGTCGAGCTGGTTGATCGGCGAATGGCCGGCCAGCACGCCCATGTCGTCGCCCAGCTGGCGCTTGAGGTAAGCCTCGCCGAAGCTGGATTGCGGAGTGTCGCCGCGGCGGTACATCAGGGGCAGGTCGTAGACGCCCGCGTAGCCGACCGCGCACTTGTACAGGTCCGGCTCCTTCATCGCGCCCTCGAGTGCCGCATAGCCGCCGTAGCTGCCGCCGTAGATGCAGATCCGCTGCGGGTCGGCGATACCCTGGGCGATCGCCCAGCGGGTCGCGTCGGTGACATCGTCCTGCATCTTGCCACCCCACTCCTTCCAGCCGGCGCGTTCGTAGTCGTAGCCGTAGCCACCGGAACCGCGGTAGTTCACCTGCAGCACGGCGTAGCCACGAGTTGCCAGCGCCTGCACGTCCGGCTGGTATTCCCAGTGATCGCGGATGCCGAACGGGCCACCGTGTACCAGCACCACCATCGGCAGATGCCTGGCGCTTTCCTTGCCGGGCGGATAGCTCACATAGCCGTGCAGCTGCATGCCGTCGCGTGCCGCGAAGTCGACCGGTTGCATGGTGGCCATCCTGGCAGGGTCGATCCACGAGGCCCTGGCCAGCAGCGGCGTGAGCTTCCGGGCCTTGGCGTCGTACAGCAGGAAAGTGCCGGGATCGGCATCGGCCTCGACCAGCACCACGCTCAGGCTGCCGTCGCGCGTGCCGGAGACGAAGCGGACGCTCTCGCCGGGGAATTGCTTCATCAGGGCCAGCAGGGTCTGCGCATCGATGGACTGCGCGTCGAACAGCGCCGCGCCGGTACGGCCGTCCATGAAGCCCACGCCGAGGATGCTGTCGTCGGCCAGGCCTTGCAGTATCCGGGTCGCTTCGACGTGCGGATTGCTCCATACGACGCTGAGCGATTGCTTTGCCGGATCCCAGCGGCAGATGCCGAAGGTGGCGGGCGCAGAGCAGGTGAAATACGCCTCGCTGTCGTCGCGGTTGAATCCGATCGGCATCGAGCGGTTCTTGCTTGCCTCAGGCAGCAACTGCCAGCCGTCCCCGCCGATCGGATGCTGATAGACCCGGGTATTGCCGTCGTTGTCGAAACCCGCCGCGAAACGGATCCGCCCCTGGTGGTCGGCGACGAAGCCTGCGCCACGCATGGGAGCTACGATGAGTTGCGTCTTGTTGCCGTTGCGCACATCCATGCTGTAGGCCACCGGGATGGCGCCCTCGAACCCCGCTCCCGACCACGTGCTGATGGATACCAGTACATGGTTGGGATCGCCCGGGATGGTGGCGATCAGCTCCGCGCTGCCGTTTTCGGCCGTTGCCTGCTGGATGTGCGAGCCGGTGCTCATGCCCGCACGGCGGTAGCCATACAGCATGTTCGCGCCGTTGCCGTCGGCGTTGACCGCGAACAGTTCGCCCGTGGCGAACGGAACGTCGTAACCGCCGACGCGTTCACCCACGGAATACAGCACGCGGGTATCAGAGGCCCACCAGAAATCGGTGACATCGTCCTCCTGCCGCGGGCGAACCAGGTTGCCCTTGTGATCGGACAACCGGATCAGGGCCAGCACGGTCTGTCCCTTCACCACTGCAGTGGCGGCCAGATACTTGCCGTCCGGAGAGATCTTCACATCCTTGTACTGCGCATGCCGTGCCAGTTCGGCAAATGAGACCGGCTGCGCCTGCAGCACGGCAGTAGACAGCAAAAGCAGACCCGCAACGATCCAGCGCTGCATTCCCATCGTCTATTTCCCCCTGTCGTGACACGCAGCCAGACAGTGTGCCGGCCACTTCACGCCGACATTTATAGCAGGGTGCCGGCCGTATCGGGACGGGTGCCGCCAGGCGGCTCCTCTCGACTTCTTCGCGAGCAGGCCGGGTGGTGCGGGGGGCGGCTGCAGCGGCAGCCGGATTGTGGCGGACTCGAAACGGATCGAGGGCGGCCGATGATCCGGCCGCCCCATGTTCGAGAGTGACGCCGCCGGCTAGGACTGCTTGTCCAGCAGCATCGTCAACCGGTCGAGTTGCGCACGGTAGCGGTCGAGCACCTTGGCGGTGAGCGCGGCGTAATGGTTGGCCTCGTCCCAGCGACGTGCCTCGATGGCCTCGCGCACGCCGGGCACGGTCTTGACGCCGTAGCCGGTGAGCATGCCCGGTGCGTAGATGAAGTGCTTGAACCAGTTGCGCCCGGGCAGGCCGGCGGGATCGGTGAGGGTCTGCTCCATGCTCCCGATCAGCTGGTTCAGTTGCTGCTGCCGGGCTGCGGGCAGGTCGGGGCCGGCGGCGTGTCTGGCGTAGGCCGCCTGATACGCCTGGGCGCTCTGCCTGAGCCGTTTCGCGGCCTGGTCCAGCGGAGCCAGGTCGATCGCCGGCATGTCCGAGTCGCGCGCGGGCGCGGCGACCGGGCGGGTGGGGTCGGCGTCGAGCGCGAACGCGTGGCTGTCCAGCAGCTTGTGTTGCTGTTCGGTGGCCTTGCGGGTGTCGTCGACCAGCTTGTGCAGCTCGCCCACGTAGCGGTCGAGCGTGTCGCTGAAGTCGCCGAAGCGCAGCGGCAGCACCTCGGCGTCGGCGGTGCGCAGCATGATGTGCCCGGCGACCTTGGCCAGCGCCACGCCGTAACCGAAGTCCGGATCGCCGAAACGCGCATAGTGGTCGAACGAGTCGTAGCGCGAGTGGTAGATGCCGGCGTCGTCGTCCTCCCCGCCGAAGCCGAGGTTCAACGAGGCGATGCCGAGGTGTTCCAGGAAGGCGCTGTAATCGGAGCCGGAACCCAGCGCCTGGATCGGCACGTCGCCGCCTTCGGCCGCCAGCTTGGCGATGGCCTTCGCTTCCGGTTTTGCATCCTTGCTGCTGCCGTCGACCAGCATGTGCGCGCGCAGGCGCTCGCGCACGCTGACATGGGTTTCCGGATCGGTTACGCCGTCCGCAGCCTGGTTGACCAGATGCTGCAGGGAATGGCTGCCACCGGCATCGAGGAAGCCGCGGCCGTTGGTGTCGGAGTTGAGGTACAGCACGGCCTTCTGCTGCAGTTCCGAGGCATGCGCCTCGGCCCACTCGGTGGAACCGAGCAGACCCGGCTCCTCGCCGTCCCAGCTGGCATAGACCAGCGTGCGCTGGGGCCGCCAGCCCTGTTTGACGAGGCCGCCGATGGCCTTGGCCTCGGCCATCAGGGTGACATTGCCGGAAAGCGGATCCCACGCGCCGAAGGTCCAGCCGTCGTGGTGGTTGCCGCGCACGACCCACTGGTCCGGCGCGGTAGCGCCCTTGAGCATGGCGATCACGTCGTAAACGGGTTTCTGGCTCCAGTCCGACAGCACGGTCAGGTGGACCTTGCTCGCGCTCGGGCCGACGCGGTAGGTCAGCGGCAGCGCACCACGCCAGCTGGCCGGTGCCGTCGGGCCGCGCAGCGCCTGCAGCAGCGGCGTGGCGTCGGCATAGGAGATCGGCAGCACCGGAATCTTCAGGATGGTCTTCGCGTCTTTCAGTGCCAGTCGCTTCGCGCCGGGCGTGGAGCCGATGCCCGGGGTCAACGGGTCGCCCGGGTACAGCTGCATGTCGGCCACCGAGCCGCGCTGCACGCCCTGCGCCGGCCGCCAGCCACCCTGCGGATAGGTCTCGCCCTGTGCGTAGCCGTCGTCGCGCGGGTCGGAATAGATCAGGCAGCCGATAGCGCCGTGCTCCTGCGCAAGCTTGGGCTTCAGCCCGCGCCAGCCGCCGCCGTAGCGGGTGATGACGATCTTGCCGCGCACGTCGATGCCGCGCCGCGCCAGTTCCTTGTAGTCGTCCGGCATGCCGTAGTTGGCGTAGACCAGCGGCGCGCTGACGTCACCGTCGGCACCGTAGACGTTGTACGGCGGCAGGACGCCCGCAAGGTCGGAGGTGGTATCGCCGGCGACGGCCGGTTCATGCAGCGCCGCGGTGTAGGGATTCGGCCCCAGCAGTTCCAGCGCCACTTTCTTCGGCGTGGGGTAGAGCACGCTGAACGTTTCGATGTGTGCGTCCCAACCCCATTCGCGGAATTTCGCCAGCATGAATTCGGCGTTCGCCTTGTCGTGCGGAGAACCGACCTGGTTCGGCTGCGATGCCATCTGCTTGAGCCAGCCGCGCAATTCGGCCGGATCGAGCTGCGCGTCGAAACGCTGTTCCAGGCTTTGCTGGGCGGTGGCGGCGGTGCGGCTGAAGCCGAGCATGGCGCCGTCGTCGCGATCGGCAGCGGCGGCGGTGGCGCTGGCGGCGGTGGCCAGCATGCAGGCCATCGCCAGCAGGGGGCGGATCCTGGGGTGTGTCATGGGCGATCTCTCGGTGGGACGATTGGGGGCGTGAGCGGCGGCATCAGCAGGATGACGGAGCACAAGGGTGGGGCGGGCCGTGCTAGGGCGAGGGGGCGACGGGCGATTCCGGTACGTCGATGTTCTGCGAGAAGAGCGTCTGGCTCTGCTCGTCGCCGATGGTCAGGCGATACCTTCCCGGCCGCAGATAGAGTTCGCCCGGTGTGGCTTCCATGCCGGTGAGAACCCGGTCTCGCGGCGTGGCGTTCAATGGCACCGGATCGAGCACCATGCGGTCCGCCGGAATCGCGTCGTTGCCCTCCCCGGCATAGCGCGCCTCGATCAGGCACGGGTAATTGTGTTTGCAGCGCTCGCTGTTGACGAAATACGGCCGGCGCAACCCGCCGAGAGTGAGCCAGGTCGGCCGCCCGCGGCTCAGGAATTGAGGCGGGAACACCACGCTGACGTCGTAGCCGGTGCGCAACGTCCACGGCTTGCCTTCCTTGTTCACGAACACGATCGGCGCAGTCGGCTGCCATTTTTCGACGATCTGCGCGTAATAGGGATGGTCGTCATCCTTGGTCGGGTGCGGGATCAGCATGGTCTGCTCGACCGAGAGCCCGTCGATGCGGGAAAGCTTGTGCAGGTGCTGGGCCATCGAGGAGCCACCGAGGAAGATGCCCGACTTCTGGATATGCGCGTACCCGGCTTCGACGACCACCCGCGCCTGCGGATCCTTCGCGAACGTCTCGCGGTAGAGGTTGCGCGCCTGCTCGGCCTCGCGGGCGTCGCCGGTGGCGTCGGAGAGCGCCTCGTAGCCGATCACCTTGAAGCCGAGCTTGAGAGCGGTGCGCACCATTTCGGCGCTGATCGGTTCCTCGGTGTAGAAGCCGCTGTCACTGGTCGGATAGCCGCGGGATTGCAGCTTGGTATCGGTCTGGTAGATGGTTTCGACGGCGAAATAATTGAACCCTTCCTGGCGCAGCCGGCTCAGCAGCTGCACCGTGAGGGTACGGGTGAGCGGGATGTTGTGCGCCTCGTTGAGATAGACCAGGCGGTAGTCGCGGGCCAATGCCGGTATCGCTTCCAGTGCCGGCCTGGCCTGCCAGCCGGCATCGGCCAGCGGCGCGGGATGGTCGTCCTTCTGCGGCGGCTGCTTGATGGAAAAGCTGGCCGCTGCGTCGGGGTAGTCGCCGATGAAGGTCTGGTACCAGCTCAGGTACTGGCTGAATATCAGCCGGAACGCGGGGTTCCTGTCTGCGGCAAAGGCATAACGCATCACCTGGTAGCGGGCCAGCAGGCCCTTGCGCTGGTTGGCCTCCCGCATGATCTGCTCGGATTTCCCGGAGGCGGCGAGCTGTTCCGCCTGCCACTGCCCGGCCGTCTGGGCGCGTATCGGCCCGCCGCAGGACAGCGTGGCCAGCGCCAGGCAAAACGCAAGGAGAGTCGAGCGGCTCGGCATCGGGTTCCCTGGATCGGATGTTCAGGCGGTTCGCGCCTGTTTTACCAGCGCGGAGCGGCGATGTCGCGTGACGGGCGTCGCCCGGTGGCCAGCATGGATCCAGCGCCGGCCCGGCGTACCGTGCCGGACGTCACGGGACCGGGCGTCTGATTCGGGAGCACAATGGGGTCTGGTCGGGTCTGCGGAGGAAGATGCCATGCGTCAGACGGTCCTTGCTGTACTGCTTGCTCTCGTACTACCCGCGGCGGCGGCTTCGCCTCCGCATGAAGGCGCTGTTCCCTCCGCGGTGCGCAAGGCTCTCGACGATCCCGCGCGCCAGTCCGACAAGGCCGACGATGCCCGTCGCAAGGTCGCCGAAGTGATCACGTTCGCCGAGGTCGCGCCGGGCCGGAAGGTTTTGGAACTGGTGCCCGGCAGTGGCTACTGGACACGCGTGTTCAGCGCCGTCGTCGGCCCGCAGGGCCACGTCTACACCGTGTGGCCGCACGAGATGGACAAATACTCGGCAAAGAGTCTGGCGAACTGGCAGGGCCTGGTGGCCACGCCGCACTACGCGAACGTCAGTCTGCTGCAGCAGCCGGCGGCGCAATTGAGCGTGCCTGAACCGGTGGACGTGGTGTTCACCGCGCAGAACTATCACGATTACCACGACCCCTTCATGGGGCCGGTGGACATGGGCAGCTTCGACAAGCAGGTCTACGACGCGCTCAAGCCCGGCGGCGTATTCGTGGTGATCGACCACGTGGCCCCGGCCGGCTCCGGCCTGGCCGATACCGACACGCTGCACCGCATCGATCCGGCCACGGTGAAGAAGGAAGTGGAAGCTGCCGGTTTCGTGTTCGACGGCGAGAGCCATGCCCTGCGCAATCCCGCCGACCCGCACGACGTGAAGGTGTTCGACAAGTCGATACGCGGCCATACCGACCAGTTCATCTACCGGTTCCGCAAGCCGGCGAAGTGATGCCGGCCCGCTTGAGCCGCCGCAGTTCCGGCGGCACCATCGTGCAGCGGGCGGATCTGCCGCCCGCTGCATGAGATCCGGATGACCAGCCCCACCGACTTCCCGGCGCCCACGGACGACCCAGCCGATCCGCTGCCGCTGCCTCCGACCGCACCGGAGGCCGCCGACTGCTGCGGCGAGGGCTGCGTGCGCTGCGTCTACGACGTCTACGAAGAGGCGCTCGAACGCTACGAGGTCGCGTTGGCGGCGTGGCGGGTCCGCCACCCCTGAGCCGACCGTTTTTGCGGGAGCAGCCATGACCATCCGCTATCGCCTCGCCCGCCCGCAGGATGCACTCGAGATCGGCGTGCTGGCGCGCCGGGTGACGCGGCGCTGGATCCTGCCGTGGCAGCCGGCCAGCGCGGCCGGGCCGCTGCTTCGCGGCATGGACGCCAGGGCGATCCGGGGCAAGATCCTGGCCGGCCAGCGCTTCCACCTGGCGTGGCAGGACAACGGGCGCCTGGTCGGCGTGGCGGCGATGCGCGACGACTCCCACCTGTTCCAGTTCTTCGTCAGCACCCGCATGCACGGGCGCGGCATCGCGCGCCGGTTGTGGCAGCGCACGATGCGCGATGCGGTGCGTCGTGCCGGCACGCGGCGCTTCACGCTGAAAGCTTCGGCCATGGCGGTGCCGGTGTACCTGCACTTCGGTTTCGTGCCCAGCGGGCCGCTGCTGGTCAGCGACACCGGCCTGGTCACCCAGCCGATGCACCTGGACCTGCGCTGACGCGGCTGTGCCGGCCGGGCTGGTTCACGCGCCCTCCCGCGGCGGGAAATTGCGGCGCAGGTCGTGCTGGCAGCGCACCACCGATGCCGGGGCGAACGATTCGGGCCATGCCGGGCCAAGGTCGAGATCCTGCGCGATCCGGTCGTGCTCGCCCAGCAACTGCGCCATCGCCAGCTGGTCGGCGACGACCAGGGCCTTGCCCAGCGGCGATGCCGCCGGGCTTGCCCGGTTCCGGTATTCCGTGATGGCATCGATCACGCGCGGCGGCAATTCCCAGTGCTGGGCGGCCTGCAGCGTGAGCCGTGCGGCCAGATCGGCGCAGCCGGCGAGGAAATGCGGCGAGGGTGGCGCGCCGTCCGTAGGGGCCAGGCGGCCGAGCAGGCGCACCACGGCGCCGGTCCCGGTATGGCAGATGACACCAGCCAGGTAGGCTTCGAACGCATCGCAGCCACTGGCCTTGCCGAGCCAGGCACAGGCGTGCGCGCAGCGTTCGGCATGGCTCCACAGCCGCTCGCCGGCGGCGTGGCCGAAGGCGCCGGCATTGGATTGGAGAATGGGCTTCATCACGTGCTGGACGAGCACGCGGTGCAGGCCCTCCTGGCCGAGCACCACCACCGCCTGTTGCAGGCTGTTGATCGGTTGCGCGGCACGGTAGTGCACGCTGCCGGTGACCCGCATGACCTCGCCCACGATCAGCGGGTCGCGGCCGATCAGCGTGGCCAGCTGGCCGCCGGCGGCATTGCCGCTTTTCAGCGTACGCAACAGTTGCGGCAACACCACCGGCAGGCGCGGCAGGTTGCGCACGTCGAAGCGCGTGCCGAGCAGTTCGAGCCGCCTGAGCGTGGCCAGCTCGGCGGCACGGAGTTTGCCCGCGTCGCTGTCGGGCAGGTCGAACACGAAGCGGTGGAACCGGTCTTCGAGTTCCGCCGGCGGCATCGCCGAGCGGGTGATCGGCGCCATCGGTGGCGCACGCGCGGTCATCACGGCAGCCGGCTGTGCACGGTTCGCTGACGCCGCTGGCTTGCGGCTGCGAAAAATGCGCCGCCACATGTTCCCCATGTCCCGTGCCCCTCGTTCCGGCGCGCCGGCTCCCGGGCGCCCCGTGTCGAACTATCGGCGTCGGATGGGAAAAGTTTAGCGAGGGGGAGAGGCCAGCGGCTTCCGTTTGCACGCGCGGCTCGCAGGCTGGCGTGCCGCGGGGCGGTATGTCATGTCCTGCGGCGGTCGCCGTGTAGCCGTGCGCAAGGCGCCCGGTTTACTTGTTCTTCTTCTTTTCCTGCTTGGCGGCCTTCTTTTCCTTCATGGTCTTGGCCGGCTTCTTTTTCTCGTTCTTCTTCGAGTCCATACCCTTGCTCATGCTGTTCTCCGCGGTGTGGTTGAACGGTGGCGATTCATGACACGCGGGCAAGTCTAAGCCGTTCCGGCGGCTGTTGGGCAAGCTGGTGGTGCGCGGATTCAGATGCGTTCGTGCGGTGCGAGATAGCGCCATTGCCCCGGCGGCAGTTTCGCCAGCGAAATGCGGCCCACGCGCAGGCATTTCATCGCCAGTACTTCCAGGCCGACCGCGTTGCACATCGGCTCGATCCGGGTCGGCTGCAGCAGTTTGAACGCGAAGCGCAGGCGTCGTTCGCTCTGCCAGCTGACCTTGATCGGCGGCATCGCGTAGTGGTTGAAGTGCAGGCCGTGGTTGAGCAGGGCCAGCCCGTTCGGGATCGGCTCGCCGCTGACCTCGACCACGAACTCCTGCTCGACCCGCTCGATGTCCTCGGTGAGTTTGCGGACGACGCGCCAATCCTGGGTAAGGATCAGCAGGCCGCTGGCGCTGGCCGGCAGCGGCAGCGGCGTGGCGAGCCGGTGCAGGTGGCGTTTCAGCGGACGCACGCCTGATGCGTCCTCAGCCCAGCGGGTCTGCGGCGTGACCAGTGCGCGGGCGGGGTTTGGGCCGTCGCCGGCGTCGCAGCCCGGCGGCTTGTGCAGGATCAGGGTCATCGGTTCGACGGGCGCCAGCTCGGCTTGCGGGTCGAGTTCGACCTGCTGCACGTCGACCATGAACTGCGGCTCCTCCACCACGACGCCGTCCACCCGTACCCAGCCGCCCTCGATGTATTGCTCGGCTTCGCGCCGCGAGCACCGTGTCAGCGCGACGACGCGTTTGGCGAGGCGGACGGGTTCGGTCATCGGGATGCCGTGGGGCGGAGGTGGGTCATTGTAGGCGCAGGCACGGTGGCAATCCGCCCGGCAGCCCCCACATCGTGGCCATCCATCCTGGCGAGAGCCCGACATGATCCCGTTTTCCATCCTCGACCTGGCGCCGGTCACCGAAGGCAGCGACGCCAGCCACGCGTTCCGCAACACGCTCGACCTGGCCCAGCTGGCCGAGCGGCTCGGCTATCACCGCTACTGGCTGGCCGAGCACCACAACATGCCCGGCATCGCCAGCGCGGCCACGGCGGTGCTGATCGGCCACGTGGCCGGCGGCACCTCGACCATCCGCGTCGGCGCCGGTGGCATCATGCTGCCGAACCACGCGCCACTGCAGGTGGCCGAGGCGTTCGGCACACTGGCCTCGCTGCATCCGGGGCGCATCGATCTGGGCCTGGGCCGCGCGCCCGGCACCGACCAGCCCACCGCGAAGGCGCTGCGCCGCTACTTCGACAGTGCCGACGCGTTCCCGCAGGACGTGCTGGAACTGCTCGGCTATTTCGAGCCGGCGAGGCCCGGCCAGCCGGTGCGCGCCGTACCCGGCGCCGGCATCGAGGTGCCGGTGTGGCTGCTCGGCTCCAGCCTGTTCAGCGCGCAGCTGTCGGCGCAGCTCGGCCTGCCGTTCGCTTTCGCCTCGCACTTCGCGCCGGATGCGATGGACGAGGCGCTCGCGCTGTACCGGCGCGATTTCCGCCCGTCCGCCCGCCTGCA
Source organism: Rhodanobacter denitrificans (assembly GCF_003335105.1). Lineage (GTDB taxonomy): Bacteria > Pseudomonadota > Gammaproteobacteria > Xanthomonadales > Rhodanobacteraceae > Rhodanobacter > Rhodanobacter denitrificans_A. The sequence goes on from NZ_QFWQ01000005.1 coordinate 47,944, forward strand.
GCAGCCGTACGCGATGCTGGGCCTCAACGTGGTCGCCGCCGACAGCGATGCCGAGGCGCGGCGCCTGTTCACCACCCAGCAGCAGAGTTTCATCAACCTGCGCCGCGGCCGGCCGGGGCTGATCCCGCCGCCGATCGACGACATCGGGTCGTACTGGACGCCTCCGGAGCAGCTGATGGTGGAGCGCGCGCTGGCCTGCGCGGTGGTCGGCGCCGCCGGCACGGTGCGGGACGGCATCGAGGCGTTCATCGCCAGGCACCGGCCGCACGAACTGCTGCTTACCGCCAACGTGTTCGAGCACGCGGCGCGGCGGCAATCGTTCGAGATCGCGGCGGCGGTACGCAACCAGCTTGGCGCCCGCCACGGGCCGGTCGCCAATCGGGGATAATGCAAGGTTTCCCATGACCGAAGCCCACGACGCATGAAAACCCCCAAGGGCCTGCAGGACCTGATCGACGAAGGCGTGATCGACCAGGTGCTCAGGCCGCTGAAGAGCGGCAAGGAAGCTTCCGTCTACGTCGTGCGCTCGGGCGAGGACATCCGCTGCGCCAAGGTCTACAAGGACATGGCGCAGCGCAGCTTCCAGCAGCGCGTGCAGTACCAGGAGGGCCGCAAGGTACGCGGAAGCCGCGAGATGCGTGCGATGGGCAAGGCCACCCGGTTCGGCCGCAAGGAGGCGGAGGCGGCGTGGAAGAATGCCGAGGTCGACGCGCTGTACCAGCTGACCGCTGCCGGCGTGCGCGTGCCGAAACCCTACGGCTACTTCGGCGGCGTGCTGGTGATGGAACTGGTCACCGACGCGGACGGCCATTCCGCGCCGCGGCTGGGCGAGGTGGAGCTGTCTGCCGACACGGCCCGCGACTACCACCGTTTCCTGATGCAGCAAGTGGCACGCATGCTGTGCGTGGGGCTGATCCACGGCGACCTGTCCGAATACAACGTGCTGGTCGGGCCGGCCGGCCCGGTGATCATCGACCTGCCGCAGGTGGTCAGCGCCGCCGGCAACAATGCGGCGCGCACGATGCTGCGCCGTGACGTGGGCAACATCACCATCAGCCTGTCGCGTTTCGCGCCGGAACTGCTGGACACCCACTACGGCGAGGAGATGTGGGCGCTGTACGAACTGGGCGAGCTGCACCCGGACAGCGAGCTCAGCGGCCAATTCGAGTTCGACGAAAGCATCGCCGACGTCGACAGCGTGATGCAGTCGATCATCGACGCGCGGGAAGAGGCGATCATCCGCCAGCAGGGGCGCGAAGCCGCGATGCAGGGGGACTGAGCGGCGGCTTGCGAGGCGGGTTCAGTCGGCGAAATCCGGCTCGAAGAAGCTCCAGCGCACGTCGCCGAATTCGGCTTTCATGGCCGCCTCGACGGTGTTGATCGCCTCGATCATGCCGTGATCGCCGGCGCCGGGCTGCATGCGTGCCTTGACCGCCACCATCACGTCCGGCCCCATCTGCAGGGTGATCAGGTTGAGTACCTCGGCGACTTCGGGGCGGGCGTTGAGGAAAGCCAGCAACTCGTCGCGGCGGCGCGGCTCGACGCCCTGGCCGATCAGCAGCGCCTTCACCTCGATCGCCACCAGCAAGGCGACTACGATCAGCAGCACGCCGATGGCGATGGTGCCGACGGCGTCGAACATCAGGTTGCCGGTGAGCATGGTGGCGCCCACGGCGAGCGCAGCCAGGCACAGGCCGAGCAGGGCAGCCAGGTCTTCGCCGAAGATCACCAGCAGCTCGCTGGAGCGGGTTTCGCGGAACCAGGTCCACAGGCCCTGGTCGCCGCGGGCCTTGTTCACTTCGTGCAGGCAGCCGCGCATCGAGACGCCTTCGACCACGATGCCGAACAACAGCACGCCCAGCGCCAGCCACGGCCACTTCAGCGGCTCGGGGCTGGTCAGCTTGTGCACGCCTTCATAGATCGAGAACATGCCGCCCACGCTGAACAGCAGGATGGCCACCAGGAACGACCAGAAGTACAGCGCACGGCCCCAGCCCAGCGGGAATTCATCGGACGGTGGGCGTTTCGCCTGGCGGATGCCGAGCAGCAGCAGGCCCTGGTTGCCGCAGTCCGCCAGCGAGTGCACAGCCTCGGCCATCATCGCGCCGGAGCCGGTGACGATGGCGGCGACCAGCTTGGCCACGAAGATCGCGAAGTTGGCGCCCAGCGCGAGCAGGATCGCCTTGATGGGGGTGGCGTGGCTGGACATGCGGAGCTCGGTGCGGCAGGCGGGCTGCCATCATAGCGGCGCACGCGATGCGCACAGCATTGGGCTTGGCCGCTGGAATCGGGCTTTCATTCGGCTACGGATAGATTGGCTGGACACCGCAGCGGTATGTGCTCCCGGCCAACAGCGGCCACTCACGAAGTGCACCGACTGTTCCATTCCGACTCAAAAGCTGTCTTACGTTCACTACTACGTGATGCCGGCTGCGAATGCGGCAACAGTAGGCTTGGCGGCGGAATGCAATGCGCGACGGGAGCGCGAGGCCAAACCTGCTTTATCCAGTCGCTGCTGGAACGCCCGTCTTCCTTGTCTTGACAGCCCTGGATTGAGGAACATCAGTGGGCGAGCCGTCAAAGCGGGCGCGCGCGGCATGGATTTCGCCGCTGCTACGGTCGGCCCAAACGATGAGACTCGCCATCGGATCCAGCAGGGATCGGCCTAGCGGCGACAGACGATATTCGACGCTCGGCGGAGTGGTTGGATAGACATGTCTGGTGATCAGTCCATCGCGCTCCAGATCCCGCAGGGTCTGGGTGAGCATCCGCTTGGAGATGTCACGGACGGCTCGGTGAAGCTCGCTGAAGCGTTGGGATCGCGACGCGAGCGTCATGATCATCAGAATGCTCCATTTGTCGCCAATGCGGTCGAGCACATCGCGCACTGGACAGCAGACTGGCTGTTCGGACTGGGCGTCTTCTGACTGATATCGGCTGAATCTCTCGATCGCGCTTGATGCTGTGCTCATGCGGGTTCCCTTGGTCTCACCTGGTTACAAAAAACTGCCTCCTTGCGGCGAAGGATCTAGGTCTTAATATGAGACCTTACCTCAATTATAGACCTTATCGGGTCAGGAGAAAACGCATGTTTTTAGTGATGGGAATTACCGGAAAAGTTGGCGGCGCAACGGCAAGGCATTTGCTGGCGCAAGGCAAGGCGGTCCGCGCGCTCGTCCGTGATCGTGAGAAAGCGGTGGATTGGGCGCGCCAGGGCGTGGAACTGGTCGACGGCGACTGGAATGACGCGGCCGCCATCGAGCGGGCGCTCGAGGGAGTCGACGGCGCGTTTGTGATGTTGCCGGCGATTTGGGCGCCCTCACCGGACTTCAAAGAAGCCAAGGGCGTCATCGCGAACTATGTCAAGGCGCTCACTAAGGCGCCGCCGCCACGGATCGTCGCGCTCTCGTCGATGGGCGCAAATAGAACCAGTGGGTTGGGGATGATCACGGCCCTGTCTCTGCTGGAGCAAGGCTTTCGCAACCTGACAGTCCCGACGGCCTTCGTGCGCGCCGGCGGCTTTTTCGAAAACTTCCTTTACGGCTTGCACGTCGCCCAAGGCGGCACGCTCCCCGTCTACTACGACCCGACCAGCCGGAAATCGACCATGGTTGCGACCAACGATATCGGCGCCGAGGTCGCAAAGCTTCTGACCGGGCCGGCGTGGTCGGGTCATCGGGTCATCGAGCTCGGTTCGATGGTCAGCGCGGATGACGTCGCGGCGCAACTCGGAGAAGTCCTGAATCTCGACGTCAAAGCCTTCGCCGTTCCGCGGGCCGAATGGCCGGCAGCGTTCGAACAGCTCGGCATCCCCAAGGGCCAGACCGGACCGGCCGAAGCCATGTTTGAGGCCATCAACGCCGGCTGGACTGACCTTGGCGTCAAGGGTGCGGAGTGTGTCGCCGGCACGACGTCCGCCCGCGACGTCTTCGCAGCGGCCCTGAAGGCCGCTACGGCATAGCTCCGGATGAGCGTTCAGCGGCTCGGTCGTCCCGAAGGGCGCGACCGACGCCCGATATCCATCAGACAAGGTCGGACAAATGTCCAAAATTTCCTGGCGTCATGTCTCAGCCCTGGCTCTTGCCGCTTTCTTCGTCGTGGGGGCGCTCAGCAACATCTTTGCTCCTGGCGCTATCTACGAGGAATACCTGAAATGGGGGTATCCAAGCTGGTTCCATTTCGTGACCGGCTCGCTGGAGCTCACAGCCGCCGTTCTGCTGGCGAGGGAACGAACCCGGTTATTAGGCTCCGCGATCGGCTGCACCATAATGCTGGCGGCGCTCGCGACCGTCACACTCCACGGCGAATACGGGCACGGGGTAGCGCCGATTGTCGTCGCCACACTGACGCTCGTTGTCGGCTGGATCACCTGGCGCACACGGTTTTCAGCCTCGACATAACTGACGGCGCCGCGCCGGCCGAACGGCTGAATCCGCAGGTCGAAAGCGGCCACTGCTGGTAGTTAACCTGCCTAGGCCCTGCTGCTCGGCCATGGCCAACCGACCGTCAGCGGATGCCGACGCCCAAGCCCACGCCGAAATGCACGTTGTTCCGCCCCTTGTTCATCTCCTCGGTGGTCCACACGTGCGATTGCGCCACGCTGACCAGCGGGAACACGTAGTCGGCCTCGCCGACCTTGCCGGCGCGGCTGCCGCCGAGCTTGCCGTCGACCGTCATCAGCGCGCCGGAGGGGTAGTCCAGCGGTTCCACGTAGCCGGGCATCACCGCGATGAAGCGGCCGCTGCCGCTGTCGTTCGCCTTCGGACGCTGCGAGGCATCCAGCGGATAGGCCAGCAACTCGATCTCGCTGTGGTCGGCGAGCACCTTGACCTGCACGATGCGGCCGCCCCAGATCACCTGGCTGTTGCTGAACTTCTCCGGCGATTGCGCGACCTGGAACGGCGCGGCGGTGACCGCGGCGCTGCTGGCCTTGTAGATCGGTGCCGGGGCGCAGGCGGCCAGCATCAGCAGGGCAGCCGGCGCGGCGAGGCGGATCGGCAGGAAGGCGAGGCGGGTGCGCATGGTCGTGCTCCTGGATAAAGCCTGGATGCGCCGAGCTTAGCGGCGCCCCGGCGTTCGCGGTAGCCGCGAGGCGGGCAGGGGGCTGGGCGTGTTCAGCTGGCTGCCGGCTTCGTCCAGCAGCCAGTCCAGTTTCACCTCGGCCGGGCGTTCCTGCGACAGCAGGCTGGCCAGTACGCGCAGCGGTTCGCGCAAGGTGTCGTCCAGCTTCCACGGCGCGTTGAGTATGACCATGCCCGAACCGTTGAGGCGCAGCGGCGAATCGTCCGGGTGCACCAGCAGTTCGGCGCGCAGGATGCGCTTCACCCCGCTGTGCTGCAGCTTGCGCAGGAACGGCTGCACCTGGCTGCGCAGCTTGATCGGGTACCACACCGCATAGACGCCGGTGGGCCAGCGCAGCAGGGCCGACTTCAGCGCCTGCTCGATCAGCTTGTACTCGGCCTCCTGTGCCTCGTACGGCGGGTCGATCAGCACAAGGCCGCGCTTCTCCTTCGGCGGCAGCAGCGCCTTCAGCGCCTCGTAGCCGTCGCGCTGGTGCACGTGCACCTGCGGATTGCCGTGGAACAGCTCACGCAGCTTTGTCGCTTCCTCGACATGCAGTTCGCACAACTGGGCGCTGTCGCCCGGGCGCAGCAGGCGGGCGACCTGCAGCGGCGAGCCCGGGTAATGCTTCAGGCCCTGCTCGTTGCCTTCGCCCTTGAGGATGCCGGCGCGCCAGCGCTGCAGCAGTGGCGGCACTTTTTCGGCGGGGTGCAGGCGCGCGATGCCGTCCCGGTGCTCGCCGGTCTTCTTTGCCTCGAAGCCTTCCAGCGAGTAGCTGCCGCTGCCGGCGTGGGTGTCGATGTAGCAGAACGGCGTGGGCTTGGCCTGCATCGCCTCGATGAGCGCCAGCAGCACGGTGTGCTTCAGGACATCGGCGAAATTGCCGGCGTGATAGGCGTGGCGGTAATTCATGGCGGTCACGGCGGGCGGGGTGGACAAGTATAGAGGGGCTGGCGCCAAGCTCCCCGGGGCGCGACGTAACCTTTCCTGCACATTGGCCGGTGCAGGCTGCGCCTGTTGCAGCATTGCAACCGGCCGGGCGTATGGCCCCGACCGCCTACCTGCGCGGAGAATCATCATGACGTTCTCGCCAAGAATCATCGTTTCGACGGCCGCTTTCGGCCTTTGCCTGGCATTCGGCACGGTCAGCGCCCAGGACACTGGAGGCATGGCGCCGGCATCGGGGTCGAGCAGCATGGGACACATGGGCGGGATGCACCACAAGATGATGCAGCACGACAGGAACGGCAGCATGCACATGATGCCGGCCACGGTGAGTTCGGTCGACACCAAGACCGGCATGGTCGAGGTGGACTCGGAAGGCATGTCGCTGCGCCTGCACTTCCCGCCGGCTTCGGTGGCCAACCTGAAGGCTGGCGACAAGATCACGCTGCACATGGGCTATACCAAGTAGTTCGTCGGGTAACTGACGAACCGCGGCTGCCGCGGGTCACGAGGCAATGGACCCGCGTCCAGAGTTGAGGCTCGACGGCATGGATCTTATGCTGTGCCGATGAGCCGCCCCCTGCGCCATGCCGCACGCTTGCCGTCCTTCCGGGCGATGGCATGGTTGGCGTGGCTGCTCCTCGCCCTGGCGCCGGTGCACGGCATGCCGCGCGGGACGATGGGTGATGTGCTTCAGGGTACGCCCGCGTCATCCATCGCCCACGTTGCCGATCACGGCCAGCACGCCATGCCGGCCCCGACCGATTGCTGTGGTGACCAGGCGCATGACCGGCACCGGTCGATGGGGCCGGCCCATTGTGCGGCGATGTGCGGCAGCATCCTGCCGGCGGTCGCCATGGCCGGGCTGGTTCCGGTGGCGCCGGAACCTCTGCGCCTTTCTCCATCCTTCGCGCCCGCGCCCGGCATCGTGCATGCGGTGCCGCTGCGGCCTCCTGTCGGCTGATTCCCGCTCGCTGCGATAGCGCCTTCATGCCCGCCCGACGGCGTGCCTGAACGGCGGTCCGTGTCGGCATCGAACACCGATGCTCCCAGAAGGAGACAAACGTGCATCCATTTCCTCCGTTGCCCGCGACCGACCTGTCGCGGCGACGTTTCGTGCAGGGTCTGGCCCTGGGCGGTGCGGCAGCCGGCCTTGGCCTGCTGCGGCCTGCGAGCGCCTGGGCGCTGACCAGTCCGGGACAGCCCACCGCACTTGGCGGCACCGACTTTGCGCTGGACATCGTCGAAACGCCGGTCAACTACACCGGCAAGACGAGGCTGGCGACCACCATCAACGGCGGCATTCCCGGCCCCCTGCTGCGCTGGAAAGAGGGCACCACGGTGACCCTGCGCGTGACCAACCGGCTGCGCACGACCACCTCGATCCACTGGCACGGCATCATCCTGCCGAGCGGGATGGACGGGGTACCCGGCCTCAGCTTCGACGGCATCGCGCCCGGCGAAACCTTTGTCTACCGGTTCGACGTGCGCCAGTCGGGCACGTATTGGTACCACGCGCATTCGGGTTACCAGGAACAGACCGGCGTGTACGGCCCGCTGGTGATCGAGCCTGCCGGCCCCGAGCGGCATCCGGTCGATCGCGACTACGTGGTGATGCTGAACGACTGGACCGACGAGAACCCCGCGCACATCTACGCGAAGCTGAAAAAGCAGAGCGATTACTACAATTTCGCGCAGCCCACGGCGGCGGACTTCTTCCGCGACGTCGGCGAAAAGGGCCTGCGCCAGGCGCTGGCGCAGCGCAAGATGTGGAACGAGACGCGGATGAGCCCGGCCGACCTCGCCGATGTCTCGGGCTATACCTATACCTACCTGATGAACGGCACGGCGCCGGCCGGCAACTGGACCGGCGTGTTCCGTCCCGGCGAGAAGATCCGCCTGCGCTTCATCAACGGCTCGGCGATGAGCATCTTCGACGTGCGCATCCCCGGCCTGAAAATGACCGTGATCGCCGCCGACGGCCAGGATGTCGAGCCGGTCGTGGTCGACGAGTTCCGCATTTCGATCGCTGAAGTCTATGACGTGATCGTCGAGCCGCAGGACGAACGCGCCTACACGCTGTTCGCGCAGTCGATCGATCGCAGCGGCTATGCCTGCGGCACACTGGCGCCGCGCCCGGGCATGCGGGCCGATGTGCCGGCGATGGACCCGCGCCGGCACCTGGCGATGCGCGACATGATGGGCGCGATGACGATGGGCGGTCATGGTCATCATGGCGACGCCGCCGCGATGCCTGGCATGGATCGTAAGGGAGTGGCGCCGGACGTCGTGCCGATGGTGCACCACGCCCGCACCGAATACGGCCCGGGCACCGACATGCGCGTGGACATGCCGCGCAGCAACCTCGACGACCCGGGCCTCGGCTTGCGCGACAACGGCCGCCGCGTGCTGACCTATGCCGACCTGCACACCATCGGCGGCCCGATCGACGCACGCGAACCCGGCCGCGAGATCGAACTGCACCTGACCGGCAACATGGAGCGCTTCATGTGGTCGTTCGACGGCGTGAAGTTTTCCGACGCCAAGCCCATCCATTTCAACACCGGCGAGCGACTGCGCATCGTGCTGGTCAACGACACCATGATGAACCACCCGATCCACCTGCACGGCATGTGGAGCGAGCTGGAGAATCCCGACGGGCAGTTCCAGGTGCGCAAGCACACCATCAACGTGCAGCCGGCGCAGCGCATCAGCTACGCGGTATCCGCCGACAATCCGGGGCGGTGGGCCTACCACTGCCACATGCTTTTCCACATGGAGGCGGGCATGTTCCGCGAGGTGGTGGTGTCATGAGGGCGCTCCATTGCATCGCTGCTGCACGCCTGGCCTTGCTCGCCGCCTGCCTGTCGGCGTTTTCGCTGCCGGCGACGGCACAGAGCGTTCCGGATGCCATGTACGGCATGGATCATGGCGGCATGACCATGCCGGCGCCGGCGGCTACGTCGCCGGCGCCGGCCGGCATCGCCGTGACGCCAGAGAAGTCCGCGGCGAAACCGGCTCCGGCTTCGGAAGATGCGCACCCGATGCATCACGGAACGATGTCCGGCATTGACCACCACGCCATGTCGGGCCAGGCTTCGATGCCGGGCATGACGATGGCGCCGATGCAGGGTGGCAGCCCGCCACCCGATGCACGCAGCCCGGATTACTCCGATGGGCTGGGCCACATCTCCACGCATGGCACCGGCATGCACGACAGCGGCGAGCTGGGCATGCTGCTGGTCGATCAGCTGGAAGCGTTCCATGGCCGCGACGGCAACGGCCAGTCATGGGAGGCCGAAGGCTGGTACGGCAACGACGCGGACAAGCTGTGGCTGCGCAGCGAGGGCGAGCGCAGCGGCGGCCGGCTCGAGGATGGCGAGATCGAGGCGCTCTGGAACCACGCCGTCGCCGCGTTCTGGGGCGCGCAGCTGGGCGTGCGCCACGATTTCGGCGCTGGCCCGCGGCGCGGCTGGGCCGCGTTCGGCGTGCAGGGCCTGGCGCCGTACTGGTTCGAGATCCAGGCCACCGCCTATGTCGGGCCTTCCGGACGCACCGCGGCACGACTACGCGCCGACTACGAACTGCTGTTCACCCAGCGCCTGATCCTGCAGCCGGAACTGGAGGTCAACCTGTACGGCGAGCCCGACCCGGCGCGCGGCATCGGCAGCGGCGTCTCGGATGCGAAACTGGGACTGCGGCTGCGCTATGAGATCCGGCGTGAATTCGCACCGTATATTGGCGTAGTCTGGATACGCCGCTTCGGTGCCACCGCGGACTTCGCCCGAGAGGAGCATCAGGCGGTTTTCGACCAGCAATGGGTCGCCGGCCTGCGCATCTGGTTCTGAGGAAATCCCATGAAGCGATTCATCATCACTCTCGTGGTTCTCTGCGTCGTCGTCATCGCCGGTGTCGGCGTCTTCATCGTGTCCGGCGTCTACAACATCGGGGCCGACGCCCATCACACGAGGCCCGTCTATGCGCTGATGCAGGCGCTGCGCGAGCGCTCGATCGAGCATCACGCGCAGGGCATCGTGGTGCCGAAGCTCGACGACCCGCAGCTGATCCTGAAGGGCGCCGGCCAGTACGCAGCGATGTGCACCGGCTGCCACCTGGCGCCGGGCATGGCCGAGAACGAAATGCGCCCGGGTCTGTACCCGAAGCCGCCGCAACTGTCGAAGTTCCGCCCCGACCCGCGCGAGGCGTTCTGGGTGATCAAGCACGGCATCAAGATGAGCGCGATGCCGGCGTGGGGCGCCAGCCACGACGACGCCACCATCTGGAGCATGGTGGCGTTCCTGCAGAAGCTGCCGGATCTGTCGCCGGCGCAATACAAGGACATCGTGGCGAAGGCGCCGCCGGATGAAGACATGGACATGCACGGCGACGCCGACCACCATCCCGACGCGGCGGAGCATCAGCCATGACGCCGGCGGCAACCACCCGTACCAGGAGCACGACGATGAAACGATGGCTCGCCCGCTGGGGCGGCACCGTGCTGTTCGCCGCGCTGTTCGCGCCGGCGGTGCTGGCGGCGAATGCGTTCGACGTATATCGCGATCCATCCTGTGGCTGTTGCAGCGCGTGGGTCAGCTACATGCGCGCGCAGGGCTACGCCGTCACCGTGCACCAGGATCAGCCGATGACGGCGGTGAAGGCGCGCTTCGGTGTACCGTCCGGCGCGATGTCCTGCCATACCGCCGTGATCGACGGCTACGTGATCGAGGGCCACGTGCCGGCAGAGGACATCCACCGCCTGCTCGCCGAGCGGCCGGATGCGCGCGGCCTGGCCGCGCCCGGCATGCCGATGGGCTCGCCCGGCATGGAGATGGGTGCACACGAACGCTACGATGTGGTGCTGATCGGTCGCGACGGCTCGACCCGGGTGTATGCGACCCATGGTCCCGCAGCGTGAGCCAGGTCGGTTCCGCCTGGTACGCTGAATGACCATGACGACCGAACCCATTCTGCGCAGCACGCTGACCTGCCCGCATTGCGGCCACCAGGTCACCGAGACCATGCCGACTGACGCCTGCCAGTTCTTCTACGACTGCCCCGGCTGCGGCGAACTGCTGCAGCCGAAGCCCGGCGACTGCTGCGTGTTCTGTTCCTGGGGCAGCGTGCCGTGCCCGCCCGTGCAGCAGCAGAAGTCCTGCTGCGGATAGGCGCAGGTCCGGCGTCTATAGCGTTGGCGATGCATCCCGATGCATTCGGCGCCCTGGTCCGGCAAGCCGTTTCCCGGTGCGGTCGCCGCCCGGTCGGGGTGTGTCCTTCGAAAGGGTTGGCGACGATGGGTCAGTCGACCATGCCGTGGCTTTCGGCGGTGCCGAGCAGTTCGGGTTGCTTTGGTGGGCGTGCTCGCCGGTTCAGCAGCGGGTGCATGAATACCGCGGCCAGGATCACCGCCACGCCGGCATAGAACCAGCGGTCCAGTTCATGCTGCTCGCCCAGCAGCACGATCGCCAGCACGATCGCGTAGACCGGCTCCAGGTTGGTCACCATCTGCGTGCCGAACGCGCTCATGTGGCGCAGCGCCACCAGTGCCAGCGTGAACGGCAGCAAGGTGCAGCCGAACGCCAGCGCCAGCAGCAGCAGCGCATCGTGCGCGCCCGGCAGCATGAATGCAGGGCCGGCGTGCGGAATGAACGGCGCGAGCAGGGTGAGGAAGACGGTGCCGGTGCCCAGCTCGATGCAGGTCACCGTGAGCGGGTCGCCGTGCTCGACCAGGCGCTTGTTGAGCGAGCCGAAGAACGCTACGAACAGCGCCGACAGCACGCCTACCGCGATGCCCAGACGCATGTCGTGCGGCACACCGCCCACCACCATCACCACACCCGGCACCACCGCCACGCCGATCAGCAGCTCGCGCGGATCGAAGCGGCGTTTCGCGATCCACGGTTCGATGAAGGCCAGGAACACCGGGCCCAGCGCGATGCAGGTAGCACCGACCGAGGCGTTCGACAGCTTGATCGCCGCGTAGAAGGTGAGCCAGTGCAGCGATACCAGCACGCCGATGCCGGCATAGGCCCAGACCAGCCGCGCCGGCATCGCACGCAAGCCGCGCCAGACCCGCGGCATCAGCAGCAGCGCCACCACCACCAGCAACATGCGCCACCACACCAGCGGCAGCGCAGGCAGCGTGATCAGCTTGCCGAGGATCGCGGTGAAGCCCCACAGCAGGACGCAGAAGTGGATCTGCAGGCGGGCCTGGTTGACGGGTTGCATGGGGTATTCGCAGGGAAGGGTGGCGCGACATTCTAGCGTCCGCATCGGGGCGGGCGGATTCCCGCAAGGGGAGTGCAGGGGGTGGTCTGGCCGGGCCTGTTGCCACGCTGGAGTATGAGTTTGCCTGCGGCTGTGGCAGATTGCCCCGACTTGCCTTGCGCCGGGGGAATCGCATGTCTCGTTGCCGCTCTGCCTGGATGGCACTGATCGTGTTGGGGGTATTGCAGGTTCTCGTCGGCTGCTCGAAGAAGCAGGAGGTCTCGCCTGCACCGATCAGTGGGGAAAAATCGAAGGCGGGTGCGATGCTGGCCTATGAGCACCTGCTGCGGATCAGGTTGCCCGGGGCCGAGATCGCCGGCCGCCTGGCGGCGACCCGGCAGGCTTGCGAGACGGCCCGCTTCGGTGCCTGCAATGTATTGCGCATCGAGCAGGCCAAACATGACGCCGAACTCGCCGTGCGGATCGTTCCGGAAGGTGTGGAGCCGATGGCGAGGCTGGCTGCGCAAGGCGGCACGGTCGGCTTTCGGCAAACCACGGCGGAGGATCTCGCCGATGCCGTCAACGACAACCAGCGTCAGCGCGAACTGCTCGAGAAGCACGCGCAACACCTGGCGGAACTGGCTGCGCGCAAGGACATTGCCATTGCCGACCTGATTGCGCTCAGCCACGAGCAGGCTTCGGTGGAGAGCCAACTGCACTCGCTGCAGTCAGTGGCCGCCAACCAGCAACGCCGGCTGGATACCAACCGGCTCGAACTGCACTTCGGCGACACCAGTGCGTACTCGCGCAGTGGGCGTATCGGCAATGGCTTTTCCGGCCTGCTCGACGAAACCACTGAGGGCATGACGGATGCCTTGCGGCTGCTGGGCTATGGTCTGCCGTTCCTGATACTGGCCTTCCCGCTGGCGCTGCTGTGGCTCTGGCTATGGCGTCGGTTCACCCGTCGCGGACGAATGCAGGAGCGTTGACGAGGCACGGCCGGGCTGTTGCGTTCGGTGCGGTGCAAAGAGCCTACTTCTTTGCCGCCGTCTTGCCGGCGCGCATCACGTTGCCGGAGCTGCGCAGCTGCTGCAGCACGGTGCGGCAGGTGTTGTCGCTCTCGTCGTCGTGGCTGGGCGCGACCAGGGCGAGCAGGGCGGCGGCCGGGGCGGCAACGACGCCCAGCGCGACGGCGCCGGCGCCGCGCGCCAGCAGCGGGCCGGCGTGCACGCCGACGTCCGGATCCTTCAGCGTGCCGCGGACGTACAGCGGCGAGCGCAGCGAGAACACGCGGAACCCCTTGGTGTGCGGCTTCACGTCGAGGTCGAGTTTCTCGTCGGCGAAGTTCACCGTACCGGTCACGTTGATCACCGCGTCGCCGGTGTCGAACACGAACAGGCGCATGTCGAACAGGCCGTTGGTCGCGGCCATGTCGGTGGCGGCGCAGTTGATCGGCACCGTCTTGTCGCCGAACAGCTTGCCGATGACGATGTTGGCCACGTTGAGGCCAGCGGTTTCCAGCAGGGTCTTGCTGATCGCACCGTCGTTCATCAGCAGCTTCAGTTCGCCGTTCGCGCTGCCGAGCAGGGCGGCGACCGAGTTGCCCTGCGCATCGAGCGCGGCATCGCCGTTGATCTCGCCGAAGCTGGTGCGCATCGGCTCGAAGGTCGGGAACAGCTGCTTGAGCTTGAGGTGGCGCGCGTCGAGTTTCATCACGCCGCGCATCGGCGTGCGGCTGCCGTCGAGGGTGAGGTTGCTGTGCACCGTGCCGCCGGCCAGGCTGAAGCTCAATGGGTCGAGGTACAGCGCGCCGTTGTTCATGACCAGATGCGTGCTGAGCGAGTCGATCGGCAGCGCTGCGCCGCGCACGATGCGTGCGCCGGTGAAAGTCACGTCCGCGTCCATCGCCTGCCAGCGGTCGGTGCGGAACGGTTCCACCGGCAGCAGCTTGTCGGCGGGCTGCGGCGTGGCGTCGCCGCGCCGTTCCTTGCCGGCACGGGAATCGGCGCCGATCAGCGGGGCCAGGTCGGCGAACTGCAGCAGTTTGGAGTGCAGGTCGCCGCTCAGCTTCGGCCGCGCACCGCCGGTGACGAACAGCAGGTTGCCGGCCAGGTCGCTGCCTCCGACGCGGCCGCGGAAGCCCTGGTAGTCGTAGCGGCTGCCGTGGCGGTGCAGCTCGGCCTTGAGATGGCCCTCGGTGGCGTAGGGCGGCGTGTCGGGCAGGGTGATGCCGGTGATCGGGTAGAGCCTGGCCATGCTTGAGCCGGAGAACCACAGGCGCACGTCGAGCGCGCCCAGGTGCAGCGGATCGGTCAGCGTGCCGACCAGCGCTATGTGGCTGTCGCCGATGCGCAAGTCGGCCTGCAGCGGGAGCGGCATGCTCTTGTCCTGCAGTGCCAGCACGGCGCCGGTGCGGCCCTTTCCCTTGAGCGGGCTGCCCTGGTAGCTGCCTTCGGCGGTCCAGCCGAACTGGTAGACGGTCGATGCGGTCGCCTGGCCGACCCGCTCCGGCGTGGCCTCGCTGCCGGCCATGGCCTTGGTCGCCGCCGCGCCGGCTGTCTTGCCGGCCTGCTCGCGCGCAGCGCTGGATTGCTGCGCCACGATCTGCTCGTAGGGAATGGCTTGCTGCAGCGGCTCCACCACCAGCTGCAGCTTCACCCGGTTGGCGGCATCGTCGAGCGTGATCAGCCCCTGGTCGAAGCCGATCGTACCCAGCTGCAGTTTCCAGGCGGAGGGCGCGGTGCTTTGCGGCAGCGCGAAATCCCAGCTGGCGCGGCCAGACTTGTCGCGCTCCAGGTCGACCGTGGGGCGCACCAGTTGCAGCGTGGGCACCTCGATGCGGTGCGCAAGCAACGCCGGCAACGACAGCCGGAAACGCAGCGCGTCGAGGTGGGCGAACTGCGGTTGCGCGGCCCAGTCCGGATTGGCGATGCGGATATCGCGCGCGGTGAACTCGGGCCACGGCAGCCACGAACCGGGCCAGCCGGCGAGGCGGTCGCGCCGCCAGTCCACGGTCAGCGCGCCGTTGATCGCGAACGGTCGTCCGATCGCCTGGCTGACCTTGTCGCCGATGAACGGCTTCATGCGGTTCCAGTCGAACGTGGCGACGGCGACCAGCAGCATCGCGAACAGCACCAGCAGCGTGCCCGCGACCCAGCTGAGTACTTTTCGGCTGCGTTGCATCCGTCACTCCTGCGGCGGTTGGCCCGCGCGTCGGGTGGACGCGTCGAGGCACCGCGCCCAGTGATAGCCGCAGGGATGCAAAGGTTATGTGGTGATGGCCGCCGGCTTTCAGATCCCGTTCACGCGCGGTCGCCGGGGCACGCCCTGCGGCGGATCAGGCTGCGACCTGGCTCTGGGCCCGCCGGCTGATGCAATACACCGCCGCGGGCGGCAGGTTGAGCAGGGCGCTGCCGAGCCGGTGGGCCTGCAGGCCCAGCCGCGCGAGCAGGGCTGGCGGCAGCGGGCAGCGCGGGCCGTAGGTGAACTGGTAGAACATGCCGCCGCTGCGCAGCTGGCGTTCGAACACACCACGCATGATCGCGGCGACCTGGCTTGACGGCATCGACAGCAGCGGCAAGCCGCTGACCACGGCGCAGGCGCGTTCGTCGCCGAACAACGGCTCGGTGTCGCCGAGCCGGGCCGCGTCCATGTGCAGGATGGTCGCTTCCGGGTAGCGCCGGCCCAGCGTGTCGGCGAGGTGCGGATCGGCCTCGACCAGAGCCAGCCGGTGCAGCGGCACGCCACGCGCCAGCAGGGCACGGGTCAGCGCGCCGGTGCCCGGCCCCAGTTCGATCACCGGGCCATCCAGCGCGCCGACGCGGCTGGTCATCAGCCGTGCCAGCGCGGCGCCGGACGGCGTCACCGCGCCGATGCCGCGCGGGTCGCGCAGCCAGGCGCGCAGGAAAGTCAGGGTGTCGTGCAAGGGCATGCAGTGGTTTCCGCGCTCGGCTGGAGATGCACGGTAACCGACGCGGGTGAACAAAATGTTTGCAGCGGTGTGGTGGCGTCAATGCGCCGCTTTCGCCTCGCGCACCGGCACGTCGATGCTGCACAGGTCGACCTTGCCGGCCGGCCGGGCATAGAAAGCATTGCGCCCGTTGCGCTTTGCCTCGACCAGCGCGGCGAAGCTGGCGCTGCCGGTGCGCAGCACCTCGATCGCCGGGCGATCCTTTGCCGGAATGTCGGCGGCCAGCCGTACCGACTCGATGGCGACGCGTTGCGCCGGCTTCGTATAGAAGCCCATTGGTTCCGCGCCGCGCGGCAGTCCGGACAGCAGCGGCATGCCTTCCAGCACGCGGCCGGCCACGGCGAGGTTGCGGTCCAGCCGTCGCGGCGCCTGGCCGATCACCGCGTACAGCGAGCTGCCGCTGCCGGTTTCCGGGGCCACGTCGCGCGCCACGCCGACCATGCCGTAGCAGTGCGCCAGCCATTGCTGCCCGCTGGCCGGGTCGCGCGCCACCGGAAAGCCTTCGCTGAAGCCCACCTCGGGCGCGTATACGTCGCCGTCCGGCAGCGGCGTCCACGGCAGCTTCGCGTCGATCGGGCGGGTGAACTCCGGCGGCAGCGTCCTGCTGGCCTTGCCCAGGGAACGGATCTTGCTCTTGTCGCCGTTGTCGTCGTCGTTCGGGTCGCCCCATTGGGTGACGAAGTTGTCCTGCACCCGGATGATCGCCAGCCCGTCGAAGTAGTGGTTGCGCACCAGGGTACGGATGTTCGCCGCGTGCAGCGGGGTGAAATCCGGCGCCAGCTCGATCACCACGCGTCCGGTCGGCAGTTGCATGAACAGCAGGTTCTGTGGATCCGGCGTGCGCCACTCCGCCGGTGTGGATCTGGCCAGGATTTCCTTCGCCGTCGGCGTGGGCTTGTCCTGTTCGGCGGCGACGGCGGGCAGCACGAGCAGGCTGCCCGCCAGGGCGAGTGCGATGGCGAGATGGCGATGGAGCATGGCATTCCCTTTGCACGTAGAGATGGGCGAGGGCAGCAACTTAGCAGAGTGCCGATGGGCATGGCATCGAGGCCCGCACTGATGCCTCGTAACAGCGCTGTCTTGCAAGCTGGGCATGCTTTCCGCGGTGCCGAGGCAGGGTTTGATCCGTCGTCGCGCTTGATGGGCGAACGTGAAATATATTCTTTAATATATTGAAATATAAAAGAAATATTTCGTCACCGGCTCAAGTAAACGAAGCGGCAGCCGTTAGATGGTGACCTCGCCAGCCTTGATTCCCTCATGTCCCTGCGCTTCGCCCTTCCATCCCTCTCCTCTTTCGGCGCACGTCTGGCAGCACGACTGGCCGGCACCGTCGTATTGCTTTTGCTGGTGTGCGCCGGGTCTGCCATGTTGCTCGCCAGGGCCGACACGCGGCTGCAGCAGGTGGTGTCGGATACCCTCGCACCGGTAGCGGACGTGGGACGGATCCAGAACGACTACAACGATATGCTGCAGGCGGTGACGCATGCAGCGCTGACCGAATTGCCCTCGTCTGTCGATGACGCCGAGACCCAGATCAAGGGCCGCCGCATTGACGTCCAGAAGCATTGGCGGCCGCTCAGGGAGAGTGGCCTGGGTGCCGGGCAACGGCAGCTGTTGACGCTGGTGGAAGCGCATCGCGCTGCGGCGGATTCGTCGATCGACGAGGCCGTCGCCCTGCTCAAGTCCGAGCAGTTCGACTTGGCGAGGCTCAAGGTCTCGAATGACGTGGAGAACGCCTTCGGTCCGCTCAAGAGCGATTTTTCGAACCTGTTTGCATTGGCGCTCGCTGCCGGCGATTCGCAGGCTACCCTGCAGCATGTGGCGAACCGGCGCGGGCTCCATGCGCTGATCCTCCTGGTGCTTGCCGCGCTGGGCCTGACGCTGTGGGTGGATCTGCGCATCATCCGGTCCCTGACGGGGCGCCTGGCGGTTGCGGCGCGGGTGGCCACGCGCATCACCCAGGGCTCGCTGGGCGAGCCGGTCGAACCCGGGCACGATGACGAGATCGGCCGCCTGCTGCGGAGCCTCGACGGCATGGACCGCCAGCTCGCCGCGGTGGTCGGCCAGGTGCGGGACCGGGCCTGCATGCTCGACGGCAATGCCGCCGGCATCGCCGATGGCAATGACGCGCTCAGTCGACGCACGGAGCTGCAGGCGATGCAGTTGGCGCGTACCTCCGGCGCCATGGCCAGCATCGCGGCGACTCTTTCCGAGAGTGCGCGCCTGGGCAGGGACGCCGATCGCGCAGCGAGCAACGCACGCGAGCAATCCGGGCATGGCCGTCTTGCGGTCGGCGAAGCCATCGGTTCGATGGAAGCCATCGACCGCACCAGCCGCAGCATGGGCGACATGCTGGACATGATCGATCAGGTGGCCTTCCAGACCCGACTGCTTTCCCTCAATGCGGCCATCGAGGCCGCCCGGGCCGGCGAGCACGGCCGCGGATTCGGGGCCGTGGCCACCGAGGTGCGCCAGCTGGCCCAGCGAAGCGGGGAGGCGGCACGGGATATCCGTGGCCTCGTCAAGGCGAGCGACGACGCCGTGCGCAGCGGCCTCAGCCGTGTTGCCAGGGCCGGTGAGGTGATCGAAAGCATCGGCAGCAGCGTCGATCGCCTTGCCGAAGCAATGGCGGCCATGCTGGTGGCCGGCCGCGCGCAGGCCAGCGAGATCACGGCCGTGAACCAGGCGGTGATCGACATGGATGCGATGACCCGGGAGAATGCCGCACTCGGCGAGCAGGCCGCCGCGGCGAGCCGTGCGATGAGGGAGAGCGCCACGGCGCTGCTGGACGAAGTCGGCTTCTTCACCCTCGTGGAGACGGCGGCCCCGCCGCCAGCCATCGACGAGGTTGCCGTGTCTTCGCGAACCATGTTCGCCGCTCCACTCCCGGTTCTCACCTGATCGGACGGTCAAGCTCGCATGAGCATGGTTATTGGTCCAGACAATCGCGGTCCATCCCTGCTCGACCAGGCGGCTGGCGGCAGCGGACTGCGGGCGGTGTTCCAGCCGATCGTGCGGCTCGATACCATGACGGTGGTGGCGCACGAGGGCTTGTGCCGGCCGGCGGAAGGAGCCCGGGACCTCAGCGTGCTCGACATGCTCGACCTGGCTCGCGCCAAGGGCCGGCTCGGCGAGTTCGAACTGCTGGCTGCCCGCACTGTCTGTTCCGCCTTTGCCATGCAGTCTGCGGGCGGTCGTTTGCTGGTCAATCTCAGCGCGCACACCATCATGGACGGCGGGCTGCAGCCGGACCAGCTGATCGCCGCGCTGTCGAGGGCGGGCATAAGCCTCGACCGCATCACGATCGAGATCACCGAACGCGACATCGTGGAGAATCCGGCCGAACTCGCCCACGCCGTCGGTTATCTGCGGGCGCGCGGCACGCGCATCGCGCTGGATGATTTCGGCAACGGCCACTCCAATTTCGAAATGTGGAACGAACTTCACCCCGAAATAGTGAAGATCGATCGCTACCTGGTGCACGGGCTGGCGCGAAGCGCCGAAAAGCTCGCGATCGTCCGTGCGCTGTGCAGCGTCGCCGAGACGCTCGGCGCCGATCTGGTGGGCGAGGGCGTGGAAGATGCCGCGGACCTGCGGCTGCTGCGGGAGCTGGGCATTTCCTACGCGCAGGGCTTTCTGCTTGGACGACCGCTGACCGAGGCCGTCGTTGCGGTCAGTGACGAGGCCCGCGAAGCGATCCGCGGGCACACGGTGCCGGTGCCGCCGCGGCCGCGCGGCCCGGTCACGCAACGGCCGCTGCAGGCGGGTCACCTGGTGATTCCCGCCCCGGCCGTCACCCTGCAGCAGACCAACGACGACGTGGCGGCGCTGTTCGCGCGGCACGACGAACTGCATGCCGTGGCGGTCACCGACGCGGAACGTCCGGTGGGCCTCATCAATCGCCGCGTGTTCACCGAGCGACTTGCGCAGCCGTTCGCGCGCGAGCTGTTCGGGCGGAAATCCTGCGAGGCCTTCATGCACGTCGCACCCCTGCTTTGCGAGGAGGGCCAGTCGGTGGAGAGCATGGCCGACGTGCTGCGCGGCGAGGACCAGCGCTACCTGACCGACGGTTTCATCATCACCCGCGACGGGAATTATCTCGGGCTCGGCACCGGCGAGTCGCTGGTGCGGCGCGTGACCGAGCAGCGCATCGAGGCGGCGCGCTATGCCAATCCGCTCACCTTCCTGCCGGGCAACATACCGGTGACCGGGCACATGGAACGCCTGATCCGCGAGCAGCGCGCATTCGTTGCCGCCTATGTCGATCTGAACGACTTCAAGCCGTTCAACGACCAGTACGGCTACTTCCGGGGCGACGAGATGATCCGCCTGCTGGCGGCGATCCTCACCGCGCGGATCGATCCGGCATGCGATTTCGTCGGCCACATCGGCGGCGACGATTTCATGCTGCTGTTCCAGAGCGCCGATTGGGAATCGCGCTGCCGGACGGTCATCGCCGAATTCAACGAGCGCTCGCGTGCCCTGTTCGATGCCGAGGATCTCGCCCAGGGCGGCATCGAGGGCGAGGACCGTCGCGGTGCGCGGCAGTTCTTCGCGCTGGCCACCGTGTCGATCGGTGCGGTGCGCGTCCAGGCGCCGTTTCCGCGCCGTCCCGAAGTCATCGCCACGCTCGCCGCCCGGGCCAAGCGGCATGCCAAGCGCGAACGGCTTGGCTTCCACGTATTTCTGGCTTCCGCGAGCGAACCGGTCGCGTCCGTCACCTGAGCTGCATCAGGGCGGCCGTGGTTCCTGGAAACCGCAGGTCGCGCTGGCGGTTTCCGCACCCTCATCCGGCAAGTTCTGCCGTCGCCCTGGCTGCGTCGGCCGTCGCATTGCGCAGTTCCAGGCGGAGCTGGGCCGGGCTTCTATGATCCGCATCGAGCCTCGCGAGATGGCGCCGCAACAGGCGAAGATCTTGCTGCCGGCCCAGGGCATCGGTCATGCGCTTGAGTTCGCGCATGTGCCGTCGGGGGTGCGCCGGGTCGACGACATACGGCGACATGGCGGAAGCCTTCGCCATGGCATCGAGCTGCAGGCGCAGTCGACGCAGGCGACGACGCCAGCGATGGAGCAGGCCGACGGTATCCCGGCGCCGGGCATCGTCTTCGCTGCGTTTGGTGCGGCGCTGGCTGCGTTTCAATGCCCGCGCCATGGCTTGCGGACTGACACGTTCCCACGGCAGGGCGGAAAGCGCCTGGCGAATCCGGCCAAGTTCGCTTCTTCGCGCGGCGAAGTCGGGGTCCGTGGCCAACGCACTCCGCAACGCCTGGTTGCAGACCTCTTCAAGGGCGACGGCAGGGGCATGCCACGGCGCTGCGCTTCCACCCACGGCCAGCGACTGCGCTGTCTGCATCGCGACGAATGCATCGCGCAGTGCGGAGAGGCCCCGTGCTAGCTTGCGCAGGCGACGATCGATCCGCCGGGTTGCGTGATCCGGCATCGGCTCCGCCAGCGCAAGGATCGCGCGAAGCGAACGGATCCCTTTGCGTGCCCGATGAATGCCGGCGTGCCTGTTCCGGGTATTGGCCAGCGCCCGGTCGATCGCGCGGCATTCGCGCCCCGCAAGCACGGCCAACGCCCCGCCGGGCGTGATGGCCATGGGTTGAGCGCGGGATGGTGTCGATTCTGGAACAGGCATGGCCGGCCCCTGGCAAGGCAGGTTGAGCGTCGTATCCCTGTTTGTCGTATGCGACGGTGCCTCTTTCATATCGCGACCGGCGCTGGATACCTCCATGATGCCCGTGTTCGCACGAAGCGCACAAACATGAGTGCCCGACCACGGCTGCCGGTTGGCCGTGGCATGACTTCAGGCCCATGGACTAGTGTCAAGTTAATACTATGATTCACTCAACTCTGGGTGGCAGTGCGGGTGAGCCGAAGTGGACGACAGCTCGGGCCAGTTGAAGAAGTTCCAGAAGGAGCTTTCCAGCGGCACCGTGTCGCTGGTGCTGCTGGCGGTGCTGGGGCAGTCGCGCCAGCCGATGTACGGCTACCAGATCGCCAAGAGGCTCGAAGAAACGGGCGAGGGGGTGCTGGCCGGCAAGCAGAGCGCGCTGTATCCCGTGCTGCGCAACCTGGAGGCGGCCGGCCTGCTCGCCAGCGAGGTGGAGCCGTCCGTCAGCGGGCCGCCGCGCCGCTATTACCGCATTACCAAACCGGGGCGCGAGGTACTGCGCGAATGGGTCGCCGCATGGAACGCCACCCGCGATTCCGTCGACAACGTCTTGCAAGGAGGGGTGTCATGAACGCGCCACGTACCATCGTCGAATACCTTGAGCAGCTGCGTGCCGCGTTGCGCGGCGCCGACCCGGCCCTGGTCCAGGACGCGCTGTACGACGCCGAGGAACATCTGCGCGCCGAACTGGCCGAGCAGCCCGAACGCAGCGAAGCACAGATGCTGGAACACGTCGTCGGCAGCTATGGTGCACCGGACGAGGTGGCGGACATCTACCGCGACCAGGAGATCAAGATCCAGCGCGCGCTGCGGCCGCCGCGGCCGCCGAAGCGGCGCTCGCTGGCGGGGCGCTTCTTCGGCGTCGCCGCCGATCCGCGCACCTACGGCGCGCTGTTCTACATGCTGCTGGCGCTGGCCACCGGCATCTTCTACTTCACCTGGGCGGTGACCGGCCTGTCGCTGTCGATGGGGTTGTCAGTGCTGATCATCGGCCTGCCGTTCATCGTGCTGTTCTTCGGCAGCGTGCGCGTGCTGTCGCTGGTGGAAGGGCGCATCGTGGAGGCGATGCTGGGCATGCGCATGCCGCGCCGGCCGGTGTACCCGACCCAGGGCATGACCCTCATGCAGCGCATCGGCAGCATGTTCACCGACGTGCATACCTGGACCACCCTCTGCTACATGTGGCTGATGTTGCCGCTGGGCATCGTGTACTTCACGCTGGCGGTGACCTTGCTCAGCGTGTCGGTCGCCTTCATCGCTGCGCCGCTGGCGATGCTGTTCCGCGACGACAGCTGGTTGTCCTGGCCGCGCCAGGTCACCGTGGACTGGGGTTTCGGCGCACATGTGCCGGGCTGGGGCGACGCCATCGCGATGTGCGTGATCGGCATCGTGCTGCTGTTCGCCACCCTGCACCTGGCGCGCGGCCTCGGTCGGCTGCACGGATATATCGCCAAGCACATGCTGGTGCCGCGCGAGGCGAGCTGACCGCGCAGTGGCTCAGACCAGTTGCAGGTCGCGCGGTCGGGCCTGCGGGAACACCGCCTGCAACTGGCCGTCCGACAGCCCCCAGAGGCGCTTGAACACGCCGCCGAACACGTCGCGGTAGTTGTTGAGCACCGGGTAGTCGCGATCCTGCAGCAGGCGTTGCTGCGTGACCGCGACCTGGTCGCCGGCGATGCGGCCGCCGTTGACCTTGCCGCCCAGCACCCAGTGCACCGTGCCGTGGCCGTGGTCGGTGCCCTTGTCGCCGTTCTCGCGGAAGGTGCGGCCGAACTCTGAGACCACCACCACCACGGTGTTGTCCCATTCGCTGCCAAGCGCGTCGGCGTAGGCCGCCAGACCCAGCCCGAGGTTTTCCAGGTTGTTCGCCAGGGCGCCGCTGACGCTGCCCTGGTTCACATGGGTATCCCAGCCGCCGACGTCGACGAAGCCGAGGCGGTATTGATCGCGCATCAGCGTGGCGATGCGCCGGGTCTCGGCGGCGAAGTTCCTTGCATTGGCGGCGCCGCGGTTCGCCTTGGTCATCTCTTCCTGCAGATCCTTCGATACCTGCTGGTGCAGCTCCAGCCCGTCGGCAGCGGCAGCGGCGAGCGGGGTGTCCCTGTACATGCCGGCGAGGATCGACGATTGCCCGGCGTCGAACACCGGCCTGGCCACGCCACGCAGCGAAATGTTGGGAATGTCCGTGCGACCCTGGAAGCTCAGCGGCAACGCGTCGGTGAACGCGATGGCCGGGACGCGCGGCAGCGTGCCGGACAGGCGTGCGAGGAAGCCGCTGCGGAAATCGCGGTGCGGCGCGATCGGTTCGCCGGATTCGATGTTGTCCTGGGTCTCGAAATGGCTGCGCGAGAGATCGTCGGTGCCGGCGAACGGCACGAAGGCGATCTGCTTGCGCTGCCACAGCGGGTAGATCGAGTCGCGCAGCACCGGGTTGAGGCCCCAGTCCGCGTCCAGCGCGATCGCGCTGGACGGGTTGCCGGCATCGGGCCTGGCGATCGCCAGGGTCGGGCGCGATTCGTAATAGAAGTCGCTGCCGTACGGCACCAGCAGGTTGTTGCAGTCGTAGCCGCCGCGCAGGAACACCAGCAGGAAGCGTGGCGAACTGGCCGGCGCGGCGAACAGCCTGCCGGAAAACGACAGCGCCGGAACGGCGGCAGCGCTGGCGGCGGCAAACAGGAATTCACGGCGGTTCATGGGGTGCCTCGGCGGGTGGCGGGGAAGGCGGCTGGATGGACACGTGCGGCGCTCAGCGGTAATTGAAATCCGGCGACGACAGCAGGAAGGTGTTCCACTCCCGCTGCGAGGTTGCCTTGCCCAGCGCCGCGCGGGTGCTGGCGGAAAGGCCGGGCTCGAGCGCTTCGTAATAAAGCCGGGTGGTCAGCATCGGGAAGCCGGCGTTGACCCTGGGACTGCCTTCGGGCCGGAACAGCTGGTTGTCGCCGGTGCCGATCGCTCGGGCGATTTCGAAGCGCTTGGCCATCTGGCCGGAGCTGCTCCAGCCGGCGGACTCCAGCGGCCAGCCGTCCGGCGTGGGGCGGCCGAATGGCGGTTCGCCCATCTGGTTGAGCCAATTGACCAGCGGCCGCGCGTTGGCGATCGGCTGGCCGTCGTAGGCCAGCCGCATGGCCGACACCACGAACCGGGACGGATCCTTGAACTTGCCGCCGCTCCCGTCGAACTCCGCCGACGTCAGCATGGTGCGCATCACGGCGGCGATGTCGCCGCCGCTGCGCTGGAAGGTGGTGGCCATCTTCGCCACCAGCGACGGCGGCGGATCGTCGGCGACGAAGTATTCGGCGAGCTGCCGGGAGATGAATTGCGCGCAGGCCGGTTGCTGCACGATCAGCTGCACCGCCTGTTCCACCTCGCGGAAGCCGCTGCCCTTGATGCGCTGGCCGAGGAACACCTTGTCGCTGAAATCGTGGCGTGCCGGGTTGAACTCGAACAGGCCCCGGCGCACGACCAGCGCCTGCATGCGTGGATTGAAGCGGCGCTGCCGGCCGCTCGGCGGGGCCAGCCCCGAGCCGGTCAGGATCAGCGCCAGCTGCTGCACGTCCTGTTGGGTATAGCCCGAGCCGACGCCCAGCGCGTGCAGTTCCATCAGCTCGCGCGCGTAGTTCTCGTTGACCTTGCCCCGGGCGTTCTGCGCGTTGTCCAGATACTCGAGCATGGCCGGGCTTTCCAGCGTGGCCAGCAGCAGATCGCTGAACTTGCGCAGTGCGTGCGGGCGGATGGTGTTCTCGGCGTAGTCCGCGACGACCCAGCGTACCCGCCCTTTCGCTGCGTACACGCTGAAGTGGTTGAGCCAGAACCACGTCAGCTGTTCCTTGAGCTGGTCGGTGCCGTAGACGGCGCGCAGCAACTCGGTCTGTTGCGCCTGCAGCGCCAGGTTCTGGCCGTGTTGCTGCAGGGCCTTTTTCGCGGCGACCTTGCCGTCGCCATCGGGCATGTCCCGGATGCGTTGTTGCTCGTCGCGCAGTTGCGTCATCAGTTGCGCCGCGGGCGTGTTGATGGCTTCGTAACTGCCGATCAGGCCCGCGACGGGCGCAGGCAGTGCATCGGACCCGCTCGCGGCGAGCTGGCGGTCGAGGTAACGACCCCGGCCGAGCTCGCGATAGGTGGCTACCTGAGCCGAGTCGATGCCGAAGCCGATCCGCTGCAGCCAGGCGATATCGTCGGGATGCAACGGCCGGCCGTGAGGGCTGCCGGGTGCCGCGAGTACTGCCGTTCCATCGGCGCCGCGGTCGGGCCGGGCCTGCGCACCGCACGCCGAGACGGCGAGGGAGGCCAGCGCGTACAGGACAAGTCGCGGCAGGTGCGGACGCGGCGAGGTGGCAGTGGCCGGCGGACGGTGTGACAACGATATTGGCTGCATGCGGGGCGTTCCAGGCAGTGCACGGCAGGGATGGGCAACGGCGATGCCACAGTGTCAACGCACGCGAGTGGCATCCGATGACCGCGGGGAGGTTTTTCGTCGAGGCATTGGGTCGGGATTCATGCACCGGCACGAAGGCATCGATCGATCCGCGACAACTTGCGAGTGGTCCGGGGAATGGCGCGCCGCGAGGCCCGTTGCCGGTTACCATGCCGCCTTTGCCGGAGCGGGCCGATGCCGAAGACCTACGATCGCGACTATTTCGACAAGTGGTACCGCGACCCGCGGCATGCGGTCGGCTCGCCGGCTGAGCTGAAGCGCAAGGTGGCGATGGCGGTGGCGCAGGCCGAGTACTACCTGGGCCGGCCGGTGCGCAACGTGCTCGACGTGGGTTGCGGCGAGGCGACCTGGCGCGCGCCGCTGCGCGCGCTGCGGCCGGGCATCGCGTATCGCGGACTGGACGCCAGCGAGTACGTGGTGGCGCGCTACGGGCGCAGCCGCCAGATCGGGCTGGCGCGGTTCGGCCAGCTGGAGCAGCTGCGCTTTGATACCCGCTTCGACCTGATCGTGTGCACCGACGTGCTGCATTACCTGAAACCGGCGGAGATCCGTGCCGGGCTGCAGGGCATCGGCGAGATGCTCGAAGGCGTGGCGTTCCTGGAGGTGTTCACCAGCCGCGACGACGTGGCTGGCGACCACCACGGTTTCGTGGCGCGCGCACCGGCGTGGTATCTGCGCGAGTTCAGTGAAGTCGGCTTGCTGCCGTGCGGCTCGCATTGCTACCTGGGGCCGCGGCTGGAACGCCACATCGCGGCGCTGGAACGGGCGCAACTGCCGGTTGCCTAGTCGGCGACGGTCTTGTGCTTGTAGCGGCAAAGGTCGCGGATCACGCAGTGCGGGCAGTCCGGCTTGCGCGCCTTGCACACGTAGCGGCCATGCAGGATCAGCCAGTGGTGGGCGTCCTGCTTGAACTCCGCCGGGATCACCTTCTCCAGCTTGTCCTCGACCGCGCGCACGTCCTTGCCCGGGGCCAGCCCGGTGCGGTTGGCGACGCGGAAGATGTGCGTGTCGACCGCGATGGTCGGCTCATTGAAAGCTGTATTCAAAACTACGTTGGCGGTCTTGCGGCCCACGCCGGGCAGTGCTTCCAGCGCCTCGCGGGTGTGCGGCACCTCGCCGCCGTGCTGCTCGAGCAGCAGCCGGCACAGCGCGATCACGTTCTTCGCCTTCGCGTTGAACAGGCCGATCGTGCTTATGTAGCCCTTCAGGCCGTCCTCGCCGAGGTCGAGGATCGCCTGCGGCGTGTTCGCCACCGGGTAGAGCTTCTTCGTGGCCTTGTTCACGCCCACGTCGGTGGCCTGCGCCGACAGCACCACGGCGACCAGCAGCTCGAACGGCGTGGAGTAGGCGAGTTCGGTGGTGGGATGCGGGTTCAGCTCGCGCAGGCGGCTGAACAGCTCGACCACGTCGGCGCGCTTCATGGGCATGGTGAAACGTCCGTCATGCCAGCGACAGCTGGCATCCAGTGTCTTGCCGCCGCCCCAGCCCGAGAGTCACTGGGTTCCAGCTTGCGCTGGAACGACGATCTGCTCCCTCGCGTTTTCATGGCGACTTGTCCTGCTTCGCACGCGCGCGCGCCAGCGCGGCCAGCACCGGGTTGCTCGATGCGGCGGTGTCCACCGCCGCCTTGCGCGCGGCGAGTTCTGCCTCGCGCAAGGCCGTTTCGCGCGCCAGTCGTGCCTCGCGGCGCCGGAAATGTCCCCGCGCCGCGTCGGCGTGCGCGTGGTCGATCTGCTGCGCCGGCATCGGTTCCAGCACGATGCAGTCGACCGGGCAGGCCGGCACGCACAGCTCGCAGCCGGTGCAGTCGTCGGCGAGCACGGTGTGCATCAGCTTCGAGGCACCCACGATGGCGTCGACCGGGCAGGCCTGGATGCACTTGGTGCAGCCGATGCAGTCGGCCTCGACGATGCGCGCCAGCAGGCGCGGCTTTTCCACGCCGCGGGCCGGGTCCAGCGGCAGCGCCGGCCGCTGCAGCAGGGCGGCGAGCTGCGCGATGCCGGCCGCGCCGCCCGGGGGGCAGCGGTTGATTTCCGCCTCGCCGCGCGCGATCGCCTCCGCATACGGCCGGCAGCCGTGATAGCCGCACTGCTCGCATTGCGTCTGCGGCAGCAGGGCATCGATGCGGTCGGCGAGGGGCGGCAGCTCAGCCATGGTGCCCGCGTGTTCTGGCTTCGGCGGTCTGCCTGGCCAATTCGGCATAAGTATCTGGAGGAACTGCTTTCCAGTGGTGGCCACAGGACTTGCAGCGCTCCCTCCACTTGAGGGCGGGCCATATCGGCAGCCCGAGGAAGCATCCGAAGAAAAAAGCCCAGCCGCGATAACTGGGGTTTTCTTCGATATCGCTGCCGTCACAGCGAGGGCAGCGATCGTCGCAGTCGAGGCAGTAGTCGCCCCGCCGCCAGTGGTCGTGAACGTCACGGGCATGCGTGACACATGCATCGGGCACCATGACCAGGGGGCCACCGAATGCGATCACCTGGTACCACTTGAGCCGTGACAGGCCATTCTCGAAAACGAAGGCGGCGCAGCCTTCCTCACGCAACAAACCGGCGACGATCTCCGCCTCGGCATGGTCGTAGGATCGGTGGACGCACTGCATGGCTCTTCCGTCAGCGCACGGTGGCGCCTGGCTTGGCGCCCTGGTCGGCGTCGAGCAGGAACAGGTCGCTGCCGCCGTCGCCGGCGGAGAGGATCATGCCTTCGGACAGGCCGAAGCGCATCTTGCGCGGCGCCAGGTTGGCGATGAACACCACGTTGCGGCCGACCAGCTTTTCCGGCTCGGCGTAGGCGGCGCGGATGCCGGAGAAGATCTGCCGCGTGCCCAGCGGGCCGGCGTCCAGTTCGAAGCGCAGCAGCTTGTCCGAGCCGTCCACGAAGCCGCAGGCGATGACCTTGCCGATGCGCAGGTCGAGGCGCGCGAAATCGTCGATGCCGATGGTGGCGGGATCGGGAAGGGGGGATGGCCCGGCATTCACCGGCTGGACGCCGGGATTCGACGCGGCAGGCTTCGGGCTGTCGTTCCTGGGCTTTTTCTTCTTGTCGGCAACGGGAGCTTCGGCCGATGCGCCGAGCGAATCCTTCGAGGCTTCGACCATCGCCTCGATGCGCTTGGGGTCGATGCGGCCGAGCAGCGGGTCGAACGCGTTGATGGCGTGGTTGCGCAGGCTGGCGCGGGCGTCGTCGAAGTCGGCGATCGGCGCGGCCAGGAACTGTTCGGCGGCAGCCACCGTGATCGGCAGGATCGGCTTGAGCAGGCCGGCCAGCAGGCGGAACGCGGTCAGCGCGAACGAGCACACCTGGTGCAGCTCGTCGCGGCGGCCCTCGTCCTTGGCCATCGCCCACGGCGCCATCGCCGCGATATGGCCGTTGACCAGGTCGGCCATCAGCACGAAGCGGCGGGTGACCTCGGCGAAGTCGCCGCTGTCATAGAGCGCGGCGACGCCGTCGTAGTGCTCCAGCAGGGTGTTCCACAGCGCGCTTTCCCCGGCGCTGAACTGCGGCGCCAGGCGCCCGCCGAAATACTTGTGCACGAAGCCGGCGGTGCGGCTGGCGATGTTCACCCACTTGCCGACCAGGTGCGAGTTGACGCGCTCCTCGAATGCCTTGAGGTCGAGGTCCACGTCGACCGGCGCGTCGCTGAGCATGCTGGCGAAGTAGTAGCGCAGGAATCCCGGGTGCAGGCCGGCGTCGAGGTAGGTGCGCGCCTTGATGAAGGTGCCGCGCGACTTGGACATCTTCGCGCCGTTCACCGTGAGGTAGCCGTTGACGTGCAGCGCGGTCGGCGTGCGGAAACCGGCACCGTGCAGCATCGCCGGCCAGAACAGGCCGTGGAAGTTGATGATGTCCTTGCCGATGAAGTGGTGCATCTCGGCGCTGCTGTCGGGAGCGAGGAACTCGTCGAACTTCAGGCGGGTGCGGTCGCACAGCGCCTTGAAGCTGGCCAGGTAGCCGACCGGCGCGTCCAGCCATACGTAGAAGAACTTGTCCGGCGCGTCGGGGATCGGGAAGCCGAAATAGGGTGCGTCGCGCGAGATGTCCCAGTCCTTCAGGCCGCCGTCCAGCCATTCGCGCAGCTTCGCCGCGACGCCGCTGTTCGCCACCGGCTTGCCGTGGGTGAGCTTGCCGGCGAACCAGTCGCGCAGCAGCCCCTCGAACTTGCCCAGCTCGAAGAAGTAGTGCTCCGAGTCGCGCAGCACCGGGGTGGCGCCGGACATCACCGAGTACGGATTGATCAGGTCGGTCGGCGCGTAGGTGGCGCCGCAGTGCTCGCAGTTGTCGCCGTACTGGTCCGGCGTGCCGCAGTTCGGGCACACGCCCTTGATGTAACGGTCCGGCAGGAACATCTGCTTTTCCGGATCGAACAACTGCTGGATCTTGCGCCTGGCGATGTAGCCGCCATCGCGCAGGCGCGTGTAGATCAGCGTCGCCAGCTCGCGGTTCTCTTCCGAATGGGTGGTGTGGTACTGGTCGAAGTCCACGCCGAACGCGGCGAAGTCCGCCTCGTGGCCCTCGCGGATGCCGGCGATGAAGGCCTCGGGCGTCATGCCGGCCTTCTCCGCGGCCAGCATGATTGGCGTGCCGTGCGCATCGTCGGCGCAGACGTAGACCACCTTATTGCCGCTCATCCGCTGCGCGCGCACCCAGATGTCGGCCTGGATGTAGCCCAGCAGGTGGCCCATGTGCAGCGGGCCATTGGCATAGGGCAGGGCGTTGGTGACGAGCAGGCGACGACTCATGGGGCGTATTCCGTTGTTGACTGCGCATTATGCCATGGCCGCCACGGCCGCATTGGCTTCGGACGGGCTTCCGGCGGGGTTTGGCGGCAGGGTCGGGCGCGCCCCGGCCGCGCCTCGCGGTGCATGGAAACGATCTGGGCGATTGCGTATTTGTACATGTTTATATACATTTATGCGTATTCAATCAGACGGAATCGGCGTGCAGACGAACAGCATTTCCCGGGCACAGGGCGAGCGGGACGCCATGGCACCAGCCATCCGTGCCACCCGGCTGGTCTTCCTGGCTTCCGGCATCGGCATGGCCGCGTGGGCGCCGATGGTGCCGTATGCGAAGGCGCGGCTCGGCCTCGACGAGGCTTCGCTTGGCTTGTTGCTGCTGGCCTTCGGCGGCGGCTCGATGGTCTCGATGCCGCTGGTCGGCTTTCTCACCCATCGTTTCGGCAGCCGCCGGTTGATCGGCTTCGGCGGCCTGCTGCTGTGCCTGGCGTTGCCGCTGCTGGCGATGGCGCCGGGCGCGGCCACGCTGGCGCTCGCCCTGTTGTACTTCGGCGCGGCGCTGGGCGCGGTGGACGTGGCGATGAACGCGCATGCGGTGGAGGTGGAGCGTCGCGACGGCCGTCCGCTGATGTCGGGATTCCACGGGCTTTTCAGCATCGGTGGCTTGAGCGGCGCAGCGGGCATGAGCCTGCTGCTGGCGCTGGGCATGCCGCTGACCGCTGCCGCCGTGGCGATCGCCGCGCTGCTGGCCGTGGTGGTGGTGACGCAGTGGCCCTGCCTGATCGAACACGTCGACGATGCCGGCGAACGCGCGACTTTCGGCATGCCGCGCGGTCTCGTGCTGGTGCTTGGGCTGCTGTGTTTCATCAGCTTCCTCGCCGAGGGTTCGATGCTGGACTGGAGCGCGGTGTTCCTGCGCGATTTCCGCGGTTTCCCGGCGGCCTCGGCCGGTATCGGCTATGCCGCCTTTTCGGTGGCGATGGCGGTGGGGCGGCTTGGCGGCGACTGGACGGTGGCGCGTTTCGGCCCGGTGCTGACCGTGCGCCTGGGCGCCTGCACCGCGGCGGCGGGTTTCCTGCTGGCGTCGATGCTGGCGTGGCCGCCCGCGGCGCTGGTTGGCTTCGTGCTGGTGGGGTTGGGCGCGGCCAATATCGTGCCGGTGATGTTCGGCGCGGCCGGCCGCTTGCCCGGCACGTCGCTGGGCATCGCCATCGCCACGGTGACCACGCTGGGTTATGCCGGCCTGCTCAGCGGCCCGGCGCTGATCGGTTTCCTGGCCCAGGCCAGCAGCCTGCCGGTGGCGCTGGCCGCAGTGGCCGGGCTGCTGTTGCTGACCGCCGCCTCGGCAACGCTGGTGCGGCCATGAGTGCGCCGCGCTTCGATACCGTGGTGTTCGACCTCGGCGGCGTACTGCTGGACTGGAACCCGCGCCATCTGTATCGCCGGCTGTTCGACGACGAAGCGGCGATGGAGCGCTTCCTGGCCGAGGTCTGCACCCAGCACTGGAACGAGCAGCAGGATGCGGGGCGTGCCTGGCGCGAGGCCATCGATGGACTCAGCGCGCAGCATCCGCAGCATGCCGAACTGATCGCCGCCTACCGCGAACGCTGGGACGAGATGCTGCGCGGGCCGATCGAGGGCAGCGTGACCATCCTTGGCGAGTTGCGCGCACGCGGCGTGCCACTGTACGCGCTGACCAACTGGTCGCAGGAAACCTTTCCGCTGGCGCGGCAACGCTACGGCTTCATGGAGGCCTTCCGCGGCATCGTGGTGTCGGGCGAGGAGCGGCTGATCAAGCCCGACCCGGCGATTTTCCGCGTGCTGCTGTCCCGCCATGGCCTTGAGCCCGTGCGCACGGTGTACATCGACGACGCGCCGCGCAACGTCGAGGCCGCAGCGCGGCTGGGCATGCATGCGCTGCACTTCCGTGATCCCGCCACCTTGCGCGGGGAACTGTGCCGTGCGGGGCTGCTGGAGGCGGCGCATGGCTAAGCCGACGCTGCCCGGCGAGATGCTGCCGCAGGAGCGCCAGCATGAAATCCTGCAGCGCCTGCGCAGCCGCGGGCGGGTGGTGGCGGCGGAGCTGGCGGTCGAGTTCGCGGCGTCGGAGGATTCGATCCGCCGCGACCTGCGCGAACTGGCCGCGCAGGGATTGTGCAAGCGCGTCTACGGCGGCGCGCTGCCGCTGTCGGCCGCGATCGCGCCGCTGAAGCAGCGGCGCGGCGAACAGGTCGGCCGCAAGCTTGCGCTGGCGCGCAAGGCGGTAAGTCTGGTGCGCGAAGGGCAGGTGCTGCTGATCGACGCCGGTTCCACCAATGCCGCGATTGCCGCGGCGCTGCCCGAACGGATGAACCTCACCGTGATCACCAACGCGCCGGATATCGCGCTGGCGCTGATCGAACGCGAAGGCTTCGGGATCCTGCTGCTGGGCGGCCGCCTCGACCCGCGGATCGGCGGCGCGGTGGGGGCGCAGACCCTGCAGGAACTGCATCGCGTGCGCGCCGACCTGTGCTTTCCGGGCGCCTGCGCCATCGACGCGGACAGCGGCCTGTGGGGTTTCGACAGCGAGGAATCGCTGCTGAAGCGGGCGATGGTGGAGGCCAGCGGCGAGACCGTGGTGGTGGCCACCAGCGACAAGCTGGGCGCGGCGGCCACGCACCGGATCGCGCAGATCGCCGAGGTGCAGCACCTGGTGGTCGAGCATGCCGTCGGCCGCCAGGCACGCGCCGCGTTCGCCGCCCATGGCGTCAGCGTGCATCGGGCCGAACCGGCGGTCGACTGATCAACCGCACATGAATACGCCCCGGACCGGCGGGCGGTGCGGGGCGTTCGGTCAACCGAACTGATGCGGGGTCAGTCCTGCCGTTCCCAGACCTGCGAGCGGCCGAGCAGGGCGAAGCCGATGTAGCCGTGCACGTCGAGCTTGCGGCCGCCGTCCACCAGCTTGAGCTTCACCTTGTAGACCTTGCCGTTCTTCGGATCGAGGATCCTGCCGCCGCTCCACTCGTCGCCGTCCTTGCTGACGCCCCACATGAAGGTCATCCCCACGATAGGCTGGTTCTTGCGCTCGCCGTCGCACTTGGCGCAGACCGGGTGCTCGCCGTCGCGGGCCACGTCCTCCGGCGTGCGGTTCAGCAGCTGCACGATCTTCGCCTGGTACTCGCCGTTGTGTTCGGTGATCTGGACGATCGACTTCGGCTGGTGGGTGGTGTCGTCGATGGTCTTCCAGGTGCCGGCCGGGGTGTCGGTGGCGGCCAGCGCGGTGCCGGCAGCCAGCAACAGGCCGGCGGCGAAGGTGAGGCGGACAGCAAGCTTCATGGATATCCTCCCGTACGAAAGCGTATGGATGCGAGACTGGCGAGGTTCCACGGGGCCGTCAAGTTGCATTGCGCCATGTCCGTCGCTGACCCAGGTCAGCGGGGCCGCGACGGCGGACTGGCATAATGGCGCTTCCGAGAATCATTCGAATTGACATGACACAGGCGAACGAAACCCTGGTCCGCCAGATCCTGGGCGGCCTCATCGACACCCATACCGGCGCGCCGCTGGCCGAGTCCGTGCGCGCGGTCGGCGTGGACGGGACGAAGGTGTCGGTGGACCTGCAACTGGGCTACCCGGCCGCCGGCGCCATCGACAGCCTCGCCGCGCGCGTGCGGCAGGCGCTGGAAGCCGATCCGGCGATCGACGCGGCCGTGGTGTCGATCACCAGCCGCATCCACGTGCACAAGGTGCAGGGCACGCTGGGGCCGCTGCCGAACGTGAAGAACATCATCGTGGTGGCTTCCGGCAAGGGCGGCGTGGGCAAGTCCACGGTGTCGGCGAACCTGGCGCTGGCGTTGCAGGCCGAGGGCGCGAAGGTCGGCGTGATGGACGCGGACATCTACGGTCCCAGCCAGCCGACCATGCTCGGCGTGCACGGCAAGCCGGCCTCGCCGGACGGCAAGAGCATCATCCCGATGCAGGCACACGGCATGCCGGTGATGTCGATCGGCTTCCTGGTGGAGGAAGACACGCCGATGATCTGGCGCGGCCCGATGGTCACCCAGGCGATGATGCAGCTGCTCACCGACACGCGCTGGGAACAGCTCGACTACCTGATCGTCGACCTGCCTCCGGGCACCGGCGACATCCAGCTCACGCTGTCGCAGAAGGTGCCGGTGGCCGGCGCGGTGATCGTCACCACGCCGCAGGACATCGCCCTGCTGGATGCGCGCAAGGCGCTGAAGATGTTCGAGAAGGTCGAGGTGCCGGTGCTGGGCGTGGTGGAGAACATGGCCACCCACGTCTGCTCCAACTGCGGTCACGAGGAAAACATCTTCGGCGAAGGCGGCGGCGAGCGCATGGCCACGCAATACGGTGCGGCCTATCTCGGCTCGCTGCCGCTGGACATTCGCATCCGCGAGCAGGCCGACGGCGGCAATCCCACGGTGGCGGCGATACCCGATTCCGACCTCGCCATGCGCTATCGCGAGATCGCCCGCAACGCGGCGGGGCGGCTGTCGCGGCAGCCGCGCAACAAGTCGCTGGGGCTGGGCAAGATCGTGGTGCAGGGCGTGCCCGCCGCATGACGGTGACGGCGCAGCGCGTGCTGTGCCTGTGCGGCAGCCTGCGCCGCGTTTCGTCGAACCGCGCGGCGCTGGAGGCCGCGCGCCAACTGGCTGCGCCGACGCTCGAACTGGTGTTGTACGAGGGGCTGGGCGCGCTGCCGCTGTTCAGCCCGGATGACGATGTCGATCCGTTGCCGCCCGTGGTTCTGGCGCTGCGCGAAGCCGTCGGTCGCGCCGACGCCCTGCTGATCGCCTGCCCCGAGTACGCCCACGGCCTGCCCGGCGCGTTCAAGAACCTGCTGGACTGGCTGGTCGGCAGTCTGGAACTCCCCGGCAAGCCGGTGCTGCTGCTGAACACCGCCGCGCGTGGCTCCTACCACGCGCAGGAGGCGCTGGCCGAGATCCTGACCACCATGTCCGCCCAACTACTGGCGTCGCAGCCCTTGCCGGTGGCGCTGCCGGGCGCCGGCTGCACAGCCGCGCAGGTGCTGGCCAGCGCGGAGCGCTGCGCGGAATTGCGCGCGGCGCTGGACGTGCTGGCCGACGCGCTCCCCGTGGCCTGAGGCCACGCGGCTGGCGCGGCGGCGCCCCGACCATGTATTTTTGCCGCTTTGCGCCCGGCCCGACCGGGTGCTGCCGCTACCCACCGGAGACCGCGTGAGCATCAAATCCGACAAATGGATCCGCCGCATGGCCGCAAGCCACGGCATGATCGAGCCGTTCGAGCCGGGCCAGGTCAAGCTGCGCGACGGCGACAAGCTGATCTCCTACGGCACTTCCAGCTACGGCTACGACGTGCGCTGCGCGCGCGAGTTCAAGATCTTCACCAATATCAACTCCACCATCGTCGACCCGAAGGCGTTCGATCCGAGCAGCTTCGTCGACGTCGAGGCGGACGTGTGCATCATCCCGCCGAACTCGTTCGCGCTGGCGCGCACGGTCGAGTACTTCCGCATCCCGCGCAAGGTGCTCACGGTCTGCCTCGGCAAGAGCACCTACGCGCGCTGCGGCATCATCGTCAACGTGACGCCGCTGGAGCCGGAGTGGGAGGGCCACGTGACGCTGGAGTTCTCCAACACCACCCCGTTGCCCGCAAAAATCTACGCCAACGAGGGTGTGGCGCAGATGCTGTTCCTCGAATCCGATGAGGAATGCGAGACCAGCTACAGGGACCGCGGCGGCAAGTACCAGGGCCAGCAAGGCGTGACGCTTCCGCGCACCTGAGTACGCGAGCTGAACGGCGGAACGGCGACCCGCATCGCCGTTCCGGGCCGCGCTACACTTCCACGATCCAGATGTTCGATTGCCAGGAGACTCCCATGACCCGTTTTTCCACATTGCTGACGCGCGTCACGGCGGCCCTCATGCTGGGCAGCCTGCTCGTGCTGGCAGGCTGCCACCGGGGCAGCACCCGGGACGCGGTCAGTACGGCATCGATGAAGGGCCAGTTCGACGCCACGCTGCAGGCCTACAAGGACGGCCAGTTCCTGCTCGATGGCGCGGTGCTTTCTGCGCTCGACGTCGGCAGCCATTTCGCCTACCTGAAGGATCAGGGCAAATTGCCGAAGACCGTGCTGCTCACGCGCAGCGACGATTCCAAGATCCGCAAGCGGCACCTGGAATACCTGGCGCGCATGCAGATGGACTATGGCTTCACCGCGTATTACGACGATGGCGGCACGCTGACCAAGATCAATCCGGTGGAAACCAAGGCCCGCGCGCTCGAGGATCATCATGCGCCGACGCCGTTGCCCGATTCGCAGAAAGGCAAGGACGCCAGCAGCGGCGGTTTCGACCCGCAGCACCAGTACTGATTCCCGCCGGATGGACCATGGAAGCCGCGATGCGAATCGCGGCTTTCTGTTTTGGGGGGGACCGGAGCCGGCGCGGGACCCGTCAGTCCAGGGTGCCTGCGCCGAGCCTGCGGTCGCGCCGGGTGGTGGCTGCCGTACGCAGGGCGATCTCCAGGCCACGCACCACCTCGGCCTGCGTCATGCTGGGCGCGCCGGGGTGGTGCGCGGCCTGCGCCGGAAGGAACGGAATGTGGATGAAGCCGGCGCGTGCACCCGGCCGCCGGGAGGCCAGGTGCAGCATGGCGTAGGCGATGTGGTTGCAGACGTAGGTGCCGGCGCTGTTCGAGATTTCCGCCGGCACTCCCTGCGCGCGCAGCGCAGCCAGCATCGCCTTGATCGGCAACGTGCTGAAGTAGGCGGCCGGAGCGTCGGCGATCACCGGCTCGTCGATCGGCTGCGCACCGGCGTTGTCGGGGATGCGCGCATCCTGCAGGTTGATCGCCAGCCGCTCGATCGACAGTTGCGCCCGCCCGCCGGCCTGGCCGACACCGAGCAGGATCGTTGGCGCCACCTCGCGCACCGCGCTCCTGAGCAGGCGCAGCGAGGCGGCAAATTCGGTGGGCAATTGCAGTGCGGCGACGCGATGGCCGCCGATGCGCCGGCCGTGCAGCGCGCGCACGGCTTCCCACGACGGATTGACCGCCTCGCCGGCGAACGGATCGAAGCCGGTCAGCAGGATGCGTGGCAGGGGTGTGCCCATGGCGGCCTCTTCAGCGTGTTCAATGGAATACCAGCAGCCACATCATCATGAAGGTGGCGAGCAGGATCCACCACGCGCTCCACAACTGGGCGCGGATCACCCCGTACGGGCTGCGCAATTCCAGCAGCGCCGCCGGCACCAGGTTGTAGTCGGCCGCCATCGGCGTCAGCAGGGTGCCGCAATAGCCGCACAGCATGCCCATCGAGCCGAGTATCGCCGGATCGGCGCCGTGCTGGCGGATCAGCAGCGGCAGGCCGATGCCGGCCATCATCACCGGGAAGGCGGCGAACGCATTGCCCATGATGACGGTGAACAGCACCATGCCCAGCGCGAAGGTGATCAGGCAGGCCAGCGCGCTGCCGGTGGGCAGCCAGCTGGTGGCCAGCGCGGCGATCGCCGCGCCCACGCCGCTCTGGGTGAACACCTCGCCCAGCGCCGCCAGCAGCAGCGGCAGCAACGCCGCCCAGCCGATCGCGTCGAGCAGGCGGCGGCCTTCGGCCAGGCCGGAGCCCAGCGGCGCGCGCGCCACGCGCGCGGCGGCGAACAGCGCGATCACGCAGGCCAGCGCCAGCCCGGTCAGGGTCATCTGCGCGGAGGCGAACAGATGCCGGCCGGCAAACGCGAGGTAGCCGCCGAACAGCGCCACCAGCAGGGTCACCAGCGGGATCAGCAGGGCCGGCACGAGCAGCTTGTGGCCGAGCCGGATGGCCGACTGCAGGCGTTGCGCGGCGCTGTTGTCCTCGGCATGGGCGTGCCGGTGCAGTCGCGGCGCCAGCAAGGCCAGCACGATCACGCCGGCGCCGGCCAGTTGCGAAGGCAGCGCATGGCCGGCGGCCTGCTGCGCCAGCACGTAGTCGCCGCCGCCGAACAGCACGCCTAGCACCAGCCAGAACGCGGCGTGCCAGGCGCGCCGCTCGCGCAGGTCGCGCAGGCCGCAGTAGAGCAGGAACGCGGCGATCAGCCAGTAGACGTGTTCGATGCGAAGCATGCTCAGTCCGCCGCCCCCGCGCGCAGGCCGGCGGCGCGGCGCTGCAACCGGCGCTGGTACAGCCATATACGCACGGACTGCACGACGAAGGCCGCGACCGCAGTGGGCAGGGCCCACAACGCGATCGACAGGGGGCTCAGCTCGATGCCGTGCTGGGCGTAGAAGCCCTGGATCAGCAGCACCGCGCCGAGCGCGATGAACACGTCCTCGCCGAAGAAGCGGCCGATGTTGTCGGTGGCTGCGGCGACCGCCCGCAGTTCGTCGCGGTCGGTATCGTCCAGCCCGGGATCGATCTTGGCCGCCGCTGCCTCGCCCATCGGCGCCAGCAGCGGGCGCACGGTCTGGGCGGGGCCGGCCACGCCGGTCAGCCCGAGCGTCGCCAGCAGCTGGCGCAGCAGCAGGTAGCCGATCAGCAGCCGTGCGAGGGTCAGTCCGTGCAGCCGGCTCATCCAGCGCTGCGCATGTTCGCGCAGGCCCGCGTGCTCGAGCAGGCCGATCGCCGGCAGGGTCAGCACGAACAACATGAGCATGCGGCTGGAGACGAAACTCTTGCCGAGCAGGGCGAGCAGGGCGGGTATCGTCAACCCGGCGAGCAGGCCGCTGCCGACGGCGGCCGTAACCACCACCAGCACCGGATTGAAGCGCAACAGGAAGCCGATGACGATCACCGCGACGCCGAGCAGGGGCCAGTAGTTCATGCGGGTCCTCCGAGGTAGGGCGCAGCGCGCTTCATGCCGCATCCGGCGCGGCGATGCGCAGGCCGGCGGCGTCGAGCGCCTCGCGCAGGCGGCACGCCAGCTGCACCGCGTGCGGACCGTCACCGTGCAGGCACAGCGTGTCGGCCCGCAGCGGAACAGTCTGGCCGTCCACCGCCCGCACCGTGCCGTCGCGGGCGATGCCGAGCGCCTGGGCCACGGCGGGCTCCACCTCTTCGATCACCGCGCCGGCCTCACGCCGCGGCTGCAGCGAGCCATCGGCACGGTAGCGGCGGTCGGCGAAGGCCTCCGCCGCCACCGCGAGGCCGAGCTTCCGGCCCGCTTCGATCAGCGCCGAACCCGCCAGGCCGAACAGTCGCAGCTGCGGGTCGAAGTCATGCACCGCGCGGGCCACCGCATCGGCTAGGAGGGCATCGCGCGCGGCCATGTTGTATAGCGCGCCGTGTGGCTTGACGTGGCTGAGCGTGGCGCCGGCGGCGCGGGTGAACGCGTGCAGCGCGCCGATCTGGTAAAGCGTCATGGCGTAGGCCTCGGCGGGCGTCACGGCGATCTCGCGCCGGCCGAAACCCTGCAGATCCGGCAGCGAGACGTGCGCGCCGATCGCCACCCGGTGCGCCACCGCCTGCGCCACCGTGCGCTGCATGATCTCCGGGTCGCCGGCGTGGAAGCCGCAGGCGATGTTGGCCGAGCTGAGCAGCGGCAGCAGCGCATCGTCGTCGCCCATGCGCCACGCGCCGAACGATTCGCCGAGGTCGCCGTTGAGGTCGATGCGGTTCATGCGCCGGTTTCCAGTCGTTGTGCGATCGCGTCGAGCATGCGGGCCAGTCGTTGCCGGTGTGCGGCCAGCCGGGCCAGTGCCTCGTCCATGCCGGTCTCGCGGAAGCATACGGTATCGCCGGGACGCAGCTGCGCCAGCCGCGGCAGATCCACCGCGGCGAGCTGGCCGATGCGCGGATAACCGCCGGTCACCGGCGCCTCGGCCTGCAGCGCGATCGGCTGGCCCGATGGCGGCAGCTGCAGCGTGCCGGGCAGCACCGCCTCGGATACGAGCTCCAGCGGTTCGGCCACGCGCAGGGCGAGGCCGTCCAGGCGAGCGGCGGTGCGGTTGCTGTCCTTGCTCAAGATGAAACGCCCCCCGTACAGGTGCCGTTGCGAGGCGCTGTCCAGGGCGGCCCAATGGCTCCCGTGCAGCAGCGCCAGCGGCCGGTACGCGAAGTCGAACCAGGGCTGCGGGTCGAGGCCCCAGCCCAGCACGCGCACGTCGTGGCCGGGGGGAAGGGCACGCAGCGGCGGCGCCGCGCCCAGCGGCAGTACGTCGCCCGCCTGCAGCGCGCGGCCGATGCGTGCATGCAGGTCGCTGCTGCGGCTGCCGAGCAGTGGCGGCACGTCGAAGCCGCCGCGCACGGCGAGATAGCTGCGGCAACCCTGGCGCATGCCGCCAAGCTGCAGCACGCTGCCCGCGGGCAGCAGGCAGGTCGTCCATGGCGGGATCGCCCGTGAGCCGACCTGGGCGGCGATTGCCGCGCCGGTCACGGCGATGACCGCGGGCTGCTCGAAACGAAGGCTGGGCCCGGCCAGGGTGCATTCCAGCGCGGCCTCGCCGTGGCGATTGCCGACCAGTGCATT
This sequence comes from Rhodanobacter denitrificans, assembly GCF_003335105.1. Classification (GTDB taxonomy): domain Bacteria; phylum Pseudomonadota; class Gammaproteobacteria; order Xanthomonadales; family Rhodanobacteraceae; genus Rhodanobacter; species Rhodanobacter denitrificans_A. Next base: position 89,402 of record NZ_QFWQ01000005.1, read on the forward strand.
GGCGAGCCGCCATGCCGGCATGTCCATCGCCCCGGCACGGCCCACGCCCAGCGCGGCCTGCCCCGGGCGGCCGGCATCCTGCAGACTGCTCAGCAAGCCTGGCTTGAGCACCGTGACGCTCATCCGGAGTGGGCCGTGGCGAGCTGGCGAAAGGCGTCCGCCTCGATCGCGCGGAAGCGCACGCGATCGCCCGCGGCGAGCAGTGCCGGCGCTTCCGCCGCGAGATCGAACAGGCGGAGCGGCGTGCGCCCGATGACCTGCCAGCCGCCCGGCAGCGCCTCGGGGTAGATGCCGGTCTGGCGGCCGCCGATCGCCACGCTGCCGGCCGGCACGCGCTGGCGCGGATCGCTGCGACGCGGCATCATCAGGCGTGGATCGAGTCCGAGCAGGTAGGGGAAGCCCGGGGCGAAGCCGAGCATCGCCACGCGGTAATCCGCCGCCGCGTGCAGCGCGGGCACCGCGGCCTCGTCGAGCCCGCAATGGGCGGCGACTTCGGCGAGGTCCGGGCCGTACTCGCCGCCATAGCAGACCGGAATGACCAGTTCGTGCGCCGCGGCGACGCCCTCGCCGGTCTCGGCCAGGGCCGCATCGGCGGCCGCCTGCAGCTGGAGGTGGGGACCGCCATCGCCGGGCCAGTCCCGCGGGTCGAAGCGCAGCAGCACGCTGGCGTAGGCCGGCACGCACTCCACCCGCGGCAGCCGGCGCAGACAGGCGGCCGCCGCCTGCACCCGGGCGTTGAGCTCGATATCGATGCGGTCGCCGAAACGCAGCAGCAGTGCGTCCTCGGCCAGTGTCTCGAACCGGGTCGGCGACTCCATCGGTGCGTTACCGGGCCGGGCCAGCCAGCTGATGGCGCAGCGCATCCTGCCGCGCGGCCAGCGCCGTTCCGGCATACGGCTGCGCGCGGCCGCTGCCCCAGACCGGGCCGGGCCACGCCGTGTCGCCTTCGCGACGTGCCACCACGTGCACGTGCAGCTGGCGCACGATATTGCCGAGCGCGCCGAGGTTGAGCTTGTCGCAGGGGGCGACGGCACGCAACGCAGCGGCGGCACGATTCACCTCCTGCCACAGCGCGGCCTGCTCATCGTCGCGCAGGTCGGCGATCTCGACCAGGCCGTTTCGGCGCGGCACCAGGACCAGCCACGGGTAGCGCGCGTCGTCCATCAGCCGCACCTCGCACAGTGGCAGCGACGCGACCGGCCGGGTGTCCGCCGCCAACCGCGGGTCGAGCGCGAAGTCGGCTGTGCTCATGCGGCACCGGCCAGCTGCCGGTCGAAGAACGCCAGCGTGCGCTGCAGCGCCAGTTTCGCGCTGGCCTCATGGTAGGGCGCGCTGCCGTCGCGGTTGAAGGCGTGGTCGGCCGGATAGGTGAAGAGTTCCATCTGGGGCAGCGCCTCGCGATGCTTTGCCACCATCTCCGGCGGGATGCTGCGGTCCTTCTCGCCGAAGTGGAACATCACTGGCGCCCGCGGCGTCTCGTGCAGGAACGGCAGGTTGCGCGCGCCGTAGTAGCTCACCGACGGCAGCCCCAGGCGCAGCGCGGCAAGCAGCGCCACGGTGCCGCCCCAGCAGTAGCCGACGGTGCCGATCCGGCCGGCCGAGGCGATCGATTCAGCGGCGCTGGCGACATCTTCCAGCGCGCGCTCCAGCCCCAGTTCGCCGATCAGTTGCCGGCCCTTGTTCATCCCGGCCTGGTCGTAGGCCAGTTCGACGCCGCTCTCCAGGTGATCGAAGAACGCCGGTGCGATCGCGACATAGCCGTGCCCGGCGAAGCCGTCGGCCACGCGGCGGATGTGCGCGGTGACGCCGAAGATTTCCTGGATCACCACGATGCCACCCTTCGGCTTGCCCTGCGGCTGGGCGAGGTAGCCGCCGATGCACTGGGTGCGGCTGGTGGGGATGTTGATGTGCTGGCCCATGGTGCGGCTCCGGCAGGGGGATGGCGTGAAGTCTAGCTGCGCCGGTGGCCGGGCCGCACTGCCGTATAATCGTCGGTTGTTCCGCATGTTTCCGGTGTCGACACGCATGTCCCAGACCGCACACAAAATCGGCTTCGTCAGCCTCGGTTGCCCCAAGGCGCTGGTCGATTCCGAGCGCATCCTCACCCAGCTCAAGGTCGAGGGCTACGAGATCGTGCCCAGCTACGGCGAGGCCGACGCGGTGGTGGTGAACACCTGCGGCTTCATCGACGCGGCGGTGCAGGAGTCGCTGGATTCGATCGGCACCGCGCTCAACGAGAACGGCAAGGTGATCGTCACCGGCTGCCTGGGCAAGCGCGAAGCGCTGATCCGCGAGGCTTACCCCGACGTGCTCTCGATCAGCGGCCCGCAGGACTACGCCAGCGTGATGGGCGCGGTGCACGCGGCGCTGCCGCCGAAGCGCAACAGGTTCATCGACATCGTGCCGGACACCGGCGTGAAGTTGACGCCCAAGCACTACGCATATCTCAAGATTTCCGAAGGCTGCAACCACCGCTGCAGCTTCTGCATCATCCCCTCGATGCGCGGCAACCTGGTCTCGCGCCCGGTCGACCAGGTGCTGGTGGAGGCCGAGAAGCTGGTCAAGGGCGGCGTGAAGGAACTGCTGGTGATCTCGCAGGACACCAGCGCCTATGGCGTCGACATGAAATACGCCGAACGCGAGTGGCGCGGCAGGCCGTACCGCACGCGCATGACCGAGCTGTGCGAGGGCCTGTCCGAACTCGGCGTGTGGACGCGGCTGCACTATGTCTACCCGTACCCGCACGTGGACGAAGTGATGCCGCTGATGGCGGATGGAAAGATCCTGCCGTACCTCGACATCCCGTTCCAGCACGCCAGCCCGCGCATCCTGAAACTGATGAAGCGCCCCGGCAACATCGACAAGACGCTGGAGCGCATCCAGAACTGGCGCAAGCAGGTGCCGGACCTCACCATCCGCAGCACCTTCATCGTCGGCTTTCCCGGCGAGACCGACGCCGAGTTCGAAGAGCTGCTGGATTTCCTGCGCGAGGCCGAGCTCGATCGCGTGGGCGCCTTCGCCTATTCGCCGGTGGACGGCGCGAAGGCGAACGAACTGCCCGGCGCGGTCTCCGAGGAACTGAAGGAAGACCGCCTCGAACAGTTCATGGCAGTGCAGGCGGAAATCTCCGCCGCGAAGCTCAAGCGCAAGGTCGGCCGCACGATCAGGGTGCTGGTCGACGAGGCGGGCGCCGATGGCGCGGTGGCACGCTCGGCGGCGGATGCGCCGGAAATCGACGGCACGGTGCTGATCGCCGACGGCCACTCGCTGAAGCCGGGCCAGTTCGTCGACGTGCTGGTCGAGGCGGCCGGCGAGCACGACCTGCACGCGCGCCTGGCGCATCCCGCGCTGAAGATCATTTGAGGTTGCGGCCACCGATGGCCGCTTCCGGCATCGATGCGAGGCGTGGAGTGGATGCCATGACGATCTGCGGGTCGGCGCGTTCACGGACGTGCACTTGAAATACATGGCGCCGGCGCGCGATGCGGTCGACCCGCAGCTGTTCGGGCGGATGCCTCTGGCGGCGTGGCGCGACCATGCCGGGCTGATCGAAGGCCGCGACTGGCCATCCGTCGACGCGTTCAACACCGCCCGCCCTGCAGGCATGTGCGAGCGCTTCGTGGCGCAAACCCACGAATTGCTGGCCGACGGCCTGCACTACGAACAGCGCGTCGCCGACCGCGGCGAGATCGCCACCCGCGAACGCAACTGGCACGATCTGTTCAATGCGCTGGTCTGGCTGCGCCATCCTGCGCTCAAGCGCGCGCTCAACGCGCGGCAGGTTGCCGAGATCGCCCGCGAGGGGCTGAAGCAGCGTTCGCGCGCCCAATGCGCGCTCACCCATTTCGACGAAGCCGGCGTGGTGGTCGCGCTGCGCGACCCGGCGCTGCTCGCACTGTGGGACGCCCACGACTGGCACGGCCTCTTCTGGCGCGAGCGCGCGGCGTGGCTGGATGGCCGCATCCAGGTGGAAGTGTTCGGCCATGCCCTGCTCGAACATGCGCTGACGCCGGAAAAGCTGCTGGTGGGCAAGGCGCTGGTGGTGGCAGATGCCTCCGCGATACCGCCGCCGGTGGCGGGCGAGGCTTGCGCGCAGGCGATCCGCGAAACCCGCCTGCTGCGCGACCCGCAGGAATTGCGCCCCCTGCCACTCGCCGGCGTGCCTGGCTGGCATCCGCGCAACGAACTCGAAGCGTTCAGCCGCGAGGCTCCCTGCTTCCGTCCGTTGCGGGCGGGACGCCGCTATCCGGCACCGCTGCGGCTGGTCGACTGAAGCGGCAGGCATGGGACGCGCCGCTGTCCGGCACGCCGGCACGGCCTTCGTGGCCGGGCCCACGCGGAGACGCGCGTTTGCGACCGCGAGCGTCGCGCCAGCCCCATCGACCGACGGTGGCACGCGCGTCACCCCCGGGGCGCCGAGCAGATAGCATTCGTTCCTCCACAGGCGGAGCCTGCGCCTGATGGATCATTCAAGCCGGTACCGCATCCGCGATGCGGCCTGATCCAGCGGCAGGCATCGCGCGGGCGCAGCGGTACATATCTCGAACCCCAGGGAGTCAAGGCATGGTTTCCACGTTGAGCGACTTCGCGGCGCGCCAGCAGATTGAAGATGTCGTGGTCAGGATGTTCGTCGCGACGGACGAGCGGGACTGGGCGACCCTGAAAGCCTGCTTTACCGATCCGTTCGTCCTGGACATGACGTCCATGGTGGGCGGCGCGCCGACGAGCATGACGCCCGGGCAAGTCGCGGACGCGTGGGCGGAAGGCTTCAAGACGCTCGACCACGTCCACCACCAGATCGGCAACCTGCGGACCAGCGTGACCGGCCCGGCGGCCACCGTGCGCTGCTACGGCGTCGCGTTGCATCATCGCGGCGGGATCACCGCGGCGGACAAGACGCGCAGGTTCGTCGGAACCTACGAATTGGGCCTGGAGATGGAGGCCGGGAACTGGCGCATCGCGAAGCTGGTATTCCTGCTGAAGTTCATTGACGGCAACCTCTCGCTCGAATCGGCGTCCTGAACCCGGTCGCCGCTTGACTGATGCCTGTATCGGCGACGTTGGCAACGACGTCGGCCGGGCGGGCGGGATGGCAGGCCTGCAGTTCGCGCGACCTTCATGCCTCGTAGCGCACCTCGACGACCAGGAAGCGTGTGCGTCCAGCGGGAAGCTCGGCCTCGAACTCGTCGTCGAGGCGCTTCTTCAGCACCGCCCGTGCCAGCGGCGAGTCGATGCTGATCCAGCCGCGCTTCGCGTCGGTCTCGTCGGGGCCCACGATGCGGTAGCGGACTTCCTCGCCGCTGGCGAGGTTCTCCAGCGTGATCGCGGCGCCGAAGAACACCGCCTCGCGGTCGCCCGGCGCGCCCTCGGCCACCTTGAGCGAAGGGATGCGCTTGCTGAGGTAGCGGGCGCGGCGGTCGATCTCGCCGAGCTGCTTCTTGCGGTAGGTGTACTCGGCGTTCTCCGAGCGGTCGCCCTCGGCGGCGGCCGCCGCCAGTGCCTTCACCACTTCCGGTCGCAGCACGTGCCACAGGTGGTCGAGCTCGGCCTTCAGCCGCTCGAAGCCCTCGCGGGTGATGATCGCGGTGGAACCCGGCGCGGGCGGACGCCAGCGGCTCATGCGGGGCTGGCCAGGCGTTGCCGCTGCGCGTCGATCTCGGCACGCAGCGGATGTTCCGGCCATGCGCCGGCGAGTTGGTTGAGCAAGGTCGTCGCGTCGGCGTGCTGGTCGGCGTGCGCGCCGAGCAGGCGCGCGGCGAGCAGGCCGTAGTGCGGCGCCTGCGGATCGCGCGGCCAGTGCGCGAGGTAGCCGCGGCCGAGATGGATGGCGAGGCGGTCCATGCCCAGGCGCGCGGCGAGATCGGCCAGTTCGCCGCAGGTGCGCGGGTCGTCCGGCACGAACGCGGGATCGAGGCTGCAGCACTCCTGCAGCACGCCCAGCGCGCGGCGCGGCTCCTTCTGTGCGATCAGCGCGGCGATCCAGATCTGCCCGTGCACCAGCAGGTCGTCGCGCAGGCCCTGCCGCTTCAGCAGCTCGCGGTAGAGCTGGTGCACCGGCGGTGGCGCGCTGCGCAGGCGCAGGCGTTCGGCCAGCCGGCGCAGCGCGGTGACCGGCTCGTCGGCGGCCAGCGCGCGCGCCTCGTCGACCAGGCGGTCGTCCTCGTCCTGGCCGGAGGCCTTGGCCAGTTCCGGCGCCTCGGGAACCAGGCCGAAGCGCTCGTGGCGCTGGTGGATCATCGCGCCCATCAGGTGGAAGGCGAGCACGATCAGGTAGGTGTAGGCGAAGGCGAACAGCGGCAAGGCCAGCAGCCGCGGCAGCAGCGCCGAGGTGACCGAGGCCAGCACGATCAGCAGGCCGAGCAGCAGGTTGATCGCCACCGGGATCAGGTAGGCGGCACCGAAGCCGCCGATGACGCGCGCCCAGTTCAGCGGGTTGATCGCCAGCGCGAGATTGCCGTCGAACGCCAGCGACATGTCGATCGCCGGCAGCGCCAGGGCGGACAGGATCAGCACCGGCCACAGCAGGCGCGGGAAGAACACGATGGCCAGCACGCACAGCGCAACCACCAGCAGGTGGATCGCGGTGAGCCCCCAGCCGCTGGCGCTGTTGCCGTCGCTGCCGACGTCCGGCGGATCGGCGTAGCCGTTGGCGGTATGCAGCAGGCAGTCGGCGGCGTAGCGCCAGGTGGCGGCCCATACCAGGGCGCTGGCCAGCACCCCGGTCCAGGACGGCAGCAGGCCGACGTAGTGCACCAGCGCCAGCACCACGCAGGTGGCCAGGGCGGCACCGCGCAGCGGATAGCCGAAGCCGGCTGCGAGGCGCTCGCCGAAGGGCGTGTCGGCGGGGACTACTTCGACGCGCGGCATCGGCGGCGCCTCAGCGCTTGCCACCGAAGATGCCGCCGAGCACGCCGCGCAGGATCTGGCGCCCGATCTGGCTGACCATGGTGCGCACCACCTGGTTGCCGTAACGCGGATCGAGGTTGACGCTGGTGCTGTCGTTGCGGCCGATGAGGATCTCGGTCATGGCGTTCCATCCGTTGCGGGTGGGTCGATTGTAACCAGGCATTGCCGCGCGTTGAGTCGGAGCCGTGCGCCCGCTATGGTGGGCGTTTTCCGCGGGTGAAGTTCGTGATGTCGTCGTATCCGGTGGTTCGTTCCTTGCGCCTGGCGCCCCTTGCCATGGCGATCATCCTGCTCGGCGGTTGCGCCAGTGCCGGCGGCGGCGCCAGGCACCCGGCCCAGGTCGATGAGCTCTACGGCCAGCTCGACCAGGCCAGCAAGGGCTATGAGACCGCCCTGCAGCAATCGCGCGCGGGCGACCGGCAGGCCTCGCAGCAGACCCTGGCCCGTTCGCTCGACAGCCTGAAGGCGGCCGCGGCGCGTTGCGGCAATACGGCCGGCTGCGATCCGCAACGGTTCTTCTCGGCGTTCGACCACCTGCTGCGCCTGAAGGATGGCGATTTCGACGACACACAGGATCTGGCCGGCGACGTCGATCCGTCGCAGGCGGCGCTGGCCGCCGGCAAGGCCGGTCCGGGCAGCCTGCCGCAGGCGCAGCGCAGCGTGACCCTGCTGCACGGGCAGAAGCTTTCCCAGCTGATCGCGATGAACGGGCCGGTGAAGGCCGCGCTGGAGATGTGGCTGACCCAGTGGCGCCCGCAGCTGATGGACGCCTGGGTCAACTACCAGTACCTGCGCTACCAGATGTGGCCGCAGTACGAGAAGGCGGACCTGCCCGAGGCGCTGCTGTTCGGCATCATGGCCAAGGAATCCGGCGGCAAGGTGCATGCCGTCTCGCGCTCGGGCGCGTCGGGTCCCCTGCAGTTCATGTACGCCACCGGCATGCGCTTCGGCCTGGGCAGCGACGGCGGCTTCGACCTGCGCTTCGACCCGGCCGCCTCGGCGCGGGCGAATGCTGAGTACATCAACGAGCAGTTGCGGATCTTCAACGACAACCTCGAACTCGCGCTCGGCGCCTACAACGGCGGCGAGGGCCGCATGCGCCGCTCGGTCGGCGACAACACCGCGACGAGCTTCTACGATCCGCGCATCTACGACCAGCTGTCGCAGGAAACCCGCGACTACGTGCCGGCCGTGCTGGCCGCGGCCTGGCTGTTCCAGCATCCGGACAGCTACAACCTGCGCTTTCCCAGGGTTGATGGCGCACCGGGCTCGGTCACCCTGAAGCGACCGGCTTCGCTGACCGAGCTGACCGTGTGCCTGGGTTCGGCCGGCGGCATGAGCGACGGCTGGTTCCGCACGCTGCGCAACCTCAACCCGCGGCTGGACCCGCAGGTGAGCCAGCCGACGGGCAGCACGCTGCAGCTGCCGAAGCTGCTGGAAAAGGCGTACGCGTCGCGCTGCGTCGATGGCCCGTGGCCGATCCTCGCCGACGACCTGCATCGCGCCGTGGTACCGGTGGTGCTGGCGCCATCAGCGGCGCCGGTGGCGAAGGAAATCCGCCACTACAGGGTGCGCCACGGCGACACGCTGATCAGCATCGTACGCAAGCTGCACTGTTCGAGCGTGCAGGAGGTGACCGACATGAACGACCTGAGGCACCACCGCATCGGCGTCGGCCAGACGTTGAAGCTGCCGGTCTGTCGCTGAGCGGACGACCGCGAAATTCGCCCTGCGTCAGGCGACGGCGGCCTGCTGCACCCAGCTGCGGTTGGCAGTGTTTTTGCCGCCGTGCGCTTCCTTCAGTTCGCGCAGCAACTGCATCAGTTGGCGATGTTGCGGTTGCAGGCTGGGGTAGGGGGAGTTCTTGGTCTCGTGATAGGCCACGGCCAGCCACAGCGCGATGCCGCGCAGCGCCACTTCGGGGTTGCTCGAGCGGGCGCGATCGTAGCCTGCCTCGGTGCCCTGGCCCCAGGGGAAGTAGCGCGCCTCCGGCGCAGTGCCGTACAGGTGCGGGAAATCGCTGCGCGAGGCCTGCCCGATCTCGCGCAAGGTGAGTTCGCCGAGGCGCTCGCGGGTGCGCCTGGGCAGGATGCGCACGTTGCGCTCGATATCGCGGAACTGGCGGCCGAGCTGGCGCGCGCGCAGCATGACAAGGAACGGCGTGAGTAGTTGCATGGGATCCCCTCGGCCTGGAATTCGGCAGCGGGCAAGGCTCGCTGCGGAGCCCAGAGCGTAACGAAGCGATCAGCGGAATAGCGCTTAGGGCGTCACAAAATGACCCGCTGCGTCAGCTTGCCGGGTGACGCACGTGGCGATTTCAACCGCGGCCAAGCCGCTGGCCCACCCGCACGGCCTGCTGCGGCTGCAGCGCGTCCAGCTCGGCCGCGCCCTCGGGCAGCAGCAGGATCACGGTGGAGCCCATGTTGAAGCGCGCCATCTCGGCGAAGCGTTCCAGCGTGATGTCCTGGCCGCCGAACGACTTGCGCCGGATCGACGAGGCATACGGCGGGATCACCAGCCCGTCCCACACCGTGGCCACCGACGAAACCAGGATCGCGCCCACCATCACCACCACGAACGGGCCGTGCTCGCCCTCGAAGTGGCAGACCAGCCGCTCGTTTCGGGCGAACAGCCGCGGGATCGCCTCGACCGCGAACGGCGCCACGCTGAAGATGCGCCCGGGCACGTGCACGGTTTCCTTCAGCGTGCCTTTCAGCGGCATGTGCACGCGGTGGTAGTCGCGCGGCGACAGATACACGGTGGCGAAGCGGCCGTTGCGGTACGGCGCGGCGGCGGCCGCGTCGCCGCCAAGCAGTTCGGCGGCGGTGTATTCCTGTCCTTTCGCCTGGAAGATGCGGCCGTCGACGATCGTGCCGGCGTGGCTGATGCGGCCGTCGGCGGGCGAGAGCAGGGCGGCTGGATCGGCGTCGGCCTGGCGCGCGCCAGGCCTCAGCTTGCGCGTGAAGAACGCATTGAAGTGCTGGTAGGCCAGCGGATCGGACTGTGCCGCCTCGGCCATGTCCACGTCGTAGTTGCGCACGATGGTGGCGATCAGCCAGTTCTTCCACGGTGCGAAGGTCCAGCGCGTGGCCCAGTAGACCACCCGCGACAGGGCGCGATGCGGCAGGATGTACTGCAGGAATACGTTGAAAGTCATCGGCCCAGTATACGGGGTGGTCGCCGTTTCAGGCCCTATAATGGCCGGCCAATCCGCCGCACTCCTGGATCGCCGTGACCGCCGAGCTCGCCACCATCATCGACTTCATCCGTTATGGCGCCAGCCGCTTCTCGGCGGCGGGGCTCACCTTCGGCCACAGCCACGACAACCCGATCGACGAGGCCACCCACCTGGTGCTGGCCAGCCTGCACCTGCCGCCTGACATCCCGCCGGCGTATGGCGCGGGTCGGCTCACCACGGCCGAGCGCGCGAACGTGTTGACGCTGATCGAGCGTCGCGTCAAAGAGCGCCTGCCGGTGGCCTACCTGGTCGGCGAGACCTGGTTCGCCGGTCTGAAATTCAAGAGCGACCGCCGCGCGCTGGTACCGCGTTCGCCGATCGCCGAGCTGATCGAGTCGGGCTTCGCGCCGTGGCTGGACCAGCGCCACGTCGCGCGCGCGCTGGACCTGTGCACGGGCTCGGGCTGCATCGGCATCGCGATGGCCGAGTACAACCCGGAGTGGCAGGTCGACATCGTCGACGTCAGCGACGAGGCGCTGTCGCTGGCGCGCGAGAACATCGCGTTCCAGCACGTCGAGGGCCGCGTCGAGGCGATCCAGTCCGACCTGTTCGCGGGCGTGGCCGGACGCCGCTACGACCTGATTGTCTCCAACCCTCCTTATGTCACCGACGACGAGTACGCCGCGCTGCCCGGCGAATACGCACACGAGCCGAAGCTCGGCCTCACCTCCGGCGCCGACGGCCTGGACCTGTGCCTGCGCATGCTGGACGAGGCCGCCGACCACCTCACCGAGGACGGCCTGCTGATCGTCGAAGTAGGCGAGAGCGAACACGCGCTCGCCGCGCTGCTGCCGGAAGTGCCGTTCGTGTGGATCGAGTTCAAGGTCGGGCCGATGGGCGTGTTCGCGCTGGAGCGGCGCGACCTGGTCGAGCACGCCGCGGCGATCCGCGCGGCGGCCGCCGCGCGTCGTCCTGGCTGATCGATGGAACTGGTCACGGCGCGGCTGCGGATCGACGCGTTGCGCCCTGATGACACCGCGGCGCTGTTCGCGCTGCGCAGCGATCCCGCGGTAGCGCGCTACCAGGGCTGGCGCCCGGCCGATCCCGCTGCCGTCCGCGCGTTCATCGATGCGCAGCCGCAGCCGCTGTCGCACGGCTGGTTCCAGCGGGCGATCCGGCTGCGCGAGGGCGGCACGCTGATCGGCGACCTCGGCGTGAACCTGCCCGAAGCGGCCGGGGATTCGGTCGAGTTCGGCATCAGCATCGCGCCGGCCCGGCAGGGCCTCGGTTATGCCGGCGAGGCCGTGCGTGCGGTGTTCGACCAGGTGTTCGAGCAGCTCGACCGGCATCGCATCCATGCCTCGGTCGACCCGCGCAACCTCGCCTGCATGGCGCTTCTGCATGCGCTGGGCATGCGCCAGGAGGCGCACCACCGCGAGAGCCTGTGGCTGCATGGCGAGTGGGTCGACGACGCGATCTTCGCCCTGCTGGATCACGAATGGCGGGCAGCGCAGCGCCATCGCGGTTAAGCTGTGGCGATTACCCAATAGACGTCCAAATCCCGTGTCCAGCAATTCCTTCGGCAAACTGTTCACCGTCACCACCTTCGGCGAAAGCCACGGGCCGGCGATCGGCTGCGTGATCGACGGCTGCCCGCCGGGGCTCGCGATCGGCGCCGAGGAATTCCGCAGCGACCTCGATCGCCGCGCCACCGGCCGCAGCCGCTACACCTCGCAACGGCACGAGGCGGACGAGGTGGAGATCCTCTCCGGCGTCTACCAGGGCAGGACCACCGGCACGCCGATCGCGCTGCTGATCCGCAACACCGACCAGCGCAGCAAGGACTACGGCGAGATCGAGCAGACCTTCCGCCCCGGCCATGCCGACTACACCTACTGGCAGAAATACGGCATCCGCGACCCGCGCGGCGGCGGGCGCTCCTCGGCGCGCGAAACCACCATGCGCGTGGCCGCCGCGGTGGTCGCCAAGAAGTGGCTGGCCGAGCGTCATGGCGTGCGCGTGCGCGGCTACCTGGCGCGGATCGGCGATGTCGTGCCGCAGGCGTTCGACTGGGACGCGGTGGAGCAGAACCCGTTCTTCTGGCCGGATGCGGCCCAGGTGTCGGCGATCGAGGATTACATCAACGCGCTGCGCAAGTCCGGCGACTCGGTTGGCGCCCGCGTCAACGTGGTTGCCGACGGCGTGCCGCCGGGCTGGGGCGAGCCGATCTACGGCAAGCTGGACGGCGACCTGGCCGCTGCGCTGATGTCGATCAACGCGGTCAAGGGCGTGGAGATCGGCGACGGCTTCGCCGCCGTGGCGCAACGCGGCAGCGAGCATCGCGACGAAATGCATCTGGACGGCTTTACGTCCAATCATGCCGGTGGCATCCTCGGCGGCATCAGCACGGGACAGGCAGTGGTCGCCTCGATCGCGCTGAAACCCACCTCCAGCATCCTGATCCCCGGCCACAGCGTGAACCTGGCCGGCGAACCGGTCGAGGTGGTGACCAAAGGCCGCCACGATCCCTGCGTCGGCATCCGCGCCACGCCGATCGCCGAGGCGATGATGGCGCTGGTGCTGATGGATCATGCCTTGCGCCATCGCGCCCAGTGCGGCGATGTGGGCGCCGTGGCGCCACGCATTCCCTGAACCGGAGGGGCACCCCATGCCAGCATCGTCGAATCCGCTCCACGCCGCTCCGCCGCATGCGTCGTTGCAGGACATCCTCGGTGACGCGATCCGCTACTGGGAGGTGCGGCGGATCGCCTACAACTTGGCACTGGCGCTGGTGGTCGCGGGCTGGGTCATGATGAGTTGGCCGGGTGTCCTGGCCGGCCTGCGATTCCAGTCCGTGCTGGCCTTGTTCGTGCTGGCGGTGCTCGCCAATGTCTGCTACTGCGCGGCCTACCTGGTCGACATTGCGGCCCAGTATTCGCCGTTCCGCGCAGCCTGGCGGCATGGGCGCTGGGCGTTGTGGCTGATCGGAACCCTGTTCGCGATGACGCTGGCGTACTACTGGCTCGCCGACGAGATGGCCCCCGCGATCGGAGCCGCGCCTTGACCAGCAAGCCGCGCGTCTGGATCTCGCGACCCACCTTCCCGGAAGTCATAGCCCGGCTCGAACCGCATTTCGAGGTGACGGCCGAGGCGGAGGAGCGCAGGTTCAGTCCGGCCGAACTGGCGGCGAAGCTGGCCGGGCAGGATGCCGCGGTGGTCGGCCTGAAGGACCGCATCGGCGCGGCGGAAATCGCCGGCGCGCATCGGCTGCGCATCGTCGCCAACCTCGGCGTGGGTTACGACAACCTCGATCTGGATGCGCTGAGCGGAGCCGGCATCGCCGCCTCCAACACTGCCGACGTGCTCAACGAGAGCGTGGCCGATTACGCCTGGGCCTTGCTGCTCGGTGCGGCGCGGCGGATGACGGCGGCCGAGCGCTGGCTGCGAGCCGGCCAATGGCACGCTACCGAGTTCAAGGCCTGGCTGGGCGCGGACGTGCGCGGCCGTATCCTGGGCATCCTCGGCATGGGCCGGATCGGCCAGGCCATCGCGCACCGCGCGGTCGGCTTCGGCATGCCGGTGCTGTACCACAACCGTTCGCCGCTGCCCGAGGCTACCGAACGCGCCTGCCATGCGCGCTTCGTCGACAAGGCACAGCTGCTGCGCGAATCCGATTTTCTGGTGCTGGTGCTGCCGTTGACGCCGCAGACCCGGCACGCGATCGGTGCGCCCGAGCTGGCGCTGATGAAGCCGACCGCGATGCTGGTGAACGTGGCTCGCGGCGGTATCGTGGACGACAGGGCGCTGGCGGCGGCCCTGCGCGAGCGACGCCTGGCCGGCGCCGCGCTGGACGTGTTCGAGGGCGAGCCGGCGCTGTACCCGGGCCTGCTCGAGCTGGACAACGTGGTGCTCAGCCCGCATATCGCCAGCGCCACGACCGAAACCCGCCGCGCGATGACCTCGGTGGCGGTCGACAATGTGCTGGCCCTGTTCGGCCACGGCCCGCACGCCGGGCGGCCGCCGACCATCCTCAACCCTTCCGTGCTGGACAAGTGACCGGCGCAACCCTCCACCCCTGAGCAGACAATCCCCCATGAGTCAGAAGAGCAGTTACAAGGTCGCCATGGTCGGCGCCACCGGCGCGGTCGGCGAGACCCTGCTGGCGATCCTCGCCGAGCGCGAGTTTCCGGTCAGCGAGCTGGTGCCGCTGGCCAGCGAGCGTTCCGCCGGCGGCAAGGTCAACTTCGCCGGCAAGGACATCACCGTGCAGTTGCTGGACACCTACGACTTCGCCGGCGTCGACATCGCGTTCTTCTCGGCCGGCGGCTCGGTCAGCCGCGTGCACGCACCGCGGGCGGCGGCGGCTGGCGCGGTAGTGATCGACAACACATCCGAGTTCCGCTACCAGGACGACATCCCGCTGGTGGTCAGCGAAGTCAACCCGCACGCGATCGCGCAATACACCACGCGCGGCATCATCGCCAACCCGAACTGCTCGACCATGCAGATGCTGGTGGCGCTGGCGCCGATCCACCGCGCGGTGCAGATCGAGCGGATCAACGTGGCCACCTACCAGTCGGTTTCCGGCGCAGGCCGCAGCGGCATGGAGGAGCTCGGGCGCGAAACCGCGGCCCTGCTGAACTTCCAAAGCGTGGAACCGGGCAAGAAATTCCCGGCCCAGATCGCGTTCAATGTCATCCCGCAGATTGACGATTTCCAGCCCAACGGCTACACCAAGGAAGAGATGAAGCTGGTGTGGGAGACCCGCAAGATCCTGGAAGACGAGTCGATCCAGGTGAATCCGACCGCGGTACGCGTGCCGGTGTTTTATGGCCATTCCGAGGCAGTGCACATCGAGACCAGCGACAAGATCACCGCCGAGCAGGCTCGCGAGCTGCTGCGCCAGGCGCCGGGGGTGGTGCTGGTGGACGAGCGCAAGCCGGGCGGCTACCCGACCCCGGTGGGCGAGGCGGCCGGCAACGACCCGGTGTACGTGGGGCGCATCCGCGATGACATCTCGCACGAGCGCGGGCTGGATATGTGGATCGTCTCGGACAACATTCGCAAGGGCGCGGCGCTGAACGCGGTGCAGATCGCCGAATTGCTGATCGAGGACTATCTCTGAAGATGCGTGTAGTGCGATTTGCCGTTGTCATGGGGTTTGTTTTCTCGTCCGCGGCCTGGGCTGGCAGTCAGGCCGCACCACCGCCCGGTCCGGCCGGCGCCGCGTCGCTGCACCCGGCCAACGGCCGGCGGCTGACCCGCAGCCAGGCCGAGGTGGAGCGCCTCAAGCGGGATCTCCACCGGCAGGAATCGGACAACCGGCAGGCCGGCGAGCGGCTGCAGCAGCAGGACCAGAAGATCGCCGAACTGCGCAGGCAACTGCAGGACCTGCAGGCCGGCCAGCCCGCTGCGCAGCACTGAAGGCATCATCCGGGTGAGAACGCACCCTAGCAATGCACTGCAAGTATTCGCCGCAGCTATTGTTGATTGGCCTGCATATAACTAAAGTGGCACCTCGTTTGCCGCCGTCACCGCCCTGGCGGCGTCGCCGGGTCAAGAGCTGCGCCAAGGATTTGTTCGGGGGAACACGCATGAACCGTTCGTTGAAATTGTCGATGCTGATGGCCCTGGCACTGGGGAGCAGCCAGGCCATGGCATTGGATCTCGGCCAGATCCAGGTCAAGTCGGCGTTGGGCCAGCCGCTGCTGGCGGAGATTCCGTTGCATCCTGCCAATCCGGCGGAGCTGCAGAACCTCACGGTGCAGCTGGCCTCCAGCGAGGAATTCGCGCGCGCCGGGGTCGCCGGCGGGCGCACGACGATCCCGCTGAACTTCAGCGTGACCCATGCCGGCAATGGTCAACCGGTGATCCGCATCACCAGCAGCGCGCCGGTGGACGATCCCTTTCTCGACCTGCTGCTCGAGGTGAACGGCAAGGCCGGCAAGAGCGTGCGCGAGTACGCCATCCTGCTCGATCCGCCGAACGCCACGGCGGCGACGGCTGCCGCGGCGCCCGCGCCGGTGCCGGCCACAGCAAGCCGCCCGGCAGCCAAGGCACCCGCCAGGGCCGCCGCGCCGGCTGCGCCAGTTGCTGCTGCTCCGGCCAAAGCCGTGCCCAGGCCCAGGCCAACGCCCGCAGCACCCGCACCGACGGCATCGACCGCCGGCAAGGGCCAGGTCGGTCCGGTCGAACGCGGGCAGACGCTGTCCGGCATCGCACGCAACGTGGCCCCGTCCGGCATCGACGTGCAGCAGATGATGCTGGCGCTGCAGCAGGCCAATCCGAATGCGTTCTACCGCAACAACATCAACGCGCTGAAGAGCGGCGTGGTGCTGCGCGTGCCGACTTCGGCCGAGGCGCAGGCCATGACGATCGCCGCCGCCGTCGCCGAGGTGCGCCGGCAGAACAGCGACTGGCGTGCCGGCACGCCGGGCAAGCCGGCGGTGGTGGCCAATGCCGCCACCCGCACATCCGATGCCGGCGCTCCCGCCGGCACGCCTGGTGCCGGCGACCGGCTCACCCTGGTGACGGCAAAGTCCGGCAGCGGCACCGGCGCGCAGGGCGGCGGCACGGCCGGCTCGCACCAGGAACTGTTGCGCACCAAGGAGAGCCTGGCCAGCCTGCAGCAGCAGAGCGCCGACCTGAAGGCCCGCCTGAAAGACCTCACGGACATCAACAGCAAGAACGAGCGCCTGCTGTCGCTGAAGGACAGCGAGATTGCCGAGCTGCAGGCCAAGCTGGCCGCCGCGCGCAAGTCCGCCGGCACGCCGGCCGCAGCGGTCCCCGCGCCGGCTGTCGCCGCGGCGAAGACCGCCGCCGCGTCGCCGGCCGCTACGCTGGAGACCGCTGTGGCCACCGCCGGCACGGCGACCAGCGCGCATGCGGCCTCGACACCGGCCGCTGCCGGTTCGGCGCCACACGCCGCGTCGCCCGCCATGACATCGTCCGTGGTGACCACGCCGCTCGCCACGCCGGCGCCGGCCAAGCCGGTGGAGAAGGCAGCCGCCCGACAGCAGCCGCACGCGCCGGTGGTCGTCGAGGAGCCTTGGTACATGCAGACCTGGGCGCAGGCTGCGGGCGCCGCCGCGGTCGTGATGCTGATCCTGCTGGCCCTGCTGGGGCGCCGTCGGCGCAAGCCGGCCGACGCCACTGCGGCGTCGAAATCCGCCGCGTCCCTGGCCGATCGTTTCGGCTCGACGCCGGGTGGTGCTGAGGCCCACCTTCCGGGTGACGACGTCGATCAGGAGGAATTGCTGGACCAACTGGCCGAGCATCCGGACGACATCGGCCTGCACCTGGAACTGGTCACCCTGTATTACTCGCGCCGCGACGTCGAGCACTTCGAGGCGGCCGCCGAGGCGATGTACGCCCACATCACCGATCCGCAGCAGGACGAGTGGCAGGACGTGCTGCACATGGGCGAGGATCTGGTGCCGGGCCATCCGCTGTTCGATCACCACGCCGTGCCGGCCGCCCACGAGGATGCGCATACCCTCGGCGAGTTCGACATCGACGACTATGCTCGCGAAAGCGACGCCTCCACGGTGGTGTCGTCGGTGCCGCCGCCGCTGCCGGTGGGTGGGGCGAAGAAAGTCAGCGAGTACAACTTCAATTTCGACCTGACCCGGGCGACGACCGAAGCTTCGGCGCGGCCGGGGACGGACGATGCCAAGGTGGCGGCCCCGCCGGGCAGGGAGCCGGCCCCGGCACCCGCGCCCGCGCCCGAAAAAGCGGCCTCGAGCTGGCACTTCGACGACGCGGACGATGCGCACCTGGCGAATGTGCCGGTCCACGAGCTGGGCGAGTTCAGCGACGATCCGGTGGATACCAAGCTGGACCTGGCCCGCGCCTACATCGACATGGGCGATGCCGAAGGCGCACGCGCCATGCTGGACGAGGTGGTCAAGGAAGGCAGCCAGATGCAGAAGGACGTCGCCAGGCGTTTGCTTGACGGCATGCACTGAGAGGTTGTGACTATTCAACCTCAAAGTCCGGCCATGGATGGCCGGACGCGGATCGGGCACGCCAGTGCCTGATTCGCGTGAGCGAATCCGGACATGTGCCGGACTCGCGACAGAAGAAAACCACAGGAAGTGGTTTTCTTCACAAACTCTGAGCCGACGGGCGCCATCGGTCCCGCGCATCGGGCCGGCTCATGCCGGCCCGATGCCGTTGCGGCCTGCTAATCTTTCCGCCTTCACCGTGGAATCCCGCACGACCCCATGCGCATCGCTCTCGGCATCGAATACGACGGCACCGACTTCAGCGGCTGGCAGCGCCTGAAGGACGAGGTCAGCGTGCAGGGAGCGCTGGAGCAGGCGTTGTCGAAGGTCGCCGACCATCCGGTGGAGGTCAGCTGCGCGGGGCGCACCGACGCTGGCGTGCATGGCCGCTGTCAGGTGGTGCATTTCGACACCGAGGCACGCCGCGACATGCGCGGCTGGGTACTGGGCGGCTGTTCCAACCTGCCGGCCAGCGTGGCGGTGCTGTGGGCGCAGCCGGTGCTGGACAGCTTCCACGCGCGTTACGCGGCGCGCAGCCGGCGTTATCGCTACCACATCCTCAACCGGCCGGTGCGCGCGGCGCTGGATGCGCGCTACGTCACCTGGGAACGCCTGCCACTGGACGCCACGCGCATGCACGCGGCGGCGCAGGCATTGCTGGGCGAGCACGATTTCAGCGCGTTCCGCGCCCTGTCCTGCCAGGCCGCGCATCCGCGCCGCAGTGTGCTGGCAGCAAGCGTGCGGCGTGAGGGCGAGCAGTTGTTCGTCGAGATCGAGGCGAACGCGTTCCTGCATCACATGGTGCGCAATATCGTCGGCTCGCTGCTGCTGATCGGCCGCGGCGAGCAGCCGGCGGAATGGCTGGCCGAGCTGCTGGCCGGCCGCGACCGCCAGGTGGCCGGGCCGACCGCGCCGGCTTCGGGGCTGACCTTCATCGGGCCGCGCTACGAGACGCATTGGGGTTTGCCGGCCGAGGTCTGCCTGATGGGAGCCGGCCAGTGACCCGCATCAAGTGCTGCGGCATGACCCGGGCCGGGGACGCGCTGCTCGCCGCGCGGCTCGGCGCCGATGCGATCGGACTGGTGTTCACCGCACGCAGCAGGCGGCAGGTGACGCTGGCGCGGGCGCGCGAGATCGTGGTGGCGCTGCCGCCATTCGTGGCCACCGTCGGTTTGTTCATGGACGACGAGCCGGGCCTGGTGCGGCAGGTGCTCGATGAAGTGCGGCCTATGCTGCTGCAGTTCCATGGCAACGAGAGCGATGCCTGGTGCGCGCAGTTCGGCCATCCATTCCTCAAGGCGATCGCGATGGGCGAGGGCGTGGCGGCGTTGCCGCGGCTGCGGGAGTATCCGCAGGCCGCCGGTCTGCTGCTGGATGGCCATGCGGCAGGCGAGGCCGGCGGCAGCGGCAGGGCGTTCGACTGGTCGCTGCTGCCGGATGGCCTGGCGCAGCCGCTGATCCTTGCCGGCGGCCTGCACGCCGGCAACGTGGGCGAGGCCGTGCGTACGGCGCGGCCGTGGGCGGTGGACGTGGCCAGCGGGGTGGAGTCGGCGCCGGGGGTCAAAGACCCGGCCCGGCTGGAAGCCTTCATCCGTGCGGTGCGCGAGGCGGATGCGGCGTGAGCGGCGCTCCGGCTGCCATCGAGGAATGCCGCGATGGCGACGGTCCGCTCGCCCTCGCCGACCTGGTCGGTCGCGCCCGCCCGCTGGTGATCCGCGGCCTTTGCCGCGACTGGCCGATGGTGGCCTGGGCGCGGCAGTCGGACGACGCCTTCGCCCGCGAGCTGGCGCGGCTGGACAACGGCAGCGAGGTCGATGCGCTGCTGTTGCCGCCGGGCGAGGGCGGGGTGGTCGGCTACAACGCGGCGTTCGACGGCTTCAACTACGAGCACCACCGCGTCTCGATCGGCCAGGGCCTGCAACGGCTGGCGCAGTACAGCCGCCAGCCGGAGGCGCCGGGGCTGGCGATGCAGAGCGCGCTGATCGCCGACTGCCTGCCGGGATTGCTGGACGATCACGCCATTCCCTTCCTCGACCGCAGCATCGAGCCCCGCATCTGGATCGGCAACCGGGTCACCACGCCGGCGCATTTCGACGAGTACCACAATGTCGCTTGCGTGGTGTGCGGGGTCAGGAGGTTCACCCTGTTCGCGCCGGAGCAGGCGCGCAACCTCTACGTCGGACCGCTGGATTTCGCGCCTACCGGCGCGGCGATCGGCATCGCCCGGCTCGACCACCCCGACGATCCGCGCTTTCCCCGGCTGAAGCTGGCGCTGGCCGAGGCGCAGGCAGCCGAGCTGCGGCCCGGCGACGCGATCTACATTCCGCCGATGTGGTGGCACCACGTGGAATCCTTGCAGCGGATCAACGCGCTGGTGAACTACTGGTGGCGGCCGGTGACCGCGGCCGGTCATGCGCCGGACACGGCGCTGGGCTGCCTGATGCACTGCATCCTCGCCTTCCGCTCGCTGCCGCCGGCGGAACGGACGGCGTGGAGGGAACTGCTGGACTACTACGTGTTCGGCGACGAGGATCCCGCCGCACACTTGCCCGCCGGCCGGCGCGGCATCCTCGGCCCGCTCACACCCGGGCAACTGGCCGAGGTCAGCGCCTCCATCCGCCGTTACCTGTGACCCCGTTCGGCCGGGCTTGCCGCTAAGATGACTGCTTGCCGCACTGCGGCATATCCTTCCCCGAGTGACGAGATGAGCAAGATCGTGGACTACAACGCTTACCCCGACGCGCACGGTCGCTTCGGCAACTACGGCGGCAGCTACGTCGCCGAGACCCTGATGGCGCCGCTGGCCGAACTTACCGAAGCCTACCTGCGCCTGCGCGAGGATCCAGCCTTCATCGCCGAACTCGACCGCGACCTGAAGCACTACGTTGGCCGTCCCAGCCCGATCTACCACGCCGAGCGGCTGTCGAAGCACGTCGGTGGCGCGCGCATCCTGTTCAAGCGCGAGGACCTCAACCATACCGGCGCGCACAAGATCAACAACACCGTGGGCCAGGCGCTGGTCGCACGCAACATGGGCAAGACCCGCATCATCGCCGAGACCGGCGCCGGCCAGCACGGCGTGGCCAGCGCCACGGTGGCCGCGCGGCTGGGCCTGAAGTGCGTGGTCTACATGGGCGCGGTGGACATCGAGCGGCAGAAGATCAACGTCTACCGCATGAAGCTGCTGGGCGCCGAGGTGGTGCCGGTGACCTCCGGCTCGAAGACCTTGAAGGATGCGTTGAACGAGGCGATGCGCGACTGGGTCACCAACGTGGCCGACACCTTCTACATCATCGGCACCGTCGCCGGGCCGCATCCGTATCCACTGATGGTGCGCGACTTCAACGCGATCGTCGGCCGCGAGGCGCGCGCGCAGATGCTCGAAGAGTATGGCCGCCTGCCCGACGTGCTGACCGCCTGCGTCGGCGGCGGCTCCAACGCGATCGGCCTGTTCCATGCCTTCCTCAACGACGCCGGCGTGCGCATCGTGGGCGCCGAGGCGGCGGGCGATGGCATCGCGACGGGCCATCACGCCGCCTCGCTGGCTGCCGGCCGTCCCGGCGTGCTGCACGGCAACCGCACCTACGTGCTGTGCGACGACAACGGCCAGATCACCGAGACGCACTCGGTCTCGGCCGGCCTCGATTACCCTGGCGTCGGCCCCGAGCATGCGTTCCTGAAGGACGCCGGCCGCGCCGACTACGTCGGCGTCACCGACAACGAGGCGCTGGAGGCATTCCACCTGCTGGCGCGCACCGAAGGCATCCTGGCCGCGCTGGAATCCAGCCACGCGGTGGCGCAGGCGATCAAGCTGGCGCGCGAGTATCCGCAGGACGGCATCGTGCTGTGCAATCTCTCCGGCCGCGGCGACAAGGACGTGCACACGATCGCCGCGCGCGAAGGAGTCGAGGTATGAGCCGCATCGACCGTCGCTTCGCCGCACTGAAGGCTGCCAATCGCACCGGCCTGATCCCGTTCGTCACCGCCGGCGACCCGTCGCCGCAGCACATGGTGGCGTTGATGCATGCATTGGTCGACGCCGGCGCCGACCTGATCGAGCTGGGCGTGCCGTTCTCCGATCCGATGGCGGACGGCCCGGTGATCCAGCACGCCAGTGAGCGGGCGATCGCGAAGGGCGTGGGCCTGGCCGATGTGCTGGGCTGGGTCGCCGCGTTCCGCCAGCGCGATGCGGATACGCCGATCGTGCTGATGGGTTATCTGAATCCGGTCGAGATCCACGGCTACGCGCGCTTCGCGCAGGAGGCCGTGCAGGCCGGCGTCGACGGCGTGCTGCTGGTCGATTGCCCGCTGGAGGAATCCGCCGTGCTGCAGCCGCTGCGCGACGCCGGGCTGCAGCAGATCCTGCTCGCCGCGCCCACCACCGAACCCTCGCGTATGGCGCAGCTGTGCGGTTCGGCCGAGGGTTTCCTGTACTATGTCTCGTTCGCCGGCATCACCGGTGCGGCACACTTGAGCACCGGCGACATCGCAGTGCGCGTGGCCGATATCCGCGCCCGTGCGAAGGCGCCGGTGGCGGTGGGCTTCGGCATCCGCGATGCAGCGAGCGCAAAGGCGATCGCCGGTTTTGCCGATGCGGTGGTGATCGGCAGCGCGCTGGTGGACAAGCTGGCCGGCGCGACGGGTGCCGATGAAATTGCTGGGCGGGTGCGCGCATTTCTCGCACCGATCCGCAGCGCGCTCGACGCGCACTGAACAACACGCTGCCCAGGGTGGCGCGTACGAACGGTAGGGTGATGCAATGAACTGGCTGCAGAAAATCATGAACCCGCGCACCCGCCCGCAGGCCTCGAATGGCGGTAAGGGTTCGGTGCCCGAAGGCGTGTGGGAGAAGTGCGGCGGTTGCGGCACCGTGCTGTACCGGCCGGAGCTGGAACGCAACCTGATGGTATGCCCCAAGTGCGGTCACCATCACTACATCAGCGCCCGGGTGCGACTCGGCGCGCTGCTCGACGAGGGTTCGGCGCAGGAACTGTGGGCGAGCCTGGAGCCCACCGATCCGCTGAAATTCCGCGACACCAAGAAATACCGCGACCGCATCGTCGCCACCCAGAAGAAGCTCGGCGAGAAGGATGCGATGGTCGCCATGAGTGGCCGGCTCA
The DNA here is from genome assembly GCF_003335105.1 of Rhodanobacter denitrificans. GTDB lineage: Bacteria > Pseudomonadota > Gammaproteobacteria > Xanthomonadales > Rhodanobacteraceae > Rhodanobacter > Rhodanobacter denitrificans_A. The sequence goes on from NZ_QFWQ01000005.1 coordinate 112,612, forward strand.
AGGGTCGTCCGTTGATGGCGGTGGCGTTCGAGTTCGCCTACATGGGCGGCTCGATGGGTTCGGTGGTCGGCGAGAAATTCGCCCGCGCCGCCGAGCGTGCGCTGGCCGACAGGAGCGCGCTGGTGTGCTTCTCCGCCACCGGCGGCGCACGCATGCAGGAGGCGCTGTTCTCGCTGATGCAGATGGCCAAGACTTCCGCCGCGCTGGCCCGCCTGCGCGACGCCGGCGTGCCGTACATCAGCGTGCTGACCAACCCGACCACCGGCGGCGTCTCGGCCAGCCTGGCGATGCTGGGCGACATCAACATCGGCGAGCCGAAGGCGCTGATCGGCTTCGCCGGCCCGCGCGTGATCGAGCAGACCGTGCGCGAGACCTTGCCGGAAGGCTTCCAGCGTTCGGAGTTCCTGCTCGAGCACGGCGCGATCGACCTGATCGTCGACCGCCGCGAGATGCGCGACAAGCTGGCCGACCTGCTCGGCATCCTGATGAAGGCGCCGCGCGCAGCCTGATCGGTCATGCTTGCCAGGTGCAATCCGATGCCGCCCGCGGGCGGCATCGTCGTTTGCGCGACCGGGTTTTCCACAGCCGCTGTGGAAGCGCGTTGGCAAAGCCTGTGGACAAGCGTCGCCCGGCGCTTTTCCATCAGACACTTGCTGCATCTTGCACAGGGATTGCGCAGCGCCGCCCGTCGCGTCGATTGTCGGCATGCGTGTTTTCCACAGCGATGGTGGGTGTCTTCTGTACAAGCCTGTGGACAAGCGGGGCGTGCGCCATTGTCGACAGGCACTTGGCACGCATTGCGGTTTTTTTGCGCAGCGGCGCGAAGTTCTCCACAGCGATTGTGGAACGCGCGTGGCAAAGCCTGTGGACAAGTAGGCTATCTGGCTGAGCGCAAAGGGAACGCCGACGGCATGCGCAGAAGCTGCGCAGCGGTGGGCTCAGAGCGGCGCCGCGATCAACCAGATCGAGGCGCCGCCGAGGCCGCTGCCGATCATGATGGCGGCCAGCACGTCGCTGGGGTAGTGCAGGCCGAGGATCACCCGCGACGCGGCGACCAGCGCGGTGAAGCCCAGCAGCAGCGGCGCCAGCGACGGATACCAGGCCAGCGCCACGATGCTGAAGCCCACCGCCTGCAGGGTGTGCCCGGACGGGAAGCTGAACTCGTCCAGCGGCGGCACGTGCGCGATCACGCCGGGGCAGGCGCGGTACGGGCGAGGACGGCGCGTCCAGCGCTTGAGCAGGCGGTACAGCAGCAGCGCGGCGAGTCCGGTGACCGCCATGTGCGCGGCAGCACTCAGTCCGCGTCGGCCGCCGAACGCGGCCAGCGCCGCCATCAGCGCATACCAGAACACGCCATCGCCGAGCCGGCTGATCATGCCGAAGAATGCTCCCACCACGCGGCGGGCGCCCCAGTGGTTGGCGATCACGCAGACACGTCGGTCCAGCGCGAAGCGCGGCCCGGGCAGCAGCTCAGATGTGGGCAGCGACGGAGGCGTGTTCATGCAGGTTCTCCTCGGCCATGTCGCGCAGCAGGTTTTCGAAATCGCGGATCACCGCTTCCGGCGAGAGTCCCGCCACGCCGGTATGCGCCGCGCGACCCATGTGCCGGATCAGCGCCGGGTTGCTGGCCAGCCTCACCGTGGCGTCGATGAAGGCCGCCTGGTCGCCCGAGGCGATGCAGCAGCCGTTGACGCCATCGACGAGATGCTCGCGCGCGGCGCCTTCGGCGTACGCCACTACCGGCAGGCCGGCGGCCAGGGCCTCGATGATCACGTTGCCGAAGGTCTCGCTGAGGCTGGGGAACGGGAACAGGTCGGCGCTGGCGACGTGCCGTGCCAGCGCCTCGTCGCGCTGCATCCCGGCGAAGATGAAATCCGGATGTGCTTCCTGCAGCGCGGCGCGGGCGGGGCCGTCGCCGACCCATACATAGCGCGCCTGCGGCACCTGCTGCCGTACCGCCTGGAACGCCTGCACCGCGAGTTCGAGGTTCTTTTCCGCGGCGATGCGACCCACGTAGAGCACCACCGGCGTGGCAGCGTCGACGCCCCAGCTCGCGCGCAGCGCCTCGTCGCGCCGTTCCGGATGGAACAGCTGCGTGTCGACCGCCCGACGCAGCAGGCGTGCGTTGGAAATGCCCATGGCATGCAACTCCAGTGCGAGTGCGCTGGTCGGTACCAGTGTGGCAACGGCGCGCATGTGGAAGCGGCGTAGATAGCCGCGCACCAGCGGCGTGAGCATGCCCACGCCGTAATGGCTGGCGTACTGGTCGAAACGGGTGTGGAAACCGCTGCTGATCGGAATGCCCATCCGCCTGGCGGTGCGTACGGCCGACCAGCCCAATGGGCCTTCGGTGGCGACGTAGACCGCGTCGGGGCGTTGCCGCGACCAGTGTTCGCGCAGCGTGCGCCCGGCGGGCAGGCCGAAGCGCAGCCCCGGGTAGCGGGGCAGGGCGCCACCGCGCACGTCGAGCGCGTTGATGCCGGGTTCGTCGCGATACGCAGGCGACTGGCGCGGGCGGATCAGGTCGATGCTGTGGCCACGGGCGGCGAGTCCGGCGGCGAGGCTGTGGACGGTCAGCGCGACGCCGTTGATTTCCGGTGGATAGGTTTCGCTGACGATGCCGATGCGCATGCGGATACCCGTGCTGGCTGGGCGCAGCTTCGCGAAATGGCGTTGCGCTGGCGTGGCGGGCGCATGACGCTGCGCTTACACTGGATCATGCTTCCCGCACCGGAGAACGAGATGAAACGCAGCCTGTTCGCCCTGGCCCTGACCGGACTGACCGCTGTCGCGATCGCCGCCGAGGCTCCCGCCGGCTTGCCGGTCACGCCGGCCCCCGCCGGTGCCGAGGTCTACCTCATCGCGCCCCTCGACGGCGCCACCGTGGGCCGGGAGTTCACCGTGCGTTTCGGCCTCAAGGGCATGGGCGTGGCGCCGGCGGGCGTGGCCAGGGAGCACACCGGCCACCATCACCTGCTGGTCGACGTGAAGGAGCTGCCGCCCGCCGGCCAGCCGATCCCGAAGGACGACCGGCACATCCACTTCGGCGGCGGCCAGACCGAGACCACGCTGAAGCTGAAGCCCGGTACGCACACCTTGCAACTGGAGCTGGGCGACGAGAATCACGTGCCGTTCGAGCCGGCCGTGGTGTCGAAGAAGATCACCATCCACGTGAAGTAGACGGGGAAACCGCTGGCGCCGGATCCTCCCGGGAGCGTTGCCATGAAGCTGCAGGCCCTCGTGTTCGCCCTGTCCATGTCGCTGGTCGCGGTGGCGCCCGCGACGCCCATGCTGCAGGAGCCACCGCCGCGCGAACCCGGCGTTGCGGTTGCTCCGGCCAGGCCCCACCAGCCGCTGTTCATCGTCAAGTATGTGCTGGTGGACGCGCCGCCTGAGGCGAAGGACATTCCCCGGCTCGATCCGGGCGACGGCCGGGCAGCGATCCATGCCGTGCCGCTTTCGGGCGGACCGTGGCCGACTGTGCCGCTGGGCAACGTTTTTCGCGATCCCAACATGTACGTATGCAGTGGCTGGGGATGCAGGGGCACCCACTGAGCCTGCCCGCCCGTGCCGCGGGCCCGGGCGGGTTCGGCTAAAATGCCGGGTTTGACGCCCGTCCGAAGAATCCCATGACTGTCCGCACCCGCTTCGCCCCCAGCCCTACCGGTTTCCTGCACATCGGTGGCGCGCGTACCGCGCTGTACTGCTGGCTGGAATCGCGCCGTCGCAGCGGCCAGTTCATCCTGCGCATCGAGGATACCGACCGGGAGCGCTCCACCGACGCGGCGGTGCAGGCGATCCTCGACGCGATGCACTGGCTCGACCTCGACGCCGATGAGGGCCCGTTCTACCAGACCCGGCGGCTTGAGCGGTACCGGCAGGTCGCCGCCGAACTGGTCGCCGCCGGCAACGCTTACTACGCCTACGAGAGCAAGGAGGAGATCGAGGCGATGCGCGAGGCTGCGATGGCAAAGGGCGAGAAGCCCCGCTACAACGGCCACTACCGCGACCGCAACGAACCGTACCGCGAGGACCCGAACCGGGTGATCCGCTTCAGGAATCCGACCGAAGGCTCGGTGGTGTTCGACGACAAGGTGAAAGGTCGCATCGAGTGGGCCAACAGCGAGCTGGACGACCTGGTGATCTTCCGCTCCGACGGCTGGCCGACCTACAATTTCGCCGTGGTGGTCGACGACATCGACATGGGCATCACCGAGGTGATCCGCGGCGACGACCACGTCAACAACACGCCGCGGCAGATCAACATCTACCACGCGCTCGGCGCCGCGGTGCCGGAGTTCGCGCACCTGCCGATGATCCTGGACAAGGAAGGCAAGAAGCTGTCCAAGCGCACCAACTCGGTCAGCGTGATGGAGTATCGCGCCGACGGCTTCCTGCCGCACGCGATCCTGAACTACCTGGTGCGGCTGGGCTGGTCGCATGGCGACCAGGAGATCTTCTCGCGTGAGGAGATGATCGCGCTGTTCGACATCGCCGACGTCAACAAGGCTGCCTCGCGCTTCGACACCGAGAAGCTGGCCTGGCTCAACCAGCACTACCTGAAGACCGACGATCCGCAGTCGCTGGCCGCCGAGTTCGAGTGGCACCTGCAACGCGCCGGCATCGACACGTCGCACGGCCCGGCGCCGGTCGACGTGATCGTGGCGCTGCGCGACCGCGTACACACGCTGAAGGAAATGGCCGAGCGCGCGAAGATCTGGTACGGCCCCATCGTCGAGTGGGACGACAAGGCGGTGGCCAAGCACCTGGGGAACGACAGCGCGCCGGCCGTGCTCGATGCGGCGAAGGCCCTGCTCGCCGAGGTCGAGTGGCAACCCGCTCCGATCCACCGGGTGATCGAGCAGGTCGCCGCGCAGCTGGCGCTCGGCATGGGCAAGGTCGCCCAGCCGCTGCGCGTGGCGATGACCGGCACCCAGGTCTCACCCTCGATCGAGCACACCATCTACCTGGCCGGCCGCGCCGAGGCGCTGCGGCGCCTCGACCACGCGAAGGCCCTGGCGCAGGGCTGAGCCCCCCGCGGCTCATCGCTTCGACGCGTCGTCCTGCCAGTCGCCGCCGAGGGCGAGGTATAGCGCCGCGGTGTCGGCGTAGCGTGCTGCCTGCATCTGCACCGCGGCGACCCGCGCCTGCCGCCAGGCCTGTTCCGCCGCGAGTACGGCCAGTCCGCCCACCTGACCCGCCTGCTGCTGCCGGCGGGTGAGTTCCAGCGTGCGCCGCGCCGCGGACTCCGCGCTGGCGGCGGCCTCGGCCGCGCGGGCGTCGGCTTCCAGTGCGTAGAGTGCGTCGGCGACGTTCTGGAATGCGACCAGCACGACGCCGCGATACTGCGCCACGGCCTGCTGCAGGGCAGCTTCGGCGGCGCGCTGGCGATGCTTCAATGCGCCGAGGTCGAGCACGGTCTGCGCCACGCTGCCGGTCAGGCTCCAGAACGTGTTGCCCGCGGCGAACATCCGGTCGAAGGCGGTGGCGCTGCCGCCGTACTGCGCGGACAGCGAGAACTGCGGGAAGCGGCTGGCCACGGCCACGCCGACCTGGGCGCTGGCGGCATGCACCTGGGCCTCGGCCGCGCGCACGTCAGGGCGCCGCTCGACCAAGGTGGCCGGCAGCGCCACCGGCAGCTCGCGCGGCAGCTGCAGCCCATCCAGCGCGAACGGCCGATCGTTGGCCTGCGTGGGCGGCTCCCCGGCCAGCACCGCGAGCAGGTCGCGGTTCTGCTCCCGCTGCTTCTGCAGCAGCGGCAGAGTAGCGCGGGCCTGCGCCAAGGCGGTTTCCTGCGCCGCCACGTCGAGGCCAGAGACATCGCCCAGTTCGGCCTGCCGGCGCACCATGGCGAGCGCGCGGGTGGCGTCCGCGACGATGCCCTCGGTGGCCTCGATCTGCGCGCGCAGCGAGGCTTCCTGCACCGCCGCCGCCACCACGTTCGCGGCCAGTGCCTGCCGCACGGCTTCCAGCTGCAAGCGCTGCGCCTGCGCCTGCGCCGCCAGCGACTCGACCGCGCGCCGGTTCAGCCCGAACACGTCCACTGCGTAGCCCACGGTGAGCTGCGCCGTATGCAGCGTGTAGATCGGCTGGCCGGAAGTCAGCGTGGGCGAGATGGTGCCGACGGCGTTCTGCTGGCGGCTGGCCGAGTAGCCGAGTTGCACGTTCGGCAGGAACGCCGCCCGCTGCGCGGCGAGGTTCTCCTGGGCTTCGCGCAGCGCGGCCTGGGCACCGTCGATCGACGGGTTGTGCGCCAGCGCGCGTGCCACCAGCTCATCGAGCTGCGGCGAGCCGAAGGCCTGCCACCATGCCGCGCTGGCTTGCGCTCCCGGCAGCAGGCGCTGGCTGTCGCCCGTCCCGCCCACCGTCGCCGGCAGCGGCCCGCGCAGGTAGGCATCCGTCGTCGGCAACGCCGGGCGCTGGTAGTCGGGGCCGACCGCGCAGCCGGCGATGAGCGGGATGGCGACGAAGCAGGCGAGCAGACGGATCCTGCGTGCGTTCATGGCGAAGCCTCCGCCGCGGCGCGGCGCCGGCTCCGTCGCTGCGACCACTCCACCACCAGCACCTGCAGCGCCGGCGCCACCACCAGCAGCATCACCGGACCGAGCAGCATGCCGCCCACCACCACGGTGGCCAGCGGACGCTGCACCTGGCTGCCGATGCCGCTGGAGAGCGCGGCGGGCAGCAGGCCGATGCAGGCCGAGAGCGCGGTCATCAGCATCGGGCGCATGCGCTGCTCGGCCGCCAGGCGCATCGCCTCCAGTGGCGGATGGCCCTCGAACAACAGGTGGTTGAAGTGGGTGATGACCAGGATCCCGTTCATGACCGACACACCGAACAGCGAGATGAAGCCGATCGCCGCCGACACGCTCAGGTTGAGTCCCGACAGGTACAGCGCGATCAGGCCGCCGGCGATCGAGAAGGGGATCGCGGCGAGCGTGAGCAGGCTGTCACGCAATGAGTTGAACAGCGTGTAGAGCAGGGCGAGGATCAGCCCGACGGCGATCGGCAGGACCACCGCCAGGCGCGCCTTGGCCTGCTGCATGTCCTCGAACTCGCCGGCCCATGCCAGGTGGTAGCCGGGCGGCAGTTCGACGTGCTCGGCGATGCGCCGCTGCGCCTCGGCCACGGTGCCGCCGAGGTCGCGGCCGCGCACGCTGAACTTCACCGGGATGAAGCGCTCGTTGCGCTCGTGGTAGATATAGGAGGCACCGGTATCGAGGGAGATGTCCGCCACGTCGCGCAGCGGCACGTAGGCCGTGGCGCCGTTCGGTCCGGCGTAGCCGACCTGGATGTCGCCGATCGCGCGCATGTCGGAACGGTACTGCGGCGCAAGCCGCACGGTCAGCGGGAACTGGCGATCGCCTTCCATCACCGTGGTGGCCTGCGTGCCGCCGGCAGCCGCCTGGATCACGCCGTTGATGTCGCCGGTGTTGAGGCCGTAGCGTGCGGCCCTGGCGCGGTCGACGGTGATGTCGAGGTTGGGCTGGCCGAGCACGTGGAACACGCCGAGGTCTTCCACGCCGCGCACCCGGCGCATCTGCTCCATCACCTGGTCGGCCAGTTTCTCGAGCACCGGCAGTTCCGGGCCGACGATCTTCACCGAGTTGGCGCCCTTCACGCCGGAGAGGCCTTCCTCGATGTTGTCCTGGATGTATTGCGAGAAGTTGACCTCCACCCCGGGAAACGCCTGCTCGAACTCGCGCTGCAGCGAGTCCACCAGCTTCTCCTTGGTGTGGCCCGCGGGCCACTCGTCCTGTGGTTTCAGCGGCACGAACAGCTCCACGTTGTAGAAGCCCGAGGCGTCGCTGCCGTCGTCCGGGCGGCCGTGCTGGGAGACCACGGTGACCACCTCCGGATGCGCCTTGATCAGGCGCCGCATGCGGCCCACCTGGGCCTCGCCGGCCTCCAGCGAGATGGTGGTGGGCATGGTGGCGCGGATCCACAGGTTGCCTTCCTCCAGCGTCGGCATGAACTCGGTGCCGATGCGGGTGACCAGCAGCGCGGCGACCAGCAGGAAGGCCATGCCGATCAGCACCGTCAGCCGGCGGCGGCGCAGCGCCCAGCACAGCACCGGCGTGTAGAGCCGGCGGATCGCGCGCACGAACCAGGTCTCCGTTTCCGCGACGTGGCGCGGCAGCAGCAGCGAGGCCAACACCGGCGTCACCGTGAAGGTGGCGATCAGCGCGCCGGACAGCGCATAGGCATAGGTGCGCGCCATCGGGTTGAAGATCTGGCCTTCCACGCCCTGCATGGTGAACAGCGGGATGAAGGCGGCCACCGTGATCGCGGAGGAGAACAGCACCGCGCGGTCGACCTGGATCGCGCTGATGAACAACAGGCGAAGCCGCTCCTTCCAGCTGTGCGCTGCGCCGCCGCGGGCGTACATGGCGAACTCGTTCTGCGCGTGCTCGTGCAGCAGTTCCTGCCGCTCGTCGGCGCTCTTCTGGAAGTTGCGGAAGATGTTCTCGATCAGGATCACCGCCGAATCGACGATGATGCCGAAGTCCACCGCGCCCACCGAGAGCAGGTTGGCCGACTCGCCCAGCGCCACCATCAGGATGATGCTGAAGAACAGCGCCACCGGAATATTGGCGCTGACGATCACCGCGCTGCGCAGGTCGCCGAGGAAGATCCACTGGATCAGGAACACCAGCAGGCAGCCGAACACCAGGTTGTGCAGCACCGTGTGGGTGGTGACCGCGACCAGGGTGGAGCGGTCGTAGATCGGCGCCAGGCGCACGCCGGCGGGCAGGGTGCCGTCGCCGTTGAGCTTGCTGACCTCGGCCTTGACGCGCGCCACCACGTCGCTGGTCTTCTCGGTGCGGTTCATCACCACGATGCCGGTCACCACGTCGTCCTGGTCGTCGCGGCCGGCCTGGCCCAGGCGCGGCACATGGCCGATCGAGACGCGGGCGACGTCCTTCACCAGCACCGGCATGCCGTGCGACTGCGCCAGCACGATGTCACCGATGTCCCTGGTGTCGCGGATCAGGCCGATGCCGCGGATGTTCACCGACTGCTGGCCGATGTTGATCGTGCGGCCGCCGACGTTGGTGTTGGCATTGCCGATCGCCGCGATCAGCTGGGGCAGGGTGATGCCGTAGCCCTGCAACCGGCGCAGGTCGGCATCCACGTCGTAGGCCTTGGTGGTGCCGCCCCAGGTGACCACCTGGGCCACGCCGGGCACCGACAGCAGGCGGTGGCTCACTACCCAGTCCTGCAGCGTGCGCAGCTGGGTCAGGCCGAAGTGCGGCGGCCCGACCAGCTGATAGCGGTAAATCTCGCCGACCAGGCTGGAGGCCTGGATCTGCGGCTGCACGCCGTTGGGCAGGCTCACGTTCTGTTGCAGGTTGAGCGCGGCCTGCGTGTATGCCTGGTAGTAGTCGATGCCGTACTTGAAGGTGACGCGCACGAAGGACAGGCCGTAGAACGAGGTCGAGCGGATCGTGTCCACCCCTGGCGTGGTCGCCAGGCCGAGTTCCATCGGGCGGGTGTAGGAACGCTCCATCTCCTCCGCCGACAGGCCTGGTGCCTGTGCGGTGATTTCCAGGATCACCGGGGCCGGGTTCGGATAGGCCTCGATGTTGAGCTTGGAATACGCCACCAGGCCGGCGATCAGGAACGCCAGCAGCGCCATCAGCACGATGGAGCGGCGGTTGAGCGCGAATGCGACGATGCCTCTGAGCACGATCCGTTTCCTTGCGGGTTGGCTGCCGGCGGTTACTGCGACTGCAGCGCCAGCGCATTGCTCAGGAACAGCGCGCCGGTACCGGCCACGCGCTCGCCGGCGGCGAGGCCGGCGACGATCTCGTCATGGCCGTCCTGCTGCCGGCCCAGTTCCACCGGGCGCCGCGTGAAGCGGCGCCCGTCGGTGGTGACGTACACCGTCATGGTGCCGTCGCCCTCGCGGACCACCGCGTCCGCCGGCACTGCGACGGCGCGCGCCGGCGGCGCGGTGCGCACCTCCATGCTGGCCAGCATTTGCGGGCGCAGCCGCGCATCGGCGCCGTGCAGCACCGTGCGCACCTGCACGCGGTGGGTGGACGGATCGACGCTGCTGCCGACCAGGTCGACCCGACCCTGCAGCACCAGCCCCGGCAGCGCATCCACCCGCACGCTGGCCGGATCGCCGGGATGGATATCGACGATCTCGTCCTCCGCTACGCCAGCCACCATCCACAAGGCATCGTCAGACGCCACGCTGACGGGCGCGGCGCCGCCCTGTTGCAGCCAGTCGCCCGGCGCCACCGCGCGTGCCGCCACCCGCCCGGCGATCGGGCTGGTCACGCGCAGTTCGCCGTCGATGGCGCGGTGGGCGGCGACGCGGTCGACCTGCGTGTCGGTCAGGCCGAGCAGGCGCAGAGCCGTGCGCGCCGAGCGGTAGTTGGCCTCGGCGGTCTGCCGGTCCGCGGTGGCCTGCTCCAGGTCCTTGCGGGCACTGGCCTGGATGTCGAGCAGCTGGCGCGCGCGTTCGAGGGTGTGGCCGGCCAGGGCACGCACGCCGGCGGCGGCCACCAGGTTCGACTCCGCTTGCACAAGGTCGGCGCTGTCGACGGTGAACAGCACCTGCCCCTTGGCCACGCGGTCGCCGACCTGCACCAGCACCTGTCGCACGCGGCCCTGGTAGGGCGAAGACACCTGGGCCAGGCGGTCCTGGTCGAAGTCGATGTAGCCGACGGCATCGAGGCGGCGGTCGAATGCGCGCCATTGGGACGGCAGCACCGCCACCTGCTGCGCCTGGCGTTCGGTCAGCGTGACGCTGTCGCCGGGCCGGGCCGCGGCCGCAGGCGGATCGGCCTGGCGGCCACAGGCGGCAAGCACGGCCAGCAGCGCCGCGAGCAGGCACGGTTGCAGCGCAAAGCGCACCGTTCGGATGAGGTCGTACATCACGCATTCCTTGGGGGCAGGTCATGCGCAGGTCGCGCGGCAAAGGGCGGCGTGCGGGGCGAGGCCGCCCGCCTCGGCGTGGATCGCCGGGGGCGGCCGCGTGCCAGGCGGCGCTAAGTTAATCGCGCGATCCGGGTGGGAACAGTTACCGTCCGGAAAGGTTGCCGTCGCTCCCGCGCGGCAGCCGGATGACCACGCGCAGGCCGGGGGCCGCATCCTCCAGCCGAAGCTGCCCGCGATGCAGGGCGACCACGGCCGCCGCGATGGACAGGCCAAGGCCGTTGCCGCGTTGATAGCGACTGGCATCGGCGCGGAAGAACGGCTCGGTCGCCCGGCCCAGCAACCCGGGCGGGATGCCGGGCCCGTTGTCGGCCACCTCGATGCGCACGTCTTCCGCCGTGGTGCGCACCTCGACCCGCACCGCGGCGCCGTGGCCGGCGTACTTGAGCGCGTTGTCAAGCAGATTGGCGAGCACGCCCGCCAGCAGGTCGCGGTCGGCCTCCACTTGCGGCTCGTCCTCGACCGCCAGCGCGAGCGACATGCCCTCGCTTTCGGCCGCCGGCTGGTACAGCTCGACGATGTCGCCGACCAGTGCGCGCAAGGCGACCGACTCGAAGTTCTGGCGGCGTACGCCGGCCTCGGCCTCGGCGATCTGCAGCAGCTTGTCCACCAGCTGGGTGACCGCGTCGATTTCGTCGATCGCGCTCGCCGCACCTTCGCGCAGGGCCTGTGGCGGCTGCTGCGGATGCAGCGCGTCTTCCAGCATGGCGCGGATGCGGCCCAGCGGCGTGCGCAGGTCGTGCGCGATCGCGTTGGAGACGTCGCGGGCGTTGTTCATCAACTGCTCGATCTGGTCGAGCATGCGGTTGACGTCGCGCGCCACCATCGCGAACTCGTCGCGCGAACGGCCCACCGTGATGCGCCGGTCCAGCCGCCCTGCGGCGACCTCCGCGGTGGTGCGGTGGATCGCCTTGAGCTGGCGTTGCAGCTGCAGCCACACCAGCAGCGCGCCGCCCGCCGCCAGCGCGAAGGCAATCAGGCCGCCCATGGCCAGCGCGGACAGCACCCTGTGTTCGAGGTCGCGCTGATCCTGCAGGTCGCGTCCGACCACCAGCACCGCGCCGTCCGGGAAGCGATGCACGAGCAGGCGCCCCACGGTGTCCTGGCCGCGCCGTCGCACCTTCTGTTCCAGCAATTCCCCGGTGGCGGTGCCGGTGGCGCGCCAGCGGTCGAGGTTGCCGACCAGCACGCTGCCGTCGGCGGCATCGAGCTGGTAGATCTCGGTGTTGACGTCCTGGTCGTCGGTGAGCAGGTCGAAGATCTCCCGGCGCAGCGCGGGCAGTCCCTGGCGGTCGTGCAGCTGCACCAGCCGGCGCGCGCCCAGCTCGAGCTGCATGTCGATGTTGCGCGCGAGCAGGCCGGCGGTGCCGATGTAGAAGATCGCCGAAACCACCGCGACCGAGACCAGCAGCAGCAGTCCGTAGCCCAGCGCCATGCGCAACACGACGGAATGGCGCAGGCTGCCGCCCATGGCACTCATTCGGCGCGCAGGGTATAGCCGACCCCGCGTGCGGTGTGGATCAGCGGTGTCGGAAAGTCGCGGTCCAGCTTGTTGCGCAACCGGCTTATCTGCACGTCGATGACGTTGGTCTCGGGGTCGAAGTGATAGCCCCACACCGCAGTGAGCAGCATCCGGCGGGTGACCACCATGCCCTGGTGGCGTGCGAGGTATTCGAGCAGCTGGTATTCGCGCGGCTGCAGCGCGATGGCCTGGGTGCCGCGGTGCACGCGCCGGTTGCGGGTGTCCACGCGCAGGTCGCCGATCTCGATCACGTCCGGTTCGCCGCGCTGCACCGCGCGCCGCGCCAGCGCCTCGATCCGCGCCAGCAATTCGTCGAACGCGAACGGCTTGCCCAGGTAATCGTCGCCGCCGCTGCGCAGGCCGCGCACGCGCTCGTCCAGGCTGGACAGCGCGCTCAGCACGATCACCGGCGTGGCGATGCCGTGGCCGCGCAACGCGGCAAGCACGCCGAGGCCGTCCACACCGCCAGGCAGCATGCGGTCCAGCACCACCACGTCCCAGCTGCCGTCCAGCGCCAGGCGCAGCCCGGTATCGCCTTCGTGGCATGTCTGTACTACGTGGCCGGCCCGTTCCAGCCCATGGCGGACCAACTCGGCGGTCGCCAGGTCGTCCTCGATCAGCAGGCAGCGCATGGGCGTCGGTTCCTCGTGGGCTCGGCGGCGGCGCCCGCTTGCGCGCGGGCCCCGTCTGCGGACAGCATCGCGCCTATCCTAACGGCAGGTGCGAAATCGCATGAACGAATGGCTGGACAGGGCGACCGCGGGAGTCGATCCCGCCGCACCGGATGCTTTCTGGCGGATCTTCTTCAACCTGATGCGGCTGGTGCCGTGGGCGGCACTGTTCTGGTGGAGCCTGCTGTTCGTCCTGGTCGGTGCCCTGCTCGGCTGGTGGCGGGGACGGCTGCTCGAGGGCATCGTGTGGGCCGCGCTGCTGGGGCCGATCGGCTGGTTCCTGGTGCTGGCCAGGCCTCGTCGCGTGCCGCCGCCGCTGCCCGGAAGGGGTCGTGGCACGGGTGTATGATCAGCATTGAGGTGACCCCATTGACGACTGCCATCTCCGCCAAGCCACACCCGCATCATCACCACCATCACGACGACCCAAGGGGTTTCGTGGCTGCGGTGGAGCTCGCCAGCGAGAAGCGCGGCCTGCGCCTGACCACGCTGCGCCGCGAGGTGCTGGAGCTGGTTGCCGCCGCGGAGAAGCCGATCAAGGCCTACGACCTGCTCGACCAGTTGCGCGAACGGCACGGCAACGCGGCGCCGCCCACGGTCTACCGTGCGCTCGATTTCCTGCTCGAGAACGGCTTCATCCACAAGCTGGAATCGATCAACGCCTTCGTCTCCTGCCACCACCCGGCCGAGGCGCACCAGGTGCCGTTCCTGATCTGCGATACCTGTTCCAGCGCGGAAGAGGTCTGCGACGAACGGGTGGCCGAACTCATCGAGGCGCAGGCCAGGGCGCTCGGCTTCCGGCCACAGGCGCAGACGCTGGAGGTGCACGGCACCTGCCGGCATTGCCGCAGGGGCTGAGCGGCGGCGCCGGGATCTGGCGTTTTGTGATGTTATAAAGTAACATTGTGCCGACCGGGTACAAAGTCGCCACGTCTGGCGATGCCGGCACGGGCCGATGGATTCCGAGCAGACAGGCAAAACGCGCTGGTGGCATGCGGCCGATCGCATAGGTGCGACGGCATCGTTCCTGTGCGCGATCCACTGCGCGCTGCTGCCGTTCGTGCTGGCGCTGCTGCCGCTGGTGGGCCTGGAATTCCTGGCCGACCATCGTTTCGAGCGGGGCTTCGTGATGTTTGCCTGTGCATTGGCCCTGGTGGCGCTGGTCCGCGGATTTCGCCGCCACGAGCAACCGTTGCCGCTCATGCTGGCGGTTCCCGGGCTGGCCCTGCTGCTGCTCGGGGTTACCTACGCCGAGGGGTATGCAACCGTCCTGCACAGCGTGCTGGTGACTTCCGGCGGCCTGCTGCTGGCCAGCGCGCATTTCGTCAACCTGCGCCGCGACCGGCTCCATGCCCGAGACCACGTGCACGGCCCGCAGTGCGCGCATTGAGCCGTGCCGCGGCAGTCCGTGATTGTGTAACGGCGACCGTCGTTCCTAGCATGCACGCGTGAACACCACGCACGCCCACCATCACGATCATGCGCATCCGCATGCAGCCACCGCAGCGGGAGGCGGGCGCACGCGCAAGCTGCTGTTCGCGTTCGTGCTGACCGTCCTGATGATGGTCGCCGAGGTGCTCGGCGGCATGTGGTCCGGCTCGCTGGCCCTGCTCGCCGATGCCGGCCACATGATGGTCGACGCGCTGGCCCTGCTGCTGGCGGTGGTCGGCGCCTGGATGGCGACCAGGCCGGCCGATGCGCGGCGCAGCTATGGCTACGGCCGGATCGAGGTCCTGGCGGGCTTCGTCAATGCGCTTAGCCAGTTCGTGCTGGTCGGCTGGATCATCTATGAAGCGGTTACGCGCCTGCTGCATCCCGGGGAAATCCTGTCAGGGGTGATGCTGGCGGTGGCGATCGTGGGCCTGGTGGTGAATATGCTGGTGCTGCGCATCCTGCACGGGCATGCGCATGACGACGTCAACCTGGCCAGCGCCAGCCTGCACGTGCTGGGTGACCTGCTCGGCTCGCTGGCGGCGGTGCTGGCGGCGCTGGCGATCCGCTGGTTCGGCTGGCTATGGGCCGATCCGCTGCTGTCGATGCTGGTATCGCTGCTGATCCTGGGCAGCGCATGGCGATTGCTGCGGGTGTCCGCACACATCCTGCTGGAAGGTGTGCCAGATGGCATGGACAGCGCCCAGGTGGAGGCCGCGCTGCATACCGCCGATCCGGGCATCCGCGACATCCACCACCTGCATGTGTGGCAGCTGGCGTCCGGTTCGCGCATGGCGACCCTGCATGCCGAACTGGACGAGCATGCCGATGGCGCGAGCGCCCTGCAGGCGATCAACCGGCTGCTGGCGGAGCGTTTCGGGATCCAGCACGTGACCGTGCAGATCGATCCGGGCAAGTGCCTGGACGCCAGCGGGGACTGCACCGGACACGCGCATCGCTGACATGACGTGCCGGTCCGACGCTGTTATGATGACCGGCCGTTCATCCAATAAATCAAGGAGTTCCCATGGGTAAGGGCGATCGCAAGACCCGCCGCGGCAAGACCTATCGCGGCAGCTACGGCAATACCCGTGCGCACGGCGTGCTGCCGGCCGTGGTGGGCGCCAAGCCGACCGTGACCAAACCGGCCGCCGCCAAGAAAGCCGCGCCGAAGAAGAAGTCGGCCTGAGCCAGTTTGCATTGAACAGAAGAACCCCGCCGCGGCGGGGTTTTTTTGTGGCGGATCGCCGGGTGCCGACCGGTGTCCGGCGGCTTTTGCGGCGGGTCAGAGGCGATACCGCACGCCCAGCGACCACAGTCGGCGTGGCTCCAGCTGCAGGCCGTTGACGCGTTGCCAGACCGGCAGCTGGACGAACGCGAAGGCATCCAGTCGCGACGTGAGTTTCGCGCTGACGCCCGGACTAAGGTAGGCGTAGGTGGCGCCACTGTTGGGGCGGTCGGATTGCCTGCCGCTTTCGCGCTGCTCGCCGTGGATGTTGAGCTGCAGCTGCGGGGTGACGCGCCTCATGCCGAGATAGCGCACGCCGAAGTCGACGTTGAGCGAATTGCCGGGGCGGAAGCCGTCGCGCGCGTCCAGCGCGATCTGCGCCATGGCCTGGCTGAAGTAGGCCAATGAGTCGGTGAGGTAGCCGAACTTGTAGACGCCGAGCAGGGCATCGGTGGTGCCGGTGCCGAGTTGCAGGCCGCGGTCGAGCGGTTGGCCAGCCTGCGGACCCGCCGCGAAGCCTTGGGTGAAGCGGCCGGTGGGCCATTTCACGCCGAACTGCAGGCCGAGGCCGGCGTCATCGCTGAAACCCTGGTAATGCGCGAGCAGGCGCAGGTCGCCGATGCCCCGTGCATCGGAGGTGGAGACGCCGGTGTCGCCGCTGGCGATGGTCTGGTGATGGCGGTCGGTGTACGGCAACTGGGCCGAGAGACCCCAGTAGCGCGAGAAGTTGTAGTCCGCGCCCAGCAGGGTGGTGTGGTTGATGGTCTTGCGCTGCACTTCCTGGTCGGTGGGGTAGGTGAACGTTCCGGCGCCGACCGTGCCGGTGCCGTGCATCAGTCGTGACTGGTCGAAATAGTCCTCGCGCACGCTGAGATGCAGGCCGGTGCTGACGGCGTAGCCCTGGCTGGACCAATCCGAATTGAGCGAACAGCCGCAGGTGGAGCAGGCACTGGCCAGTGCGGGCGCCAGCATGCCCGCGAGCAGTGCCGCGATGGCCGCGCGCCGGTGGTACTGGCGCGGGCGCGGCTGGCGGGAATGCAAGGGATGCTGGTCCGGACGTCTCATTGGGATTCCCCGATGACGGGTTTCTTTGACCTGGCCATTGTCCCATCGACGGCGTCGTCGGGATTGTGGCGCGATGTCGCGACGAGGCATGCGGCATGTCCGGTCGCGAGGTTGGATGATCCGCGGCGTCGAAGGGTTCCCGATCGACCGCGTTGCGTCGGCCATGGCATGTCCGGTCCGGAATTGGCGGAGCGTCGGCGCGGATCGGCGGGTGCGGACGTGGCTGCGGGATCGTACGCCGGAGCCTGAACGGTAGCCCGATGCGCACCGAACGTCCTGTTTGCTGCCATGCCGCATGCCATGTATGATGCGCACCATTGTATTAATGCGTTATTACATCATGAAGCGTCGATCACGTAACCCCGAGACCCCGGCGGAGTCCGCCGAACAGAGCCTGTGCGAGGCGCTGCTGTCGTTGAAGAACGTCGAGGAGATGGCCGCCTTCCTGGGTGACCTGTGCACACCGGCCGAGCTGGAGGTGCTGGTGGACCGCTGGCGGGTGGTGCCCTTCCTGCTCGAAGGCGTGCCGTACCGCGAGATCCACGAGCACACTGCGGTCAGCATCACCACCATCGGCCGGGTCGCCCGTTATCTCAACCAGGGCAACGGCGGCTACCTGGCCGCCGCTGCCCGCGCAGCGCGGCGGCAGGCCCAGACCATGAGGAAGAAGGCATGAAGCCGCGCGACCGTTTGCGCATCGCGATGCAAAAATCCGGCCGGCTCACCGAGCCGGCGCTGGATCTGCTGACCCGTTGCGGGCTCACTTTCCGGCAGAGCCGCGACAAGCTGTTCTGCTTCGGCGAGGGCGAGCCGGTCGACCTGCTGCTGGTGCGCGACGACGACATCCCCGGCCTGATTGCCCAGGGCGTGTGCGACCTCGGCATCGTAGGGCGCAACGTGCTGAGCGAGTTTCAGCTGACCGCGGGGCGCGAGGCCGAACCGCTGGCCGAGTTGCGCCCGCTCGGCTTCGGCCGCTGCCGGCTGTCGATCGCGGTGCCGCAGGAGCTGGATTACCGCGAGCCCCGGCAGCTGCAGGGGCGGCGCATCGCCACCTCGTATCCCGGCCTGCTCGGTGAATGGCTGCGCACGCAGGGCGTCGATGCCGGCGTGGTGACCCTGGCCGGTTCAGTCGAGATCGCGCCGAAGCTGGGCACCGCCGACGCGATCTGCGACCTGGTGCAGAGCGGCGGCACGCTGGTGGCGAACCAGTTGCGCGAGGCCGACGTGCTGCTGCACAGCGAAGCCGTGCTGGCCGGGTCGCAGGCGCTGCCGGTGGATGAGCGCGGCGACCTGCTGGAACTGCTGCTGAAGCGGCTGGACGGGGTGATCCAGGTGCGCGAGTCGCGCCTGCTGCTGCTGCAGACCTCGCGCCATACGCTGGAGGCGGTGACCCGGCTGCTGCCGGGCGGCCCGCAGCCCACCCTGCTGCCAGTGGCCGGCCAGCCGGACCAATTGATGTTGCAGGCGCTGTGTGCCGGCGAAGTGAGCTGGCGGCAGCTTGAAGAGATCAAGAAGGCCGGGGCGCGCGAGATGTTCGTGCTGCCGGTGGAGAAAATGCTGGCATGAGGCAGGTTGGCATGAATCAGGTTGGCATGAAGAGCAGGCTCACATGAAACGTCTGGACTGGAACGCCCTGGATGAAACGGCGCGCCGCGAGGCGCTGGCGCGCCCTGCACAGTCGCGGGCCGACGAACTGCGCCGCGGCGTCGAGCAGATCATCGCCAACGTGCGCGAGGGCGGCGACGCGGCGCTGCGCGAACTGAGCGCGAAATACGACCGCTGCGCACTGCAGGCGATCGCGGTGGACGAGGCCGAATTCGCCGCGGCCGAGGCTTCCCTCGATCCGGCCCTGAAAGCCGCGATCCGCGAAGCGGCAGCGCGCATCGAGGCGTTCCATCGCGCGGCGGCGCTGCAGCCGGTGGCGGTGGATACCGCGCCCGGCGTACGGGTGGAGCGCATGCTTCGGCCGATCGGCCGGGTCGGCCTGTACGTGCCGGCGGGCAGCGCGCCGTTGCCGTCGACCGCCCTGATGCTGGGCGTGCCGGCGCACATCGCCGGTTGCCGCGAAGTGGTGCTGTGCTCGCCGGCGCGCGCCGACGGCCGCTGCGACGAGGCGGTGCTGTACGCCGCGCGCCTTACCGGCGTGCACAAGGTGTTCAAACTGGGTGGCGCGCAGGCGATCGCCGCGATGGCCTATGGCACTGCCAGCGTGCCGAAGTGCGACAAGCTGTTCGGCCCCGGCAATGCCTGGGTCACCGAAGCGAAATTGCAGGTGTCGTCCGATCCGGACGGCGCCGCGATCGACATGCCGGCCGGCCCGTCCGAAGTGCTGGTGATCGCCGATGCCGGGGCGAATCCGGTCTTCGTCGCCGCCGACCTGCTGTCGCAGGCCGAGCACGGGCCGGATTCGCAGGTGATCCTGCTGAGTCCGTCCGCCGACCTGCTGGATCAGGCGGCAGCCGAGGTCGAGCGCCAGTGCGCCGAATTGCCGCGCGGCGCGATCGCCGGCCGGGCGCTGGCGCAGAGCCGGCTGATCGCGGTCGACTCGCTGGCGCAGGCGGTGGAGGTGAGCAACCGTTACGCACCCGAGCACCTGATCCTGCAGGTCGCCGCGCCGCGTGCGTTGCTCGACGGCGTCGAGAGCGCGGGCTCGGTTTTCCTCGGCCAGTGGGCGCCCGAATCGGTGGGCGACTACTGCAGCGGCAGCAATCACGTGCTGCCGACCTATGGCTACGCGCGCAGCTACAGCGGCGTGTCGGTGGCCAGCTACCAGAAGCAGATCAGCGTGCAGGAAGTCAGCGCAGACGGCTTGCGCAACATCGGCCCGTGCACCGCCACGCTGGCGGCGGCGGAACAACTGGAAGCGCACCGCCGCGCGGTGACGCTGCGCCTGGAGGCTCTGGCATGAGCGTGCTCGATCTGGCGCGGCCGGAGATCCGCGCGATGCAGCCGTACTCCTCGGCACGGATGGAGGCCAGCGGCGGCGAGGTCCTGCTCAACGCGAACGAATCGGCGTGGGCGCCGGTGGGCGACGACGGCCTTGGCTGCAACCGCTACCCCGAGCCGCAGCCCGCCGCCCTGGTCGATGCATTGGCCGCGCTCTACGGCGTGCGGCGCGAACAGTTGCTGGTCGGCCGCGGCAGCGACGAGGCGATCGACCTGCTGGTGCGCGCGTTCTGTCGCGCCGGCCGCGACGCGATCCTGATCCAGCCGCCCACGTTCGGCATGTATGCGGTGTGCGCGCGGGTGCAGGACGCGGGCATCGTCGAGGTGCCGCTGGCGGCAGACGCCACCCTGGATGTGGATGCGGTGCTGGCCGCGCTGACTCCGGCAGTGAAGCTGATCTTCATCTGCACGCCGAACAATCCCACCGGCCAGCCGGTGCCGCGTGCCGACGTGGAGCGGCTGGCGCGTGCGCTGGCCGGCCGCGCGCTGCTGGTGGTGGACGAGGCCTACGTGGAGTTCGCCGACGAAGGCAGCGTGGCCGACCTGATCGACCGCTACGACAACCTCGCCGTGCTGCGCACCTTGTCCAAGGCCTGGGCGCTGGCCGGCGTGCGCATCGGCAGCCTGCTGGCGAACGCCGAGGTGATCGCACTGCTGCGCCGGATCATGGCGCCGTACCCGCTGCCGTTGCCGAGCGTGGACGCGGCGCTGCTGGCGCTGTCCGGCTGGGGGCAGGCGAACGCGCGCGAACATCTCGCCGTCGTGCGTGCGGAGCGTACGCGGATGCGCGAGGCGTTGCGCCGGTTGCCCGGCGTGCGCGACGTGCTGCCGTCGCAGGCGAACTTCCTCGCCGTGCGCTTCGACGATGCCGGCGCGGCCTACCGGCGCCTGCTCGCCGCCGGCATCGTGGTGCGCGACGTGCGCCGCTACCCCAGCCTCGGCGACGCGCTGCGCATCACCATCGGCACGCCGGCGGAGAACGAGCGCGTGCTGGCCGTCCTGCAGGAAACCAACCCGTGAGCCGCAAGATTCTTTTTATCGATCGCGATGGCTGCCTCATCGAGGAGCCGGCCGACGAGCAGATCGACAGCTACGAAAAGCTGGCCCTGCTGCCCGGCGTGATCGCCGCGTTGCAGCGCTTCGTCGCCGCCGGCTACGAGCTGGTGATGGTGAGCAACCAGGACGGCCTGGGCACCGACAGTTTCCCGGAGCCGCATTTCACCGGGCCGCACGAGCTGCTGCTGCGCATCCTCGCCTCGCAGGGCATCCGCTTCCGCGAGGTGCTGATCGACCGCAGCTTTCCGCACGAGGGCCTCGATACGCGCAAGCCCGGCGTCGGCATGCTGCGGCACTACCTCGCCGACGACGGCTGGATCCGGGCGACGTCGGCGATGGTGGGCGATCGCGAAACCGACCTGCAGTTCGCCGCGAATCTCGGCGTGCGCGGTTTCCGCGTCGGCCCGCTCGGCACGAGCTGGGATGCGCTGGCGCATCAGCTGCTGGATGCACCGCGCACCGCCACGGTGGTGCGCAATACGAAGGAAACCCGCATCACGGTCAGCGTCGACCTGGATCGGGTGGCCGAGCCGCAGGCGTACACCGGCCTGGGTTTCTTCGACCACATGCTGGAGCAGATTGGCAAGCACGGCGGCTTCGCGCTGGAACTGGCTTGCGACGGCGACACCCACATCGACGAACACCACACCATCGAGGACTGCGCGCTGGCGCTGGGCCAGGCGCTGAAGCAGGCGCTCGGCGACAAGCGCGGCATCGGCCGCTATGGCTTCACCCTGCCGATGGACGAGGCGCAGGCCAGTGCTGCGCTGGATCTGTCCGGTCGGCCCTACTTCGTGTTCGAGGGCAGCTTCCCGCGCGAGCGCGTGGGCGAGGTGCCGACCGAACTGGTGCCGCATTTCTTCCGCTCGCTGTGCGAGACGCTGGGCGCGAACCTGCACCTGAGCGTACGCGGCGACAACGCGCACCACATGGTCGAGGCCTGCTTCAAGGCGGTGGCACGCACGCTGCGCCAGGCGATCCGCCGCGAGGGCAGCGAACTGCCCAGCACCAAGGGCGCGCTGTGATGGACGTGGTGCTGGTGGACGCGGGCGGCACCAACATCGGCTCGGTGCGCTACGCGCTGCAGCGGCTGGGCGTGGACGCTGCGCTGACGTCGGACGCGGCGGCGATCCGTGGCGCCGACAAGGTGATCCTGCCCGGCGTGGGCGCCGCCGGTCCTGGAATGGCGCGGCTGCGCGAGCTGGGTCTGGTCGACGTGCTGCGTTCGCTGGAACAACCCGTGCTCGGCGTATGCCTCGGCATGCAGCTGCTGTGCGCGCGTTCGGAAGAGGGTGATACGGAGTGCCTCGGATTGATCCCGGCGCCGGTACGTCGTTTCACCGAAGCGCCCGGGCTGCGCGTGCCGCACATGGGCTGGAACCGACTGTCCGTGCAGCGGCCGCACCCGCTGCTGGCCGGCCTGGGCGACGACGACCAGGCCTATTTCGTGCACAGCTACGCGGTACCGGTCGGCGACTGGACCCTGGCCACGGCCGACTACGGCGGCGCGTTCTCGGCGGTGATCGCGCACGGCAACTTCCATGGCATGCAGTTCCATCCCGAGCGCTCCGCCGCCGTCGGCGCCCGATTGCTGAAGAACTTCCTCGAACTATGAACTTCGACGTGATTCCCGCGATCGACCTGCGTGGCGGCCAGGTGGTGCGCCTGAAGCAGGGCGACTACGCGCAGCAGACCACCTATGCCGCCGATCCGCGCGCGTTGGCGCGGCGCTATGCCGAGGCCGGCGCGCGCTGGTTGCACCTGGTCGACCTGGACGGTGCGCGCTCGGGCAGCCTGGCCAATCTCGCTGTGATCCAGGCCATCGCCACCGATGGCATGCAGATCCAGGCCGGCGGCGGCGTACGTAGCGAAGACGACCTGCGCCGGCTGTTCGACGCCGGCGTGCAGCGCGTGGTGCTGGGCAGCGTGGCGATCCGCGAGCCCGAACTCGTGGCCGGCTGGCTGGACAGCCACGGCGCCGAAAGGCTGACCCTCGCGCTCGATACGCGCCGCCTCGATGGCCGCTGGAGCCTGCCCAGCGCGGGCTGGACCGAAGTCGAAGCGCGCACGCTGGATGAGCTGGCGCCGTGGTACGCCGCGCGCGGCGCGCGCCACCTGCTGTGCACCGACATCGACCGCGACGGCATGCTCGCCGGCTTCAACCTCGATCTCTACCGCCATCTCGCCGCAACGGTGCCGTCGCTGGCCGTGCAGGCCTCCGGCGGCGTGCGCTCGCTGGATGACATCCGCGCCGCGCGCGAAGCCGGCGCGCGCGGCGTGATCCTCGGTCGTGCGCTGCTGGAAGGTCGCTTCACCGTCGGGGAGGCCCTGGCATGCTGAGCCGCCGCATCATTCCCTGCCTCGACGTGCGCGACGGCCAGGTGGTCAAGGGCGTGCGCTTCCGCGACCACGTGGTGATGGGCGAAATCGTCGACCTCGCGCTGCGCTACCGCGACGAAGGCGCCGACGAGCTGGTGTTCTACGACATCACGGCCAGCCCCGAAGGGCGCAGTGTGGATCGCGGCTGGGTCGAGAAGGTCGCACGGGCGATCGACATTCCGTTCTGCGTGGCCGGCGGCATCCGTTCGGTGGACGAGGCACGCGCGGTGCTGCATGCGGGCGCCGACAAGATCTCGGTGAACTCGCCGGCGCTGGAGCGTCCCGCACTGATCGACGAACTGGCTGCCGCGTTCGGCGTGCAGTGCGTGGTGGTCGGTATCGATTCGCTGCGCGACGCCGACGGCGAGTGGCGTGTGCGCCAGTACACCGGCGACCCCGCGAAGACCCAGGCGCTGTCGCGCCGAACGCTGGACTGGCTGGTCGAGGCGCAACAGCGCGGCGCCGGCGAGATCGTATTGAACTGCATGGGCAGCGACGGCGTGCGCCGGGGGTACGATCTGGAGCAGCTTTCCGTGGCCCGCGCGCTCTGCCGCGTGCCGCTGGTCGCCTCCGGCGGTGCCGGCGAGCCGGAACACTTCCGCGATGCCTTCCTCGAGGCCGACGTGGATGGCGCGCTGGCTGCCAGCGTGTTCCACTCCGGTGCAATTGCGATACCCGAGCTCAAGCGTTACTTGCGCGGACGGGATGTGACCGTGCGCATTGCCTAACTCGTCATTCCATGCCGGAATGACGGAAAACCGCACTTCCTTGCATGCCACGGCGCATACCGACAGCAGGTGTCCGATGACCGGCACGAACCTTCAATCCGATTTTTCCCGCCTCGACTGGGCCAAGGGCGACGGCCTGCTGCCGGCTATCGTGCAGCACTGGCTCAGCGGCGAAGTGCTGATGCTCGGCTACATGAACGCCGAGGCGCTGGCGCAGACGCAAGCCAGCGGCCACGTCACCTTCTACAGCCGCAGCAAGCAACGCCTGTGGACCAAGGGCGAAAGCTCCGGCCACGTGCTCGCGCTGAAGTCGATCCGCATCGACTGCGACGCCGACACCCTGCTGATCCAGGCCGCCCCGCATGGGCCGACCTGCCACCTCGGCACCTCCAGCTGCTTCGGTGACAGCGCCGACGTACGTCCGCCGCTCGGTTTCCTCGCCGAACTGGATGCCCTGGTCGAGCAGCGCCACGTTGAACGTCCGGCTGGCAGCTACACCACCCGGCTGTTCGACGGAGGCATTCGTCGCATAGCGCAGAAGGTGGGCGAGGAAGGCGTGGAGACCGCGCTGGCCGCGGTGGCGCAGGATGACGCCGAGCTGCTGGGCGAGGCGGCCGACCTGGTGTTCCATCTCGCCGTGGCGCTGCGCGCGCGTGGGCTTGGCCTGGCCGACGTGGTCCGCGTGCTGGACGACCGGCATGCGGCACGCGGCTGAATCGAGTTATCGGGGCGTGGCGGCGGATGCGCTGGCCGCCGGCAGCGCCGGCTTGAACGGCACCGCCGGTCCGGGCGTGATGCCCTTGCGCCACAATGCCAGCTGCGTGGTGATGCCGCTGCCGACGTCGATCTGCGGTTCGGAAGGAGTGAGCTTGTCCTGCCGCTCCCACTGGCTGATCTCGCCGCTGGCCCGCTTGAACGCGTCCGCGAAATTGTCGGTGTGGTTCAGCGCATCGACCAGCCAGGCCCTGCCGAAGTAGGTGATGTCGGAGTCGCTGCCGCAGCCGAACGAGCTGCGGTCGGCGCGGGCGGCAGTGAGCACCAGGGTGCCGGGGCCGCGCAGCGGCGGCACGAAGCCGCCCGAATAGCAGGCGTTGACCACCAGTACCTTCCACTTGAACGGGTGCATCGCCAGGATGCCGGCCAGGTCGCTGGCGCCGAGCTGGTCCAGCGGCAGCGGGTCCATGTCCAGCAGCAGGTTGTGCTCCTCGTCGCCGTGGCTGGTGAGGTACAGCAGCAGGATGTCCTGCTCCGGCTGCATCGTCTTGCCCAGCCCTTCCAGCGCGGTTTCCAGGTTGCTCCAGCTGGCCAGCGGCCGGGTGGTGAGCGTGGCCGGGTTGTTCTCCAGCACCAGGCTGTGGGCACTGGCGCCGAAGCGCTGCGCGAACAGTTGCGCGGCGTACTCGGCCTCGTTGCGGAATACGTCCTCACCGCCGTCGCCGGCGAAAGCAAGCAGATAGAGATTCGGCTTGCCGGGCACGCGTGGACCAAGCCCGGACAACGCTTCGCGCATCATCCGGGGCTGCGCGTACAGGATCTGTTCCGGGGTCGGCCCCTGCGTGGGCCAGTTGTCGAGCGCGACGCCGGCACTCGAATCCGCAGGCTCCACGCTGGCGGGTGTCGCCAGTGCGGGATGGTCGCCGACCACCGGCGTCGGTCGATGAACGGGCCACCAGAGGGCCAGCAGCACGCCGGCGGCGAACGCGAGCAGGATGGTCAGGGCATGGCGCATGGCGGATCCGCGTGTGAACTTACGGAGCGATCGCGCCGAAGTCGCGGTAGACGGCATGGCGTGGCGAAGCGGGCAGGGCCTGCGGTTCGCGCACCAGCCAGCCGGTATGGAAGCCGGCTGCCTGTGCGGCGTCGAGTTCCTCCACGATGTCGGACAGGAACAACAGATGTCGTGGCTGCTCGCCGATCGCTTCGGCGATGCGCCGGTAGGATTCGGATTCGCGCTTCGGCCCGGTTTCGGTGTCGAAGTAGCCGGCGAACAGCGCGCCCAGGTCGCCGGCTTCGCTGTGCTGGAAAAACAGTTTCTGCGCCGGCACCGAGCCGGAGGAATAGACGTACAGCCGCAGCCCGTCGGCGCGCCAGTCGCGCAGTCGCGCTGCCACTTCCGGGTAGACGTGGGCACGGTAGTCGCCGGCCTCGTAGCCGTCCTTCCAGATCATGCCCTGCAGCGCCTTCAGCGCGGTGGATTTGCGGTCCTGGTCGATCCACTGCAGCAGCAGCTCGATGATGTCCTGGCGGCTGGCCTCGACCAGCCCGGCCTCGCGGGCCGCCTCGTGCAGCCAGTGCTGCACCTCGGGCTTGGTGCCGTGGGTTTCGACGAAGGCGGGCAGCCGCTTGCGCGCGTATGGGAACAGCACGTCGCGGACGAAGTCGATCGAGCTGGTGGTGCCCTCGATGTCGGTGACGATGGCGCGGATTTCGATCATGGCTTCGGGATCCGGGGTCCGAGGTTCGGGAAGAGCATCGCCCGCGAGCGGGCTCCTACACGGCAGGCGCCATGCGCGGGAAGCGCGAGGCGATGTCGTCGCCGGTGAAGTTGGCCACCCAGCCTTCCTTGTTGGTGAACAGCCGGATCGCCACGAAGTAGGGCGCCTCGCTCATGTCGAACCAGTGGCGGGTGCCGTCGGGTACGCCGATCAGGTCGCCCTGTTCGCACAGGATGTCGTAGACCTTGCCGCCGAGGTGCAGAGTGAACTGGCCGGCCCCGGCGACGAAGAAGCGCACCTCGTCCTCGCTGTGGGTATGCTCGCTGAGGAACTTCTGGCGCAGCGTCGCGCGGTCGGGGTGATCGGGAGCGAGGCTGATCACGTCCACGGCCTGGTAGCCTTCCTCGCGCATCAGCCGGTCGATGTCGCCGCGATAGGCGGCGATCACCTCGTCCTGGCTGGCGCCCGGCGCGATCTGCTGGCTTGCCTCCCACTGCTCGAAGCGGACGCCCGCATTGCCGAGTTCCGCGGCGATCGCGGCGTGTTCGTCGATCACCGCCAGCGGCGATTGCGGTCGGGTTTCGTCGAAGATGCGCAGGCGGCTCATGATGCCCTCAGTCTTTTCAGGTCAAGTTCGCAGCCGAGCAGGAACTCCAGCGCCTCCAGGTGGCGCTGCGTCTCGGCCATGTCGCGGCCCCAGGTGTAGATGCCGTGACCGTCGATCAGGTAGGCATGCAGCGGCTTGCCTGCATCCAGCCAGGCATCGACCCTGGCCACCAGTTCGGGCATATGCTGGGTGTTCGGGAACACCGGGATCTCCAGCACGCTTTCGTGGGTGTGGTAACCGCTGATCGCCTTCTGCAGCTCCCAGCCCTGCAGCCGGATCACACCCTCGCCGGCGAACAGCCGCGATGCCACGCTCTGCGTGCGCGAGTGGGTGTGCAGCACCGCATTCATCTCCGGCCAGCGCCGGTAGATCTGGGTGTGCAACGCCGTTTCGGCGCTGGGCCTGGCATCGGTACCGACGGCATGGCCCTGCAGGTCGATCAGCATGATGTCGTCGCGGCCGAGCCTGCCCTTGTGCCGGCCGGAGACGGTGATCGCCGCGTGGCCGGCATCGACCCGCATCGAGAAGTTGCTGCTGGTCGCCGGCGTCCAGCCCAGCATGGACAGCTCGCGCGCGGCGTCGGCGATGGCGTCGGCGCACTGTTCGAACGCTCTGGCGGGGATCGCGGCTGGGAGGATCTGGCTCATGCGGTTTGGACGTCCAAATGAGCTTGAACTATAACATGTGCGCGCTCGCCGCCCAGCTGGAATGAGAGCCATTCTCGCAAGTCAGGAAATATTTGGATGGTGGGCGTAACATCGAACCGGATCCGGCGCAGGGTGTGCCGGACAGATTCCGACGGAGGCTTGCCCATGTCGAAAGAACAAGATATCGAATCGCGTCGCCGGTTCCTCAAGGTGGCTGCCGGCACGACGGCGGCAGCGGTGGTCATCGGCAGCCTGCCACGCTTTGCGCGGGCGGCGGAATTGCCGCCGGTGAGCGAGTCGGACCCGACCGCGAAGGCATTGGGCTATGTGGAAGACGCCAAAAAGACCACCAACGCGAAGTACAAGGCCGGCGACGACTGCACCAACTGCCAGTTCTACAGCGGCGGCCCCACCGGCCGCGGCCCATGCCAGTTGTTCCCGGGCAAGTCGGTGAATGCGAAGGGCTGGTGCGTGTCGCACACGCCGAAGAAAGCCTGACCACAACCTTCCCCACGAATCGCATGAAGAGGCCGGCTCATCGCCGGCCTTTTTGTTGCCGTACCGGAGGAGCTGCCCGGAACTGCATGATGCGGTTCGATACGCAGGCAAAAGTGCGGCCCGGACACATCAGGTCGAGGAGCTACCCACCTGACGCGCCGAGCCGCGATCCGGGGCCCACTGCCAAGTGATCAACCCGCGGACTGAGGATGATACTCCCGAGTCTGCCAAATGGGCGACCGGTCGCGCGATTTCTCTTGGAAAATTCTCGTTAATACATTGAAAAATAAAGAAATATTCTAGTGATTCCGAGATTTGTCGAGAATCCCCGCGATGCCTGCGGATAAACATCATTCCAGGCGTTTCGCCGGATATGGCACTTTTTCGACGATATGTGACGATATTCGACGAAATTATGCATCAGGGCGGGGTGGCATCCGTCGCCGGGCTGCGCAGGTGGCTGTGCCGGTTGCTGTAGCCGAAATAGATGAGCAGGCCGATGAACGTCCAGACGATCATCAGCGTCCAGTTGTACCAGGCCATGGTGGACAGCAGGGCCAGGCAGCTAAGGATGCCGAGCGTGCAGATCACCGGCGCGAACGGCACGCGGAAGGTGCGCGGCAGCTCCGGCCGGGTGTGTCGCAGGATCCACACGCCGGCGCAGACCGCGATGAACGCGATCAGCGTGCCCATCGACACCAGGTCGCCCAGCACGTCCAGCGGAAAGACCGCCGCGAGCAGGGAGATCCCGGCGCCGGTGATCAGCGTGTTGAGGTGCGGCGTGCGATAGCGCGGGTGGATCCGGGTGAACACCTTCGGCAGCATGCCGTCGCGGCCCATGATCATGAAGATGCGCGGCTGCGCGATGATCATCACCAGCACCACCGACGACAGCCCGAGCAGCGCACCGACCTCTACCAGCCAGCGCAGCCATTCCAGTTGCGGGTGTCCATGCAGGGCGGTGACCACCGGCTCGTCGGTGCCGAGCAGGGTGTACGAGGTCAGGCCGGTCATCACCGCGGCCATCGCGATGTACAGCACGGTACAGATCGCCAGCGAGGCGAGGATGCCGATCGGCAGGTCACGCTGCGGGTTGCGCGACTCCTGCGCGGCCACCGAGGTGGCCTCGAAGCCGATGTAGGCGAAGAACACCATCGCCGCGCCGCGCAGCACGCCATCCCAGCCGTACTTGTAGTGGCCCTGCGACTCGGGCACGAACGGGTGCCAGTTGGACGGGTCGACATAGCGCCAGCCGACCACGATCACCAGGGTGATGAGGCCAACCTTGAGCGCCACCATCGCCGCATTCGCCAGGCTCGACTCCCGGATGCCGACGTAGCAGATCCAGGTCAGCAGCAGGATAAGCACCACCGCCGGCAGGTTGAGCAGCGCCCCGGTGGCCACCAGGTGGTGGTCGGCGGTGAACGCGAGCGGCGCCTGGGTCAACGACGAGGGCAGGCTCAGGTCCATGTTGAAGGCATGCCCGATGTGGTCGAGCAGGCTGAGGAAGTAGCCGGTCCAGCTCACCGCCACGGCGGAGGCGGACACGCCGTACTCCAGCACCAGGTTCCAGCCGATGAACCAGGCCATCAGCTCGCCCAGGGTGGCATAGGCGTAGGAGTAGGCGCTGCCGGAAACCGGGATCAGCGTGGCGAACTCGGCGTAGCACAGCGCGGTGAACGTGCTGCAGATCGCCGCCAGGATGAAGGACAGGATCACCGCCGGCCCGGCATGGTCAGCCGCTGCCTGGCCGGTGATCACGAAGATGCCGCCGCCGATCACCGCGCCGATGCCCAGCGCGGTCAGGCCCCAGGGCCCGAGGGTGCGGCGCAGTGTGGGGCCGTGCGTGTCGTCGGGTTCGTTGAAATCGGTCTTGCGGGCGATCAGTTGCTTGAGCATGGGGTCAGAGCCTGTTCAATGTCTCTACATGGCCCGCGCCGGGAGCGGTTTGCGCGCAGGCCAAGGAAGAACGAGGGCACGCGGGGAGAGTCCATGGATGGACTCGGCTTTGAGGAGCGAGGAGTGGACGTCCGTCCACGACCGAGTGATGACGTAGGCATGCGCGCAAACCGCCCCGGCCCTTCAGGTTGCCTTGCCGTGGCCGCCATGCGGCAGCGCACGGCTTGACCTGCCAGCCAGGCAGGCGCTGCGCCACGCGCCACCACCTGACGGCCACGGCAAGACAACGCGGGCTATGTAGAGACATTGAACAGGCTCTTGTGGACGTGAAACCGGCACGATACGCGTCGTGCCGGCGGCGTGGCGAACGATGCGCGCGGGTGCGGAATCAGTCCGGTTCGACGCCACAAGCCAGGTGGCTCTTGCGGTAACCGTACAGGTAGTACACCACCAGGCCGATTGCGCCCCACACGAAGAACGTGATCTTCGCTTCCTTCGACAGGTTGAGGAACAGCAGCAGGCAGCCGATCACGGCCAGCGGGCAAACCACCCATGGCAGCGGGGTGCGGAACGGGCGGGGACGCTCGGGCTGGGTGCGGCGCAGGATCAGCACGCCCACCGCGACCATGATGAACGCGAACAGCGTGCCTGAGTTGGTGATGTCGGCGAGGATGCCGACCGGGAACAGCGCGCCGAACAGCGAGACGAAGCTGCCGGTGATCAGGGTGATTATGTGGGGCGTGTGGAAGCGCGGGTGGATCTTGGCCAGCGAGTTCGGCAGCAGCCCGTCGCGCGACATGGTGAAGAAGATGCGGGTCTGGCCGTAGGTCATGGTCAGGATCACCGACGGCAGCGCGATGCCGGCGGCGAAGGCGATGAAGGCGGCGATGTTGTTGTGGCCGAGCAGGCGCACCACGTGGGCCAGCGCCTCCTTGCTGCACACCAGCGCATCCGAGCCCTGACACGCCGCCGCGAATGCCGGCGTGCCCGGTTCCAGTGCCACGCCGTTGGGGCCCAGCATGGGCTGCGAGCCCACCGAGCCTACCGCGGCGTAGCTCACCAGCAGGTAGTAGATGGTGCACACGCTCAGCGAGGCGATCAGCGCGATCGGGATATTGCGGTTCGGGTTCCTGGTTTCCTCGGCCGCCGTGGAAATGGCGTCGAAGCCGATGTAGGCGAACACGATGGAAGCTGCCGCGCCGAGCACGCCGATGCCGCCCATCGGACTGCCCCAGCCATTGGGCACGAAGGGCGTGAAGTTCTGATCCTTCACCGCCGGCAGCGCGACAATGATGAAGGCGGTGAGGGCGATGATCTTGACCAGCACCAGGACGGTGTTGACCTTGGCCGACTTCGACGTGCCGATCACCAGCAGGCCGGTGACCGCAAGGCCGATCAGGCAGGCCAGCAGGTTGAAGCTGCCGCCATCCATCGGGCCCACCTGCAGGAAGTGCGGCAGGCCGAATCCGGCATGCGTCAGCAGGCCGTTGACGTAACCGGCCCAGCCCACGCATACCGTGCTGGCGGCGATGGTGTATTCCAGCACCAGCGCCCAGCCCACCACCCAGGCGGTGCCCTCGCCGAGCACGCCGTAGGTGTAGGTGTAGGCCGAGCCGGCCACCGGGACCATCGAGGCAAGTTCCGCGTAGGCGAGAGCGGCGAATGCGCAGACCACCGCGGCGATCACGAACGCGATCATCATGCCCGGGCCGGCTTTCTGGCCCGCTTCGGCGGTGAGCACAAAGATGCCGGTGCCGATGATCGCGCCGATGCCGAGCATGGTGAGCTGGAAGGCGCCGAGCTGGCGTGTAAGGCCCTTTTTCTCGGCCGTGGCGATGATCTGATCGATCGGCTTGATGCGCTTGAACAGCATGCAGTGGCTCCCCGGAAAACAACGACGTCGCGCTCGAACGAAAACGCGACGAAGATGGACGCGAGAGCCGACGGACGGCCAACCATAGCGGAGCGTCCGGAGGGGTACAAGGTGCGATGCAGCTAGAATGGGCGGCGGTTCCCCGCATCCCCGGCCACAAGTCATGCCGCCCTTTCTTCAGCAACTTGCCGCCGCACTGGGCGACTATCTCGCGCGCCATCCGGAGGAAGGCGAGGGGGTCGCCCTGTTCGAGGCTTTCCTCGCTTCGCACGCGGCAGTGTTCGAGCGCGGCCATGCAGTGGGCCACTTCACCGGCTCGGCGTGGCTGGTGAGCGGGGACGGCGAGCGCGTGTTGCTGATGCATCACCGCAAACTGGACCGATGGTTGCAGCCGGGCGGCCATGCCGACGGCGATGCGGACCTCATGCGGGTAGCGCTGCGCGAGGCGCAGGAGGAGACCGGCGTGGCCGGCCTGCACGCCGAAGGCGGCATCTTCGACCTCGACCGGCATCGCATCCCGGCGCGCGGCGATGAAGCGGAGCACTGGCATTACGACGTGCGTTATGTGGTGCGAGCCGGTACGAACGAGCGCTTCACCATCAACCAGGAATCCCGCGCGTTGACCTGGCGATCGGTCGCCGAGGTGGCGAAGGATCAAAGCCTCGATATTTCGTTGCGGCGCATGGCGCGCAAGTGGCTGGGGGGCACGGCGTAGGGCGGACACCATCCGCCGGCTCTGTTCGGCATGTTGCCGTGGAAGCGTGGCGGGCGTTGCCCGCCCTACGCGTATTTCGCCGGTGCCGGGTTGAGATGGTTGCAGGCGGTGCAGGTGCGCGCCTCGCGCGAGCCGTAGAAACGATCGAACACCGGCGGGAAATCGTGCTCGATGTCGTCGAGCACGAAATATTCCTCGTACAGCTTGTGGTTGCAGCGTTCGCAGAACCACAACAGGCCGTCCTTCTCGCCGGCGATCCGGCGGCGCTCGATCACCAGTCCGATCGACGCCGGCATGCGCTGCGGCGAATGCGGCACGCGCGGCGGCAGGTAGAACATCTCGCCGGCGCGGATCGGGATGTCGCGCGCGTGGCCCTCGTCCTGCACCTTCAGCACCATCTCGCCTTCGAGCTGATAGAAGAACTCGGGGCCTTCGTCGTGGTGGTAGTCGGTGCGCGCGTTGGGGCCCCCCACGATCATGATGATGAAGTCGCCGTCGACGATGCACTTGTTGCCGACTGGCGGCTTCAGCAGGTGACGGTGTTCGTCGATCCAGCGCTGCAGGTCGAGCGGTGGAAGCAAGGCCATGTCTGGTGGTTCCTCGAGGACGGACAAGCACCTTAGCGCCGTCGCCGGCACAAAAAAAGCCGCCCCGACGAGAGGATCGGGGCGGCGCTGGTGGTGCAGGTCGCGGCTTACGGCATCAGCACCTTGTCGATCACGTGGATCACGCCATTGGACTGGATCACATCGCCGATGGTGACGTGTGCCACGTTGCCCTTGTCGTCGGTGATTGCCCAGCGGCCATCGTCCTTGCTCACGGTGAGCGAATCACCCTCGACAGTCTTGAGCATTGCCTTCCCGCCACCAGCTGCGACCTTTGCAGCGAGGTCGTGCGCAGTCAGGCGACCGGCCACGACGTGGTAGGTCAGGATCTTGGTCAGGGTGGCCTTGTTCTCCGGCTTCAGCAGGTTGTCGACGGTGCCGGGCGGCAGCGCCGCAAACGCATCGTTGGTCGGCGCGAACACCGTGAACGGACCGGGGCCTGACAATGTATCGACCAGGCCGGCGGCTTTCACCGCGGCGACCAGAGTGGTGTGATCCTTCGAGTTCGCCGCGTTCTGGATGATGTTCTTCGACGGATACATGGCCGCGCCACCGACCATCACGGTCTTTTCGGTGCTCATCGAGCCGGCCATCGCCATGGGCACAACGGCCACAGTGGCAAGGGCCAGCGAAAGGCCGATGGCGAGGGTGCGCATGTGCTGATTGATCGTCATGGATGTTCTCCGGTGTTGTCCGCTTCGCGGAGTGGAAGCGTGTGGAGATACGCCGCAGACGCGGTGCCGGATGCAGCCACAACCCGGGACGGTTCAGACGGTCAGGGATCCATTCATGTGGCAAATGCTTCGGAAGATCCCGGAACACTTCCCGGCGACGTCGTTCCGGCGGCACTCGGACAACCGAGTTCCTGCCGGCTAGTAGTCGGCAGCGTCCATTGCCGCTCAGACTTCCAGCGTGGCCAGGTCGCCTTTCTCTTCCAGCCATGCCTTGCGATCACCGGCACGCTTCTTCGCCAGCAGCATGTCCATCAGCTTGGCGGTGCCGTCGTCGTCGCCGACGGTCAGCTGCACCAGCCGGCGCGTGTCCGGGTGGATGGTCGATTCGCGCAGCTGCGGCGGGTTCATCTCGCCCAGGCCCTTGAAGCGGGTGGTGCTGACTGCGCCCTTCATCTTTTCGCGCTCGACCCGCTGCAGCATCGCCTCCTTCTCCGCCTCGTCGAGGCAGTAGAACACCTGCTTGCCCACGTCGACGCGGAACAGCGGCGGCATCGCCACGAACACATGGCCTTCGCTGACCAGTTTCGGGAAGTGCCTGAGGAACAGCGCGGACAGCAGGGTGGCGATGTGCAGGCCGTCGGAATCGGCATCGGCGAGGATGACCACCTTGCCGTAGCGCAGGCCGGAAAGATCGTCCTTGCCAGGGTCGCAGCCGATCGCCACGGCGAGGTTGTGCACTTCCTCCGAGGCCAGCACCGAGGTGGACTCCACCTCCCAGGTGTTGAGGATCTTGCCGCGCAGCGGCAGGATCGCCTGGAACTCCTTGTCGCGCGCCTGCTTGGCGCTGCCGCCGGCGGAGTCGCCCTCGACCAGGAACAGCTCGGTGCGGGTGAGATCGGTGGCGGTGCAGTCGGCCAGCTTGCCGGGCAACTGCGGGCCCTGGGTGATCTTCTTGCGGACGATCTGCTTGGCGGCCTTCAGGCGCGCGCTCGCGCGCTCGATCGCCAGCTGCGCGATGCGCTCGCCCATCTCCACATGCTGGTTCAGCCACAGGCTGAAAGCGTCGTGGATGACGTTCTCGACCAGGCCGGCGGCGTTGCGCGAGGAGAGCCGCTCCTTGGTCTGGCCGGCGAACTGCGGGTCCTGCAGCCGCGTGGACAGCACGAACGACAGCCGCTCCCACACGTCCTCCGGCGCCAGCTTGACGCCGCGCGGCAGCAGGTTGCGAATGTCGCAGAACTCGCGGATCGCGGTGGTCAGCCCGCTGCGCAGGCCGTTGACGTGGGTGCCGCCCTGGGCGGTGGGGATCAGGTTGACGTAGCTCTCCTGCACCAGCTCGCCTTCCGGCAGCCAGGCCAGCGCCACTTCCAGGCCTTCGACGTCGCGCGCCATGTGATGCACGAACAACTCGTTCGGCAGCGCTTCGATGCCGTCGAGTTCGCTGCGCAGGTAGTCGCGCAGGCCATCCTCGTAATGCCACTCGACGACCTCGCCGCTGGCTTCGTCGGTGAGCTTCACGTTGAGGCCGGCGCACAGCACCGCCTTGGCGCGCAGCAGGTGCTTGAGCTTGCCCAGCGAGATCTTCGGCGAATCGAAGTATTTCGCCTCGGGCCAGAACCGCAGGGTGGTGCCGCTGCGCTTCTTCGGCACCGTGCCGATCACTTCGAGCGGGCTGACCTTGTCGCCATGCGCGAACACCATGCGGTATTCCGAACCGTCGCGACGGATCGTCACTTCCACCCGGTCGGACAGTGCGTTGACTACCGACACGCCCACGCCGTGCAGACCGCCCGAGAAGCTGTAGTTCTTGCCGCTGAATTTTCCGCCTGCGTGCAGCCGGGTCATGATCAGCTCGACGCCGGAGACGCCTTCCTCGGGATGGATATCCACCGGCATGCCGCGACCGTCGTCGCTCACCTCCACCGAGCCGTCGCCGTGCAGCACCACCTCGATGCTCTTCGCATGGCCGGCCAGCGCCTCGTCCACCGAATTGTCCACCACCTCCTGCACCAGGTGGTTCGGGCGGGTAGTGTCGGTATACATGCCCGGCCGGCGTTTGACCGGATCCAGGCCGGAGAGGACTTCGATGTCGGCGGCGTTGTAGCGACTGCTCATGCGTGTGTTTCGATCCAGACAAGACGACAAAGCATGGGGCGCGCGGGCGGCGATGGTCAAGCCGACTGCCCGGATCAGCGGTAGCCCTGTGCCTGCAACGAGAACAGCTGCGCATAGTGCCCGTCCAGCGCCATCAGCTGCTCGTGGCTGCCGTGCTCGACGATGCGGCCATCCTGGATCACGATGATCTGGTCGGCCATGCGCACCGTGGAGAAGCGGTGCGAGATCAGGATCGCGATGCGGCCGCCGGCCAGTTCGCGGAAGTGCTCGAAGATGGTGGCCTCGGCGGCGGCATCCATTGCGGCGGTGGGTTCGTCCAGCACCAGGATGTCGGCGCGCGAGCGCATGAAGGCGCGGGCCAGGGCGATCTTCTGCCACTGGCCGCCGGACAGTTCGCGACCGTCGTTGAACCATTTGCCGAGCGGGGTCTGGAAACCGGCAGGCAGCGTGTCGATGAAGTCGCTGGCCATGCCCTTGTTGCTGGCTTCGCGCCAGCGCGCTTCGTCTTCGAAGTGGCTGACGTCGCCGGCGCCGACGTTCTCGCCCACGCGCATCTGGTAGCGGGCGAAATCCTGGAAGATCACGCCGATCCGCTGCAGCAGGGTGGCCTCGTCCCATTCGCGCAGGTCGGTGCCGTCGAGCAGGATGCGGCCGCTGTCCGGCGTGTAGAGGCGCGTCAGCAGCTTGATCAGGGTGGTCTTGCCCGAGCCGTTCTGGCCGACCAGGGCCAGCGACTCGCCGGGACGGATGTGCAGGTTGATGTCGTGCAGCGCCGGTTCGCCGGCGCCGGGGTAGGTGAAGCCGACGTGCTCGAAGCGGATGCCGTCGTCGGGTTTCGCACCGCGTTGTGCGGCGCCCAGCGAAGGCGGCACCGGCGTTTCGAGGTACTCGTACAGGGTCGACAGGTACAGGTTGTCCTCGTACATACCGCCGATCGCCGACAGCATCGCCGACACCGCCGCCTGGCCCTGGCGGAACAGCATCAGGTACATCGTCATCTGGCCC
The DNA here is from genome assembly GCF_003335105.1 of Rhodanobacter denitrificans. Lineage (GTDB taxonomy): Bacteria > Pseudomonadota > Gammaproteobacteria > Xanthomonadales > Rhodanobacteraceae > Rhodanobacter > Rhodanobacter denitrificans_A. The sequence continues at coordinate 149,661 of NZ_QFWQ01000005.1, forward strand.
AGCGTGATGCGTGCGACTACGGTGCTTGCCGCAATCCACGCGTAGGCGCCGTACAGCGTGAGCGTGCCGAGCAGGCCCAGGCCGAAGCCCCAGCTTTCGCGGCGCACGGTGAGGTCGCGGTCGTCGCGGTAGAGCTTGTCGAAGATGTCGCGGTAACGGCCCAGCAGCAGCGGGCCGAGGCCGAACAGCTTCACTTCCTTGGCGTGGTCCTCGCGCGCCAGCACGGTTTCCAGGTACAGCTGCATGCGCGTTTCCGGCGAGCGCCAGCGGAACAGCCGGAACGCGTCGCCGGAGAACTTTGTCTCGGCGAAGAACGACGGCAGCCCGGCCAGCAACAGCACGGCCACCGCCCATGGCGAGAACTGGAACAGCAAGGTGCCGTAACTGAGCAGCGAAACCGCGTTCTGTGCCAGCCCGAACGTGCGCGTGACCAGCGACAGCGGCCGGCTCGACGCCTCGCGGCGGGCGCGGGTGAGCTTGTCGTAGAACTCCGAGTCCTCGAAGTGCGCCAGCTCCAGCGTCAGCGCCTTCTCCAGGATCATCACGTTGACGCGCTGCCCCAATTGCGCGCGCAGCAGCGACTGGCACATCGACAGCCCGCGTTGCGCGCCGGCCAGCGCCGCCACCAGTACGCCTTCCAGCGCCACCCATTCGAAGACCGGTCGCAAACCCGCCTCGCCGCTGGCGGACCACGCACGGCTGGCGTTCACCACCGCGTCGACGATATGCGCGCCGACATACGCCACGCCGGCCGGCAGCAGGCCGGCGACCAGGGTCAGCAGGGCCAGCGCGACCGTCAGCGCGTGGCTGGTACTCCACACCAGTTCGATCGCGCGCCCGCTGTAGCGGAACACGCCGAGGAAGCTGCGCGTGAGTTCGGTCGATTCGGCAGGCGGTGGAGAGGCGTGGGGCGGCACGTGGGGAGATCGTCAGGCCGGCGGCGCACATGCGCGGAAGTCCCGAGATGGGGGCCGCTCCGCTTCACTCAAGCCAGCGCAGGCAGGCCACTGCCGGCACGTCAGTGCAGCTGCACCTCGACGACCTGCCGGTCCGGCTGGTAGAGCGCAGGGAACAGCCGCTTCAGTTGCGCCACCTTCGGCGCATCGTTGTAGACGATGTACGGATTGTTCGGATGCAGCTGGAAGTAATGCTGGTGGTACGCCTCGGCCGGGTAGAATGCCTGCAGCGGCACCAGCTGCGTCACGATCGGCGCGGGGAAGGCTTTCGCCGCGGCCAGCTGCGCGAGATAGGCACCGGCGATCCGTTGCTGCCCGGGATCGGCGTAGAAGATCACCGATCGGTACTGGTTGCCCACGTCCGGACCCTGCCGGTTCCGTTCGGTGGGATCGAGCGCGACCGAGAAGAACACCTGCAGCAGCGTGCCGTAGCTGACCTCGGCCGGGTCGAAATGCACCTGCACCGATTCGGCGTGGCCGGTATCGCCCGCGCCGACCTCGTCGTAATGCGCGGTATCGGCGTTGCCGCCGGAGTAGCCGGCCACCACCTTGCGTACCCCTCTGACGTGCTCGAACACCGCCTCGACGCCCCAGAAGCAGCCGCCTGCCAGCACCGCGACCTGCTCGCCGTGGGCGGCGGTTTTCGGCGCGTCGAGCGTCGGCGCCGGGAGCGCGCCGCTGGCGGCGGACACCGGCTGGCACGCGCTCACGCCCAGCATCAGCAGGGCGACCAGGGGCATGACGTGGAGTGTGCTGCGACGGATCATGCTGCGCCTCGCCGGAATGGCCATCGGGTGGCCGATACCTGTTCTTCGCCGGGCCTATGCCATCGGTTACCTGTGCGGCGACGGTCGGCCGGGTACCATCATTATCTGTCGGCTTCGTGGAGTTGAGGGATGCAAGGTTCCATCGATCTGGGCGCCTACCTGCGGCGCGTCGGCTGGCACGGCAGCGTCGCCGCCGACCTGGCCACCTTGCACGGCCTGGCCGTGGCACACGTGGCGGCGATCCCGTTCGAGAACCTCAACCCGCTGCTGGGCCTGCCGGTCGAACTGGATACGCCGGCGCTGGAGCGGAAACTGGTGCACGACGGCCGCGGCGGCTACTGCTTCGAGCAGAACCTGCTGTTCGCCGCGGTGCTGCGCACGATCGGCTTCGAGGTGTCGGGTCTGATCGCGCGGGTGCTGTGGCAGCACCCGGAGGATGCGGTCACCGCGCAGACCCACATGTTGCTGCGTGTCGAGCTGGAGGGCGCGAGCTGGCTGGCGGACGTGGGTTTCGGCGGTCAGGTGCTGACCGGTGCGCTGCGGCTGCAGGCCGGCATCGAACAGCCGACCGGCCATGAGCCATTCCGGCTGCTCGAGCGTGACGGCGAGTGGCGCATGCAGTCGCAGGTGCGCGGGCAGTGGTTCACGTTGTACCGCTTCGACCTGCGGCGTTGCGAGATGATCGACTACGTGGTGGCCAACCACTACGTTTCCACGCATCCGGCGTCGCGCTTCCCGAGCAACCTGATCGCGGCGCGCACCACCGCCGACCGGCGCATGAGCCTGCTCAACCATGAGTACACCGTGCGCCGGCTGGGCCAGGAGCCCGAGCGGCACAGCCTGCGCGACAGCGCCGAGATACGGCGCGTGCTGGAAGAGGCGTTCCTGTTGCGTCTGCCCGTGCACGCCGGTCTGGATCGGCGGCTGGACAGCCTGCCTGGCTAGGCCTCGGGGTCGGCTAGCACGTGGATCTCCACGTCGTCGATGCCGACCACCTGGCCTGCGCGGATCTTGCAGGTCTTGCGCAGTTCCACGGTGCCGTCCACGCGCACCGCGCCGCTGGCCACGATCGCCTTGCCCGCGCCACCGCTGTCGCACAGGCCGACCAGCTTGATCAGCATGTTGAGCTCGACGTAGTCGCCTTCCAGTTCAAAATCGATGGTTTGCATGGGTGTCCGGGGTGCGGGAATCAGGCGGCGGGATGTTCGTCGAAGGCGCCGTCGGGCAGCGCCAGGCACGCGAACCACGGCATGTCGTGTTCGCCGCCGAAAGTGGCGGCGTCGTCGAGGATGCCGAGCAGGATGTTGTAGTCCGCCTCCGCGGCTTGCAACAGCTGGTCGGCGTGGTCGAACAACAGCACGTAGCCCCAGGCCGGCATCCAGCCGAGATCGCGCAGGCAGTCGGCCAGCGCGTCCCAGTTGTGGCCGAACGTGGCCGGCAGCTGCAGCGAGGCGGCGAGCCGGCGCAGCAATTCGTCCTTGCCGTGGCAGCCTGCCAGGTCGGTGCGGCATACCTGCAGTTGCTCGCGCGCGGCGGCACGGGCCAGCCGGTCCAGGTCGCCGGCACTGACGAAGTACACCCCGTTCATGGCGGGGCGGGTCAGGTCCAGGTCGAAGCCGTGCGGACTCATCGGCCCGTCTCGAGGCGGCGGAAACTGCGGTAATGGTCGTCGGTGTAGTACCACATCACCGGCGGCGTGCCGCCGGTGATGATGCGCCGTGCGCCGCGATTGCGCGCGCCCGGCGTCTCCACCGTGTACTCGTGGTAGTAGCCGCGCGGCTGATTCGGCAACAGGCCTTCGTAGTTGCCGAACACGGCGCCGTCCTGGTCGTGCTCGAACGGGCCGCCGCGGGCGATCCGCTCCAGCGTGTCGTGCGCCTCGGGCGGCAGCATGTCCGCCGGTGGGTTCGCGATCGCCGTCTGGCCGGGTGCGCTGGGAGTGGGTGCGACCCGGGGTTGCGGCGTCTCGCCATGGCGATTCCAGAGCGCCAACGCGGTGAGGATGATTACCAGCAGGATCAGTGACTTGAGTGGACGCATGCAGACTCGTGGGCGGATGGAAGCGGCGCGAGCTTAGCAGGGCGGCGGCGGCCGGCGATGCGAACGGAGCGAGGTTTCGGGGTTCCGCGATCGCAAGAAATTGCGCACACTGCGGGATCGCACGGCGCCGACACCGCGTCGCCCCGATCCCGGAGTGGAGCATGAACATCACCCCCGAACGCGCCGAGGGCCGCCTGCCGCGGCAGATCGCCTACATCATCGGCAACGAAGGCTGCGAGCGCTTTTCCTTCTACGGGATGCGCAACATCCTCACGCCGTTCCTGATCACCACGCTGTTGCTGTACATGCCGGAAGGGCAGCGCACGCTCGCGGCGAAGGACGTGTTCCATACCTTCGTGATTGGCGTGTACTTCTTTCCGCTGCTGGGCGGCTGGCTGGCGGACCGCTTCTTCGGCAAGTACCACACCGTGCTGTGGATGAGCCTGGTGTATTGCGCAGGCCATGCCTGCCTGGCGGTCTTCGAGCACAGCCGCCTCGGCTTCTTCACCGGCCTGGGCCTGATCGCGCTGGGCGCGGGCGGCATCAAGCCGCTGGTGGCCTCGTTCGTGGGCGACCAGTTCGACCAGTCGAACAAGCACCTGGCGAAGATGGTGTTCGACGCGTTCTACTGGATCATCAACTTCGGTTCGTTCTTCGCATCCTTGCTGATGCCGCTGTTCCTGCACCACTTCGGCGCGGCGGTGGCGTTCGGCATCCCCGGCGCCCTGATGTTCGTCGCCACCGTGGTGTTCTGGCTGGGCCGCCGGCAGTACGTGATGCTGCCGCCGACACCGCCGGACCCTAATGCGTTCTCGCGGATATTGCGCACGGCCTTGGTGACCCGTCGGCCGGGGCAGGCGCGGCCCGGCTTGTGGATTGCGGCCGCCGGCGTGCTGATGGCACTGGGCGCCTTCGCTTTCGCCGGCACGCTGGGTTTCGTGATCGTGGCCTGCCTGGCGCTGGTGGCGCTGATCGGCGGCGTCGGCGGCGGCGCCTGGCTGCAGATGGAGCGCGCCCGCGGTCGTCACCCGGACGCGGCAGTGGATGGCGCGCGCAACGTGTTGCGCGTGCTGGTGATCTTCGCGCTGACCACGCCGTTCTTCTCGCTGTTCGACCAGAAGGCCTCGACCTGGGTGGTGCAGGGCCACGAAATGACCATGCCGTCGTGGTTCCAGCCGGCGCAGATGCAGGCGCTGAACCCGCTGCTGGTGATGTTGCTGATCCCGTTCAACAACCTGGTGCTGTACCCGTTGCTGCGCCGCCTCGGCTACGAGCCCACCGCGCTGCGCCGGATGACCGCCGGCATCGCGTTCAGCGGTCTGGCCTGGATCGTGGTGGGTGGCCTGCAGGTCGTCATCGATGGCGGCGACCCGCTGTCGATCGTATGGCAGGTGCTGCCGTACGCGCTGCTGACGTTCGGAGAGGTGCTGGTCTCGGCTACCGGGCTGGAGTTTGCCTACAGTCAGGCGCCGACGTCGATGAAGGGCGTGGTGATGAGTTTCTGGAACCTCACCACCACGGTCGGCAACCTGTGGGTGCTGCTGGCCAACGCGGCGGTGCGCAACGAAACCGTCACGGGTTCCATTGCCGGCACGGGGCTCAGCGTCACCGCGTTCCAGATGTTCTTCTTCGCCGCGTTCGCCTTGCTCGCCGCGCTGGCGTTCGGGTTGTATGCGCGACGCTATCGCGAGGTGGACAATTATCGCGCCGTTTGAGTTGTGGCCGATGTAGGGCGGGCACCGCCCGCCACTCCTGGCGATACATCGAAAAACCGGCGGGCGGTGCCCGCCCTACGACATCAGGTCCACGCGTGACTGCAGCGCCATCGCCGCGGCGGGGTTGCGGTGCTTGGCGGCGCTGATGAAGAACACGAACACGTCGCGGGGTGGCCCTTGCGGTTGCCGTGCGGCGGCGTGCGGCAATTCGGCGATGTCGTTGCCCGCGGCCCAGGCGCACGCGTGGCCGGCCCAGCGATCCAGCTCGGCTGGCGCGTAGCCGGCGGAGAACTCGTCGGCGCTGCGCATCAGCCGCGCATAGGCGAAGTTGCCGGTGAGGTCGGCCAGCGAAGGGTAGTCGGGCGAGTCGGTGAAGACGGTGGGCACGCGATGTGCGCGCGCCAGTTCCACGTAGCGCGGGTCGAGGAAGCTGGGGTGCCGCACTTCCAGCACGTGGCGCAGCGGCTGGCCGTCCAGTGCGCGCGGCAGCGCATCGAGGAAGGCGCCGAGGTCGTCGGCATCGAATCGCAGTGAGGGCGGCAACTGCCACAGGATCGGTCCCAGCCGGTCACCCATTTCCGCCAGCCCGCCGTGCACGAAGCCGCTGACGCCCTTGCCGGTGTCGGCCAGCCGCCTGCCTTCGGTGATGTAGCGCGGCGCCTTCAGCGAAAACACGAAACCGGCCGGCGTCTCGGCCGCCCACTTCGCGTAGGTCGCCGGCTTCTGCGCGCCGTAGTAGGTGCCGTTGATCTCGATCGCGCGCAGCTGGCGGCTGGCGTATTCCAGCTCGCGCCGCTGCACCAGTTTCGCGGGGTAGAAGTTGTCGCGCCACGGCGCGTAGTTCCAGCCGCCGATGCCGACGCGGATGCGCGGGCCGTCGTGGCTGGCGGGGGCGAACAGGTCGTTCATGGCAATGTCCTCGTTGCCGTCATGCGCAGGTGTTCGGCGGCGCCGATGCACAGCACCAGCCACGCCGCGCCCGCGGCATAGCCGGCCATCACGTCGCTGAAGTAGTGCACCTGCAGCAGGATGCGGCTGATCCCGACCATGCCGACCAGCAGTACCGTGGCGGCGATCACCGCGCGATGGAAGCGCGGCGGCAGCAGGCGCAGCAGCACGTAGGCGAGCATGCCGTAGAACACGATGGCACCGAACGCGTGACCGCTGGGGAAGCTCCAGCCGGATTCGACGATGAAGCCGTGGTCGTGCAGCGGCCGCACCCGCCGGAAGATCGCCTTGAGGCCGCCATTGATCGGCAGGATGCCGAGCAGGGCCACCACCCAGATACCCGCCAGCCGCCAGCGCCGGCGCAGCAACAGCAGCAGGGCCACCACGGCGGCCGTGGGCGCCACCCACCACAGGTCGCCGAGATGGGTGACCACGGCGATGCCGCGCAACACCGGCAGCGGCAACTGCGCATGCAGGTGCTCGGCCAGGTCGGCGTCGAAGCGTGCCAGCTCGCCGACCGGCTGCCCGGCGACGGCAGCGGCGATGGCGAGGAACAGCAGGGCCAGCACCAGCAGCAGGATCAGCCCGGCCTGCCAGCGCAGCACGATCGGCGCACGGCTGCCGGCAAGCGCACGGCGTTGCCAGTGCGCGTTGCGCTGCCAGGCCAGATCGCCCGCCAGCAGCACCAGCAACAGCAGGAGTGCCCACAGCCGCAGGGCGTGGGCGGCGATCCATTCCACCATGGGGTCCATCGCGTTCCTCGGTCGGACGTGGCCGCGCGGCGCGGCATGCTGGCGCCATGATCGGTGCAGCGGCATGCGGCGTCGAGTCGTGACTTCCAGCGCTGGCCTTGCCCCCCGGTTTGCCGCGATAGTGGCGGCCTTGCCAACCGCGGAGCCTTCGATGTCCCAGCGACCCCTTTCCCTGCGCCTGGCGCTGTGCTGCGCGCTGCTCGTTTTCGCCACCGCCGTTTCCGCGCAGGCACCGGCCGCTAAGTCGCCGCCGCCGGTCTCCACCGGCGACACCGCGCGGCCGATGCTGCCGGCCCAGCTGCAGGAGTTCTCCGCCTACGTCGACAGCGCACGCAAGACCTTCGACGTGCCGGGCATCGCCGTGGCGATCGTCAAGGACGGCAAGGTGGTGCTGGAGCAGGGCTTCGGCCTGCGCGAGATCGGCAAGCCGGGCCAGGTCGACGCGAACACGCTGTTCGCGATCGCCTCCAACACCAAGGCGTTCACCGCCGCAGCGCTGCAGCAGTTGGCCGAAGCCGGCAAGCTGAAGATGGACGATCGGGTGATCGACCACCTGCCGTGGTTCCGCATGTCCGATCCGTACGTCACCCACGAGATGCGCATCCGCGACCTGCTGGCGCACCGCAGTGGCCTCAGTCTCGGCGCCGGTGATCTCCTGTACTGGCCGCCGACCTCGTACAGCACGAAGGAAGTGGTCGAACGCCTCGCCAACGTGCCGATCAGGAACGGCTTCCGCAGCGGCTACGCCTACGACAACATCCTGTTCGCGGTGGCCACCCTGGTGATCGAGCAGGCCTCCGGCCAGAGCTACGCCGACTACCTGCGCGAGCACCTGTTCAAGCCGGTCGGCATGGACGAGTCGCTGGTCGACATGACGTATCTGAAGCCCGGCATGGACGTGGCCATCGGCCACGCCAAGGCCGACTTCAAGGATCTCAAGCCGGTGCCGCCGATGGCCTGGCTCAACGACCCCGGCGCCGGCGGCATCTACTCCAGCGTGCACGACCTGGCGAAGTGGATGAACGTGCAGCTGGCCGGTGGCGTTTTGCCCACGATGGGCACCGACGGCAAGCCGGCGCGGCTGTTCTCCGAGGACAGCCAGCGCGAGATGTGGAGCGTGCTGACCCCGATCAGGGTCGGCAAGCCGCCGGTTCCGGAACTGGCGCCGCTGGTGCCGAACTTCTCCGGCTACGGCGAAAGCTGGTTCCTGTCCGACTACCGCAGTCAGAAGCTGGTCTGGCATACCGGCGGCTGGCCCGGCATGGTTTCGCGGGTGACCCTGGTGCCGGGGCAGAAGCTCGGCGTGGTGGTGCTGACCAACGCCGAATCCGGCGCTGCGTTCAATGCGGTCACCTTCCGCGTGCTCGATGCCTATCTGAACCCGGAGCACAAGACCGACTGGGTGGCCGCCTACGACAAGGCGGTGAAGAAATTCGAAGCCAAGGCCGACGACAGCCTGACCAAGCACGAGGCGGCGCGCGACAAGCACAGCAAGCCGTCGATGGCGCTGGCGAAGTACGCCGGCACCTATCGCGATCCGTGGTATGGCGATGTGATCGTCAGCCACGAGGGTGGCAAGCTGCGCCTGCGTTTCTCCAAGACCGCGCAACTGGTCGGCACGATGACGCCGTGGCAGCACGACACCTTCACCGTGCGCTGGGACGACCGTACACTCAACGCCGACGCCTTCATCACTTTCAGCCTGGACGTGGACGGCCATGTCAGCGAGGTGCGCATGCAGCCGATCTCGCCGCTGACCGATTTCAGCTTCGACTTCCAGGACCTGCGTATGGTGCCGGTCGCGGACAAGCCGGATACCGGCAAGCATTGAACAGGCGCCGGGGTCGGTCGCGGCCCCGGCCTTTCCACTGCCGTGATACGGGGGATCGACATGCGTGACATGCATCGTGCAGTAGCGATCGTGCTGGGCTGCGGGCTGTTCGCCGGCGTGGCGCTGGCCCGTACCGACGCGCCGGCGGCGCACAGCCCGTTCCGGGTCGAACTGGGCAGTGCGCAGCACGAACCGGTTTCCGGCCGCCTGTTGTTGTTCGCCGTCGATGCCAAGGCAGCCACCGCCGCGGCGAAGGACGGCAAGGTCGACGAGGTGGATGCGAATCCGTTCGGCGCCGTGCAGGCTTCGGTGGCCGCGCGCGAGGTGGGCCGGCTGGTGCCGGGGCAGGGCGTGGAGATCGACGCCGATGCGCTGGCGTACCCGGCCCGCTGGTCGCAGCTGCCGCCCGGAGACTACTTCGTGCAGGCGGTGCTCGACACCCATCATGACTACAGCTACGGCGGCCGCGGCGCGGGCGACCTGGTCAGCCCGGTGGTGAAGGTGCATCTGCCGGCCGCGACGCCGCCCAGACTGAGCCTGGATCGCGTGCTGCCTGCACGCGATCCGTGGAACCTGCCGGCGCGCTACTTCAGCGACACCACCCGCAAGCACCTCGACGAGGCGCGCCGGGCCGCCCAACCGCTCGACTTCGTCAGCCCGGCGCTGAGCGCGTTCTGGGGACGGCCCATCCACATGCGCGGCTGGGTGCTGTTGCCGCCGGGCTACGACCCTGGCGCGAAGCAGACCTGGCCGGTGGTGTATTCCACCCATGGCTACGGCGGCAGCGCGGCCTCGCTCGCCGGCAGCGCCGCGATGGTCTATGGCGCGATGGCCGAGCGCCAGATGCCGGCGATGATCTGGGTGTTCCTGGACCAGTCCAGCCCCACCGGCACGCACGAATTCGCCGATTCGGTGAACAACGGGCCATGGGGCACGGCGCTCACCACCGAGCTGATCCCGCAGCTGGAATCCCGTTACCGCATGGATGCGCGATCGTCCGGCCGCTTCCTCACCGGGCACTCCTCCGGCGGCTTGGCCACGCTGTGGCTGCAGACGCGCTATCCGAAGATCTTCGGTGGCACCTGGTCGACCTCGCCCGACCCCAGCGACTTCCACGACTTCACCGGGGTGGACCTGTACGCGCCGAACGCGAACGTCTATCGCCGGGCGGACGGTTCGGCCTACCCGCTGGTGCGCGACAAGGGCAAGGTGATCGCCAGCTTCGAGGCGTTCGCGAAGCTCGAGCGCGTGCTGGGCGAGTACGGCGGCCAGATGGCCTCGTTCGAATGGGTGTTCTCGCCGCGCGGCGCGGATGGCCGGCCATTGCCGATGTTCGACCGCGACACCGGTGCGGTCGATCCGGCGGTGGTGGATTACTGGCGCGAGCACTACGACATCGCCCACCTCGTGCACACGAACTGGCCGCGGCTGAAGCGCGACCTCGACGGCAAGATCCACCTGATCGTAGGCACCGCCGACACGTTCTACCTCGACGGCGCCGCGCACAAGCTCAAGGCGGTGCTGGACGGACTGGGTGCGAAGTCGGACTTCCGTTTCCTGCCGGACCGCACCCATTTCGACCTGTTCGTGCAGGGCGACGACCGCACGGCCCTGCTCAAGCAGATCAGCTGGGAGATGTATGCCATCGCGCGGCCGGGCGCGAAGCTGAAGCACGTCGCCGCCGCCACGCCGTAGCGGCTTGCGCGAGGGCGCGGGAGACGGGTCGCGGGCCGGGGCATGCCCGCCTCGTATCCCGCCGGTGCCGTTGCCATCCCGCAAATTCATTCGAAGCGGCCAACGCCGAATGAATACCCTGCCGCCTTCACGTTCTGCGGTAACGATTTTGCGGCATAGTCGTTGCCGCAAGCGCCGCGGTTGGGGGGTGCTTGGGAGTGTCACCGCGAATCCACGTTGGAGGGAATCTGCATGAAATCTTCAAGTCTTGTCGCCATCGCACTGGCCTGTCTGCTGGCGATGCCGGCTGTCTATGCGCAACAGGCGTCCGCCCCGTCCGGTTCGACCGGCCAGTGCAAGGACGGCAGCTACACCAGCACCGCCACCAAGCGCGGCGCCTGCAAGGGCCACAAGGGCGTAAAGGAGTGGTATTCGGCTGCCAGTGCTCCGGCGGCCAAGGCTGCGCCGGCTGCTGCTGCACCGGCGCCGGCTGCCGCGCCTGCCGCACCGGCTCCGGCCCCCGCTGCCGCGCCGGCCGCCAAGCAGCATCGCGCGATGCCGACGCCGGCCGCCAACGCGGCAGCGGGCGGTGGCCCGGGCATGGTATGGGTCAACGACAGCAGCAAGGTCTACCACTGCCCCAGCGACAAGTGGTACGGCAAGACCAAGCACGGCGAGTACATGAGCGAGGCCGACGCCAAGGCCAAGGGCAACCATCCCGAGCATGGCAAGGTCTGCACGCCGTAACGGCGCTGCCGCAATCCGCGTGACCAGGAGGCCGGCGCAAGCCGGCTTCTTTTTTTGTCAGGCCGGCCCGGGCTGCCACGGGTCGTAGCTGCCGAAGTACCACAGATGGCCCTCCGGGTCGTGGCAGCTGTAGCCGGCGCCGCCGTACTCCTTCTCGGCGTACTCGTCGACGATCACCGCGCCGGCGGCCTTGGCCTGCCGGTAGTGCGACTTGCAGTCGCCGACGGTCACGCAGGCGCACTGCGTCTCGCGGCCGCCGATCTCGTCGGGTTGCGCAATGTGCTGGCCGAATTCGTTGTCGCGCACCTCGCCGAGCATGACCATGCCGTGGCCGTAGGTGAGCTGGGCGTGTTCCACGCCGCCACTTTCATTTTCGTGGACGGCCTGCTTCTCGAAGCCGAACGCCTTGCACAGCCAGTCGATCGCGGCGTGAGCGTCGCGGTAGCGCAGGCAGGGGATGATGGTGCTGCCATGGGGATGGGGTACCGGCATGACGGAGCTCTCCTCGGGCGGAAACCGCATGCAGGCTAGCGCGCCGGGCGTTTCCCGTCTGTCAGGCCACCATAGCGGCGGGGGATTCTCGCGATGGACGCCACCTCAGCCGGTGTGTTCGTCCTCTTCCGGCAGGGGCGGCAGCGTGCGCACCAGCATGCTCTGCGGGCTGGTCATCGGCAGCCCTTCGCTGCGCAGGGATTCGAGGATCTCGAACAGCAGCTCGCTCTTCACGCCGCTGACTTCGCGCGGGCTGCCGACGTAGGCGACGCAATTGAACGTCATCACGCCGGTGGCGACATTTTCCAGCTGCACGTACGGCCCCGGCGCGGCCAGCGTGTCGCGGTGCGAGCGCAGGATTCCCAGCACCAGTCCGCGAACCTTGCCGGCAGGGGTATCCAGCGGCATCGGCAGCTTGATCTGCACACGCCCCTGCGCATTGGCCAGGGTCACGTTGCGCACGTTCTGGGTGATCAGCTGCGAGTTCGGCACGATCACGGTGGAGCGGTCCCACATCTGGATCTCGGTGGCGCGCACGTTGATCCGGCGGATGTCGCCCTCGACGTCGCTGCTCAGGCTGACCCAGTCGCCCACCTTCACCGGCCGCTCGACCAGCAGGATCAGGCCAGAGATGAAGTTCTGCACGATCGCCTGCAGGCCGAAGCCGATGCCCACCGACAGCGCGCTGACGATCCACGCGATGCTCTTCAGGTCCACGTGCAGCGCGGCCAGCGTCAGCACGAACACCAGCATGCCGCCGAGATAGCCCAGCAGGGTCACGATGGACTCCTGCATGCCTTTTTCCATGGCGGATTTCGGCAGCAGCTGCTCGCGCAGCCAGCGCTTGAGCGTGCGCAGCACGAACAGTCCCGCGACCAGCACCAGTGCGGCGCCGAAGATGCTGCCCGGGTCGATGGCCAGTTCGCCGAGCTTGAAGCTGCCCAGGGTCTGTTCGGCGCTGGCCAGCAGGTCCTTGGGGCCGGCGCCGAAGGGCGTCAGCACGGTCGCCATCGCCAGCAGCACCAGCCCGACGCGGCAGATGCCGGCGAGCAGGATGGCGGTCTGCTCCAGCGCATGCGGCGCCAGATCGAAGCCGGCCTGCAGCCGCTGGCCGCTGCGCCCGTGCGGCGACAGCAGGGTGTTGATCAGGTCGGTGAGCAGTTGGATCAGCAGGTACACCGTGGCCACGATCACGCCGATCCAGAGCATCTGCACGGCGACGAAGAACGCCAGAGCGATGAAGCCGGTGGCCACGCCCAGCCAGCTGATCGCCACGCCGAGGGCGGCGGCGGCGGCGAGCAGGCCGATCCATACCGGCCGCTGCTCCCGCTCGGCGTCGCCGGTGGCCAGCTCGCGGCGACTGCGCCGCATGCGCAGCAGGGCCGCGCCGATCAGTCCGCTGATGACCAGGGCGAACAGGCCGCGCGTGGTCACGGTGGCCGGCAGGCTGCTGCCGATCACGCGGCTGATGCGGTCGAGCAGGCCGAACAGCAGCGCCGCCGCGGCCAGCAGCCAGGGGATCGGCCGTAGCCGCTGCGCCGCCAGGTCCGACAGCGCCGGCAGGCGCCAGGACGGTCGCTGCACGGAAAGGAGTGCCCGCCCGAGTCCGGTCACGTAGGCAGCGAAGCACACCAGCCTGACCACGTTGGCGGCCAGCGCGGCGAGATCGTCGTCGAGGATGTCGTTCCAGTTCAGCCCAAGATAGGCCAGTTGCGCGGCCAGCCCGGTGGTGAGGACGGCGGTCAGTGCCACCGCGGTGGCCATCGCACTGCGCCGCAGATGGCCGTCCGGTACGCAGCGTGTGGCCAGCATCAGCAACAGCCGTTCCAGTACCCAGCGACCGCCGCCCAGCAGCAGCGCGGCAGCGATCAGGCACCACACCAGGGGCTGCCGGTTCGGCGGCTGCCATGCCTGCGCCATGGCAGCGGCGAAACGCGAGCCGAGGCGATTGATTCGCACCGTGTCATCCGGAAACGCCCGTACCGGATCGGCCCAGAACGTGCGGCTGAACGGCGTCGCCGTGCGCGAGGCCAGCCGTGCCTGGAACTCGTCGTTGCGCAGGCCGCTGATCTGAGCCGCCAGCTGCGTCGCGCCCTGGCCGAGCAGTTGCGCCTGCTTGATCTGCGCATCGAGATCGGTCTGCGCCTTGTCCAGCTTGCGGCGCTGCACGGCGACCTCCGGCGCCTCTGCCGGTGCGCCCTTGGCGGGGGGTGGACCCAGCACGGCAAGCTGCGCCTGCAGGGCGGTCATTTGCGGCGCAAGGCTGGCGGCCAGCTGACGCGCCTGGTCCTGCACGCCAAGCGCGGTGCTCCGCAGGTCGGCCAGCGGCGTCCCGGACTTGTTGTCCTTCAGTGCGGCCTTGACGGTGTCGAGCTGGCCGCCCAGCTGGTCCAGCGTCTGCGCCGGGGTCGCCGCCGACGCGGCAGCCGGGGGTTGATCGTTGTTCTGGGCAAGCGATGCGGTGCTGCCGAGGGCCAGCAGCAGGAACAGGAGGCAGCGGAACAGGGTAGGCATCCGCCCATGATCGGAGCGCCGCTGCGAGTGGTCAATCGCGCCGGGCGGATCAGCGGTTGTCTTCGCGGCTGGCGTTCAGACTAGGCGAAATGCGCCGACGCGGCTCAGGGCGAGGGCCTCGCTGCCCGCAATGCGGCACGCCGTTCCAGGCTGGCCGCCGGCCATGCCTGCTCGATCTCGTAGAACTCCGCCACCGCAGGCACTCCCGGCGGCAACACCACCCACGGCTGCCTGGTCGAGGTGTAGATATGGATGTCCGGCGGCAACCGCCACGGTTCGGCCAGCGTGCCCACTCGCACGAAGGCCACCGCCTTGCCGCCGCCGGGGTAGTGGCTCCACAGCGCCACGTGGCAGTTTGCGCAGCGCGCGATCCGCTGGCCCTTGCCGCTCGCCGATGGGGTGTCGACCATCACCGGCTCGCCCTGCAGCAACTCCACGCGATCGGTCTCGATCATCGCGTTCAGCGCGAATGCACTGCCGGTCTCGCGCTGGCACCAGCTGCAGTGGCAGCAGTGCACGAACAGCGGCGCGCTGGCGAGGCGATAGCGGATCGCGCCGCAGGTGCAACTTCCCTCAAGGGTCTCAATGGTCATATTGCTGGTCCCGCGTGGTCACGACGGAGAGAGGCCGCATCGTCACACCGCATCGTTCGGGCTTCAAGCACAATGGCCGTCCCCGCAAGTCCGGAATGCCCCATGCTTTTCCGCTGGTTCGAAGCCCTGATCGACGCATTCAAGGACCCGGTCGATGGCATGCCGCCGACGTCGGTATGGCGCTTCTACGCGTTCTACCTGCGCCAGGTGTGGCCGGTGTTCGCGGTGGCGATCGCGGTGGGTTTCATGGTGGCGATCGTCGAGGTGTCGCTGTTCGGCTTCATCGGCCGCATCGTGGACATGGCCAGGGGCGCGCCGGCGGCGGATTTCTTCCGGCAGCATGGCAATGAATTGTTGTGGATGGGTTTCGTCGCGCTGATCGTGCGGCCGCTGGCGATCGGCGTGCACGACCTGCTGGTGAACCAGGCCATCGTGCCCAGCCTGACCAACCGCATCCGCTGGCAGAACCACCGCTACGTGATCCGCCAGAGCCTGGGTTTCTTCCAGAACGACTACGCCGGCCGCATCGCCAACCGCATCATGCAGACCGGTGGCGCGCTGCGCGAGTCGGCGGTGCAGATCGTCGATGCGATCTGGTACGTCACCATCTACACCGGCAGCGCGATCGTGCTGTTCGCGCAGGCGGACCTGTGGCTGGCGGTACCGCTGGTCGCATGGGTGTTCGCCTATGTCGGACTGCTGGCGTTCTTCATCCCGCGCATCAAGCAGCGCTCGTGGCTGGCTTCGGAGGCGCGCTCCAAGCTGATGGGGCGCATCGTCGACGGCTACGGCAACGTGCTCACGCTGAAGCTGTTCGCGCACACCCGGCGCGAGGAAGCGTATGTGGCCGACGCGATGGCCGAGCAGACCGACAAGCTGCGCCGCATGACCCGTGTCACTACCGCGCTGGATGCCAGCATCACCACGCTCAACGGTTTCCTGATCGTCGGCACCTCGGCGTTGGCGCTGTGGCTGTGGAGCGAGGGCCGGGTGACGGTGGGCGCAATCGCGCTGTCGACCGGGCTGGTGATCCGCATCAACAACATGTCTGGCTGGATCATGTGGGTGGTCAACGGCATCTTCGAGAACGTGGGCACGGTGCAGGACGGCATCACCACGATCTCGCGGCCGCGCGCGGTACAGGACCGCAAGGGCGCGATGCCGCTGGAGGTGACCAGCGGCGCGGTGCATTTCCACGACATCCATTTCCATTACGGCAAGCAGGGCGGGGTGATCGCGGGACTGGAACTGGCGGTGCGCGCGGGCGAGAAGATCGGCCTGGTCGGCCCGTCCGGCGCGGGCAAGTCCACCCTGGTCAACGTGCTGCTGCGGCTGTACGACCTGGAGGCGGGGCGCATCCTGATCGACGGACAGGACATCGCCGGTGTCACCCAGGAAAGTCTGCGTTCGCAAATCGGCGTGGTGACCCAGGACACCTCGCTGCTGCACCGCTCGATCCGCGACAACATCCTCTACGGCCGCCCCGACGCCAGCGAGGCGCAGATCGCGGAGGCCGTGCGCAAGGCGCGCGCCGACGAGTTCATTCCCGCCCTGGTGGACGGCGAGGGGCGCACCGGTTACGAGGCGCTGGTGGGCGAGCGTGGCGTGAAGCTGTCCGGCGGCCAGCGCCAGCGCATCGCGATCGCCCGCGTGCTGCTGAAGGATGCGCCGATCCTGGTGCTGGACGAGGCCACCAGCGCGCTGGATTCCGAGGCCGAGGCGGCGATCCAGGACAGCCTCGACCTGCTGATGCAGGGCAAGACGGTGATCGCCATCGCGCATCGCCTGTCCACCATCGCGCGCATGGACCGGCTGGTGGTGCTGGACAAGGGCCGCATCGTGGAAACCGGCACGCACGCCGGGCTGGTGGCCCGCGACGGGCTGTATGCGCGGCTGTGGAAGCGGCAGACCGGGGGCTTCGTGGCGGTGGAGGATGAGTCGGCTTGACCATCGCGTTCGCGTGTCTTGTCTACCGCGACCAGGTGCGAACATCGTGTCTCGTGGTTTTGGGGCACGAGCACGCGGCAGGCACATCCGGTTCAGGCGATCAATTCGCGGTGCGGGTTGCGGCCGAACGGGGCCGATCTGTCCACGCGCAGGGCTGCGGCGACGTAGGCCCAAAGGCCTTCCGGCGGTGAAGCGTGTTCGGATGGCGAGCCGCCCGGACCCTGTCGTCCGGCGGTGCCGGTCTTGACGTACTTGCCGATGACCGTCGCCGTGCCGCCCGGCACATGGTCCGAGCCCGGCAGTGTCCGGCTGAATTCGCCGGTCAGCAGTACCACGACATTGCGACGCGGCAGGGTCATCACGCGTTCGAGGAAAGTGATCAGGGACGGCGTGATGGGGGCCATGATGTCGCGCGCCAGTGTTCCGGCGTCGTCGTGGTGCGTGTCGAACTGCCGGTCAGGGCGTCCCGTGTAGGCGGGTTGCGCGAAGATCACGCCAGGACCGGCGTGGATCATGGATTCGATGCCGGCGAAGGTCGCCCGCTGGCTGTCGATGGCAGTGCTTCCGGCAGACACGCCGTAGGCGCTGCGGATGGCATCGAGTTGCGCGATCGGCAAAGGCCCGCGTGCATCGTCGAGACTGAGACAGTGCTCCAGCGTGACACGACCTTCCGCCGGGGGCATCGCGGCGACGCCGGCCGGCAGGCCAAGGCTGTTCACGACGACGCAACGGGGCGCGGGGTCCGGCATGGCTGCGGCCATGCGCAGCAGCCGGCTGCGTGATGCACTTTCCAGCATCGCTGCGCGCGCGTCCGCATGCGGGTAGAGGCCGTGACGGAAATCGATCGACGCCATGTGCGCCAGGGCTGCCTCGGGCAGGGCGCCAAGCGAACCCGCATCGACGCCAAGGCCATTGCCGAGGTGGCGGACGTTGTCGGCGGTCACCCCGAAAGCACCGCCGGGAAGAAACGAGTCCGCACTGTTGAACAGGCCCGCCGGGCCCCCGTTGAGCCAGAGCACGACGAGGGTCGGCCGTTCGGGCGCGTCGCGGGTTTCCGCCAGGAGGGGTTGCCTGCCCAGCGCGAGCGCCCCGGCGATGGCCGCACCTGCCTTGAGTACCGTGCGTCGCGAGATGGGGTGGTCGTTCATCGGATGGCCTCCAGTTGCGCCTGTCTCATGGGCGGTGCCGCGGGTGTGTCGGTGAAACCCGGGCGTGGCGTTGCGGCGGAACAGCCCTGCGCCCAGAATCAGCGTAGTCGTGTCCGTATATCGACAGGAAGCCATGCTGTGTCGCATTCCAGACAATCCATCGGTGCGTCTCGGGCGTGGCCGGCAACCGCGCTGGCCAAGGATTACCCGAAGGGGTGCCTGATCCCGCGGCATCGGCACCGGCGTGGGCAACTCATCTACGCCGCGTCGGGCGTGATGCAGGTAACCACCCGCGAAGGCATCTGGATCGTTCCGCCGCAGCGTTCGCTGTGGGTGCCCGCCGCAATGCCGCACGAGATCCGCATGGAAGGCCATGTCGCCATACGCACGTTGTATCTGGACCGGGACGTGGGGGCGCTACTCGGCGACCATTGCAGGATCCTGGCGATCACGGATCTGCTCCGCGAACTCATCCTGGCGATGGTAGGCGCGCACGAAGCCAGGGATGCGCAACGCATGCGTATGATGTTGCCGCTGCTGCTGCACGAGTTGCATGGCGCCGACGAGGCGGCCATCCACATCCCCGTGCCGTCGGATCCGCGATTGAAGAAGGTATGCGCCCGTCTGCTGGCCGACCCGACCCGGGCCGATACGCTGGACCAGCTGGCGCGACAGGTCGGCGCAAGCAGTCGGACCCTGGCGCGCCTCTTCGAGAGCGAGTTGAAGATGAACTTCGTGCGCTGGCGGCAGCACGTCCGGTTGGCCCGTGCGTTGAGCCGACTGAATGCGGGCGCGTCGATCAAGAGCGTGGCGCGTGATGCTGGCTATGCCAGTTGCAGCGCCTTTTGCGTGATGTTTCGGCGGATGATGGGCAGCACGCCCACCGGTTACGGCGGCGGATGATCGCCTGAGCCAGCGGGCCGGCCGTAGGCCCCGGTGGACTCGTGCGCCAGCGCCACTTCCAAGTCGCCGGCACCACCGACTACATGCTGCGCGTGGCCGGGGCAGACTCCGCGGATTCCGGGCGCAGCCACACCAAACATCCCGTCCAGCTGCCGGTATGGCGCGGGTGCCCGGGTGGCGCTGCGTAGGGGGCTTGACTCTTGACCTTGATCAAGGGTCTAGACTTGTTCCATGAACACGCAAACTCCCTCCCTGACTATCGGTGCCGTCGCCAAGCGCGTCGGCGTGGCGATCGACACGATCCGTTACTACGAGCGCGAGGGCCTGCTGCCCGAGCCGCAGCGGCGCGCCTCGGGCTACCGCAGTTACGGCGTCGGCACCATCGCGCAACTGCGCTTCATCCGGCGCGCCAAGGAGCTCGGCTTCACGCTGGAGGAGATCCGCGAGCTACTGGCGCTGTCGGCGGATCGCCAGCGCGGGGTGAAGGCGGTGAAGCAGCGCGCGGAGAAGCGGCTGGCGGCGATCGAGCAACGCATCGCCGAGTTGCAGCGGGTGCGTGATGGTTTGGCGGAGCTGGTCGCGTCGTGTCCGGGCCATGGTGCGCCGGAGCATTGTCCGATCCTGCGTGCATTGGGCAACGAGGAGGTGAAGGAATGAGCGGGCAAGATTCCTGCTGCGCGGGCGGCGACAAGCCGGCGGCCGACGCGGCGATCGATCCGGTGTGCGGGATGACGGTGGATCCGGCGACGGCGAAGCATCTGGGCATGCACGATGGGCAGACGTTTTATTTCTGCAGCGCGGGTTGCAAGGCGAAGTTCGATGCGTCGCCGGCGGCCTATGCAGAGGAAAACGCGGCAGCAGGCTGCTGTGGCGGCAAGCCGGGGACACACGATCACGCGCACCAAGACCACGCGCATCACGAGCATGTCCATCACGAGCATGCGCCTGCCGTGAAGGATCCGGTGTGCGGCATGACGGTGGATCCGCAGGCGGCGAAATACCACGCCGGGCATGACGGCCAGACCTACCATTTCTGTTCCGCGCGCTGCCACGAGAAATTCACCGCCGATCCGTCGGCGTATCTGCAGAATCGTCCATTGGTGTCCCCGCCGGCTCCGCCCGGCACGATCTACACATGTCCGATGCATCCGCAGATCCAGCAGGTCGGTCCCGGCCATTGCCCGATCTGCGGCATGGCGCTGGAACCGATGGTGCCGACTTTGGACGAGGATGACGGCGGCGAACTGCCGTCGATGACACGCCGCTTCTGGTGGCTGGTGGCGCTGACCGTGCCGGTGTTCGCGCTGGCGATGGGGCCGCATCTGCTCGGCTGGCACCTGTCCGCGTCGTGGGATGGCGTGGCCGGCTGGGTCGAGGCGTTGCTGGCCAGCGTGGTGGTGCTGTGGGGCGGCGCGCCGTTCTTTGCGCGCGGCTGGCGTTCGCTGAAGCCGTGGCGGCCGAACATGTACACGCTGATCGCGCTGGGCACCGGCGTGGCGTGGCTTTACAGCGCGGTGGCGTTCCTGTTGCCGGGGATCTTCCCGGACGGCTTCCGCGACGCGCAGGGCCGCGTTGCGGTGTACTTCGAGTCGGCAGCGGTGATCGTCACCCTGGTCACCCTGGGCGATTTCCTGGAATTGCGTGCGCGCCGGCGTACCGGCGCGGCGCTGAAGGCGCTGCTGGGGCTGGCGCCGAAGACGGCGCGGCGCATCGCCGCCGACGGCAGCGAGCGCGACGTGGCGCTGGACGAGGTGCATGCCGGCGACGTGTTGAGGGTGCGCCCCGGCGAGAAGGTGCCGGTGGACGGCGTGGTGCTGGAAGGCGAGAGCCACGTCGACGAGTCGATGCTTACCGGCGAGCCGATGCCGGTGGCCAAGGTCTCGGGCGATCCGGTGACCGGCGGCACGGTGAACCAGGACGGCGCGCTGACCATGCGCGCGCAGAGGGTCGGCGCCGAGACGATGCTGGCGCAGATCGTGGCGCTGGTGGCGCAGGCGCAGCGCAGCCGGGCGCCGCTGCAGCGCGTGGCCGACCAGGTCGCGGCGTGGTTCGTGCCTGCGGTGGTGGTGGTGGCGCTGCTGGCGTTCGCGGCCTGGGCCATCGTCGGTCCGCAGCCGCGGCTGGCGCACGCGCTGATCGCGGCCGTGTCGGTGCTGATCATCGCCTGTCCGTGCGCGCTGGGCCTGGCCACGCCGATCTCGATCATGGTCGCCAGTGGCCGCGGCGCGCAGCATGGCGTGCTGTTCAAGGACGCTGGCGCGATCGAGGGCCTGCGCGACATCGATACCCTGGTGGTCGACAAGACCGGCACGCTGACCATGGGCAAGCCGGCGCTGACCGAACTGGCGATTCTGGGCGGCCAGCCGCGCGAACGGCTGCTGGCGCTGGCTGCCTCGCTGGAGCGGCCGAGCGAACACCCGCTGGCGCGGGCGATCGTGGCTGCCGCCGATGCCGAGGGTGTGGCGACACTGGCGGCGACGGACTTCCGTTCGCTGACCGGTCGCGGCGTCAGCGCGAAGGTGGGCGGCAGCGAGGCGGCACTGGGCAACGCGAAGCTGATGGCCGAGTCGCATGTCGCGATCGGTGACGAGGCCGGCGCCCGCGCCGAACAGCTGCGCGGGCAGGGCGCCACGGTGATGTTCCTGGCCGTCGACGGCGTACTCGCCGCCTTGCTGGCCGTGGCCGACCGGATCAAGCCCGATACGCCGGCGGCGATCGCGGCGCTGCACGAGGCCGGCCTGCGCATCGTGATGCTCACCGGCGACAACGCCACCACCGCGCAGTCGGTGGCGCGCACGCTCGGCATCGACGAAGTGCATGCCGACGTCTCGCCGGCCGACAAGGCGGCGGTGGTGAATCAGCTCAGGGCTGCCGGTCGTCGCGTGGCGATGGCCGGCGACGGCATCAACGACGCGCCGGCGCTGGCCGCCGCCGACATCGGCATCGCCATGGGCAGCGGCGCCGACGTGGCGATGGAGAGCGCGTCGGTGACCCTGGTGAAGGGCGAGCTCGGCGCGATCGTGCGCGCGCGCAAGCTGTCGCAGGCGACCGTGCGCAACATTCACCAGAACCTGTTCTTCGCCTTCATCTACAACGCAGTCGGTGTGCCGCTGGCGGCCGGCGTGCTGTACCCGTGGTTCGGCATCACGCTGTCGCCGATGATCGCCGCGCTGGCGATGAGCCTGAGTTCGGTGTCGGTGGTGAGCAATGCGCTGCGGTTGCGCCATGTGTCGCTGTGAGGCGGGCGTCATGGTGACGATTGTCAGCAGCGATGATTGACGCCTGCCCCTGGGGCTGGCGCTGCCTGCGGAAGATCATTCTCCTGCACCATGGGGGTGCCGGAGAATGCATATGCACGTCATCGACGACACACGCAGCACGCTGGAAAAACACATGCCGCTGCTGCTCGGCCTGCTGGTGGCCCTGCTCGCCGGCAAGGCGCTGAAGAAAATGTTCTGGACCATGTTCGGCATGTACATGGCGCTGCATTACAGCGGCATCCATCCGTTCGGTTGAGGCAATGCTTTAGACTTTGTGCCTGTTCATCCGTGCCAGTGCCGTATCGCCGGATGCCGTTCCACCCACTGCACAAAGTCACCGCATGCCCCGCACCCTCGCCGAATGGCTGGCGTATCAGGAACGCGTCAACGTGCACAGCATCGAGCTGGGACTCGATCGCGTGCGCGAGGTATGGCGGCGGATGGGCGCGCCGGCGCCGGCGAAGCGGGTGATCACGGTCGGCGGCACCAACGGCAAGGGCTCCACGGTCGCCTTGCTGGAGGCGATGTTGCGTGCCGCCGGCCTGCGCGTCGGCGCGTTCACCTCGCCGCACCTGCTGGCCTACAACGAGCGCGTGCGCATCGACGGCGCGGACGCCGATGACGCCACGCTGGTTGCCTCGTTCGAACGTATCGAGGCGGCGCGAGGGGAGATTCCGCTGACTTATTTCGAGTTCGGCGCGCTGGCCGCCATCGACCTGTTCGCCCGCGCCGGCGTCGACGTGGCGGTGCTGGAGGTGGGGCTGGGCGGGCGACTGGATGCGGTGAACATCATCGACGCCGACGTGGCGGTCATCACCACCGTGGATCTGGACCACATGGACTGGCTCGGCCCGGATCGCGACAGCATCGGCCGCGAGAAAGCCGGCATCGCGCGGGCCGGCCGGCCGGCGATCGTGGGCGAGGCGGCCCCGCCGGCCGGCCTGCTCGATGCGCTGGCCGAACGCGGCGCGCGGATCGAGCGGGCGGGTCTCGACTTCGGCGTCGAGCGGCACGCGGACGGCTGGCGCTGGCGGCATCGCGACGGCATCGCGATGGAACTGCCCGATCCCGCGCTGGCCGCGCCGGTGCAGTTTGCCAACGCGGCGGCCGCGGTTGCCGCGCTGCATGCGCTGGATGGTGACCTGTTCATGCCCAGCACGCTTTTCGCGGCAGCATGTGCCGGCCTGCACGAGGTGCGGGTGGAGGCGCGGCTGCAGTCGCTCGGCGGCGATCCCGCGCTGATCGTGGACGTGGGCCACAACCCGCAGGCCGCGCGCGCGCTGGCCGAGTGGCTGGACGCCCAGCCGCCGCTGCGGACGCACGCGGTATACGGTGCGCTGGCGGACAAGGACGTAGCCGGGGTGATCGGCGCGCTCGGCGCACGCATCGGCCACTGGCACCTGGCCGGGCTGGATCGGGCGACGCCACGGGGCCTGCCCGTGGGCGCGCTGGCTGCGATCCTGCGGCAGGTCCTGCCGCAGGCATCGTTCGACGCCCACGCCGATGTGGCCGCGGCGCTGGCGGCGGCTCGCGCAACTGCGCAACCGGGTGAGCGCATCCTGGCATTCGGCTCGTTTTTCGTGGCCGCTGCCGTGCTGGCTGAACGCAACGGCTGAACGGCCACGCATGGCATCCGGCGCCGGCAGGTATAATCGCGCCGTTGTGCATCGCGTTTGCCGCCGTGGAGCGAAAACTTGAAAACACGCCTGCTGGGAGCCGCCGTCCTGATCGCGCTGGCGGTCCTGTTCGTGCCGATGTTCTTTTCCAGCACCCCGCCGGCACCCGGCGGCGACCAGGCGGTCAGCCTGGCAATTCCGCCGGCGCCTGATCGCGACCTGCAGACCCGCACCATGAGCCTGGCTCCGGACGCCGCGAAAAGCGCATCCAGCGCCGGCAGCCCACCGGTGCAGGCAGTTGCGCCGGCGCAGGGCGAGCGGCTGGCCACGGTGGAGATCGGTTCCAGCCGCCCGCGCGACGTGGAGACCGACCCCGAAGCCGGCAAGCCGCCGCAGCCGACCCGGATCATCCCCGGCTCGGGCGCTTCGCCTGGCCAGCCGGTAATCCCTCAGCAGACCAGGGCGGGCACCAGCGCCACGGTGGCCACGCCGCTGCCGGTGGCGACCGTCACGCCGCCCAGGCCGGTGCCGGCGGCCGTGACCGTGCCGGGTGCGCCTGCTGTGGGGCGCGGCAGCTATACGCTCAACCTCAGTGCCTACGCCAGCGCCGAGGGGGCCGCGAACCTGGAGCGCCGCGTGCGTGCGCTGGGCTATCCGGTGACCGGACGCGCGATCACCCAGGCCGGCAAGCCGCGCACACTGGTACTGGCCGGGCCGTTCGAGACGCGGACCGCCGCCGAGGCGGCGCGGCTGAAGATCACCGGGTCGATCCCGGGCGTGCCGGCCCGGCTGGAACAGGATGCCAGCCAGGACAACGCGGCGGCGACGCCCGCCGCTGCGACGACCACCAGGGCGGGCGGCTGGGCGGTGCAGCTGGCGGCGGTGAGCGGCCAGGGCGACGCCAATGCACTGCGCGACAAGCTGCGCGCGAACGGCTTCGACGGCTTCGTCGACTCGGTGCAGTCCGGCGGCAAGCAGCTGTGGCGCGTGCGGGCCGGTCCGCAGACCCAGCGCAGCGATGCGCAGCGTCTGCACGACCAGATCAAGGCAAAGCTCGGCATCGACGGCAACATCGTCGCGGTGCCCTGAACGTGCCGGCGCCAGCGATGACCGGCCAGGTGGACCGATGAACGGGACCGACTACATCATCCTCGGCGTGCTGACCCTGTCGGTGCTGGTCGGATTGTGGCGCGGCCTCATTTCCGAGGTGCTGGCGCTGGCGATCTGGATCGGCGCGTTCTGGGTGGCGTGGATGCTCGGTCCGGCGGCGGCGGCACGCCTCGAGCACGTGATCGCGTTGCCGTCCGCGCGCTACATCGTCGGCTACGGGTTGTGCTTCGTGATCGTGCTGATCGTCGGTGCGCTGGTGCGTTTCGCGATCCGCAAGCTGGTCGAGGGCACCGGCCTGTCCGGCACCGACCGCCTGCTCGGCATGTTGTTCGGTTTCGCCCGCGGCGTGCTGCTGGTGAGCCTGCTGGTGTTCCTGGTCGGGTTCACCGCGTTCACGCGGGACCCCTGGTGGCGGCAGTCGGTGCTGCTGCCGCGGTTCCAGCACATCGCGGCATGGCTGGGCCAGCAGGTACCGCCCGGCGTGCGCGAGTACATTCATGCGCCGGTCGCGCTGGGGCACCTGCCCAGCTTGCCGTTGGCGCTTTCGAACCCCATATCGGGCACGATGCCCGGCCCGGCGGCCAGTTCGGCTCGTCCGGCCTCGCCGGCGGCTGCGGCCAGCGCGCTCCACCCGCCCCGGACCCACTGAATACCTCTCCCGAAGCAGGCAACAAACCATGTGCGGAATCATCGGCATCGTCGGTACCACCGAAGTGGCATCGGCGCTTTATGACGGACTGACGGTGCTGCAGCATCGCGGCCAGGACGCGGCCGGGATCGCCACGGTGGACGGCGCGCGGCTGCGCCTGCACAAGGGCAACGGACTGGTGCGCGACGTGTTCGGGCAAACCGCGATGAGCGGCCTGCGCGGGCGCATCGGCATCGGCCACTGCCGCTACCCCACCGCCGGCTCGGAAGGCTCCGCCGAGGCGCAGCCGTTCTACGTCAACTCGCCCTACGGCATCGCGTTCGCGCACAACGGCAACCTGGTCAACACCGACGCGCTGCGCCGCGAGATGTTCCAGGACGACCGCCGCCACATCAACACCGATTCCGATTCCGAGGTGCTGCTGAACGTGCTGGCGCACGAGCTGCAGATCCAGGACCGGATGGAGCTGACACCGGACCACATCTTCAAGGCGGTGGCCGGCGTGCACGCGCGCGCCCGCGGCGGCTACGCCTGCATCGCCCTGCTGCTCGGCTACGGGCTGATCGCGTTCCGCGACCCGCACGGCATCCGCCCGCTGGTGCTGGGTGAGCGGGTCAGCGCGGAAGGTCGCGAGTACGCGGTGGCGTCCGAGTCGGTGGCGCTGGACATCCTCGGCTTCAAGCGGATCCGCGACGTGGCGCCGGGCGAGGCGGTGATCATCACCGACGACGGCCAGCTGCACAGCCGCCGCTGCGCCGAGGGCGTGCCGCATACGCCGTGCATCTTCGAGTACGTGTATCTGGCGCGCCCCGACTCGATGATCGAGGACGTCTCGGTGTACAAGGCGCGCCTGCGCATGGGCGAGAAGCTGGCCGAGAAGATCCTGCGCGAGCGGCCCAACCACGGTATCGACGCGGTGATCCCGATTCCCGACACCGCGCGCACCGCGGCCAGCGCGCTGGCCGGTGCGCTCGGCGTGCCGTTCCGCGAGGGCTTCGTGAAGAATCGCTACATCGGTCGCACCTTCATCATGCCGGGGCAGGGCGAGCGGGTGAAATCGGTGCGCCGCAAGCTCAACGCGATCGACCTGGAATTCCGCAAGAAGAACGTGCTGCTGGTGGACGACTCGATCGTGCGCGGCACCACCTCGAAACAGATCATCCAGATGGCCCGCGATGCTGGCGCGAAGAACGTGTACTTCGCCTCAGCCGCCCCGCCGGTGCGCTATCCGAACGTCTACGGCATCGACATGCCGTCGGCCACGGAACTGGTCGCCGCCGGGCGCACGGAGAAGGAGATCGAGCAGACGCTGGGTGCCGACTGGCTGATCTACCAGGATCTCAAGGACCTGGTCTGGGCGGTGCAGGACGGCAACGAGGAGTTGAAGCAGTTCGACACTTCCTGCTTCTCCGGCGAATACGTCACCGGGCTGGACCAGCACTACCTGGAGCAGATCCAGATGCTGCGTTCGGACGACGCCAAGGCCGCGCGGCGCAGCGCGTAACGAAAGGCAGCTGAGTGCAGAGGAGCGGGAAACGAGAGGGGGCCATCTCCGCTCGTCTTGACTCGTAACCCGCTGCTGCGCATTCACATCCCGCCGTATGGATCTTCACGCTGCCGCCAAGGCCTGCCTCGACGCCACCGAGCCGGCCGAGAAACTGCGCCTCACGCATGCGACCTGGCTGGCCTTCCTGGCGGGCGAACTGCATGCCGATCCGGCGTCGCCGCCGCCTGGGCCGATCGGGGCCCCCGGCCGTCCCGCGAAGCCGCGGCTGGTCAACGCCCGCCAGTTGCCGCAGCGCGGGCTGGGCAGCGACGAGGGCCGCGCCGCGCTGGTGCATGCGGTGGCGCATATCGAATTCAACGCGATCAACCTGGCCTGGGACGCGGTCTACCGCTACCGCGGCAAGCCGGCGGCGTACTACCGCGACTGGGCCAGCTGCGCCCACGACGAGGCACGCCATTTCACGCTGCTGTCCGAGCGGCTGGCCGAACTGGGTCATGCCTACGGCGACTTCGACGCGCACAACGGCCTGTGGGAGATGGCCGAGAAGACCGCCGACAGCGACACGGCTAGGATGGCGCTGGTGCCGCGCGTGCTGGAGGCGCGCGGGCTGGACGTGACCCCCGGCATGATCGAACGGCTGCGCGGACTCGGCGACGAACGTACGGTAGCGATCCTGGACGTGATCCTGCGCGAGGAAGTGGCCCACGTCGCCGCCGGCACCCGCTGGTACCGCCACTGCTGCGAACGCGACGGCATCGAGCCGATCGAGACGTTCTTCACCCTTCTGCGCGACTACATGGGCGTAGGCCTGCGCGGGCCGTTCAACCGCCCGGCGCGGCTGGACGCCGGTTTCGTCGAGGAGGAACTCGACCGGCTGGCCGCGCTGGCCCTGGCTCACTGACGACCCGTTCCCGACGCACAAAAAAGCCGGCTCCAGGCCGGCTTTTTTGTCGAATTTGGTCGGGGTGACAGGATTCGAACCTGCGACTTCTACGTCCCGAACGTAGCGCTCTACCAGGCTGAGCTACACCCCGTGGGAAGCCGCGTATCTTAATGGCCGTTGGGGGAGTTGGCAACAGGTTCGATGCAACCGCCCGGGGATTTTTCTGCGGAAGGCCGACGGCGTTCTGTTAATCTTCACGGCTGCCGTCGCGCGCTTCGTTGCCGGGCGGAATGTTCCCATCGTCAGTAGAGGATTCCATGGCGCTTACCCCGGCCCGCACCATGCCCGGCGTGCTCGAGCTGCTGCCGCTAGACCAGATCGCGTTCCAGCGCATGCTCGACGTGATCCGCCGCAATTACGAGCGATTCGGTTTCCTCCCGGTCGAGACGCCGGTGATCGAATACTCCGACGTGTTGCTGACCAAGACCGGCGGCGAGACCGAACGGCAGGTGTACTTCGTGCAGTCCACCGGCGCACTGGACAAGGCCGACGAGGGCACGCCCGAGCTGGCGCTGCGCTTCGACCTCACCGTGCCGCTGGCGCGCTACGTGGCCGAGCACGAGCGCGACCTGAGCTTCCCGTTCCGCCGTTACCAGATGCAGAAGGTATACCGCGGCGAGCGCGCCCAGCGCGGGCGCTTCCGCGAGTTCTACCAGTGCGACATCGACGTGATCGGCAAGGACGCGCTGTCGGTGCGTTACGACGCCGAGATCCCGGCAGTGATCTACAGCGTGTTCCGCGAACTCGACATCGGCCCGTTCATCATCCAGCTCAACAACCGCAAGCTGATGCGCGGCTACTTCGAGAGCCTCGGCATCGTCGACGGCGATCAGCAGATGCTGGTGCTGCGCGAGGTGGACAAGCTGGACAAGCGCGGCGCCGACTACGTGCGCGACACGCTGACCGGAGCGGCGTTCGGCCTGAGCGCCGAGGTGGCGCAAAAGATCCTCGCCTTCGTGCAGGTGCGCTCTACCTCGCTGCAGGATGCGTTCGACAAGCTCGATGCGCTGGGCGCCGGCCCGGAAGCGATGGAGCAGGGCCGCGCCGAACTGAAGGAGGTGCTGGGGCTGATCCACGCATTCGGCGTGCCGCAGACGCACTATGCGCTGAACCTCTCGATCGCCCGCGGCCTCGACTACTACACCGGCATGGTCTACGAGACCACGCTGAACGACCACCCGCAGATCGGTTCGATCTGCTCCGGCGGCCGCTACGAGAACCTGGCCGGCCAGTACACCAAGTCGCACCTGCCCGGCGTCGGCATCTCGATCGGCCTGACCCGGCTGTACTGGCAGCTGCACGATGCCGGCCTGATCGATACGGCGAAGAGCACGGTCGACGTGCTGGTGACCCAGATGGACGAGGCGCAGCTCCCCGCCTATCTCGCCCTGGCCAGCGAGCTCCGCGGCGCCGGCATCGCCACCGAGGTGGTGCTCGAAGGCGGTAAGCTGGGCAGGCAGTTCAAGTACGCCGACCGTGCCGGCATCCGCTTCGTGGTGGTGCTGGGCGAGGACGAACTAACCCGCGGCGTCGTGACGGTGAAGGACCTGCGCCGCGAGGACCAGTTCGAGGTGGCGCGCAGCGAACTGGTCAAGACGCTGCGGGTGGAACTGGAGCAGGCCGCGGCGATGGGGTGAGACAAAGCATCGTCCCCCACACAGCCGTCATTCCCGCGAAAGCGGGAATCCATCTTCAGCTTGCGACGAAGTCAAAATGGATTCCCGCTTTCGCGGGAATGACGGCCTGAAGAAAGATACGGAGGCAGGGAGGGCTTCGAAACAGCCGGCTGTTTACATAATGGCCAGCGGTGAACGCGGCACGTTGTATGTGGGTGTGACTGGAAACCTCAAGCTGCGTGCATGGGAACACCGCGATGGAGTGGTTGAAGGCTTTACAAAGCATTACGGCGTGAAGCACCTGGTGTGGTTCGAGTTCCACCCGGACTTCCCGTCAGCCATCGCACGCGAGAAGCAGCTGAAGAAGTGGAACCGAGCTTGGAAGCTGGAACTGATCGAAGGCAGCAACCCCCGATGGCGGGATCTTTTGGAAGACTTGCCGTAGTACAAGCGGTCATCACGGTAGGTGCCTGGCAACGGCAAAAAATGGATTCCCGCTTGCGCGGGAATGACGGCAACAAGGTGCGGAGCATTCGTTAAGTGAGCGAAACCATTCTTCTCGACGGCAGCAGCCTGACGCGTGCGCAACTGGTGGCGGTGGCACGGCAAGGCGCATCGGTGGCGCTGGATCAGGCGCAGCTCAGGCGCGTGCAGCGCGCCGCCGATTTTCTCGCCGAGAAGGTCAGCTGCGGCGAGCCGACCTACGGCGTCACCACCGGTTTCGGCAGCAACGCCGACAAGCTGCTCGGTGCGCATCGTGTACGTGACGAACTGCCGGGCGGCAATCCGCACGCGCCCGAAGGCACGCTGCTGGAGGAATTGCAGCACAACCTGATCATCACCCACGCGGTGTGCGTGGGCAAACCGTTCGGCGAGGATGTGGTGCGGGCGATGCTGCTGATCCGCATCAACACGCTGATGCGCGGACACTCCGGCATTCGGGTGGGCACGCTGGAGGCGCTGGCCGCGATGCTCAACGCGGGTGTGGTGCCGGTGGTGCCGGAGAAGGGCTCGGTCGGCGCCAGCGGCGACCTGGCACCGCTGTCGCACCTGGCCATCGTGCTGCTCGGCGGCGGCGAGGCGTTCTGGCAGGGCGAGCGGTTGAGCGGCGCCGAAGCGCTGAAGCGCGCCGGACTCGCACCGATCCGGTTGTCGTTCAAGGAAGGCCTGGCGCTCAACAACGGCACTGCGCAGATGCTGGCCACCGCCGCGCTGGCGCTGGATGCGCTGGAGCATCTGCTGGATACCGCCGACCTCGCCGCGGCGATGACGCTGGACGCCTTCGCCGGCCGCAGCGGCGCCCTGCGTGCGGATGTCCATGCGCTGCGTCCGCATCCGGGGCAGGTGGAAACCGCCGCGCACGTGCGCGAACTGCTGGCCGATTCCACCCTGCTCGACATTCCGTATCACCTGGTGCCGCGTTTCAAGCCGTGGAGCGCCGAGGCATGGAGCGAAGCGGACGACCAGGCGCTCAGCTTCGACATCGGCTGGGACTGGGTGCCGGCCAACCAGCGCCACGGCCGCGAAGCGTTCTACGCGCGCTTCCTGCCGTTCAAGGGCGGCAAGAAGCACCAGCCGCAGGACGCCTACAGCCTCCGCTGCATGCCGCAGGTGCATGGCGCGGTCCGCGATGCCTGGGCGCAGGCCTGCCGGGTGATCGACGTCGAGTTGAATTCGGTCACCGACAATCCGCTGATCTTCCCGGACAACGACGACGCGCCGTTCATCGAGGAGCAGGTGATCTCGGCCGGCCACTTCCACGGCATGCCGCTGGCGCTGGCGATGAGCTACGTGAAGGCAGCCATCCCGGTGCTTGCCTCGATCTCCGAGCGCCGCCTCAACAAGCTGGTCGACCCGGCCACCAACGACGGCCTGCCGGCCTTCCTCACCGGCAACGAGGACGGCACCGATTCCGGTTTCATGATCGTGCAGTACACCGCCGCGGCACTGGTCAACGACCTGGCGACGCGGGCGCATCCGGCCAGCGTGTATTCGGTGCCGACCAGCGCGAATGCCGAGGACCACGTCTCGATGGGTGCCAACGAAGCGCGCCACGTACTGGAAATGATGGAAGACCTCGGTCACGTGCTGGCGCTGGAGCTGTATACCGCCGCGCAGGCGCTGGACTACCGCCAGGAGATGCTGAACGCGGCTCGCCGGCTGGCCAATCGCGGTGGCTGGCAGGCGCTGGCGGCGAAGATCGCCAACGCGCCGCGCGAGGGCCAGCCGCACTACGAACAGTTCGTCGCCGAAGTGCAGCAGCTCGTCGCGGCTTTGGCCGGTGCTGGCGATTTCCATGCCGGCGCCGGCGTGCGCGACGCGCATGCGATCCTGCGCCGGCACATCGGCTTCATGCACCGCGACCGAGCGATGGACGGCGATGTACGCACGGTCTGCGCGCTGGTGCAGCAGGGCGCGCTTTGCCCGGCGGCATGATTCATCCTTTCTGACGGAAGCCAAGACCATGAGCCTGATCCAGACCCCGGTGTCCTACGGCGAGTTGATCGACAAGATCACCATCCTGGAGATCAAGTCGCGCCGCATCGCCGATGCGGCCAAGCTGGCCAACGTGCGCAACGAACTGGACCTGCTCAACGCGACCTGGGCCAACGACGCGGCCTCGCGGACCGACATCGGCGACGAACGTGCGCGCCTGCTGGCGGTGAACGAGCTGCTGTGGGACATCGAGGACCGCATCCGCCTGAAGGAGAGGGCGCAGGCCTTCGATCAGGAGTTCATCGAGCTGGCGCGTGCGGTGTATTTCCGCAACGACGAGCGCGCCGCGTTCAAGCGCGAGATCAACCTGAAGCTCGGCTCGCAGCTGGTCGAGGAAAAGTCGTACCAGGATTACCGCGCGGTCTAAAACAGCCGCATGTCGCGCGCGGCGGCTTCGTAGCGCTCGATCACCTCGTCCACGCCGATCAGGTCCATCACGCCGGGCTTCTCGATCTTGCTGCCCCACGGTATCTCGCTGGCCGGCTTGCCCAGAAATTTGCGCGCGGCCTCGTCGTACTTGTCCACGCACCAGCGGCGGTCGGAATAGGGGCCGGAACGGTCGGGGTTGCTCGCCGCGTGCAGGCCGAGCACGCGGGTGCCGACCGCGTTGGCCATGTGCATTGGGCCGGAGTCGGGTGTCAGCAGCAGCTGGGTGCGGCAGAGCAGGGCCAGCAGTTTCTTCAGCGTGTCCTTACCGGTAAGGTCGAGCGGCGGCGACTTGCATGCCGCCAGCACGGCATCGGCCATCCCGCGCTCGAAGGCTGACGGGCCGCCGACCATCGCCACGCGCCAGCCGCGTGCGGTGGCATGGTCCATCACCGCGGCATAACGCTCCGGCCGCCAGTTGCGCAGCGCATGGCTGGAAGTGGGGCTGACCAGCAGGGTCGGCGCGTCGCCGGGCAGCTGTTCGGCGGCCCAGGTATGCGCCTCATCGGGGACCGGTATATCCCAACGCACCTGGGTCTGCTTCAGTCCGAGCGGTTCGCAGAAGCTGCCGATCGCGTCCAGCACGTGCTCGCCGCTGCGCGCGGGGATGCGTTCGTTGATCACCAGGCCGTGCAGGTCCTTCGCGCGCGCGCGGTCGTAGCCGATGCGCCGGTCGGCTTTGATGCCCAGGCTGAGCAGGTTCGAGCGCAGCGCCACCTGCATCTGCAACAGTGCGTCGAAACGCCGGCCACGCAACGCCGCGTGCACCGAGCGCATGCCGGTCCAGCCGGCGGCCTTGTCGAAGGTGACGAACTCCACGCCGGGCAGGTCGCCAACCAGCCTGCGTTCCAGCTTGCCGACGATCCAGGTCAGCGAAGTTTGCGGCCACGCCTGCTGCAGGGTGCGCACCAGCGGTACCACATGGGTGACGTCGCCGATGGCGGAGGTGCGGAGCAGACAGATCGAGGAGGGGGCAGTGATCGGGTTCGGGGTCATGGGGCTGGGTTAGAATCCGGGGCAGTCACCGGGCATGATGATGCAGGAACAAACCCACAAGGATGCCGAAGGCGCGATTCTGTTCGACGTCGAGGCATCGCCACAAGTCGGGCACGACTGGTTCGCGCCGGATTACTGGCGCGAGCGCGGTGCGCTGCACACGCAGGCCGGCGGTCGCGGCGGTGTCGCGATCGTGGCCACGCCGGTGGGCGAATGCGTGCTGCGGCATTATCGTCGTGGCGGCCTGGTCGCCGCGCTGATGGGCGATCGGTATCTGTGGACCGGCGCCGACCGCACACGCCCGTTCGCGGAATTCCGCCTGCTCGCCGAGATCGCCCGGCTGGAGCTGCCCGGTCCGGCGGTGGTGGCCGCGCGGTATTGCCGGCACGGCATGTTCTACAGCGCCGACCTGATCACCCGCCGCATCGCCGACGCGCGCACGCTGGCTGAATGCCTGGCGGCGGGGAGGCTGGATGGCGAACTGGCGGAGGAGGTCGGCGCGCTGGTGGCGCGTTTCCATCGTGCCGGCGTCTGGCATGCCGACCTGAACGCACACAATGTGCTGGTGGCACCGGATGAGCTGTACCTGATCGATTTCGACCGCGGCCGCATGCGCATCCCTTCCGTGGCCTGGCAACAGGCGAACCTGCAGCGTCTGCGTCGGTCGCTGCTCAAGCTCGGCGCGGCCGCCGACGGCGAGGCGGCGTTCGAGAAGCGCATCTGGCAGCCGCTGCTCTACCGTTATGGGCGTACGCTGAACCCATGAACTGGCATCTGCATTTTCTTGGCGTGGGCGCCGCCCACGCGGTGGAATTGGGCTCGTCGGCCGTGGTGCTGGAACGGGCCGGCGTACCGCTGCTGCTGGTCGACTGCGGCCCCGATACGCTCGACCGCTACCTGGCGGCGTACGACGCGCTGCCGCCGGCCATCTTCATCACGCATACCCACATGGACCACGTGGCCGGGCTGGAGCAGCTGTTCATCCGCCTGTGGTTCGACCCGCACCTGCGCGGCACCACCCGGGTGTTTGTCCACGCGGCACTGATGCCGTGGCTGCAGGCGCGCGTCGCCGACTACCCCGGTGCGCTGGCCGAGGGCGGCGTCAACTTCTGGGAGGCGTTCCGTCTGGTGCCGTGCACTCGCGGTTTCTGGCTGGACGGCCTGTGGTTCGACGTGTTCGCCACCCGCCACCATGTGCCGGGCACCTCGTACGGCCTGGCGCTGGATGGCAGCTTCGTCTACACCGGCGACACCCGGCCGATCCCCGAAGTGCTGGCCAGCCGTGCCGGCACCGGCGAAATCATCGCCCACGACTGCGGCCTGGTCGGCAACCCCTCGCACACCGGCATCGACGACATCGATCGTGAGTATCCCGAAGCGTTGCGTACCCGGCTGCTGCTTTACCACTACGGCAGCGAAGCCGATGGCACCGCGCTGGCTTCACTCGGCTATCGCATCGCCAGCCCCGACGAGCGGGTCGCCTTGCCCGCTCCGATGGAACCCAGGGCCGATGCTGGCTGAATCCGTGCCCGCTCGCTTGCCTGCATGGCCCTGCTGCCGGTATTCTTACTGACTCTTTGAAGGGCTGGATTGCCGCAAAGAGGGTCAAGTATGCGGAGAGGTGTCCGAGTGGTTGAAGGAGCACGCCTGGAAAGTGTGTATACGGTAAAACGTATCGCGGGTTCGAATCCCGCTCTCTCCGCCAGTTTCTGAACAAGCGCGACAGCCTGAAGCTGGCGCAGCCGCAAAACCAGCAAGCGTGCATCGCTTGACGTCCATGGTGGCCCCGTCGGTCCCCCCGCGACGATAGTTCGCAAACTCCGCCAGGTCCGGAAGGAAGCAACGGTAGCGAATGATTCGGGTGCCGGGGTGTGGCTGGCGGGGCCGCCGCCATTTTGAGACCAGTCATTACTGACTTACCCCGCCCGACTTGGCACAATCCCAGTTCGCCCCGAGGTAATCAGGCATGTCCTATCAGGTACTCGCCCGCAAATGGCGCCCGCGCAAGTTCGCCGAACTGGTCGGGCAGGAACACGTGGTGCGTGCGCTGACCAATGCGCTCGACACCGGGCGCATGCACCACGCCTACCTGTTCACCGGCACCCGCGGCGTGGGCAAGACCACCATCGCGCGCATCTTCGCCAAGTCGCTGAACTGCGAGCGCGGTCAGTCGGCTGATCCGTGCGGCGAGTGCGCGGTGTGCACGGCGGTGGACGAGGGCCGCTTCGTCGACCTGCTGGAGATCGACGCGGCCAGCAACACCGGCGTGGACGACGTGCGCGAGGTGATCGAGAACGCGCAGTACGCGCCGTCGCGCGGCCGCTTCAAGGTGTACCTGGTGGACGAGGTGCACATGCTGTCGAAGAACGCGTTCAACGCGTTGCTGAAGACGCTGGAGGAGCCGCCGCCGCACGTGAAGTTCCTGCTCGCCACCACCGACCCGCAGAAGCTGCCGGTGACGGTACTGTCGCGCTGCCTGAAGTTCAACCTGAAACGGCTGCTGCCGGAACAGATCTCCGGCCAGATGCGGCACATCCTGGGTGCCGAGAACATTGCCTACGAGGACGGAGCGATCGGCGAACTGGCCCGCGCCGCGGATGGTTCGCTGCGCGACGGCCTGTCGCTGCTGGACCAGGCGATCGCCTACGGCGGCGGCGCGCTGCATGCCGACGACGTGCGCAACATGCTCGGCAGTGTGGCGCGCGGGCAGGTGATCGGCGTGCTCGATGCGCTGGCCGCCGGTGACGGCGGGCGGCTGCTCGCCGAGTGCACGCAGATCGCCTCGTACTCGCCCGACTTCGGCGGTGTGCTGGACGACATCGCCAGCGTGCTGCACCGGCTGCAGCTGATCCAGCTGATCCCCGGTTACCGGCCGGAAGAGGATGGCCCCGACGACAACGCGCTGGCGGCGCTGGCCGGGCGGATCGCGCCGGAAGACGTGCAGCTGTACTACCAGATCGCCACCGCCGGTCGCCGCGACCTGGCGCTGGCGCCGGATGCACGCACCGGTTTCGAGATGGCATTGCTGCGCATGCTGGCGTTCCGTCCCGGCGACGGTGAGCCGGCTGCGCATGCCGAACGGCCGGCCGTGGTCAGTCCGGCGGTGGCACGTCCCGCGCCCGCGGCACCCGCCCGGTCGGCCGCTGGGGAAGAGCACCGGCACGAATCCCCGCCGCCGCGCGCGCCGGCGGTGCCGGCACCGCCGCCAGCCGCCCCGGTGGCGCGTGATGCCCACGGACTGCCGGACTGGGAGGCGCTGATCGAGCGCGCCGGCCTGCGCGGACCGTTCGGCCTGCTGGCGCAGAATGCGGTATTGCGCGAGCGCGACGGGCAGACCCTGGTGCTGGCGCTGCAGCCTGCGCACATGAGCCTGGCGGTCGAGCCGATGGTGAGCCAGATGGAGGAGCGCATCGGCCACGCGCTGGGCGAGCGCATCCGCCTGCGCTTCGTCAACAGCAGCCAGACCGCCGCCGCGCAGACACCGGCGGCGCGCGCCGCGCAGGCGCGCGATGCAGCCCAGGCCGCGGCCGAGCAGGCGATCGAAGGCGATCCGCTGGTGCAGTCGCTGAAGCGCGAATTCGGCGCGCGCGTGGTGCCGCAATCCATCAGACCCTATGACAACGAATCCGGAGCCGTGTGATGAGAGGACAGATCGGTCAGCTGATGCAGCAGGCGCAGCGCATGCAGGAAGACATGAAGCGCGCGCAGGAGGAAATCGCGAAACTCGAAGTCACCGGCAGCGCCGGCGGCGGCCTGGTCAGCGTGGTGATGACCGGTGCGCACGAGGTGCGTCGCGTGCAGATCGACCGGCAGGCGTTTGCCGACGATCCCGAGATGGCCGAGGACCTGGTCGCCGCCGCGATCAACGACGCGGTGAACAAGGTGGCCCAGGTCAGCAAGGACAAGCTTGGCGGGGTCACCGCCGGGATGAACCTGCCGGCCGGCTTCAAGATGCCGTTCTGAAGGCAGGAGTGAGTGAAGAGGAGTGAGGCTGCCTCAGCCTGCCGCTTCCCGCTTTTCTCTCACTCATCACTCCTCTTCACTCGCTACTTGGCTCATCCATGTCCTCCGGTTCCCCCCTCCTCGCCGAACTGATCGAAGCGCTGCGCTGCCTGCCTGGCGTGGGCGGCAAGAGCGCGCAGCGGATGGCCTTCCATCTGCTGGAGCGCGAGCGCGAGCGCGGACTGAAGCTGGCGGCGTTGATGGAGCAGGCGATGCGGCGCATCGGCCATTGCGAGCGCTGCCGCAACTTCAGCGAGGAACCTCTGTGTGCGCTGTGCGCCAGCGCCAGCCGCGACCGCCAGGTGCTGTGCGTGGTGGAGTCGCCCACCGACCTGGCGGCGATCGAGCAGGCCACCGGCTACCGCGGCCAGTACTTCGTGCTGATGGGTCGGCTGTCGCCGCTGGACGGGCTGGGCCCGGAGGAACTCGGGCTGGCGCAACTGGCCCAGCGTCTGGGCGAGGGCGAGATCGAGGAGCTGATCATCGCCACCAATCCCACCGTGGAAGGCGAGGCCACCGCGCACTACCTGGCGCAGCTGGCGCGTGCCGGTGGCGTGCGGCCGACCCGGCTGGCGCACGGCGTGCCGCTGGGCGGCGAGCTGGAGTACGTCGATCGCAGCACGCTGGCGCATGCGTTCGGCGGGCGGCAACTGCTCGATTGAGCGATTACCTTCAGGAAACCGACATGAGCGACACGATTTTCAGCAAGATTATCCGCCGCGAGATTCCGGCCGACATCGTCTACGA
The DNA here is from genome assembly GCF_003335105.1 of Rhodanobacter denitrificans. Lineage (GTDB taxonomy): Bacteria > Pseudomonadota > Gammaproteobacteria > Xanthomonadales > Rhodanobacteraceae > Rhodanobacter > Rhodanobacter denitrificans_A. The sequence continues at coordinate 188,056 of NZ_QFWQ01000005.1, forward strand.
GGACGACGAGGTGCTGGCGTTCCGCGACCTGAATCCGCAGGCACCGGTGCACGTGCTGTTCATTCCGAAGCGGCCGCTGGCCACGCTCAACGATGCGGCGGCAGGCGACGCCGCCTTGCTCGGCAAACTGCTGCTGGCCACGGCGGCATACGCGAAACAGGAGGGTTTTGCCGAGCAGGGTTATCGCACGGTGCTCAATTGCAACGAGGACGGCGGGCAGACCGTGTACCACCTGCACGTGCACCTGCTGGCCGGTCGACGCATGCACTGGCCGCCGGGCTGAGCGCAGTGTCCGCGCCCCCATGCAAGAACGCCGGCGCGAAGCCGGCGTTCTTGCAGGCGCTTATTTCTTCGGCGGGGGCGGCGGAGGCGGCTGCACCACGATCACACGGTGCGGGTAATAGCCGTAGTACGGATAGCCGCCCCAGTACGGGCCGAAGCCCGGTCCCCAGAATGGGTCGTAGAAGCCCGGCGGGTAATTGACGTAGACCGGGCGCTTCGGCCACAGGTAGACCACGTCGGCCTCCACCCGCGGGTAGGCGTAGTCGAAGTCGCCCACTTTCTGCGACACCGTGCCATGCAGCGTGCCGGTGACGGTCAGCTCGCGGCCGCGGACGAACACTTCCGGATCGTAGAAGCCCTCGCGGCAGGCGACGAAGCGGCCCTGGTTCTCGCCGGCGTTGCCGGCCTTCGGGCGTGCCTGGCTGTCCAGCGGGCGCGACAGCAGGTAGAAACAGGTCTGCTGGGGACCCGGTTCGGTCTTGATGATCTCACCGCCCCAGCGCACGCGGGTGCCGCCCGCGCCGCCTTGTTGGGCGCTGGCGGTGGAGACGTCGGCATAGGTGCCTTCCAGCGGCTTGGGCACCGTCGCGCATCCGGCCAGCAGGGCGAGGGCGGCGGCGAGGGTCAGTGGGCGGTACAGGGACATGGGGATCTCTCCATACATGGGCGACGGCCTGTGCCGTCGTGTCGGCTCTTATTTGACCACGTTGACGATGCGGAAATCCCGCACGGCGCGGCGGAATGCGCGCAATGGTTCAGTGGGCGGTTCGTCGTGGGCATAACGCAGTTCCAGGTAACTCCTCATCAGGCTTGCCAGTTCGTCGCGCTGCCCGGGCAGTGCCCGGGCGGCGCGGCTCAGGTAGTGCTGCGGGCCTTCCGCCGGGCGGCGCACGATGCCCTTGCGCGCCAGCTTCCGCTCCAGCTCGCGCAGCGCATCGCGCAACGGGGCGCGTGGCTGCCGCCGCCACAGGGCCCACGCCAGTCCGATCGCGATGAACAGCACCCCGCTGATCGCCAGCAGTACGCCGAGCGTCGCGGTGTCGGCATCGCGGATGCCGAACGGGGTCAGCAGGCCGCGCTGGCGCAACGCGTCGAAACCGATAACGCCTTTGTCCCACCAGCGGTTGACGACGTCCCAGCGATTGCGCAGGCCCTGCAGCCAGTCGTTGCGGTACCAGGCCAGCTGGTTGCCGGCGGCGGCCGCAGCGCCCAGCGTAACCCGTTCCGGACGGACTGCACCGGTGGGGTCGACACGCACCCAGCCGCGCCCGGCCAGCCATACCTCGCTCCAGGCATGGGCGTCGGAATAGCGCACCAGCAGGTAGCTGCCCAGCTTGTTCCAGTAGCCGCCCTGGTAGCCGGTGACCACCCGCGCCGGGATGCCGGCGGCGCGCATCAGCACGGTGAACGCCGACGAGTAGTGCTCGCAGAAACCCTCGCGGGTGTCGAACAGGAAGTCGTCCACCGAGTCGCGGCCCAGCGGCGCCGGCGCCAGCGTGTAGCGGAAGCCGCCGTTGTGGAACAGGGCCAGCGCCGCTTGCACGATCGCCGCGTCGTCGCTGCCGTAGCGCTGCCGCCATTGCGCGGCGAGGGCGTGCGCGCGCGGATTGAAACCCTCCGGCAGGCGCAGGCCGAGGCGGCGCGAGCGTTCGTCGAGCGAGGGCTGCAACCGGTAGCGCAGGGCCGAACGCACGGAGTAGCTGAGCGGATCGTTCACCGGCTTGTCGGCCATCACCTCGCGGTCGGTCTGCAGGGTGGCCCGGGGCGGCGCCTGCAAGGGCACGTCCAGCACCGGCAGCACGCGCTGGTGGGTAGGCTGCAGGCTGATCTGGTACTGGATTGCGCCGGCGGCCTCGACCGGCACCGGTTCCTGCGGGCTGGCGTGGCGGGGATCGAAGTAGCGCCAGGCACGGCCGTCGAAGTTCCACATCACGTAGGCGCGGAAATAGCGCTGCTCGGCCGGCGGTGGCGCACCATCGAAGCTGACCCGCATGGCGGGGTGGTCGTCGGTGAGCAGGTCGGTGAAGTTGCCCGGCGTCATGCTGTCGCTGAGGCCGGTGCGGGCCTGGTTCGGCGAGGGCGCGCCCCACAGTGGCGAACTCAGCCGCGGCACCAGCAGGAAGGCCAGCAGTGCCAGCGGCAGGGCCGCCGCGGCCAGCGCCAGCGCCGGCAGCAACGTGCGCGGCAGGCTGGCAGCCGGCAGCTGCCCCGGTTCCAGTGCGCGCAAGGTGGCCAGCGCGGGCAGCAGGCCCAGTGCGACCACCACGCTGGCGACCAGGCCCTGGTCGAACAGCAACGCCGCCATCAGGGCGAAGCAGGCGAAGCTGATGCCGACGCGGACATCGCGCGAAGTCTCGGTTTCCAGCAGTTTCAGCACCAGCAGGCCGACCGCCAGCGCCGCGCCCGGTTCGCGGCCGAAGATGCTGCCGTATTGCACGATCACCGCCAGCGTCAGCAGGGCGAGCAGCGGCAGCTTCAACCAGCCCGGTACGCGGCCAGCGCGGTGCCGGCGCTGCCACCAGCGCCAGCCGAGGATCAGCGCAAGGGCCACGACCAGCCACCACGGCATGTGCGGCGCATGCAGGCCCAGCACCAATGCCATGGTCAGGCCGAGCAGGTCGAACGTGCGGGCGTCGATCGGCCGCTCCGGCGATTTTCCGCGCGGCGCCGGCGTCATGGCAGTTGCGCCAGCGCGTTCATGCAGCGCGCATGGTGCAGCGGGCCGCTGCCGCTGGCGATCTCGTTGCCGGGCAGCCACAGGCTGTACTGGCTGCGTCGGGCCTGTGCCTCGTTCACCCAGCGCGCCAGGCGGGCGATGCGCGCCTCGTGGTCCAGTCCGCCGAGCAGGCGCCAGTCCAGCTGCCATTGCGGCCGGCTTTGTGGCTGCTCGAAATCCTTCACCAGCAGGTTGGTGTGGCGGGCGCTGGCTTTCCAGGCAATATGCCGCTGCGGGTCGCCGGAGCGGTAATCGCGCAGCGCGGCCAGCTCATCGCCACGGTGCAGGCGCATGTGGCTGGCGTCTTCGGCCGGCGCGCGGGGCGGCGGCCCGGCGGTTTCCGGCCGCGGCCATACCAGCACCGACTGCTCCGGATGCAGCCAGCTCCATGCACGGAACAGCCCCAGTGGCCAGTTGCTCCACACGCGCAGCCGCGGCAGCGGCTGCCAGCCGCGCTGTGTGGTGAGCAGCGCCAGTTTCACCTCGGTGGTGGCATGGCCATCGAGCGCGAAGGCCGTCGTGCTGCAGCCCAGGTCGACGCGGATGGCGTTGCGCGGGCGGCTGGAATCGAACGCCAGGGCGAGTTCGAGCGGCTGACCGGCGATCGCGTGGCCGGCGCGGATATGGGCAAGGCGCAGGCCGTCGAGGCTGCGGAAGGCCACCAGCATGCTGGCCGCGCTGGCCGCGCCGAGCAGGCAGGTGAGCAGCAGGCCGGCGTTGTTCGCGTAGTTCAGCGCACCGACCAGCATCACCAGCAGCAGCACGGAAAAGCCGAGGCCGAAGCCGGTGGGCACGATATAGATGCGGCGCCGATGCAGTTCGATCGGCAGGCTCTCCGGGCGACGGTAGCGGGTGAGCGCGGGCAGCCGGCGCTCGGCCCGTCGCAACAGCCGCTGCAGCAGGCCGCGCATCAATCCACCGCCACCTCGGCCAGCAGCTGCCGCGCCAGCGTGTCGCCGTTGGCGCCGCGCACCGGCAGCAGACGATGCGCGGCCAGCGGCACGAACAGCGCCTGGAGGTCCTCCGGCAACACGTGGCCGCGGCCGCTGAGCAGGGCCCAGGCGCGCGCGGCGCCGAGCAGGGCCAGGCCGGCACGCGGCGACAGGCCCACGCGGATGTCGGCATGCCGGCGGCTGGCGGCGAGCAGCGCCTGCAGGTAGTCGAGCAGGGCGGTGCTGGCGGTGATTGCCTGCGCCTGCCGCTGCAACGCAAGCAGGGCGCTGCCGTCGAGTTGCGGGACGAGTTGGGCCAGCAGGTCGCGCCGGTCCGAGCCGGTGAGCAGGGCGCGTTCGGCGGTGGCATCCGGATAGTCCAGCGACAGCCGCAGCATGAAGCGGTCGAGCTGCGAGTCGGGCAGCGGGAAGGTGCCGTTGAGGTCCAGCGGGTTCTGCGTGGCGACCACAAAGAACGGCTGCGCCAGCGCATGGGTCTGGCCGTCCACGGTGACCTGGCTCTCCGCCATCGCCTCCAGCAGCGCGCTCTGCGTCTTCGGGCTGGCGCGGTTGATCTCGTCGGCCAGCAGCAGGCCGGTGAAGATCGGGCCTGGGTGGAAGCGGAACTGGCCGGTCTCGCGCTCGTACACGCTGACCCCGATGATGTCCGACGGCAGCAGGTCGCTGGTGAACTGCACGCGCTGGAACTCCAGCGCGAAGGTGGCCGCCAGCGCATGCGCCAGGGTGGTCTTGCCCACGCCGGGCACGTCTTCCAGCAGCAGGTGGCCGCCGGCGATCAGGCAGGCGAAGGCGAGCTTTACCTGGCGCGGCTTGCCCAGCAGCACGCGGTTGACCTGGGCCATCGCGGCGTCCAGTCGCTGCTGCAGGGGTTCGTCGTGGGGCTGGGTCAACGCTGACATGGGCATCCGGGCGTTCGTGTGGCAATGGGTGAAACGCAGTGTAGCCGCGGCTCAGGGCAGCTCGATGCCTGCTCCGCGCAGCATTCGCGCCAACGCGATCAGCGGCAGGCCGATCAGCGCGCTGGGGTCGTGGTTGTCGATCGCCTCGAACAGGCTGATGCCGAGGCCCTCGCACTTGAAGCTGCCGGCGCAGTCCAGTGGCTGTTCGCGTTCGACGTAGCGGGCGATTTCCGCGGGATCCAGCTCGCGGAAGCGGACCCGGGTGTGATCGATATGGGTGTACCGGCGGCCGTCGCGGCTGTCGAGCAGGCACAGCGCAGTATGGAAATGCACGTCGCGGCCGGAACTGGCGGCGAGCTGGCTGCGGGCGCGCTCGGCGCTGCCGGGCTTGTCGAGGACCAGCCCGTCGATCTCGGCGACCTGGTCGGAGCCGATCACCAGCGCATTCCGGTATTCCCGCGCAGCCGCTTCCGCCTTGGCGATCGCCAGGCGCAGGGCGCGTGCCACGGGCGCCTCGCCCGGCCATGGGGTTTCGTCGGTGCCGGGCGCGATCTGTTCGAAATCGGGGAGCAGCCGGCGCAGCAGTTCGGCTCGGTAGCGCGAAGTCGACCCCAGCACGACGCGGGGCACGGGAAGGTTTGCCGTCATGTGTCCGAGTCGCGCCGGATGTGTTCGCGCATCGCGCTGTTCAGGTCGGTCTGGGCCTGGCTGAGCGCCTGCAGCAACGGTTGCAGGCGATCGCGGGTACCGCGCATCGAGGCGGCGGCCTCGTCCAGCTCGTGCTGGCTGGCGCGCGGCGAGCGGTCGCGGATCCACAATCGCTGCTGCAGCAGGGCGCGCAGGCCGGCGTCGATCGCGTGCCGTGCATCCTGTTCGCTGGCGGCGGGCAGGTCGGGATTGAGCGACATCACTGCATGCGCCTGCTGCAGGCCGCTGCGGCAGGTCTTCAGGTCGGTTTCGAGCCGGTCGGCCAGGTCGAGCAGGGTTTGGAGGCTGCTGCTGCGCCGGGCCTGGCGTCGACGCCAGACCAGGCTGCCGCCGGCCAGGGCAACCAGCAGCACCAGCAACACGGCGGTGCCGAGCGTCAGGTAAAGGTCCAAGGGCGGTGGCTCGGGCGGAAAGGAAATCCAGTCTGCCGCATCGGGGGCGGATCAGGCAAAATCGGGCGTCCCGCAGGGCGGGCTCCCGGCTGGCGGCCATCGTGCCAGTTGACTTCGGGTGAAGTCGAACCTAACATTTCGCGATTATGTCCGTGACACTGCCAGAGTCCGTGGACGCTTGGCGCATGGTCTCGGCGCGGCGTTCGTTCGAGGGAACGCTACCCATCGCGGCCATGCCCCGGCTGAGCAAGCTGCTGGCGAGCACCGATGGCGAGCTGCGGTTCGAACTGGATTTCGGGCGCGACGAGCTGGGAATCAGCTACGTCGACGTGCGGGTCCGGGCGCCGTTGTCGCTGGTTTGCCAGCGTACGCTGGAGCCGTTCGTGCTGCCGATGGCGGTCGATACCCGGCTTGGCCTGATCCGGCAGGAGCGCGACGAGGCCGGCCTGCCGTCGGATTGCGAGCCGCTGCTGGTGGCAGAGGACGGCCGGTTGAATCCGGCGGATGTGATAGAAGACGAATTGCTGTTGGCGCTGCCGCTGGTTCCGGTCAATCCGGACAGCAGCCTGCCCGACGAAGTGACAGGCCAAGACCCGGATCCTGCCGGCGAGGGGCATTCCGAGAATCCGTTCGCGGTGTTGCGCGAACTGAAGAAGTAACCACCGACCCGGGTCGTCCGATCCGGGTCATGTCGCAACAGATCATCCCGGTTTCAATCATCAAGTTTCAGCTGGAGAACTACCATGGCCGTTGCCAAGAGCCGCCGTACCCCGTCCACCCGCGGCATGCGTCGTGCGCATGACGCGCTGAAGACCGTGCAGCTGTCCACCGATCCGACCAGTGGCGAAGTGCACCTGCGCCACCATGTCACCAAGGACGGCTACTATCGCGGCAAGAAAGTGGTCGAGACCAAGGGTGCGGTGTCGGTCGAGGACTGATCGTCCTCGCGGAACCCCTGGTTCCCCGACGCGATCATGCGAGACGGCGCGGCGACGCGCCGTTTTGCGTTGATGGACACCGCAAATGCCGCATCCGGCGGTTGCGCTGGCGCCGCTTGCGGCGTTCAATCCCAGTTTACGTTCGATGGACAGCTGAATGGCCCAGATCTACTCCCGCATCATCGCCACCGGTAGCGCGCTGCCGGAGCGCGTGGTAACCAACGCCGACCTGGAAAAGATCGTCGACACCAGCGACGAGTGGATCCATAGCCGTACCGGCATCCGCCAGAGACACATCGCGGCTCCCGGCGAGACCACCGGCGACCTGGCCTTCCGCGCCGCGCAACAGGCGCTGGAGGCGGCGGGCGTCAAGGCTTCCGAACTCGACCTGATCGTGCTGGGCACGACCACGCCGGACATCATCTTCCCGTCCACCGCCTGCCTGGTGCAGCACCGCCTCGGCGCGAACGGCTGCGCCGCGTTCGACGTCAACGCGGCCTGCTCGGGCTTCGTCTACGCGCTGGGCGTGGCTGACAAGTTCATCCGCAGCGGGCAGTCGAAGAAGGTACTGGTGATCGGCGCCGAGACCTTGACCCGGATGGTCGACTGGAACGAGCGCGAGACCTGCGTGCTGTTCGGCGACGGCGCTGGTGCGGTGGTGCTGGAGGCGTCCAGCGAGCCCGGCATCTACGCCACCTGCCTGCATGCCGACGGCGGCTACAAGGAATTGCTGTACAACCCGGTCGGCGTCTCGGTCGGCTTCAAGGACGAGCCGGGCCACGGTGTGCGCATCCGCATGGCCGGCCGCGAGGTGTTCAAGGTTGCGGTGAAGACGCTCGACTCGCTGGTCGGCGAGACCCTGCAGGCCGCCGGCATGGACGAATCGCAGGTGGACTGGCTGATCCCGCACCAGGCCAACCTGCGCATCATCGAGGCCACCGCGAAGCGGCTGAACATGTCGATGGAGCGCGTCGTCGTGACGGTCGACAAGCATGCCAACACCTCGTCCGGTTCGGTGCCGCTGGCGCTGGACTATGCGGTGCGCTCGGGCAAGGTGCAGCGTGGCCAGAACCTGCTGCTGGAGGCATTCGGCGGCGGTTTCACCTGGGCTTCGGCGCTGCTGCGCTACTGAGTCGCCGATCGTTCGATCGTTCGCCACGATGCCGCCCATCCGGGCGGCATCGTGTTTGGTGTCCCGGAAAATACTGAATACAGCTGCGTATGGGCGGCGATGCTGGCACCATGGCGGTTTTCGTCGACCGGGATCCGCGTATCCATGAGTTCCGCTTCTGCTCCGCTCGCTTTCGTTTTTCCCGGCCAGGGCTCGCAGTCGGTCGGCATGCTGGCGGACCTGGCCGCGGCGCACGCCGAGGTGCGGGCCGCGTTCGACGAGGCTTCGCAAGGCGCCGGAGTCGACCTGTGGGCGTTGAGCCAGCAGGGACCGGAGGAGCAGCTCAACCGCACCGAGAACACCCAGCCGGCCCTGCTGGCCGCCAGCGTGGCGGCGTGGCGCGTGTGGAACAAGCTCGGCGGCGCGCGTCCGGCGCAGTTGTCGGGCCATAGCCTCGGCGAATACAGCGCGCTGGTCTGCGCCGGCGCGCTGTCGCTGCACGACGCGGCGGCGCTGGTGGCCGAGCGCGGCCGGCTGATGCAGGCGGCGGTGCCGGCCGGCGTGGGCGCGATGGCGGCGATCCTCGGTGGCGACGATGCGCAGATCGCGCAGGTATGCGAGGAAGTGGCACAGGGACAGGTGGTGGCGCCGGCCAACTACAACTCGCCGGGACAACTGGTGATTGCCGGCAACACCGAGGCGGTCGATCGCGCACTGGCCCGGCTGGCCGAGCTGGGCGTGAAGAAGGCGATCAAGCTGGCCGTGTCGGTGCCCTCGCACTGCATGCTGATGCGCGGGGCCGCCGACCGGCTGGGCGAGCGCATGGCCAGGTTGAACTGGCAGTTGCCGTCGACCCCGGTGATCCAGAATGCCGAGGCGAAAAGCTACGCCACGCTCGAGGAGATCCGCGGCGCGCTGCAGCGCCAGCTGTACCTGCCGGTGCGCTGGACCGAATGCGTGCAGGAGCTCGCCGCCGGCGGCGCCACGCGCATCGCCGAATGCGGTCCGGGCAAGGTGCTTGCTGGCCTGATCAAGCGCATCGACAAGAACATCGAGGCGCGCGCGATCGGCACCCCGCTCGAACTCGATGCCGCCCGCGCCGAATGGGCGTGAGCACAGATTTCCCGATTCCCGAAGGAACGATTCCCATGAGCAAACCACTGCAAGGTGAAATCGCGCTGGTCACCGGCGCCAGCCGCGGCATCGGCGCGGCGATCGCGGACGAGCTGGCGGCGATGGGCGCCACCGTGATCGGCACCGCCACCAGCGAAGGCGGTGCGTCCGCGATCGGCGAGCGGCTGGCCGCGCACGGCGGCCACGGCCGCGTGCTGAACGTCACCGACGGTGCTGCGGTCGAGGGCCTGGTCGACGCGATCGCGAAGGAGTTCGGCGCGGTCTCGATCCTGGTCAACAACGCCGGCATCACCCGCGACCAGTTGCTGCTGCGCATGAAGGACGAGGACTGGCAGGCGATCCTCGACACCAACCTAACCTCGGTCTACCGCACGTCCAAGGCGGTGATGCGCGGCATGATGAAGGCGCGCAAGGGCCGCATCATCTCGATCGCCTCGGTGATCGGCCTCACCGGCAACCCCGGCCAGTCCAACTACGCCGCGGCGAAGGCCGGCATCATCGCGTTCTCCAAGTCGCTGGCGCGCGAGATCGGCAGCCGCGGCATCACTGTCAACGTGGTGGCGCCGGGCTTCATCGACACCGACATGACCCGCGCGCTGCCGGAAGAATCGAAGCAGGCGCTGCTCGGCCAGATCGCGCTGGGCCGGCTGGGCGAGGCAACGGACATCGCCAGGGCGGTGGGCTTCCTGGCCTCGCCGGCGGCGGCCTACATTACCGGGGAAACCCTGCACGTCAATGGCGGTATGTACATGCCGTAAGACAGGTGGACGCAGTTGTCGCCAGCGGACCCGTTTTAGGCGACAATTGCGCTTTCGCGCCGATCATGGGGGGCGGCATGCCTTCGTCATCGGCCAATCGTGGCGGCCTCGCGGTTTAGCCACTACAATGCGCCGGCCTTTTGCGGGCCTCGCGCCGGCACAGACAAATCAATTACTCCTTGAGAGGTATGGGCAACATGAGCACCATCGAAGAGCGCGTCAAGAAAATCGTCGTCGAGCAGTTGGGCGTGAAGGAAGATGAAGTCACGGCGAACGCTTCGTTCGTGGACGATCTGGGCGCAGATTCGCTGGACACGGTGGAACTGGTGATGGCACTCGAGGAAGAGTTCGAGACCGAGATTCCCGATGAGGACGCCGAGAAGATCACCACCGTGCAGCAGGCCGTCGATTATATCAAGGCCCACTCCAAGGATTGATCGCTACGGAATCGATCGCCGCCGACCGGGCAGGCCTGCTTCGTGCGGGTCGATCGGTTCACGCGGGGACACCGAACGCTGCGCCATCTTGGCGCAGTTTTCGTTTCTGCAATTTGTAACGTCCGATCCCGTATGGTGGGCGGCCCGCCCGCCGGACACGCGCGGGCTGCGTTCCCCGCTCCCTGCGCGGGACGGCTGCCGGCAACGGCAGAACCACGCAATCACGTAAGGAACATCAGCATGAGCAAGCGACGTGTGGTAGTGACCGGCATGGGCATCATCTCGCCGGTCGGCAACGACATCGCCAGCGCCTGGGAACGTGTCCTCAAGGGCGTCAGCGGGATCGGTCCGGTCACCCATTTCGACACTTCCGCTTATTCCACGCGCATCGCCGGCCAGGTCAGCGGCTTCGATCCGGCCGAATGGATGCCGGCGAAGGACGTCAAGAAGATGGACCCGTTCATCCACTACGGCGTGGCGGCGGGCACCCAGGCCCTGCGCGATTCCGGGCTGGAAGTGACCGAGGCGAATGCGCCGCGCATCGGCGTGGCGGTCGGCGCCGGCATCGGCGGCCTGTACACGATCGAAGCCACCACGCTGGAACTGGCCGCGAAGGGGCCGCGCCGGGTGTCGCCGTTCTACGTGCCGAGTTCGATCATCAACATGGTCTCGGGCCAGCTGTCGATCATGTTCGGGCTCAAGGGGCCGAACATCGCCTGCGTCACGGCGTGCACCACCGGCGCGCACAACATCGGCTTGGCCGCGCGGATGATCCAGTACGGCGACGCCGACGCGATGATCGCCGGCGGCGCCGAGTTCGCCACTACCGGCACCGCGATGGCCGGCTTCTGCTCGGCCAAGGCGATGTCCACCCGCAACGACGAGCCGACCAGGGCCAGCCGTCCGTGGGACAAGGACCGCGACGGCTTCGTGCTGTCCGACGGCGCCGGCGTGCTGATGCTGGAGGAATACGAATTCGCCAAGGCCCGCGGAGCGCGCATCTACGCCGAGTTGGTCGGCTTCGGCATGAGCGGCGATGCGTTCCACATGACCGCACCGAGCGAGGGCGGCGAAGGCGCGGCGCGCTGCATGCAGATCGCGCTGGACGACGCCGGCCTCAATCCCGCCGAGGTGCAGTACGTCAACGCGCACGGCACCTCCACGCCGCTGGGTGACCTGGGCGAGGTGATGGCGGCGAAGCGGGTGTTCGGCGACCACGCCTACAAGCTGGCGATGAGTTCGACCAAGTCCACCACCGGCCATCTGCTCGGCGCGGCCGGCGGCGTCGAGGCGATCTTCAGCATCCTGGCGCTGCGCGACCAGGTGATGCCGCCGACGATCAACCTGGACGAACCGGGCGAAGGCTGCGACCTCGATTTCGTGGCGCACACCGCGCGCGAGGCGAAGCTCGACGTGGCGATCTCCAACTCGTTCGGCTTCGGCGGCACCAACGGTACGCTGGCTTTCCGCCGCGTCTGAGCGTGACCTGCCATCGCCGTACCCTGGACGGCCGGCGCGACCTGCTCGCGCCGGCCGCTTCATTTCCCGGCCGCTATCCCTGCCTGCTGGAAAGCGTGGTGCATGGCACGGCGCAGTCGCGCTACGACATCCTGTTCGCGTTTCCGGGCCAGCGGCTGACCCTGCACACCGACGGCAGCCTGCGCGACGGCACGGGTGCCGCGTGCGGAGGGCGTTTCGTCGATGCGCTGGATGCCGCCTGGCAGGCCGAGCGCCTGCCAGCGGAGCACGACGAACTGCCGTTCCATGGCGGCTGGGTGCTGCTGCTGGCCTACGAGCTGGCCGGCGAGATCGAGCCGACGTTGCGGCTGCATGCGCCCCGCGCCATCCCCTTGGCGCTGGCCGTGCGTTGCCCGGTGGCGGCCATCGTCGACCATCGACGCGCCTGCACGATCCTGGTCGCCGAGGCCGGCCACGAGCACCTGCTCGATGTGCTGGAAGCCGATCTCGCCGCCGCGTCGCCGATTCCGCCGCTGCCCGCCCCGATCGCCTGGGAGGAGGATGCGCCGCAGCGGTTCCTCGACGGCGTGGCGCGTATCCACGAGCATCTGCACGCCGGTGACATCTTCCAGGTGAACCTGTCGCGTGCCTGGCGGGCGCGCTATGCGCCGCCGCCCGCGCCGTCGGCGCTCTATGCAGCGCTGCGCCGGGCCAATCCGGCACCGTTCGCCGGCTTGTTGCAGCAGCCGGGGTGGGCGGTGGCGAGCTCATCGCCGGAGCGGCTGGTCGAGGTGCGCGGCGGCGTGGCGCAGACCCGGCCGATCGCCGGTACGCGCCCGCGGCTGCCCGGCGACGACGAGCTGGCGCGCATCCGCGAACTGAGTGCGCACCCGAAGGAGCGCGCCGAGCACGTGATGCTGATCGACCTGGAGCGCAACGACCTCGGCCGCGTCTGCGTGCCGGGCACGGTCGAGGTGGACGAGTTGATGGTGGTGGAGAGTTACGCCCACGTTCACCACATCGTTTCCAATGTACGCGGGCGCCTGCGCGCCGACGTGACACCGGGCCAGGTGATCGCCGCCACCTTTCCTGGCGGGACCATCACCGGTTGCCCCAAGGTGCGCTGCATGGAAATCATTGCCGCGCTGGAAGACGCGCCGCGCGGCGCCTACACCGGCGCGCTGGGCTATCTCGATCGCAACGGTGAGCTCGACTTGAACATCCTGATCCGCACCCTGACCCTGGCCGGCGACGAAGTCAGCCTGCGTGCGGGTGCCGGCATCGTGGCCGATTCGGTGGCGGCGAGCGAGCTGGACGAGACCCGCGCCAAGGCGCGTGGCCTGCTGCGCGCGCTGGGAGTGCCGGGTTGAAGACGGCACGCATGCTGGTCGACGGCGTCGCGGCGGAGCGGATATCCGCGCTGGATCGCGGGCTGGCCTATGGCGACGGCCTGTTCGAAAGCATCCGCCTGGTCGGCACGGCGGCGCCGCTGTGGACGCGCCACATGCAGCGGTTGCTGGAGGGTTGCTCGCGACTGCGCATTCCGTCGCCCGATCCGGCGCTGCTGTGGCGCGAGGCGCTGCAGGTCAGCCGCGACATGCCGCAGTCGGTCGTGCGCTTCACGATCACCCGCGGCGCCGGGGAGCGCGGTTACGCCCTGCCGGTATCGCCGCGGCCGACCCGGGTGGTGGCTGCGTTCGTGCCGCCGCCGGTCACCGCCGCGGCCTACGCGCAAGGCGTGCGCCTGCGCGTGTGCAACATCCGTCTGGCGGAACAGCCGCTGCTGGCTGGCATCAAGCACCTGAACCGGCTGGAGCAGGTGCTGGCACGTGCGGAATGGGACGATCCGGCGATCGTCGAAGGCGTACTGCTCGATACCTGCGAGCGGGTGATTTCGGCAACCATGGCCAACCTGTTCGCGGTGGTCGACGGCGAACTGCTGACACCGGCGCTGGATCGTTGTGGCGTGGCCGGCGTGGCTCGTGCAGAAGTGCTGGCGGTGTGCCCGCAGGCGCGGACCGGCGAGCTGACGTTGGCTATGCTGCGTGGCGCCAGCGAGGTTTTCCTCAGCTCGAGCGTGCGCGGCATCGTGCCGGTACATTCGCTGGGTGACTGCAGCTATGCGCCGGGCGCGACGACCCGCCAGCTGCAGCAACACTGGTGCAACCTGGGATTTTCGATGGAGCAGGGCGGATGAGTGACAAACCGACGCGCAGGCACGCATGGTCGCGGCTGCTGCTGATCGTGCTGCTGGTGGCTGCCGGCGCGCTGGCCTATGGCTGGAACGACTACGCCCGCTTCGGGACCGCGCCGCTGAACGTGACGGCGCAGGGCGAGAGTATCGACGTCGGCCGTGGCAGCAGCTTCAAGGCGATCGTGGGCGAGTTGCACCAGCGCGGGTTCAGCACCGCCAACCCGTGGTACTGGCGGCTGCTGGCCTGGCAGATGCACGTGGCCGGCCGGCTGCATGCCGGCGAATACGCGCTGGAGCCCGGCATCACCCCGCGCCAGCTGCTCGCGAACATGGCGGGCGGCAAGGTGCTGCAGCGCAACTTCACCATCGTCGACGGCTGGACCTTCGCCGAGCTGCGCCAGGCGCTGGCCAGGGCCGAGAAGTTGAACCACGACAGCGCCGGGCTGGAGGATGCCGCGATCATGCAGAAGATCGGCGCCGGCGGCGAAATGCCGGAAGGCCGTTTCCTGCCCGAGACCTACGCTTACGTGAAGGGCGACGGCGACCTGGACATCCTCCGCCGCGCGCATGCCGCGATGGTGAAGACGCTCGATGAACTGTGGGCAGGACGCGCGCACGATCTGCCGCTGGCCACGCCGTACGAGGCGCTGATCCTGGCTTCGATCGTGGAGAAGGAGACCGGCCGCCCGGACGAGCGCGCACAGATCGCCGGCGTGTTCGTGCGGCGCCTGCAGAACCACATGCTGCTGCAGACCGACCCCAGCGTGATCTACGGCATGGGCGCGAACTATGCGGGCAACATCCACAAGAGCGATCTCACCACCGACACGCCGTACAACACCTATACCCGTGCCGGCCTGCCGCCGACGCCGATCGCCCTGCCGGGCAAGCCGGCGCTGGTGGCGGCGCTACATCCGGCCGATGGCGACACGCTGTATTTCGTGGCCCGGGGCGACGGCGGCCACGTGTTCTCGCGCACGCTGGAGGAACACAATCGCAACGTCGACTGCTACCAGCGGAAGCGCTGCCGATGACCACTGCGCGCGGAACATTCATCAGCCTGGAAGGCGGCGAGGGTGCCGGCAAGAGCACCTTGCTGGCCGGCCTGCGCGAGTACATCGAACGGCATGGCCTCGCGCTGGTGCAGACGCGCGAGCCCGGCGGCACCGCCGTGGGCGAGGCGGTGCGCGCGATCGTGCTCGACCCGACCCAGCACGGGCTGGCTGCCGAGACCGAACTGCTGCTGATGTTCGCCTCGCGTGCTCAGCTGGTGCGTGAGGTGATCGAACCGGCGCTGGCGGCCGGGCAATGGGTGTTGTGCGACCGCTTTGCCGACGCCAGCTACGCCTACCAGGGCGGCGGCCGCGGGCAGCCGGTGGAGCGCATCGCGGAACTGGAGCGCTGGGCCTGCGCCGGCGTGAAACCCGACCTGACCCTGCTGCTCGATCTGCCGGTGGCGACCGGCCGCGCCCGTGCCGCCGGCCGCGGCGACGCCGACCGCATCGAGATCGAGGCGGATGCGTTCTTCGAGCGGGTGCGCGCCAGCTATCGCGAGCGCGCCACGGCCGAGCCGGCGCGTTTCCGGGTGATCGACGCCAGCCAGTCGCCGGCTGCCGTGTTGCAGGCCGCCATCCGGGCGCTGGCGCCGTGGCTGGGAGAGGCGCAGGCATGAACGGGCAGCCCTGGCACGCCGAACACTGGGCGCGATTGCAGGCCCGACGGCGGCGCGAGGCGCTGCCGCATGCCCTGCTGCTGTGCGGTGCCGCGGGCCTGGGCAAGCGCGCGTTCGCGCAGCGCTTCGTGCAGGGCCTGCTGTGCAGCGAGTCGGCGGTCGGCGATGCCTGTGGGCATTGCCGCAGCTGCCTGCTGCTCGCCGCCGGGTCGCATCCGGACGTGGTCACGCTGAGTTTCGGTTTGCGCAAGGACGGCGTGCAGCGCAGCGAGATCGTGGTCGACCAGATCCGCGAACTGTCGGCACGGCTGGCCATGAGCAGCCAGTTCGGCGGCTGGCAGGTGGCGCTGATCGACCCGGCCGACGCGATGAACCCGGCCGCTGCCAACGCGTTGCTGAAGACCCTCGAGGAACCAGCCGCGCAGACCATGCTGATCCTGCTGGCCGATGCGCCGTGGCGTTTGCCGCAGACCATCCGCAGCCGCTGCCAGCGGATCGAATTCCAGTTGCCCGCCACGGCGGACGCGCTGGCCTGGCTGCAGGCCGAAGGTGTGCGCGATGCGCCGGCCGCACTCGCCGCCGCCAGCGGCAATCCCGGCCTGGCCAGGGCCTGGGCCGGGGAGGGCGCGCTCGAACGACGCCAGGAGGTGCGCCGGGACCTGGCCGCGCTGGCCGCGGGTCGCGGCCAGCCGACCGAGGTGGTCAAGCGCTGGCTGGACAGCGAGCCGGCGCAGCGGCTGTGGTTCGCCGCGCAGGCCGCTGCCGACGAGATCAGGGCGCGTTCGCTGCCGGGCAATGGGCCGCTGGCCAGTGCGCTGGATGTCGAGGCGCTGGGTCACTGGTACGACGCGGCCAACCGTACCCGCGAGGGCCTGCGCGGCCCGTTGCGCGCCGATCTGCTGCTGCTGGAACTGCTGGCGCAATGGCGGTGAGCGGAGCGCATGCCAGCGTGTCGCAAGCGACGGATCGGGCCGGCGGGCTGCCGCCTTTTTCCGCGGCTACCCGCCTGCTGGTGGTGGCGCCGCACCCGGACGACGAAACCATCGCGACGGGCCTGCTGATCCAGCAGGTGCGCGCGGCGGGCGGCGAAGTGCGGATCCTGCTGCTGACGGCGGGCGACAACAATCCATGGCCGCAGCGCTGGCTGGAGCGGCGCCTGCTGATCGGTGCGGCCGATCGCCGCCGCTGGGGTCGGCGGCGCCATGCGGAGGTGTTGCAGGCGCTGCAGAGTCTCGGCGTGCCGGAACCGGCGCTGCAGTCGCTGGGCTGGCCGGACATGGGCCTTACCGAGGTGCTGCTGCAGGCGGACGGCATGGCGATGGCGACGCTGGCCACGGCAATCGGCGAGTTCCGCCCCGACCTGGTGGCGGTTCCGGCGCTGTCGGATCGTCATCCCGACCATGGCACCGCCCACGTGCTGGTGCGCCTGGCGCTGGCCGGGCAGGTGCGCCCGCCGGCGCTGCTGGCGTACCTGGTCCACGGCCGCGAAGGCAATCACCGCCTGGTTGAAATCCGCGGCACGGCGGCGCAGTCGGCGAACAAGCGCGCGGCGTTGGCGGCGCACCACAGCCAGATGGCCCTGAGTGGCAAGCGCCTGGCCCGGCTTGCTACCCGTCCCGAGCGCTATGCAGACGTGGCGGCAACGCCGTCCGGCGCCGCCACGGCGTTGCCGTGGCAACCGCCGGCATGGTTGCGACCATGGTTGCGGCTCAGCGTGGCCAGTGTGGCGGGCGTGCACAGTTGGCGCTGGCGCGACGCTCCGCTGCAGCGTGATCAGGCCGGTTGTTTCCATCTGCCGCCGGCCGCAGCGGAACATCCCCGCTTCGTGCGGCTGGCGCTGACCCTGCGCTCGCCGTGGATCTTCGATCACTGGGGCTGGCGCGAGCTGCCGGGCCGATCAGTCGGTGCCGAGGCGGACTTCGTGCAGGCCGGTTGACCGAACTGCTCTCGCCGAAGCGCCGTGACGGTGGTGCCGGTGGGGCGCAGCGTCTAAGATCGGCCTCGTCGATCGGGCGGTTCCGGCGCCCGGCAGGAGCCCAGCATGAAACCCATGGCCGCCCGTCAGGGCATCATCTCGTTGAAAATCAAGGATGCGGCCTCGCTGTACAACGCCTATATGCCGTTCCTCAAGCATGGCGGCCTGTTCGCGGCGACGGCTCAATCCTATTCGCTGGGCGACGAGGTGGTGTTGCTGGTGACCCTGGCCGAGGAGACCGAGCGTCTGTCGGTGGTCGGCAAGGTGGTCTGGATCAGCCCGGTCGGCGCGCAGGGCAACCGCACCGCGGGCATCGGCATCCACTTCAACGAATCGGGCGATGCCGAAGCCGCCCGCAGCCGGATCGAGAACATCCTGGCCGGCACGCTGACCTCCGAGCGTCCCACCCACACCATGTGATGCCGTCGTCATTCCGTCTGCACGCAGTCGGGTGTTAATGCGCATCACATCGGCCGTCAAGGCTTGTTGTGCCCATGCGCACTGATACAATGGCGGGATTCGCGGATCCATTGCGCGAAACATCGGATGCCTGTGCGCGGCGGCAGAGCCTGCAGGCATGGCTGGAAAGCCCGAGGCCGCGTCGGCCTGCCGAATCGAAGTCGCCGGACCGTGCGTTGCTGGATGCAAATCCCCGCGGTCACTGATGCGCCACTGGCGCGGAGGTAAGTTGCATCGTGCTTGCCGAATACTGGCCTGTCCTGTTGTTCATCGGCGTTGCCGTCGGTCTTGGCGTGGCGTTGCTGGTCATCGGCCTGCTGGCCGGCCCGCGCCGCCCCGAATCCGAGAAGCTCTCGCCCTACGAGTGCGGTTTCGAGGCGTTCGAGGACGCCCGCATGCGCTTCGACGTGCGCTACTACCTGCTCGCCATCCTGTTCATCATCTTCGATCTGGAAATCGCCTTCCTGTTTCCGTGGGCGGTGGTGTTCAAGCAGATCGGCCTCGTCGCGTTGATCGAGATGGGCCTGTTCCTGCTGCTGCTGGTGGTCGGTTTCGCCTACGTGTGGAAGAAGGGAGCCCTCGAATGGGAGTGATGGATTCCATCAGCCGGGTGATGCACAACCCGGAGCCGCTGAACCTGGTCGACGACATCCTGCGGCCGGCGGGCGACAACCCCGTAGTGCAGCGTGGCTTCGCCACCACCAGCATCGATGCGCTGATGAACTGGGCGCGCACCGGCTCGATGTGGCCGATGACCTTCGGCCTGGCATGCTGCGCGGTGGAGATGATGCACGCCGGCATGTCGCGGCTGGACCTGGACCGCTACGGCGTGATCTTCCGCCCCAGCCCGCGCCAGTCCGACGTGATGATCGTGGCCGGCACCCTGGTCAACAAGATGGCCCCGGCGCTGCGCAAGGTCTACGACCAGATGCCCGAGCCGAAGTGGGTGATCTCGATGGGCAGCTGCGCCAACGGCGGCGGCTACTACCACTATTCCTATTCCGTGGTGCGCGGCTGCGACCGCATCGTGCCGGTGGACATCTACGTGCCGGGCTGTCCGCCCACGGCCGAGGCGTTGATCCACGGCATCCTGCAATTGCAGAAGAAGATCCGCCGCACCAGCACCATCGCGCGCTCTTGAATGGCACGTTTCCGAAGGCGCAGTCCATGACCAACACCCCAAAGACCTCGCTGGCCGAGCAGCTCGCCGCGCGATTCGGCGATACGCTGGCCATCACCACCGTGCGCAACGAGACCGTCGCCGAACTGGCCGCCGCCGACCTGCTCGCGGTGGCCACCGCGTTGCGCGACGAGCCGGCGTTCCGCTTCAGCGAGCTGATCGACCTGTGCGGCATCGACTACCTCGGCTATGGCCAGGTCGAGTGGGATACCGAAACGATTTCCGGCACCGGTTTCTCGCGCGGCGTGGAAGGCGAGGCACAGGGGCGTTTCGACTGGGCCGGACGTCCGCGCGGCAACGGCGGGAACGAGCCGCGCCGGTTCGCCGCGGTGATCCAGCTGCTCTCGATCGAACACAACCGCCGCCTGCGCCTGCGCGTGTTCTGCGAAGACGACAGCCTGCCGCTGGTGCCGTCGCTGACCCTGGTGTGGCCGGGCGTGAACTGGTTCGAGCGCGAGGCGTTCGACCTGTACGGCATCATCTTCGATGGCCACCCCGACCTGCGCCGCATCCTCACCGACTACGGTTTCGTCGGCCATCCGTTCCGCAAGGACTTCCCGCTGGTCGGCAACGTCGAGGTGCGCTACGACCCCGTGCAGCAGCGGGTGATCTACGAGCCGGTGTCGATCGAGCCGCGCGTGCTGGTACCGCGCACCATCCGTGACGATGCCGACCTGATGCAGGCCCGGGCCGAATCCGCCGACAACTGGCGGGAGAATTGAGCATGCAGGAAATCCGCAACTACACGATGAACTTCGGCCCGCAGCACCCGGCCGCGCATGGCGTGCTGCGCCTGATCATGGAGATGGACGGCGAGACCATCGTCCGCGTCGATCCGCACGTGGGCCTGCTCCATCGCGGTACCGAGAAGCTGGCCGAGTCCAAGCCGTTCAACCAGTCGATCGGCTACATGGACCGGCTCGACTACGTGTCGATGATGTGCAACGAGCACGCCTACGTGCGCGCGATCGAGACCCTGCTGGGGATCGAGGCGCCGGAGCGGGCGCAGTACATCCGCACCATGTTCGACGAGATCACCCGCATCCTGAACCACCTGATGTGGATCGGCTCGAACGCGCTCGACCTGGGTGCGATGGCGGTGATCCTGTACGCGTTCCGCGAACGCGAGGAACTGATGGACGTCTACGAGGCGGTGTCGGGCGCGCGCATGCACGCCACGTACTACCGTCCGGGCGGCGTCTACCGCGACCTGCCCGAACAGATGTCGAAGTACCGCGAGTCGCCGTGGCACAAGGGCGCCGACCTCAAGCGCATCAACAGCTGGCGCGAAGGCTCGATGCTCGACTTCCTGGATGCGTTCACCGCCGACTTCCCGTCGAAGGTGGACGAGTACGAGGAGCTGCTCACCACCAACCGCATCTGGAAGCAGCGCACCGTCGGCATCGGCGTGGTCAGCCCGGAGCTGGCCCAGCAGTGGGGCATGACCGGCGCGATGCTGCGTGGTTCGGGCGTCGAGTGGGACCTGCGCAAGAAGCAGCCCTACGCGAAGTACGCCGAGATGGATTTCGACATCCCGGTGGGCGTCAACGGCGACTGCTACGACCGCTACCTGGTGCGCGTGGAAGAGATGCGCCAGTCCAACCGCATCATCCGGCAGTGCGTGGAGTGGCTGCGCGCCAACCCGGGCCCGGTGATGGTGAAGAACTTCAAGGTGGCGCCGCCGTCGCGGGTCGAGATGAAGCAGGACATGGAAGCGCTCATCCACCACTTCAAGCTGTTCACCGAAGGCTACTGCGTGCCGGCCGGAGAAACCTATTGCGCGGTCGAGGCGCCCAAGGGCGAGTTCGGCTGCTACCTGGTTTCCGACGGCGCCAACAAGCCGTTCCGCGTGCACCTGCGCGCGCCGGGCTTTGCCCACCTGTCATCCATGGACACCATCGTGCGCGGCCACATGCTCGCCGACGTGGTGGCCATGATCGGTACCTACGACCTCGTGTTCGGCGAAGTGGACCGCTGAGCCGGCACGACGGAGAAACGCATGAAAGCCACCGGACATTACGAGCAGGTCAGGAACGTCGACCCCCTCGTCGTACTCACCGAGCACACCCGCCAGCACATCGATGCATGGGTCGCCAAGTTTCCGCCGGACCGCAAGCGTTCGGCGCTGATCCAGGCGCTGTTCGGCGCCCAGGAACAGAACCAGGGCTTCCTCACCGACGAGCTGATCGCCGCGGTCGCGAAGTACCTGGACCTGCCGGCGATCTGGGCCTACGAGGTGGCCAGCTTCTATTCAATGCTGGAGACCAAGCCGGTCGGCCGCAACAACGTGGCGATCTGCACCAACATCTCGTGCTGGCTCAACGGCGCCGACGGCCTGGTGCGCCACTGCGAGAAGAAGCTGGGCATCAAGCTGGGCGAGAGCACGCCGGATGGGCGCGTCTACCTGAAGAAGGAAGAGGAGTGCATCGCGGCCTGCGTGTATGCGCCGGCGATGACGGTGAACGGCCATTACCACGAACACCTGACCATCGAGAAACTCGATGCGATCCTTGACGGCCTGAGCATCGACGGCCCTGCACACGCCCACGACGCCGAGGGGAAGCACTGATGGCCGTCGGACCCGCGCCCCAGGACCACCAGGTCGTATACACGACGCTGCATTTCGACACGCCGTGGTCGATGGAAAGCTACGAGAAGGTCGACGGCTACAAGGCATGGAGGAAGATCCTCGCCGAGAAGCCCGATCCGGCGTCGCTGGTCGAGGAAATCAAGAAGAGCAGCCTGCGCGGTCGTGGCGGCGCGGGCTTCCCCACCGGCCTGAAGTGGTCCTTCATGCCGAAGGGCGACATGCAGAAATACATCCTGTGCAACTCGGACGAATCCGAGCCGGGCACGGCGAAAGACCGCGACATCCTGCGCTACAACCCGCACGCGGTGATCGAAGGCCTGGCGATCGCGTGCTACTGCACCGGCTCCACCGTGGCCTACAACTACCTGCGCGGCGAATTCCATCATGAGCCGTACGAGCACTTCGAGGCGGCGTTGAAGGAAGCCTACGCGGCCGGCCTGCTCGGCAGGAACCTGCAAGGCACCGGGCTGGACGTGGACATCTATGCGGCGCTGGGCGCCGGCGCCTACATCTGCGGCGAGGAAACCGCGCTGATGGAATCGCTGGAAGGCAAGAAGGGCTGGCCACGCTTCAAACCGCCGTTCCCGGCCAACTTCGGCCTGTACGGCAAGCCGACCACGATCAACAACACCGAGACCTATGCTTCGGTGCCGGCGATCCTGCGCAACGGCGCCGACTGGTTCCTCAACCTGGGCAAGCCGAACAACGGAGGCCCGAAGATCTTCTCGGTGTCCGGCCATGTCAACCGTCCCGGCAACTACGAGATCCGCCTGGGCACGTCGTTCGCCGAGCTGCTGGAGATGGCCGGCGGGGTGCGCAACGGGCACAAGATCAAGGCGGTGATCCCGGGCGGCTCCTCGATGCCGGTGCTGCCGGGCGAGACGATGATGGGCCTCACCATGGATTACGACGCGATCCAGAAGGCCGGTTCGGGTCTCGGCTCGGGCGCGGTGATCGTGATGGACGAGACCACCTGCATGGTGCGGGCGTGCGAGCGCATCAGCCAGTTCTACCACATGGAATCCTGCGGCCAGTGCACGCCGTGCCGCGAAGGCACCGGCTGGATGCATCGCGTGCTGACGCGCATCGTCGCCGGCAAGGGCACTGCCGACGACCTGCATCGCCTGAAGACGGTGGCGGGCCAGATCGAGGGCCACACCATCTGCGCATTCGGCGAGGCGGCAGCGTGGCCGGTACAGGGTTTCCTGCGCCACTACTGGCACGAATTCGAATACTACGTCGAGCATGGTCGCTCGATGGTCGATGACAAGTTTGGAGCCGCCGCATGAGCGCGCAGCCGACCCAGAACACCGCGCCGAACCTCGTCAACATCGAGGTCGACGGCAAGCCGATCCAGGTACCCAAGGGCTCGATGATCATCGAAGCCACCGACCGGGCCGGCGTCCCGATTCCGCGATTCTGCTATCACCGCAAGCTGCCGATCGCAGCGAGCTGCCGGCAGTGCCTGGTCGAGGTGGAGATGGGCGGCCGCCCGATGCCGAAGCCGCAACCGGCCTGTGCCACGCCAGTGGCCGAAGGCATGAAGGTACTGACCCGTTCGGACAAGGCGCTGCACGCGCAGCGCAACGTGATGGAATTCCTGCTGATCAACCATCCGCTGGACTGTCCGATCTGCGACCAGGGCGGCGAGTGCGAACTGCAGGACATGGCGCTGGGCTACGGTCGCAGCGTGTCGCGCTTCACCGAGCGCAAGCGCACCGTCGCCGACGAGAACATCGGCCCGCTGGTCGCCACCGAGATGACGCGTTGCATCCATTGCACGCGCTGCGTCCGTTTCATCAGCGAGATCGCCGGCACCTACGAGCTGGGCGACATGGATCGCGGCGACCGGCATGTAATCGGCACGTATATCGGCAAGAACATCGAGAGCGAGCTCTCGGGCAACATCATCGACGTCTGTCCGGTCGGGGCGCTCACCGACAAGCCGTTCCAGTTCAAGGCGCGCGCGTGGGAACTGGTCGCCAAGCCGTCGATCGGCTATCACGACGCGCTGGGTTCCAACTTGTGGCTGCACACCCGCCGTGGCGAGGTGCTGCGCACGGTGCCGCGCGACAACGAGGCCGTCAACGAGTGCTGGTTGTCCGACCGCGATCGCTACAGCCATCAGGGCATGTACGCCGCCGACCGCATCGGCGCGCCGGAGGTGAAGCGCAACGGCCAGTGGCAGGCGACCACCTGGGAAGACGCGCTGCAGGTCGCGGGCGACGCGCTGAAGAAGGCGCCGGGCAGCGAGCTGGGCATCCTGCTGCACCCGGCCACCTCGAACGAGGAGGGCGACCTGCTGATGCGGCTGGCCCGCGGTCTGGGCAGCGCACACGTCGATCATCGTCTGCGCCAGCTCGACTTTGCCGACAACGCCGTGGCGCGGCCGTTCGCGCTGCCAGTGGCGGAGATCGAGCAGATCCGGACTGCCTTGCTGATCGGTTCCGACCTGCGTCATGAAATGCCGCTGCTGAACCACCGCCTGCACCAGGCGACCAAGAAGGGCGCGAAGGTTTACGCGGTCAACCCGGCGCGCTTCGATTTCAACCACAAGCTGGCTGGCGAGTCGATCGTGGCGCCGCAGGCGCTGGTCGACGCACTGCTGGCGCTGGCCAGCGCCGCCGTGGCCGTTGGCGTGACCGCACCGGCGGCACTGGCCGAGGCGATCGCGTCGGCACAGAGCGACCAGGGCGACCGCGACACGATCGCCGCACTGAAGTCGGGCAAGGCTGTGGTGATCCTCGGCGAGGCCGCGGTGACCCACCCGCAGGCATCATGGCTGCGTGCGATTGCCCGGTTCATCGCCGATGCCACGGGCGCCGGCTACGACGAACTGCCGGTCGGCGCGAATGCCGTCGGCCTGGCGCGGCTCGGCGTGGTGCCGGGCAACGGCGGGTTGGATGCGCAGGCGATGCTGGCGCAGCCGCGCAAGAGCTACCTGCTGTACGGTGTCGAGCCGCCGCACGATTTTGCCGATGGCGGCGCGGCCTTGAAAGCGCTGCGTGGCGCGGATCAGGTGGTGGCGTTCAGCGCCTATTCCAGTGCCGCGCTTCGCGAGGTGGCTGACGTGATCCTGCCGATTGCACTCTTGCCGGAGATCGACGCGACCCTGGTCAACGTCGATGGACTGGCCCAGGGCGTGGGGGCCGGCGCGAAGGCGCCGGGCGAGGCCCGGCAGGGCTGGAAGGTGTTGCGTGCGCTGGGTGGCGCCCTGCAACTGACCGGCTTCGAGTTCGACGATCTCGCTGGTCTGCGCGACGGCATCACCGAACGTGCCGCCGCGCCGCGCAGTGGCCTGGCCATACGCACGGCCGTCACCGGTCTGACGCGCCTGGCCACCTGGCCGATCTACCGCAGCGACGCGGTATTGCGCCGCGCGACGGCGTTGAATGCGCACCCGTTGAACCGTGCGCCCGCGGTGCGCCTGAATGCCGCGGAAGCCGGCCGGCATGGCCTCGCCGTCGGCGACCGGGTGCGTGCCGCCGACGCGCTGCTGCCGCTGGTGATCGATGCCGCCGTGCCCGATGGCGCGGTGTGGATCGAGGCGGCCCAGGACCTCATCGTCACGCTGCCGCCCTACGGCGCGGCCATCACCTTGGGCAAGGCATAAGCATCATGGCTGATCAACTCATCAACCAGCTCGTGTGGCCGATCATCTACATCCTGTGCATCGTGCTGCCACTGGTGCTGGCGGTGGCGATGTTCGTCTACTGGGAGCGCAAGGTTCTCGGCTGGATGCACGTGCGCATGGGGCCGAACAAGGTCGGCCCGTTCGGCCTGCTGCAGGCCTTTGCCGACGTGGTCAAGCTGCTGATCAAGGAAGTGATCCTGCCGACCAAGGCGAACCGCTTCCTGTACTACATGGCGCCGATGATCGCGCTGGTTCCCGCGCTGGCGGTATGGGCGGTGGTTCCATTCAGCAGCACGATGGTGCTGTCCAACGCCAACGCCGGCGTGTTGTACCTGCTGGCGATGACCTCGATGGGCGTGTACGGCATCATCATCGCCGGCTGGGCGTCCAACTCGCGCTATGCGCTGCTCGGCGCGATGCGTTCGGCGGCGCAGGTGATTTCCTACGAACTGGCGATGGGCCTGTGCCTGGTCTGCGTGCTGGTGCTGGCCGGCTCGCTGAACCTCAGTGCGATCGTCAACGCGCAGGCCGGCAACAAGGGCATCTTCGACTGGTTCTGGCTGCCGCTGCTGCCGGTGTTCGTGGTGTACTTCATCTCCGGTGTGGCCGAGACCAACCGCGCGCCGTTCGACGTGGCCGAGGGCGAGTCGGAGATCGTCGCCGGCTTCCACGTGGAATATTCCGGCTCGGCATTCGCGCTGTTCTTCCTGGCCGAATACGCCAACATGATTCTCGTCAGCTTCCTTGCAGCGGTGCTGTTCATGGGCGGCTGGCTGTCGCCGTTCCCGGTCTCGTGGGGCTTCATCGGCCATGGCGGCTTCCCCTGGCTGCTGATCAAGGCGTTCCTGTTCTCCTTCATGTTCCTGTGGTTCCGCGCCACCTTCCCGCGCTATCGCTATGACCAGATCATGCGGCTGGGCTGGAAGGTGTTCATTCCCATCGCCATCGCGTGGGTCTTCGTGGCCGGTTGCCTGAAGTACTGGGGCCTGGTCAGCATCGGCACGGGGGCATAAGCCATGAGTCGCGTTACCGGTTATTTCAAGAGTCTGCTGCTGGTCGAGCTGGTCCAGGGCATGGGCGTGACCCTGCGCTACCTGTTCAAGCCGAAGTACACGATGCGCTACCCGATGGAGCACATCCCCAAGTCGAACCGCTTCCGCGGCCTGCACGCACTGCGCCGTTACGCGAATGGCGAGGAGCGCTGCATCGCCTGCAAGCTGTGCGAGGCGGTGTGCCCCGCGCTGGCGATCACCATCGACTCGGCGCCGCGCGAGAGCGACGGCCAGCGCCGCACTACCCGCTACGAGATCGACCTGTTCAAGTGCATCTATTGCGGCTTCTGCGAGGAGAGCTGCCCGGTCGATTCGATCGTCGAGACGTCGATCCACGAGTATCACTTCGAGAATCGCGGCGAGAACGTGGTGGACAAGCAGAAACTGCTCGCCATCGGTGACCGCTTCGAACAGCAGATCGCCGCCGACCGCGCGCAAGACGCGGCGTACCGCTGAGGCCAACGATGAATCCCCAACTGTTGCAACTCATCTGTTTCTACGCCTTCGGTTTCGTCACCGTCGCCGCGGCATTGTCGGTGATCACGCTGAAGAACAGCGTGCACGCGGTGCTGGCGCTGGTGCTCACATTCTTCAGTGCGGCCTGCCTGTGGCTACTGCTCGAGGCCGAGTTCCTGGCCTTGGCGCTGATCGTGGTCTACGTGGGCGCGGTGATGGTGCTGTTCCTGTTCGTGGTGATGATGCTCGACATCGACCAGGAGAAGCTGCGCGAGGGCTTCGTGAAATTCCTGCCGGTAGGCTTGATCGTGGCCGCGGTGATGCTGGTGGAGATGCTCGGCCTGATCGGCGTGCGCGCGATGCAGACAAAGATAATGGGTGCCGACCCTGCGCTGGCCGCGGGCATGACCAACAATACCGAATGGCTTGGTCATGCGCTGTACACGAAGTTCCTGCTGCCGTTCGAGATCGCCGCGCTGATCCTCACCGTGGGCATCGTGGCGGCCGTGGCGCTGACCCTGCGCGAGCGCCGTGACGCGCGCCACGAATCGGCCAGCCAGCAGGTCAAGGTCAATCCGCGCGACCGGGTGCGCATCGTGAAGATGGCCCCCGTCCGCCCCGACGAATCGACCGCATCACAGGAGCCGCAGCCATGATCTCGCTCGCGCACTACATCGTGCTCGGCGCGGTGCTGTTCTGCATCGCCGTCGCCGGCATGTTCATCAACCGCAAGAACGTGATCGTGCTGCTGATGTCGATCGAGCTGATGCTGCTCGCCGTGAACATGAACTTCGTGGCGTTCTCGCGTTTCCTCGGGGATGTGGCGGGGCAGGTGTTCGTGTTCTTCATCCTTACCGTGGCCGCGGCGGAAGCCGCCATCGGCCTGGCGATCCTGGTGCTGCTGTTCCGTACGCGCAGCACGATCAATATCGCCGACATCGACAGCATGAAGGGCTGATCACATGGGTCTTTCCACTTCCATCCTGCTGACGATCGCACTGGCGCCGCTGGTGGGCTGCGTGCTGGCCGGTTTCCTGGGCAAGTTCCTGGGTCGTGCCGGTTCGCATACCGTCACCATCCTCGGCGTGGCGGTGTCGTGCGCGCTGTCGTTCTACGTGTTGTACCAGCTCACCGTGGGCGGCGCGCCCGAATACAACCAGAACATCTACACCTGGTTCCAGATCGGCCCGTTCAACGCCAGCGTCGGCTTCATGGTGGACCGCCTGACCGCGCTGATGCTGGTGGTGGTGAGCTTCGTGTCGCTGCTGGTGCACGTCTACACCATCGGCTACATGGCCGACGACGACGGCTACACCCGCTTCTTCAGCTACATCTCGCTGTTCACCTTCTCGATGTTCATGCTGGTGATGAGCAACAACTTCATGCAGCTGTTCTTCGGCTGGGAAGCGGTGGGTCTGGTGTCGTACCTGCTGATCGGCTTCTGGTACAAGCGGCCGACCGCGATCTTCGCCAACCTCAAGGCGTTCCTGGTCAACCGCGTGGGCGACTTCGGCTTCCTGCTCGGCATCGCGGCGGTGCTGTATTTCCTCGGCACGCTGGACTACGCCACCGCGTTCGCCGCGGCCCCCGGCCTGGCCGGCAAGACCCTGCAGATCACCGCGCACACGCAGTGGGACGCGGCCACGGTGATCTGCATCTGCCTGTTCGTCGGCGCGATGGGCAAGTCGGCGCAGGTGCCGCTGCACGTGTGGCTGCCCGACTCGATGGAGGGCCCGACCCCGATCTCCGCGCTGATCCATGCGGCGACGATGGTCACCGCCGGCATCTTCATGGTGGCGCGCATGTCGCCGCTGTTCGAGATGTCGTCGACCGCGCTGAGCTTCGTGCTGGTGATCGGCGCCACCACCGCGCTGTTCACCGGCCTGATTGGCATCGTCCAGAATGACATCAAGCGGGTGATCGCGTACTCCACGCTGTCGCAGCTGGGCTACATGACGGTGGCGCTGGGCGTGTCGATGTACTCGGGCGCGGTGTTCCACCTGATGACCCATGCGTTCTTCAAGGCACTGCTGTTCCTCGGTGCCGGCTCGGTGATCATCGCGATGCATCACGAGCAGGACATGCGCTACATGGGCGGCCTGCGCAAGTACATGCCGATTACCTGGATCACCATGTGGATCGGTTCGCTGGCGCTGGTGGCGGTGCCGTTCACCTCCGGCTTCTATTCGAAGGATGCGATCATCGAGGCGGTCGGCCTCTCGCACCGCTGGGGCGCGCACTATGCCTACTTCTGCGTGATGGCCGGTGCGCTGGTGACGGGGCTGTACACGTTCCGCCAGATGTACCTCACGTTCCACGGCAAGGAGCGCTTCACCGTGGTGGCTGCCCATGGTGACGAGCACGAGCCGGCGCCCAGCGATCTCGTCTACGACGTGCATGTTTCGGCCGATTCGCACGAGGACGAGCACCACAGCGGCGGCCAGCCCGGCGTGCTGCATCATCCGCCGAAGGAGTCGCCATGGGTGGTGACGCTGCCGCTGGTGCTGCTGGCGATCCCGTCGCTGCTGGTGGGCTTCTTCACGGTCGGTCCCACCTTGTTCGGCAACTGGTTCCGTGGCGCGATCCATGTGGACGAGGCGAACAACGTGCTGGCCGAGCTGGGCCACGAATTCCACGGCGCGGCGGCGATGGCGCTGCATGGGTTCACCCAGCTGCCTTTCCTGCTGGTGCTCGTCGCCTTCGTGACCACCACCTACATCTACCTTTTCAACCCGGCGCTGGCGGACCGGATCAAGTCCGCGCTGAAGCCGCTGTGGACGGTGCTCGATCGCAAGTACTGGGTCGACGACGTGTACTTCGCGGTGTTTGCCCGCGGCGGCGTGCTGCTTGGCCGCGGGTTCTGGAAGGCCAGCGAGACGGCGCTGATCGACGGCGCGATGGTCAACGGCTCGGTGAGCCTGGTGCACCGTATCGCCGCCACGATGCGCCGCCTGCAGTCGGGCTACCTCTATCACTACGCCTTCGCGATGATCCTCGGCCTGATCCTGCTGCTTGGCGGGTATTGGCTGGTCGGATCCGGGCTGACCGGGCAATAAGGGAAACGGGATCCATGTTCAATCACTTGCTCAGCCTGCTGATCTGGCTACCCGTCGTCGGAGCCATCCCGGTGCTGCTTGCCGGCTCGGCCCGGCCCAACCTGGCGCGTTGGCTGTCGCTGCTGGTGGCGGTGCTGACCTTCGTGGTCAGCCTGTTCCTGCTGGTGCAGTACAACCCTGGCGGCGCCGCGATGCAGCTGGTCGAGAGCCACCTGTGGATTGCCTCCTGGGGCGTCCACTACGGCCTGGCGGTCGACGGCATCTCGGTGGCGCTGATCGTGATGACCACCTTCGTCGGCATCCTGGTGATCGCCGGCGCGTGGGAGGTCATCCAGGACAAGCCGCACCAGTACATGGCCGCGATGCTTATCCTCGAGGGCCTGCTGATCGGCGTGTTCTGCGCCACCGACGCGCTGCTGTTCTATGCGCTGTTCGAGGCCATCCTGATCCCGATGTTCATCCTGATCGGCATCTGGGGCGGCCCGCGCCGCGTGTACGCGACGCTGAAGTTCTTCATCTACACGTTCTTCGGCTCGGTCTTCATGCTGATCGCGCTGCTTTACCTGTACCAGAAGGCGCATACGTTCGACCTGGCCACGCTGGCCGCGCTGCCGCTGACGTTCACCGAGCAGGCCTGGATCTTCTTCGCGTTCCTGATCGCCTTCGCGATCAAGGTGCCGATGGTGCCGGTGCACACCTGGCTGCCGGACGCCCACGTCGAGGCGCCGACCGGCGGTTCGGTGGTGCTGGCGGCGGTGATGCTGAAGGTCGGCACCTACGGCATGCTGCGTTTCATCCTGCCGATCGTGCCCGATGCCGGTGCGCATTTCGCCTGGCTGGTGATCGTGCTCAGCCTGGTCGCGATCGTCTACATCGGTTACGTCGCGCTGGTGCAGGAGGACATGAAGAAGCTGGTGGCGTACTCGTCCGTGGCGCACATGGGCTTCGTCACGCTGGGCATCTTCATCGCCTTCATGCTGGTGCGCGATCAAGGCCACACCGACATGGCGATGCTCGGCATGCAGGGCGCGATGATCCAGATGATCTCGCACGGCTTCGTCTCCGGCGCGATGTTCACCTGCATCGGCGTGATGTACGACCGCCTGCACACGCGCCTGATCAAGGATTACGGCGGCGTGATCAATGCGATGCCGTGGTTCGGCTTCTTCTACGTGCTGTTCGCGATGGCCAACTGCGGCCTGCCGGGCACCAGCGGTTTCGTGGGCGAGTTCATGGTGATCCTGGCCAGCTTCACCGCCAATCCGTGGATCGCGCTGTTCGCCGCGTTCACCCTGGTCATCGGCGCGGGCTACACGCTGTGGCTGGTCAAGCGCGTGCTGTGGGGCGCGATCACCAACCCGCACGTGGCGGAGATGAAGGAGATCAACGGACGCGAGACATTCGTGCTGGCCGCCTTCGCCGCCGCCGTGCTGGCGCTGGGCATCT
This sequence comes from Rhodanobacter denitrificans, assembly GCF_003335105.1. Classification (GTDB taxonomy): domain Bacteria; phylum Pseudomonadota; class Gammaproteobacteria; order Xanthomonadales; family Rhodanobacteraceae; genus Rhodanobacter; species Rhodanobacter denitrificans_A. The sequence continues at coordinate 219,556 of NZ_QFWQ01000005.1, forward strand.
GGCCGCAGCCGCTGGTCCACCTGATGGACAGCTCGGTGTCGCAACTGGTGCAGCAGCTGGCCATTCACAAGATCTGATCGGGACCCGACATGCCGACTTTCAATGACATCCTGATCCTGCTGCCGGAGTTCTACCTGGTGGCGGCGGCGTGCCTGCTGCTGCTGCTGGACGCCTTCATGAAGCCCGCGCAGCGGCCGCTGCTGCACTGGATCTCGATCGCCGTGCTGCTGGTGGCGATCTACCTGGTGGTCGCCGGGCAGCCGCCGCAGGCAGTCACCGCGTTCGGCGGCATGTTCGTACGCGACGACGTGGCCGAGATCCTCAAGGTGTTCGCGCTGGGCACCACCGCGATGGTATTCGTCTACGCCCGTCCGTACCTGACCGACCGCAAGCTGGTCAGCGGCGAGTTCTACACGCTGATGATCTTCGCGGTGCTCGGCATCATGCTGCTGGTCTCGGCAGGCAACCTGGTCACCGTCTACCTGGGACTGGAGCTGCTGTCGCTGTCGTCGTACGCGCTGGTGGCGCTGAACCGCGACGCGAAGCTGCCGCCGGAAGCGGCGATCAAGTACTTCGTGCTGGGCGCGCTGGCCTCGGGCATGCTGCTGTATGGCATGTCGATGGTCTACGGCGCTTCCGGCATGGGCGGCACGCCGACGCTGGACCTGGCGCAACTGCACAACGTGATGAGCTACACCACGGCGCCGACCCTGTTGCTGTTCGGCCTGGTCTTCATGGTCGTGGGCATCGGCTTCAAGCTGGGTGCCGCGCCATTCCACATGTGGATTCCCGACGTCTACCAGGGCGCGCCGACCCCGGTCACCACCTTCATCGCCTCGGGTTCGAAGCTGGCCGCGTTCGGCATGGCCTATCGCCTGCTCGACGCCGGCATGGGCGACCTGTCGCAGCATTGGCATCTGATGCTGGCGGTGCTCGCCGTGATTTCGCTGGCGATCGGCAACCTGGTCGCGATCGTGCAGACCAACCTCAAGCGCATGCTGGCGTACTCGACCATCTCGCACATGGGCTACCTGCTGCTGGGCCTTGCCGCCGCCGGCCCGGAAGGCTATGCCGCGGCGATGTTCTACGCGATCTGCTACGCACTGATGGGCGTGGCCGCGTTCGGCGTGATGCTGGCGCTGACCCGGGCCGGTTTCGAATGCGAGGAAATCGCCGACCTGAAGGGACTGAACCAGAAGTCGCCGTGGATGGCGTTCCTGATGCTGCTGGCGATGTTCTCGCTGGCCGGCGTGCCGCCGCTGTTCGGTTTCTGGGCCAAGGTGCTGGTGCTGGAGGCGGCGATCCACGCGAACATGCTGTGGCTCGCGATCGTCGGCATCGTGTTCGCCATCATCGGCTTGTACTACTACCTGTACGTGGTCAAGGTGATGTACTTCGACAAGCCGGTGGAAGGTGGCGCACTGCAGGCGCAGCCGGACCAGCCGTTGCGCGTGGTGCTGTCGCTCAATGCGTTGTCGCTGCTGGCGCTGGGTCTGTACTGGGGCCCGCTGCTGGCGTGGTGCCGGCACGCATTCGGCTTGTGAATGCCTGCGGGGTGACGAATGCGAGGGATTCGAGGCTTGCAAGAAATCGGCCACCCCGGTAAACTCTTCGGACTCTGATGCGGGGTGGAGCAGTCTGGCAGCTCGTCGGGCTCATAACCCGAAGGTCGCAGGTTCGAATCCTGCCCCCGCTACCAGATCTTTCTTGATGCAAGAAAGCCTCCTCGTGAGGCTTTTTTGTTGGGCGCAAGGACGCGTCGTGCGGGGCCGCCTCGGGCAGCACCTGCATCGGAAGGAGCTGCATGGAGTGGGACATCGGCGAGATAGGGAAATGGGCCGTTGGAGCCCATTTTTTGTTTCTGCGGTTCTCACAGGTGATCTGGGAAGGCTACCCATGGATACACAGGCACTGGCGCAACGTTTCAGCGGGGTCCTGGCCGATCTGGGCCTGGAATGCCTCGGCGTGGAGTTCACCCCGTCGCACGGGCAGAGTACCCTGCGCGTTTATCTGGACTTGCTGGACAAGGAAGCGGGCGACGGCGAGCGCCGCGAGGTCGGTATCGAGGATTGTGAGACCGCCAGCCGCGAGCTGTCGGCCCTGCTCGACGTGGAAGACCCGGTTCCTGGCCATTACGTGCTGGAGGTTTCCTCGCCGGGCCTGGATCGGCCGCTGTTCACCGCTGCGCAGTTTGCGCGGGCTGGTGGGCAGGAAGTGAAAGTGCTGCTGAGGGCGCCGCTGGAGGGCCGTCGTCGCCTGCGCGGCAAGCTGGTTTCGGTGGAAGGCGAGCGCATCGTGCTGGAAGCCGAAGGCAAGACATTCGAATTCGACCATGCGCTGGTGGAAAGCGCGCGCGTGGTGCCGGACTGGGTGGCGCTCGGTTATGCGCCGCAGCCCAAGCCCGGCGGCAAGGCGCCCGCCAAGAAGAAGGTTGATTGAGGCTTTGTTGAAGAGCGCAGCCATGGAAGACTGCCTCATGATCTTCGCGTTCAAGGACGAACACACAAGTATTGAACAGTGCAGCCATGGAAGGCTGCTTCGTGATCTTCGCGCTCAAGGACGAACCTACAAGCTATTGAACAGTGCGGCCATGGATGGCTGCCTCTTGATCCCGGCGTTCAGGGATGAACGCAAAAGTTACCGATCGGACGCCGCAGGGCGTTTATGGAGCTGCTGCAATGAGCAAAGAACTTTTGCTGGTCGTCGACGCGGTCGCCAATGAAAAGGGCGTGCCGGAGGAAGTGATTTTCGAAGCCATGGAGGCCGCACTGGCCTCGGCCGCGAAAAAGCGCTACCCGGACGAGGAACCGGACATCCGCGTGTCGATCGACCACAACACCGGCGAGTACGAGACGTTCCGCCGCTGGGAAATCATCGCCGACGACGGCGAGATGGAGTCGCCGTCGTACCAGCTGCGCCTGATGGACGCGCTGGACGAGCGCGCCGACGCCCAGGTGGGCGAGTACATCGAGCAGCAGATCGAGAACGCCGAGTTCGGCCGCATTGCTGCCCAGGCTGCCAAGCAGGTGATCGTGCAGCGCGTGCGCGAGGCCGAGCGCCAGCAGGTGGTGGATGCGTTCGCCGACCGCGTGGGCGAGCTGGTCACCGGCATCGTCAAGCGTGTGGAGCGCGGCAACATCTACCTCGACCTGGGCGGCAATGCCGAGGCGTTCATTCCGCGCGACAAGACGATTCCGCGCGAATCGGTACGCGTGGGCGATCGCGTGCGCGGCTACCTGTACGAGGTACGCTCCGAGGCCCGCGGCCCGCAGTTGTTCGTGTCGCGCGCCGCGCCGGAATTCATGATCGAGCTGTTCAAGCTGGAAGTGCCCGAGGTCGGCCAGGGCCTGGTCGAGATCAAGGGTTGCGCGCGCGACCCGGGCGACCGCGCCAAGATCGCCGTGCTGGCGCACGACACGCGCACCGACCCGATCGGCGCCTGCATCGGCATGCGCGGTTCGCGCGTGCAGGCGGTCTCCAACGACCTCAACGGCGAGCGCGTGGACATCATCCTGTGGCACGAGAATCAGGCCCAGTACGTCATCAACGCGATGGCGCCGGCCGAGGTGCAGTCCATCATCATGGACGAGGAAAAGCACTCGATGGACATCGCGGTGGCCGAGGACAAGCTCTCGCAGGCCATCGGCCGCGGCGGCCAGAACGTGCGCCTGGCCAGCAAGCTCACCGGCTGGCAGCTCAACGTGATGACCCAGGATCAGGTCACCGCCAAGAGCGAGGCCGAGCAGGAGGCCGCGAAGGCGCTGTTCATGGAGAAGCTCGAGGTGGACCAGGAAATCGCCGTCATCCTCGTGCAGGAAGGTTTCTCCAGCATCGAGGAAATCGCCTATGTGCCCAGCGCCGAGCTGCTGGCGGTGGAGGGCTTCGACGAGGACATCGTCGAGGAACTGCGCGCCCGCGCCCGCGACGCCCTGCTGACCGAGGCACTGGCGGCGGAGGAGGGCGTCGACGAACATCAGCCTTCCGACGAGCTGCTTGCGCTGGAAGGGATGGACGAGGCGACCGCCTATGCGCTGGCCGCGCGCGAGGTGACCACGGTCGACGACCTGGCTGACCTGGCGGTGGACGACATGATCGATATCGAGGGCATGGACGAGGAACGCGCCGCAGCGCTGATCATGGCCGCGCGGGCGCCGATGATCGCACGGCTGGAGAAGGGCGGCTAACCGCAGGCGGCGGCGCCCCGGACGGGCGTGCCGAGAAAGGCCATGAGAGGCCTTTCACCATGGATGGAGGCGGCGGTGCAGTTGGTGCCGCACAGATGATAAGCGCGGGAACGGCGGAGCAAAGAACACGATGTCGGACGTCACGATCAAACAACTCGCCCAGGTGCTGGGCATGCCGGTCGACAGGCTGCTGACGCAGCTTGGCGAGGCAGGCATGAAATTCTCCGACCAGGAGCAGGTCATCAGCAGCACCGAGAAGGTGAAGCTGCTGGGCTTCCTGCGCCGCACGCACGGCAAGGGCGGAGTCGCGGCGGAAGTCGAGGACAGCGCGCCGCGCCAGATCACCCTCAAGCGGCGGACGGTCGGCGAATTGAAGGTGGCCACGCCGGGCGGCCGGGGTGCTGCAGGCACGGCCAAGACGGTCAACGTCGAGGTGCGTGCCAAGCGTACCTACGTCAAGCGCAGCGTGATCGCCGAGGAAGCCAGCGTCGAGCCCGAGCGCGAGGACGCCGTACGCAAGCTGCACGAATCGCAGCAGCAGCGCGAGCAGGAAGATCGCGAGCGGGCCGAGGCCGAGCATCGTCGTCAGGTCGAAGCGCAGCAGCGCGCCCTGGACGAGCAGCGGCAGCAGGAGGAAAAGGCGCGGATCGAGGTCGAGGCAGCAGCCAGCGCCGACGAGCCGGACACGGCCGAACCTGTCGCGGCGGCACCGGAGACGCCGGTCGCCGAGACGCCGGCAGGCGCCGGCGGCGAGGCGGACGCATCCGTCCAGCGGATCGACCAGCGCGAGCTGGGCATGATCCTTCCGCGCATCCACGAGCCGCGCAAGCGCGAGAAGCTGGTCAAGCCGGTCGCGGCGCCTGCCCCTGCACCCGCTCCGGCCGCGCGTCCGGCTGCAGGCGACGGGGCTGCGGCTGCGACGGCCGACGGCGGCCGCGGCAAGCCCAAGCATTCTCGCGAGCGCAACGACAGTGTCGGGGACAAGGAAGGGCGCGAGAGCGCCAGCAAGCGTTTCGCTGGCGGACAGATGCATCTCAGCGAGGCCGATCGTGCCCGCCGTTCTTCCAGCGGCAAGCGCGGCAAGACGGCCCGCGGCGGCCGCGAGCTTTCGCCGCGCGCCGGCGGCAGCACACCGACCGGTCCGCACGGCTTCTCGCGACCGACCGCACCGGTGGTGCGCGAGGTGGTCGTGGGCGATGCCAACATCGTCGCCGAACTGGCCCAGAAGATGGCGGTCAAGGGCTCCGAGGTGGTCAAGGCGCTGTTCAAGATGGGCGTGATGGCGACCATCAACCAGACCATCGACCACGACACCGCCGTACTGGTGGTTGAGGAACTCGGCCACACGCCGGTGGCCGACAACCAGAACAACGCCGAGGAGACGCTGGCGGCGCATACCCAGAACATCGAACTGGAGGGCGAGAAGGTCACGCGCCCGCCGGTGGTGACGATCATGGGCCACGTCGACCACGGCAAGACCTCGCTGCTCGACTACATCCGCCGCACCAAGGTCGCCTCCGGCGAAGCCGGCGGCATCACCCAGCATATCGGTGCCTACCATGTGGAGACTTCCAGGGGCGTGATCACGTTCCTGGATACCCCCGGCCATGCCGCGTTCACCTCGATGCGCGCCCGTGGCGCGCAGTCGACCGACATCGTGGTGCTGGTGGTGGCCGCCGACGACGGCGTCAAGCCGCAGACGATCGAGGCGGTGAAGCACGCGCGCGCCGCCAAGGTGCCGCTGATCGTGGCCGTCAACAAGATGGACAAGGACGGCGCGAACCCGGACAACGTCAAGCAGGGCCTGGTGGCGCAGGAAGTGGTGCCGGAAGACTGGGGCGGCGACGTCCAGTTCATCCCGGTGTCGGCCAAGACCGGCATGGGCGTCGAGGATCTGCTCGACGCGATCTCGGTGCAGGCCGAGGTGATGGAATTGAAGGCGGTCGTCGACGGCCGCGCTTCCGGCGTGGTAATCGAGTCCAGCCTGGACCGCGGTCGTGGCCCGGTGGCCACCGTGCTGGTGCAGCAGGGCACGCTGCGCAAGGGCGACTTCGTGGTTTGCGGCGTCGAATACGGCCGCATGCGCGCGCTGATCGACGAAACCGGCAAGCAGGTGGCCGAAGCGGGCCCGTCGATCCCGGTGCAGGTGCTGGGCCTGTCAGGCGTGCCGGAAACCGGTGACGACTTTGTCGCCGTCGAGGACGAGCGGCTGGCCCGCGAGGTCGCCGAGGAGCGTCAGCTCAAGCGGCGCGAGACGCGGATGGTCAGCAAGAGCAACCGGCTCGAGGACATCATCGCCAAGATGGGCCAGGGCGTGGAGCAGCAGACGCTCAACATCCTGGTCAAGGGCGACGTGCAGGGCTCGGTCGAGGCCTTGCGCGAGTCGCTGACCCAGATCGGCAACGATCGGGTCCGGGTCAACGTGGTGGCTTCCGGCGTCGGCGGCATCACCGAGTCCGATGCCACGCTGGCCGCCGCCTCGAAGGCGCTGGTGATCGGCTTCAACGTGCGTGCCGATGCTTCCGCACGCAAGGTGATCGAGACGAACGCCGTGGATGTGCGTTATTTCTCGATCATCTACGACGTGATCGACCAGGTGACCCAGGCGGCCACCGGCCTGCTCGGCATGGAAGTGCGCGAGGACATCATCGGTACCGCCGAGGTCCGCGACGTGTTCCGCAGCTCCAAGTTCGGCGCCGTGGCCGGTTGCATGGTCACCGAAGGCTCGGTCAAGCGGAACAAGCCGATCCGCGTGCTGCGCGACCATGTGGTGATCTTCGAGGGCGAACTGGAATCGCTGCGCCGCTTCAAGGACCTGGTCGACGAGGTGCGCGCCGGCATGGAATGCGGCATCGCCGTGAAGCAGTACAACGACGTCAAGCCGGGCGACCAGATCGAGTGCTTCGAACGCACCGAAGTGGCGCGCACGCTGTAAAGCAGAAACGGGTGTGCAGGAGTGAGAAATAAGAGAAGCGCAAACGCTCTCTCTCGTTTCTCACTCCTCTTCACTCACTACTCAGGTTTTTTTTCATGCCTTCCCGCGATTTCAAACGTACCGACCGCATAGGCGCCGAATTGCGCCGCGAGTTGGGCTTGCTGGTGCACGCGGCCGTGCGCGATCACGGCTTGCCGTCGACCAGCGTATGCGACGTGGAAATCACCCGTGACCTCGACTGGGCCACGGTGTGGGTGACCACCATGCTGCCGGAACAGGGGTTGCCTGCGGTGAAGGCGCTCAACGAGATGAGTCACGAGATCCGCCATGCGCTGGCGCACAGCGGCATGCGCATGCGGCGGGTGCCGGAGCTGAAGTTCAAGTACGACGATTCGGTCGACAAGGGCGAGCGCATCGAGTCGCTGCTGCGCCAGCAGGCGCGCGATCTGGCGCCGCCGGACGGCGACAAGCAGGGCTGAACGCAGCCATTGGGCACCGCCGAGCCGATGAGCCGTCCGCCGCGCATCCAGTTTCGCGACCTGCACGGCATCGTGCTGCTCGACAAGCCGCAGGGCCTGAGTTCCAACCAGGCGCTGCAGGCCGTGCGCCGTCTGCTGCGTGCGTCCAAGGGCGGCCATACCGGCGCGCTCGATCCACTGGCCACCGGCCTGTTGCCGCTTTGCTTCGGCGAGGCGACCAAGCTGGCTGGCAGCCTGCTGGGGGCGCGCAAGGCCTATCTGGCCGAGTGCCGGTTGGGCCTCACCACGGATACGGCCGACAGCGAAGGCGAGCTCGTCCGGCAATGTCCGGTGCCGCAGCTCGACGCGGCCGCGATCGAGGCGGCGCTGGCCAAATTGCGCGGTCGCATCCTTCAGGTGCCGCCGATGTATTCCGCACTGAAGCAGGGTGGCGAACGGCTGTATGCCAAGGCGCGTCGCGGCGAAACCGTCGAGGTGCCTCCACGTGAGGTGGATGTGTACCGGCTGGAGCTGCTGGCGCGTACCGATGACACGCTGCAGTTGCTGGTGGAGTGCGGCTCGGGTACCTATGTCCGTTCGCTGGCGGTGGACCTGGGCGAGGATCTGGGCTGCGGCGCCCACCTGACCGCGCTGCGCCGGATCTGGGTCGAACCGTTCCGCGAGCCGCGGATGGTCACCCTGACGCAGCTGGAGCAGGCGGCGGAGCAGGGCGACGAGGCCTTGCTGGCATGGCTGCTGCCGGTATCGGCCGGCCTGTCCGATCTACCGGTATTGCGGCTCGATGAGACGCAGAGCATGGCGATCTCGCGCGGCCAGCAGATCGCCTTGCCGGGTCTGGCGGAAGCCGGGCGCTGCGTGGCGTACGCCAGCGATGGTGCGTTGCTGGCGCTGCTGGAACCCGACGCCGAGGGGCGCGCGCGGATCCTGCGCGGCTTCAACCTTCCGCCGGATTGACGGATTCGCATGGTTTGACCGCGCCGCACTTGTTGTAACACCGTTCCCATCAGTAGAATACACAAGTTATTTCAACGCTTTCATTCAACTAGGCGAAGCTTGCGCTTGCGTCATCGCGATGACGCAAGCGCAAGCTTCGCATCGCCTTCCAAGGAAACGTATATCCATGTCTCTTACCGCAGAACAGACCGGCAAGATCATTGCTGATTTCGGCCGGGTGCCGAACGACACCGGTTCGACCGAAGTCCAGGTGGCGCTGCTGTCCGCCCGCATCGACCATCTCACCGACCATTTCAAGGAACACAAGCAGGACCACCACTCCCGCCGTGGCCTGCTGAAGCTGGTCAACCAGCGCAAGCGCCTGCTCAGCTATCTGAAGGACAGCGATCTTGCGCGCTATCAGACCCTGATCGAACGCCTCGGCCTGCGGCGGTAATTCGTGCGTTCATCCGTGAACGCAAAGATCAAGAGACGCCTATCCGTGGGCGCACTCCTCCATCAGATCAGGAATTAAGCACGTGGCAAAAGTAACCAAGTCATTCCAGTACGGTAACCACCAAGTCACACTGGAGACGGGCGAAATTGCCCGCCAGGCGTCTGGTGCGGTGATGGTCAGCATGGGGGGTACGGTAGTGCTGGTCACCGCCGTGGCCGCCGCCAAGCAGAAGGAAGGCCAGGACTTCTTCCCGCTCACCGTCGACTATGTGGAGAAGTTCTATTCCGCCGGCCGCATTCCCGGCGGTTTCTTCAAGCGCGAAGGCCGTCCGACCGAGAAGGAGACGCTGACCTCGCGCCTGATCGACCGCCCGGTGCGCCCGCTGTTCCCCGACGACTTCAAGAACGAAGTGCAGGTCATCGCCCAGGTCGTTTCGCTCGACCCGGAAATCGACGGTGACATTCCTGCGCTGCTCGGCGCCTCTGCCGCGCTGAGCCTTGCCGGCATTCCGTTCAAGGGCCCGATCGGTGCTGCCCGCGTCGGCTATGCGAACGGCCAGTACCTGCTGAATCCGTCGGCCACCGAGCTGAAAACCTCCCAGTTGGACCTGGTCGTCGCCGGCACCGCCGGCGCCGTGCTGATGGTGGAATCCGAAGCCCAGCTGCTGTCCGAGGACGTGATGCTCGGCGCGGTGATGTTCGGCCACCGGCAGATGCAGGCCGCGATCCACGCGATCGCCGAGCTGGCCGCCGAGGCGGGCAAGCCGTCGTGGGACTGGCAGGCGCCGGCCCGTGACGAGTCGCTGGCTGCTGCGGTCAAGGGTGCCGTCGGCAACCAGCTGGCCGAGGCGTTCCAAGTGCGCGACAAACTGCAGCGCCGCGACGCAATCGCCGCGATCAAGACCGACGTGCTGGCCGGGCTCAAGGCGCAGGCCGAAGAGAAAGGCTGGGCGGCCGGCTCGCTGGCCAAGGAATTCGAGGAACTCGAATACCACACCATGCGCGACAGCGTGCTGAAGACCAAGGTGCGCATCGACGGCCGCCAGCTAGACGACGTGCGCGCGATCACCGCCCGTGTCGGCGTGCTGCCGCGCACCCACGGCTCGGCGCTGTTCACCCGCGGCGAGACGCAGGCGCTGGTCGTCGTCACCCTGGGCACCACCCGCGATGCGCAGATCATCGACGCACCCGTGGGCGAGTCGAAGGATCCGTTCCTGTTCCACTACAACTTCCCGCCGTTCTCGGTGGGCGAGGCCGGCCGCTTCGGTGCGCCGAAGCGTCGCGAGATCGGCCACGGTCGCCTCGCCAAGCGTGGCGTGCAGGCGGTCAAGCCGACGATCGAGGCATTCCCGTACGTGCTGCGCGTGGTCTCGGAGATCACCGAGTCCAACGGTTCCTCGTCGATGGCCTCGGTGTGCGGCTCCTCGTTGGCGATGATGGACGCCGGCGTGCCGCTGAAGGCGCCGGTGGCCGGCATCGCGATGGGCCTGGTCAAGGAAGGCGAAGACTTCGTCGTGCTGTCCGACATCCTGGGCGACGAGGATCACCTCGGCGACATGGATTTCAAGGTGGCCGGCAGCTCCGAAGGCATCTCCGCTCTGCAGATGGACATCAAGATCGACGGCATCACCGAGGAGATCATGAAGGTGGCGTTGGCCCAGGCCAAGCGTGGTCGCCTGCATATCCTCGGCGAGATGAACAAGGCGATCAGCACCGCCCGTGCCGAGATGAGCGAGTACGCCCCGCGCCTGATCACCATCAAGATCCACCCGGACAAGATCCGCGAAGTGATCGGCAAGGGCGGCGCCACGATCCGCTCGATCACCGAGGAGACCGGTACCACGATCGACATCAGCGACGACGGCACCATCGTCGTCGGCTCGGTCAACCGCGAGGCTGGCGAAGCGGCACGCAAGCGCATCGAGCAGATCGTCTCCGACGTCGAGCCGGGCCGCATCTACGAAGGCAAGGTGGCGAAGCTGATGGACTTCGGCGCGTTCGTCACGATCATGCCGGGCAAGGATGGTCTGGTGCACGTGTCGCAGATTTCCGACGAGCGCGTGGAGAAGGTCTCCGACAAGCTGAAGGAAGGCGACATCGTCAAGGTCAAGGTGCTCGAAGTGGACAAGCAGGGCCGCATCCGCCTGTCGATGAAGGCGGTGACCGAAGAAGAACGCGCCGGCGTCTGAGTTTCCGGACAAGGCGATTCCACAAGGCCCGGCTCATGCCGGGCCTTGTGCATTTGGACGCCGATGATTTTGTGCAATAGGCTTTTGCTAGGATGCCGGGGAACCTTGCGCGAGGATGCATCGATGACCGATCCGGCCAATGATTTCATCAGGGACTACCAGACGCTGGCGCAGCAGTCGTGGGATGCCTGGTCGCGCCAGTTCCAGCCGCAGCCTGCGGCGAATCCGTTCGCGCCACCGCCGGCACCGATTGCCGGCAACGACATGCTGGAGCGCGCGCTGACCGGCCTCAAGGGATACTTCGACTGGATGCAGGCGGCCGCTGCCGGCAGCACGGCCGCGCAACCGGGCAGCGATTGGCGCCAGCAGCTGCAGCAGATGTTCGGCAGTGCCAGCCAGCCGTTCGCGCAGGCGTTCGGCGGCATCGACAGCGCCGGTGCGGAAGGCTTCGCACGACAGTGGCAATCCTGGCTGCAGGCGGCCCGGCACGGCGGTTTCGGCGACCTGCCGGGTGCGCACGGACCGGCACCGGCGTTCGGCCTTAACCGCGAGCAGCAGATGCAGCAGCAGGCCATGGCCACAGCGCTGCTGGAAGCGATGCAGGCGTCTGCCCGGTACCAGGAACTGATCCAGCGCGCCAACACGCAAGGGATGCAACGCCTGCAGGAGAAGCTGGCCCAATATGCCGAGCCGGGTCGCCAGATCGATTCGCTGAAGGGGTTGTACGACCTCTGGGTGGACGCGTCGGAAGAAGCCTATGCCGGGATCGCGCTGTCCGAGGAGTTCCGCGAGGTCTACGGCGAGATGGTCAACACGCAGATGCGCGTGCGCAAACTGCAGCAGCAACAGACCGAACAGCTCTGCCAGCAACTCGGCGTACCGACGCGCAGCGAAGTGTCGAGCCTCGGCGAGCGGCTGCAGGCCATGCGCCGCGAGCTGGCGGCGCTGAAGCGCCAGCTTGCCGGGAACCAGGCGGCTGCGACAGCCAAGGCAACGCCCGTCAAGCCCGCGGCAGCAGCGAAGAAGGCGCCGGCAAAAGCGGCGCGCAAGCCGGCCGCCAAGTCCGTTCCCAGCCCACGCAAACGCCAGTAAGGAGACCCGCCATGCAGACGCCATTGCGCATCGACCCGGCCAGGGTGCTCGCCGACATCGCCACGTTCCAGCGCAAGCTGGCCGCCGGCATGGGCCATCTGCGCGACATGCACGAGCCGGAGTATGCGAACACCCCGCGCGAGCTGGTCTACAGCGAGGACAAGCTGAAGGTGTGGCACTTCACCGGCCACGCCAAGGCAAGGTCGAAAACCCCGCTGCTGATCGTCTACGCGCTGGTCAACACGGTCTGGATGACCGACCTGCAGGCCGACCGCTCGATGGTGCGCAACCTGCTGGAGCAGGGCGAGGACGTCTACCTGATCGACTGGGGCTACCCCGACGGCGCCGATCGCTGGCTGACCCTGGACGACTACATCAACGGCTACCTCGACCGCTGCGTGGATGCGGTGCGCGAGCGGCACGGGCTGGAGGCGATCAACCTGCTCGGCATCTGCCAGGGCGGCGCGTTCTCGCTGTGCTACACCGCGTTGCATCCGGACAAGGTGAAGAACCTGATCACCATGGTCACCCCGGTGGATTTCCACACACCGGACAACATGCTGTCGGGCTGGTGCCGCAACATGGACGTGGACCTGTTCGTCGACACCATGGGCAACATCCCGGCCGGGCTGATGAACTATGTCTACCTCACGCTGAAGCCGTTGCGGCTGAACCAGCAGAAGTACATCGGCCTGGTCGACATCCTCGACAACCCGGTCGAACTGGAGAACTTCCTGCGCATGGAACGCTGGATCTTCGACTCGCCCGACCAGGCCGGCGAAGCGTTCCGCCAGTTCATCAAGGATTTCTACCAGAGCAACAAGCTGGTGAAGAGCACGCTGGAAATCGGCGGCCAGGTGGTCGATCTGGGCATGGTCACCCAGCCGGTGCTGAACATCTTCGCCGAGCAGGATCATCTGGTGCCGCCGGATGCGTCGCGCGCGCTGGGCAAGCACGTCGGCAGCACCGACTACACCCAGCTGGCGTTCAAGGGCGGGCACATCGGCATCTACGTATCGGGCCGCGCGCAACGCGAGGTACCGCCGGCAATCCACCAGTGGCTGCACCAGCGCGACTGAACCGTCCTCGCCTGCCGTGTGAAATGCGCACGCGGCGGGCGATAATGGACGGATGAGCGCATCCACCGACACCCACGATTCCATCCGCGCCGTGCAGTGGCAGGGCGATCACCTGCGCCTGCTCGACCAGCGCCTGCTGCCCGGCGAGGAGCGCTGGATCGACTGCCGCGACGCCGCGCAGGTCACCCAGGCGATCCGCGACCTGGCGGTGCGCGGCGCACCCGCGATCGGCATTGCCGCTGCATGGGGCGTGGCGATGGCAGCGCAGCAGGGCGTGCCGCTGGAACCGGTGCTGGCCACGCTGCGTGCCGCGCGACCCACCGCGGTGAACCTGATGTGGGCGCTGGACCGGATGAAACGGCGCATCGCGACCGGCGCCGACGCCGACGTGCTGCGCCGCGAGGCGCAGGCGATCCAGGATGAAGACCTGGCTGCGAACCGGCGGATGGGCGAGTCGGGCGCCAGCCTGATTGCCGCCGGCTCGGGCGTGCTGACCCATTGCAACACCGGTTCGCTGGCCACCGCCGGCTATGGCACCGCGCTGGGCGTGATCCGTGCCGGCGTGGCGGCGGGACGGATCGCGCGGGTCTACGCCGGCGAAACCCGGCCATGGCAGCAGGGCGCGCGACTGACCATGTGGGAGCTGGTGCGCGACGGCATCCCGGCACAGCTGATCGCCGATTCCGCCGCGGCGCACCTGATGAGATCCGGCGCGGTGCAGTGGGTGATCGTGGGCGCCGACCGGATCGCCGCGAACGGCGATACCGCGAACAAGATCGGCACCTACCAGCTGGCGATCGCAGCGAAGTACCACGGCGTGAAATTCATGGTGGTGGCGCCGTCCTCCACCGTCGACATGGCCACCGGCAGCGGCGAGGAAATCGAGATCGAGCTGCGCGACCCGGCCGAACTGCTCGGTATCGCCGGTCGTCGCGTCGTGGTCGAGGGCGCGCAGGCCTGGAACCCGGTGTTCGACGTGACGCCGGCGGAGCTGATCGACGCGATCGTGACCGAGCGTGGCGTGATCGAGCGGCCGAACAGCCTGGCGATGCAGGCCATGTTCGGATGATGAAACTCCCGCGCGAGATCGCGCTGTTCGCCGTCGGCGGCGTGCTGGGGTTGCTGGTCGACGCCGGGATCGTGCAGGCGCTGGTTGGCTGGGCCGCGTGGAATCCCTACCTGGCCCGCGTGCTGTCGTTCCTGGTCGCGGCAACGGTGACCTGGTGGTGGAACCGCCGTTATACCTTTGCCGCGCGAAGCAGCAACCGCGCGGCACATGCCGAATGGTTGCACTGGCTGGGGCTGATGAGCCTTGGCGCAATGGTCAATTACGGGGTTTACGCCCTGCTGCTGGTGGGCTACCCGCTGTTGCAGCACTGGCCGGCACCGGCCGCCGCCGCCGGTTCCGCCGTGGCTGCGCTGATCAATTTTTCGACAGCACGCGGGATGCTTTTCAAGTCCACCAGGACATCGTCCTAAGTTATTGATTAATATTGGTTAAATACTGTAGTTTTGACACGGTTCGTGCTACACTCCACGGGTTGATTTCGGGTCGCTTGCGCATGCGCTTGAGGCGCGGTGCCAGCGTCCTTTTTTCGTTATCAGGGAAGCCGATTCATGGCAGAACTCGCCAAAGAAGTGATTCGCGTCAACATCGAAGACGAGATGCGCCAGAGCTATCTCGATTACGCCATGAGCGTGATCGTGGGCCGCGCCCTCCCGGATGTACGTGACGGTCTGAAACCCGTGCATCGCCGCGTGCTGTTCGCGATGAACGAACTCGGCAACGTGTGGAACAAGCCGTACAAGAAGTCGGCCCGCGTGGTCGGTGACGTGATCGGTAAGTACCATCCGCACGGCGACCAGTCGGTTTATGACGCGATCGTGCGCCTGGCGCAGCCTTTCTCGCTGCGCTACATGCTGGTCGACGGCCAGGGCAACTTCGGCTCGGTCGATGGCGACAGCGCCGCCGCGATGCGCTACACCGAGGTGCGCATGTCGCGGCTCAGCCACGAGCTGCTGGCCGACATCGACAAGGAAACCGTCGACTTCGGCCCGAACTACGACGAGAGCGAGCACGAGCCGCTGGTGCTGCCCACGCGCGTGCCGAACCTGCTGGTGAACGGTTCGGCTGGCATCGCGGTCGGCATGGCCACCAATATCCCGCCGCACAACCTCAACGAGGTGATCGCGGCGACGATCGCGCTGATCGACGAGCCCGCGCTCTCGATCGACGACCTGATGCACTACATCCCCGGCCCGGATTTCCCGACCCACGGCATCATCAACGGTTCGTCCGGCATCATCGAGGCGTACCGCACCGGTCGCGGCCGCATCCTGGTGCGCGCGAAGGCCGAGATCGAGACCGAGCCGAACGGCCGCGAGACGATCATCGTCCACGAGCTGCCGTATCAGGTGAACAAGGCCCGGCTGATCGAGAAGATCGCCGAGCTGGTCAAGGAGAAGAAGCTCGAAGGCATCAGCGAGCTGCGCGACGAGTCCGACAAGGACGGCATGCGCGTCGTCATCGAAATCCGCAAGGATGCGATGGGCGATGTGGTGCTGAACAACCTGTTCCAGCAGACCCAGCTGCAGGTCACTTTCGGCATAAACATGGTGGCCCTGCTGGACGGCCAGCCGAAGCTGCTCAATCTCAAGGACATCCTCGAGGCGTTCATCCGCCACCGGCGCGAGGTGGTCACCCGTCGCACCATCTTCGACCTGCGCAAGGCGCGTGCCCGCGCGCACATCCTCGAAGGTCTCACCGTCGCGCTGGCCAACATTGACGAGATGATCGAGCTGATCAAGACCTCGTCGTCGCCGGCCGAGGCGCGCGAGCGCATGGTGGCGCGTCGCTGGGAAGCCGGCCTGGTGCGGGCCCTGTTGTCAGCCACCGGCGCCGATGCGTCGCGGCCGGAAGACATGGACCCGCGCGACGGCCTGAAGGCCGACAGCTACCAGCTGTCCGAGGCGCAGGCACTGGAAATCCTGGCGATGCGCCTGCATCGCCTGACCGGGCTGGAGCAGGAAAAGCTTTCCGACGAATACCGGCAGATCCTGGAAACCATCCGCGGCCTGATCGAGATCCTGGAGAACCCGGACCGCCTGCTGCAGGTAATCCGCGAGGAGCTGGAGGCGATCAAGGCAGAATTCGGCGACGCCCGTCGCACCGAGATCCAGCATTCACAGGAAGATCTCAACGTCCTCGACCTGATCGCGCCGGAAGACGTGGTGGTCACGCTGTCGCACACCGGCTACGTCAAGCGCCAGCCGGCCAGCACGTACCGCGCGCAGAAGCGCGGCGGTAAGGGGCGCTCGGCTTCCGCGCTGAAGGACGAGGACGTCGTCGAGCAGCTGTGGGTGGTCAACACGCACGACACCCTGCTCACCTTCACCAGTACCGGCCGCGTCTATTGGCTCAAGGTCTACCAGATGCCGGAGGCCGGCTCCGGTGCGCGCGGCAAGCCGATCATCAACCTGCTGCCGCTGACCACCGGCGAAAAGGTGCAGGCAGTGCTGCCGGTGCGCGAGTACGCCGACGACCGCTACGTGTTCTTCGCGACGAAGCACGGCACGGTCAAGAAGACCCCGCTCACCGAATTCGCCTACCAGCTGCAGAAGGGCAAGCAGGCGATCAAGCTCGACGAGGGCGACGCGCTGGTCAACGTGGAACTCACCGACGGCAACAGCGACATCCTGCTGTTCGCCTCCAACGGCAAGGTCAACCGCTTCGACGAGGGCACCGTGCGCTCGATGGGACGCACTGCCACCGGCGTGCGCGGCATGCGCCTGGCCGAGGGCGAGGCCGTGGTCTCGTTGATCGTGGCAGCCGAGGGAGACATCCTTACAGCGACCGAACGCGGCTACGGCAAGCGCACCGCGCTGGACGAGTTCCCCAAGAAGGGCCGCGGCACCCAGGGCGTGATCGGCATCCAGTGCTCCGAGCGCAACGGCGCGCTGGTGGCCGCGGTGCAGGTTGGCGAGGCGCACGAGCTGATGCTGATCTCCGACAAGGGCACGCTCGTGCGCACCCGCGTAGTGGAAGTTTCGCAGCTCGGCCGCAACACCCAGGGCGTCACCTTGATCCGCCTGCCTGCAGACGAGACCCTGGTCAGCGTAGTGCGGCTGGAGGCGGATGAGGATAACGGCGAGGAGGCCGAATCCACCGAGGCGCCGGGACCGGCCGATGACGGCGGCTTCCCGCCGGAGACCGCCGGGTAGGCCAGCGGCAAGCTGAGAAAAACCCCGGTCATGCCGGGGTTTTTCTTTTAGCGGCCGATCGCCGCCAGCATCGCCTCCGCACTGGAGACGCGCAGCTCGCCGGGTGCCTCGACCTGCAGCAGGCGCACCACGCCGTCTTCCGCGTAGAGCGCAAAACGCCGCGCGCGCAGGCCCATGCCGAAAGCAGTGCCGTCCAGTTCCAGGCCCAGCGCGCGGGTGAAGCTGGCGTTGCCATCGGCGAGCATCAGCAGGCCCGGGGGAACCTGCTGGACGCGGGCCCAGGCCTGCATCACGTAGGCATCGTTTACCGCCAGGCACATCACCTTCACCCCGGCTTCGTGGAAGTCGGCGTAGCGTTGCACGTAGCCTGGAAGATGCCGGCTGGAACATGTCGGCGTGAAGGCGCCGGGGACGGCGAACAGCACCACGCGGCTTCCGGCAAACAGTTCGCCGGTCCGGCAGGGGAGGATCTCCTCGCCGACCGCCGACAGCTCGACATCCGGCAGCGGCTGGCCGATCTGAATGGTCATGATGACGACTTCCTCCGTGGATGGTGTCGCCATGCTAGCGCTGCGGGAGGAAGCTTGTCGCCTTGAATCGGGAGCCATGAAAACCCACTTTCCGGACAGGCGGCGTTGGGCCGCAAACCCCTACCGACGAGGAGATACGAGCATGAATCTGAGTCGCAATTTTCCGTGGAATCCGGCCAGCGCGGCCAACATCGGCGACATCCGCGAGGCGTTCGATCGCCTGCTTGGCAACCCGGCCGAGGCGGACCAGTCCAACGTGGTGACCAGCCAATGGGCGCCGCGCGTGGACATCAAGGAAGAGGACAAGCGTTTCGTGATCTACGCCGACATTCCCGGCGTGGATCCCGAGAAGATCGAGGTGAGCATGGAAAAGGGCATCCTCACCATCAAGGGCGAACGCACCCTGGAGAACCGCGAGCAGAACGGCAAGTTCACCCGGCTGGAGCGTTCGCACGGTCTGTTCTACCGTCGCTTTGCGCTGCCCGACAGTGCCGATGCCGACGGCGTCACCGCGCATGGCAAGAATGGTGTACTGGAAATCGTCATTCCGAAGAAGACGGAGACCACGCCGCGCCGCATCACCATCAATACCGGCAGCTGAAACATTTCCGCGAGTATTGCGCGGGCGACCTGTCACGGACAATGATCCGCGGCAGGTCGTCGCGTGTGGAAAAGATCGAATCGGCAGGAGCGGTGCGTGGAATTCAAAGACTATTACGAGATCCTGGGGGTGAAGCCCGAGGCGAGCGAGGCCGAGATCAAGGCGGCGTATCGCAAGCTGGCGCGCAAGTACCACCCCGACAAGAACAAGGAGGCCGGCGCCGAGGAGAAATTCAAGGCGGTCAACGAGGCCAACGAAGTGCTCAGGGATGCCGAGAAGCGGCGTTCCTACGACCAGTTGCGCGCCGGCGGCTACCGGCAGGGCGAGCAGTTCCGGCCGCCACCCGGTTGGCAGGGCCAGCAGGGTTTCGGCGGCGGCGACGACGGCGACTTCAGCGATTTCTTCGAGAGCCTGTTCGGCCGTGCCGCCGGCGGCGGCCATCGTGGCCAGCCGCGGCCGCGGCGCGGCCAGGATGTGCAGGCGTCGGTGCAGATCGACCTGCAGACCGCCTTCGACGGCGGTCGCACGCGGCTGGCGATGCAGGATCCGGCCGGTGGCGAGCGCGTTCTGGAGGTGAAGATTCCGGCCGGAATCCAGTCGGGGCAGGTGATCCGCCTGTCCGGCCAGGGCCGCAGTGGCGCCGCCGGCGGCCCGAACGGCGACCTGCTGCTGGAAGTAGGTATCCGCGACGATGCGCGTTTCCGCCTGGACGGCCACAACGTGGTGCATGTGCTGCCGATCGCCCCGTGGGAAGCCGCGCTGGGCGCCACCGTGCCGGTGCCGACCCTGGCCGGCACGGTCGACCTGCGCATCCCGGCGGGCTCGCAATCGGGCCGCAAGTTGCGCCTGAAGGGGCGCGGCATGCCGGGTGCGCATCCGGGCGATCAGCTGGTGGAGCTGTCGATCCGCACGCCACCGGCCGACAGCGACAAGCAACACGCTGCCTACGAGGCGCTGCACGAGGCGTTCAAGGGCTTCGATCCCCGCCATTGAGCGGGTGCAACGCCTGAATGAAAACGGCGCCCAAGGGCGCCGTTTTTGCAGAGGCCTGGGTGGCAAGGATCAGCCGGGCAGGAATTCCTGCAGCGCCTTGAGCAGTTCCTCTTCCTTGATCGGCTTGGTCACGTAGGCCTTGGCGCCCTGGCGCATGCCCCAGACCCGGTCGGTCTCCTGGTCCTTGGTGGTCACCAGGATGATCGGGATGTGCGCGGTCTCGGCGTTCTTGCTGATCGTGCGGGTGGCCTGGAAGCCGTTGAGGTTGGGCATCACCACATCCATCAGGATCAGGTCGGGTTTCTCCGCCTTTGCCACTTCCACACCGGCGGCACCGTCCTCGGCGGAAAGGGTCTCATGCCCGAGTTTTTCGACGATCCGCTTGATGCCAAGCAGTTGCGACGGGGAGTCGTCGACGATCAGGATGCGTGCCATAAGGTGATAATCCCCTGCGAGTTTCGTTGATTCTAAGCCGTGGCGATGGTACTTCCAAGCACGGCTTCGTCAAACCGTGTTGCCGATGCGCACCAGGGTGCGGCCGAAGGAATCACCGGCGAGCATACGCGCGAACACGCCGGGGAGTTCGTCGAGGCCGACTTCATGGGTGGCGATACGGTCGAGGTGCCGCGGTTTCCAGTCGCCGGCGAGCTGCCGCCAGACCCGGTCGCGCAGATCGCGCGCAGTCCCGGCCGACGCAATGCCGAGCAGGCTCACGCCGCGGATGATGAATGGCATCACCGTGCTGTCGAAGGCGATGCCGCCGGCGTTGCCGCAGATCGCCACGTTGCCGTACGGGCTGACCAGCGGCAGCAGGCCGCCGAGCATGCTGCCGCCGACGTTGTCCAGCGCACCGCCGAAGCGGACGGAGTCCATCGGCTTGCCGCTGAAGGCGAGCTGGTGGCGGTCGATGCATTCGCTGGCACCGAGGCCGCGCAGGAAATCGAAGTGGTCGGCCTTGCCGCTGATCGCGTGCACCTCATGGCCGGCGCGGCTGAAGATGTCGATCGCCAGCATCCCCACGCCGCCGCTGGCGCCGGTCACCGCGACCGGGCCCAGCGCAGGCGTCTGCCGGTTGTCCTGCATGCGCAGCAGCGCCAGCGCCGCGGTGAAACCGGCGGTGCCGATGATCATGCTCTCGCGCAAGCCCAGGCCGGCCGGCAGCGGGATCGTCCAGCGTGCGTCGAGGCGCGCGTATTCGCCATAGCCGCCGTCGCGTGTCTCGGACAGGCCGCTGCCGGTGCACAGCACCGCGTCGCCTTCCCGGAAGGCCGGGTCGGTCGAGGCGACCACGTGACCGGCCACGTCGATGCCGCCGTTGAGCGGGTAGGTGCGCAGGATCCGGCCCTTGCCGGTGCCGGCCAGTGCGTCCTTGTAGTTGACCGAGGAGTACGCAACCTTGACCAGTACTTCGCCGGGCGACAGCTCGCCAATGTCCATGGCCTCGATGCCGGCGCGGTAGCCGGCGTCGTCGTTGCGGATGCGGAACGCGCGGAAGCTGGTCATCTCGATATTCCTCGGCAGCCGTTCAGGCGTTGACGCTGCTGGTGTCGATCCACTTGGGGATGTAGCTGCCCCGGTAGGCCTGCATCCACTCGAACAGGGCGGCCATGCTGTCGCCGAACCAGATGCTGTCGCGCTGCTCGGGACGCACGAAATGTTCGTCGACCATGTGCTCCATCATCGTGCGCAGGTCGCGATAGTAGCCGCGCACGTCGAGGAAGGCGCAGGGATAGCGGTGCAGGCCGAGCTGGGCCCAGGTCAGCATCTCGAACATCTCGTCCATCGTGCCGAAGCCGCCGGGCAGCGCCACGAAGGCGTCGGACAGTTCGTACATGCGCGTCTTGCGCTGGTGCATGGTCTCGACGACTACCAGCTCGCTGAGGCCCGGGTGCGCCACCTCCAGCTCCACCAGCTGGCGCGGGATCACGCCGACCGCCCTGCCGCCGCCGGCAAGCACCGCGTCGGCCACCACGCCCATCAGGCCGACCTTGCCGCCGCCGTAGACCAGCGCGATGCCGCGTCGGGCCATCTCGGCGCCGAAGGCACGCGCCTGTTCGGCGTACTCGGGATGCCGGCCACTGCTGGAGCCGCAGTAGACGCAGATGGCGGTGGGTAGGGGCATGCATTCGCCTTGGTGATTACGAAGGAACGACAGGACTCGTCATTCCCGCGAAAGCGGGAATCCATCTTGACCCTATCGCACGGGCACCATGGATTCCCGCTTTCGCGGGAATGACGACCGAGTGGGTTGCGGGCGAGCCGAACGAAGGCTCCGGATCCCGGATCAACGCATGTTCATGTGCTGTCCGGGATGAGCCCATCCTGGCCTCAGTTGCCCTTGTGGATGGCGCGCTTGTCGACCGACAGCGCGGCCTCGTGCACGGCCTCGGACAGGGTCGGGTGGGCGTGGACGATGCGGGCCAGGTCCTCGGACGAACCCTTGAACTCCATTGCCACCACACACTCGGCGATCAGCTCGGACACGCCCGGGCCGACCATGTGCACGCCGAGGATGCGGTCGGTCTCGGCATGGGCAATCATCTTCACCTGGCCGACCGCCTCGTTCATCGCGACGGCGCGACCGATCGCCGCGAACGGGAAGCTGCCGACCTTGTACGGCACGCCTTCGTCCTTCAGCTGCTTCTCGGTCTTGCCGGCCCAGGCGATCTCCGGCTCGGTGTAGATCACCCACGGCACGGTATCTAGATTGACGTGGCCGGCCTTGCCGGCGATCCACTCGGCCACTGCCACGCCTTCCTCGGAA
Source organism: Rhodanobacter denitrificans (assembly GCF_003335105.1). Taxonomy (GTDB): domain Bacteria; phylum Pseudomonadota; class Gammaproteobacteria; order Xanthomonadales; family Rhodanobacteraceae; genus Rhodanobacter; species Rhodanobacter denitrificans_A. Next base: position 242,012 of record NZ_QFWQ01000005.1, read on the forward strand.
CCCTTGTGCGCCAGCATCGGGCCGCGCACCGCGTCGCCGATCGCCCACACGCCGTCGACGCCGGTGTGGTTGTGCTCGTCGACCACGATGCGGCCGCGCTCGTCCAGCTTCACGCCGGTGTCGTCGGCCAGCAGGCCGGCGGTGTAGGCGCGGCGGCCCACGGCGACCAGCAACTTGTCGACCACCAGTTCATGCGCGCCGTCCTTGTCCTCGTAGGTGAGGGCAATTTCCTTTTTCTTGACCTCGGCCTTGGTCAGCTTGGCGCCGAGCTTGATGGTCAGGCCCTGCTTGGCGAACTCGCGCGCGGCTACCTTGGCCACGTCGGCGTCGGCGACGGAGAGGAAATCCGGCAGCGCTTCGAGGATGGTGACATCGGCGCCGAGGCGCTTCCACACACTGCCAAGCTCCAGGCCGATCACGCCGGCACCGATCACGCCAAGGCGCTTGGGCACTTCGGCGAGGTCGAGCGCGCCGGCATTGTCGAGGATCATCTTGTTGTCGAACTTCGCGAACGGCAGTTCGATCGGCACCGAGCCGGAGGCGAGGATCACGTTGGTCGCGCTGATGGTTTCTTTCTTGCCGTCGGCGCCGGTGATCTCGACGCTGTTGCCTTTCAGCAGCTTGCCAGTACCGAAGTAAGGCGTGATCTTGTTCGCCTTGAACAGCTGGGCCACGCCGCCGGTGAACTGCTTGACGATCTTGTCCTTGCGGCCGATGAAGGTCGGCACGTCGATCTTCGCGTTGTCGGCCGTGATGCCGTGCACCCCGAAGTTGTGCGTGAGGTTGTGGAACTGGCGCGAGGAATCGAGCAGCGCCTTGGACGGGATGCAGCCCACGTTGAGGCAGGTGCCGCCAAGCGCCTGCTTGCCGTCCTTGCCGGCGAAGGCATCCACGCAGGCGGTCTTCAGGCCCAGCTGTGCGGCGCGGATCGCAGCCACATAGCCGGCCGGGCCGGCGCCGATGACGATGACATCGTATTTGTCGCTCATGATTTTCCTCTTTGCTCTTTCCATCTCCCGCCGGGAGAAGGTGGCGCGAAGCGCCGGATGAGGGTACGGGCGGAGCGAGGTGTTGCGGTATCACCGAACCCTCACCCCAACCCCTCTCCCGGCGGGAGAGGGGTTCAAGCGGTTACAGCCCCAGCAGCATCCGCTGCGGGTTCTCCAGCTGGTTCTTGATGTCGACCAGGAACAGCACCGCGTCCTTGCCGTCGATGATGCGGTGGTCGTAGCTGAGCGCGATGTACATCATCGGCGCGGCGATGATCTGGCCGTTCTCGACGATCGGACGTTCCTTGATCGTGTGCATGCCGAGGATCGCGCTTTGCGGCGGGTTGACGATCGGGGTGGACAGCAGCGAGCCGAAGGTGCCGCCGTTGGTGATGGTGAACGTGCCGCCCTGCAGGTCGTCCAGCGACAGCTTGTTGGCGCGTGCCTTGGCGGCGTAGTCGGCGATGCCCTGCTCGACCTCGGCGAAGCTCATGTCCTGCACGTCGCGCAGCACCGGCGTGACCAGGCCCTTGTCGGTGGACACGGCGATCGAGATGTCCTGGTAGCCGTGGTAGATCACGTCGTTGCCGTCGACCGACGCGTTGACGAACGGGTAGCGCTTCAGCGCCTCGGCGGCGGCCTTGACGAAGAAGCTCATGAAGCCGAGCTTGATGCCGTGTTCCTTCTGGAACGCGTCGCCGAGGGCTTTGCGCATCTTCACCACTTCGGCCAGGTTCACCTCGTTGAAGGAGGTGAGCATGGCGATCGAGTTCTTCGACTGCATCAGGCGCTCGGCGATGCGTGCGCGCATGCGGGTCATCGGCACGCGCTCTTCCGGACGCGCGCCCGGGGTCGGCTTCGCGGCCGGCGCGGCGACGGGAGCCGCGGCAGGGCGTGAGCCGGCGTTGACCACGTCTTCCTTGATGATGCGGCCATCGCGGCCGGTGCCGGCGATGGTGGAGGTGTCGACCTTGTTCTCGGTGGCGACGCGCTGTGCGGCGGGCGAAAGCTCGGCGGCGGCCTTCGAAGTGGCGGGGGCGGGTGCCGCAGCCGCGGGCGCCGGAGCGGCGGCTGCCGGAGCCGGCGCCGGCGCGGCGGCCACGGCGCCGGCCTCGATGATCGCGATGATCTGCTCGCTGTTCACCGTGTCACCGACCTGGTGGCGGATTTCCTTCAGTACGCCGTCGACCGGCGAGGGCACTTCCAGCACCACCTTGTCGGTTTCGAGGTCGACCAGGTTCTCGTCGCGCTTCACCGCGTCGCCGGCCTGCTTGTGCCAGGTGGCGATGGTGGCGTCGGAGACGGACTCAGGCAGGACGGGGACTTTGAGTTCGATGGACATGTGAATCCTTGAGTTGGTGCGCTCGTCCATGATCGCGAAGATCAAGAAGCGGCCATCCTGGCCGCACTGTTCAGAGAAGCCGCTTTATTCCGCAGAGTGGTCGGTGCCGATCGCAGCGGTCAGTGCCTGTTCGACGAGTGCCGCCTGTTCGGCGACGTGGGTGTTGTGGTGGCCGGCGGCCGGCGCCGGCGAGCGTGCACGTCCCGCGTAGGAGAGGCTGTGCTTGGCTCCGATGCAGGCCTGCAGGTGGTGGCGGATCTGGAACCAGGCGCCCTGGTTCATCGGCTCTTCCTGGCACCAGACGACTTCCCTGGCCGACGGATACTTGTCCAGCTCGGCGCTGACCTCGGCACGCGGGAACGGGTAGAGCTGCTCCACGCGCACGATCGCCACCTCGGCGAGGTTGCTCTTTTCGGCTTCCTCCAGCAGGTCGTAGTAGACCTTGCCGGAGCACAGCACCACGCGCTTGACCTTCTTCGCGGCCAGCTCGCGATGCTCGCCGATCACCAGCTGGAAGCTGCCGTTGGCCAGCTCGTCCAGCGTGGACACCGCCAGCTTGTGGCGCAGCAGCGACTTCGGCGTCATCACGATCAGCGGCTTGCGCGCGGCGCGCAGCATCTGCCGGCGGATCATGTGGAAATCCTGCGCCGGCGTGGTCGGCACGCAGACCTGCATGTTGTCCATCGCGCACAGCTGCAGGAAGCGCTCAAGGCGCGCGGAGGAGTGCTCCGGACCCTGGCCTTCGTAGCCATGCGGCAACAGCAGCACCAGGCCGCACAGGCGATTCCACTTTGCCTCGCCGGAGCTGATGAACTGGTCGATCACCACCTGCGCACCATTGGCGAAGTCGCCGAACTGGGCTTCCCAGATATTGAGCGTGTCGGGATCGGTGGTGGAGTGACCGTACTCGAACGCCATCACCGCTTCCTCGCTGAGCAGCGAGTCGATCACCTCGACGTCGGCGCCCCCGCGCACGGTGGCCAGCGGCATCCAGGTGTGGCCGTCCTTCTGGTCGTGCAGCACTGCATGGCGGTGGAAGAAGGTGCCGCGGCCCGAGTCCTGGCCGACCAGGCGCATGTCATAGCCGCCCTCGACGAGGGTGGCGTAGGCGAGGTTCTCCGCGAAGCCCCAGTCGGCCGGCAGCTCGCCCGCGGCCATCTTGCGGCGGTCGTCGTAGATCTTCGCCACGCGGGCCTGCAGGGTGAGGTCGGCCGGCAGGGCGAGGATCTTGCCGGCCAGCTCCAGCAGCTTCTGCTTCGGCACCGTGGTGTCGACCGGCATCGACAGCTTGCCGCCGAGGAAGCGGGCCCAGTCGACGTGGCCGTCGCGCACCGGCGCCGGGTCCAGCTCGGTCATCGGTGCGCCGGCTTCCAGGCGCGCGCGGTAGGCGTCGAACTGCTTGGCGGCTTCGCCCTCGGCCAGCACGCCTTCCTTCACCAGCTGCTGCTGGTACAGGTCGCGCGCGGTCGGGCGCTTGCGGATGATCTGGTACATCACCGGCTGCGTGGCGGCCGGCTCGTCGGCCTCGTTGTGGCCGTGGCGGCGGTAGCAGACCAGGTCGATCACCACGTCCTTGCGGAACTGCTTGCGGAACTCGTAGGCAAGCCGGGTCACCAGAATCACCGCCTCCGGGTCGTCGCCGTTCACGTGCAGCACCGGCGCGTTGACCATCTTGGCCAGGTCGGTGCAGTACATGGTGGAACGCGCGTCCTGCGGGTTGGAGGTGGTGAAGCCGACCTGGTTGTTGATCACGATGTGCAGGCTGCCGCCGATCCTGAAGCCGCGGGCCTGCGACATGTTGAACAGTTCCATGTTCACGCCCTGGCCGGCCAGCGCGGCGTCGCCGTGGATCAGCACGGCCACCGACTGCAGGTGCGCGGTGTCGCGGCGGCGGGTCTGGCGCGCGTGCACCGAGCCGGTCACCACCGGGTTGACGATTTCCAGGTGCGAGGGGTTGAACGCCAGCGCTACGTGCACGCCGCCCTTGGGCGTCTTGACGTCGGCGGAGAAGCCCATGTGGTACTTCACGTCGCCGGAGTGGGCCGGATCGTCTGGATGGTCGAAGCGGCCCTCGAACTCGTCGAACAGGGTCTTCGGCGGCTTGCCCAGGATGTTGACCAGCACGTTGAGGCGGCCGCGGTGGGCCATGCCGATCACCAGCTCCTTGATGCCGTTGTCGCCGGCGGCGCGCACCACGTCGTCGAGCATCGGGATCAGGCTGTCCCCGCCTTCCAGCGAGAAGCGCTTCTGGCCGACGTACTTCGTGTGGAGATAGCGCTCCAGGCCCTCGGCGGCGGTGAGGCCGTCCAGCACGCGCTGCTTGCCGGTCTTGTCCAGGCCGCTCTGGCCGGTGGCCTGCTCGAGCCGGCTGTAGATCCAGTTGCGCTGCTCATGGTTGCTGATGTGCATGAACTCGGCGCCGATCGTGCTGGCGTAGGTCTTCTGCAGGCGACCCAGCAGCTCGCGCAGCTTCAGGCGCTGGCCGCCGCCGGCGTAGTTGCCGGTGTCGAATTCGGTGTCGAGGTCGGCGTCGGAGAGGCCGTGGAAGGCGAGGCCGAGGTCCGGCGCGGGCATCTTCTCGGTCAGGCCGAGCGGGTCGAGCTCGGCGGCGAGGTGGCCGCGCGAGCGGTAGGCGGTGAGCAGGCGCAGCACGCCGGCCTGCTTGCGCGCGTGCTCGTCGCTCACCGGCGCGGCGGCGACGCCGTTGTGGCGCTGCTTCTGCGCCGCCTCGATGCGCGCGATGGCTGCGGTGTGGGAGACGTCCCCCGATTCGCGGCCCTTGAAGGAGGCAAAGTAATTGGCCCATTCGGCCGGCACCGACGAGGCGTCGGCCAGCCAGGCGTCATAGAGGGATTCGACGTAATCGGCGTTGCCGCCGGCGAGTTGGGAGGATTCGAAGAACTCGCGAATCAGGTTTGTAGTCACGTCACCACCGGCAGGGAAGGGATGCTTGCGGCCATCCGTGTGACCTTTGAGGTCGCGGCTTCCGTCCGGTTTTCAAGCCCGGCAGACCGCTCGTACGGATGACTGGGGAGAATCCCGACGATTATAGCCTTTGGCTGCTGCGGCGCGGCAACCCGCGAACCGCCCGGAACGGGCTGCCGGCGGGCATTTCGACGATGGTCTAGGGCACGTTTTGCCGCAGGCTGCGGTTTCATGCGGTTTGCCGCGCGGTCGGTGTCATCCGGGGAAGGCGCGGCGGCCCAGTCGGCTCAGAGATCCAGCGCCTGCAGCACGCTGGCGCGCTCGGAGCGCTCCCAGACTTCGTCGAAATGCTGCTGCAGCGGTACCTGGGCCGCACGGTCGAGGCGGGAGGCGCGGCCCTGCACGCGATCCGCCTCAGGCAGGAACAGGTAGCCGCCGGCGTCGTTGAGCAGGCAGGCCGAGGCGTAGGCGAGGTCGGCCTCCTCTACCGGCGTGCGGATCTGGATCGTACTGGACAGGCGCTGCGCCAGCGCGACCAGGCGGTGGTCGTCGCGCTGGGCCGCGGCCGGGTCGTGCAGCAGGATGCGGATCTGCGCAGCTCGGCCGGAGGTCGCGATGCGCCGCAGCTCGGCCAGTTCCTCCATGCCGGCGTAGCAGTCGTTTTCCAGCAACGGCAGGCGGATGCAGAGCCGGTGGCGGGCGTCGCGAAGCAGCAGCAGGCGCGCGGCGGCGATCTCGCTGCGGCTGCCGGTGGGCAGGGCAATGCCGTCGCGCGGCGGCTCCTGCGGGCCGGCGGCGGCCAGTTCGAGGCGCATGGCCCGGTGCGGCAGGCCGGCATCCTCGAACTCGTCGCCGAATGCCACGAAACCCTGGCGCTGGTAGAAGCCGATTGCGCTGACCTGGGCATCCAGCGCCACCTGCGGCCAGCCCAGCGCGCGGGCACGTGCGAGCAGCTCGCGCAGCAGCGCCATGCCGACGCCGCGTCCCCGCCATGCCGGCAGCACCGCCATGCGGCCGATCTTGTGCTGCGGCGTGAGCCGGCCGCAGCCGATCGGCTGGCCGGCCTCGTCGCGCGCCAGCACGTGCCAGCAGTCCGCATCCAGTCCGTCGCGCTCGCGCTGTTCGGGGACTGCCTGTTCCCGGATGAATACGACCTCGCGCAGATCGAGCAGGGTGCTGCGCTGGTCGGCGCGTGACCAGTCGGCGATCTCGACGTGGAAGTCCTGCAGTTTCATCGGCGGCGGGATTTGCGCGGCAGCAGGTGGCCATCGTTGACCAGGGCCAGCAACAGGGCCCGCCCGGTGGCGTCGGGCTTGCGGGCGATGGTGAGCGCGCGTTGCTCGCACAGCTGCTGCGCCAGTGCCGGCGTGGCCGGGTACGCCTGCCCGTTGGCATAAAGCGTGCAGCCGGACTTGCCGCGGCTCCAGGCCAGCCGCGACCAGGGGTGGCGCAGCAACTGGGCACCGGCATCGAGCTGCTTCGCGAGTGTGGCGTCGGTCAGCGGCTTGTCCGGTAGCGCCGGCACCTGCGCGCTGCGATAGCGGGTGATGAAGCGGCCGAACCAGTCGCGCAGCGCGTCGTCGCGCAGGGCCGCGGCGAACGGCAGCGCGTCCTTCAGCCGTTCGATCGCGGCGCGGTCGATTTCGCCGGCAGCGGTGGCCGGCTTGAGGTCCGGGTCGGCGTAGCGCAGTTCCTCCGGCAGGCGCTCGGCGATGTAGTCGGCCAGGTCGCCGGTCAGTTCGGCCTGGGAGGGCGCGCGCATGCCCACCGAAAACGTCATGCAGGGGCCGCCGAAGGCGACGCCGTCGTGCGGTACGCCCGGCGGCAGATAGAGCATGTCGCCCGGTTCCAGCAGCCATTCGTGGGTCGGCTCGAAATGCACCAGCTGCTTCAGCTCCACGCCGGGGCGGAACGCCTTCGGCGCCAGCGGATCGTCGCTGATCGCCCAGTGCCGCGACCCCAGGCCCTGCAGCAGGAATACGTCGTACTGGTCGACGTGGGCGCCGACGCCGCCGCCGGGCTCGGCGTAGGAGACCATCACGTCGTCCACGCGCCAGCTCGGCAGGAAGCGGAAGTGCTGCAGCAGGTCGGCCACGTCCGCGTCCCACTTGTCGACATCCTGCACCAGCAAGGTCCAGTGGCTGTCGGGGGTACCGGCGAAGTCGGTCTCGTCCAGCGGGGCCGACTTGACCTGCCAGCGGTCACGCTTCTCGTCGTGCACGATCAGCCGCGCCAGCGCGGCCGGTTCGCAGGCCAGGCCGGCCAGGTCGTCCGGCTGCAGCGGCGGCTTGAAATCGGGGAACGCGTTGCGGATCAGCAGCGGGCGCTTCTGCCAATAGTCGCGCAGGAAACGGGCGGGCGGCATGCCCAGCGGCTGCTTCGCGGAACCGCGGACTTCGATCGGAAAGGAGGCTGGCTTGGTCATGCGCGCATTGTAGCGACGACCGGTGGGGGCGATGTCAGTGCAGTGCCTTCACCACGTTGTTGAGCCCCAGCGCCAGCACCGCGGTGGCGGCCAGCAGCGTCGCGGCCCGCGCCGGCATGCGGCGGGCGAGCAGGGCGCCCAGCGGCGCGGCGGTCACGCCGCCGACGATCAGGCCGAGTACGGCCACGCCGTTGGTGGCGCCGACGTGCAGCAGAAAGCTGACGCTGGCGGCGGCGCTGACCACGGACTTGGCCAGGTGCACCGTGCCGATCACCGTGCGCGGCGTGGCGCCGCGGGCGACCAGGGTGGTCACGGTCAGCGCGCTCCAGCCGCCGCCGGCCACGGCATCGGCGAAACCGGCCACCAGGCCCAGCGGACGGGTGGCGCGCGGCACTGCGTCGTCGTGGGGGCGGTCGCCGCGGGTCGCCCGTCGCAGCAGGAACACGCCCATGCCCAGCATGTAGGGGGTGAGCGCCAGCCGCATCCAGTTTGCCGGGACATGTGTGACCACGTAGGCGCCGATCACGGCGCCGATCACGCCGGGGATGGCCAGCGTCCAGAACAGCTGCCGCCGCACGTTGCCGGCCGCCAGGTGACTGAGACCGGAGGCGCCGCAGGTGAAGGTTTCGGCGTAATGCACGCTGGCGCTGGCCGCCGCTGGCGGCAGCCCCAGCCCCAGCAGCATCGCCGCCGAGACCACGCCGTAAGCCATGCCCAGCGCGCCGTCGACCAGCTGGGCGAATGCGCCCACGGCAGCGAAGGTGAAGAATTCGGAAAGCGGTGGCATGGGCAGGAGACATCCGTGCGCGATGCAAAAGTGTAGCAAGTATCGGAAGCGGCCTCAGCACGCGGAAATAAGCACTCGGCATATGCACATGCCGACACATCCTTTCCAAAGAGGGCATCCGGAAAATAATTTGAACGTCGAGAGTTTGGACGTCCAAATGGAGTCATCGTGAATAGCGTCGCCGTGCCGAACCTTCCAGCGCCGAGCCTGGATGCGGAAAAGCTGACCAGGCTGACCCGCGAGCTGGAGAGCCTGACGGTGGCCCAGTTGTACTGGATCGCCGCATGGAGTGCCGCGCAGGCGGCGCAGGCGCAGCGGGACATTCCCGCTGCGGTCGCCGAGCGCACCGCCGAGCGGCTGAGCATCGTCTACGGCAGCCAGACCGGCAACGCGAAGCGCATCGCCGAGCAGCTGGCCAGCCGTGGCGAAGCGGCCGGCCTGCCGGTGCGGCTGCTGCGCGCCGATGCCTATCCGCAGCGCGAGCTGGCGCAGGAACGCCATCTGCTGCTGGTGATCAGCACCCAGGGCGACGGCGAGCCGCCGGACGACGCGCGCGGCCTGTTCGAGTTCATCAGCGGCAAGCGCGCGCCGAAGCTGCCGGCGCTGCAGTTCGCGGTGCTGGGGCTGGGCGATTCGAGTTATCCGCAATTCTGCACGATCGGGCGCCAGCTCGACGCTCGCCTGGCCGAGCTGGGCGGCAGCCGCCTCGCTTCCTTCGGCGAAGCGGACGTGGAGATCGAAGCCGTCGCCGCGCCATGGGTGGAGCAGGCGCTGGAGCAGGCGCGGGAGCGGCTGCGGCAGGCCGGCGCGCCGGCGCGGACGACCCCGCTGCACGTGGTGCCGAGCCGCAGCGTCTGGTCGCGCGAACAGCCGTTCGCCGCCACCGTGCTGGCCAACCAGCGCATCGTGGCGCGCGACAGCGCGCGCGACGTGCGGCATGTCGAGCTGTCGCTGGAAGGCTCCGGCCTGCACTACCAGCCGGGCGATGCGCTGGGCGTGTGGGCGCACAATCCGCCGGCACTGGTCGAGCAATGGCTGGAAGCCCTGCAGCTGGACGGCGCGCAGCCGGTGACTCACCAGCAGCGCACGTTGCCGCTGCGGCAGTGGCTGGGCGGCGAGCGCGAGATCACCCGGCTGCACCGCGGTTTCATCACTGCGCTGGCGACCGCCGGCGGCCACGACGAACTGGCCAGGCTGCTGCAGCCGGAGCAGTCGGCGCAGTTCGCGGCGGTGCTGGCCGACGAGCAGCCGATCGACCTGCTCCGCCGCTACCCGGCGACATGGCAACCCGAAACGCTGCTGGCGGCGCTGCGGCCACTGGCGCCGCGGCTGTACTCGATCGCCTCCAGCACAAAGGCGGTGGGCGAGGAGGTGCACCTCACCGTGGCTGTGGTGGATTACCAGGCGCACGGCAGCGCGCACTGGGGCGCCGCCTCCTCGTTGCTCGCCGCGACCGGCGAGGACGGCAAGATGCCGGTATTCATCGAGCCGAACGAGCGCTTCCGCCTGCCGGCCGACGGCTCGCGCGACATCATCATGATCGGGCCGGGCACCGGCGTGGCGCCATTCCGCGCGTTCGTGCAGGAACGGCGCGAAAGCGGTGCCACGGGTCGCAACTGGCTGTTCTTCGGCAACCGCCACTTCACCAGCGATTTCCTCTACCAGGTGGAGTGGCAGCAGGCGCTGCAGGACGGCTCGCTGCACCGGCTCGACCTGGCGTTCTCGCGGGACGCGGAACACAAAACCTATGTGCAACAGCGCCTGCGCGAGCACGGCGCCGAGCTGAATGCATGGCTGGAGAACGGCGCGCATCTCTATGTCTGCGGCGACGCGAAACACATGGCCCGCGACGTGCACGCCGCGCTGGTCGACGTGATCGTGGCCCACGGCAACCGGTCAGCCGACGAGGCGAACGCCTGGCTCGGCGATCTCCTGCAACGGGGCCGCTACGCCCGTGACGTGTATTGATGCGTTTGTCCATGAACGCGAGAGTCAAGAAGCGGCCATCCATGGCCGCACTTTCAAAGAAAGCGACTATCCCATGACTTCTCATCTCGAACACATCAAGGCGGCCAGCCGCTTCCTGCGCGGCGGCATCGCCGAGGGTCTGGCCGACCCGGTCACCGGCGCGATCGGCGACGACGACACCAAGCTGCTGAAGTTCCACGGCAGCTACCAGCAGGACGACCGCGACCTGCGCGAGGAGCGCCGCAAGCAGAAACTGGAGCCGGCCTACTCGTTCATGCTGCGCGCGCGCCTGCCCGGCGGCGTGGTGACGCCGGCGCAGTGGCTGGTGTTCGACCGCATCGCCCGCGAGCACGCCAGCGGCACGCTGCGCATCACCACGCGGCAGACCTTCCAGTGGCACGGCATCATCAAGCGCAAGCTGAAGCCGACCATCGCGGCGATCCATGAGGCGCTGGCCACCACCATCGCCGCCTGCGGCGACGTGGTACGCAACGTGGTCAGCACGGCGAACCCGGTGGAGTCCGCCGCGCATGCCGAGGCGTACGCCTGGGCCACGCGGCTCTCGGCCGAGCTGGCGCCGAGGACACGCGCCTACCATGAGATCTGGCTGGACGGCGAAAAGCTGCATGGCGACCCTGATCCGGTTGCGGAGCACGAGCCGCTGTACGGCGCCACCTACCTGCCGCGCAAGTTCAAGATCGGCCTGGCGATCCCGCCGCTCAACGACATCGACGTGTTCGCGCAGGATCTGGGCCTGATCGCGATCGTCGAGCAGGGCACGCTGCGCGGCTTCAACATTGCTGTCGGCGGCGGCATGGGCGCGACCCATGGCGACGCCAGCACCTACCCGCGGCTGGCCAGCGTGATCGGTTTCGCCACGCCGGAACAGTTGTTCGCGGTGGCCGAGGCGTCGATCGGCGTGCAGCGCGACTGGGGCGACCGGGCCGAACGCAAGCATGCGCGGCTGAAGTACACGCTGGACCGGCACGGCCTGGACGCCTTCAAGGCCGAGCTGGAATCGCGCCTCGGCTATGCGTTGGCCGCGCCGCGCACGTACCGTTTCGAACACAACGGCGACCGCTACGGCTGGGTCGCAGGCCACGACGGCCGCTGGCATCTCACCCTGCACATCGAATCCGGCCGGCTCGCCGACACGGGCGAACGGCGCTGGCTCAGCGGCCTGCGCGAGCTGGCCAAGGTGCATGCCGGCGACTTCCGCTTGACCTGCAACCAGAACGTGATCGTGGCGAACGTCGCGGCGGCCGAGCGCGAGCGCATCGACGCGATCGTGCGCGAGCACGGACTGGACGGCTACCGCGAGCAAAGTGCGATCCGCCGCCACGCGATCGCCTGCGTGGCGCTGCCCACCTGTGGCCTGGCGATGGCCGAAAGTGAACGCTACCTGCCGGCGCTGCTGCCGAAGCTGGAGGCGTTGCTCGATCGACATGGCCTGGCCGAAGCGCCGATCCTGCTGCGCCTGTCTGGTTGCCCGAACGGCTGCTCGCGGCCGTACCTTGGCGAGATCGCCCTGGTCGGGCGCGGGCCGGGGCGCTACGACCTGCGTCTTGGCGCCGACTTCAGCGGCCAGCGGCTGAACCAGGTCTATCGCGAGAACGTGGACGAAGCGGCGATCCTCGCCGCGCTCGATCCGCTGTTCGCGCGCTACGCCGCCGAGCGTGCGGACGGCGAGGGCTTCGGCGATTTCCTGCTGCGTGCCGGCATCCTCGCGCCGCTGCCGTCGCGGCGCATTCCGGCGGAACTGCTCGCATGAGTGCCGTGCTGCTCGAGCAGGCGCCGCACGAGCCGCGTGCGCTGGCCGCGTTGAACGCCATGCTGTCCCGGCTCGACGCAGAACGCCGGGTGGCATGGGCGCTGGAAAACGTCGCTGGCGAGCACGTGCTGTCGTCCAGCTTCGGCGCGCAGTCGGCGGTATCGCTGCACCTGGTGACCCGCCAGCGGCCGTCACTGCCGGTGGTGCTGATCGACACCGGCTACCTGTTTGCCGAGACGTACCGCTTTGTCGACGAGTTGAGCGGGCGGCTCGGGCTGAACCTCAAGGTGTACAGCTCGCCGCTCAGTCCCGCCTGGATGGAGGCGCGCCACGGGCGGTTGTGGGAGCAGGGCGTGGCCGGGCTCGACCACTACAACCGGCTGCGCAAGGTCGAGCCGATGCAGCGTGCACTGGCCGACCTGCACGCCGCCGGATGGTTCGCCGGCCTGCGCCGCGGGCAGTCGCGGAGCCGGGCGGCGATCGAGTTCGCGGCGATCCGCAATGGCCGCTGGAAATTCCATCCACTGGCCGACTGGAGCGATCGCGACATCGGCCAGTACCTCGCGCGCCATGGCCTGCCGTACCACCCGCTGTGGCAGCAGGGCTACATCTCGATCGGCGACAGCCACACCAGCCATCGCTGGGAGCCGGGCATGGACGCCGAGGACACCCGTTTCTTCGGGCTCAAGCGCGAATGCGGACTGCACAGCATGGCGTAGGTTTTCTCCGCGTCGGTCCGCCGAGGTCGGCTTCAGGCCGTAGGGCGGGCACCGCCCGCCGCGCCTCCCACACTTCGTCGCAAGGTGCCGAAAGGGCGGCGGGCGGTGACCGCCCTACGTGACACGCGCCGGTTCAGGCGGCGTCGGGCAGCGCGGTGGGTGGACGCTCCCGCCAGTGCGGTACCGCTGGCCACTCGATGGGCGCCGTGTCGGCGGCAAGGGCGCGCACCACGTCGCGGCGGTCCAGGTGCGGCGCGAACTGCGCGATGAACTCCAGCACGTATTCGCGCAGCACGCTTTCACGGCGCAGCAAGATCCAGGTCGTGCACTGGGGAAACAGGTGGTCGGCCGGCAGCGCGCGCAGGTCGGTGTCGCTTTCCAGCATCGCCATCTCGGCCAGCACGCCGATGCCCAGGCCGGTGCGCACGTAGGTCTTGATCAGGTCGGCGTCGCCGGCGGTCATCGTGATCTGCGGATGCAGGTCGACGGCCTCGAACGCACGGCGCAGCGACGAGTCGGGCTTCAGCGAGGAGTCGTAGCTGACCAGCGGCAGCGCGGCCAGCTGGTCGAGCGTGGGCGGCTGCCCGCGCGCGCCCAGCGGATGCCCCTGCGGCGCCAGGATCACCCGGTGCCAGCGGTAGGCCGGCAGCGCGATGCCCGTGGCCGGGGGCGCGCCGGCGGTGCTGATCACCGCCAGATCGACGCGGCCGGCCTCCAGCTGGGCCAGCACTTCGCTGTCGCGGCCCGGCTGCAGGTGCACGCTGACCTGCGGGTAGCTGCGGTTCAGCGCGCCGATCGCAGCGGGGAGGGCGAAGCGGGCCTGGGTGTGGGTGGTGGCGATGCGCAACTCGCCGTGTGCCTCGTTGCGCAGGTTGGCGGCGATCGAGCGGATGTTGGCCACCTCGGCGAGGATCGTGCGGGCGCGTTCCAGCACGTGCCGGCCGGCGTGGGTCACCGCGTCAAGGCTCTTGCCCTTGCGCACGAACAGCTGGAAGCCCAGCTCGTCCTCAAGCTGCTTGAGCCGCTTGCTCAGGCCGGGCTGGGTGGCATGGACGCGCTCGGCGGCCAGCGTGATGTTGAGGCCGGAGTCGGCGATGGCAACGAGGTAGCGTAATTGGGTCAGCGTCATGGCGATGGTCTCGTGGGCGGTCGGGATCGTGGGATCGGGGCGCGGACGGAACACGGATACATCGCATGGCACGGGCCGGCAGCGTGCATGGAGCCTGGGCGCAGGCGGCCGACCTGGGGCCGCGGGTAGGTTCGTGGTGGTGGGTGGGACGAATCATGATTGGACGTCTATACGTCCATTTTGTTGAATGGTCAAGTGCGGCGGGCTTCATAACGCGGCGGCATATGGACGTAAGCGCAGATCATTTGCCGGCGTGGCGGCGCTTGCGTAGCGTGGTTTTGCCCTCCCTTGCACGCCGCGGTTCCGCCCGAATGAAGCTCTATCCCCTGTTCGCCGACCTGTCCCGCCGCGCCGTGCTGGTGGTGGGCGGCGGCGCGGTGGCCGAGCGCAAGGTGGCAGCCCTGCTCGGCGCGCAGGCGCAGATTACCGTGAACGCACCCGAGCTCACCCCGCAGCTGCAGCGCTGGGTGGCGGCAGGGCGCATCGCCCATCGCCCCGATGCGTTTCGCGAGGCGTGGCTGGAGCGGGTCTGGCTGGTGGTGGCCGCCACCTCCGACACCGAGCTGAACCGGCTGATCGCCACCTTCGCCGGGCTGCGGCGGATCTTCGTCAACGTGGTCGACGACGCCGCGCTGTCCAGCTTCCACGTGCCGGCGGTGGTGGATCGCGCGCCGTTGACCATCGCGATCTCCAGCGGCGGCGAGGCGCCGATGCTGGCGCGGCTGCTGCGCGAGCGGCTGGAAACCCTGCTCGACCATTCGCTGGGCGCGCTGGCCACGCTGGCGGCGCGCCTGCGCCGACGTATCCGCCTGCGCTACCCGGAGCCGGCGGCGCGGCGCGGGTTCTACGAGGAACTGTTTGCCGGTCCGGTCGCCGCGCTGCTGCGCCAGGGCCGGCCGGACGAGGCCTGGCAGGCGGCCGGGCAGGCACTGGCGGCGCCGTCGCCCGCCCGGACGGGCTCGGTGATGCTGGTCGGCGCCGGCCCCGGCGATCCGGGCCTGCTGACCCTGCGCGCGCTGCGTGCGCTGAACGAGGCCGACGTGATCCTGCACGACCGGCTGGTCAGCGCCGAGGTGCTGGAGCTGGCCCGGCGCGACGCCGAGCGGATCGAAGTGGGCAAGCAGGCCGGCCACCACCACACCACCCAGGACGGCATCCACGCGCTGCTGCTGCAGCACGCGCGGGCGGGGCGGAGGGTGGTGCGGCTGAAGGGCGGCGACCCGTTCGTGTTCGGCCGCGGAGGCGAGGAACTGGAGTTCCTGCGCGCCCACGGCATCCCCTACGAAGTGGTGCCCGGCATCACCGCGGCCGTTGCCTGCGCGGCTTACGCCGGCGTGCCGCTGACCCATCGCGACCACGCGCAGTCGGTGCGTTTCGTCACCGCGCACTGCCGGTCCTCGCGCGACACCCTGGACTGGGCCGCGCTGGCGCAGGAGCGGCAGACCCTGGCCGTGTACATGGGCGTGGCCGAACTGGCCGAGCTGCAGGCCCGGCTGGTCGCGCATGGCCGCGCGCCATCGACGCCGTTCGCCCTGGTCGAGAACGGCTCGCGCCCGGAGCAGCGGGTGGTCACCGGCACCCTGGCCCATCTGGCCGAGCGGGCCAAGGCCCATGGGGTGCGTTCGCCGGCGTTGCTGATCCTGGGCGAAGTGGCGTCGCTGGCCACCTCGCTGGCCTGGTTCGGGACGCCGCCGCTGGGCGCCGCGGTTCACGACATCCGCCCCGCGCGCACGGCCGGCCCGGCCGCCACCGACGTACTGGCAGCGGTGCACCGCGCCTGACGGCAGTTTCACCCGGGCGCGAGCATGCTCTCGCGACCGCCTTCCACCTTGCCACCCGGAGCCTTCCCATGATCCACGACAGCATCCTCGGCACCATCGGCAACACGCCGATCGTCAGGCTTCACCGCCTCGCCCCCAAGCACGTCGAGTTGTACGTGAAGGTGGAGGCGTTCAACCCCGCCGGTTCGGTGAAGGACCGCCTCGCCCTGGCGATCATCCTCGACGCCG
Organism: Rhodanobacter denitrificans; assembly: GCF_003335105.1. Lineage (GTDB taxonomy): Bacteria > Pseudomonadota > Gammaproteobacteria > Xanthomonadales > Rhodanobacteraceae > Rhodanobacter > Rhodanobacter denitrificans_A. The sequence continues at coordinate 258,076 of NZ_QFWQ01000005.1, forward strand.
AACAGCGCGGCACGCTGAAACCCGGCCAGACCGTGATCGAGGCCACCTCGGGCAACACCGGCGTGGCGCTGGCCGCGATCTGCGCGGCGCGCGGCTACCCGTTCGTGGCGGTGATGTCGGATACGTTCTCGGTCGAGCGGCGCAAGCTGATCCGCGCCTACGGCGGCAAGGTGGTGCTCACGCCCGGCGCCGCGCGCGGCACCGGCATGGTGGCGAAGGCGCAGGAACTGGCGCAGAAGCACGGCTGGTTCCTCGCCAACCAGTTCGAGAATCCCGCCAACCCGGCCTACCACCGGCAGACCACCGCGCCGGAGATCCTGCGTGACTTCGCCGGCCGCCGCCTGGACTACTTCGTCACCGGCTGGGGCACCGGCGGTACGCTGACCGGCGTCGGCGAGGTGCTCAAGGTGGCGCGCCCGGAAGTGAAGGTGATCGCCACCGAGCCGACCGGCGCGGCGCTGCTGTCCGGCAAGGAATGGCAGCCGCACAAGATCCAGGGCTGGACACCGGATTTCGTGCCGGCCGTGCTCAACCCCAAGGTGGTCGACCGAATCGTGCCGGTCGACGACGTACTGGCCCGCGACACCTCGCGCGCGCTGGCGCAGCAGGAAGGCATCTTCACCGGCATCTCCTCCGGCGCCACGCTGGCTGCCGCGCTGGACGTGGCGAAGAGCGCGCCAGAAGGCTCGGTGTTGTTGGCGATGCTGCCGGATACCGGCGAGCGGTATCTGTCGACGTTCCTGTTCGAGGGGGTGAATGAGGGGTCGGATGAGGTGTAATGAAGAGCGGGTATGGCGCTTGAATTGAGCTGTACAGCGATGCGGAAGTTTGAATGAATTGTCACGTGACGTGCTAATCGCGGCACCTGTTTGCGTTGCGCTCTGTGGAATGGCCAGAGATTTCCATGACATCACCGAAGCATTGACTCCGCCATCTCGACCATCTGGTGTTCCGCCAAACGATACGTGGTGGAGTGCGTGCCGCCACGCACCTCGACTATGCGTAGTTTTTCGAGTCCAGGGGTTATTCGCAAGGCAGATAACGGCGTTTCACTATCTGCCGTGCCTTGGAAAGCCACGGCCTGCTTCAAGGGAGTTTGCGAGAGTGCCTCTTTGAGCGAAAAGTCATGAGCCAGCAATGTTGACACCGGCAGCGCCGCCAAGGGTGCCAGGTACCAATGCACCCTCAACCGGAGCCGGATGGCAGATGCCAGGGAAGGAGTGGTTCCCTCGAGAATCAGCCCGGCTGGTTGATGACTCGCCACGCTGTAGGCAGCCACCATGGAACCAAGGGATCGACCGTAGACGATGACGCGGTGTTCCCCGCATATGGCGCTTGCCGCAGCGAGCGTGCGCATGCCGAGCGCTCGCATCTGCTTCAGATCCAGCGCGCCCGGGGCACCGTCCTGTCCTGGGTAGGCAACGGCCAATACGGCGATGCCATGGCCAGTGAAAGCAGGGAATAGTTGGGTGTCGTAACCTGGAATGCTGCCGTGCTGGCCGGGGAAGAAGAGCACGCATCCCACACGCGGTACTCCATAACGTCGGACGAGCAACGTTTCTTCATGGCCGCCAATGCTTTGGAGAGGTGGTATCGATGGCAGCGTTGGCGCGTCCGCGCGTGGTACAAGAAGAGGCTCCAAGTGAAATCGCAGTACGTAGATTCCGGCGCAGAAATACATCGCTGCCAGGAATGCAGTCGTTCCAATAATTGAGCGAAGTCTTATATTTCTGGCAAAAATGAACAACTCGTTCCCCTGGCTGCACACTGATATAGCAACCTGACCGCAAAGCGTTTGACGTCGCCGCAAACGCCCCCGATATCTTTCCGCGGCGTCTGCTATGGGAGCAACCGCACGGCCTCACCCCACCACACGCGTCTGCTTCACTAGCGAAGCCCGCGAATCCCACTCCGCAATCAGCTTCTGCCCCACCCGCGCCAGTGCACTGATGGCCGGCAGTAGTTCGCGGCCCAGCTCGGTGAGCGCGTATTCGGCGGAGGGCGGAGAAGTGTCCAGCAGGCGGCGCGAGACGAGCCCGCGCGATTCCAGTTCGCGCAGGCGGGCGCTGAGCACGCGGGCGGAGATGCGCGGGATGTCGTGGCGCAGTTCACCGAAGCGGCGCGGTTCGCCGCTCAGATACCAGATCACGTTGGGTGCCCAGGCACCGCGCAGCAGCGCCAGGCTCTCTGTGAGCGGGCAGGCGGGCGGCGGCGCGACCTTGCTTTTGCGGACGGGGAGGCCCATGCGGGTGGCTCGGTAACCGGGGAGTTACCGCATTCTAGGACTAACCGGTAGTTAGGTGGTATCCAATGGTAACCATGGTGGCGTAGCATGCCGGGGCTCGGAGGCGTGCAGTTTTGCCCGGTGCGCCTTCCGTGCCCCCACCCACACGGAGTCATCGCATGAAGCTCTACTACTCCCCCGGCGCCTGCTCGCTTTCCCCGCACATCGTGGCGATCGAGGCTGGCATTCCGCTCACGCTGGAGAAGGTCGACGGCAAGGCCAAGCGCACCGAGCACGGTGCGGATTTCTGGCAGATCAACCCCAAGGGCTACGTGCCGGTGCTGGCGCTGGACAGCGGCGAAGTGCTGACCGAAGGCCCGGCGATCGTGCAGTACCTGGCCGACCAGAAGCCGGCGAGCGGCCTGGCGCCCGCCAACGGCACGCCGGCGCGCTACCGCCTGCAGGAGATGCTGGGCTACATCAATTCGGAGATCCACAAAAGCTACAGCCCGCTGTTCAAGCCGGACACGCCGGAAGCCACCCGCGCCGAGCGCAAGGAATACCTGAAGCGGCGCTACCAGTTCATCGAGGACGTGCTGGCGAAGCAGCCGTTCCTGCTGGGCGATGCGTTCACCGCGGCCGATGCCTACCTGTTCACCGTGACCAACTGGGCGAAGCCCGTGGAGCTGGACCTGTCCGGCTTCCCGGCACTGCTGGCGTTCCAGCAGCGCGTGGCGGAGCGCCCGGCGGTGCAGGCGGCCTTGGAGGCCGAAGGGTTGCGCAAGAAGACTGCGTAAAGACAGGGCAATCCAGCAAACGGCCGGCTCGCAAGATGTCGGCCGTTTGCATGCCTGGTGGCGACCCGGCAATCGAAAGCTGTGCCCCGGGTTGTCGTGTGGTTCGGTGAACAACGCTCAAAGTAACTGGCCTGCAGGGTATTTTGCGCAGGTCCCGTTGATCTCAGGGGCCAGTCAAGGCCCTTCCTTCAAGCCGTGCCGGGCCAGGATCTTGTTGGCCACTGTCTGAAATTTGGCCGCATCGCCAAACATGGCCTGCATGAATTGTTTTTGAGTTGCAGGACTTGCCATGGCGCTTTGAAATTTCGTGTAGGCCGGATCGTTGAGTACCTGGCTGAGCCGAGCCAGTTCCGCGTCAGACAAGGACTCCATCGATTTCCTGAAGGTTGTGTCCAGCATGCTTCCCCGTTCAGTCAATGACTGGGTAACCGCAGTGGCAATTTCCTGTCTTATGACGCGCCAGGTATCGTCATTCACCTCGCGGTTGGCAGACTTCGTGGAAGCGAGAAGCATGTCGACAAGTGGTGAGTCGGCCGACAAGGTTGTGGCACGCAGGTAGGCCGTCTCACAGCGTTCAATCAATACATCTCTCGGCGAGGCCTGGGCAGCAGCAATCGAACACGACAAGAACAGGAATAGCGAAAAGCCTGCGAATCTTTTCATGGAACTCCCCCGGTTGGTTCGAGCATGGGTCAATCTGGATTGCGTCTACTGGTGAGTACCACAATCATTCCGATGACAGCGCCGATAAACGCCGTATTAAGCGGTACCAGCCAAGGCTGCCATGTAAAAAAGAGATTGAGTGGAAATGTGCTCAGGATTTCGACGATTGCCGAAAATATACCCACTACCGTCGCATACCCTCCAGGAGCCCCCGTTGACGAGGCTGAAGCATGATGAGTGAAAAAAGCGATCAAGCCAAGAAGAACGCCACCGATGGTGCCACCGATAAGCGATGAGCGAATCACAACCCCAAGTGGACCGGGATGCCATTGCTTCATGTCATGGGCTTCCGTTTGAAGTGCCGATGGGATGATGTCCAGCGTCCGAATTAGGCGCGCGGCCCCGGAATCCCACGATTGAACCTTGCAACTGGTCCTTGCCAACGGGCCGATGTCACCCGCTTTCAGTAGCTGGATGATTCAAGGTCCGGAGCTACTTTACCCGGACACGCGGGGACCGCCACCAGAAGTCATGGCCAACGCAGTGCCTCGCTGCATGATTGAAGTGCTATTCCGGCCTTCGCCGGAATGACGACAGGGGGCAAGTGGACACTTCGAGTCGAGGCGAGGCGAGTCGAGGCGAGGCGAGGCGACGGGCCAAGGATCACCCCGTCTTGTGTCGCAACGCTTCCGACGCCAAGGCACGGGCCTGTTCCGGGCGGCAGTGGGCTTTCGCCGGAATGGCGGTATGCAGGTGGTGACGGATCAGATATCCCGCGCCAGCCCTTCGGCCAAGCCGATGTAGCCGCCCGGCGTGAGCTCGAGCAGCCGCTGCTTCGCCTCGGCCGGCAGGTCGAGGCCGGCGATGAATTCGCGCATCGACTCCTTCGTGATGCCGTGGCCGCGGGTCAGCGCCTTGAGCTGTTCATAGGGCTGCGGCAGGCCGTAGCGGCGCATCACGGTCTGCACGGCTTCGGCCAATACTTCCCAGCTGGCGTCGAGGTCGGCGGCAATGCGTTCGGCGTTGACGTTGAGTTTGCCCAGGCCTTTCTTCAGCGATTCCAGCGCGACCAGGCCATGGCCGAACGCGGTGCCGAGCGCGCGCAGCACGGTAGAGTCGGTGAGGTCGCGCTGCCAGCGGCTGATCGGCAGCTTCTCGGCGAAGTGGCCGAGCAGCGCATTGGCGAGGCCGAAGTTGCCTTCGGCGTTCTCGAAGTCGATCGGGTTGACCTTGTGCGGCATGGTGGAGGAACCGACTTCGCCGGCCTTCAGCGTCTGCTTGAAGTAGCCCAGCGAGATGTAGCCCCAGATGTCGCGGGCCAGGTCGATCAGGATGGTGTTGGCGCGGCGCACCGCGTCGCAGTATTCGGCCACGTTGTCGTGCGGCTCGATCTGCGTGGTGTACGCGTTGTAGCCGAGGCCGAGGCTCTCCACGAAGCGCTGCGAGAACGCGCGCCAGTCGAGTTCCGGGTAGGTGATGGCGTGGGCGTTGTAGTTGCCCACCGCGCCGTTGATCTTGCCGGAAATCTCCACCGCGGCGAGTTGCCTGCGCTGGCGCTCCAGCCGCGCCACCACGTTGGCGATTTCCTTGCCCAGCGTGCTGGGCGAGGCGGTCTGGCCGTGCGTGCGCGAGAGCAGCGGCAGCGCGGCGTTCGCGTGCGCCATCTCGCGCAGCCTGGCGATCACTGCATCCAGCTGCGGCAGCAGCACCTGGCTGCGCGCGTCGCGCAGCATCAGCGCGTAGGAGAGGTTGTTGATGTCCTCACTGGTGCAGGCGAAGTGCACGAATTCCTTGGCCTGCGCCAGGCCGGTGTCGGCGCCGATCTTCTCCTTGATGAAGTACTCCACCGCCTTGACGTCGTGGTTGGTGGTCGCCTCGATCGCCTTGATGCGCTCGCCGTCGGCTTCGCTGAAGTTATCCGCGATGGCTCGCAGGGTGGCGACCTGGCCCGGGTCGAAGGGCGGCAGCTCGACGATCCGCGGGTCGGTGGCCAGCGCCAGCAGCCATTCGATTTCCACGTGCACCCGGCGATGCATCAGGCCGAACTCGCTGAAGATCGGGCGCAGCGCTTCGACCTTGCTGGCGTAGCGGCCGTCCAGCGGCGACAGGGCGGTGAGGGCGTGGGAGGACATCGCTGGTTCCGGCAAGGGGAAAACCGGCATTTTACATTGACGGCGGCGCGATGCGTTGCGGCCTATAGTGGCGAGCCATGAAACGGCTTTTTTTGCTCGTCATTCCTGCGCAAGCAGGAATCCAGTGCCTGTGGTCTTCAAGGGCCCTGAGTCACTGGGCCCCAGCTTGCGCTGGGGCGACGGGAGTTCCCCAGGATTCGGTTTTCTCCATCCACTGAAGGACCAAACCATGAACAACTTCCGCATCGAACACGACAGCATGGGCGAGCTGAAGGTCCCCGCCGAAGCGCTGTACGGCGCACAGACCCAGCGCGCGATCGACAACTTCCCGATCTCCGGCCTGCACCTGCCGCGCCAGTTCATCCGCGCACTGGGGCTGATCAAGGCTGCGGCGGCCGAGGTCAATCTGGCGATGGGGCATCTCAAGAAGAACCAGGCCGCGGCGATCCGCAAGGCGGCGCTGGCGGTGGCCGGTGGCCAGCATGACGCGCAGTTCCCGATCGACATCTTCCAGACCGGTTCGGGCACCAGCACCAACATGAATGCGAACGAGGTGATCGCGCACCTGGCGGTGGCGGCGGGCGCCAAGGTACACCCGAACGACCACGTCAACTACGGGCAGAGCTCGAACGACGTGATCCCCACCGCGATCCACGTGAGCGCCACGCTCACCGCCAGCGGGCAGCTGCTGCCGGCGCTGAAGCATCTGAAGAAGGCGATCGACAAGCGCGCCCGTGAATTGCGCAACACGCCGAAGACCGGTCGCACCCACCTGATGGACGCGATGCCGATCACCTTCGGCCAGGAGCTGTCCGGCTGGGCGGCGCAGATCGGTTCCGCTATCGAGCGCATCGGGGACGCGCTGAAACGCATGCGCCGGCTGCCGCAGGGTGGCACGGCGGTAGGCACCGGCATCAACGCCGACCCGAAGTTCGGCCCGGCGATGGCCGCGCAGCTGAAGAAGCTGACCGGCGTGAAGTTCGAGTCGGCGCAAAACTATTTCGAGGGCATGGCCGCGCAGGACGCCGCGGTGGAACTGTCCGGTGCACTGAAGACGCTGGCCGTCGCCCTGATGAAGATTGCCAACGACCTTCGCTGGATGAATTCAGGCCCCTTGGCTGGCCTGGGCGAGATCGAGCTGCCGGCGCTGCAGCCGGGTTCGTCGATCATGCCGGGCAAGGTCAATCCGGTGATTCCCGAGGCCACCGCGATGGTCGCCGCGCAGGTGATCGGCAACGACGCTTCCATCACCATCGCCGGCCAGTCCGGCAACTTCCAGCTCAACGTGATGCTGCCGCTGATCGCGCACAACCTGCTGCAGTCGATCGGGATCCTGGCCAACGTCAGCATGCTGCTGGCCGACAAATCCATCGCCGGCTTCAAGGTCAACAAGGCGCGGGTGAACCAGGCACTGGCGATGAACCCGATCCTGGTCACCGCGCTGAACCCGGTGATCGGCTACGAGAAGGGCGCGGCCACCGCCAAGCTGGCGTACAAGCAGCACCGGCCGATCATGGAAGTCGCGCTGGAGACGACGGGCTTGTCGAAGGCCGAGCTGCAGAAGCTGCTCGACCCGATGGCACTGACCAGGGGTGGCATCCACGGTGGCGGCTGAGCGCGCCGGCACTCATGCCGTGCGCGGCACGCGCGGCCACCTCCATGCGTACCACACGGCAAGCATGGTCAACGCGGCTTCCAGCGTTGCGAAACCCTGGTAGAAATGCCAATCGGCCTGGACCGCCAGCATGATCATCAACAAGGTGTAGAGCGTGCCGAACACGAGGTTGAGCCCGCGGTTCAGGCGTGGCACGAGCGCGGCGGAGAGGAAGATCATGAGGCTGGGAATGGCCATCATCAGGGAGGTGCCCACCAGCACGCCCTGAGTCGCCGGGCCGAGCGGCCCCAGCCTGGCCTGCAGCATCTCCTGCAGCTTGCCCGGCGTGTAGAGCTCGAAGTAGTCGCAGTAGATGTAGCAGAACATCACCGACGTCCACAGCGCGGCCAGTTTCAGCTGCACGGGCGCGTGCCAGTGTTCGAGCGGCTGTTTGGTGTTCGTGTTCAAGACAAATTCCCTGTATGTGGGTGCGGGGTATTTACACATCCGCCGTGGCGGCCGATGCAGCCTGGGTTCGCCGGAAGCCGGGGCGTGCGCCGAGTGCCAGCAGCCACAGCATGAACAGCACTTCCACGAACTGCAGCGGGCCGAGCAGGCTGGAAACCGTGTCTTGCCAGTCCGGTCGCAGTGCCCAGGCGAAGCTCTGGATCACATAGGCCAGACCGTTGAGGATCAGGGCGTAGCCGAACAGGCGCGGCAGGAAGTCCGAGCGCAGCACCAGCAGCGCCAGCGGGAACAGCCACAGTCCCCACAGCAGTTCGGCGGCGCCGACAGCCTGCCCGTGCAGACGCAGGAACAGCATGGCGAGCGCCGCACGCTGGGGCGGATCGAAGACGGCGAGTGCATCCCCGCCATGCACCAGCAGCAGGGCGGCGGCATCATTGAGTACGTTGAAGAAGTACAGCGCCGGCACCAGCGCGCCGCCGAGCAGCAGCATGGCAAGGCCGTGCCGGCGATCAACGTCGCCAAGCAGGCGGTACAGCGCCAGCGCCACGAAGGCCATCAACGCGCCGCAGACGAGGTCGGTGGCCAGGCCGAACCGGAAGAGTGTCTCGTGCGTGGCGATGTTCGCGACGGTGGTGGCCGCGTCGCCGCTCACGAACAAGGCGTTCGGCACGTAGATCAGGCGATACGGCGCGATCAGCACCACCAGCAGATAAAGCAAGCCGGCTTGGCGTGCGGTTCGATCCCGGGGACTCATGCGTACTCCATGCGATGGCTGCCTGGCGGCGAGGGCGGGAGATACGCCCCGTGGCGTCGCGGGATGCCACGGGGCAGCAAGGGTATCGGCGCGGCCCGGCTCAGTCGGAGAAAACGGCGAAGCCTTTCTTGCCGTCCTTGTCCTTCATGTCCTTGCCGCAGTCGTCGACGTCCTTCTGCGTCATCGTGGCGTAGGGCTGGAACGCGGGCAGGGCGGCGGCCAGCTTCTGCTGCGAGGCCAGCATGTCGGGCAAGCGCTTGCACAGTTGCATGGCGGCGGCCTGGATCTGCTCGGTCTGCGGCTTGATGCTCGCCTCGATCTCCTTGTCGGTCTTGCCGGTGAACGCGCCCCAGATCGCCTGCTTCGCCGCAGTGATGCCGATGTCCGCGCCGCTGGCGCCGATGTCCATGCCGGCCTCGGCAATGCCGACGATCTGCTGCCGGTAATCCACCAGCAGGGTGTGTTGCTCCGGTGAGGCCGGTACCGGCTTGCCGGCGATCACCAACTCGCCTTGCGGGGTGATCACCGCCTTGGGGCGGGCATGGTCGTCGCGGTGCTTGTCACCGTGGAGATGGACGCTGGCGACATCGATATCCTGGGTGACCAGCTCCTTCTTGGCCTGCTCGATGCTCTTGCGGACCTCGGCGGCAATCATCGACGAGGGGGGCTGCTCGTGGACTTCCTTCGCTGCCTGCGTCATGTCGCTGGTGGCGCCCGGCTGGGCGGTGTCCTGCCCGGACCGGCTGCAGGCGGCCAGCGGCAACAGCATGGCCAGGGCGAACGTGCTGAAAATGATGGGCTTCACTGGTGTTCTCCTTTCCCGGAATCGAGCGGAAGTCAGCTGTCGTCGCGCCAGCGGCGGAACCAGATGGCGCCGGCGAGCATGGCGGCCGCAGCGGCGACACCGATCCAGACGTTCGCCGATGCCAGCGCCGCATAGGTATGCGTGACGCTCAGCGTGGACAGCACTTCGGCGGGGTTGCTGCCGCCAATATGCGGAACCTCGGTGAACCAGCCGCCGGGGAACACGCTGAACAGGACGCGGCCCACCACGTTGCGCCAGTACCAGCCGTTCTGCAGGTCGATCGTGCCCAGCAGGTTGAACCAGCCGATCACGATGCCCAGCGCCACCGGCAGCACCACGGCCCACAGGAACGGCTTGCTGCGGGCCCAGGCCGAACACAGCATCAGCCAGCCCACGGTCGGCAATGCCCACAACAGGTACAGCGGGACCGAGCCGACCAGGTTGGCCATGACCTGCAGCGGGTGCGACAGCAGCAGCAAATGCCAGACGCCGACGCCATGGAAGGACAGCGTCACCGCGAACATCAGCAGCATCACGATGCCGGTCAGCATGCCGACGGCCACGGCGATCAGCGGTGCGACCACCGTGGCGGTGACCACTTTGGACAGCACGGTGGCGGTGTCGGTGATCGGCAGCGATTTCCAGAACAGCAGGCTGCGGTCGCGGCGGTCGTCGTAAAGCGCGCCGAGGCAGTAGAAGAACGCCACGAAGCCCAGCACCACGCCGATGATGAGCGTCGGCGAATACATCACCATGTCCAGGCCGGCGCCCACGCTGTCCATGGAATTCTTGTCGAGAGCCCGGTCGAGCAGGTGCAGGTTGCTGTCGGTTCCGCCGAAGGCGAAGTTGAAGCCGTGCTTCCTGCCTACCACCTCGCCGGTGATGATGCCCATCAGGTTCAGCAGCAGGAACACGCCGCCGGTGATGATCGGTGCCCAGAAGAAGCCGCCCCGGTGTTCCCACAGCTCGCGCTTCAGCAGCCAATAGAAGGTTTTCATGCGTAGGTCCCTTTCATGGTGGCGACGAACAGGTCGCTGACGGAGGGGCGGCGGACCTCGCCCAGCGCCTCCAGTCGCGCGCGGTCGGCGCCGTCGAACAGGAAGATGCTCTTGCCGAACACCTGGCGTTCGTCCAGCGGCTTGAGCTGGCGGGCTTCGGCGACCTTGTCGGCGCCCACCATCACCTCGGCGAAGCGCTCGCCCACCGCGTCCATGTCGGCATCCAGCACGATCCTGCCGTCGCGGATGAACATCAGGTCGGTGAGGATGTGCTCGACTTCCTCCACCTGGTGGGTGGTGACGATGATCGTCTTGTTCTCGTCGAAGTAGTCCTCCAGCAGGTTCTGGTAGAACTGCTTGCGGTAGAGGATGTCCAGGCCCAGGGTGGGCTCGTCCAGGATCAGCAGCCTGGCGTCGATCGCCATCACCAGCGCCAGGTGCAGCTGCACGATCATGCCCTTGGACATCTGCCGCACGCGCTGCTCGGGCGTGAGCTTGGTGCGCGCCAGGAAGGCCTCGCACTTCTTGCGGTCGAAGCGCGGGTGCACGTTGGCGACGAAGTCCACCGCCTGGCGCACCTTGATCCAGCGCGGCAGCACGGCCACGTCGGCGATGAAGCAGACCTCGCCCATCAGCTTGTCGCGCTGCCTGCGCGGGTCGAAGCCCAGTACGTTGAGACTGCCTGTGAAATCAGTGAGGCCGAGGATGGCCTTCAGCGCGGTGGTCTTGCCGGCGCCGTTGGGGCCGATCAGGCCGACGATGCGGCCGGGCTCGACCTGGAAGCTGATGTCGTCCAGCGCCAGCGCCGACTTGTACCGCTTGCTCAGGCCGCTGGCCGTGATCACCGCGCTCATGATTTCTCCTCCTTGTCGGCGTTGCCCTTTTCGGTCGGGGCTTCGCGCATAAGCGTCTTCAGGTCCAGTCCCAGTCGCTGCAGCCGGGCAAACAATACCGGCCACTCCTCGCGCAGGAACCGCTCGCGTTCCGATTTCAGCAGCGCCTCGCGTGCGCCTTCGATGACGAACATGCCCAGCCCCCTCCTTTTTTCAACCAGTTGTTCGTCGACCAGTTCCTGGTACGCCTTCGACACGGTCAGCGGGTTGATCTGAAAGTCCGCGGCCACCTGGCGTACCGACGGCAGCGGGTCGCCCTCGTTCAAGGCGCCGTCCAGGATCATCGCCACCACGCGTTGCTGCAGCTGGCGATAGATCGGGACGCTGTCGTTCCAGGTCATGGTCATGTTTTATTCCTTCGCGATGCGGCCGAACTTGTTGCCAAACGCATAGTAGGGCATGACCAGCTGCGACCCGAGCAGGCTGAACTGCTCGGTATTGCCGGGATTTTCCAGGCGGCGCATGGCCGGGATGGTGGCGATTCCGGCGACCCCGATCTCGTTCAACAGGGCGGCCGAGCGCATCTCGGCGGCGCTGGGGCGGACCTGGACCGGGGCCAGGTCGATGACGGGGATGGCGCTGGTCTTGCCGGCCGGGGCGGGCTGGCGCTCGACGTTGTAGTGGACGGCGCTCAGGCTGGCGAAGGTGAACAGGACGGCGGCGGCGCTGGCGATCAGGTTCTGCGCTTTCATGACGGGCCTCCTTAGTGACCTCGTTGAGTGGTGTTGTAGTGAACTATAACACTGAACTTTAAGCCGTCAATAGGTGCGGGGCAATTTCGCAACATGACTGATGGCCTATCCCGGGCAGGAGTCCCGGCGGTGCGGGCAGCACATGCTGGGGCCTGTGGTGGCGGCCGCCCAGGAGCATTCCTCAGCCATCGCTGCTGACAGCCGTCATCCCGCGGTCGCCCGCCCGGCGTGGTTCAATGCGCCGATATCAGTCGCGCGGAGGCACGCATGGATCTCGAATTGGCCGGCCGGGTCGTGGTGGTTGCCGGTGCCAGCAAGGGCATCGGGCTGGCCTGCGCGGTCGCATTTGCGCGCGAGGGCGCGAAGGTGGTGGGCATCTCGCGCGATCCGGCGAACCTGCAGGCGGCGCAGCAGCAGCTCGAATCGCTGGGCCTGGCGCTGGCGGTGCAGCCGGCGGACCTGAAGGACAGCGCGGCGGCGCAGCAGGTGATGGAACGCATCGAGCATGCGCATGGCCCGCTCGACGTACTGGTGAACTGCGCCGGCGCCGCGCGTCGCGCAACGCCGGACGAACTCGATGCCGCGGCGGTGCTGGCGGCGATGCAGGCGAAGTACCTCAGCTACATGCACGCGATCGACCCGGTGATCCGCCGCATGGGCGCGCGTGGCCGCGGCAGCATCGTCAACGTGATCGGGCAGGGTGGGCGGCAGGCCAACCCGCAGCACATCGCCGGCGGTTCGGCCAACGCCGCCCTGATGCTGGCGACGGTGGGCTACGCGAATGCCTATGCGGGCAAGGGCGTGCGGGTGAACGCGATCAACCCGGGCATCACCCGCACCAGCCGGGTCGACGAGGGCCTGGATGCCGCGGTGCGCGCCAGCGGCCTGCCGCGCGAGGTGGTACTGGCCCGGCAGCTCGCCGACATTCCGCTGGGCCGCATGGCCGAGCCCGGGGAAATCGCCGATGTCGCGGTATTCCTGGCTTCGGCGCGGGCCAGCTACGTCACCGGCGCGATCATCCCGATGGACGGGGGCAGGACCTCGGCGATCTGATCAGCCACGCAAGGACCGGCGGTGGGCCGGCCGTTGCGCGTGCGGTTGCCCGATCAATCCTGCGCGGCGTAGACCTGCCTGCCGCCGACCCAGGTCTGCAGTACCTTCGTGTTCCAGATCCTGCTGGCCGGGTCCTTGAAGATATCGTGGTCGATCAGGATGAAGTCGGCCCACCTGCCCGGCTCCAGAGTGCCCAGGGTTTTTTCCGCATGTTCCGCGTAAGCCGCGTCGAGGGTGAAGGCGCGCAGCGCCTGGGCCAGCGTCATGTCCTGGTCCGGGTACCAGCCGCCGGGCGGCTGGCCCTGGTGGTCTTCGCGGGTGACTGCCGAGTACAGGCCGTAGAACGGGTTCGGCGATTCCACCGGGAAATCCGAACCGCCGGCGACGAGCGTGCCCTGCTTGAGGAAGCGCTGCCAGGCGTAGGCGCCCTTGATCCGCTGGTGGCCGATGCGGTCCTCGGCCATGTTCATGTCGGAGGTGGCGTGGGTCGGCTGCATCGAGGCGATCAGCTTGAGCGGCACAAAACGGGGAATGTCCTGCAGCGACACGATCTGCGCGTGCTCGACGCGGTTGCGCAGCGCGATGGCGTCCGGATGGGTCTTGTAGGCGGCGGCGAAACTGTCCAGCACTTCGCGGTTGGCGCGGTCGCCGATGGCGTGGATGGCCACCTGGTAGCCCTTGCCGAACGCCTTGTCGATCTTCGCGGTCATCGTCGCCGGTGGCATGAACAGCAGGCCGCGGTTGTGCGGGTCGTCGGCGTAGGGCTGGAGCATCGCCGCGCCGCGGCTGCCCAGCGCGCCGTCGGCGAACAGCTTGACCGCGCGCACGGTGAGGAAGTCGTTGCCGTAGCCGATCAGCGGGCCGTCCTTGCTGATCGTGTCGAAATCGTCGCCGGTGTCGCGGACCATCGCGTAGATGCGCGCGGTGAGCTTGTGCTCGTCGGCGTAGCGGCGATAGAGCCGGTAATTGGCCAGGTCGATGCCGGCGTCGGCGACGCCGGTGAGGCCCACGCTGGCCATCTCGGCCAGGGCGGTATCCAGCGCGGCGGCTTTCTGCTGCGTGGTCGGCGCCGGGACTTTCGCATCGATCAGCGCGGTGGCGCCGTCGACGAAGACGCCGGCCGGATTGCCGTCGGCATCGCGCTCGATGCGTCCCCCGCTGGGATCCTTGCTGGCCCTGTCGACTCCAGCCAGCCTGATCGCGGCGCTGTTGGCCCAGCTGGCATGGCCATCGACGCGGCTCAGCCAGACGGGGCGACCGGGCACCGCGCTGTCCAGTTCCTTCGCAGTGGGGAAGCGGCCGAGTTTCCAGATTTCCTGGTTCCAGCCGCCGCCGAGGATCCACTTCGCCTCGGGGTGCGCCGCTGCGTACGCCTTCACCTTGGCCAGCGCCTCGTCGAGCGACTTCGTGCCGGTGAGGTCGACGCTGTTGCGCGCGTAGCTGAGCTCCAGCACATGGCCGTGGGCGTCGATCAGCCCAGGCAGCAAGGTATGGCCGCGGCCGTCGATCACCCTGGCGTCGCCGGCGCGGCCGGCCAGTTCGGCGCGGCTGCCGGTGGCGACCACCTTGCCCTGGTCGACCAGCAGCGCCTGGAAGTGCTGCAGCTTGCCGTGGCTGTCCAGCGTGTAGCCGTTGACGTTGTCGACCAGCAGGTCGGCGGCCTGCACGGCGGGGGCCAGCGCCAGCAGGGCGAGCATGGACAGGCATAGCGAACGGTTCATGCGCGGATTCCGGTCGAATGGGTGAACCCGCAGTGTGTCGGCATGCGCGTGGTTTTTCCACCGTGGCGGCCGTCAGTTGCGCATGCTGCAACGAAAAACGCCCTCTCCGCGGGGAGAGGGCGTTTGCGCTCGCGGTGCGAGCGGGGGATCAGGCGGCCTTGGCGACCAGCGTCCCGATCGCGCTGCGTGCAGACTTCAGGGCCGCCGCCTTCTGCTCGTCGCCGATCGCGATGCCTTCGGCCCGCACGAACTCGATGTCGTTGATGCCGATGAAGGCGAACGCGGCGCGCAGGTAGGGTTCCTGGAAGTCCATCGCGGCGGCCGGCGAATCCTTGCTGTAGATGCCGCCGCGGCTGGAAGCGACGATCACGCGCTTGCCGCCGGCCAGGCCCTCGGGGCCGTTCGCGGTGTAACGGAAGGTCTTGCCGGCGACCAGGATGCGGTCGAGCCACGCCTTGAGCTGGCTGGAAATGGCGAAGTTGTACATCGGCGCACCGATCACCACCACGTCGGCGGCGAGGAATTCCTCCAGCATTTCGGTGCCGAGCACGGCGGCGGGATCGCTGGCGTCAGCCACCGGGGTCCAGTGCGGCAGCGGTTGCGCGGCCAGGTCGTGATAATGGACGGCGGCATCCGGCGTGTTGCGCTTCAGCTCGGCTACGATGTCGGCGGTCAGCTGGCGTGATACCGAGTAGCCACCCAGCGCGCTGGAGTCGATATGCAAGAGTTTCATGGCGTTATTCCTGGTCGAGCCGGCTCGCCGGCGATGGAATAAGGATATGTTTGGAACAATCCGGCGATAAGGTAGGATTTGTCAGACTTATCGTTCCCAACAGGAAACAATCAATGACCGTATTGAGTGGCGCCCTGCAGGACCTCAACGATCTGTACTTCTTTGCCGCGGTGGTCGAGCACGGCGGTTTTTCCGCGGCCGGCCGCGCGCTGGGCGTGCCGAAATCGCGCCTGAGCAAGCGCGTGGCCCAGCTGGAGGAGCGCCTCGGCGTGCGCCTGCTGCAGCGGACCACGAGGCGCTTCGTGGTGACCGAGGTCGGCGAGCGCTTCTACGCGCACTGCCGCGCCGTGCTGGAGGAAGCGCAGGCGGCGCAGGATGCGGTGGACGAGTTGCGCGCCGAGCCGCGCGGCGTGGTGCGCCTGAGCTGCCCCGTTTCGCTGGCGCAGACCGTGCTCGCGCATGTGCTGCCGGATTTCCTCGCGCAGTACCCGAAGATGCAGGTGCGGCTGCTGTCGAGCAATCGTCGGGTCGACGTGATCGGCGAAGGCTATGACCTGGCGATCCGCGTGCGCACCAAGCTGGATACCGACGCGAACCTGGTGATCCGCACGTTCGGCCTGTCGCGTACCAAGCTGGTGGCCAGCCCGGCCTTGCTGAAGGCACAGGGACGCCCGCTGCAGCCGGACGACCTGGCCCGCCTGCCGGCGCTGTCGATGAGCGAGCACGAGGGTGCCCAACTGTGGGAGCTGATCGGTGCGAACGGCGCGCAGACCAGCGTGGAAGTGCAGGCGCGGCTGATCACCGGCGATTTCGCGGTGCTGCTGGAGGCTGCCCGCCGCGGCATGGGCGTGGCGCTGCTGCCGGAGTTCGTCTGTGCGCCGGCGATCACCGCAGGCGAGCTCGAAGTGGTGCTGCCGGAGTGGAGCGTCCCCGAGGGCACCATGCACTTCGTCTATCCCAGTCGCCGCGGCATGCTGCCGGGCGTGCGTGCGCTGGTGGATTTCCTGGCCGAGCGGTTGCCGGCCACCACCTTGCAGAAGCACGAGCAATGCAAGCAGCGTCCGCTGGACGAACTTCCCGCGGCGTGATGCGCACGGCGGCCCCGATGCGTTACGCTTTCGGGTTTACGGACATTTATACGGCCAAATGATGATCGCGACCAAGCTTCCCAAAGTCGGCACCACCATCTTCAGCGTGATGAGCCAGCTCGCGCAGCAACACAAGGCGGTCAACCTGGGCCAGGGCTTTCCCGACTTCGAGCCGCCGCAGGGGCTGCGCGATGCGCTGACCCGCGCGATGAACGAAGGCCGCAACCAGTACGCGCCGATGCACGGCACCGCCGCGCTGCGCGAGCAGATCGCGCTGAAGACCGAACGGCTGTACGGCCGCCGGCTCGACGTCGATACCGACATCACGCTCACCTCCGGCGCCACCGAGGCGATCTTCGCGGCGATCGCCGCGACGGTACGCGCGGGCGAGGAGGTGATCGTGTTCGACCCGGCCTACGACTGCTACGAGCCGGCGATCGAGTTGCAGGGCGCGCGTGCGGTACACATTCCGCTGACCGTGCCGGCGTTCGCGATCGACTGGCAGCGCGTGCGCGACGCGGTGACGCCGAAGACCCGCATGATCATGATCAACACGCCGCACAACCCGTCCGGCGCGGTGCTGTCGGCGGATGATCTGGAGCAGCTGGCGGAGATAGTGCGCGACACGGAGATCGTGGTGCTGTCCGACGAGGTCTACGAGCACATCGTCTACGACGGCGCCCGGCACGAAAGCGTGTTGCGCCACCCGGAACTTGCCGGGCGCAGCATCGTGGTTTCCTCGTTCGGCAAGACCTACCACTGCACCGGCTGGAAGGTCGGCTACGCGGTGGCGCCGGCTGCGCTGTCGGCGGAGTTCCGCAAGGTGCACCAGTACCTCACGTTCTGCACCTTCCACCCGGCGCAGGTGGCGTTCGCCGAGTTCATGGCCAGCACGCCGCAGCACTACCTGGAACTGCCGGCGTTCTACCAGGCCAAGCGCGACCGCTTCCGCGCGCTGCTGGCGCCGTCGCGCTTCAAGTTGCTCGACGTGCCGGGCGGCTACTTCCAGCTGGTCGACTATTCGGCGATCCGCGACGAGGATGACCTCGTCTTCAGCAGGTGGCTGGTCGAGCAGGGCGGTGTGGCGGCGATCCCGCTGACGCCGTTCTACGAGCGCGCGCCGGGCACGCGCCTGCTGCGGCTGTGCTTCGCCAAGAGCGACGCCACGATGGAAGCGGCGGCGGAGCGGCTATGCAAACTTTGAAGATATCGCTGGTGCAGGGCGCCACCCGCTGGCACGACGCGCCGGCCAATCGCGACTATTACGGCGCGCTGGTGCGCCAGGCGAAAGGCAGCGACCTGATCGTGCTGCCGGAGACCTTCCTGTCCGGTTTCAGCAACGACACCCGCGCCAGCGCGGAAACCATGGACGGTGAGGGCGTGGCGTGGCTGCGCGCGCTGGCGATCGAGGTCGGCGCCGTGGTCTGCGGCAGCCTGGCGATCCGCGAGGACGGCATCGTCTACAACCGCCTGTTGTGGGTGCGGCCGGACGGCAGCTTCGCGCAGTACGACAAGCGCCACCTGTTCCGCATGGCCGGCGAGCACACCCGCTACGGCGGCGGCAGCGAGCGGCTGGTGGTGGAGCTGAAGGGCTGGCGCATCCTGCCGCAGGTCTGCTACGACCTGCGCTTTCCGGTGTGGCTGCGCAATCGCCGGCTGGCCTCCGCCGGCGGCGGCATGGACTATGACCTCGCCATCTTCGTGGCGAACTGGCCCGCGCCGCGCCGCCAGCCCTGGCGCACCCTGCTGCGCGCGCGGGCGATCGAGAACCTGAGCTACGTGGCCGGAGTGAACCGGGTCGGCGTGGACGGCAACGAACTGCCGTATGCCGGCGACAGCGCAGTGATCGATCCTGTCGGCGAGCCGCTGGTGGAACTGGGCGCGCAGGAGCAGGTGGTGACGGTCATGCTTGACCCGGCGCCGCTGCTGGCGCACCGCGAGCGTTTCCCGGCGTGGATGGATGCCGACGCGTTTTCGCTCGATCCGGATTGAGCACGGCAAGCGAAGCACCGGAGCGCCAGGAAGCGCTCCCGCGGGCTCCTCAGAGTATCGCCAGCACCGCTTCCGGCGGGCGGCCCAGCGCGGCCTTGCCGTTGGCGACGACGATCGGGCGTTCGATCAGCTTCGGGTGCGCCACCATCGCGGCGATCAGGGCGTCGTCGTCGAGCGCCGGATTGTCCAGCCCCAGCGCACGGAACTCCTCTTCGCCGCTGCGCAGCAGCTGGCGTGCGCCAATGTTCAGCTGCTTCAGCAGGGCGGCCAGTTCGGCAGCGCTCGGCGGGGTGTCGAGGTAATGGATCACCTCGAGCGCACCGCCACGCTGCTCCAGCAGCGCCAGCGTGGCGCGTGACTTGGAGCAGCGGTTGTTGTGGTAGATGCGCACCATTGCCCGGTTCCTCAGCGGTTGCCGGAGCGGTTGCCGCCGCGACCGGGCGGCCGCCCGCCAGCGGGACCGCCGTGGCGACCACCGCCCTGCGGCCGGCCAGCGGGCCGGTTGCCGCCTTGGCCTTGCGGACGGGCCGGGCCGCCGTGGGCGCGATTGCCCTGGCCCTGCGGTCGGGCACCGCGGTTGCCGGGGGCGTGGTTGCCGCCGGCGCCATGGCCGCGTGCCTCGCCGCCGAAACCGCTGTACGGACTGCCGCCGGCGGTGCGGCCTTCGCTGCCGTGGTGACCGTGCCCGCCGAACGGTTTGCCGCCTCCGGCCGGCCGGCGATTGCCGGCGCCGGCAGCGCCGCGCGGGCCGCTCGGGCGGGCGGCGCCGTCACGGCTTTCGCCGGCGAACCAGGTACGTACCGATGGCAGCTCCTGGCCCGGCGCGACACGCCGGCCTTTGCCGCCACGCTTGCCGCCGCCGCGCTCGGGGTGGGCGACGTTGCCGTTGACGTCCTTGCCGCCGCCACGTGGCGGCTTGCGGCCGCGCACGGGTTCCTCGCGGATGCGGTCGAACGCGCGCAGTTCGCGCGCCTCGTCCTGGCCGCCGGTCCAGGCCGTGCCGGCGCCGCGCTCGGGCCGGTATTCGGTGACGTTGCGATTGGCGCGGCGCTGGTGCAGCACCGGGCTCAGGGTCAGCACCGGCTGCGGCGCGCCGAGGCCGGCGGTCTGACGCAGCTGCTTGACGTTCTCGGCGTCCAGCGCCTCGCATTCGCCGCGGCGCAGATGGCGCGGCAACTCGATTGTGCCGTAGCGGATGCGCTTGAGCCGGCTGACCAGGAAGCCCTGCGAGTCCCACAACCGGCGCACCTCGCGGTTGCGGCCCTCGCGAATCACCACGCGGAACCAGCTGTGGCTGCCGCCGCGGCTGATCACGGCGATCTCGTCGAAGCGGGCTGGGCCGTCTTCCAGCTGCACGCCGGCCTTCAGCCGTTCGATGACCTCGTCGGGCACCTCGCCATGCACGCGGCACAGGTATTCGCGCTCCAGCCCGCTCTTCGGATGCATCAGCGCGTTGGCCAGTTCGCCGTCGGTGGTCAGCAGCAGCAGGCCGGTGGTGTTGATGTCGAGGCGGCCCACGGCGACCCAGCGCGCGCCCTTCAGGCGTGGCAGCTGCTCGAACACGGTGGGGCGGCCCTCCGGGTCGTCGCGGGTGGTCAGCACGCCTTCGGGCTTGTGGTAGATCACCACCTCGGCGGCGTCGCGGCTGTCGGTGGCGACCACGAACTGCCTGCCGTCGATCACCACGCGATCGCCGGCATGCACGCTGGCGCCGATCGTGGCGGGGCTGCCGTTGAGTTCGACTTCGCCCGACTGGATGCGCACTTCGAGCATGCGGCGCGAGCCGAGGCCCGCATTTGCCAGCACCTTGTGCAGGCGCTCTTCCAGGGCGGGGGCGTCGGTGTTGGCGCGGGGTTCGCGCTTCAGGGACAGAACGGATTTTTGCGGCGCAGTCATGCGCGGTACTCCTCGGGATCTTGCTCGGCGGCGTCGGGTTCGGCGTCCGCGGCGGGGGTCGCTGCCTCGTCGGCAGTGGTTGCAGGGGTCTCGGCGTGCCGGCTCGGATCGGAGCCGGCGTCACCGGATGCGGGGTCGATGGGCGGTGCCTCGGCCTCGGGCGTTTCCTCGTCCGGATCGATCGGCAGGTCGCGCACGATGCGGGCGGGCAGGGGCTCGGGTTCGAAGCGCAGCTGCGGGTCTTCCATGTCGCGGATTTCCGACAACGGCGGCAACTGGTCCAGCGATTTCAGGTTGAAGTAGTCGAGGAACGCGCGGGTGGTGCCAAACAGCGCCGGCTTGCCGGGCACGTCGCGGTAGCCGACCACGCGGATCCACTCGCGCTCCTCCATCGTCTTGATGATGTTGGAGGACACCACCACGCCGCGGATCTGCTCGATCTCGGGGCGGGTGATCGGCTGGCGGTAGGCGATCAGCGCCAGCGTCTCCAGCAGCGCGCGCGAATAGCGGCTGGGCCGCTCGGTCCACATCCGCGAGATCCAGGCATGCACGTCCTGGCGCACCTGGTAGCGGAAGCCGGACGCCACTTCCTTCAGCTCGATGCCGCGCCCGGCGCAGTCGTCGGCCAATGCCTCGAGCGCGCGGGCGATCTGCTCGCGGCCGACGTCGTCGGCCTCGGTGAACAGGTCGCCCAGCTGCTGCACGGTCATCGGCTGGGTGGAGGCCAGCAGGGCGGCCTCGATGATGGGTTTGAGTTGCTCGATCTGCATGACCTTCGGAGTCGGTTGCGGATTCAGGTGGGTATCGCTCATTCGCCGGACGACTCGACCAGCGCCGATTCGCCCGTCGCGGCGTCGTCCGCCGGTTCCTCGGCGGCATGTCCGGAAGCGGACGCCTTCGCCTTCACGTATATCGGCGCCAGCGGCTCTTCCTGGACGATCTCGACCAGCATTTCCTTGGCCAGCTCCAGCATCGCCAGGAAGGTCACCACGATGCCGAGGCGGCCTTCGCTGATGTCGAACAGGCTCTCGAAGCGATGGAAGCTGCTGTCGTCGAGCCGGCTCAGCAATTCGCCCATGCGCTGGCGCACGCTGAGCGCCTCGCGCTTGATCGCGTGATGCCCGAACAACTCGGCGCGGTGCATCACGTCCTTCAGCGCCAGCAGCAACTCGGTCAGGTCCAGCGGCGGCGGCAGCTTGATCACGTTGCGCTCGCCCACGTCGGCGTGCACCACCGCGCTGTCGCGTTCCTGCCGGGGCAGCGCCTCGATGTCCTCGGCCGCGCGCTTGAAACGCTCGTACTCCTGCAGGCGCCGTACCAGCTCGGCACGGGGATCGTCTTCCAGCCCTTCCTCGGCCGGCGGCCGCGGCAGCAGCAGCCGCGACTTGATCTCGGCCAGGATCGCGGCCATCAGCAGGTATTCGGCGGCCAGCTCCAGCCGCATCACGTCCCGCATCAGCTCGATGTAGGCCATGTACTGCCGGGTGATTTCGGCGACCGGGATGTCCAGGATGTCCAGGTTCTGCCGGCGGATCAGGTACAACAAGAGGTCCAGCGGGCCCTCGAACGCCTCCAGGATGACCTCGAGCGCATCCGGCGGGATGTACAGGTCCTGCGGCATCTGCAGCATCGGCTGGCCGCGCACGATGGCCAGAGGCATTTCCTGCTGCTGCGGTACCGATGCAAACGCATCCTGCGCTACGGCATCCGGGCTCTGTGGCTCGACGGGCTCAGTGCTCATCAATACATGTCATTGGGCCGCCTGCGGCGGCTGGCAGTGTGTGCAACACGATCGGAATCATCCACATGCCGGCACAACCATGGGGTGTCCGCACTCGGAACACGGCGGTGAGGCGGCATTCCCGGGGTACTGCGTTTTTCACAATTTCGGTCGAGGCGCGACGGGCGCTATCGCCACGACGGGCATGACGAGGCCGCTCGATGGCGGTTCGGTCAGGCAGGCCGCAAGCGACCGTTGTACGCCGGCTCCAGGTTGTCAGCCACGGCTAGGGCGAAAGCCAGGGGCGGCTAGGGTGGCGCCACTGACGGTTCAACGGGTCGGTTCAGAGAGCAATCGCACGGAAGCCACGGGGTGCCCGAGGTGATCGGCAACCGTTTCCATGGAACCACGCGTGGGCAAAGAGTAGCGTCTGCCCGGCGGCAAGTCCAGCGGCGCGTGTGTGCCGGAACTGGAATCCCGTGCGCTTGTCGGCTCCCCGCGTAGCCCCTGATCCCGATGACCGGCACAATACGCCGGTCCCGCCGTGGTGAATCGGGGATTCCCGCGGTGCGGGGCGGCATGTGACCCAATGCGTCGGATGGGACTTGGCCGCGTCAGACGCAGCCTTCGCATCGACGACGGGTAGCGGTGGCGAACCCCGCGTGATGCCATGGCCCATCCGGCGCGGTTTCAGCAGGCGTCGATCGGCACCTGCATCCGGCCAGACGGAATGGATGGCATGGTGGTTGCTTGTAATATCCCCGATGAACACGACCCGCCGACACGCTGGATAGTGAGGGCGTGAGGCATGCACGGAATGCGCGAGGCATCCACGTGCATGATGCGGCAGGAAGGTTTCAGGATGATGTTGGCCACCGCTGTCGTGGCCGTAGGGCAGGCACAGGCGGATGGTTGACTGATGGCGAACGACAACAAGCGCGGACCAGACGGCGCAGGCGCGGAGCAATTGCGCCCGGCGCGTATGCAGATCGAGACGACGGTGCTGATGAGCCGGCACGGCGAGTCGCATCCGACCGAGCTGGTCGATATCTCGGCTACCGGCGCCTTGCTGCGGCGTCCGCTGGGCTGGTCCGGAGAGGTGGGGCAGAGCTGGGTGCTCGACATGATCTTCGGGCACAACCTGCACATCCACCTGGAGGCCGTGATCGCGCGCATCTCCGACCACCACATCGGGTTTTCGTACAGCCACATCCCCGAGGACAAGCAGGTGCCGCTGTGGAACCTGCTTGGCGGTTACGCCGATATCCTGGAGCACTGGAAGGGGGGCTGAGCGAAACGCCGCTGCCACAGAAAAACGCCCGCATCATGCGGGCGTTTCCGTTTCGGGGGGCCGGATCGCGGCTCAGGCGGTGGATTTCTTCCCGTCGCGCAGCTCGCGGCGCAGGATCTTGCCCACGTTGCTCTTCGGCAGGCTGTCACGGAACTCGATGAACTTGGGCCGCTTGTAACCGGTGAGATTCTCGCGGCAGAACTGTCTGAGCGCGTCCTCGGTGAGATTCGGGTCCTTGCGCACCACGAACAGCTTCACCACTTCGCCGGAATGCTCGTCCGGCACGCCGACTGCGGCTACCTCAAGCACGCCGGGGTGCTGCATCACCGTGTCCTCGACCTCGTTCGGATAGACGTTGAAGCCGGACACCAGGATCATGTCCTTCTTGCGATCGACGATGTAGAAGTAACCGTTGGCGTCCATCTTTGCGATGTCGCCGGTGTGCAGCCAGCCGTCGGCGCCGAGCACCTTGGCGGTCTCGTCCGGGCGCTGCCAGTAGCCTTTCATCACCTGCGGGCCTTGCACCATCAGCTCGCCCACCTCGCCGACGGAGAGCGGCTTGCCGTCCTCCGACCAGATCGCCACGTTGGTGGATGGCACAGGCAGGCCGATCGAGCCGCTGTATTCCTTGAGGTCCAGCGGATTGATGCAGACCGCGGGCGAGGTCTCGGTCAGGCCATAGGCCTCGGCGAGGGTGCAGCCGGTGACCTTCTTCCAGCGTTCGGCCACCGCGCGCTGCACTGCCATGCCGCCGCCCAGGGTCAGGTGCAGCCGGGAGAAGTCGAGCTCGGCGAAGCCGGGCGTATGCAGCAGCCCGTTGAACAGCGTGTTGACGCCGGTCAGCGCGGTGAAGCCGGACTTGGCCAGCTCCTTGACGAAGCCCGGCATGTCGCGCGGGTTGGTGATCAGCCAGTTGAGCCCGCCCAGGCGCATGAACACCAGCCCGTTCGCGGTCAGCGAGAAGATGTGGTACAGCGGCAGCGCGGTGATGATCACTTCTTCGCCAGGCTTGGCATTGCCGCCGATCCAGGCGTCGGCCTGCAGCATATTGGCGATCATGTTGCCGTGGCTGAGCATGGCGCCCTTGGCCACGCCGGTGGTGCCGCCGGTGTACTGCAGGAAGGCGATGTCGTCGTGGCCCAGCGCGACCGGCTGCAGCGGATGCGCCGCGCCGCGCGCCAGCGCGTCGCGGAAGCGCACCGCCTGCGGCAGGTGGAACGCAGGCACCATCTTCTTCACGTGCTTCAGCACGAAGTTGATCAGTGCGCCCTTGGGGAAGCCGAGCAGGTCGCCGATGCCGGTGGTGACGATGTGCTGCACCCTGGTGTCGGCCACTACCTGCTGCAGGGTGGCGGCGAAATTGTCCAGCACCACGATCGCCTTCGCACCGGCGTCGTCGAGCTGGTGCTTGAGCTCGCGCGCGGTGTACATCGGGTTGGTGTTGACCACCACCAAGCCGGCGCGCAGTGCGCCGAACAGCGCGATCGGGTACTGCAGCACATTCGGCATCATGATTGCGATGCGGTCGCCCTTGCCGAGCTTGAGCACGCCGGTGAGGTAGCCGGCGAACTGGCGGCTCAGCGCATCGATCTGGCCGTAGCTGAGCTGGCGGCCGAAGCTGGAGAACGCCGGGCGACCGCTGAAACGTCCAAACGCCTCTTCCAGCACGGCCGACACCGAGGCGTATTGGTTGACGTCGATTTCTGCGGGTACGCCGGCCGGATAGTGATCCAGCCACGGACGTTCATTGCTCATGCTCGGGTTCCCTGTTTTGTCGATGACGGCGGGTGGACGATGGCTTTAGGATGAGGTGGCTCCATCATGCCCCACGCGTCGTTTCATTGGAGCATACGCCCGCGTATAGCGGCAAGCCTCACCGCAACGAGTTCCATCGATGATCTTCTCGAGAAAAAACGCCTGCCTGCTGGCCGCGCTTGCGTTGCTGGTGCTGGCGTTGCCGGCCTGTCGCCGCACGCCCGATGAAGCGCAGGTGCGCGAAGCGATCGTGGCGGTGGTGCAGGCGGCCGAGGCGGGCTCGGCCAGTGGCGTAGGCAAACCGCTGAGCGAAGATTTCGACGGCAATGCCGGCACGCTGGACCGGCGCCAGCTGGTTGATATGGTGCGGCTGCTCGCGTTGCGCGGCGAGCGCATCGGCGTGACGATGGGGCCGGTGTCGATCGAGCGTCGCGGCGAGCGGATGGTGGCCTCATTCACCGTCACCCTGAGCAGCGGCGGCAAGCTGTTGCCCGACCAGTTGGGTCTGTACCAGGTCGAATCGGCGTGGCGCGAGGAACACGGCGCGTGGCGCTGCTACTCGGCCACGTGGAAGCACGCGCTGTAGGCGCCAGCGTCGCTGGCGCCATTCGATTTCCCGCAGACGGAAAGACCGCCCCGGACAGCAGGGCGGTCTTTCGTCTTGTGCGGCTTGCGCCGGAAATCAGGCGGCCTTCTTGCCCGCCAGCTGACGTAGAACGTACTGCAGGATGCCGCCGTGGCGGAAGAACTCGCGTTCCTTCGGGGTCAGCAGCATCACATTCACGCTGAACTGCTTCCTGCTGCCGTCGGCGGCCGTGGCGGTGACCGTGGCCTCCTTCGAGTTGCCGTCATCCAGGCCAGTGACGTCGAAGGTTTCCCTGCCGGTCAGGCCCAGCGTCTGCGCGTTCTGGCCATCCTTGAAGGTGCACGGCAGCACGCCCATGCCGACCAGGTTGGAGCGGTGGATGCGTTCGAAGCTCTCGGCGATCACTGCCTTCACGCCCAGCAGCAGGGTGCCCTTGGCCGCCCAGTCGCGCGAGGAACCGGTGCCGTATTCCTTGCCGGCCAGCACCACCAGCGGAGTATGGCTTGCCTTGTACTTCACCGCGGCGTCGTAGATCGCCAGCTGCTCGCCCGATGGCACGTGCAGGGTGTAGCCGCCTTCGACGTTGTCGAGCATCAGGTTCTTGATGCGGATGTTGGCGAAGGTGCCGCGCACCATCACGTCGTCGTTGCCGCGGCGCGAGCCGTAGGAGTTGAAGTCCTTCGGCTGCACGCCCTTCTCGATCAGGAAGCGGCCCGCCGGGCTGTCCTTCTTGATCGAGCCGGCCGGCGAGATGTGGTCGGTGGTGATCGAGTCGCCGAACACGCCCAGCGCGCGGGCGCCGTGGATATCCTCCACCTTGCCCAGTGCCATCGTCATGCCGTCGAAGTAGGGCGGGTTCTTGATGTAGGTGGAATCATTCCACCGGTAGACCGCGCCGTCCGGCGAGGCGATCTGGTTCCAGCGGCTGTCGCCCTTGAACACGTCGGCGTAGTTCTTCTCGAACATGGCCGGGTTGATCGCGCCGGCGATCGCGTCGGAGATTTCCTGGTTGCTCGGCCAGATGTCCTTCAGGTAGACCGGCTTGCCGTCGTTGCCGGTGCCGATCGAGTCCTTGGTCAGGTCGATGTCCAGCGTGCCCGCCAGCGCGTAGGCGACCACCAGCGGCGGCGAGGCCAGGTAGTTCATCTTCACTTCCGGGTGCACGCGGCCCTCGAAGTTGCGGTTGCCCGAGAGCACCGAGGCCACCGCCAGGTCGCCGTCGGCAATGCCCTTGCTGATCTCCACCGGCAGCGGGCCGGAGTTGCCGATGCAGGTCGTGCAGCCGTAACCCACGATGTAGAAGTTGATCTTTTCCAGTTCCTTCAGCAGGCCGGTCTGCTCCAGGTAGTCGCTGACCACCTTCGAGCCCGGCCCGATCGAGGTCTTCACCCACGGCTTGGCCTTCAGGCCCTTCGCGGCGGCCTTTTTCGCCACGATGCCGGCGCCCAGCATCACGGCCGGGTTGGAGGTGTTGGTGCAGGAGGTGATCGCGGCGATCACCACCGAGCCGTCGCCGACGCGGAAGCTCTCGCCGTCCTTCTCGACCAGCACGCCGGTTTCGCCGATGGCGTTGGCCGGATTGCCGATCGCGGTGGCCCCCCCTTCGTTGGCGAATGCCGCCACGGCACCGTTCTTCGGACGGCGGTTCGCGGTGAGCGCGCCGACCACGTCATGGAAGCTCTGCTGCACGCCCTCCAGCAGCACGCGGTCCTGCGGACGCTTCGGGCCGGCCATCGACGGACGCACGTCGGCGAGGTCCAGCTCCAGCGTGGTGGTGTACTCCGACGTCGGGCTGTTTTCGTCGTGCCACATGCCCTGCGCCTTGGCGTACGCCTCGACCAGCCTGATCTGCGCGGCGCTGCGGCCGGACAGCTGCATGTAGTTCAGCGCTTCCTGGTCGATCGGGAAGATGCCGCAGGTGGCGCCGTATTCCGGCGCCATGTTGCCGATGGTGGCGCGGTCGGCCAGCGGCAGGTGCTTGAGGCCATTGCCGAAGAACTCGACGAACTTGCCGACCACGCCGAGCTTGCGCAGCATCTGGGTGACGGTGAGCACCAGGTCGGTGGCGGTGACGCCCTCGCCCAGCTTGCCGGTCAACTTGAAGCCGACCACCTGCGGGATCAGCATGGAGGATGGCTGGCCCAGCATCGCCGCCTCGGCCTCGATGCCGCCAACGCCCCAGCCCAGCACGCCGAGCCCATTGATCATGGTGGTGTGCGAGTCGGTGCCGAACACGGTGTCCGGGTAGGCCCAGCTCTCGCCGCCGATGTCGGCGGTGAACACCACGCGGGCCAGGTGCTCCAGGTTCACCTGGTGCACGATGCCGGTACGCGGCGGCACCACCTTGAAGTTGTTGAACGCCTTCTGGCCCCAGCGCAGGAACGAGTAGCGCTCCTGGTTGCGCTCGAACTCGATCGCCACGTTCTGCTCCAGCGCGCTTTCCGTGCCGTACACGTCGACCTGCACCGAGTGGTCGATGACCAGTTCGGCCGGCGCCAGCGGGTTGATCTGGGTGGCGTCGCCGCCCAGCTTCACCACCGCGTCGCGCATCGCGGCCAGGTCCACCACGCAGGGCACGCCAGTGAAGTCCTGCAGCACCACGCGCGCCGGCATGAAGGCGATCTCGGTCGCCGGCTCGGCCTTGGCGTCCCACTTCGCGATCGCCTCGATTTCCTTCGCGGTGACGTCGACGCCATCCTCGTGGCGCAGCAGGTTTTCCAGCAGGATCTTCAGCGAGTACGGCAGCCGCTTCAGGTCGTAGCGCTGGCCCAGCTTGGCCAGGCTGGCGAAGACGTGGCGCTGGCCGTTGACCTCGAGGGTGTCGCGTACGGAAAAGGTGTCTTTCATGGGGACGTGCTCCTGGCTGGATCCTGCGGCTGGGATGACTCGACGACGCTGCCGGAATGGCGTGGGGTTCGCCGTTACGGCAAAGACGCAATTATCGCGCAAACCCCACGCGGCCGCGAATCGGCACGCCATCGTGAAGACGGCGTGCATGGCTTGCGGAGCGTCTCGCGGGCGGTGGCGGCGGGTACACTGCGCCGACATTCACGGCGACTTCGCCGCACAGGATGGATCCGATGACCAACGCACGCAAACGCCTTTGATGACATGCAGCATTCGATGATTTCGATGGGCCTGGCCGCCGTCTCGCTGCGCGACCTCGCGCTGGTGCAGGCGGTGCATCGCCACGGCAGTTTCAACAGCGCGGCGCGGGCGATGCACATCAGCCCGTCCGGGCTGTCGCACCAGGTGCAGAAGGTGGAGCAGGCGCTGGGCGCACCGCTGTTCGAGCGCGGCGGCCGGAAGATCGTGCCGACCGCGGGCGGCCAGCGGCTGCTGCAGCAGATCGACGCGGTGCTGGCCTCCGCCGAACACCTGCAGCAGGTCGCCCGCGCCGGCGAGGTCGCCTTCGGCGGCGAGTTGCGGCTGGGCGTGCCGGCTTCGCTGGGGCCGTACCTGCTGCCGCACCTGATCGCGCCGTTTCCGCAGCACTTCCCCGGTGCGCGGCTGGGTATCTCCGAAGGCAAGCCGCGCGGCCTGCTGCGACGGTTGAGCGAAGGCGAACTCGACGCGGTGCTGGCGCCGCCGGCAGCGGCGACCAGCGGGATCGCTTCGCGCCCGCTGTTCTTCGAGCCATGGGAATTGATGCTGCGCGCCGACCACCCGCTGGCCGGTCAGGACAGCATTGCGTTGGCCCGGCTCGATCCGGCCGAGGCAACGCTGATGGCCGAAAGCCACGCCGACGGCCTGCAGGGCGACGGCAGCGAGCACGGCCATGTGCAGGACGTCAGCCTGGAAAGCCTGGCCGCCCTGGTCAGCCTGCGTGGCGGCTATGCGCTGGTGCCGGCGCTGGCACACGAGCGGCTGGCCTCGATGCCGGACATTGCGCTGGCGAAACTCCAGGGGCAGGCGAGCGGCCGCGAGATCGCGCTGTACTGGCGCGACGCCTCGCCGTGGCACGACGACCTGCAGGCCTTTGCCGAACTGCTGCGCAAGCTGGCAAGGCAACGACCGGGGTTGCGTGTGGCCGTGGCAAAAGCGAAGGCGGCTTCGCCCTGAGGAAAGCCGTGGCGATCAGAGCTCCAGGTGTGCCCGCAGCGCCACAAAACGGGCCGGACCGCGATCGCGGTTGTAGCCGGGGTTGCGCACCAGTTGCAGGTCGGGACTGAGGGTGAGGTGCTTGCCGATCGAGAGGTTGTAATAGGTCTCGAGGATCTGCTCTTTGCCGTAGTGAAGCGCGCCGTCGCCCAGCACGAACCCCTCGCCGCCCAGCGCGAGGTATTCGCGATGTCCCGGCGAGAGCGCGTTGAACGCGACGCCGACACCAAGGTGATCGCCGGGGCGGTTCCAGTGCACGCCCGACAACTGGAAGCCGCCGCTGAGGGTGCGGTCGACCTCGGTGAAGGCGAACGATTCGGTGCGGCCATCGTTCCAGCCGGCGCGCATGAACAGGCCGCTGTCGCCGTGGTCGGCCAGCGGCAGCTCGCCGTTGAGGCCGAAGCCGTACTTGTGCTGGCCCGGGCGCTCGTCCGCCGCGATGTCGGGCACGCTGCCACTGGCCCGCGCGGCAGCGATGGCCTGCCGGTACACGCCCATCGAGGCGGTATTGCGGAAGGCCAGCAGGCGCAGCGCCCAGCCGTCCGGATCGGGTTGCACGGTCAGCTCGGTCTGCTCGCCGCGGGCCCGGCGCAGCGAGGGCACCAGGCGCTGGCCGTTGGCGTGGAAGGGCATCCGGTAGACGCCGTAGCGCAGGCTCCAGCCGGCATCCACCCAGGCCAGCATGACGCCGTCGGTATAACCGCGGGTGTCGGCGGCGAAATCCCAGGCGGTGTCGTTGAACAGCGTCCAGTTCATGAACTGGGTACGTGTGCTGCCGGCGTAGCGGTTCTTGTCGAAGTCGTCGCCGACGGCCATCTTGCCGACCTTGACCTCGATCCGCCGCACGGCTTCCGTGCCCGGCAGCTGATCCTGGGCACGCTCCACCGTCGAGGTGGCGTCGCCGAGCGGCAGCGTCCAGCGCAGGAAACGGCGGGCCACGTAGGGGCTCTTGCCAAGCCCGGTGGTGCCGGCGCGGATCACATCGCCGTTGGTCAGGCCGCCCAGGCCGGTGGCGTCGCTGACGCCGCCGCCCTTGAACATTTCCACGTCGAAGTAGAACTGCAGGCGTGCGGGCAGGGCCACGCCGAAGTACGCGCCGAAGGTGTCCGAGCGCCTGGTGTCGCTGCGGGCGTGCAGGCTCAGCGGGCCGGCATAGGGCGAATGCAGCGAGGACTGGTGCTGGTCGACGAAGGTGTACTGCGCGCCCAGCCACTGGGGCACGAACAGGGGCGCGTCGCCGGCGTGGGTGAGCGTGGCGACCAGCGCCAGCGGCGCGGCGAGGAGGAAACGGGCGAAGCGCATGGTCTCGTTACCGTGCAGGGGCACGGAGCGAGCGGGTCAGACCGGTACGGTCCCGCTCACGGCCGTGCCGTGATGGTATGGCTGCGGTGGGCATGGCGACGCTGGCGCGTCGGGCTGCCGCCGCGACTACTGGCGGGATCGTCGTTCATCTGGGTTGCAATTATCCAATGGGGCCCCGGGCGGGGCGCGCGCATGATCGGCGCGCGCGACCGGCGTGTCAATGCCGGTCGCGTGCGCTGCAGGGCTTCGTCACTAGCCGCGCGAGGCGCGCTTGCGATCGTTCTCGGTGAGGTGTTTCTTGCGCAGGCGGATTTCCTTCGGCGTGACCTCGACCAGCTCGTCGTCGTCGATGAAGTCCAGCGCCTGTTCCAGCGTGAATTTGATCGCCGGGGTCAGCTGGATCGCATCGTCCTTGCCCGAGGCGCGCATGTTGGTCAGCGGCTTGGGCTTGATCACGTTCACCGTGAGGTCGTTGTCCTTGGCGTGGATGCCGACCAGCTGGCCTTCATACACGTTGTCGCCCTCGGCCGCGAACAGCTTGCCGCGATCCTGCAACGGCCCCAGCGAGTAGGCCGGGGTGGTGCCGCCGGCGTTGGCGATCATCACGCCGTTGAGGCGCTTGGCGATCTGGCCTTCTTCCTTCGGACCGTAATGGTCGAACACGTGGAACAGCAGGCCCGAGCCCTGGGTGAGGGTCTTGAACTGGTTCTGGAAGCCAATCAGGCCACGCGCCGGGATCATGTACTCCAGGCGCACGCGGCCCTTGCCGTCGGGTTCCATGTTCTTGAGCTGGCCCTTGCGCATGCCGAGGCGCTCCATCACCGGACCCTGGTGCGTTTCCTCGACGTCCACCACCAGCTGCTCGAACGGCTCCATCTTCTGGCCGTCGATTTCCTTGATGATCACTTCCGGACGCGATACGGCCAGTTCGTAGCCCTCGCGGCGCATGTTCTCGATCAGCACCGACAGATGCAGCTCGCCGCGGCCGGAGACCAGGAACTTGTCGGCGTCCGAACCCTGCTCGACCTTCAGCGCCACGTTGTGCACCTGCTCGCGCTCCAGGCGGTCCTTGAGCTGGCGGCTGGTGAGGAACTTGCCGCCGGAGAGATCCTTGTTGCCGGCGAACGGCGAATTGTTCACCTGGAAGGTCATGCTGATGGTCGGCTCGTCGACGGTCAGCGCGGGCAGCGCCTCGGGCGTGTCCAGTGCGCAGATCGTGTCGGAGATGGTCAGGTCGGCAATGCCCGAGATGGCGACGATGTCGCCCGCCTCGGCGCTGTCCTGTTCGATGCGCTCCAGGCCGAGGAAGCCGAGCACCTGCAGCACCTTGCCCTGGCGCTTCTTGCCGTGCCGGTCGATCACCGCCACCGGCATGTTCTTCTTCAGCGTGCCGCGCTGGATGCGGCCGATGCCGATCACGCCGACGAAGTTGTTGTAGTCCAGCTGGCTGATGCGCATCTGGAACGGGCCGTCCGGATCGACGTCAGGCTTGCTGACGTGCTGCATGATCGCCTCGTACAGCGGGGTCATGTCGCCTTCGCGCACGCTGTCGTCAAGGCTGGCATAGCCGTTCAGGGCCGAGGCGTAGACGATCGGGAAGTCCATCTGTTCCGGCGTGGCGCCCAGGCGATCGAACAGATCCCAGACCTGCTCGACGACCCACTCGGGGCGTGAACCGGGACGATCGACCTTGTTCACCACCACAATGGGCTTGAAGCCCATCGCGAACGCCTTCTGGGTCACGAAGCGGGTCTGCGGCATCGGGCCGTCCATCGCGTCGACCAGGATCAGCACCGAGTCCACCATCGACAGCACGCGCTCCACCTCGCCACCGAAGTCGGCGTGGCCGGGGGTGTCGACGATGTTGATGCGGTTGCCCTGCCAGGTGATCGCGGTGTTCTTGGCCAGGATGGTGATGCCGCGTTCCTTTTCCTGGTCGTTCGAGTCCATCACGCGCTCGGCCAGCACGGTGCGCTCGTTGAGCGTGCCGGACTGTTTGAGCAGGCAATCGACGAGAGTGGTCTTGCCGTGGTCGACGTGGGCGACGATGGCGATATTGCGCAGTTTTTCGATGGACATGGGATCGGCTCGGGCGGCTCGGAGGCCGTCACGCAGGTTTTTGAAGGGCGAATTGACCGATTATACGGACTTGTGTGACAACTTGCCCGTCATTTCTTCGATCCGTTCATCCAGTCTGCGCCCAGCGATCCGCGGACACCGCCGCAGCGGCTACACCACGCCGAGGAGATAGTACGCGGCGATAACCACCAGCACCGCCAGCGTCTTGATCACGGTGATCGCGAAAATGTCCTTGTAGGCCTGGCGGTGGGTCAGCCCGGTCACCGCCAGCAGGGTGATCACGGCACCATTGTGCGGCAGCGTGTCCATGCCGCCGGAGGCCATCGCGGCGACCCGGTGCAGCACTTCCATGGGGATGCCGGCGGCGTGCGCGTTGGCGACGAAGGTCTCGGCCATGGCGCCCAGCGCGATGCTCATGCCGCCGGAAGCCGAGCCGGTGATGCCGGCCAGCGCGGTGACGGTGACTGCCTCGTTGATCAGCGGATTCGGGATCGTGTGCAGTGCGTCGGCGACCAGCTTGAAGCCGGGCAGGGCGGCGATCACCGCGCCGAAGCCGTACTCGGAAGCCGTATTCATCGACGCCAGCAGCGCCCCGCCGACCGCTGCCTGGCTGCCGGCGGCGAGGTGCGCGGTCACCACACGCCAGGCAAACGCCAGCACGCACAGGATGCCGACCAGCAGCGCGCCCTCGACCGCCCAGATCGCGGCGACCTTGGACACCTCCTGCACCACCGGCTTCGCGCTGCCGACCACGCTGGGCAGGAACGACTGCGTTTCGCCGTAGAAGCGCGGGATCAGGTCGGTGAACAGCTTGTTGCATGCGCCGACCAGCACCAGCGGCAGCAGTGCAATCAACGGATGCGCCAGCTTGCCGCCCTCGAACGGAGCCGGTTCGTTGACCAGGTTGCCGCCGTAGCCTTCGCCGGCCGCGGCGGCCTTGCGTCGGCGCCAGTCCAGATAACCCAGGCCCGCGATCAGGATGAACACCGCGCCGATCGTGCCCAGCCACGGCGCCGCCCAGGTATTGGTGCCGAAGAACGAGGTGGGGATGATGTTCTGGATCTGCGGCGTGCCCGGCAGCGAATCCATGGTGAAGGTGAACGCGCCCAGCGCGATGGTGCCCGGGATCAGCCGTTTCGGAATGTCCGATTGACGGAACAGTTCCGCGGCGAACGGGTACACCGCGAACACCACCACGAACAGCGACACGCCGCCGTAGGTCAGCAGCGCGCACACCAGCACGATCGACAGGATCGCCCGGCTGCGTCCGACCAGGCCGATGGTGGCCGCCACGATCGCCTTGGAAAAACCGGACAGCTCGATCAGCTTGCCGAACACCGCGCCCAGCATGAACACAGGGAAGTACAGCTTGAGGAAACCGACCATCCTGTCCATGAACAGGCCGGTGAACATCGGCGCCACCAGCGACGGATCGGTCAGCAGCACCGCCCCCAGCGCGGCGATCGGCGCGAACAGGATGACGCTGTAGCCGCGATAGGCCGCGAACATCAGAAAGCACAGCGCGGCCAGCACGATCAGGAATGCCATCCGTAAATCTCCTCGAGATGAGCCCGGGCCGCGGCAACGGCCAGGACCATGGCCCCGGAGTATCCGCAGCGCCGAGCCGGGGCGGCACTGTACGAAGGTACAAGTGCCCGTCCTTCCGCGGATGTCTAAGCTCGTTTCATCAGCATCCATCATCGGTGGTTGCGCTCGCTGTCGAATACACCACGGGGAAAGGGGAAACCATGAAGCGCACGTACCTGAGTCTGGCGATCGGCCTGGCCACCGGACTGCTGTCCGCGGCACCGTTGTATGCGCAGCAGGCCGCCGACACCGGCGGCAAGCCGGCGAAGACCACCGGCGTCAAGCAGCTGGACCAGATCACGGTGACCGCGCGCAAGCGCGAGGAGACCCTGCAGGACGTGCCGATCGCGGTCAGCGCCTTCACCGCGCAGTCGCTGGAACGGCAGAACGTGCAGAACCTGGCCGACCTGCAGGGCAAGGTGCCCTCGCTGCAGATCTACGCCGCGCGCGGCTCCAACACCACGCTCACCGCCTACATCCGCGGCGTCGGCCAGGCCGACCCGACCTGGGGCTTCGACCCGGGTGTTGGCATCTATCTGGACGACGTCTACCTGGCGCGTCCGCAGGGGGCGGTGCTGGACGTGTTCGACGTCAGCCGCATCGAGGTGCTGCGCGGCCCGCAGGGCACGCTGTACGGCAAGAACACCATCGGCGGCGCGATCAAGTACGTCTCCAACCCGCTGCCGGTGAAGACTGAGGGCTCGGTGGAGGCCACCGTCGGCACCCACGGCGAGAAGGACGTCAAGGCCAGCCTTGGCGGCGCCAGCGCGGACCAGGTGTGGCGCGGGCGCATCGCCTACGCCAGCGGGCACAACGACGGTTTCGGCAAGGACCTCCTCAGCGGCAGCCGCAACGGCAACAAGAACAGCAACTCGGCGCGCGCCACGCTCGGCTTCTTCCCGTCCAGCCAGTTCAATGCGCAGCTGTCGGTCGACGGCGTGCGCGACAACTCCAACCCGCGCGGCGCCAAGATGCTAACGGTGAACAAGCTGGACCCGGCCTACCAGCCGCTGTCCAGCGACTTCGACACCCGCAGCGGTTTCGCCCAGCTCAACCACACCAAGCTGTACGGCACCGCGCTGACGATGAACTGGATCGCCAGCCCGAACTGGTCGCTGAAATCGGTGACCGCCGTGCGCGGTTCCTCGACCGACACCAACATCGACTTCGACACGTTGCCGGAGAAGATCGCCGACGTGAATGCGGTCTACAAGGACCATCAGTTCAGCCAGGAATTCCAGGCCAACTACGACGCCGGCGGCAGCCTGCACGGCGTGTTCGGCGCGTACTACTTCGACGGCCATGCCGACGGCGAGATCCACAACATCTTCCTCGGCTCGCCGCCGTACTCCACGCTGCACCTGTCGCAGTACGGCAGCACCGGCGGGCGCATGGGCACCAGGAGCTACGCCGGCTACGGCGATTTCACCTGGGACATCAATTCCAGCTGGAGCCTGGACGTGGGCCTGCGCTACACCCACGAAACCAAGACCGCACTGATCCAGAACTTCGGTTTTTCGGACGAGACCTTCACCACCCGGACCAGCACGCTGGCCAACTTCAGTGGCTCGCACGCGACCAGCAACGTCTCGCCGAAGGTCTCGCTGGACTGGAGCGTGAGCGAGCAGGTGAAGCTCTATGCCAGCTACTCGGAGGGCTTCCACTCCGGCGGCTACAACATCCGCGCCAACTGCGTGGCGGTGCCCAGCTCGTGCCGCCCGATCGACGACGAGAAGGTGCAGTCGTTCGAGCTGGGCAGCAAGATGACCTTCCTCGATGGCGCGCTGATGATGAATACGGCGCTGTTCCACAATCTGTATACCAACATCCAGCTGTCGGTATTCAGCTCCTACACGTTGCCCAACGGCAGCCAGGGCTTCTTCGGCGATTTCACCAATGCCGGCAAGGGCCACATCGACGGCCTGGAGGAGGAGTTCGCCTGGAAGCCGGCCGAGAACTGGACCGTGCGCGGCAATGTTGCCTATCTCCACACCAAGTACACCGAGTACATGACCCGCGGCGTCAACGTCGCCGACCAGCAGAGGTTCACCAACGCGCCGAAGTGGTCCGGCGGCCTGTCGCTGGAGAACACCACGCCGCTGGCCAGCGGCGGCAGCGTCAGCGCGCGGGTGAACTACACCTACCAGAGCATGGTGTACCCGGAAACCACGCTGTCGCCGCTGATCGCCCAGCCCGCGTACGGCCTGTGGAACGCCGGCGTCATCTGGCAGATCAACCAGCCCTGGTCGCTCAGCCTGCAGGGCACCAACCTGGCCAACAAGTCCTACCGCACCACCGGCTACAACGTCGGCGCACTGGGCATCTACACGGGCTTCTACGGCGCTCCGCGGATGGTCATGCTGAGCGCGAAGTACCGGTTCTGACGCGATCGTTCCTCCCCGCCCCGCGGGAGCGCCCAGCGCTTTCGCGGGGCGTTTTTTCCCGCTGCCGGCACGGGCCGGGGCGGGTACCATCGCGGTTCCGGCCGCCTCCGCGCGGCTTCACGGCTCCGGCCGATATTTGCCGGTCCGCCAACGGAGAACATGCATGCGCAACACCCTCGGCCTGCTGGCCCTGCTGCTGGTCGCGCCGCTGGCCCGCGCGGGTGACGCGCCGCCATTGCCGACCCTGAAGATCGACGCCTCGCGTACCGCCGTGGTGGGCCTTTCTTCCGGCGCCTATATGGCGGCGCAGGTGCAGCTGGCCTACCCGGAACTGTTCCCCAATGCGGCGATCGTGGCTGGCGGCCCGTACGGCTGCGCCGGCGGCAAGCTGGAGGTGGCACTGGGCAGCTGCATGAAGGGCGTGCCGGCGCCAGACGTCGGCGCGCTGGTGGCCAGTGCCGGCAGGCGCTCCGCCGCCGGCGAGCTCGGCGCGCTGAAGGAGCTCGCGCACGCTCGCGTCTACCTGCTGCACGGCAAGGGCGACGCGCTGGTGGCACCCGCGGTAGCCGAGGCGGGCGCGCAGTTCTACCGGCAGCTGCGCGACGCCGTGCCGGGGCTGAAAGGCATGCAGGTGCACGACGACGGACAGCGTGCGTTCGCACACAACCTGCCGGTGGCCGCGCGCGGCGAGGATTGCGACAAGTCGGTGGCGCCATACCTGGGTCACTGCGGCTTCGATGCGGCCGGCGAGATTTTCGCGCAGATGTTCGGCAAGCCGCCGCGCGCGGCGGGCAAGGCGCAGGGCGAGCTGCGCACGTTCGACCAGGATGCGCTGCGTCCTGGCGGCGCCGACGCGTTCCTGGCCGCCACCGGCTACGTCTACCTGCCGCCGGCCTGCCTCGCCGGCAAGCCGTGCGGCGTGGTGGTGGCGTTCCACGGCTGCAAGCAGAACGCCGCCGCGGTGGGCAACGCCTTCGTCGAGGACGCCGGCTTCAACCGGTGGGCCGACGTCTATGCCGTGGCGGTGCTATATCCTCAGACCCGCGCAAGTTTCGCGCCCTTGAATCCGCAGGCATGCTGGGACTGGTGGGGATACTCCGGAGCCGACTACGACAGCCGCCACGGCGTGCAGCTGCGTTGGCTGGTGAACGCGGTGCGCACTTTGGGTTTGCCTGCCGGCCATTGATCGCATCCCATGCCGATGGTCTCGACGTCGTTGTAGGAGCGCACCCTGTCCACAAGGGACTTCCTGCGGTCGTGCGCGATGCCTTTGCCCTTGCTGCTTTCAGAGCGAAAAGCTCCAGAGGCAAGAGCTTTCGTGCGCCATCGGCGCCCGAGTTACTTTCTCTTTGCGTGGCCAAAGAGAAAGTAACCAAAGAGAAAGGCCACCCCGCTTGCGCGCTTTCCGGGCATCCTGCCCGGAAAGTTCGCGGCCGGGTTACGGGGTTTGTCGACAGGGCATCGGGCAACCGCTCCCTGCGTTGCCTCAACTCCGGCATCCATGCCGTCGCCTGCCCTGACGCCAAACTGGTTCGCATCCATGCGAACCACCCTTCGGGCTTTTCCTCCACCCGCCCGCCGCTGCAGAGGGGACCCCGGGTAGAGCGGCGCGCATCCTGCGCGCACTTTTCGGAAGAGCCAGGTCAAGAGCAGAGCAGGAGCAGGGCGACGCCTTGCTGTTGCTTCGGCCTTTCGTCTTTCCACCGAGTGCGGGCCACGATGGCCAGCTGCTCTACCCGGGGTCCCTTGCGCGGCGGTGAGTCGGGGTCGACAGGCCGCGCAGCGGGTGTTGCCAGGGATGGCAACACCTTTTCGCGCGGGCAGGATGCCCGCTCGAAAAGCCCGGCCCCGACTCACGGACTT
Organism: Rhodanobacter denitrificans; assembly: GCF_003335105.1. GTDB lineage: Bacteria > Pseudomonadota > Gammaproteobacteria > Xanthomonadales > Rhodanobacteraceae > Rhodanobacter > Rhodanobacter denitrificans_A. The sequence continues at coordinate 297,247 of NZ_QFWQ01000005.1, forward strand.
GCCGGGCAGGAGCCCGGCAAGCGCCAAACGGGGGGTCGTTTTCTCTTGGTTACTTCTCTTTTGGACAAGCAAAAGAGAAGTAACTCGGCCTCCGCAGGAGGTCGAAAGCTCTTCGCTCTGAACCAGCTGGGCGTGATCGAAGCGTTGCGGCTAAAGCCACTCGCGCAAGCGCAAACACCATGCTGAGCGCCAGCGTCATCGCCGTCGCCGCGCTGTGCTGGCTCGGCCTGCTGTTCGGTGTGGCCCTGCTCGGCGAACGCCGCCCACACATTTTCGAGAAGCGCTGGGCGATCGTCTACGCGCTGTCGCTGGCGATCCACTGCACCTCGTGGACGTTCTACGGCACCGTGACCCAGGCCAGCCGCTCGGGCTGGTGGCTGCCGCCGACGTTCGTCGGGGCGATCCTGATGTACCTGTTCGCGTTGGGTTTCCTGCGCCGGATGGTGCAACTGGTGCGTGAGTACAACGCCGGTTCGCTGGCCGACCTGATCGCGGTGCGGCTGGGGCGGCATCCGGGACTGGCGGCGTTGGTCACGGTGGTAGTGGTGATCGGCATCGTGCCGTACATCGCGCTGCAGCTGAAGGCGGTGGCGATGAGCTACGGCATCCTCAGCCATGGCCAGCTGGCCGAATCCAGCCCGTGGCAGGACAGCGCGCTGTATGTGGCATTGCTGATGGCGCTGTTCGCGATGCTGTTCGGCACCCGGCGCGCCTCGACCATGGCGCACAACCGCGGGCTGGTGCTGGCGATGGCGTTCGAATCGCTGTTCAAGCTGGGCGCGATGCTGGCGCTGGGCACGCTGCTGTTCGCCGCGTTGCCGGCGGATCTGCCGGCGAATGTGCCGGCGCCGCCGGACAGCGGCGGCTTCCCTGCGCTGATCCTGCTCGGCGCGCTGGCGATGTTCACCATGCCGCACCAGTTCTACGCCGGTATCGTGGAATGCCGCGAGGATGGCCAGCTGCGCACCGCGCGCTGGCTGTTCCCGCTGTATCTGCTGCTGATCTCGCTGCCGATCCTGCCGCTGGCGCGGCTGGGCGACGCGTGGCTGGGCGCGAGCGGCGTGTCGTCGGACATGTACGTGCTGGCGCTGCCGCTGGCGCGCGGCGAACACGGGTTGGCGCTGGTCGCTTTCCTCGGTGGCCTGAGCGCCGCCACCAGCATGGTGGTGATCGCCACGCTGACCCTGAGCCTGATGGTGGTCAACCACTTCATCGCGCCGCTGCGGGTGCGGGCGGGCTGGGGCCGCGACGAGCACGGCGATCTGCGCGGCGAACTGCTGAACTACCGGCGCGTGGCGATCCTGGTGGTGATCCTGCTGGCCTGGGCCTATAGCCGGCTGCTGGCGGGCAACGAGGCGCTGGCCGACATCGGCGCGATTTCATTCTCCGCGCTGGCCGGGCTGACCCCGGCGCTGCTGGCCGCGGTGTACCGGCCGCAACTGGGTTCGCGCGCGGTCATGGCCGGGCTTGCCGCCGGCACCCTGGTGTGGATGTATGCGGTGCTGCCAGCATTGCTGTCGTCCCTGCCGGCATGGCTGCATGACGGCCCGTTCGGCCTGCACTGGCTGGCGCCGGACGGCCTGCTCGGGCTGGGCAACTGGAACCGGCTTGGTCGGGCCGTGGTGGTGAGCCTGCTGGTCAACGTCGCGGTGATGCTGGCGGTGGCCGGTTCGCGCTACGGCAGGGTGGCGCGTGCGGTCAGCGTGGGCGATGTCGGTCTGGTCGAACTGCGCGCGCTGGCGGCGCGCTTCCTGCCGTCGGAGCGGGTCGAACACCTGTTCGCCAGCGCGCCCGCTGTGGGGCCGGCCGGCGGTGCGCGCGTCGCCGAGGTCGAGCACGAGCTGGCCGCGGTGATCGGCGCCGCCTCCGCGCGCCTGCTGCTGGAGGTGGTGCACCGGCAGGGCCGCGACGACCTCGATACGGTGGTCGCCATCGTCGGCGAGGCGGCGCAGGACCTGCGCTTCAACCAGCGCGTGCTGGAGGCGGCGCTGGAGAACATGAGCCAGGGCATCTGCGTGGTCGACGCGGAGCTGCGCCTGGTGGCCTGGAACACGCCGTACGCGCGACTGTTCGACTATCCGCCGGAGATGTTGCAGGTGGGCCGGCCGGTGGCCGAGCTGACCCGTTACAACATCGACGCCGGCATGCTCGGCCCGGGTGAGGCGGAGCAGCGCGTGCAGCGTCGGCTGGCGCACATGCGCGAGGGCACCCGGCATCTGTCCGAGCGCCGCTTTCCCGACGGCACCATCGTCGAGATCCGCGGCAATCCGATGCCCGGCGGTGGCTTCGTCGCCACCTTCACCGATGTCACCGCGTTCCGCCAGACCGAGGCCGCGCTGAAGCGCGTCAACGAGACGCTGGAACTGCGGGTGGAAAAACGCACCCGCGAACTGGCTGCGGCCTCGGCCGAGGCACAGGCGGCGAACGAGGCGAAGAGCCGCTTCCTCGCCGCGGTCAGCCACGACCTGATGCAGCCGCTGCACGCGGCGCAGCTGTTCGCCCACTCGCTCACCGAAAGCGGCACCGACGGGGCCAGCGCGCGGCATCTCAACGGCGCGCTCGCTGCCACCGAAGGCCTGCTCACCGGGTTGCTCGACGTGGCCCGGCTCGAGGGTGGCCGCCTCCATCCGCAGCCGCGCGCGTTCGCGCTGGCCGAAGTGCTGGATCCGCTGGCCGCCGAGTTCCGTGCCATCGCGATCGACCGCGGCGTGCGGCTGGACGTGGTCGGTACGCGCGCGTGGGTGCGCTCCGATCCGCAACTGCTGCGCCGGGTGCTGCAGAACTTCCTGTCCAACGCGCTGCGCTATGGCGAACGCGGCCGCGTGCTGCTCGGCGCGCGCCGGCGCGGCGTGCAGCTCCGCATCGAGGTGTGGGACACCGGCCCCGGCATCGCGCCGGAGGAGCAGCGGCTGATCTTCCAGGAGTTCCGCCGCGGCAGCGCCGCGGGCGGGCAGGGCCTGGGCCTGGGCCTGTCGATCGCCCAGCGCATGGCCGACCTGCTCGGCCACCCGCTCGGGCTGCGTTCGTGGCCCGGCCGCGGCAGCGTGTTCCATGTCGACATGCCGGTGGCGCAGGCCGTGGCGCGATCCGCGCCGCCCGCGCATGCGCCACAGCCGCTGCCTGCCGGCCGCGCGTTGCTGCTGGACAATGAACCGGCGGCGCTGGCCGCGCTTGGCAGCCTGCTGGCCGGCTGGGGCTGGCACGTCCATGTCGCCCGCAACGCCGAGCAGGCGCTGGCCGCACCGTGGCAGCCCGACCTGCACATCCTCGATTTCCATCTCGACGGCGGGCAGACCGGGCTGGACGTGTGGCATCTGCTGCGCGCCCGGTACGCCGACGTACCCGCCGTGATGCTCACCGCCGACCGCGACGGTGAATTGCGCCAGCGCCTGCTCGAAGCCGGAGTAGGCGTGCTGTACAAGCCGCTGAAGCCGCTGGCGTTGCGGCAGGTGCTGCAGCGGGTGACCGCGGGCGCCGTGCGGCCCTGATCGGCATGGCGGCCGCCCTGGGCACTTCCGGTCACCCGCGTCGATCCCTCATCATTCCGGCAGGGCGATCCAATCGGCGGCGCCCATTTTCCGGCGGAATTTCCGATGCCGCAGACATGCCTGACGACGTGGGCTGATACTCCCCGAGACCCATGCGTTGCCGTGGGCGCCGCAGCAGCGAGCCCTGCACCATGAGCCAGCCGATGCCGCAGGACATGCCCGGCGCTGGCGGCGCCGCTTCACGGCGCGCCGGCCGCGGCGTCTTCGTCATCCTGCTCGCGCTGTACGTGCTGATCCTTTACCCGATCCTGCGCGCCAACCGTTATTACATGGACGACCTGAAGCGCGCGCTGATCGGCCATACCGGCTGGGATTCCAATGGCAGGCCGCTGACGACCCTGCTGATGAAACTGTTGCAGTGCTACGACTCGGCGCTGGTCGACCTCTCCCCGCTGACCCAGATCGGCGCCGTCGTGGTGCTCGCCTGGGCTGGCGCGATGATCGCGCGCCGCTACGCCATCCGCTCGCCGTGGGTGGCAGCCCTGGTGGCGTTTCCGCTGGGTGCACAGCCGTTCTACCTGGAGAATCTTTCCTACAAGTTCGATGCCCTGAGCATGAGCATGGCGATGCTGCTCGCCCTGTTGCCGCTCATCGCGCTGAAAGACGACCGCCGCGGATGGTGGCTCGGCGTGCTGGCGATTTTTGCCAGCCTCTGCTTCTACCAGGCCGCCATCAATGCCTATCTGATCTTCGTGCTGCTGGAGGTGGTGCTCGCCCAGTTGCACGGGGAGGAATTGCGGCGCTGGACCAGGCGGTTCCTGGCGCGGGCCGGGCAGGTCGGCCTCGCCATGCTGGTCTATCAGGTGCTCGTCGGTATCCACATCCACGGCTGGGTGAAGCAGAAGGCGGAGCGGATCCACGGCTTGCACGACCTGCCGCTGATCAAGGGCAACGTCATCGATTTCTGCGGGTTCATCGGCAGCAGCTTCAATCGCCACTGGTGGATGTATTTCGCCCCGGTCCTGGTGTTGCTGGCGCTGCTTCCCGTGGCGATCGGCCTGCGTTATACGCTGCGAGTTCGGCACGCGCATCCGGCCTGGGTCGGCGCGATCCTGTTCGTGACTGCTTTCGCGCTGCCGCTGGCGGCGCTGCTCTGTGTGGCGGGGCCCATGCTGGTGCTGCTCAAGCCGGAGATCGAGCCGCGCGTGCTGGTGGGCGTGGGTGCCCTGCTGGCGGCGGCACTGATCGTCATGCAGGCGGCCCTGCGGCAATGGCGTCGCTCGGCGCGGTGGGTCGTGGGCGTCGCCGGCATGCTCGCCCTCGGCATGTGTGCCATCGCCAGCGCCTATGGCAATGCCATGGGCGAGCAGAAAAGCTACGAGGAGCGGATTGCCGCGCGACTGGCCGACGACCTTGCCGAGCTGGGAGCCGCCGCGCCGCTGCACGCCTACCTGCTTGACGGCACGGCGGGATACTCGCCCCCCGCGGCGCACGTCGTGGAGCAGTTCCCGCTGGCCCGCGCGCTGGTGCCGATCTATCTTTCCGTGGACGACATGTTCGCCACCCACAACTTCCTCAACTACTACGTCCCCGAGCTGGTGGACCTGCGCTTCCGGACCGACTCCGTGGCGACGCAGCGGATGACCGCCATCCTGGCGGAGGCCTGCACGGTGCCGGTGGCGCGCCGCACCCGCGCCTACACCCTGCGCCTGGTGGGCGATACCGTGGTGGTGACGTTCGGCTCCGTGCTTGCGCAGCGTTGCGCCGGCGGCACGGGCGCCGATGCGAGCCTGCCCCGGAGGTAGCGGGCAGGCGGCGGATGCATGGCGCGATGCACGGCCATCCGCACCGTGCCGCGCTCAGGCTTCCCGCGTCGGGGTTTCCAGCTCCAGCGACCGCAGCGCCATCCCGGCCTGCGTCCGGTTGCGCACCTTCAGCTTCTCGAAGATGGCGGTGACATGCGCCTTGACCGTGCGTTCCTGGATACCCAGGCGGTCGGCGATCTGCTTGTTGAGCAAGCCTTCGGCGAGCAGTGCCAGCACGCGCGACTGTTGTTCGGTGAGGCGGGCGAGGCGGCGGGCGAGATCGGTGTCGGCGGGGTCGGCCGGCAACGCGGCGACGGCGTCGGCGAGGCCGGGCGGCAGCCAGCTGCCGCAGTCGAGCACGCTCCTGATCGCGCTGCCGATTTCGGCAGGGCTGGCGCTCTTGGGAATGAAGCCGGCGGCACCGTGGTCGAGCACGCGGCGCACGATGCGCGGGTCGTCGTGGGCGGACACCACCAGCACGGCCACGCCAGGATGCTGGCCGCGCAACGCGGCGAGCCCGGACAGGCCGCGGCTGCCGGGCATGTGCAGGTCGAGCAGGACCAGGTCGGTATCCGGTTCGGCGGCCAGCACGTCGAGCACGCCGGACAGGTCGGCGGCTTCCTGCACGCGGCAGCCGGGCAGGTTCTCGCCGGCGGCCAGGCGCAGCGCAGCGCGGAACAGCGGATGGTCGTCGGCGATCAGCAGGGTGGTCATCCCGCCGAAGTTAACGGGCCGTGGCGGCCACGTCGAGTTCGGCGCATGGACTTTCGTACGATGGCGGCCGCCGATGTGTTTGCTAGGGTGACCGGATGAGGAACTCCGCCCGCATTTCTCCGCTGCTGTTCTTGTTCGCCCTCGTATCGGTCATGCTGGCGGGGTGTGCCGGCCAGGGAACGAGGAAGGAATCCGCCATGCGTGAGGTCGATTACGGCAACGTGCGGGTAACCGAGCATCGCGGCCCCGACGATCTGCTGAGCGCGGGGCTGGGCCTGGCAGGACTGGCCGGCCTGCCATCGCCGTTCGCCAATCCGCTGGATCCCACCGCTGAGGAACTGCGCCGGCGCGCGATCCAGAACAGCTGGAAAGGGATCGCCGACCTCGGTCCACTGGGTGGTTACGGTACGGTCTACGGCGCTGTGCCGGACGTGCCGGGGGGCGAATACCAGGCGTTCGCGCGCATCCCCGGCGCCCGTTCGCCGCATCGCGTGCTGCTGCAGCTGCCGGATCACTTCGATCGGCAGAAACGCTGCCTGGTGGTGACCGCTTCGTCCGGTTCGCGCGGTATCTATGGCGCGATTGCACTGGCTGGCGCCTGGGGCCTGCCGCACGGCTGCGCGGTGGCGTACACCGACAAGGGCACCGGCGCGGGTTACTTCGATTACGCCGACGGCAGCGGCGTGGCGCTGGACGGCCGTCGCGCGAAGCGCGGCGAGGCGGAACTGGAATTCCAGCCGCCGCCGGCGTCGCCCGCTGCGGGTATCGCGATCAAGCATGCGCATTCGGGCGACAACCCCGAGGGGGACTGGGGCCGCCACGTGATCCAGGCGGCGCAGTTCGGCCTGGCCATGCTCGACCGCGCGTTTCCAGGTGAAGCGCCGTTCACGCCGCAGAACACGAAGATCATCGCTGTCGGCGTCTCCAATGGCGGCGGCGCGGTGCTGCAGGCGGCGGGACTGGACCAGGAACACTTCTTTGCCGGCGTGGTGGCGCTGGAGCCGAACGTGCACGTGCAGGACCGCGGCCGCGCACTGTACGACTACGCCACCGAGGCGGCGATCTGGTTGCCGTGCGCGTTGAGCGCAGAGCATTTTGCCCCGGTGCCGCTGGCGCGCGGACCGCGCGGCGTGCCGCTGCCGGCGTGGCTGATCCGTTGCGCCAGCCTGCGCGCGCAGGGCAAGCTCGGCGGCAACACCGTGGCCGTGCAGGCGGAACAGGCGCGGCAATACCTGTACGCGCGCGGCTGGACCGACGAGGCGATGCATACCGCGGCCAGCACGACCGCCTTCGACCTTTGGCGGGTGATCGCCGCGGGCTACGCCTCGGCCTACCTGCGCCGCGGTGCCACGGACATGCCGTGCGGCTTTCATTACGCGGCGATCGGTGCGGGCGGGCTGCCCGGCGTCACCGATCCGGTGACGCGGGCCAGCTGGTGGGCGGATGGTTCGGGTATTCCGCCGGGCAATGGCATCGGCCTGTTCGGCGGCATGAACGTCTCGGCCGATCCCGCCCTCATCGGCAGCGAGTGCCTGCGCGCGCTGTGGACCGGCGACGACCACGAGTCGCAGATGCTGCACGCCGCCGTAGCGGCCACTGCAGCGAGACTGCCGCGTCGCGACCTGCCGCTGTGGGTGCTGCACGGCTCCGGCGACGGCCTGCTGCCCACCGCCTTCAGCTCCGAACCCTATGTGGCATGGCTGCACGACGAGGGACGCCACCCGATCTACTGGAAGGTGCCGCACGCGCAACACTTCGATGCCTTCCTGGCGCTGCCCGGCTTCGGCGAGCACTACGTGCCGCTGCTGCCGTATGGCTATGCCGCGCTGGACCGGTTGTGGGCGCACCTGTACGAAGATGCGGCGTGGCCGCTCGACGCGCCGGCGCCGGCGGCACGGCCGCGAGGTGCCGGGCCGCTGGCGCGCGGCATGCTGGGTCTGTAGAGGGTGCTGGGTTATCCTTGACCATCCTCGTGCCGGTGCCCCGGCGCGGAGCAGCTTTCAAACCCAAGGATTTGCGATGACCATCAACGTCACCTTCACCACCAACCGCGGCCCGATCCACCTGCGCCTGCATGAAGACAAGGCGCCGGTCACGGTGGCCAGCTTCGTCAACCTGGCCCGTCGCGGCTACTACGATGGCCTGTCGTTCCATCGCGTGATCGCCGACTTCATGATCCAGGGCGGTTGCCCCGAGGGCAGCGGCCGCGGCGGCCCGGGCTACAAGTTCGAGGACGAGTTCAACCCGTCGCTGCGCCATGACAAGCCGGGGGTGTTGTCGATGGCGAATGCCGGCCCGCGGACCAACGGCAGCCAGTTCTTCATCACCCACGGTCCGACGCCGTGGCTGGACGGCAAGCACAGCGTGTTCGGCGAGGTGGTCGATGCGGCCGACATGGACGTGGTCAACGCGATCCGGCAGGGCGACACGATCGAGAAGGTCACCGTCGAGGGCGACGTCGACGCGTTGCTGGCGGCGCAGGCCGATCGCGTGGCGGAATGGAACGCGGTGCTCGACCGGCGCGGCTGAGTTTTTGTCACGGATGCACAGGAAACCGCCGGTTCCAGCCGGCGGTTTCTTTTTGTGCGCGAACGTCATGACAAATACGGTTTCCCGTGTCTATGATCGGCTGGCTACGCATCCATTCACTTGATGAAGGAGAACGACCATGTCATTTCTCGACAGTTTGCTCGGTGGACAGGGGCAACAGGCCGGTGGTACGGGTTCGCTGGTCGGCGTGGCCGGCCAGTTGCTGCAGCAGGCCGGCGGGGTGCAGGGCTTGGCCAGCATGTTGCAGCAGCATGGTCTGGGCGATGCCGTGCAGTCGTGGATCGGCACCGGCGCCAACCAGCCGGTTTCCGGCGAGCAGCTCGGCCAGGCGCTGCAGAGCGGCGGCATGGGCTCGGTGGTGCAGGAAGCCGCCAGCAAGCTCGGCGTCGATCCCAGCGTGGTGCTCAATGGTTTGTCGCAGGTGCTGCCGCATGCGGTCGATCACCTGACGCCGGACGGCCAGGCTCCGGCTGCCGGGCAGCAGGGCGGTGGTTTCGACCTCGGCATGCTCGAAGGCCTCGCCGGCAAGCTGCTCGGCAGCAGGGCCTGAAGCGGCTGGCCTGAAAGCGGGGCGGTTCACTGAAGTAAAAAACGGCGGGAGTCATCCCGCCGTTTTTCTTTTTGCGCAGCCAACCGGGGCGGACGCTTGCGCCCCGGTCGCCGACGAAGCTCAGTGCACCACGAAGTGCACGACCAGCAGCAGGATGACGGCGCCCACGATCGACATCAGGAAGCCGGCGGTATGGAACTTGGAGTCGGGCGGCGGCGCGCTGATCATCCTGCCGATCAGGCCACCGATAACCGAACCCACGATGCCGACGATGGCCGTCAGCCAGAAGCCGAGGTGGATGTCGGCATGGAAGATGTGAACGAGGAGAAACTTGCCGATCAGACCGACGAAGAAGCCGACGATGATGGACCATATCAGGTGGAGCATGGACATCTACCTCCCGGGTTGTTGTTGACTCGACCAATTCCACCAGCGACCGTGTGCACGATGGTGCGGCGGCGTCCGCATCATGCATGGAGTTGCCCGAATTGCGCCATAGGCGTCTGATCCCGCAAGGTTTTGCGGATCGCTGGATGCCGCAGTGCCGCATGCTAAAATTCCCCGGTTTGCAGACCTCACCCACTGACGTCGAGGAACCCATGCCCCAGCTCGCCCAGCGCGTCGGTCGCGCCAAACCCAGCGCGATCATGGTGATTGCCGAGAAGGCGAAGCAGCTCAAGGCTGCCGGCCGCGACATCATCAGCTTCTCGATCGGCGTACCGAATTTCCTGCCGGGCGAGCATGTATACGCCGCCGCGCGCGAGTCGCTGTCGCACGACTCCGGCCAGTACGGCAGCAACCGCGGTGCCGAGGCCCTGCTGGATGCGTTCCTCGGGCATATCGAGGCGCTGGGCTTCACCGGCTACACCCGGATGAACCTGTCGATCGGCATCGGCGCCAAGCAGGTGCTGTACAACCTGGCCGAGGCACTGCTGGACGAGGGCGACGAGATCTGCTTCGCCGCGCCGTACTGGACCACCTACCGCGACATCGCCGACATCGTGGGCGCGAAGGCCAACGTCATGCACTGCGGGCCGGAGCAGGACTACAAGCTCACCCCGACCCAGCTCGACGCCGCGCTGGCGCGCAAGCCGAGGGTGTTCCTGTTCAACAACCCGTCCAACCCCACCGGCATGGTCTATACCGCCGGGGAGATCGCGGCGCTGGCCGACGTGCTGGCGAAGCACCCGGACACCTGGGTGATCACCGACGACATCTATAACTCGATGGTGTTCGACGGCATCGGCTACCACAATTTCGTGTTCGCCAGGCCCGAGTTGCGCGACCGGGTGATCTTCGTCGATTCGGTATCCAAGACCTACGGCATGCCAGGCTGGCGTGTGGGCCTGGTGGCTGGCCCCGAAGCGGTGGCCAAGGCGGTCACCACGCTCAATTCGAACCATATCACCAGCCTGCCGGAGGTAATCACCGCGGCGGCGGTGGCGGCGTTCAGCGGATCGCAGGACATCCCGCGGGCAAAGTGCGCCGAGTTCGCCGGCAAGCGCGACCTCGTGGTCGCCGCGCTGGGCGCGATTCCCGGCGTGGCCTGCCCGCGGCCGCAGGGGGCGTTCTACGCGTTCCCCGACATTTCCGTGGCGTTCGGCAAAAGCCACCATGGCACGAAGATCAACAACGACGTGGAGTTCTGCGCCGCGCTGCTGGAGGCCAAGGGCGTCGCCTGCGTGCCGGGCTCCGCTTTCGGCGAGCCACGCGCGATGCGTATCTCCTACACCTGCCCGACCGCACAATTGCAGCCGGGCCTGCAACGCATCCAGCAGTTCTTCGCTGAACTGACCTGAAAACATGGATCGGGAGCCGGGCATGGGGGAATCGCTCCATGCCGATCTCCCGATCACCCTTCCGATTCCCTCTCACGGAGATCAAATGATGAAAGCCCCCGTTCGAGTTGCCGTCACCGGCGCCGCTGGCCAGATCGGTTATGCCCTGTTGTTCCGCATCGCCGCCGGCGACATGCTGGGTCCGGATCAGCCGGTGATCCTGCAGCTGCTGGAAATCACCCCGGCGCTGCCGTCGCTGCAGGGCGTGGTGATGGAACTGAACGACTGTGCGTTCCCGACCCTGGCCGGCGTGGTGGCAACCGATGACGCCAACGTCGCGTTCAAGGACGTCGACTACGCGCTGCTGGTCGGCGCCCGTCCGCGCGGCCCCGGCATGGAGCGCAAGGATCTGCTGGAGGCGAATGGTGCGATCTTCGGCCCCCAGGGCAAGGCGCTGAACGCGCACGCCAAGCGTGACGTGCGGGTGCTAGTGGTGGGCAACCCGGCCAACACCAATGCGCTGATCGCCCAGCAGAACGCCCCGGACCTGGATCCGAAGTGCTTCACCGCGATGGTCCGCCTCGACCACAACCGCGCCAAGAGCCAGCTGGCCGAGAAGACCGGCAAGCACAACACCGACGTGAAGAAGATGACGATCTGGGGCAACCACAGCTCCACCCAGTATCCGGATCTGCACCACGCCCTCGTCGACGGCAAGCCGGCGCTGTCACTGGTCGACCAGGCCTGGTACGAGAGCGACTTCATCCCCACCGTGCAGCAGCGCGGCGCGGCGATCATCAAGGCGCGCGGTGCTTCCTCGGCTGCGTCGGCCGCGTCGGCCGCGATCGACCACATGCGCACCTGGGCGCTGGGCACGGAAGAGGGCGACTGGGCTTCGATGGGCATTCCGTCGGACGGCTCCTACGGCATCGCCCCGGGCGTGATCTACGGCTACCCGGTGACCGTGAAGAACGGCAAGTACGCGATCGTGCAGGGCCTGGAGATCGGCGGATTCTCGCGCGCCCGCATGGACGCCACCGACAAGGAGTTGCGCGAGGAGCGCGCCGGCGTCGAGCACCTGTTCGCGAAGTAAGCGAGCGCACAAGTTCATCGCAGACTTAAGGAGGGCGGCCATGGGCCGCCCTCCTGGTTTCTGCCAGGGCTGCTCCTGGCCATCGGCGACTACGACCATCGTCGCGATGATGCGGCCGCCGGCGTGTTCTAGGCTTGCTGCAACGAAGCCCCGGAGTCCGCCCATGCGTTACGAGGATTTCTACCGGCAGTCGATCGACGAGCCGGAGCAGTTCTGGGCCGAGCAGGCGCGGCTGATCCACTGGGATACGCCGCCGCGGCAGATCCTCGACCAGTCGAATCCGCCGTTCCGGCGCTGGTTCGTCGGCGGCACCACCAACCTCTGCTACAACGCGATCGACCGGCACCTGGCCGAGCGACCAGAACAGCTGGCGCTGGTGGCGGTCTCCAGCGAAACCGGGATCACCCGCGAGTTCACCTACCGCCAGCTGCATCGCGAGGTGAACGTATTCGCCGCCGTGTTGCAGTCACTGGATGTGGGCAAGGGCGACCGCGTGGTGATCTACCTGCCGAACATCGCCGAGGCGGTGTTCGCGATGCTGGCCTGCGCGCGCATCGGCGCGATCCATTCGGTGGTGTTCGGCGGCTTTGCCGCGCACAACCTGGCGCTGCGCATCGACGACGCGCAGCCGAAGCTGCTGGTCTGCGCCGATGCCGGCATGCGCGCGGGCAACGTGATCCCGTACAAGCCGCTGGTCGACGCGGCGCTGAACGAGTCCTCCGCGCCGCCGCCGCACGTGCTGATCGTCGACCGCAAGCTGGACCCGCAGATGACCCGGGTGGCTGGGCGCGACCTCGATTACGCCGAGCTCCGTGCGCGCCACGAGGGCGCCGACGTGCCGGTGGCGTGGCTGGAGTCGAACGAGCCGAGCTACCTGCTGTACACCTCCGGCACCACCGGCAAGCCGAAGGGCGTGCAGCGCGACGTGGGCGGCTACGCGGTGGCGATGGCGCTGTCGATCCGCACCGTGTTCGACATCGCGCCGGGGCAGGTGATGTTCGCCACCTCAGACGTGGGCTGGGCGGTAGGGCATTCCTACAACGTCTATGGTCCGCTGATCGGCGGCGCCACCTCGCTGCTGTACGAGGGCCTGCCCACGCGACCGGATGCAGGCATCTGGTGGCAGCTGTGCGAGCGCTACAACGTGCGTACGATGTTCTCTTCGCCCACCGCGATCCGCGTGCTGAAGAAGCAGGACGAGAGCTGGCTGAAGAAGTACGACCTGTCGAAACTGAAGTGGCTGTTCCTCGCCGGCGAGCCGCTGGACGAGCCGACCGCGCAGTGGATCACCGACGCGCTCGGCGTGCCGGTGATCGACAACTACTGGCAGACCGAGACCGGTTGGCCGGCGATCACCCTGATGCCGGGGCTGGAGCTGAAGACGGTGAAATTCGGCTCGCCCGGTCTGCCGGCGCCGGGCTACCGGATGAAGGTGATCGACGAGAACACCGGCAGGGAAGTCGCCGCCGGCACCAAGGGTGTGCTGGTGTTCCAGCTGCCGCTGCCGCCGGGCTGCCTGACGACCGTGTGGCGCGACGACGACCGCTACGTGCACAGCTACTTCAGCCACTTCCGCGAGCTGTTGTACAGCTCGCTGGACTGGGCGGTTCGCGACGAGGACGGCTACACGTTCGTGCTCGGGCGCACCGACGACGTGATCAACGTGGCCGGGCACCGCCTCGGCACGCGCGAGATCGAGGAGTCGGTGGCCAGCCACCCGGCGGTGGCCGAAGCGGCGGTGATCGGCGTGAAGGACGAACTGAAAGGACAGGTACCGATCGTATTCGCCACACTGAAGCAGGATGCCGGCGACGGCGCCCAGGCGGTGGCGAAGGCGATGCAGCAGCGCGTGGTCGACCAGCTCGGCGGCGTGGCGAAACCGTCACGTGTCTACGTGGTGAACGCGCTGCCGAAGACCCGCTCCGGCAAGCTGCTGCGCCGCTCGCTGCAGGCGCTGGCGGAGCAACGCGACCCGGGCGATTTGTCCACGCTGGACGACCCGGGCGCGCTCGACGATATCCGTCGTGCGCTGGAACGCGGACCCGACCAGGGTTGATGACGTACGGCGGGCACTGCCCGCCGGTTTGCTTTGTGCCGTGATTGGCAGTGGATCAAGAACGGCGGGCAGTGTCCGCCCTACAAAGCGGTGGTCACGCCGCTACCGCTTTCTTTTCCACTGCCGCCACCGGGCTGCGGATCAGGTGGTCGAACGCGCTCAGCGCGGCGGTGGAACCGGTACCCATTGCGATCACGATCTGCTTGTACGGCACGGTGGTGGCGTCGCCGGCGGCGAACACGCCGGGCAGCGAAGTCTGGCCGCGTGCGTCGATCACGATCTCGCCGCGCGGGCTGAGTTCCAGCGTGCCCTTCAGCCATTCGGTGTTCGGCAGCAGGCCGATCTGCACGAAGATGCCTTCCAGTGCAAGGCTGTGCATCACGCCGTCGGTGCGGTCCTTGTAGACCAGGCCGGTGACCCTCTGCCCGTCGCCGAGCACTTCGGTGCTCTGCGCGCTGACGACGACGTCGACATTGGACAGGCTGCGCAGCTTGCGCTGCAGCACTTCGTCCGCACGCAGCCTCCCATCGAATTCGATCAAGGTGACGTGGGCCACGATGCCGGCCAGGTCGATCGCCGCCTCCACGCCGGAGTTGCCGCCGCCGATCACCGCCACGCGCTTGCCCTTGAACAGCGGCCCGTCGCAGTGCGGACAGTAGGCCACGCCCTTGTTGCGGTACTCCTCTTCGCCGGGTACGCCCATCTGCCGCCAGCGCGCGCCGGTGGAAAGGATCACGGTCTTCGACTTCAGCGTGGCGCCGTTGGCCAGCCGGATCCCGATCAGGCCGTCGGTGGTGTCGCTGGCTGGCACCAGCTCTTCGGCGCGTTGCAGGTTCATCACGTCCACGTCGTATTCGTGCACGTGCTGCTCCAGCGCGGCGCCCAATTTCGGACCTTCGGTGTAAGGCACGGAGATGAAGTTCTCGATCGCCATGGTGTCCAGCACCTGGCCGCCGAAACGCTCGGCCGCCACGCCGGTGCGGATGCCCTTGCGTGCGGCATAGATTGCCGCCGCTGCGCCGGCCGGCCCGCCGCCGACGACGAGCACGTCGAACGCGTCCTTGGCCTTGATCTTCTCGGCCTCGCGGACGCTGGCGCCGGTGTCGAGCTTGGCCAGAATCTGCTCCAGGCTCATGCGGCCCTGGTCAAACACTTCGCCGTTGAGATAGACGGTGGGCACCGACATCACCTGGCGCGCTTCGACCTCGTCCTGGTACAGCGCGCCGTCGATGGCCACGTGCTGGATGCGCGGATTGAGCACGCTCATCAGGTTCAGCGCCTGCACCACGTCGGGGCAGTTCTGGCAGGACAGAGAGAAATAGGTCTCGAACCTGTAATCGCCATCGAGATTGCGTACCTGCTCGATCACCTCCGCAGCGGTCCTGGACGGATGTCCGCCGACCTGCAGCAGGGCGAGCACGAGCGAGGTGAATTCATGGCCCAGCGGAATGCCGGCGAAGCGCACGCCGATGTCGCTGCCGACGCGGTTGATCGCAAACGAGGGCTTGCGTGCGTCGTCGTCGCGGCGCACCAGGCTGATGCGGTCGGACAACGAGGTGATTTCCTCGAGCAGCTCGTTCAGTTCGGCGGACTTGGCGCTGTCGTCAAGGGACGCAACGATCTCGATCGGCTGTGTGACCTTTTCCAGATAGGCCTTCAACTGGGTCTTGAGGTTGGCATCCAACATGGCGGACTCCGTGGGATTTCTTCGGGATGTGCGTGGCGATCACCCGGGCGGACCCGGGCGTCGCGTTACGCCGTGTTTCGGTAAATCGGATCCGGGAGAACCCCGGATCCGGCGCGCAATGCGCGAGGTGAATCAGATCTTGCCGACCAGGTCCAGCGACGGCGCCAGGGTCTTCTCGCCTTCCTTCCACTTGGCCGGGCAGACTTCGCCCGGATGGGTGGCGACGTACTGCGCGGCCTTGACCTTGCGCAGCAGTTCCTTGGCGTCGCGGCCGATGCCGCCGGCAGTGATCTCGACGATCTGGATCTTGCCCGCCGGATCGATCACGAAGGTGCCGCGATCGGCGATGCCGGCATCTTCGATCAGCACTTCGAAATTCTTCGAGATCTGATGGGTCGGATCGCCGACCATGGTGTACTGGATCTTCTTCACCGCGTCGGAGGTGTCGTGCCAGGCCTTGTGGGCGAAGTGGGTGTCGGTGGACACCGAGTAGATCTCCACGCCCAGCTTCTGGAACTCGGCATAGTTGTCGGCCAGGTCCTCGAGTTCGGTCGGGCAGACGAAGGTGAAGTCGGCCGGGTAGAAGAACACCACCGACCACTTGCCCTTCAGGTTGGCGTCGGTGACTTCGATGAAGTTGCCGGCCTTGAGGGCCTGGGCCTTGAACGGTTTCACTTCGGTGTTGATCAGGGACATCGTTGCTTGCTTCCCGTGGTGGTTGAAAGATGGAGAGAGGTTACGGCCTGCAATATGATAAATCTAATTGATTGTTGGCATAGATTCGATTGTTTGAAACTATCGCATGGCTATCCAGAGGTGAGGTCGGGCAGGGCAGCTTCAAGCCCCGCCGCCCGGCCACGCCTGCGCGGGGAGTCAAGGATTTGCCGCAAGCCGGTCGCGCAACTGGTGGTCGACCACGGTGGCGGTGACGATGTCGCTGCCCACGTTCACCGTGGTGCGCATCATGTCGAGGATGCGGTCGACGCCGATGATGATGCCGATGCCCTCGGGCGGAATGCCGAAGGTGGCCAGCAGGCCGGCGATCATCGGCAGCGAGCCGCCCGGAATGCCGGCCACGGCCACCGCGCTGAGCACGGACAGCAGCATCAGGATGGCCTGGTGGCCCAGGGTGAGTTCCACGCCGAACGCCTGCGCCACGAACAGCACGACGCAGCCCTCGAACAGCGCGGTGCCGCTCATGTTCATGGTTGCGCCCAGCGGCAGCACGAAACCGGCCGTGCTGGGAGCGAGCTTCAACTCGTCGTGCGCCACCGCCAGCGAGGCGGGCAGGCAGGCGTTGCTGGAGCTGGTCGAGAACGCGGTGATCAGCAGCGGCCGGATCTGCCGGAAATAGGCCAACGGCGAGCGTCCGGCCAGGAAGCGCAACCACAACGACATGGTGCCGAACAGGTGCGACGCCAGCGCCACGCTGCAGCCGACCACGAACACCGACAGCGCCAGCAGCACGTCCACGCCGACCTTGACGATCACGCTGTAGATCATCGCCGGCACGGCGTACGGCGCCAGCTGCAGGGCGAAGCCGACGATCTTCGTCATCAGCTCGGTGATGGTGTCCAGCGCCAGCTGCACCCGCTTGCGCTCTTTCTCGCGCAACTGAGTGGCGGCCGCGCCGACCAGGATCGCGAACAGGATCAGCGGCAGCACGTCGCCCAGCACGTCGCGGCTGGGACCGGCCACCGCACCGAACAGGTTGCGCGGCATGAACATTTCCACCAGCGTGCCGAAACTCATGCCGGGTTGGGCCGCCTTCCTGTCGATCGTCTGCTGCGCGCTGCTGCCGTATTCCTGCATCAGCTGGCTGCGCGCCTGTTCGTCCAGGTGGCGGCCCGGCTGCACCGTGTTCATCATCGCCAGGCCGATCGCCACAGCGATGCCCATGTTGAGGAAGAACAGCAGGAAGGTCCGGCCGGCCAGCGGACCGAGCCGGTCCAGTCGGCCGAGCTGGGCCACGCCGGAGGCCAGCGAAGTGAACACCAGCGGGATCACCACGAAGAACAGCATGCGCAGGAAGATCTGCCCGAACGGGTCGAACACCGCGCCGGAGATCTTCTGCATCAGCGCCAGCGTGGCGGGGTGCAACTGGCCGATACCCAGCGTGGCCACGGCGGCCACCACGCCGATCACCAGGCCCCAGAGGATGCGTTTTGCGAGAGGAGTCGATGTGCTCATCCGGTTGAATGTAAGGGGTGGCGGCGGATTCGTCACGCAGGAACTTGCGCACCGGCACGGCCGGCCGCGCCGATGCCCTAGCGGCCCCCAGCTATGGCGGAAAGTCCAATCCCGGCTGCGGACGGGCATGGGCTAAAATGGCTGCTTTGACGGAGGTCACATGACGCAGCCAGCATCCCCGGGCGCACGTTTTCGCGCCGCACTCGCCGCCGAGCAGCCGCTGCAGGTCATGGGTGCGATTACCGCCTATGCCGGCCTGATGGCCAGACGGGTCGGCTACAAGGCGCTGTACCTCTCCGGGGGTGGCGTGGCTGCCAATTCGCTGGGCATGCCCGACCTCGGCATCTCCACCATGGAAGACGTGCTCACCGATGCCCGTCGCATCGTGGACGCCACTGGCCTGCCGCTGCTGGTCGACATCGACACCGGCTGGGGCGGGGCGTTCAACATCGCGCGCACGATCCGCAACTTCGAGCGCATCGGCGTGGCCGCGGTGCACATGGAGGACCAGGTCGGCCAGAAGCGCTGCGGCCATCGTCCCGGCAAGGAAGTGGTGCCGAAGGATGAAATGGTCGATCGCGTGAAGGCCGCAGTGGACGCGCGCACCGACCCCGGCTTCGTGCTCATGGCACGTACCGATGCGGCGGCCGTGGAAGGCATCGACGCGGCGATCGAGCGCGCGGTGGCCTACGTGGAAGCCGGCGCCGACATGATCTTCCCCGAGGCGATGAAGACGCTGGCGGATTACCGCAAGTTCAAAGCCGCGGTGAAGGTGCCGATCCTGGCCAACCTCACCGAGTTCGGCTCCACGCCGTTCTTCACCACCGACGAATTGCGCGAAGCCGGCGTGGACATCGCGCTGTACTGCTGCGGTGCCTACCGCGCGATGAACAAGGCGGCACTTCACTTCTACGAAACCGTGCGCCGCGAAGGCACCCAGAAGCACATCATCGACACCCTGCAGACGCGCGAGGAGCTGTACGACTTCCTCGGTTACCACGCCTACGAGGACAAGCTCGACACGTTGTTCTCGAAGCAGGGCTGACCCATACGATCAGCCACGTAGGGGGGCCGCTTGCGGGCGACATGTTTTGATGCTCGAAAGAAAGAGCATCGCCCGCAAGCGGGCTCCTACACACCACAAACGCACACGCGTAGCACCAAACCTGCACCCTGGAGATTCCCGATGAGCGAGCAAGCCCTTCCCAAGGCCAAGAAATCCGTCGCCCTGTCCGGCGTGGCCGCGGGCAATACCGCGCTGTGCACGGTCGGCCGCAGC
The DNA here is from genome assembly GCF_003335105.1 of Rhodanobacter denitrificans. Classification (GTDB taxonomy): domain Bacteria; phylum Pseudomonadota; class Gammaproteobacteria; order Xanthomonadales; family Rhodanobacteraceae; genus Rhodanobacter; species Rhodanobacter denitrificans_A. The sequence continues at coordinate 316,437 of NZ_QFWQ01000005.1, forward strand.
GGCAATGACCTGCATTACCGCGGCTATGACATCCACGACCTGGCTGCCAAGGGCTGTTTCGAGGAAGTGGCCTACCTGCTGGTGCACGGCGTGCTGCCGAACTGGACCGAACTGAACAACTACCGCGCGCGCCTGAAGCGCCTGCGCGGCCTGCCGGCGCCGGTCAAGGCCGCGATGGAACTGCTGCCGGCCGCCACCCATCCGATGGACGTGCTGCGCACCGGCTGCTCGGTGCTCGGTACCGTGCTGCCGGAGAAGGACGACCACAACGTCACCGGCGCGCGCGACATCGCCGACCGGCTGATGGCCAGCTTCGGCTCGATGCTGCTGTACTGGTACCACTTCAGCCACAACGGCAAGCGCATCGAGACCGAGACCGACGACGACTCGATCGCGGCGCACTTCCTGCACCTGCTGCACGGTCGTAAGCCGAGCGAGCTGCATGCGCAGTCGCTGGACAAGTCGCTGGTGCTGTACGCCGAGCACGAGTTCAACGCCTCGACCTTCGCCGCCCGCGTCATCGCCGGCACCGGTTCGGACCTGTATTCGGCGATCACCGGTGCGATCGGCGCGCTGCGCGGCCCCAAGCACGGCGGCGCGAACGAGGTGGCGATGGAGATCATCGCGCGCTACCGCAGCGCGAACGATGCGGAAGCCGACATCCGTGCCCGTGTCGAGCGCAAGGAGATCATCATCGGCTTCGGCCACCCGGTCTACACCGTGTCCGATCCGCGCAACGAGATCATCAAGGAAGTCTCGCGCAAGCTGTGCACCGACGGCGGCAACCCGACCCTGTTCGACGTTTCCGAGCGGATCGAGAAGGTGATGGGCGAGGTCAAGAAGATGTTCCCGAACCTCGACTGGTTCTCGGCCAGCGCGTACCACATGATGGGCGTGCCCACCGCGATGTTCACGCCGCTGTTCGTGATCGCGCGCACCTCCGGCTGGAGCGCACACGTGATCGAGCAGCGCCAGGACGGCAAGATCATCCGCCCCAGCGCGAACTACACCGGCCCGGAAGACCAGGCCTACGTGCCGATCGACAAGCGCTGATCGCACCACTCGGAACGCGAAGAAAAGGGCGCCGTACGGCGCCCTTTTCTTCGCGTGATCGACTCCTGTGCCGGACCGTCCGTTCAGCCGCCGGGAAGGGCAGGGCCGTCGTGCGGCATCTTCCCGCGAGGGATGGATTTCGACCGCCGCCGCTGCACCAGCCAGCCGCCGCCGCAGATGGCGAGCACCGCCAGCGCATCCAGGCCGTACTTCGCCCAGCCGTTGGCGTCGAACCAGCCGCTGAGCAGAGGGTCGTGGGTGATCATGCGCCCGGCGGTGATCGCAATCGCGGCGGCGCCGATGTACATGATGATCGGGAAGCGGTCGATCAGCTTCAGGATCAGGGTCGAACCCCAGACCACCAGCGGCACGCTGATCAGCAGGCCGAGGATGACCAGGGCGAGGTGGCCCTTCGACGCGCCGGCGATCGCCAGCACGTTGTCCATGCCCATCAGCGCGTCGGCGGCGATGATCGTGCGCAACGCGCCCCAGAACGTGTTGCCGGCCTTGATGTCGGGGCTCTGTTCGTCACCGTGGCTCAACAGCTTCCAGGCGATCGGCAGCAGCAGCACGCCGCCCGCCAGCATCAGTCCCGGGAGCTTGAGCAGGTAGACGACGGCGGTGGTGAGCACGAAACGAACCGCGACGGCGCCGAACGTACCCCAGAATACGGCCTTCTTCTGCAGTTCCCTAGGCAGGCGAACGGCAGCCATGGCGATGACGATGGCATTGTCGCCGGCGAGAACGAGGTCGAGCAGGATGATGGCCAGCAGGCCGGAGAGAAAGTCGGGACTGGTGAATTCCATGGGCGTTTCCATGCGCGTCGGACAATGCGGCGACTGCGGACGCGCGCGACCCGCAGTCACCGCAAAAGTCTCGTTCGCAGCATGGCTGCCGAGGTGACCGGAGCGAAACGTCGCTCGTGTTGACGATCACCGCACCGGGGCAGGCGAAGCCGCCGCGGGAACTACTCCCTTTTGGGGGTGTGTTTGTCGGATTGTCGGGGGCGCTGCGATCGCGGTCAAGCGACGGGCTGCATGCCGGTCGGCTAAAATGGCGCTTTTCCCCTGCCGCGAGATCCGCCATGAGTGCGCACGATATCCGCTCCGCCGTCCGCCCCGATCCCGACCAGCCACTGGTCGACATCGCCAATTACGTGGTCGACTACCAGATCGACTCGAAGGAGGCGTACGACACCGCGCGCTACATGCTGCTGGACTCGCTGGGCACCGCGATGCTGGCGATGAAGTTTCCCGAGTGCGTGAAGCACCTCGGCCCGCTGGTGCCGGGCGCCACGCTGCCGGGCGGTGCGCGCGTGCCGGGCACCAGCCATGAGTTGGATCCGGTGCAGGCGGCGTTCGCCATCGGCACGCAGATCCGCTGGCTCGACTTCAACGACACCTGGCTGGCGGCCGAGTGGGGCCACCCGTCGGACAACCTCGGCAGCATCCTGGCGGTGGGCGACTACCTGAGCCGCAAGGCGGAGCGGGAGGGTGGCCGGCCGCTGACCGTGCGCGACGTGCTCGGCTACGCCATCAAGGCGCACGAGATCCAGGGCTGCTACGCGCTGCTGAACAGTTTCAACCGGGTTGGCCAGGACCATGTGATCCTGGTGCGGCTGGCTTCCACCGCGGTGGCCACGGCGATGCTCGGCGGCGACAAGGAGCAGATCACCACCGCTGTCTCGCACAGCTGGATCGACAACGGCGCGTTGCGCACCTATCGCCATGCGCCGAACACCGGCCCGCGCAAGAGCTGGGCCGCCGGTGACGCCTGCCGCCGCGCAGTGACCCATGCCATCAATGCGGTGTATCGCGGCGTGGTCGGTTATCCGTCGGCACTGTCGGCGAAGACCTGGGGCTTCTACGACGTGGCGTTCAAGGGCAAGCCGTTCGAGTTCGAGCGTCCGTTCGGCAGCTACGTGATGGAGAACGTGCTGTTCAAGATCAGCTACCCGGCCGAGTTCCACGCGCAGACCGCGGTGGAGTGCGCGATGAAGCTGCACGGCGAAGTGGCGGGCAGGCTCGACCAGGTCGAGAAAATCGTCATCGAGACCCAGGAAGCGGGCTGCCGCATCATCGACAAGACCGGCCCGCTGGCGAACTACGCCGATCGCGACCACTGCATCCAGTACATGGTGGCGGTGCCGCTGATCTTCGGTCGACTGGTGGCCAGCGACTACAACGACGACGTAGCCGCCGATCCGCGCATCGACACGCTGCGCGACAGGATGACGGTGGTCGAGAACCCGCAGTTCACACGTGATTACTTCGATCCCGCCAAGCGCTACATCGGCAATTCGGTGCAGGTGTTCTTCAAGGACGGCAGCAGCACCGAAAAGGTGTCAATCGACTATCCGATCGGCCACCGCAAGCGTCGCGCCGAAGGCATTCCGGTGTTGCTGCGGAAGTTCGAGGCGGCTATGCGCGACCAGCTTCCCGCGCATCAGGTCAAGGCGATCATGGCGGCAGTCGAGGATCCGGCGCAGTTGGACGCCATGCCGCTGCAGCAGTTCCTTGGGCTCTTCACATTGTAAAGACGGTGTGAGTGGAAGATTAATGGCAGGGCAGTCGCAATATTGGCTGCTGCCTTGCCAATCCGCTTCCGCCCGGGAATCCAGCGTTAATGCAGTGGCAACGCGTGACACCGGCTTCCATACGCGGATCCGGTCATGTGCAAGTCAATGAACTTTCCTGAACAAAGCCTCACCAGGATGGTGTGGGAACGATGTTAAAGCGCTACCTGCTTAACGATTTTGCTACACTCTCCGCCGCTTGTTGCAGGAAAACACCAAGCAGGGGCTGCCAGAGTCCTGAATGAGTAGTTCAGTTCTGACGTACGACTTCCGGTTGGGGTTGAACGGATGCGAAATCTAATAAACGAGGAGACACCTGATGAAACGTAAGGGCTTGTATTTTCTGATCGCGCTGGCCCTGGGCGGCGTAGGTGCCGTTCATGCGCAGAACACTGCCGCTCCCGCCGATACCACCGCTGCCACTTCTTCCTATGACGGTCGTTGGTATATCGCGCCGACGGTGGGCGGTTATTACAACGACACCGACCGCAACACCAACAGCCGCCAGTTCTATTATGGCCTGGGCGTAGGTCGTTTCATCGCGCCGAATGTCTCGATTGACGGGTTCATTGACCGCACCAAGCGCAATCGTGACTCCCAAGTCGGTGGCGGCAGCTGGTCCAACAACAACGTCGGCGCGGTTGCGCGTTTCTATGCGGGTGACTGGAACGCCTGGCGTCCGTACCTGCTGGCCGGCGTAATGGGCAGCAACCACCACAACTCCGGTGACAACGGCTGGTCGCCGGCTGCCGAGCTGGGTGGCGGTGTGTCGAAGACGATCACCGACAGCTCGGACTTCCGTGCCGAAGCCGGCTACCGCTATGACTGGGACAACAAGTCGCAGCCGTCGAAGAGCGGTTACGGCGACTGGTTCCTGGGCTTCAGCATCGTTTCGCGCTTCGGCGCGCCGGCCGCGGCTGCGGCCCCGGTAGCGGCGACCCCGCCGCCGGCTGACTGCTCGACCATGGACAGCGACCACGACGGCGTCAACGATTGCGACGACAAGTGCCCGGGCACTCCCGCCGGCACGATCGTCGGCCCGGATGGTTGCCCGCAGAAGGTCGTGATCGACCTGCGCGGCGTGAACTTCAAGTTCGATCGCCCGAAGAAGGGCGAGACCGATATCTCGAAGTCGCTGGCCGAGCCGAGCGCCGATTCGATCGCGGTGCTGAACCAGGCCATCGACACCCTGCAGCGGTATCCGCAGGTGAAGGTGACGGTTGCCGGTTACACCGACGCGAAGGGTACCGATGCCTACAACCAGAGCCTGTCGGAGCGTCGTGCGAAGATCGTGTACGACTACCTGACCGGCCACGGCATCGCTGCCAGCCGTCTGGAGGGCCCGATCGGCCACGGCAAGAACGACCCGATCGGTGACAACAGCACCGACGCGGGCCGTGCGCAGAACCGCCGTACGGAACTGCAGGTCCAGCAGTAATCGGACCGCGTAATGCAGCAATGAAAAAACCCGGCTTCGGCCGGGTTTTTTTTGGTTTCCTCCCTGTGGCTGGGGTGCGTCTTGTTGTCGCATCGCGGCTGCGGCCTATACGCTAGCGCGATGCCTCGTCCGCCTTTCCGCTCCGCACCTCCTGCCGCAGCATCCGCACTGCAGCCGCCACGGCACGGGCTGGCGCGCGTGCTGTCCAAGCTGGGCGCATGCTCGCGCAGCCAGGCCGAGCAGTGGGTTCGTGACGGTCGCGTCAGCGTGGAGGGCCGGGTGGTTCGCGATCCCTACCATCCGACCTTGATCGATCGGCAAAGGGTGGCCGTCGATGGCCAAGTGGTGAAGCCTGTCGAGTGTGTCTATGTCGCCTTCAACAAGCCACGCGGGCTGGTCGTCAGCGCATCCGACGAGCACGGACGCGCCACGGTCTATACCGCGCTGGCCGCCGCCGGGCTGCCGTGGCTGGGCCCGGTGGGGCGGCTGGACAAGGCCAGCGAGGGCCTGTTGCTGCTGAGCAACGACACCAGCTGGGCCTCCGCCATCACCGACCCGGCCACCCACCTCGACAAGACCTACCACGTGCAAGTGGCCGGCCGGCCCGACGCATCGACTCTCGAGGCGATGCTGAGGGGCGTGGAGGACGCCGACGATCGGCTGGTTGCGCGCCGCGCGTCGCTGCTGCGCACAGGCGAAAAGAACGCCTGGCTGGAGGTGGTGCTGGACGAGGGGCGCAACCGGCACATCCGCCGGTTGCTGGCCGTGCTGGGTTTCGACGTGTTGCGCCTGATCCGGGTGGCGATCGGACCGCTGGCACTGGGCGGATTGGCGAAGGGGCAATGGCGGCGGCTGAGCGCCGATGAAGTGCGCTCGCTTGCCGCGCCATCTGTCCGGTAGAAGCCCGCCAGCGGACTTCCGCAACCGCGGTCAGACCGGGATGATGCCCAGCTTCCGGCCCACCCTGGTGAAAGCGGCGATGGCCCGGTCGAGGTGCTCGCGGGTATGCGCCGCGCTCATCTGCGTACGGATGCGCGCCTGGCCCTGCGGCACCACCGGGTAGAAGAAACCGGTGACGTAGATGCCTTCCTCCAGCAGAGCGCTGGCCATCGCCTGCGCCTTGGGCGCGTCGTAGATCATCACCGGCACGATCGGGTGGACGCCCGGCTTGATGTCGAAACCGGCTGCGGTCATCTGCTCGCGGAAGTAGTGCGTATTCTGCTTGAGCTTGTTCCGCAGGTCACCGGCACTGGCCAGCATGTCGAACACCTTGATCGCGGCGGCGACCACGTGCGGCGGCAGCGAGTTGGAGAACAGGTACGGACGCGAGCGCTGGCGCAGCAGTTCGATCACTTCCTTGCGACCGGTGGTGAAGCCGCCCAGCGCGCCGCCCAGTGCCTTGCCCAAGGTGCCGGTGAAGATATCGATCTTGTCCATCACGCCGTTGACCTCGGCCGAGCCGCGGCCGGTGTCGCCCAGAAAACCGGTGCAGTGGCACTCGTCGATGTGCACCATGGCGTCGTATTTCGCCGCCAGCGCGGTGATTTCGTCGAGCTTGGCGATGAAGCCGTCCATCGAGAATGCGCCGTCGGAGGTGATCAGCTTGGTCCGGGCGCCGGCCGCGTCGGCGGCCTTGAGCTGGGCCTCCAGGTCGGCCATGTCGCTGTTGGCGTAGCGGAAGCGTTTGGCCTTGCACAGGCGGATGCCGTCGATGATCGAGGCGTGGTTCAGCGCGTCGGAGATCACCGCATCCTCCTCGCCCAGCAGCGGCTCGAACAGGCCGCCGTTGGCGTCGAAGCAGGCGGCATAGAGGATGGCGTCCTCGGTGCCGAAGAAAGCGGCGATCTTCGCCTCCAACTGTTTGTGCAGGTCCTGCGTGCCGCAGATGAAGCGCACGCTGGCCATGCCGAAGCCGTGGCTGTCCAGCGCGTCCTTGGCGGCCTGGATCACTTTGGGATGATCGGCCAGCCCCAGATAGTTGTTGGCGCAGAAGTTCAGCACCTTGCGGCCGCCTTCCAGCTCGATCTCGGCAGACTGCGGCGAGGTGATGATGCGCTCGGCCTTGAACAGCCCCTGTTCGCGGATGGAGTCCAGTTCGCTGGCGTAGCGCGCCTTGGTGGGGTAGGTCATGGCAGGGTTCCGGGCCTTGGGGAGAGCCCATTGTAGCGGCCGGCCACCGCCAGCGAACGGGTGTCCGGCTCCGTTCCCGCCGCTCCGTCAGCGCAAGCCGAAATCCACACGCGTCGTCTTGCCCTTGTCCTCGATGCCCTTGGCGTCGAGCTTCGGTGCCTGCAGCGCCATGCGCTTGTCGTCCAGCTTGCCTTTCAGCCAGGCCTGCACCGCCAGTGCACGGCGTTCGGCCAGTTGCTTCATGGCTTCGGCATCGACCGGCATGTTGGTTTCCAGCAACTGGTGCATTTCCTCTGGCGGCTGCGACTTGGTCAGGCCGATGATGTTCTTCGGTTTCGGGAACTTGGCGCGCTTGTACACCCGCACCAGGTAATGCTGGTATTCGTCCGGGGTAAGCTGGAGCGCGGCCGGATCCTCGTGCTTGCCGTCGTCGTCGGCCTTGGCCTGGCGCACCAGGTCATCGACCATCACCTTGCGCAGGCCATTTTCGTCGACGCCGGGATCGACGCGGCCCGAGATGTCCAGCGTCAGCGATGGCCTGGACTGCAGGAACGCCACCAATTGTTCCAGCCGCGACTTGGCCTCGGCATCCAGCACGGCCGAGCCCGGCGCGAATTCCACGTAGCCCAGGTCGGGCTTGTTGCCGCCGCCGATCGACGCCAGCAGTCGGAACGGCGACGTCACGGCGCGGGTGATCAGGTTCACGAACGCATGCCAGACCAGGCTGCCCATGCTGAACTGCGGATCGTCCAGCGAACCGGACACCGGGATGTTCAGGTCGATGTTGCCGTCGGCGTCCTTCAGCAGCGCCACCGCGAGCTTCACCGGCAGGTGGCTGACGCCGACACCCTCGATGCGGTCGCCGAAGGTCAGCTGGGTGATGAAGATGTGGTTGTTCGCGACCAGCTTGCGCTGGTCGAGCTGGTAGTGGACGTCGACGTTGAGCTTGCCGCTGGTGATCGGGTAGCCCGCGTATTTGCCCGAATAGGGCGACAGATGCGGCAGCTCGACGCCATCGGCCTTCGCCTTGATGTCGAGGAAGGCCACCGGCGTCAGAGGGTTGATGGTGCCGTTGATGTCCACCGGGGAGTTTTCGTCGAGCTTGCCCTGCAGTACCAGCTCCGCCGGCGGTGCGCCGCCGGTGGTGCCGAAGGCGCCGATCTTGCCGGTGAGGCCGGTGACGTTCGCGGTGTAGTTCGGCTTGATGAAGTTGTCGGTGTAGTTCAGTTCGCCGCGGGCGAGGGTGATCTGGCCGATGTGGATTTCCGGGGCCGGCCCTTCTGCGTTCGGCGCCGCGGCCACCGCGGCGGCTGGCGCGGTCGTCGAGGCGGGAGCCGGCTTGGCCTTGGCCGGGTTCGCCGCGGCTCCCTGTTCGCGGGTCACCGATACCGGGGCCGCCGCGGGATTCGCGACGACGTCCTGCAGGTTCAGGCGGCCGTTCGCGTTGATGATGACGCGGGCATAGAAGTCGCTCAGCGCGATGCCGTCGATGTCGGCGCGCGGCGCGCCCTCGCCCAGCCGGATGGCCATGCCCGAGGCAGTCAGCGAGTGCCAGCGCAGGAAATCGTCGCCGGTCAGCTTGTCCTGGATGCGGACCCGGCCGAACGTGGCGTGGCCGCGATAGTCCACCCGGGCGGGAGCCTTGCCCCGGTCGCTGTAGCGTGCGCGTCCGTCCATGCTGAGCAGGGCGCTGGCGATGTGCACGTTCAGCGGTACGCTGATCAGGGACTGCAGCGGCGCGATATCCACGCCGGAGGTCTTCAGGCGCAGGTCGGCATCGAGCGGCTGCGGTTTCACGCTGCCCTCGACGCTGTACTTGCCCTTGCCCAGCTGGCCGGTCAGCGCCAGCTTCAGGGGCTTGTGCAGATCGCTGGACAGTCCGTCGATGCTGTAGTGCCCGGCATGCACCAGCAACGGCATCGGTCGGTCGGCAGCGAGATTCTTGAACCTCACATCGCTGTCCTGCAGTTGCAGGTTCGCCACGCTCCAGCGCCACGCCGGCGCAGCCGCGGCCGTGCCAGCTTTGGCGGGTGCCGGCGGTGTGCCCATCAGCGTGGCCAGGTCGATCGTGCCGTTGCGCAGGCGCTGCAGGTCCAGCTTCAGCCCGTCGACGAGCACGCTGTCGAGGCGGGCCTCGCGGCTGAGGAGATCGAGGCTGGCGATCTTCAGCCGCAGGGACTTCCAGGCCAGCGGCGTGGCCTGGCCGTCACGCCGTTTCAGGGCCAGGCCGTTCACCACGAAGGTGGCCGGCTCCAGGTGCAGGTTCACCGCCTTGCCCCATTCGGCCCGCAACTGGCCGTCGGCATCCAGTGCGCCGCCGGCGACGGTCGCCTTCAGCTGCGGCAGTGCCAGCGGTTGCAGCGGCGCCAGTTGCACGCCCTGCAGCTTGAGCTTGCCGTTGAAGCGCGCGGCGGCGAGATCCAGGCCGCCTTTGCCGGCGATGCCGCCGCCATTGAGCTGGCCGGCGATGTCGAGTGCGGCTGCCGGCGCCGCCACGGTGGACAGCCCGTGCACCGTGCCATGCAGGTTCTCCAGTTGCAGCGTGCCGGGCGCATCGCCGCTGGAGCCGAGGTCGGCATAGTCGAAGCGGCTGGCGTTCAGGCTCAGCGTGTCGATCCTTACCTCGGTGGGCTTGCCGGCCGGCTGGCCGGCCGGGGCGGGTGGAGCGGTGGGTGCGAGAAGCGGATCGAAGTTGCTGTGGCCGCCGGCGGTGCGGTGGTAGTGCACGGTGGCCTTGTCCAGCGAGATCGCGCCCAGGTGGTAGTGCGACTGCAGCGGCTGCACGTCGACCAGTTCGGCGGTGCCGTGCCCCAGTTCCAGCAGCGCCACGCCGTCGGGGTTGTTCAGCGCGAAATCGTCCAGGGCCAGGCCGCCGCCCAGGCGCAGCTGGTTGCCATCCGGGGCCGCCACGAAATGCAGTTCCAGCTTGCCGGACAGCTGGCCGCGAGGCACTGCGACCGGCAGCGGCGTCGGCGCGTAGGCGAGGTACTTCGGCAGGTCCAGGTGATCGATCTGGAACGTCATCACCGATTCGCGGCTGTTCGCGAACGGCTTGGTCTGGCCGTCGATGCGCAGCGGACTGCCGTCCACGCGCATCGCCAGCAGCGGTTGCACGAACAGGTCGGTGTCGGCGGGCAGGTTCGCCAGGAACGGAATCCCCACCTCGATCCGGTCGACGCGGTGGCTGGTTTTCAGCACCTGGTCGTCGAATGCGATGTCGCCGCCGTGCACGCTGATATTGGCGAGCGCGAAGCGTGCCGGTTTCGCGTTGGGGTCGGACGGACGGGAGAGTCGCTGGACCATGTCCGAGAAATTGAAGCGCTGCGGCCCGGTGCGCACCAGATGGATCCGCGGCTGCTGTACGGCCAGCTCGTCCAGTACCGGCGCCAGCCGGAACAGCGAGGCCCACGACGCATTGATGGTGAGCCGGTCCACGTCCACGAACGGCGAGTGGCCGTCGGCGTCGGCGATGTGCAGCCGGTCCAGATCCAGGCGCAGCGTGTACGGGTTGAGGTGCGCAGCACCGATTGTCACCGTGCGCCCGAGTGCCGCGCCGAGCCGTGCCTGCAATTGCGAGCGGATGATCGGCGGCGCCGCAAAGAAGCCCAGCAGGCCGAACACCAGCAGCACGATCGCGGCGATCAGCAGGTTGCGGCGCAGGCGGTGCGAGCGGTACAGCCGCTCGGCGCGTTCCCGCACAGCGACCCAGCGTGGCCCGGCGAGAAAATGACGATCGAGCATGGACAACTCCCCGTGGGCACCCGGCCTGGTGGCGCGGAATACGCCGTGCCGGCCGTTGGCCATCCTGCCTCTCAGCGCGGACCGGTGCAGTGTACGGAGAAGCCGGGGGTGGGTGAAGGACCGGCCGACTTGCGCGTCAGCAGCGGTTGGGTCGGCCCGGCGACATTCACGGAACGGACGTCGCCGTTCCGTGAACTCGAGGTGCGCGCCGCGCTCAGCTCCAGGAGCAGACCACCTTGCCGCACTTGCCGGCGTCCATCAGGTCGAAGCCCTTCTGGAAGTCGTCGATGCGGATCTGGTGGGTCAGCACCTTCTGCAGCGGGAAGCCGGTCAGCACCATCTGCGTCATCTTGTACCAGGTCTCGTACATGCGCCGGCCGTAGATGCCCTGCAGGGTGAGGCCCTTGAAGATCACCTTGTCCCAGTCGATGCCGGCGCCCTTGGGCTGGATGCCGAGCAGGGCGATCTTGCCGCCGTGGTACATGCAGTCGAGCATGTCGTTGAACGCGCGCGGGTTGCCGCTCATCTCCAGGCCCACGTCGAAGCCCTCCATGTGCAGGTCCTTCATCACGTCCCGGAGCGACTGGTTGGTGACGTTGACCACCCGCGTGGCGCCCATCTCGGCAGCCAGCTTCAGGCGATAGTCGTTGACGTCGGTGACCACCACGTTGCGCGCGCCCACGTGCTTGGCGATGCCGGCGGCGATGATGCCGATCGGGCCGGCGCCGGTGATCAGCACGTCCTCGCCGATCAGGTCGAACTCCAGCGCGCAATGCGCGGCGTTGCCGTAGGGGTCGAAGAACGCGGCCAGCTCGGACGGGATCTGGTCCGGGATCGGCCACAGGTTCGAGGCCGGCATGCTCATGTACTCGGCGAACGCGCCGTTGCGGTTCACGCCGATGCCGATGGTGTTCGGGCACAGGTGCTGGCGCCCGGCGCGGCAGTTGCGGCAGTGGCCGCAGACGATATGGCCCTCGGCCGAGACGCGGTCGCCGACCTTGTAGCCGGTGACGCCGGGGCCGATCTCCACGATCCGGCCGACGAACTCATGGCCGATGGTCAGGCCGGGCTTGATCGTGCGCTGGCTCCATTCGTCCCACTTGTAGATATGCAGGTCGGTGCCGCAGATCGCGGTCTTCTCGATCTTGATCAGCACCTCGTTCGGGCCGACCTCGGGCAGCGGCACCTCTTCCATCCAGATGCCCTGCTCGGGCTTGCGCTTGACCAGGGCTTTCATTGTCTGCGGCATGGGAATTTCCGTGGGGAGGGCAGGTAAACAGGCATTATAGGAGGCGCGCGGGAGGGCGGCTTCGTGCAGTGCAGCGTTGTCGTTCCGGACCCGTGCTTTTACTGTCGCAAGACTGTGCGTCACTGAACGGAGTGGGCGAATGCGTTTGAGCACGATGGCGAGTTTGGTCGGGGCGGCGGCACCGAAGCGGCGGTGGCGTTCCGTCGTTTCGTCGCTGGCCCTGGTGGCGGGCCTGGCGGCGATGCCGGCGGCGCAGGCGGCGCCGGATCCGGGGATCGGGACACCACTGCAGTTCCGCATCACGGAGGGGAACATCGAGAACGCGTTTTTCCAGGACGGAAGCGTCGCTGCCCATCTGCTGCTCAGCTCCGGCGAGAAGCCGCGCGTGCTGGTGGCGTTCCCGGCCGGCAACAGCGGTGCAGGCATATGGTTCGAGCCGACCGACAAACCGGTGCACTGGTCCCTGGGGCGGGTGACGGGCCAGCAGCGCGTCGTGGAGGGCCACGCCTGGAACGGCATCGCCGCCGATGCCAGAGTGACGGCTGATCGGCTGGTATTGAAGGATGCCGTGCTCGGCAGCATCCGCGTGTTGCGCGACTACCAGCTCGGCCAGGGCTACACCGCACAGGTGGCGGCCACGCCGCAGATCGTCGCCACGCCGCAGCTCACCGGCCGCTCGATCCGTTGGCAGCGCCAGCGGCTGGACGGCGCGCCGGGTTACGCCATCGCGCTGAGCACGGACAACGGCCGCTTCGTCCGCGAGAACGGGCGCATCGTGCTGCGCCCGGATCGTGCGGGCGAGGCGCTGCACCTGCGCATCGAAGCCAGCACCGGCGAGCCCGCGCTGACCCCGTTCGCCAACCTGCTCAACGACCATGCGCAACCTGATCTGCGCAGCCGCGAGGCGCTGCAGTTCCTCAGCTACCGCGAGAAATTCCTCGCCGGCTCCTGGCGTTTCGATACCTATTTCGGGCGCGACACGCTGATGTCGCTGCGCCTGCTGATGCCGGTGCTGCAGCCGGCCGCGGTCGACGCCGGGATCGCCTCGGTGCTGTCGCGCCTCTCGCCGGATGGCCAGGTCGCGCACGAGGAGGGCATCGGCGAGTTCGCGGTGCTGCAGCATCTCAAGGAGGAGGGCAAGCCGTCGGCCGCGCCGATCTACGACTACACGATGATCGACGGCAACTTCATGCTGCCGCCGGTCGCGGCCGCATGGTTGCTGGAGGATCCGCGCGGACGTGAAGGCGCCCACGCCTTCCTGGCCGGCAAGCTCGGGATAGGGCGGCAGGGCGATGCGCTGGTGCGCAACCTGCTGTTCGTCGCCGCCAGCAGCGAAGCCTTCGCGCGCAAGCCGGTGTACGCGAACCTGATCGCGCTCAAACCCGGCGCCAAAGTGGGGCAGTGGCGCGACAGCAACGAGGGCATCGGCCGCGGCCGCTATCCCTACGACGTCAATGCGGTCTGGATGCCGGCCGCGCTGCGCGCGATCGGCCAGTTCCTCGATGCCGGCCTGCTGGACGGCTACACCACGCAGGCGCAACGCGAGCGCCTGCGCGCGGCCGCGGCCAGCGCCGGCGATTGGGAGCAGCACGCCAGCGCCCTGTTTACCGTGGGCCTGTCCAACAAGCTCGCTACCCGGCAGGTGCGCGATTACGCCAGGCAGATCGGTGTGTCCGATGCTTCCGCATTGAAGGCCATGGGCGGCGCCAGCCTGGAATTCCCTGCCATCGCGCTGGATGCGCAGGGCAAGCCGATTCCGGTGCTGCATTCGGACGAGGGTTTCCAATTGTTGTTCGGCAAGCCTGACCCCGCCGTGCTGGACCGCAACGTCGCCAGCCTGATGCGGCCGTTCCCGGCGGGCCTGATGACCGACGTGGGCATGGTGGTCGCCAATCCCGCCTACGCCGATCGCGAGGTGTGGTCGCGCTTCGGCAACAACGCCTACCACGGCACCGTGGTCTGGGCCTGGCAGCAGGCCATCATGGCTGCCGGCCTGAAGCGCCAGCTGGCCCGCGCCGACCTGTCCGCCCCAACCCGTCGGCACCTCGAGGCGGCACAGTCCGAGCTGTGGCGGGCGATCTGCGCCGCCGGTGCGGTACGTACCTCGGAGCTGTGGTCCTGGTCGTACGCCAACGGCCATTACCGCATCGAGCCGTTCGGTGCGGAAGGCACGCACGAGGACGAATCCAACGCCGCGCAGCTGTGGAGCACGGTGTTCCTGGCGCTGCCGCCGCCGGCCGGGCAGTCCTGTCGCTGAGCCTCCCCGATGCCGGCCGCCCTCGTGCGGCCTGGCATCGGCCTTTCTTCGCGGACGTCGTCTTCCCGGGCGGCAGTGTGCAATGCAGCGTTACCCACGCGGGCGTTCCGTTCTATGTTCGCAAATTATTGCGAACCGCCCGGGGGGGAACACGAATGCGCTTGAGGAAAATGGGACTCGTCATGGCCATGATGCTGGCACCGGCTGCACAGGCCGATGAAGGCATGTGGATGCCCTCGCAGCTGCCGGGCATCGGCGGGCAGCTGCACGCGGCGGGCTTCCAGGGCAATCCGGCCGACCTCGCCGATCTCACCAGGGCGCCGCTCAATGCAGTGGTCAAGGTCGGTGGCGCCACCGGCGCCTTCGTCAGCGACCAGGGCCTGGTGCTGACCAACCACCACGTCGCATTCGGGGTGATCCAGTACAACAGCAACGCCCAGCGCGACCTGATCCAGGACGGCTACGTCGCCGCCGACCGCTCGCAGGAGCTGCCGGCCAACCCCGACTTCCGCCTGCTGGTGACCACCGGCTTCGACAAGGTCACCGAGCAGGTGCTTGCCCGCGCCAAGGGCAAGACCGGCCGCGGCTATTACGACGCGGTGGACGCGGCGAGCAAGGCGCTGGTCGCCGAGTGCGAACGCGAAGCGGGTGTGCGTTGCAGCGTGGCTACCATGTTCTACGGCCGCGACTTCTACCTGGTGAAGCAGCTGGAGCTGCGTGACCTGCGCCTGGTCTATGCGCCGCCGCGTGCGATCGGCAATTACGGTGACGAGGTGGACAACTTCATGTGGCCGCGCCACAGCGGTGACTTCACCGTGCTGCGCGCCTACGTCGGCCCGGATGGCAAGCCGGCGGATTACGCGAAGGACAACCGGCCGTACACGCCGCCGGCGCATCTGCAAATCGCCCGCGAAGGCGTCAACGAGGGCGATTACGTGATGCTTGCCGGCTACCCCGGCATCACCTACCGCCATCGCAGCGCCGCCGAGTTCGCCGACCAGGTGCAGTGGCGCCTGCCTGCGGCGGTGGCGGCGATGAAGCAGCTGCAGGACGTAATCGAGGAGGCCGGCGCGGCGGACGCGCAGGCGAAGATCCGCTACGCCTCGCAGTTGCAGTCGCTGAAGAACGGCATCAAGCGTTTCAGCGGCGAGCTGGACGGCCTGAAGCGCAGCAACGCGGTGGCGGTGCGGCAGCAGGACGAGACGGCGATGCTGGCCTGGCTGGGCGGCCAGCGCACGGCGAAGACGCTGCGCCCGCAGATCGACGCCGCGATGGCGCTGATCGCCGACGGCAGCGCCACCCGCGAGCGCGACCTGCTGCTCGGCCTGATCCAGTCGCAGACCCAGCTGATGCGCTCGGCGCTGCGCCTGCAGCGGCTGGCGCACGAGCGCGGCAAGCCTGACGCCGAACGCGAGAGCGGCTACCAGCAGCGCGACGAGGAGCTGATCGCGGGCCAACTGCGCCAGGTGCAGCGCCGCTACGACCCGACGGTGGAAAAGCGCTTGGTCGGTGCGTTGCTGACCCGCTACCAACAACTGCCCGAGGCGCAGCGCCCGCCCGAGTTTGACGCCGCGTTCGGCCGCACCCCGGCCGAGTTGGCGGCGACGCTGGATCGCGTCTACGCCGCCACGAAACTGGGCGACGAAGCGCAGCGTCTGCATTGGCTCAAGGCCGCGCCAGCCGAACTGGTCAACAGCGACGACGCACTGCTGTTGCTCGCCGCGAAGTTGCAGCCCGCGCTGCTGCGCATCGACGACGAGCGCAAGGCGCGCGAGGGTGACCTGCTGCGGCTGCGCCCGGCCTACATGCAGGCGCTGATCGCCTATCGCGAGCATCAGGGCCGTGCGGTCTATCCGGATGCGAACTCCACCCTGCGCGTGAGCTACGGCAAGGTCACCCCGCTGAAGGCTCGCGACGCAGTCAGCTATGCGCCGCTTACCAGCACCACGGGCATCGTCGAAAAGAACACCGGCGTGGTGCCGTTCGACGCACCCAAGCCCCTGCTCGACGCGATCGCCAAGGGCGACTACGCCGGCTACCTGGACCCGAAGTCCGGCGCCATGCCGGTGAACTTCCTCAGCAACCTCGACACCACCGGCGGCAACTCCGGCTCGCCGGTGCTGAACGCGAAGGGCGAACTGGTTGGTCTCAACTTCGACAGCAACTGGGAGGCGGTCAGCGCCAGTTGGATGTTCGATCCGCGCTACAAGCGCGCGATCCACGTCGACATGCGCTACATGCGCTGGTTGATGGACAAGGTCTACCCGGCGCCATGGCTGCTGCAGGAGCTGGGCGTGCCGGCGAAGTAGGCCGCCTGTTCGCGCAAGCTCGGCAAGCACCAAGGCCCGCGTCGACGACGTGGGCCTTTTGCATGGAGCAGCCCCTAAACTAACGCGATGCCTGTCGACACCCGTCCCCTCGCCATCTTCCTGATGGGTCCCACCGCCTCCGGCAAGACCGCGCTGGCGTGCGAGCTGGGCGAACGGTTTCCGCTGGACCTGGTCAGCGTCGATTCGGCGCTGGTCTACCGCGGCATGGACATCGGCACGGCCAAGCCCGATCTGGCCACGCTGGCGCGCCATCCGCATGCGCTGGTCGATATCCGCGATCCCGGCCAGTCGTATTCGGCGGCGGACTTCCGCGCCGATGCGCTGCCGGTGATGCAACGGATCGGCGCGCAGGGCAGGGTGCCGCTGCTGGTCGGCGGCACCGGGCTGTATTTCCGCGCGTTGCAGCAGGGGCTGTCCGACTTGCCGGAGGCCGACCCGGCGACCCGCGCGCGGCTGGCCGCCGAGGCGCGGCAACTCGGCTGGCCGGCCATGCATGCGCGGCTGGCGACGCTCGATCCGGCTGCCGCCGGCCGCATCGGCTGCAACGACGTGCAGCGCCTGCAGCGCGCGCTGGAGGTGATCGAACTGACCGGCCGGCCGCTGTCCGAACTGCAGCGCGGCGGTGCGGCAACGCACTTCCCATGGCGGGTGCTGAAACTGGCCCTGCTGCCGGCCGACCGGCGCATGCTGCATGAGCGCATCGCCCGGCGTTTCGATGCGATGCTGGCGGAAGGCTTCCTGGACGAGGTACGCGCGCTGCGCGCGCGCGGCGACCTGCATGCGGACCTGCCGGCGATCCGCGCGGTCGGCTACCGGCAGGCGTGGGAGCACCTGGACGGCCAGACCGATGCGGTCGGGTTCCGCGACCGCGCCATCTTCGCCACCCGCCAGCTGGCCAAGCGGCAGATCACCTGGCTACGCAGCGAGGTCGGCGCCCGGCTGTTCGACCCGGACCAACCCGGCATGGCCGCCAGCGCCGCCACCGCGGTGCAGCTGTTTCTGGGCCAACCGGGCCGGGCAACCCCGCCAGCGTGACCCGGCGCACCTGCGTGGCGTGAAAATCTCCTTTCATCAATCATTTGAAAGCAGCTAACATCCCTGTACATGTTGGGCCGGGGCGCCATCGGCGTTTTTTCTCCGGTCTGTCCGAGGCAAGGGGAGAACAAGAAATGTCCAAGGGGCAGTCGTTGCAAGACCCGTTTCTGAATGCGTTGCGGCGTGAGCGCGTGCCGGTAGCCATCTACCTGGTCAACGGCATCAAGTTGCAGGGGACGGTGGAATCGTTCGACCAGTTCGTGGTGCTGCTGCGCAACCAGGTGAGCCAGATGGTCTACAAGCACGCCATCTCCACCGTGGTACCCAGTCGCAACGTGCGTATCGGCAATGGTCACGAAGGGCATGAGGGCAACGACCATCACGCCGACGCGCTGACCGCGTCCACCGACACGGACGCTTGATAGCCGCGGTGTCAGCCCGCATGAAGTGGGTCTGCTCCCGAAGGACCATGCCCACCCGTGTTTGACCGACAGAAGAAAGGCGACCGCGCCGTGCTGGTCCTGCCGCATTCGCGCGGCGAGGGCGACGCGGCGCGGCGCGCGGCAGAGTTTGCCGAGCTGGTGAAATCCGCCGGGGCCGAGGTGCTGGGCGTGATCGGCGCCCGCGTCGAGGATCCCAACCCCCGCTACTACATCGGTACCGGCAAGGCCGATGAGGTGGCCGAGGCAGCGCGTGCGCTGGAGGCCGACCTGGTGCTGGTCGACCATGTGCTGACCCCGGTGCAGGAACGCAACCTCGAGAAACATCTGGGCATCCGCGTGGTCGACCGCGCCGGCCTGATCCTGGACATTTTCGCCCAGCGTGCCCGCTCGCACGAAGGCAAGCTGGAGGTGGAGCTGGCCCAGTTGAAGCACCTGGCGACCAGGCTGGTCCGCGGCTGGACCCATCTGGACGCTCAGCGCGGCGGCGCCATCGGCAACCGCGGCCCGGGCGAAACCCAGCTGGAAACCGACCGCCGCCTGCTCGGCGAGCGGGTCAAGATGCTCAGCAAGCGGCTGGAGAAAGTGCAGACCCAGCGCGGCCAGCAGCGCCGTGCGCGGCTGCGCAACACGGTGCCGCGGGTCGCCCTGGTCGGCTACACCAACGCCGGCAAGTCGACCCTGTTCAATGCGCTGACCACCGGCGACGTCTACGCCGCCGACCAGTTGTTCGCCACACTCGATCCCACCGTGCGCAAGCTGGAGGACCTCAGCTGCGGCCCGGCGGTGCTGGCCGACACCGTCGGTTTCATCCGCGAGCTGCCGCACGACCTGGTCGCGGCGTTCCGCGCCACCCTGGCCGAGGCGCGCGACGCCGACCTGCTGCTGCACGTCAGCGACGCCGCCGACGAGGAGCGTGAGCGGTTGCACCACATCGTGGACAACGTACTGGAAGAGATCGACGCGGGCGACGTGCCGCAGCTGCACGTGATGAACAAGATCGACCTGGCCGGCGCCGAGCCGCGCATCGAGCGCGACGGTACCGGCAAGCCGGTGCGGGTCTGGCTGTCCGCCGCCAGCGGCGCCGGGCTGGGTCTGCTGCGGCAGGCTCTGGGCGAGCTGCTTGGCGGCGAACGGGTGCAGTCGGCGCTGCAGCTGCCGCTGTCGGCCGGCCGCCTGCATGCACGGCTGAAGGCCGCCGGCGCGATCCGCAACGAGACGGTGGACGAACACGGCTGGCAATTGCACATCGACGCGCCGCGCAGCGTGATCGCTCCGATCAGCGGTGGCGACGCGGACGAGAGCCGGCTGCTGCGCCAGCTGCTGGTCGTGGCGGAATGACGCCCCGGCGCGAGCCGGGCTCTGCTAGAATCCCCGCTGTTTGCGCGGCCGCGGAAGGCGGACTGCGCGGCATCCGACAGCTTTGGCTGGATCTTGTCTACAACCCGGTGCAACGCGTGTTCCGGCCGTGGTTGCCGGCCTCCCGACGGCCCCAAGGAGACTGACTCGTGGCGTGGAATGAACCCGGCAACAACGGGCAGCGCGATCCGTGGAACAGGAATCGCCAGGGCGGCAAGTCACCGCTGGACGATCTGCTCAACCAGGCGAAGAACCGGCTTGGCAAGCTGGGGCATGGCCCCGGAAGCCTCTTTACCGGCGTGCTGGTGCTGCTGGTGGTCGGCCTGCTGTTCAGCAGCTACACCATCATCGGCGCGCGCCAGACTGGCGTGGTGCTGCGCTTCGGCGAATTCTCGCGAACGCTGCCGCCGGGCTTCCACCTGAAGCTGCCGCAGCCGATCGAATCGGTCACCAAGGTCGAGGCCACGCGGATCCGCTCGGTCACCGACAAGGTGGCAATGCTGACCAAGGATGAAAACATCATCACGATCGACTTCACCGTGCAGTACCAGGTGGCCGATTCGCGCAAGTACCTGTTCTCGCTGAACGACCCGGACGGCACCATCGGCGCCGCCGCCGAGGCCGCCGTGCGTTCGGTGATCGGCGGCAGCGACATGGACCAGATCCTCTCCGCCGCCGGCGCCAACCTGGTCGTACAGGCGCAGGAAACCCTGCAGAAGACGCTGGACACCTACGATTCCGGCCTGCGCGTCACCGAGGTCAGCTTCCAGAACGTGGCGCCGCCGAACGAAGTGAAGGACGCCTTCGACGACGTCAACAATGCACGCGAGGACAAGCAGAGCATCGAGAACACCGCCCTGGCCTACGCCAGCAAGGTGGTGCCGGTGGCACGCGGCGATGCCGCGCGCATCGCCGCCGAGGCGGCCGGCTACAAGGCCGAGCGCGTCGCCCGGGCCACCGGTGACGCCGCCCGTTTCGAATTGCTGCTGAAACAGTACAAGGCCGCGCCGGAAGTGACCCGCAAGCGGCTGTGGCTGGAAACGATGGAACAGGTGATGGCGAAGAACCCCAAGGTGATCGACGGTTCCGGCGGCCGCAACATCATCAATCTGCCGGCGTCGCAGGGCGCCTCCGCGCCGGCGCAGGCCGAGGCGGGCACCACCGGCGCGGTGGTGTCGCAGCCGACCGGCGGCACGGCCCAGAAGGGGACGCAGCCATGATGAGGATCGGTTCCGTCATCGTCGCGCTCGTGATCGTCCTGCTCGGCCTGAACAGCATGTTCGTGGTCAGTGAGGGACACAGCGCACTGCTGCTGCAGTTCGGCCGCATCGTGCGTACGGACTACCAGCCGGGCCTGCATTTCAAGCTGCCGGTGATGCAGCAGGTGATGCACTTCGACAAGCGCATCCTGTCGCTGGACGCGCCGCCGGAGCGCTATTTCACCTCCGAGAAGAAGAGCGTCAACGTCGACTTCTACGTGAAGTGGCGGGTGGCCGACAACGCTGCCTACTACCGGGCCACCGGCGGCGACCAGTTGCAGGCGGCGCAGCGGCTCACCCCGATCGTGAAGGACGCGCTGCGCTTCGAGTTCAACGCGCGGACCTTGCCCGATCTGATCTCCGGCGGGCGCAAGGACATCACCGAACGTGTGCGCGCGCAGACCGACGCCTCGGCGCGCAAGAACCTCGGCATCGCCGTGGTCGACGTGCGCATCAAGCGCATCGACCTGCCGAACGAGGTCAGCGAGTCGGTGTACAAGCGCATGCGCGCCGAGCGCCTGCAGCTGGCCAACGAACTGCGTTTCACCGGCCAGGAAGCGGCCGAGAAGATCCAGGCCGATGCCGACCGTCAGGGCCAGGTGCTGCGCGCCGACGCCCAGCGCGACGCGGCCAAGGTGAAGGGCGAGGGCGACGCGGAAGCGGCGGCCATCTACGCGCAGGCATACACCCAGGATCCGGAATTCTTCACGTTCTACCGCAGCCTGGCCGCGTACCGTACCTCGTTCGAGGACGGCAAGGGCGTGCTGATCATGAAGCCCGACGATGAGTTCCTGCGCTATTTCGGGCAGCCTGCGCCGAAGCGCTGAGCCGATGGCGATGCACCGGCTGGTCGCCGCGTTTTGCCTGATGCTGGTGCTCGAGGGGCTGCTGCTGTTCGCGGCGCCCGAAGGCTGGCGGGCGATGGTGCGCGAGGCGCTGAAACTGCCGTCGCGTACGCTGCGGCTGTTCGGCGCGGGCACGATGGCAACTGGCCTGGTGCTGTTGCAGTTTTTTCATTGATACGTGCGGTCCCGTTGCGGAACGCCACCAACCTGATCGAGAACATCTCGGAGTAATGCAGCATGGGCAAGTCGGTAGTCATTCTGGGTGCGCAGTGGGGCGACGAGGGCAAGGGCAAGATCGTCGACCTGCTGACCGAACGGGTCAGCGCGGTGGCACGTTTCCAGGGCGGCCACAACGCCGGTCACACGCTGGTGATCAAGGGCAAGAAGACCGTGCTGCACCTGATCCCCTCGGGCATCCTGCGCGACGATGCGCTGTGCCTGATCGGCAACGGCGTGGTGCTGTCGCCGGCCGCGCTGATGACCGAGATCGCCGAGCTGGAAGCGAACGGCGTCGAGGTGCGTTCGCGCGTCAAGATCAGCCCGGCCACGCCGCTGATCATGCCGTACCACATCGCGGTGGACAAAGCGCGTGAGATCGCCGCCGGCGGCAAGGCCATCGGCACCACTGGCCGCGGCATCGGTCCGGCCTACGAGGACAAGGTCGCCCGCCGCTCCATCCGCGTCGCCGACCTGATGTACCCGCACGAGCTGCCGGCGTTGCTGAAGACCGCGGTGGACTATCACAACTTCATCCTCACCCAGTGGCTGAAGTGCGAGCCGGTCGATTACCAGCAGGTGCTGGACGATGCGCTGGCCTGGGGCGAGTACATCCGCCCGATGGTCGACGATGTCGCCACCATCCTGCACGACGTGCGCCGCGACGGCGGCAACATCCTGTACGAAGGTGCCCAGGGCGCGCTGCTCGACATCGACCATGGCACTTACCCGTACGTCACCTCGTCCAACACCACCATCGGCGGCGCGCTGGCCGGCACCGGCGTGGGCGCGGGCGACATCGACTACGTGCTGGGCATCTGCAAGGCTTACGCCACCCGCGTCGGCAGCGGTCCGTTTCCCACCGAGCTCCACGACGAGATGGGCGAGCTGCTGCGCAAGAAGGGCAACGAGTTCGGCGCCAGCACCGGCCGGCCGCGCCGCTGCGGCTGGATCGACCTGGTCGCGCTGAAGCGCGCCACCCAGATCAACGGCATCAACGGCCTGGCCATCACCAAGCTCGACGTGCTCGACGGCCTGGACACGGTCAAGGTCTGCATCGCTTACGAATACCGGGGCAAGCGCCGCGAACTGGCACCGCTCGACGCGGACGGCTGGGACGAGTGCAAGCCGGTCTACCTGGAATTCCCCGGCTGGCAGGAATCCACCGCCGGCATCCGCGACTGGAACCAGCTGCCGCCCGCTGCGCGCGCCTACCTGCGTGCGGTGGAGGAACTGTCCGGCTGCAAGCTGGCCCTGGTCGCCACCGGCGCCGACCGTGACGACACCATCAGCCTGGATGACCCGTTCGCGTAAGCGATGGTGGGGCCGGATGTTGGGGTTCGCTGGTGCTCACCCCAACCTACGGATTACGACGATTTTGTAGGTTGGGGTGAGCGCCAGCGAACCCCAACATCACCCCCGACGCTCACCGTCAACCGCGACCCGCTCTGGGTCACACGCCCAATCCGCCGCAATCATCCCCTCCCGGATATATCGGTGAATGGATGAATACGGCCAATCTGCTGCCCGGCTGGCATGCCCGTGCTTCACCGGGTTGATGTGCACGTAATCGACATGCCGTGCGAGATCGCTCTCATTGCGGATCTGATGTTCCCAGAAGCGGCGTTGCCAGATGCCGCGTTCACCCTTGCGTAGCCGGGAATCGCGAATGGCTTCGCCCCGTTCAATGGTGCGGGAAAAATTGGCCTTGATCAGCAGCCAGCGGGTGGAAAAATCCGTGTCGTCCGGCGGCAGCGCCCATACGGCGTGCATATGCTCAGGCAATACGACCCACGCGACGATCTCGAACGGATGACGCTGCTTTACCGCTCGTACCGCTTGACGAAGCGCGTCGATACGCTCGATCAGCAGGCAGCTGGAACGGTCGGCCAGATTGACGGTGAAAAAGTATGTTCCGCCGGTGGCACAGGCTCTTCGATAACGCATCGAGTCATCCTTGGCGATGTGGTTGTTGGGGTTCGCTGGCGCTTACCCCAACCTACGTCGTAGTCCTAGCTTCTATCTCGCTGCCTCCGCGCGCTCGCCCACCGGCAGGCTGAGCGTTTCCTTGATCTCTTCCATCACGATGTAGCTTTTCGAATCGCGTACGTTCGGCAGGGTCAGCAGGGTGTTGCCTAGCAGCTTGCGGTACGAGGCCATGCCCGAGATGCGTGCCTTGATCAGGTAATCGAACGCGCCCGAGACGAGGTGGCATTCCAGCACGTTGGGCAGGCGCAGCGCGGCGTTGCGGAATTCCTCGAAGATGTCGCCCGACTTGTAGGCCAGGCTGATCTCCACGAACACCAGCAGGCCGGCGCCGACCGTGTGCGGGTCGAGCCGTGCGTGGTAGCCGGTGATCACGCCGTCACGCTCCAGCCGCCGTACGCGCTCGGTGCACGGCGTGGTGGACAGGCCGACCCGCTCGCCCAGCTCGGTGAACGAGATGCGCCCCTCGTCCTGCAACACCCGGAGGATTTTCCGGTCGATTTTGTCGAATTCCCGCCGTTTGACCGCCATGCGCTCACCAGGGATTGCCAATCTTGCAGTGATTTTACCCGTGAACGTCGCAAAAGACAGAAAACAAGCCTGGCCGATCGTTCCTATACTCGCCGGCGATCATTTCCTGCGGCCCGGCCCGCGGGCCAACCGGCGGAAGGGGAGCGTGATGCGGGTATTGATTCTGGGCAGCGGCGTGATCGGAACGTGCAGCGCGTGGTACCTGGCGCGCGCCGGTTTCGAGGTGACCGTGGTGGATCGCGAAAGCGCGCCGGCACGCGAAACCAGTTTCGCCAACGCGGGCCAGATCTCGCCCGGCTACGCCTCGCCGTGGGCCGCCCCCGGAGTGCCGCTGAAGGCCTTGAAGTGGCTGTTCATGCGCCACGCGCCGCTGGCGATCCGGCCCGGCCTCGACCCGCAGCAATACCTGTGGCTGTTGCAGATGCTGCGCAACTGCACCGCCAGCCGTTATGCGGTCAACAAGGCGCGCATGGTGCGCCTGTCCGAATACAGCCGCGATTGCATGGACGAGTTGCGCGCCGAGACCGGACTGGATTACGAAGGCCGCCAGCTCGGCACCGTGCAGCTGTTCCGCACCCAGGCGCAACTGGACGACGCGGCCAAGGACATCGCCGTGCTCAGGCAGTACGGCGTGCCGTACGAACTGCTCGACCGCGCCGGCATCGTGCGGGTGGAACCGGCGCTGGCCGGGGTGGTCGACCAGCTCAGCGGCGCGCTGCGCCTGCCGAACGACCAGACCGGCGACTGCGAACTGTTCACCCGCCTGCTCGCCGCGCGGGCGCAGGCGGCCGGCGTCGAATTCCGCTTCGGCGCCACCGTGGAAAAGCTCGAACACGACGGCGGTCGCCTCACCGGCGTGCGCATCGACGGCAAGCTCGAACGTGCCGACCGCTACGTGCTGGCGCTGGGCAGCTATACGCCGCAGCTGCTGGCGCCGCTGGGTATCCGCCTGCCGGTGTATCCGCTGAAGGGTTACTCGCTGACCCTGCCGATCACCGATCCGGCGCTGGCGCCCACCTCGACCATCCTCGACGAAACCTACAAGGTCGCGGTGACCCGCTTCGACCAGCGCATCCGCGTCGGCGGCATGGCCGAGGTGTCCGGCTTCGACCTGTCGCTGTCGCCGCGGCGCCGCGCCACCCTGGAAAAAGTGGTCGGCGACCTGTATCCGCGCGGTGGCGACCTGAGCCGCTCCACCTTCTGGACCGGCCTGCGCCCAGCCACTCCCGACGGCACGCCGGTGGTCGGCGCCACCCGGCTGGACAACCTCTACCTCAATACCGGCCACGGCACGCTGGGCTGGACCATGGCCTGCGGTTCCGGCCGTTACCTGGCCGACCTGATCGCGGGGCGCAAGCCGCAGATCAGCAGCGAGGGCCTGGACATCTCGCGCTACAGTAGCCGCCCCTCCGCGGGAGTCCATGCCTGATGCGACCGGCACGTGCCCTGATCGACCTGGCCGCCTTGCGCCACAACTACCGCCTGGCGCGCGAGCTGGGTGGGCGCAAGGCGCTGGCCGTGGTCAAGGCCGACGCCTACGGTCATGGTGCCGTGCGCTGCGCACAGGTGCTGGAGGCTGAGGCCGACGGTTTCGGCGTGGCCTGCATCGAGGAGGCGCTGGAACTGCGCGAGGCCGGCATCCGTGCACCGATCCTGCTGTTGGAAGGCTTCTTCGAGGCCGACGAGCTGGCGCTGATCGACGCCCACGACCTGTGGTGCGTGGTGCAGGCCGAGTGGCAGATCGACGCGATCGAGCGCTCACGCCCGACCAAGCCGTTCACGATCTGGCTGAAGCTCGATTCGGGCATGCACCGGCTCGGCCTGGCCGCAGCGGACTACCGCGCCAGCCTGCAGCGTCTGCAGGCCATGCCGCAGGTGCGCGAAGTGGTGGCGATGACCCACTTCGCCCGCGCCGACGAGCTGGACTGTGAACGCACCACCGAGCAGCAGGCGCTGTTCCACCAGGTGTGCGACGAGTTGCACCTGCCCAGCAGCCTCGGCAATTCCCCCGCGCTGCTCGGCTGGCCCGAGACGCAGGGCGAGTGGGCGCGGCCAGGCCTGATGCTGTACGGCGCCACGCCATTCGCCGGCGCGCACCCCGTTGCCGATCGCCTGCGTCCGGTGATGACGCTGGAGTCGAAGGTGATCGGCGTGCGCGAGCTTGCCACCGGCGAACCGATCGGCTACGGCGCCCGCTTCGTCACCCAGCGCCCCAGCCGCATCGGCGTCGTCGCGATGGGCTACGCCGACGGCTACCCGCAATTTGCCCCCAACGGCAGCCCGGTCAGCATCGACGGCCAGCCCGGCGAACTGGTCGGCCGCGTGTCGATGGACATGCTCACCGTCGACCTCACCGACCACCCCGCCGCCGGCCTCGGCAGCCGTGTCGAGCTGTGGGGCAAACAGGTCCCGGTCAGCGAACTGGCGCTGCACAGCGAAAGCAGCGCGTACCAGCTGCTGTGCGGGCTGAAGCGCGTGCCGCGCAACTACGTCGACGCGTGAATGCTCCGCTCCTCTCCCTGCGTGCAGGGGTGTGAGGGGGTAAAGCTTCTACTCTTCAAGCCGCCCCCCGATCTCGCCCCTTGCGACCCATCGCTGCCACCATCGCGCGATGGAACCAGCCAGGGGGAACGCCATGACCGCACTCACCGAGCGCTTCAGCCGCGCCGTCGACTACTCCCGCGTCGCCCACGCCACGCAGGTGCGCAAGGGCTCGAGCATCCCGTACCTCTACCACCTGCTCGGCGTGGCCAGCCTGGTGATCGAGTTCGGCGGCAGCGAGGACTAGGCCATCGCCGGCCTGCTGCACGACACCATCGAGGATTGCGGCGCCGAGCATGAAACAACGATCCGCGCGCAGTTCGGCGACGCCGTCGCCAACATCGTCATGGACTGCACCGACGGCACCGCTGAAGGCAAGGCCAGCCGTACCGACCCCGAGGCCAAACGCCGCGACTGGATCGAACGCAAGCTCGGCTACCTCGCGCACCTGCGCCAGGCCCCGGACGCGACCCTGCTGGTTTCCGCCTGCGACCAACTGCACTACGCCCGCGCCATTGTGCAGGACCTCGAAGACCCCGAAACTGGCATCCACGTGTTCGAACGCTTCACCGGCGGCCGCGACGGCACGCTCGGCTACTACCAGGCGCTGGCGGAAATCTTCTCGGCACGCGGAGTCAAGGCGGCCAGGGTGCTCGACAGCACGGTGGACTGGATGCACGAGCTGGCTGGGGCAGGGGAGCGCAAGGCGCTCGCGGGGTGAGTCGCTGGCTTGAACCTGAGCCTCTGCAGCACGGCTGACGGGCTACGGGTTGCGCCGCATCAACGACGAATACGCGTGGTTGTGCAAGCCCGCCGCGGGCGCGTTACTGATCGCACAGTTGCGCTGTCACTATTGAGCGGCACGCATCTGTCGCGGCATACCAGCAGCGTCGATATGTTCCGTCGACTGGTCGGGGTCGTCCCGACGCCCTATGCTCTGACGTGTTCGAGTCGGGGGAGTCGCCAGAGTCATGCTTCATGGATAAGAAAAAACTGTCCGAAGCGGACATCTGCCTGAAGTTCATCACGCCCGACCTGGTCGCCAGCGGCTGGAACGTGGATGAGCAGGTGTTTCAGGAATTCACGCTCAAGGCCGGTCGCATGGTGGTGCGTGGCCATCGTGCCGCGCGCGACAATGCCAGCATCCGCCGCGCCGACTACATGCTGTGCCACCGTGCGGATCGCCCGCTGGCGGTGATCGAGGCCAAGGACAACACCCATTCGCTCAACGCCGGCATGCCACAGGCGATTGCGTACGCCGAACTGCTGGATGTGCCATTCGCGTTTTCCAGCAACGGCGACGGCTTTCTCTTCCGCGACCGCACGCTGGGTGACGGCGTGCTGGAACGCGAAATCACGCTCGACGAATTCCCCAGCCCCGACGAACTGTGGCAATGCTACTGCGCCTGGAAAGGCTGGTCGGCAGACGTGCGTCATGTGGCGGAATCGGCCTGGTTCCCCGGCAAGCCGCCGCGCTATTACCAGATCATCGCCGTCAACCGCATCGTCGAGGCGATCGCCGCGGGTCGCGACCGCGTGTTGCTGGTCATGGCCACCGGCACCGGCAAGACCTTCACCGCCTTCCAGATCATCTGGTGGCTGTGGAAGTCCGGTGCCAGGAAACGCATCCTGTATCTGGCCGACCGCAACATCCTGATCGACCAGACCATGGTCAACGACTTCAAGCCCTTCAAGGGCGCCATGGCCAAGCTCAGCCCGAACCAGAAAGGCGTGGAGCGGGTCGATGTCGAGACGGGACAGCGCTTCATCGACCAGCTCGACCTGGCCGTGCACAAGACCACCAAGCTCGTCGACAAGTCCTACGAGATCTATCTGTCGCTGTACCAGGCCGTATCCGGCCGCGAGGACGAGGACAACATCTACAAGCAGTTCTCGCCGGATTTCTTCGACCTGATCATCGTCGACGAGTGCCACCGCGGCAGCGCCGCCGAGGATTCCGCGTGGCGCGAGATCCTCACCTATTTCAGCAGTGCCGCGCAGATCGGCCTTACCGCCACGCCAACCGAATCTTGCAGCAACAAGTGTGCAACGGTACGTATTTCCGCTTCCGCCCGTCGCCGAACAACACCGCATCGTCACCCGCGTCGAACAACTGCGTTACCGCTGCTCCGATCTGCGCGAGCGCCTGCAGCAATCTCGCGCAACCCAGTCCCGTCTTGCCGATGCACTGGTGAGCGCAGCGACCCAACCATTTGCAGTCTGAGCAAAACGGGACTTACCAAGTTGATTTCCGACAGCTTCTTCGGTCTTTGATCTGAACCAACGCAAGGAATAGCCGTGAGCACGATCCGCAAGCGAGTCGCTGACATTCTTACCGACGCCATCAAGGCCAGCCCCAGCGGCATGCGCTGGGCGGAACTTCATCGCACCGCTGAGCGGGCCTTGCCAGCAGAGAACCAAAATTCCATCCACGGATCGATTCACTACTTCGCAAGCCATCTTCCCGACGAGATCAGCAAACCCGAAAGAGGTTTGTACGTTTATGGGGCAGAAACGCCGACGGAACTGAACTCACTTGGTGAACCCGCTGTAGCATCGATCAGCAGGCTCAAGGAACACGATTTCTATCAGCCGTTCGCAGATTGGCTGAAGGACGAGGTCGAGGAAGCCACGGTCGCGGTGCCACTTGGTGGGAACTGCCTTGGAACGAAATGGGGGACGCCGGATGTCATCGCTCTGTTCCAGCCCAGGCGCACCGATCCGATCAAGTTCTCTGAAGAGGTCATCGCGGCAGAGATCAAGACCGACACCAATCAGTTGATCGTGGCATTCGGCCAGGCTTGTGCGTACAAGCTCTTCGCACACCGCGTCTATCTGGTAGTGCCATGCACGGCCCCCAAGGCAGATCTTCAACGCCTTGATGCATTGGCCGGAGTCGTTGGTATCGGCCTGGTGAAGTTCAACCCTGACGATGCGGCAAACCCGGAGTTCGACGTGATGGCTCGCGCAGCCAAGCATGAGCCAGACTATTTCTATACGAACCAGGCGATCACCAAATGCGCTGAGGCGCTTAGGCTCTAAATCCGAGTCGATGAGTTTCAGTTAAAGGGATGATTGCTGACAATGACGGACGAGATCCTTCAACTTAAACCGAACTTTCACGGTGTAGGCGTTGACCTGAAGGCGCTGTGGAGGAGATGGAGAAAGCCACCACGTAGCCCCTTCGAGATTGCAGCAACTCGATTTGTCGAACTTTTTGAGCAGCATGGCGTCGCCATAACGCAGATCCCAAGATTGCTGCCCGAGATCAATCTGTCACAGCTGGCATCCCCAGCGAACATGCTTACCGCTCTCACCGACGAAGTGTTGGAAGCGGCTTCTGCCTTATTTGGTGTTCGTCGTGAGTGGTTGGAAGGCGCGAGCGAGCGAATCTATCCACTTCGCCATTGCTACAAGTCGCCGCACAGGTTCTTCGAGGAGCTTCGTTCCCTGGCACCTCCCGCCATGATTCTCCCGGTCCGTGCATTCACCACCGACAAACACCTCGACTACCGCAAATGGGGTAGCCAGCGTCTGGAACTGGTGCTTGTTGAACGCGCTGGTTGGCTGGGGGATGACGAAGAGATTGAGCGTTACCGGCCCTTTTCGGATGGATGGGAATGGGGCTATGAGAGGACAAGACTGGAATTGAAGGCGATCGTCGCGAACTACGGGCATCCGGTGCCGCTGTTTCAGGTATCTCGGAAAGCGATGGATGCACTCTATTCGGGCGAGATCTTCCCGAGGGCTTTGCTGCAGGGCCCCTTGTGTACCGACCCCTCGCTTGAGGACTACTGCATGCCGGTGAGTCAAAACCGTCAGGCTCGCGAAACCGAAGAGTTGGAAGAGGTGGCTGTGTATCGCAAGGCTATCGATGCGGAACCCCCCAGCTTATTGAGCCGCTCGCAACTCCAAAACGGAAAGCGGACGGAAGAAGTCAAGTCAGGCTGACTTCCCCGGCCTCCTTGATCCGAATGGCCCCATCCATAGGCCGTGCATCGTGGCGGTGCATGTCGATTCAGGATTCCGGCCCAGACACGGCGTATGCACTTTCTGCCGCCCCGCATCGCTTGTACCTGGAACACCGTTCGCGCAAGCAAGACTTTGCCAGCGCTTCCATGTACGGTTTGCAGACGGCGGCGATGGACGCGCCGTACCTCGCTGCCAGGGCAGGCGTGGTATTGGGGCCAACTTGGGAGCGAAGATGAAATCGTCACACTTGCGAGCGGCAGCGCTCGCGGTTTTGCTGGTGGTGTCCGCGGGGATTGTTGCCAATGCAGCGGCCTCACTGCCGGCCGAGTTTCCGCCGGACGCCTTCCCGTCCACCTACCAGCCGCTGCCTTCGCAGACCACGCTGATCCAGCACGCGACGATCTACACCGGCACCGGCGAGCGCATCGACGATGGGTCGGTGCTGCTGCGCGACGGCAAGGTTGCGGCGGTCGGCAAGAACATCGAGGCGCCCGCCGGCGCCGTCGTGATCGACGCCAGGGGCAAATATGTCATGCCCGGACTCATCGACGTGCATTCGCATCTGGGCGTGTATCCGTCGCCCGCGGTGGAGGCCACCGCCAACGGCAACGAGATGACCAATCCGACCACGCCGCAGGTGATGGCCGAGCATTCGGTCTGGCCGCAGGACCCGGGTTTCAACACCGCGCGCGCCGGTGGCGTGACCACGCTGGAGATCCTGCCCGGTTCCGGCAACCTGATCGGCGGTCGCAGCGTGGTCTTGAAGAACGTGCCGGCCACCACCGTGCAGGGGATGAAATTTCCGGATGCGCCGTACGGCTTGAAGATGGCCTGCGGCGAGAACCCGATGCGGGTCTACGGCAGCCGCCACCAGTTTCCGTCGACGCTGATGGGCGACGTCGCCGGCTATCGGCAGGCGTTCGCCGATGCGCAGGCCTACGACCGCGAGTGGAAAGCGTGGGAAGCCAAGGTCAAGGCCAAGGGCGCCGTCGATGCCGGCCCGCCGCCCAAGCGTGATCTTGGCAAGGAAACCCTGGCCGAAGTACTCGACGGCAAGATCCGCGTGCAGATGCATTGCTATCGCGCCGACGAGATGGCCGCCTTGCTCGACGTGGCGCACGAGTTCGGCTTCGGTATCGCCGCGTTCCACCACGCCGTCGAGGCGTACAAGATTCCGCACCTGCTGGCCAAGGCCGACACCTGCGCGGCGATGTGGGCCGACTGGTGGGGCTTCAAGATGGAAGCGTGGGACGGCATCCGCGCCAACATCGCGATGGTCGATGCCGGCGGCGCCTGCGCGATGATCCACTCGGACGACCAGAACGGCATCCAGCGCCTCAACCAGGAAGTGGCCAAGGCGCTGGCGGCAGGCCGGCGCGCCGGGCTCGACATCAGCAAGGAGCACGCGGTGATGTGGATGACGCTCAACCCGGCCAAGGCGCTGGGCCTCGCCGACCGCATCGGCTCGCTGGAACCGGGCAAGGATGCCGACGTGGTGATCTGGAGCGCCGACCCGTTCAGCGTCTACGCGCGTACCGAGAAGGTGTTTCTCGACGGCGCCGTGGTGTTCGACCGCGACGATCCGAAGCGACAATCCACCTCCGACTTCATGCTGGGCAGCTCGATCGACCCGCACGCCGCCGACGCCGCCGCCGCAGGGGAGGGCGCACGATGAAATACCTGACCATGATCCTGGCGATGCTCTGCGTCGCCTGCAGCCCCGCCGACCGTTCGGCGGACCGTACCGATACCGGCGCGTCGAGTGCGAACAAGCACGCCGCCGGCGACGGCAAGACCTACGCCATAACCGGCGGCACCGTATACACGCTGGGCGCCGCCGGCAAGATCGAGCACGGCACGGTGCTGGTCAAGGATGGCAAGATCGCCGCGGTCGGCGCCAACGTCGACATTCCCGCCGATGCCGAGCGCATCGACGCCAGCGGCAAGATCGTCACGCCCGGCATCTTCGATCCGCAAAGCCAGTTCGGCATCGTCGAAGTGGGTGCGGTCAAGGAAACCCGCGATGCCTCGGCCGGTGACTCGCGCTTCAGCGCCGCGTTCGACGTGGCTGACGCGATCAACCCGCGCTCGGTGCTGATCCCGGTCAACCGCATCGCCGGCGTGACCCGCGCGATGGTCTCGCCCACCAACGGCGACAAGCACATCATCGCCGGCCGCGGCGCCATCATCGACCTGGGTTCCACCGAAGGCTTCATCCATCGCGACGCGGCAGCGATGTTTGCCGCGCTGGGCGAGACTGGCGCCGCACAGGCCGGCGGCTCGCGCGCGGCCGCGATGCTGGCCCTGCGCGAGGCGTTGCAGGATGCGAAGGACTACGCCGACAACACCAGCGCCTACGCCAGCAACCAGCGCCGCAAGTACGCGCTGACGCGGCTGGACCTGGAGGCGCTCGGCCCGGTGCTGGCGGGCCAGGAGCCGCTGGTGCTCCACGTCGAGCGCGCCAGCGACATCGAGGCTGCGCTGCGATTGGCCCGCGACTTCAAGCTGAAGCTGATCGTCTCCGGCGGCGCCGAGGCCTGGATGGTCGCCGACGAACTCGCCGCCGCCCACGTGCCGGTGCTGCTCAATCCGCTGGAAGACCTGCCGGCGCACTTCGAGACACTGGGCTCGACGCTGGAGAACGCCGCGCGCCTGCAGAAAGCCGGCGTGCTGATCGCCTTCGCCACCGGCGACACCCACAACGCGCGCAACGTCACCCAGGCCGCCGGCAACGCGGTAGCCAACGGCCTGCCGTGGCTCGATGCCTTGAAGGCGCTGATGTTGAACCCGGCGCGGATCTACGGCATGGACAAGGACGTGGGCACGCTGGAGCAGGGCAAGCTGGCCGACGTGGTGATCTGGAGCGCCGACCCGCTGGAGCTGTCCAGCTTCGCCGACCAGGTATTCATCGCCGGCCGCAAGATTCCCATGGTCAGCCGCCAGACCATGCTGCGCGACCGCTACATGCAGGCGATGCGGGAAAAGCAGGCGTTGCCGCCGGGTTACATCACGCCGACCGCACAGTAGGACATGGTGGGGAACGGGCGAGGCCTGATTGAAGCATCAGGCCTCGCTGTCCCCGGCGGGATCCGGTGCCTTCGGCCGTTCTTGGCGCGATGAGGCACTGGATTCCCGGACAACCCCGGCGTGTTGTCCCGCAATTTCAATCTGGAAGGTTATCAGCGCGGCATCGCCACGCTGGATGCGTTGCGCCCGCGCTGGTGCGGCTGGGCAGGCTGCATCAGCGCAGCAACGACACCGAGATGGCGATCGGCAGCGACCTGATGACCAACGCGCTGGAGGGCTACGCGGTGTTCAAGGTGGCCGGCAAGGGGCAGGGGCTGGACGATGCGCGCAAGGCGCTGTCCGCCCGCTTTGCCCGCGGACCACGCACACCCGCGCAGCCGACTGGTCCTGCGCCGAGCGGGCCTCCGGCGGTGTGAGTCTGGATTCGCTGTATCTCTGGTGAGACCAAAGGGGCCCCGCACCATGCGGGGCCTCTCTTTTTGCCACGAAGAAGCCCCCGCAAGCGGGGGCTTCTGGTTCTACGCTGCCGTCAACTCAGTGCTGCGCATTCGCGCTGGCACTGGCGTTGCCGTCGGCCTGCGTCGAGGCGGACACGCCGTTGCGGGCCGAGCCGTGCGCGCGGGCGTGGCCGCTGGCGTTGGCCGAGCCGCTGCCGCCTGCGCTCGAGCCGGCGTTCGCATCACTGTTGCCATGGGCCGCGCCGGAGCCCGACGCATCGACCGATTTGTTCCCGATATTGTCCGCGGCACCCGATGCGTGCGACAGCAGGCCGGGCTTCGAGGCGGTTTCGTTGCCCGACTGGGTACCCGGGCCGGCCGAGCTTGCCTGCGATGCGCTGCCGGCGGCATCCGTGCCGAGCGAGCCGGCGGCGCGGGACGACTGCGCACCGTTGGCGGTCGCCTGCTCGGCCGTGTTCAGGCCGGTACCGGCTGGAGCCTCGGCGCTCGCGGGTGCGTTCTGCACGCGGCTCATTGCATTGCGGGTGCCGCGTTCGGCCGTCGAGACGGCTGAACGCGCGTGGCTGGCGGCCTGGCCTGCGGTGCCGGCCGCGGCATCGCGCGTGCCCGTGGTATCGACGGCGCCGGTGGCGGACGAGCCCAGTTCCCCGGCGCCATCCAGCGCGGCGTTGTTGCCATTGCCATTGCCGGCGTTGGCGGCAGCCGCGCCGGTGAGGCCGCCGGCGGCGCCGGCGACTGCCTGGCCGTTCACCTGACGGGCGGCTTGTGTGGCGGTGCCGGTGGCCGAGGCAGCGGTCGAGGCGGCACGCTGGCGCAGCCGCTCCGCGCGCCGCTCGGCCGCACGCTGGTTGATGTCCGGAGTACCGATATTGCCCATGCCGCGGGCGGAGCCGTCGAGCTGGCCGCCCACCTGGCCCATCGTGGCATTGACGGGACCGCGCAAGCCGCCGGTGATGCCGCCGCCGAGTGCGCCGCCCAGCACCTGGGCGTGCAGCGGGGCCATCGTGGCCAGGGCCAGGGCCAGGGC
This sequence comes from Rhodanobacter denitrificans, assembly GCF_003335105.1. Lineage (GTDB taxonomy): Bacteria > Pseudomonadota > Gammaproteobacteria > Xanthomonadales > Rhodanobacteraceae > Rhodanobacter > Rhodanobacter denitrificans_A. The sequence goes on from NZ_QFWQ01000005.1 coordinate 351,906, forward strand.
GCTGGCGAGCAGGGCGCTGTTGAGAGTCTTGTTGCTGAGAGTCGTGTTGCGCATGTGGGGACCTCCTGCCTGCGGCCGATCCGCGGCTTCCGAGGTCCTGTACGTTCGTGCCGGAAAGATCCTTCCCTGTCGGCGGGCTGCGGTTGGGTGCTGTTCAGATTCAGGGCGACAGCAGGCCGTAGCCGCAGCGCGGGTCGCGGCCTGCGGTGCCGGGCCGGCGGGCTTCGCCGATCAGGTGCTGCTGCACCTGCGCCGCGGCCCCCTCGCGGGGTGCGTCCAGCAGTTGCGCGGCTTTCCGCGCCACGATCGGCGCCGCGAACGAGGTGCCGCGCAATGCGTCGCGGCCGCTGCCGACCACGCCGGACGCGCAGAAGTCCACCTGGTCGCCGCTGCCGGATTCGGGCAGCACGCGGTCGTGCGCGTCGACGCCGCCGACGCCGATCACATCCGGGTACGCCGCGGGATACAGCGGGGGTGCCGCCGGCCCATCGTTGCCGACCGCGCTGACCAGCACGTGGCCGCGCGCGATCATCGCCTGCACCGCGCGCGCCAGCACCGGGTTGTCCGGCCCGACCAGGCTGATGTTGACCACTGCCACGCGCTCGCGCGCCATCCATGCCAGCGCGTCCACCAGGTTCGAGGTGGCGCCGCCGACCGCATCGCCGCACCACAGGTCGGCGGCGTATAGCGTGTCCGGGTCGCCGGCGACGAGGCGGGCGGCGACCGCGGTGCCGTGCTTCGACGGGTTCGCCGTCCTGCAACCGTGCTGCTCGATGCGCGCGTGCGCCAACGCGGGATCGGCCGGATCGACGCCGCCATCGATCAGCCCCACTCGTTGCGCCGGTGCGTTGGACGACGGGGCCGCCGAGGTCGCTGCACGGGCCGGCTCGCCGGTACCGGCGGGCAGGTAGAGATGCTGATAGGTGAAGGTCGCGGCCGGAGCAGCCTGTTGCAGGGCACGCATGGCGCTGGCCGTGCGGCGGCCGCGGGTGTCACTCAGCACCACGAAGTCCAGGCCCAGCGTCGCGTCCGCCGGTGTCTCGCGATCCACCGCGAAACCCAGCGCCTGCACCGCATCGCGCTGTGCTTCCGACAGGCCCATGGCGAGGAATTCGCCGCGCAGGATCGGCGCACCGCGGGGATCGACGTCGACGCGCCGGGATTCCCTGCGCAGCAGCAACTCGACCTGCAACTTGCGCGTGATGGCCAGTGGTCCGCGAAGCAGGTCGTCGACGTTGCGCAAAGGCTGGGCCGGAACGACGCCGGGCAGGTTCGTGCCGGGCACCTGCAGGTTGGGCAGGCCCTGCACCGGCCCGAGTACCTGCGCCCGTGCAGGCGTCGCGCCGAGCACCGCAAGCGCGATGGCCAGCAGCGGGGCGAGCATGGCGGACGGGCGGTGCAGCGGCATGGCCGGGGCCTCGGGAGCGACGGGGCCGGATGCTAGCATGGGCCCGCTTTACGCCCTCGAACTGCGCCGATGCGGGCGAGGGAAGGAATCCTCCTGTTCGGACGTAATGGAAGGTGATGCGTGAATGCGAGCGACGCCGTGCGCGAAGGGTTGATCCCGCTGTTGCCGCGCCTGCGCCGCCTGGCGCGGGCGCTGGCGGGCCAGGCCGCCGATGCCGACGATCTGGTGCAGATCGTGCTGGAGCGTGCGCTGGCCCGCGCCGCGCAATGGCGGCCGGACGCCGCGCTGGATCGGTGGGTGTTCGCGATCGCGCGCAACGCCTGGCGGGACGAGCTGCGCGCGCGTGGCAGGGCGCAACACCTGTTTGCGCCCGAGGAGGCCGGTGAGATGGCCGCCGACCGCGCCAGCGCCCAGCCCGCGCAGCAGCTGGAACTGGCGATGGCGTTGGCGGCATTGCCGCCGGACCATCGCGAAGTAGTAGCCCTGGTACTGGTCGAGGGCATGTCGTACGGCGAGGCCGCCGAGCTGCTGGAAGTGCCGGTGGGCACCGTCACCAGTCGCCTGGCTCGCGCCCGCGCCACCTTGCAGGCCCATCTTGGGAAAGAAGCATGAACCCGATCGACGACGACACCTTGCAGGCTTACGTGGATGGCGAACTCGATGCGCCCGCCACCGCGCGCGTCGATGCCGCGCTGGCGCACGACGATGTGCTCGCCCGCCGCGTGCGGCAGTTGCAAGCCCTGAACGCGCAGCTGCGCGCTGCGTTCGATCCAGTGCTCGACGAGCCGGCGCCGGAGCGGTTGTCCGCCTTGCTGCAGCCGCCGGCTGCGATACCGGTCACGCCATTTGTCGTGCCTGCGGGCGGGTATCGCATGGATACCGCTCGCCGCCGTGCGCCGCGTCGCTGGTTCGTGCCGGGTGCCGCGCTGGCCGCATCGGTGGCGCTGCTCGCAGTGGCCCTGTGGTGGTGGCGACCCGGCGGCGAGCTGGTGCGCATGCAAGGCAGCCAGTCGTTTGCCGCGGGTGCCCTGGAGCGCGCGCTCGATCATGCACTGGCGAGCGAGCCGGATGCGAAGGCCCTGGTGTCGATTGGCCTGAGCTTCCGCAGCAACGACGGGCGCATTTGCCGCACCTTCGTGCTGCGCCCCGCGCCGGCACGGGCCGGCCTTGCCTGCCATGGCGATGCAGGCTGGGAGCTGCCGGTGCTCGGCGCGGCGGCTCCGCGGGAAGGCGGCGAATTGCGCCAGGCGGCGAGCAGCATGCCGCCCGCGGTGCAGGCCGCGGTCGATGCCCGCCTGCGCGGTGAGGCCTTCGATGCGCAGCAGGAGCGCGCGGCACGGGCGGCGGGCTGGCGCTGAAGGCGTTGGGCCTCGCGGCGCGCTGGTGGTCTTGCGCGTGCAGCCGGCAACAGGAAGATGAGGCAGCGAGAGAGCGCGACTCAACGCTTGCTCACGAAACCGGCTGCGCGCATGCAGCGGTCGAGCGCGACGTTGCGGAGGCCGACGCCGGTGCTGTCCAGGGCATAGGCCGGGGAAACGGCGGCGCGTACCCTGCAGCCGCGCTCGGCGTGCAGGCGTTGCGCGTCGCGGTCGATGGGTTGCGAGGCGCAGGCGGCAAGGCATAGGCCGGCCAAGCCGGCAATCGTCAGCTTCAGCATGATGGGTTTTCCGAGGCGGTCGGTTTGGGGTTGTGCGGCCCGCGTGTGACGAGCCACACGCGGGATCACATGTTGCGGAACAGCACCATGAAAGGTTGGCTCACGGTGAGGGTTTCGGGGCGTTGCTTGAGGCGCACGGTGCCCTTGCCGCTGTCGTCGCGGACGATGGAGGCGATCGCTTTCAGGTTGACGATGGTGGAACGGTGGATCTGCTTGAACACGGCCGGGTCGAGCTGCTCCAGCAGTTCGCGGATCGGCTTGCGCAGCAATGCTTCGCCGTCGGCGGTCATTGCCACGGTGTACTTGTGGTCGGCGCGGAAGTAGGCGACGTCGTCCACCATAATGAGCCGCGTCTCGCGGCCGGTGCCGGCGGTGATCCAGGTGAGCGGCGGCGCAACTCCCGTTGGCGCGGCGCCTTTCGCCAGCTCGCGCAGCAGCAGGGCGAGGTCGCCGCGCGCAGCCTGGCCTGCGGTGGCGCGGCGTTGCAGCCGTTCGACGGTGGCGGCCAGGCGCTCGGTGGCGATGGGCTTGAGCAGGTAGTCGATCGCGCCGCGCTCGAAGGCGTCGATGGCGTACTGGTCGTAGGCGGTGGTGAATACCACCTGCGTGGCGGGGCTGGCTTCGGCAGCTGCCGCGGCCACTTCCAGGCCGCTCAGACCGGGCATGCGGATATCGAGGAAGGCCACGTCCGGTTGCTGCGTGGCGATGGCGTCGAGTGCGTCGGCGCCGTTCTCGCACTCGGCGATCACGTCCAGTTCCGGCCACGCCTCACTGAGCAGGCGGCTCAGCGTGGAGCGCAGCAGAGGCTCGTCCTCGGCGATCACGGCGCGGCTCATGGGCGCGGTTCCGCTGCGATCAGTGCGGTCTGTTGCGCCGGTACGGTGAGCGTGGCGGCCACGCCTTCCGGCACGTTGGCCACCACGGCCAGCGAGGCGCGCGGGCCGTACACGAGTTGCAGACGTTCGCGCACGTTCTTCAGGCCGATGCCGGTGCCGCCGCCGGCCGCGCCGAAGCCCTGGCCGTCGTCGGCCACGGTGATCGCCACGTTGTCGCCGTCGCGGCGGGCGAGGATCCACACGCTGCCGCCGCCGGGCTTGGGTTCCAGGCCGTGCTTGATCGCGTTCTCCACCAGGGTCTGCAGCATCATCGGCGGCAGCGTGACGGCGCGCAGCGCGTCGGGTACTTCGATCTTCATCTCCAGCCGCGCGCCCATGCGGATCTTCAGGATTTCCAGATAGGCGCGGGCGCGCTCCAGTTCCTCGCCGAGCGTGGAAAGCGTTTCCTCCGCGCTGGGCAGCGAGTGGCGCAGGTACTGGATGAGGTGGCCGAGCATGCGGTCGGCCTGCGCAGGTTCGCTGCGCGTGAGGTATTGCGCGCTCGCCAGCGTGTTGTAGAGGAAGTGCGGTTCCACCTGCGCGTGCAGCAGGTTGAGCTTGGCCTGCGCCAGTTCCCTGTCGGTGGCGGCCTGGGTGGCGGCCTGCTGTTCGCGGCGACGCCGCTCGGCCACGCGGCGGGCGAGGGCGCGGGAGACCGCCTCGGCGTTGACCAGGTTGGTGCCGTCATCCACGCGGAACCAGTCGGTCCACGCGCCGCTTTCCGGTTCGCATACCAGGGTGACGCTGCCGGTGCCTTCGCCCGGCGTCACCGTGGCGAAGATCTGGTTGCGTCGGCTACCCAGCCAGCTGAAGGGGTTGAGCCAGCCGAGCACGGTGCGGCCGTAGGGATTCGGGCGGTGTACCTTGGCGCGCACCTGCAGGCTGTCGCGGGCGCTCTCGATCTCCTCGGTGTAGGGCAGTTCGCGGATCGTCGCGTCCAGCATGTCGAACGCCTCGTCGGCCTCGAACGGCAGCTCGATCTGCCGGCGTTGGCGGTTGCCCAGCGTGTCGAGGTTCACGTGCCCGGCAATCAGCCGCACGCGCCGCAGGTGCGAGAACGCGCCGGTGATCACCAGCGCCAGCACCACGGCGACGATGATTTCCGGCAGCGGCTGCATGCTGCGGAACGGGCCGCTGTTGGCGATCAGGGTGATGACGAAGGTCAGCGCCAGCAGCCAGGCGACGACCAGTCGCGCTACGAAGAAAAAGCCCTTGATCACGTCGATGTCCCCGATGGCCGAGCGATGGGAGGCGAGCATAGCTGCCAATCCTGCGCCTTTTGTCGGCCGTGCGACAAAGACGGAAGCGGAAGGCATGGAATGGCGGAAACGCCGCATGGGGCGCAGGCAGCGCACCGGTTCGACCTGATGTGCGGCCATACCGGTCACGCCACTGGCCATGCTTGCAGGTGGCGCCGCATGGGCCTCGCGTGCGAACGGGTGCGCCGGCTGCGGATGCCCCGGCGGCGATCGGTCTGGGCCGCCGCGGCAGCGAAGGGTGCATCGTCGCGCCTTCGTGCTGCACCGCGAGCCGGCCTTGCCAGGTTGGGAGTCGCCCGTGTTTGGCGCGGCGGCTCCGCCGGAAGGCGGCGGTGAACCGCGCCAGGCGGCGGACAACGAGTCCTGAGCAGGATATTGACCCGCACTTCGCATTCGCGCCGCTACCGTCGGAGCGAACGGCTCGATACGCCGTGCTTGCATGCCGCCGGCAGCCGTCGAAGGGCCGCTACATCTCGCCAGGAGGAGCCATCCCATGTCCGATGAAAATGCGAAGACGCCGGCCGACTACATCGTCGATACGGTGGCGCAGCTCAAGGAGATGCGGCATTACTCGAAGAACAATGTGGAAACGCTGACGGCGGCGTGGCTGCTGTTCGACGGCGAATTGTCCAAGCTCAAGCAGGCGGACAAGCTCGCCGACCTGATGGACCGCCAGGGGCAACTGCACGAGGCGCTGGAAGCGGTGATCGTCGATCTGGAAGAGGCGCTGGCAAAAATGCAGCCGAAGCCGGAGGAGTAATTCCCGATGCAGCAGTGGTGTCGAAGGGCTGCCTGCCATCCATCATTCTGCCGATGCCATCGAAGCTTGGGTTTAGGCGCTTTGGGATCGCGCTCCTTCAGCGTATCTGGCGTCTTCGCTCCGGCGGCCACGTCGACGGCGCAATGCTCATAGGAGCAGGCGTTGTCTTCGGGATGCTGGCACGGGCGAGGTGACGCAGCCATTGATGACACTGCCTGCTGTGAACGACAGACCCTGCGTGGCGGGACCTGTCGTGGCACAGGGCGGCTACGGCGGGTGCGCGTACGGGGACTGGCGGAACTCCATGGCGGCGAGCCGGAATGGCTCGGGTGTCACCTCGAAATACCGGTGGCCGGCGAGGCTGGGCGATTGCCGGGCGGTATCGGACGACCAGCTGTCGAAGGCGGTCAGCGCGGCGGCGTAATGCTCGTCGATCTGCTTCAACGCCCTGCTCATGTTGTCGTCGACCAGCATCACGTCGCGGTCGCGCGGCGCAAAGGCGATCATCTTGGCCGAACGGTTGACGCACTGGCCCATCGCCGTGGGCGTCTGGAACTGTTGCGGCCCCATGTTGGTCGATACCACCGGGCCCAACGCGATGGTAATGCGCAGCTTCACCGCCTCGGCGACGTCTGCCGCCAGACCTTGCCAGCGCTGGGTCTTGAAGGCCTTGAACTCGCCGAACAGATCGGCGGCGGCGCAGATCGCCCGCAAGGCCGGATTGCTCATCGGCGCATGGCCGTCGAAGCCGGCGTAATGAAAGCGGATCAGCGTGCCGTCGCCATTGAACTTTTCCATGATGCCGGAAAATGGACCAATTCGCCGGTAGATATTCTGGCTGAAGCGGTTGATCAGGCGTGCTGCATCAGTCAGCGGCAGCTCATCGAACAATGCCGACGATTGGGTCAGGTCGACATACATGATCACCGCGTTCTCGAGGTTCAGTTCGTCCTGCAGGCCGAGCACGCGCATGGCGTCGGGGCTGGACCGGAAGTAATGCAGCGTGCCCGCCATGCCGGCGTCGCTGGTTTCCTGCAGGGCTTCGAGCAGCTGCCTGCGGTCGTCGCTCTGGAAGCCATGCTCGTCGAGGTCGTAGGCGCTGCCCGGCAGGGTCTTGTTGAAGACCTGCACGACGCCGATCTGCCGCCCCTGCCAGCGTACCGGCGACACCAGCGTATGCAGCGGCACGAAACCGGACTGCTTGTCGTACGAGGCGACGTGGCGGACGTTGGCCTGTAGGTTGTTGTTGCCGATCAGGGTGGCCCTGCCCCAGCACTCGCCGACGACGGTCCAGCTCTCGACCAGTTTCATCTTGAGGATGGCCGCGGTGGCGCCAGGGTCGATGTTCCAGGCGGCGACAAAGGCGAAGCTGCGCGGTGACGCGGTCATTTCATCGCTGGCGTTGAACACCGGGATATAGAGCGACGCGGCCTGCGCGCGCAGGGTGCCGGCCAGGCGCTCGATCATTTCGGTGAGTTGCGCGCGCAGCCGGATCAGGTCTCGGTGGGCGGGGGCGCTGTCCTCCTCGGCGGTCTTCACGCGCGACTGCGCCTTCAGCAGATCAGCCTGCAGGCGGGTGATTTCGGCGTCCTTGATCTTCAGCTCGGTGTCTTTGCCGGTCACGACCCTGTCGTGATAGAGCTTGGCCAGCGTGGCGATGCCACAGGCGCCGACGAAGGCGCCTGCGATCTTGGCATATTCGATCCATTCGATCACGGTGCCTCCCGCGAAATCTTCCAGCGGCTCGCAACGGCCCCTGGGGTGCGGCCGCGCGTGCCACGGAATATAGCGCGATTGCCTGCCGTCGACCGTCAGCTGCCCACCCGGCCCGGATGCGCCATCCCGGCATGACTTCCGGCCGTGTCCGAAGGGTGGCCCGGGGCGTCGCTATCGCGTGGTGCGAGGGAGGGCCGATGGCCACCCGGCCACATCATGCTGTACCGCCGGCGTCAGCGTCGCGAACATCAAGTGTCGCATGATGATCCGCAGCGACCGGTGGCCGGCGATCGGCACCTGGCTGGCAAAAACGGCGCTTGAGCCGGCGCAGCGAGCCGCATGAATGAAAGGCCCCGCCTGGCGGGGCCTTTTCGTTGCCGGGCGGCCGGTATTGAGCGAGATGGCGGGCCTCGTGCGTCGATGCCTTGATATATTTGATCTTGCTGTCCGCCTGCGCCACGCAGGCCAGAATATTCCCGGGGATCGGCGAGATGGTGGATATCGAGAACAGGGTGGAGTCCGACGGCGCCGTCTACAAGACGCTGCTGGAATCGACCAGGGCGATCCCGTGGAAGATCGACTGGGACAGCAAGCAGTTCGCCTATATCGGGCCGCAGATCGAGGCGCTGCTGGGCTGGGCGCCGTCGAGCTGGGTGGGCGTGGCCGACTGGGCCAGCCGCATGCATCCCGAGGATCGCGATTGGGTGGTGGATTTCTGCGTCGCGCAGTCGCAGGCAGGGGTGGACCACGAGGCCGACTACCGCGCGCTGACCCGCGACGGCCATTACGTGTGGATCCGCGACGTGGTGCACGTGGTGCGCCGGCCCGACGGCTCGGTCGATGCGCTGATCGGCTTCATGTTCGACATCAGCGAGCGCAAGCGCACCGAGCAGCAGCTGATCAGCCTGCAGAAGGAGATGGAAGAGCTTTCCTTCCGCGATGGCCTGACCGGCGTCGCCAACCGCCGGCGCTTCGACGCGATCATCGAACTCGAATGGAGCAACGCGCGGCGCAACCGGCAGCCGCTGTCGCTGCTGATGATCGATATCGATTATTTCAAGCAGTACAACGATCGCTACGGCCACCTGGAAGGCGATGCCTGCCTCAAGCATGTGGCGCGGGTGCTGAATTCGGCGGCCACTCGCGCGCGCGACCTGCTGGCCCGCTTCGGCGGCGAGGAATTCGTGCTGGTGCTGCCGGAAACTGACGAAGCCGCCGCCGGCAAGCTGGCCGAACGCTGCCGCGAGCTGCTCCTGGCCGAGCAGATCCCGCACGAGTCGTCGCCGATCGGTCCCGTGCTGACGATCAGCCTCGGCGTGGGCAGCACGATTCCGGGCCACGACGACGAACTGCGGTCGTTCATCGACGCGGTGGACAAGCGGCTGTACCAGGCCAAGCAGCAGGGCCGCGACCGCATCGTGGCGGAATGAAACAAAAGGCCCCGCGAGCGGGGCCTTTTGCCGTGGTGCACGAATCGGCGAAGCGGCTTACGCCTCGGCTTCTTCCTTGTACGCATCCACCGGAATGCAGGCGCACATGATGTTCTTGTCGCCGTAGACGTTGTCGACGCGGGCCACCGGCGGCCAGTACTTCTGCAGTTTCAGGCTGGCCAGCGGGAAGGCGGCCAGTTCGCGCGGGTAGGCGTGGGTCCACTCGCTGCCGCTGACCATGGTGGCGGTATGCGGCGCGTTCTTCAGCGGGTTGTCCTCGCGGTCCAGCTTGCCTTCCTCGACCGCGCGGATCTCGTCGCGGATCTGGATCATCGCGTCGATGAAGCGATCCAGTTCGTAGCGCGATTCGCTCTCGGTCGGTTCCACCATCAGGGTGCCGGACACCGGGAAGCTCAGCGTCGGTGCGTGGAAACCGAAGTCGATCAGCCGCTTCGCCACGTCCTCGGCACCGATGCCGGTGGCGTCCTTGATCGGGCGCAGGTCCAGGATGCACTCGTGCGCCACCAGCCCGTTGCGGCCGGTGTAGAGGGTGGGGTAGTGCGCCGCCAGCCGCTTCGCGATGTAGTTGGCGTTGAGCAACGCGACTTGCGTAGCTTTCCTCAGGCCCTGCTGGCCCATCATGGTGATGTACATCCACGAGATCGGCAGGATCGAGGCGCTGCCGAAGCTGGCAGCCGACACCATACCTACGGAGCGGCTGTTGTGAGGAGTGCGGCCATGGATGGCCGCTTCTTGATCCTCGCCGACAGGGATGTCGGCATAAGTGCGCGGCAGGAACGGTGCCAGGTGCGACTTCACCGCGCACGGGCCCACGCCCGGGCCGCCGCCACCATGCGGAATGCAGAACGTCTTGTGCAGGTTGAGGTGCGACACGTCCGAGCCCCACTTGCCGGGCTTGGCCACGCCGACCAGTGCGTTCATGTTGGCGCCGTCGGTATACACCTGGCCGCCGTGCTGGTGGACGATGTCGCAGATCGCCACGATGTCTTCCTCGAACACGCCGTGGGTGGACGGGTAGGTGATCATCAGCGCGGCGAGGCGGTCGGAATATTTCTCCGCAGCGCGGCGGATGTCCTCGACGTCGACGTTGCCGTTGGCGTCGCACTTGGTCACGACAACGGTCATGCCGCACAGGTGGGCGGAAGCCGGGTTGGTGCCATGGGCGGACTCGGGGATCAGGCAGATGTCGCGCTGCGACTGGCCATTGGCGCGAAGGTAGGCGCGGATCGCCAGCAGGCCGGCGTATTCGCCCTGCGCGCCGGAGTTCGGCTGCAGGCTCACCGCATCGTAGCCGGTGCATTCGACCAGCATCGCTTCCAGGCCGTCGATCAGCTCCTTGTAGCCCTGCGCCTGTGCGGCCGGGGCCAGCGGGTGCATGTTGGCGAATTCCGGCCAGGTGATCGGGATCATCTCGGCGGTGGCGTTGAGCTTCATGGTGCACGAGCCCAGCGGGATCATCGTGCGATCCATCGCCAGGTCCTTGTCGGCCAGCGCGCGCATGTAGCGCAGCAGCTCGTGCTCGCTGTGGTGCGTATTGAACACCGGGTGGGTGAGGAACGCGCTCTTGCGCACCAGGGCAGGAGGCAGGGCGTCGGCGGTGGCGGCGTCGAGCGCATCGATGTCTGCGATGTTGCCGCCGAACAGGGCCGCCAGCGCGATCACATCGGTGCGCGTGGTGCTCTCGTCGAGGCTGATGCCGACGCTCCCGCCGTCGATGCGGCGCAGGTTGATGCGCGCCCCGGCGGCCTTGGCGTGCAGCGCGGCGGCATCCACGCCGGTGACGTGCAGGGTGTCGAAGAAATCCTTGCCCACGGCGACGCCGGCCTGGCGCAGCGCGGCGGCGAGGATCGCGGCCAGACGATGCGTGCGGCGCGCGATGCGGACGAGTCCCTTGGGGCCGTGGTAGACCGCGTACATCGAGGCCATCACCGCCAGCAGCACCTGCGCGGTGCAGATGTTGGAGGTGGCCTTCTCGCGGCGGATGTGCTGCTCGCGCGTCTGCAGGGTGAGGCGATAGGCGGCCTTGCCTTCGGTGTCGATCGACACGCCGATCAGCCGGCCCGGCATCGAGCGCTTGTACGCATCGCGGCAGGCCATGAACGCGGCGTGCGGGCCGCCGAAGCCGAACGGCACGCCGAAGCGCTGCGAGTTGCCTACCACGATGTCGGCGCCCCATTCGCCGGGAGCGGCGATCAGGGTCAGCGCGAGCAGGTCGGTGGCGACCGCGACCAGGCCGCCGCGGGCGTGCACGGCGTCGGCGATGGCCCGGTAGTCATGGATGCCGCCGAAGGTGTCCGGGTACTGCAGCAGCACGCCGAACGCTTCGGTGCCGGCGGCGTCGGCATCCGCGCCGACCACCAGCTCGATGCCCAGCGGTTCGGCGCGCGTGCGCACCACTTCCAGCGTCTGCGGGTGCACGCCGTTCGACACGAAGAACACGTTCGACTTCGACTTGCACGAGCGCTTGGCCAGGGTCATCGCCTCGGCCGCGGCGGTGGCTTCGTCCAGCAGCGAGGCGTTGGCGATCTCCATGCCGGTGAGGTCGGCGCACATCGTCTGGAAGTTGATCAGCGCCTCCATGCGGCCCTGCGAGATCTCCGCCTGATACGGCGTATAGGCGGTGTACCAGGCTGGATTCTCCAGGATGTTGCGCAGGATGACGTTCGGCGTGAGGGTGCCGTAGTAGCCTTGGCCGATGAAGCTGCGGAAGACCTGGTTGCGATCGGCGATCGCGCGGATCTTGGCCAGCGCTTCCTCTTCGGTGACCGCCTGCGGCAACGCTAGCGGGGCGGCGGACTTGATCGAGCCGGGAACGATCGCGTCGGTCATCGACTCCAGCGAATCGTGGCCGATCACGTGAAGCATCTGTGCGATCTCGGCGTCGTCCGGACCGATGTGGCGCTCGATGAAGGCGCCGTGGTGTTCGAGGTCGCGCAGGGAAGGGGAGGAGTTGTGGCTCATGGGTGGGCATCCGAAGACTCGCGTGCCGTGCCGCACGCGGGGCGCCCCTCTGTCCTTTTGCCTGAGAGTTTGGAAACGCGATGGCTGCGCTTCGTGCCCCTTCGGCGCCGGATTCAACCGGTCTCTCCAGAGTGTTTGCGCGTGGTGGTATGGGAGCCTGAGCGATTACGGGCGTTGCGTCTTCGGCAGCGGCACGTGCCCGGTCTTCGGGCCGCCCGCTTCTCCCACCATGCGTTTACCGCGCCGATTATACAGGCGGATCCGGGGCGTGTTGCAGCCCGTGGCCGCGGTTCAGGGAACCCGGTGGCCGGCCCGCGCTATGCTCGGACACTCCGTTCCCGACCCGCCCGAGCCCCATGATCCGTATCGGCGAAATCGACCACGTGGTGTTGCGCGCCATCGACCCTGCGGCCATGCAACGCTTCTACTGCGAGGTGCTCGGCTGTCGCGAGGAACGCCGGCAGGACGAGATCGGCCTGGTGCAGCTGCGCGCCGGTGCCTCGCTGATCGACCTGGTAGCCATCGACGGCAAGCTCGGCCGCCACGGTGGCGCCGCACCGGGCAGGGAAGGCCACAACATGGATCACCTGTGCCTGCGCGTGGAGGACTACGACGAAACGGCGATCCTGGCGCAGCTGAAGGCACATGGCGTGCGGATAGGCGAGCTGGGTTCGCGTTACGGCGCGCGCGGCGAAGGCCCGTCGATCTACCTGTACGACCCGCAGGGCAACATGATCGAGCTGAAGGGGCCGGCAGCTGCCTGAAAAAGCCGGCGGGAGGCTGCCTTGAAAGGCAGCCTCCCGCCTTCGATCAAACCCCTGAAAAGACGAAAGCCCGCATTTCTGCGGGCTTCGTTTACAATTGGTGCCCAGGAGAGGACTCGAACCTCCACGGAGTTGCCCCCGCTAGCACCTGAAGCTAGTGCGTCTACCAATTCCGCCACCTGGGCAGGTGTCACGTCGCTCGGTGAGCTGCGTGAGCCGCGTAATTTAGGCATCTGCCGACGGCTTGTCAACACTTTTTCACATCCGTTCATGGCGACGTGGCATTCTCCGCGGCGCAAACATCACAAGGATCCTGAGTGACCAGAAAAACTCCCCCCCGTTCCGGGAATCCCGGCGGCACGCCTTCCACGAAGAAGCCCGCCAAGCGGGCACCGCGAGCCGCCGCTGCACCGGACAAGCGCAACAAGGCCGCCGCCGCAGGCGCCGTGCGCGACCCGAATGCCGATCGCGAGGCGCAGCGTTACGCGCGCCCGATTCCCAGCCGCGAGGCGATCCTCGCCCTGCTGGAGGAACGCGGCGAACTGCTGACCGAGGCGCGCATCGCCGAAGCGCTGGATCTCCACGACGAACCCGACCTCGAGGCGCTGCGCAAGCGGCTTGCCGCGATGGTGCGCGACGGCCAGCTGCTGCTGGGCCGGCGCGGCGGCTATGCGCCGACGCAGAAACTGGACCTGATCGCCGGCGTGGTGCTGGCCAATGCCGAGGGCTATGGCTTCCTGCGCCCGGACGAGGGCGGCGACGACCTGTACCTGTCGCCGCAGCAGATGCGTGCGGTGATGCACGGCGACCGCGTGCTGGCCAGCGTGGTCGGCATCGACCGCCGCGGCCGCCGGCAGGGCGCGATCGCCGAAGTGCTGCAGCGCCGCTCGCCGCGGCTGGTCGGCCGGGTGGTGATCGACAACGGCGTGACCCTGGTGACGCCGGACGACCGCCGCCTCGTCCAGGACGTGATGATCAAGCCGGGCAAGGAGCAGGACGCCCGCTCCGGCCAGATCGTGGTGGCCGAGATCACCGACCCGCCGACGCCGCAACGCGGACCGATCGGCGAGATCCGCGCGGTGCTGGGCGAACGCCTGCAGCCGTCGCTGGTGGTGGAGATGGCGATCGCCAGCCACGACCTGCCGCACGAATGGCCGGCCGCGGTGCTGCGCGACGCGGCGCAGGTGGAGTCGGCGGTGACCGCCGCCGAGCGCGAGGGCCGCACCGACCTGCGCCAGCTGCCGCTGGTGACGATCGACGGCGCCGACGCGCGCGATTTCGACGACGCGGTATACGCCGAACCCAAACGTGGCGGCGGCTGGCGGCTGATCGTGGCGATCGCCGACGTCTCGCACTATGTGCAGGTCGGCAGCGCGCTGGACAAGGAAGCGTTCGAGCGCAGCACCTCCACCTACTTCCCCGGCTTCGTGGTGCCGATGCTGCCGGAGACGCTGTCCAACGGCATCTGCTCGCTGAACCCGAAGGTCGAACGGCTGTGCATGGTCTGCGACATGCTGGTCGACGCCGAGGGCAACGTGACCAGATCGAAGTTCTACGACGCGGTGATGCTGTCGCACGCGCGGCTTACCTACGACAAGGTGTGGCAGGCGGTGGGCTTGCGCGAGCAGGACGCGCGCCACGAGGTGGCCGACGTGCTGCCGCAGCTGGAGAACCTGCATGCGCTGTACAAGGCGATGGCGGGCCAGCGCAAGCGCCGCGGTGCGATCGACTTCGAGACGCCCGAGGTGAAGTTCCGCCTCGACCAGACCGGCGGCGTCGAATCGATGGGCGCCACCGAGCGCAACGACGCGCACAAGCTGATCGAGGAATGCATGATCGCCGCCAACGTGCAGGCGGCGCTGTTCCTGGAAAAGAAGAGGGTCCCCGCATTGTTCCGCGCGCACGAGCCGCCGCCGGCGGAGAAGTACGAGGACCTGCAGCAGTTCCTGCGCGAGTTCAAGCTGCGCATGCCGCCGGTGGACGAGGTGACGCCGGCGGATTTCGCCGAGATCCTGCGCATGGTGCAGGATCGCCCCGAGCGCGAACTGATCCAGAGCGTGCTGCTGCGCGCGCAGAGCATGGCGGCCTATCAGCCGGACAACCGCGGCCACTTCGGCCTGGCGCTGCAGGCCTATGCGCACTTCACCTCGCCGATCCGCCGCTATCCCGACCTGCTGGTGCATCGTGCGATCCGCTATGCGCTGACCGGCGGCAAGCCGGGCGACTACACCTATACGCCTGCCGGGATGGCGGCGATGGCGATCCACTGCTCGCAGCGCGAGCGCCGCGCCGAGGAGGCCGAGCGCGATGTGGACGAGCGCTTCAAGTGCGCATGGATGGAGAAACACATCGGCAGCGAGTTCGACGGCGTGGTCACCGGCGTCACCTCGTTCGGCCTGTTCGTGGAGCTGGACGAGTCGAAGGTATCCGGCCTGGTGCACATCAGCCAGCTGATGAACGACTACTACCACTTCGACGCCACCCGCAAGCTGCTCAAGGGCGAGCGCACCGGGGCGCAGTTCCGCCTGGGCGACCACGTGCGCGTCAAGGTGCTGCGCGCCAGCCTGGAGGATCGCAAGATCGACTTCCGCCTGGTCTCGCCGCGCACGCCGGCCGCGCCGCCGCCCGCAGGGGGCAAGGCCTACGACTACGCGGCCGCGGGCGAGCGTTATTCGCTGCCGAAGAAGGCTGCGGCCAAGGCGCCGGGCATGTTCGGCCGCGCCGCGAAGGCGATCGGCCGCGCATTCGGCCGCAAGGAGGCCGTGGCCGAAGCGCCCGCGCCGCGCAGGGCCGCGTCGGGAGATAATCCGCCACCGTCCCATGCCGGCACCCGCCAGCAGACCGATGCGCAGCGTCCGCGCAAGGCCGCTACCACCCGTGGGCGGGGAATGGCGCCCGCTGCACCGGAGCCCAGGAAGCACGGCGGCCGCAAACCGAAAGGCAAGTCATGAGCGAGAGCTGGATCGTCGGCATCAATCCCGTCGAGGGCGCATTGAGCAACGATGCCGAGCGCGTGCGTGAGGTACTGGTCGAGAACGGCCAGCGCAATGCGCGCGTGCTGGAGCTGGCCGAGCGCGCGAAGAAACTGGACATCCCGGTGCGGCACCGCCCGCGCGACGAACTGGACAGACTGGCCGGCGAAGCGCGCCACCAGGGCGTGGCGGCGCGTTACGAGGCGGCGCCGGCGGCGCACGAGAGCGACCTGGCCCGCCTGCTCGAGCGCGACGGCGGCGACTCGCTGGTGCTGGTGCTCGACGGCGTCACCGACCCGCACAACCTCGGGGCCTGCCTGCGCAGCGCCGCGGCGGCGAAGGTCACCGCGGTGATCGTGCCGAAGGACCGTGCGGTCGGCCTCACCCCGGTGGCTCGCCGCGCCTCGGCCGGCGGCGCCGACCGGGTGCCGCTGATCGCAGTGACCAATCTGGCACGCACGCTGCGCGAGCTGAAGGACGCCGGCGTGTGGATCACCGGCCTGGCCGGCGACACCGACACCACCATCTACGGCATCGATTTCAAGGGGCCGGTGGCACTCGTGCTGGGCAGCGAAGGCGAAGGCATCCGCCGGCTCACCCGCGAGTTGTGCGATTTCGTGGCGAAGATCCCGATGCCGGGTGCGATGGAAAGCCTCAACGTTTCCGTCGCCACCGGCGTCGTGCTGTTCGAGGCACTGCGCCAGCGGAGCGCGAAACTATGAACCTGATGTGGCATGACTGGGCCGGTTACATCGGCGTGGTGCTGGTCCTGCTGGCGTTCCTGCTGCTGCAGGCGCACAAGCTGCACGGCAACGGCCTGACCTACCAGGTGATGAACATCGTCGGCGCGCTGGGCGTGTTGCTGTCGCTGCTGTTCGGCAGCTTCAACCTGTCCGCGTTCGTGATGGAAGTGGCCTGGGCCGCGATCGGCATCTTCGGCGTGTTGCGTGGCCTGCGCCTGCGTCGCGGGAAGGATTCGCGGTTGCCTTGAATCCGGGGCGCGTCCTGCGCCGCCGACTCACTCGCCGAGCTTGGTGATTTCCGGGTTCGAGGTGAGGTCGCGCTTGCTGCGCTGCTTGTCCAGCGGCTCTCCGGTGACCTGGAACCAGATGTTCTCGGCGATGTTGGTGGCGTGGTCGCCGACGCGCTCGATGTTCTTGGCCATGAACAGCAGATGCGTGCAAGGGGTGATGTTGCGCGGATCTTCCATCATGTAGGTGAGCAGCTGGCGGAAGTAGCCGGTGTAGGCCTCATCCAGCACGGCGTCGTCCTTCCACACCTGGTAGGCGCGTTCGGCGTCGCGGTCGCGATAGGCCAGCAGCACCTCGCGCACCTCCTCTGCGGCCAGTTCGGCCAGATGGCGCAGCCCGCCGACCGGCGCCACCGGCGCCACCATCGACAGCGGGATCGAGCGCTTGGCGACGTTGGCGGCGTAGTCGCCGATGCGTTCGATGTCGGAAGCGATGCGCAGGGCGGCGTACACGTTGCGCAGGTCGCCGGCCATCGGCGCGCGCAGCGCCAGCAGGCGCACCACGTCGTGGCCGATCTCCTGCTCCATCTGGTCGATCGCGTCGTCGTTGCCGACCACGCGCTGCGCGGCGCGCTCGTCGCGCCGTTCGAGCACGTCGATGGCCGCTTCCAGCTGGGTCACCGCCAGTTCGCCCATGCGCACGATCTCGCCGGTGAGCCTGGCCAGCTCGCTGTCGTAACTCTTGATGATGTGGTCTGTGCCGGTATTCATGATGGGGTCCTGTGTGATCAGCCGAAGCGCCCGGTGATGTAATCCTCGGTCTGCTTCTTGCCCGGCTTGGTGAAGATCCTTTCGGTCCGGTCGAACTCGATCAGCTCGCCCAGGTACATGAAGGCGGTGAGGTCGGAGACGCGCGCCGCCTGCTGCATGTTGTGGGTGACAATGACGATGGTGAACTGGCTTTTCAACTCCTCCACCAATTGCTCGATGCGGCCGGTGGCGATCGGGTCGAGCGCCGAGGTCGGCTCGTCCAGCAGCAGCACCTCGGGCTTCAGCGCGATCGCGCGGGCGATGCACAGGCGCTGCTGTTGGCCGCCGGAGAGCCCGAGCGCGTTCTGTTTCAGCTTGTCCTTCACCTCGTCCCATAGCGCGGCGCTGCGCAGCGCCTGTTCCACCCGCTTCTCCATGTCCGCCTTCGACAGCTTCTCGTGGTGGCGGATGCCGTAGGCGACGTTCTCGAAGATCGTCATCGGGAACGGTACCGGCTTCTGGAACACCATGCCGACCTTGCTGCGCAGACGATTCAGCGAGTAGCCGGGGCCGAGGATGTCCTCGTCATCGAGCAGGATCCGGCCCTTCGCCTCCAGTTTCGGATAGATCGCGTAGATGCGGTTGAAGACGCGCAGCAGGGTCGACTTGCCGCAACCGGACGGACCGATGATCGCGGTGACCTGCTTTTCCGGGATATCCATGTTGATGCCTTTCAGCGCCTGGAATCCGTCGTAGTAGAAATGCAGGTCGCGTACGGCGAGCTTCGGGGCCACCGTCGCTGCAGCGGTCTCCGGCGCCGAGCTCATGGCGAGAGCGGAATCAGTCATGGGACACCTTGGTGCGGAAGAGGATCAGGCGGGAAGCCAGGCTGAGCAGCAGCACGAACATGGTGACCACGAACGCGCCGGCCCAGGCCAGCGCATGCATCGCCTCGCCCGGGTCGTTGGCGTACTGGTAGATGATCTGCGGCAGGCTGGACATCTTGTCGATCGGGTTGAGCGCCATGTAGTTGTTGCCGAATGCCGTGAACAGCAGCGGCGCGGTCTCGCCGCTGATCCTCGCCAGCGCCAGCAGCACGCCGGTGATGATGCCCGAGCGCGCGGCGCGGATCAGGATCTGCAGGGTCAGCTTCCACTGCGGCACGCCCAGCGACAGCGCCGCCTCGCGCAGGGTGGATGGCACCAGCCGCAGCATCTCGTCGGTAGTGCGCACGATCACCGGCAGCGCGATCAGCGCCAGCGCCACGCCGCCGGCGAAGCCGGAGAAGGTGGTGCTGCCGTGGGTGAGGGCAGTACTCGGCAGTACGATGATGGTGTAGACGAACAGGCCCATCACGATCGACGGCGCCGACAGCAGGATGTCGTTGAGGAAGCGGATCGATTCGCCCAGCCGGGTGCGGTCGGCGTATTCGGCCAGCCAGGTGCCGGCCAGCACGCCGATCGGGGTGGCGATGGCGATGCCGATGAAGTTGATGATCAGGCTGCCGACCATCGAGTTCAGCAGGCCGCCGTCCTCGCCGTAGGCAGTGACCTTGGTGAACAGTTTCAGGTCCAGTGCGCCGATGCCCTGGCGCAGCGTTTCCCACAGGATCCAGGCCAGGAAGGCCAGGCCGACCAGGGTGGCCAGCATGCTCAGCGTCATCGCGGCCGCGTTGGTGATGCGGCGGCGCAGGTACAGCGCGCTCATCAGCGACCCTCCTTGCTGGCCAGCCGGCGCAGCATCAGCCGGGCGATCAGCAGCACGACGAAGGTGACCACGAACAGCAGGAAGGCCAGCGCCATCAGCGCGGACTTCTGCAGGCCCGCCGCCTCGCTGAACTGGTTGGCGATGGTCGAGGCGATCGAGGCGCCGGGGTCGAGCAGCGAGGCCGACAGGTGCATGGCGTTGCCCAGCACGAAGGTCACCGCCATGGTCTCGCCCAGCGCACGGCCGAGGCCGAGGAAGATGCCGCCGATCACCGCCGAGCGGGTATACGGCAGCACGATGTCCCAGGACACCTCCCAGGTGCTGGAGCCGAGCGCGTAGGCCGATTCCTTCAGCCGGGTCGGCACGGTCTGGAACACCTCGCGCATCACCGAGGAGATGAACGGGATGATCATGATCGCCAGTACGATGCCGGCGACCAGGATGCTGGCGCCGAACGGATAGTCGCTGCCGAACAGCTTGCCGACGAACGGCACATGCCCGGCGACCCACGACAGCTTGCCGTCGTCGGGCTTGTTGCCGAGGTTGCTGGTCAGCCACGGTTTGACATGGTCGGCGAAGAACGGGGCGAAGATGAACAGGCCCCACATGCCGTAGATGATCGAGGGGATGCCCGCTAGCAGCTCGATGGCCGAGGCGACCGGGGTGCGCATCCAGGCGGGCGCGACCTCGGAGAGGTAGACGGCGATGCCGAAGCTGATCGGCACCGCGATCAGCAGCGCAATGAACGAGGTGGCGATGGTGCCGTAGACCGGCACCAGCGCGCCATAGACATCGTTGCCCGGATCCCATTCCGAACTGACCAGGAAGTGCCAGCCGAAGGTGCCGAACGCATCACGGCCGCCCCACAGCGTGGCGCCGGCGGCACCAAGCAGCGAGGCCAGCACGATCAGTGCGCAACCCTTCAGCAGCCAGCGGAACAGCCGTTCGTTGCGGGCATCGCGGCGACTGCGCTGTTCCAGGATGTCGGTGGACATGATGGATGCTTCGATGGCTGGCATGGTGATCCAGTAGGAGGGTTGAAAAATCCGACGCCCCCGACGGCAGGGCCGGCGGGGGCGTCGGCTTTCTTGCTTTACGTTATCAGTGCTTGAACTCGGACGCCCAGTACGCCTCGATCTGGCTGACCAGGGTCGCCGGCAGCGGCACATAGTCCAGCGCGCTCGCGGCCGCCTGGCCGTGCTCCAGGGCGGACTTGAAGAAGTCGAAGGCGACCTTGCTGTTGGCGGCGTTCTTCGGCGACTTGTACATGATCACCCAGGTGGTGGCGGTGATCGGCCAGGCCTGTTTGCCCGGGGCGTTGGTCATGATCAGGTTGAAATCCTTCGCATGGGCCCAGTCGGCGGTGGCAGCCGCGGCGGCGAAGCTTTCGGCGTTCGGCGAGAGCACCTTGCCGGCGGCGTTCTTCATGTTGACCCAGCTGATCTTGTTCTTCACCGCGTAGGCGTACTCGACGTAGCCGATCGAGCCCTTGATCTGGCGCACGTACTGCGACACGCCCTCGTTGCCCTTGCCGCCCACGCCGGTCGGCCATTCCACGGCCGTGCCGAACTTCACCTTCTCGGCCCATTCCGGACTGACCTTGGACAGGTAGTTGGTGAAGTTGAAGGTGGTGCCCGAACCATCCGAGCGATGCACCACGGTGATCTTGCCGGCCGGCAGGCTCAGGCCGGCGTTCAGCGCGGCGATCTTCGGGTCGTTCCAGTTGTTGATCTTGCCCTGGAAGATGTCAGCCAGGGTGGCGCCGTCGAGCTTGATCTGGCCGGCCTGCACGCCGGCGATGTTGACCACCGGCACGATGCCGCCGACCACGACCGGGAACTGGCCCAGGCCGAACTTCTTCAGGTCCTCGGCTTTCAGCGGCGCGTCGGAGGCGCCGAAGTCGATGGTGCCTTCCTTGATCTGCGCGATGCCGGCGCCGGAGCCGACCGACTGGTAATTGAGGTGGTTGCCGGTCTTCTCGGCATACGCAGCCGACCACTTGGACATGACCGGGTAGACGAAGCTGGAACCGGCACCGGTGATGTCGGTGGCGTTTGCAGCGGCGCCGAACGTCGAAGCCACCGCCAGTGCGGCAACGGCAGCGAAGCGAAGCGGGGATTTATGGTTGATCGACACGGTGGCTCCTTGGGTGAGGTCGGATGCGACCCGGCCATTTCAGGCTCTGCGTGTTGCCATTGAATGAAATGAATGTTGCAGTCAAATGACAAACTGTCATCTTTCCGGTCGCCCGGCCGTGTTCAGGCCGCGTCGAGGCCGGCGTGGAGCTGCTCGATCGATTCCAGCTGGCGCCAGCGGTTGACCACGCTGCAGAACAGGTCGGCAGTGCGCTCGGCGTCGTAGACCGCCGAATGCGCCTCGCTGCTGTCGAAGGCATGGCCTGCGGCCAGCACGGCCTTGCTCAATACGGTCTGGCCGTACGCAAGGCCGCCGAAGCTGACCGTGTCGAAGCAGCTGAACGGGTGGAACGGGTTGCGCTTGTGCCCGGTACGGCGCACTGCCTGGTTCAGGAAGCCAAGGTCGAACGCGGCGTTGTGGCCGACCAGGATCGCCCGCTGGCAGCCGGCTTCGCGCACCGCCTCGCGTACCACCTTGAAGATCAGGTCCAGCGCCAACTGTTCGGCCAGGGCGCCGCGCAGCGGGTTGTCCGGGTCGATGCCGGTGATCTCCAGCGAGCGCGGATCCAGATTCGCCCCCGGAAACGGCTCCACATGGGTGGACACGGTGGGTTGCCGGTGCAGGTAGCCGCCGGCATCCATGGCCAGCGGCACTGCGGCGATCTCGAGCAGGGCATCGTGCTCGGCGTCGAAACCGCCGGTTTCCACGTCGACCACCACCGGCAGGAAACCGCGAAACCGGTCGGCCATGCGCGGGATGTTGTTGTTTTCGGGCGTTTCCATCCATGAAGCATATCAGCCGGTGCACGGGGCGTAAGCCGCATGCCTGCCGGGGATATCGAGGTGTTGTCTTGAATCTGTCATCAAAGCAGCATCCAACCGTAAAGAAGCCTAGGCAAACTTTTAACGAATCGCTGGCCAACCGTCAGGTCGAAGGGGCGATCGAGATGTTTTCCACCAAACTTGCGGAGAATGACATGCGTTCCAAACTGATTGCGGTAGCGATTGCCGCCGGCCTCGGCGTCACCAGCTTCACCGTCGCCGCGGCGCCGGCACAGAAGTCGCACAAGTCGCACACCACCACGGCCCCGGCTGCCAGCAATGCCGAAGTCGAGGCGCTGAAGGCGCAGCTCGCCGCGCTGCAGTCCAAGGTAGATGAGCTGGAACAGCGCACCGATGCGCAGTCCGACATCAACGTCAGCACCGGCCAGGCAGTGGAGAAGGCCTCCAACGTGACCGCGTCCAGCGACAAGAAGCTGGCCGCGCTGGAGAAGGCGATCAACAACACCTCCATCTCGGGCAAGATGTTCTTCGACTTCACCAACATCAGCGACAAGAACAGCGACAAGGGCAAGACCGACAAGTCGGGCACCGGCATCGACGTCAAGCGCTTCTACTTCGGCGTCACCCACAAGTTCAACGACGTGTGGTCGGCCAACCTGACCACCGATTTCAACTACGCCAGCGCCATCGGCCAGACCAGCCTATTCGTCAAGAAGGCCTACGTGCAGGGCAAGTTTGACGACGCCGCCGTGCTGCGCATCGGTTCGGCCGACATGCCGTGGATTCCGTTCGCCGAGAACTACTACGGCTTCCGCTACGTCGAGAACACCCTGGTGGACCGCCTGAAGTACGGCGCCTCGGCCGACTGGGGCCTGCACATGGGCGGCGACGTGGGCGCCAGCAAGTCGCTCAACTACGCAGTGTCCGTGGTGAACGGCGCAGGCTACAAGAATCCGGGCCGCAGCAAGGGCGTGGACGTCGAAGGCCGTGTCGGCTTCGTGCCGTTCGACAACATGATCGTGGCAGTGGGCGGCTACAGCGGCCACCTGGGCAAGGAAACGCAGAACATCAGCGCGGCGCATACCGCCCAGCGCGGCGACTTCATGGTGGCCTACGCCGACAAGTCGTTCCGCCTCGGCGCCGAGTACTTCACCGCCAAGAACTGGAACAACGTGCTGAGCCCCCTGGCGGACAAGGCCAATGGCTACTCGGTGTGGGGCAGCGTGCTGGTCGCCGACGGCCTGACCCTGTTCACCCGCTACGACAACGCCAAGCTCAGCAAGGACCTGGACCGCAACGCCAAGGACGTCTACTACAACCTCGGCCTGGAGTACCAGGTGACCAAGGGCTTCAAGCTGGCCGGCGTGTGGAAGCACGAGAAGGCCGACAAGTCGGTCACCACCCCGGTGCCGCCGCACGTGCAGAACGTGAAGACCAACGAGATCGGCGTGTTCGGCGAGGTTTCGTTCTAAAACTGTCACATTGCCGCGGCATACTGCCTCCAGCCGGACGGCAGCCGGCTACGGTTATCGCAACGGAGTTCTACCCATGGACGGAAAACGGCGGGCATTGCCCGCCGTTTGCTTTTCCGTGGTTCGAACCGTCTGCTGTCAGCGCTGATCCAGCGTCGCCCCGGTCAACAGGCCGCGCGCCAGCATGCTGCACTGGCGCCGGTGCAGCAGCAGTTGCCACTGGCGTCCGCCGACCTGCCGCCACAGCACCGCCGAGCGCACCGCCGCCAGCAGGCTGGTGCGCACCTTTTCCACCACGGCGGGCTGCTGCAGCTGCAGCGGGTTGCCGCTGACCATGACGCGCGGCTTGAGGATCGACAGGGTGGATGCGTACACCTCGGCCAGTCGGCTGCAGACCTGGCCGGAATCCACGCCGAAATGGTCGACCTGGCGCTGCGCGGCGAGAATGCCTTGCTGGAGCTTGTCGCGCAGGTCCGCCCGGGCTGACAGGCTGCGTTCCAGCCGCATCACGGTCACCGCCATGCGGGTTATTGCCATGTCGCGGTCGCTTTCGTCGAGCTGGGCGATCAGGCTGCGCAGGCCGAGCCGGACGTTGGAGATGCTGCCATATACGCCGACCACCGAAGGTGCGTCGATGCGGAACACGCTGGCCACACTGGCCTCCATCGCGCCTTCGTCGCAACGGCCGTCATTGGCCAGCTGCTGCGCCAGCGCGCAGGCCTGGAACAGGCCGGCCAGGGCGAGCACGCGTTCTTCGGTCATGGAAAAGGTTTCAAACACGGGGCGATGATTCTCTTGCAGGATGCGTGGGGGAAGGGATGAATGCCGGCAGCGGGCCGCCGTAGGGCGCGTCGGTGGCGGCGATCACCGCGCCGCCCAGGCAGACCTCGCCATCGTAGAGCACCACCGACTGCCCCGGCGTCACCGCGCGCTGCGGTTCGTCGAAGCGGATCTCGAGGCCGCAGGGTTGCACGTCGACCGTGCAGGCCTGGTCGGACTGGCGGTAGCGGGTGCGGGCGGTGCAGCGGAAATGGGCGGATGGCGCCGCGCCATCGATCCAGCTCGGCGTCTCCGAATGCAGCCGCTGCGAATACAGCCAGCGGTTCTCGCCGCCCTGGGCCACGTACAGCACGTTCGCCGCCACGTCCTTGCCCACCACGTACCACGCCTCGCCGCCGGCGCCGTGACGGCCGCCGATGCCCAGCCCGTTGCGCTGGCCCAGGGTGTAGTACATCGCGCCCTGGTGTTCGCCGACCAGTTCGCCGCCGGGGGTACGCATCTCGCCGGGACGGGCCGGGATGTAATGGGAGAGGAAGTCGCGGAAATCGCGCTCGCCGATGAAGCAGATGCCGGTGGAGTCCTTCTTCGCGTGGGTCGGCAGGGCTGCCGCGCGGGCCAGTTCGCGCACGCGCGATTTCTCGAGGCCGCCCAGCGGGAACAAGGTGGCGGCCAGCTGCCGCTGGCCCAGCGCGTGCAGGAAATAGCTCTGGTCCTTCGCCGCGTCCACCGCGCGCAGCAGGCGGTAGCGGCCGTCCACGCAGTCGACGCGGGCGTAATGGCCGGTGGCGATCCTGTCGGCACCAAGTGCGTGGGCCTCGTCGAGGAAGGTCTTGAACTTGATCTCGCGGTTGCACAGCACGTCGGGGTTCGGCGTACGGCCGGCGCGGTACTCGGCGAGGAAGTGTTCGAACACGCCGTCCCAGTACTCGGCGGCGAAGTTGCGCGCGTGGAACGGGATGCCGAGCCGCCCGCACACCGCCACGGCGTCCTTGCGGTCGGCATCGGTGGTGCAGGGACCGGAGCGGTCGTCCTCCTCCCAGTTCTGCATGAACAGGCCTTCCACCTCGTAACCGGCCCGCTGCAGCAGCAGCCCGGCTACCGAAGAATCGACGCCGCCGGAGATGCCGAGCATCACCTTCACGATGCGCCGCCTTCGGGAAGGTGCCCCAGTACGTCCAGCGGCAGCCGCCGACCGGCCAGCCACTGATCGATGCTCTGCAGGATCATCGGGCTGCGCAGGCGGTCGCCCAGGGCAGCGATCTCGGTTCGTGTGAGCCAGCTGGCACGGCAAATATCGGCATCCAGCGGGCGCGCCGGGTCGTGACCGATCGGGCGGGCGGCGAAGCTGAAGCGGATCACCGCATCCCCGTGCTCGGTGCTGCGCCACTGGTGCACGCCGATCAGATGCTGCAGCTGCACGGTCCAGCCGGTTTCCTCCAGCGTTTCGCGCAAGGCGGCCGCCAGCAGCGTTTCGCCATCTTCCAGGTGGCCGGCCGGCTGATTCCAGGCGAGCCGGCCGTTGACCCGCTCCTCGACCATCAGGTAGCGGTCGCCGTCGGCCACCACGCAGGCGACGGTGACGTGCGGTCGCCAGATCTCGGCGGGGGCAGGGAAGTCGGCCATGTAGGGAAACGCCGGGGCTGGAAAAAGTGTCATTGTGCCATCACCTTCCATGCCGCACCGTCGCGGGTGGATCCGGCGCCGCGGCGTATACTTTCAACCCAGAGCTCATACCACGACCCACGATGGCCCACGAACCCGAACATGAGCACGACAGCGGCCGCGGCCTGGTGCTGGAAACCGCGAAACCGGAGGTGGCGCGGCCGCCGCTGTTCCAGGTGCTGCTGCTGAACGACGATTTCACCCCGATGGATTTCGTAGTCGACGTGCTGCGCACCTTCTTCAACCTGGACCAGGAGCAGGCGGTGCAGGTGATGCTGCACGTGCATACCCGCGGGCGGGGCGTGTGCGGCGTATTCACCCGCGAGGTGGCGGAGACCAAGGTAACCCACGTCAACGAATATTCACGTTCCCATCAGCACCCGTTGCTGTGCACTATGGAAAAGCTCTGAGCACCCCCATTTTGTGCTGATCGCGGCGCCGCAGGCCGCTCAACCATTGCAAGCGGAGACGATCCGAATGTTCAGCAAGGATCTGGAAGTCACCATCGGCCAGTGCTACAAGCAGGCCCGCGAACAGCGCCATGAATTCATGACGGTGGAGCACCTGCTGCTGGCGTTGACCGAGAACCAGTCGGCGCTCGGCGCCCTGCGCGCCTGTGGCGTGGACCTGCCACGGCTGTCGGCCGACCTGGTGCGCATCATCAACGAAACCGTGCCGGTGCTGCCGTCCGGCGACGAGCGCGATACGCAGCCCACGCTGGGCTTCCAGCGCGTGTTGCAGCGCGCCGTCTATCACGTGCAATCCTCCGGTCGCAAGGAAGTCACCGGTGCCAACGTGCTGGTGGCGATCTTCGGCGAAAAGGATTCGCACGCGGTGTATTTCATGCACCAGCAGGAGATCACCCGGCTCGACGTGGTCAACTACATCTCGCACGGCATCGCCAAGATCGGCGACGAGCCGGCCGCCGGGGTCTCCGGCGGCGAGCGCGAGGGCGAGGAGGGCGGCGAGCCGAAGGGCAACCCGCTGCACGAGTTCGCCAGCAACCTCAACGAACTGGCGCTGGAAGGCAAGATCGACCCGCTGATCGGCCGCGCCGACGAGATCGAGCGCACCATCCAGGTGCTGTGCCGCCGGCGCAAAAACAACCCGCTGTACGTGGGCGAGGCCGGCGTGGGCAAGACCGCGCTGGCCGAAGGCCTGGCCAAGCGCATCGTCGACGGCGAGGTGCCCGAGGTGCTGGAAAGCGCCACGATCTGGTCGCTCGACCTGGGCGCGCTGGTGGCCGGCACCAAGTACCGCGGCGACTTCGAGAAGCGCCTGAAGAGCGTGATCGCGCAACTGAAGAAGCAGCCGGGCGCGATCCTGTTCATCGACGAGATCCATACCATCATCGGCGCCGGCTCGGCGTCGGGCGGCACCATGGACGCGTCGAACCTGATCAAGCCGATGCTGGCTTCCGGCGAACTGCGCTGCATCGGCTCGACCACGTTCCAGGAATACCGCGGCGTGTTCGAGAAGGACCGCGCGCTGGCCCGCCGCTTCCAGAAGATCGACGTGGTCGAGCCGACCGTGGCCGACAGCATCGAGATCCTCAAGGGCCTGCGCTCGCGCTTCGAGGAGCACCACCACGTGGCGTATACCAACGAGGCGCTGAAGGCGGCGGTGGACCTGTCGGTGAAGCACATCCCCGACCGGCTGCTGCCGGACAAGGCGATCGACGTGATCGACGAGGCCGGCGCGCGCCAGCGGCTGCTGCCTGAAGAGCAGCGCACCGGCCGGGTCGACGTCGGCGAGGTCGAGTACATCGTGGCCAAGATGGCGCGGATTCCGGCCAAGCAGGTGTCCGCCTCGGATCGCGACGTGCTGAAGAACCTCGAGCGCAACCTCAAGATGGTGGTGTTCGGCCAGGATCCGGCGATCGAGGCACTGGCCGCCTCGATCAAGATGGCCCGTTCCGGCCTGGCCGATCCGTCCAAGCCGATCGGCTGCTTCCTGCTCGCCGGCCCGACCGGTGTGGGCAAGACCGAGGTCACCCGGCAACTCGCCATGCAGCTGGGCATCGAGATGATCCGCTTCGACATGTCCGAGTACATGGAGGCGCATTCGGTGTCGCGGCTGGTCGGTGCACCCCCGGGCTACGTCGGCTTCGACCAGGGCGGCCTGCTGACCGAGGCGATCACCAAGCACCCGCACGCCGTGCTGCTGCTGGACGAGATCGAGAAGGCGCACCCGGACGTGTTCAACATCCTGCTGCAGGTGATGGACCGCGGCGTGCTGACCGACACCAACGGCCGCGAGGCGAACTTCAAGAACGTGGTGGTGGTGATGACCACCAACGCCGGCGCGGCCATTGCCGCACGGCGCAGCATGGGCTTCATCGAGCAGAAGCACGAGTCGGACGCGATGGAAGTGATCCGCCGGATCTTCACGCCGGAGTTCCGCAACCGGCTGGACGCGATCATCCAGTTCGGCGCGCTCGACTTCGAGCACATCCTGCGCGTCGTCGACAAGTTCCTGATCGAGCTGGAGAGCCAGCTCGGCGAGAAGCGCGTGAGCCTGGACGTGGACGCCGACGCCCGCCGCTGGCTGGCCGAGCACGGCTTCGACCCACAGATGGGTGCGCGGCCGATGGCGCGGGTGATCCAGGAAAAGGTGAAGCGTGCGCTGGCCGACGAACTGCTGTTCGGCAAGCTGGTCGATGGCGGCGTGGTGCACCTGAGCGTGGCCGACGGCGAGCTGAAGGTCGATTGCAAGGCGGCCGGGAAGCTTCCGGCGGTGGTCTAATAGCCGCCGCGGGAAAAATGACGAGGCAAAGCAAAGGCGGCGCATTGCGCCGCCTTTGCTTGTCCGACACCGCCGCCCCGTTGCCGCATCGCCGCGCGCAGGCGCGGCCGAGCTACTTCATGCGGTAGGTGATGCGTCCCTTGCTCAGGTCGTACGGGGTCATCTCGATCTTGACCTTGTCGCCGGTAAGGATGCGGATGTAGTGCTTGCGCATGCGGCCGGAGATGTGGGCGATGATGACGTGCCCGTTCTCCAGCTGTACACGAAACATGGTGTTGGGCAGGGTCTCCTGGACCGTGCCTTCCATTTCGATGACGTCGTCTTTGGCCATGTGTTCCGGGGTTCACGCGCAGCCGTCATGGCCGCGTAAGCCGTCGATTATGCCACGGATGTACGCCTGGTCAAAGAATCGTCAGCACGGATCGCCGGATCGAGCCGGATCGGCGTCAGGCGAAATGCTCATCCAGCTTGCGCCGGATTTCCTGCTCGATGGTGTTCTTCAGCGGCGCCAGCAGCAGGCCCAGCTCGGCCCTGACCTGGATCGCGTCGCTGCCGACGGCGATCGAGCCGCTGACGCCGGGACGGGAAAACAGCAGGGTATCGCCCTGCCAGCGATCGTCCGTGCCGAACTTTTCGCGCATGCGTGCGGCCACCCGGTCGACCACGGCGCGGGCCTCGGCAACCGGTAATTGGTGCGGGTGGTGGATATCGATCCTGGGCATGACGGACTCCGCGGGAAACGACGCATCTTAATGCCTGGAGCGCGACGGACCGCATGCTAGAGTTTCGCTGTCCATCGACCGGCTCATCCATGCGTATCGAATTTCCCAATGCGGCCCGTGAGGATTTCCATTGGGCGCAGGCGCAGCTGCGCATCGGCAGCGCGCCCGACAACGACCTGGTGCTGGCGGCCGGCCAGGCGGCGCCGCAACACCTGCGGATCCAGCAGGATCGCCGCGGCTGGGTGCTGCAGGTGCTGCCGTCGGCCGATCGCATCTACGTCAACGCCCGACCGGTGCGCGAGCGCGCCCTGCTGCGCGCCGGCGACGTGGTCAGCGTCGGCGATTGCCGCATGCTGCTGCGTGCCGACGAGGACCCGGCCCGGCGACCACCGCTGAGCGTGCCCGAACAGGGGCACTGCACGGTGGCGCTGCGCGCCGTGGCCGGCCCGCTGTCCGGACGGGTGCTGCCGCTGCGGGACAGCCTGGAGTTCGGTTCCCACGGCGATTGCCCGCTCGAGTTGCCGCAGGGCGATGCCATTGCCTTGCGCATTTCCTGGCACGAGGGCCAGTTGCTGCTCGAAGTCACCCAGCCGTCCGCGCACCACTTGCTGCGGGTCAACGGCGTCGCCGTGCAGCAACTGCCCCTGCAGCCCGGCGACCAGCTTGGCGTGGCGATGCACCGCTTCGTGGTGGATGGACCGGGCATGGAACCCGAGCCGGAAATCACGCTGCCCGAACCGCCGCCGCAACACCTGCCCGAAGAGGCCGCCGGGCCCAGCGGCGAGGTATGGTGGCTGATCGTCACCGCCGCCGTGCTGGCACTGGGCATCGCCCTGGTCCTGCTGATCCGCTTCTGAGAGCCTGCGCCAAGGGTTGACCTTGCCATGCTGCGCCGCGCCATAATGCGCGAACACCCTCGACAGGACGCAGGCGCACGTGAGCAGAGTCTGGAATTTCAGCGCCGGCCCGGCGGCGCTGCCGCTGGCGGTACTCGAACGCGCCCAGCGCGACATGCTGGACTGGAACGGCAGCGGTGCCTCGGTGATGGAGCAGTCCCACCGCGGCAAGCGCTTCATCGCGATGGCCGCGCAGGCCGAGGCCGACCTGCGCGAGTTGATGCAGATACCGGCCGACTACGCCGTGCTGTTCCTGCAGGGCGGCGCCACCCAGCACTTCGCGCAGATCCCGATGAACCTGGCCGGCGAGGGCGACAGCGCCGATTACGTCGTCAGCGGGCACTGGAGCGCAAAGGCGGTCAGCGAAGCCAGACCCTACGTGCGAGTGAACGTGGCGGCCAGCAACGAGCCGCACGACTTCCTGCAGCTGCCGCCGCGCGACAGCTGGCGGCTCGACCCGGGTGCCGCCTACGTGCACTACACGCCGAACGAGACCATCCACGGCGTCGAGTTCCACGACATCCCCGACGTCGGCGGCACGGTGCCGCTGGTGGCGGACCTGTCCTCGAACATCCTGTCCGAGCCGCTGGAGGTGAGCCGCTTCGGGCTGATCTACGCCGGCGCGCAGAAGAACATCGGCCCGTCCGGGCTGGTGCTGATGATCATCCGCCGCGACCTGCTGCAGCGGGCTGGCCGGCCGATGGCGCGGATCTTCCGCTATGCCGAGCACGCCGCCGCCGATTCGATGCTCAACACGCCGAACACCTGGGGCTGGTATGTGGCCGGGCTGACCTTCCAGTGGCTCAAGGAACAGGGCGGGCTCGGCACGATGGCTGCACGCAACCGGGCCAAGGCCGAACTGCTGTACCGCGCCATCGACGGTTCCGGCGGCTACTACCGCAACCCGATCGAGCTGTCCGCGCGCTCGCGCATGAACGTGCGTTTCACCCTGCACGACGGTGCGCTGGACGCGGCGTTCCTGCAGGAGTCGGAGGCGGCGGGCCTGCTCGCGCTGAAGGGCCACAAGGCGCTCGGCGGGATGCGCGCATCGCTGTACAACGCTGTGCCGCTGGAAGCGGTCGAGGCGCTCGTGGCGTTCATGCGGGATTTCTCGCAGCGGCATGGCTGAGAGGTTGTGAGTTTTTCAACCTCTCAGACCGGCCACGGCGAGGGCATGGATGCCCGAGTTGAGGCAACGCAGGGAGCAGTTGCCCGAGGGCCGGGCATGAAACAGTCACGCAGTGACTGTTTCATGTGAGCGAGTCCGGGCGTGTACCGTACTCGCGACAGAAGAAAACCACAGGAAGTGGTTTTCTCCACAAGCTCTGATCGCACGAAAGCGGGATTTTCAGGCAAGATGCCGCTTCATCATTTGGACTTCCATCCATCCAGGCGGCTGTACGCATGACCGACCCGAAGACCCCGTTGAGCGAGATGCGCGAGCGCATCGACAGCATCGACCGGCAGATCCAGCAGCTGATATCCGAGCGCGCCCGGCACGCGCAGACCGTGGCCAAGGTGAAGGGGGAGGGGCTTTCCGCGATCGACTACTACCGCCCCGAGCGCGAGGCGCACGTGCTGCGCATGGTGGTGGACCGCAACCAGGGCCCGCTGTCCGACGCCGAGATGGTGCGGCTGTTCCGCGAAATCATGTCGTCCTGCCTGGCCCAGGAAGACCCGCTGAAGATCGGCTTCCTCGGCCCGGAGGGCACCTTCAGCGAGCAGGCCGTGCGCAAGCACTTCGGCCACGCCGCCTATGGCCTGCCGCTGGGCAGCATCGAGGAGGTGTTCCAGGAAGTCGCCGCCGGGCACGCCGACTTCGGCGTGGTGCCGGTGGAGAATTCGGGGCAAGGCATGATCCAGGTCACGCTGGACATGTTCCTTACCTCCGAAGCCACCATCTGCGGCGAGATCGAGCTGCGCGTGCACCAGTGCCTGCACTCGCTGAGCGGCCGCCTGGAGGACGTGCGCCGGGTCTACGCCCACGCGCAGTCGTTGCAGCAGTGCAAG
This sequence comes from Rhodanobacter denitrificans, assembly GCF_003335105.1. Taxonomy (GTDB): domain Bacteria; phylum Pseudomonadota; class Gammaproteobacteria; order Xanthomonadales; family Rhodanobacteraceae; genus Rhodanobacter; species Rhodanobacter denitrificans_A. The sequence goes on from NZ_QFWQ01000005.1 coordinate 384,361, forward strand.
ACCTGGCTGCGCATCAACCTGCCCGAGGTCGAGTGCATCGCGGTGTCGAGCAATGCCGAGGCCGCACGACTGGCCCTGCATGCCGATGACGCGGCCGCGATCGCCGGCGAGACGGCGGGCAAGGTGTATCGCCTGAAGACCGTGGCCCAGGGCATCGAGGACCGCGCCGACAACACCACGCGATTCCTGGTGATCGGCCGCTCGCTGTTCCCGCCGTCCGGCAACGACCGCACCTCGCTGCTGATCACGGTCAACGACAAGCCGGGCGCGCTGTACGACGTGCTCAGCCCGTTCGCGAAGCACGGCGTCAGCCTGAACCGGATCGAGTCGCGGCCGGCGCATACCGGCAAGTGGCAGTACGCGTTCTTCATCGACGTCTCCGGCCACATCGACAGTCCCGCGCTGCAGGCGGCGGTGCAGGAGATCGGCACATCGGCGGCGACCATCCGCGTACTCGGCTCCTACCCGGTGGCCCTGCCTTGAGCGGCCGCATGGACTGGAGCAGCCGGGCGAACGGTCCGCTGCACGGCAGCGTGAGGGTGCCCGGCGACAAGTCGGTGTCGCACCGCGCGCTGATGCTGGCGGCGATCGCCGAGGGCGACTCGCACATCCGCGGCTTCCTCGAAGGCGAGGACACCCGCGCCACCGCCGCCGTGCTGGCGCAGCTCGGCGTGCGCATCGACACGCCGTCTTCCGGCGAGCGCGTGGTGCACGGCGCGGGCCTGCACGGCCTGCGCGGCACGACGCAAGCGCTGGACTGCGGCAACGCCGGCACCGGCATGCGCCTGCTGGCCGGACTGCTGGCGGGACAGGCGTTCGACAGCACCCTGGTCGGTGACGCCTCGCTGTCGAAGCGGCCGATGCGCCGGGTCACCGGGCCGCTGGCCCTGATGGGGGCGCGCATCGACACGCACGACGGCCTGCCGCCGCTGCACGTGCATGGCGGCCAGCCGTTGCAGGGCATCCGCTACGAGCTGCCGGTGGCCAGCGCGCAGGTGAAGTCCGCGCTGCTGCTGGCCGGCCTGTACGCCGCCGGCGACACCGAGATCATCGAGCCGCACCCGACCCGCGACTACACCGAGCGGATGCTGGCCGCATTCGGCTGGCCGATCGCGTTCGCACCGGGGCGGGCGAAACTCTCCGGCGGCCACGTGCTGCGCGCCACCGACGTGGAGGTGCCGGCGGATTTTTCCTCGGCCGCGTTCTTCCTGGTCGCCGCGAGCATCGTGCCCGGCTCCGTGTTGCGCCTGCCGGCGGTGGGCCTGAATCCACGCCGCACCGGCCTGCTGCAGGCGCTGCAGCTGATGGGTGCGGACATTGCGGTCGAGCACCGGCGCGAAGCCGGCGGCGAGCCGGTGGGCGATCTGGTGGTACGCCACGCGCCGCTGCATGGCGTCGAGCTGCCCGAGGCGCTGGTGCCGGACATGATCGACGAGTTTCCCGCGCTGTTCGTCGCCGCCGCGGTGGCCAGCGGCACGACGGTGATCCGTGGCGCCGCCGAACTGCGGGTCAAGGAATCCGACCGCATTGCCACGATGGCCGCGGGCCTGCGCGCGCTCGGCGCGACGATCGAGGAAACCCCGGACGGCGCGATCATCCACGGCGGCCGGCTCGGCGGCGGCACGGTGGAGAGCCACCTCGACCATCGCATCGCGATGAGCTTCGCGGTAGCCGGCCTGGTCGCCGCGGGAGCGGTGCGGATCGGCGACTGCAGCCACGTCGCCACCTCGTTCCCCGGCTTCCTCGAGTTGGCCAACGGCTGCGGCTTCGCGCTGCAGGTTGCGCCGTGAATCGGCCGCGCGCCACGTTGCGCTAGGCTTGCCGCCTGACCAAGGATCGTCCATGTCGAACGCGGTGCCACCGTTCATCGTCGCCATTCCCGCCCGCTACGGCTCGACCCGCCTGCCGGCCAAGCCGCTGCGCGAGATCGACGGGGTGCCGATGGTGGTGCGGGTGGCGCAACGCGCCCTGCAGGCCGGCGCCAGCCAGGTGGTGGTGGCGGTGGACGACCCGCGCATCGCCGACGCGCTGGCCGGGCAGGACGGCGTGGACATCTGCATGACCCGCAGCGACCACGCCTCGGGCAGTGACCGGCTGGCCGAGTGCGCGCAACACTACGGCTGGGCCGACGACAGCATCGTGGTGAACCTGCAGGGCGACGAGCCGTTCGCGCCGGCCGCCGGCATCCGTGCGGTGGCGCAGGCGCTGGCCGGCGACGACGCGCCGATGGCGACTCTGGCCACGCCGATCATCGACGCCGAGGAACTGTTCGATCCGAACGTGGTGAAGCTGGTGCGCGCCGCCAACGGCCGGGCGCTGTACTTCAGCCGCGCGCCGCTGCCGTGGGCGCGCGATGCGTTCGCCGTCGACCGCAACGCGCTGCCGTCCGGCTCGCCGTTCCTGCGGCATATCGGCATCTACGCCTACCGCGCCGGCTTCCTGGACCGCTACAGCCGCCTGCCGCGCACGCCGCTGGAACAGACCGAATCGCTGGAGCAGCTGCGCGTGCTGGAGCATGGCCATGCGATCGCGGTGCGGCTCACCCCCGAGCCGTTCCCGCCGGGTATCGACACGGAAGCGGACCTGCTGCGCGCGGAACAGTGGTTGCGCACGCAGCACTGAGCCACCATCTGCAGGGGTCATCGCCACTAGAATGGTCCCATGCAGTCCGCGCAACCGCCCCCTTTCGACGGCAAGGCCTTCGTCCGCACACTGACCTCCTCGCCCGGCGTCTACCGCCACTTCGACGCGGCCGGCGAGCTGCTCTATGTGGGCAAGGCGGGCAACCTCAGGAAGCGCGTCGGCAGCTATTTCCTGAAGCCACGGATGGAACCGCGCATCGCGGCGATGGTGGCGCAGATCGCCCGCGTCGAGATCACCGTCACGCGCACCGAGGGCGAGGCGCTGCTGCTGGAATCGCAGCTGATCAAGTCGCTGAAACCGCGCTACAACATCCTGCTGCGCGACGACAAGAGCTACCCATACATCTATCTGTCCAGCGGCGAGGACTACCCGCGGCTGGCCTTCCACCGCGGCGCGAAGAACCTGCCGGGGCGCTACTTCGGGCCCTACCCGAGCACCTACGCGGTGCGCGAGAGCCTCAGCCTGATGCAGAAGCTGTTCAAGGTGCGCCAATGCGAGGACAGCTACTTCCGCAACCGCACGCGGCCCTGCCTGCAGTACCAGATCGGCCGTTGCAGCGCGCCCTGCGTGGGGCTGATCAGCGTGGAGGACTACCGCAACGACGTGCGCCACGCCGAGATGTTCCTGGAAGGGCGCAGCAACGCGGTGATCGACGAACTGGCCGAGGCGATGGAGCAGGCCAGCAAGGCGCTGCAGTTCGAGCGCGCGGCGAAACTGCGCGACCAGGTGGCAGCATTGCGCCAGCTGCAGGCGCAGCATCACGTGCAGGGCGCCAGCGCCGACATGGACGTGATCGCCTGCCGCATCGAGGCGGGCCTGGCCTGCGTCAGCGTGCTGTTCTTTCGCAACGGCATCAGCCTGGGCACGCGCGATTTCTTTCCGCGCCTGCCGCTCGACGCCGAGCCGGCCGATGTGCTGGCGCAGTTCATCGCGCAGTACTACCTGGACCGACCGGTGCCGCGCGAGCTTATCCTGGGCGAGCCGCTGGCCGACCAGGAGATCCTCGCCGAGCTGCTCGGCCAGCAGGCCGGCCATGCGGTGGAGCTGAAGTCCAGCGTGCGCGGCGAGCGCGCGCAGTTCCTGCAGATGGCCGAGCGCAACGCGCAGGCTTCGCTGACCGCGCGGCTGGCCAGCCGGCAGACCCTGGGCACGCGCTTCGACGACCTGCAGAAGGTGCTCGGACTGGCGGCGTCGCCGCGGCGCATCGAGTGCTTCGACATCAGCCACACCATGGGTGAGCTGACCGTCGCCTCGTGCGTGGTGTTCGGCCCGGAGGGACCGGAGAAATCGCACTATCGTCGATTCAACATCGCCGGCATCACGCCGGGCGACGACTACGCGGCGATGCACCAGGCGCTGACCCGCCGCTTCCGCAAGGTGGCCGAAGGCGAGGGCGCGCGTCCTGACGTTCTGCTGATCGACGGTGGTAGCGGGCAGGTGGCGCAGGCGCTGGATGTGCTGAAGGAACTCGGCGTCGACGGCATCGAGGTGGTGGGCGTGGCGAAGGGGCCGGGGCGGCGCGCCGGCGAGGAGACGCTGGTGCTCGCGCGGCTTGAATCGGGAAGTCCCGGCCGCGAGCTGCATCCGGGCAGCGCATCGCCCGCGCTGCACCTGGTCGCGGCGGTGCGCGACGAGGCACACCGCTTTGCCATCAGCGGCCACCGCAAGCGGCGCGAGAAGGCGCGCGAGCGCAGCGTGCTGGAAGACGTGCCGGGCATCGGCGCACGCCGGCGTTCCGCCCTGTTGAAGGCGTTCGGCGGCATGCAGGGGCTGGAGCGCGCCGGCGTCGAGGAACTGATGCAGGTGAAAGGCATCGACCGGGGTCTGGCCCAACGCATCTACGCCAGCCTGCATGGCTGAACCTCGGCGCACGCCTTCACTCGGCACTGGCGGGCCATCGTGCGAGACTGCCTCAAATCCCTGGAACGAATCATGCGCATCAACCTGCCGACCTGGCTGACCCTCTTCCGCATTGCGCTGCTGCCGGTCATGGTGGCGGTGTTCTACCTGCCGTTCCCCGGCCACAACATCACGGCGGCGATCGTGTTCCTGCTGGCTGCGGTCACCGACTGGCTGGACGGCTACCTGGCCCGGCGAATGAACCTGACTTCGGCGTTCGGTGCGTTTCTCGACCCGGTTGCCGACAAGCTGATGGTGGCGGTGACCTTGTTCCTGCTGGTCGAATCCCATCGCGGCGGCTGGTCCGGCATCCTGATGGCGGTAACCGCGGCGATAATCGTGGGGCGCGAGATCAGCGTGTCGGCGCTGCGCGAATGGATGGCCGAGATCGGCATGCGCGCGACCGTCAAGGTCGCCTTCATCGGCAAGCTGAAGACGGTGATGCAGATGGTCGCGCTGGTGGTGCTGATCGTGCAGCACGAGAAGGCGGCCGAGGCGCTGCGGCTTTACCACATCGGCGAGGGTCTGCTGGTGATCGCCGGCGTGCTCACGATCTGGTCGGGCCTGCATTACCTGCGGGCTGCGTGGCCGAGCCTCAGCGCTGACGGGGCATCGCGCAACGGCAGTGCCTGAGGTCGGCAACCACGACATGGCGGCGCGGGCTTGACGATCCGCATCCACGTATTAGAATGCGCGGCTCCAATGCGGGAATAGCTCAGTTGG
>NZ_QFWQ01000005.1:389750-516340 GCF_003335105.1 Rhodanobacter denitrificans
TCTCGTTTCCCGCTCCAGTTTTCACGCAGAACCTCGGTAAGCCGGGGTTTTGTTTTTTAGAGGCAACCTGCGATCATCATGGTCGCGATGCACCAAGCAATGGCCAGGTGGCAGAGTGGTCATGCAGCGGACTGCAAATCCGCGTACGCCGGTTCGATTCCGACCTTGGCCTCCATTGCGCAACCGGCTGCCAGCCAGCCCTCGAGACCCGCCGCCGGCGGGTTTTTTTGTGGCCGGGGAAACGCGGGCCGGCCGCGAGCGAGGCGAATGGCCGCATCCGGCACATGCACGCCGGGCAGCAGGACGGAAAATCGCACTTCGGCCCGGTTTTTTGTGGGTTTTGTCATTCAAACCCGTTGGCGGCATCACCGAATTCCCCTACATTCAGCGTGCCGCGAGGCATACGAACCATCCATCACCATTTGACGAGGGGGAAACCCATGGCAAAGACGCAGAAAGCAGCCGCCAAGAGCAAGCCGGCACCGAAGGCCAAGGCCGCTCCGGCCGCACCCAAGCCGATCAAGGAAGTCCTGAACAAGTCCAGCCTGGTGGCGCACATCACCGAAGCCAGCGGTGTGCTGGCCAAGGACGTGCGTGCGGTGCTCGCGGCGCTTGAAGGCGCGGTTGCCGGCTCGGTGCACAAGAAGGGCGCCGGCTCGTTCCAGCTGCCGGGTCTGCTGAAGATCACCGCGGTCAGCGTGCCGGCCAAGCCGAAGCGCAAGGGCATCAACCCGTTCACCAAGGAAGAGCAGTGGTTCGCGGCCAAGCCGGCGTCGACCAAGATCAAGATCCGCCCGCTGAAGAAGCTGAAGGACGCGGCAGCCTGATCCAGCCGGTTTACCCAGCGTCTGTTTTCCCGGTGCGGCGGCTCGACCGCCGCACTTTTTTGGGAAGCCGTGGACTGCAGGAGATGTATGGTGCCCGGACCCGGGATCGAACCGGGATACCCGTGAGGGTGAGGGATTTTAAGTCCCTTGCGTCTACCAGTTTCGCCATCCGGGCTGGAGGTTGGAAGCGAGCCTGCAGGCGGCGCGCATCGTAGCATGCGCCTCGCCGCCGCTCAGCCGGCGGCGCAGCTCAGAACAGGCTCTTGAAGATGTGGATGCCGGCGCTGTACTCGCCGATGATCGTGCCCACGCTGACCAGGAAGAAGTTGAGCAGGGTGCGCGCCACGCGGTTCTTCCACCAGCCGCTCCAGTGCACGATGTCGTCGCGCAGGGTGTCGAAGTCGACCACCCGCGGGCGGCGCGCCCAGGCTTCGGCCATCGCGCTGATGCCGCCGGCGGGGATGCCGGGGCGGAACGGCTTGATCGGCGCGGCGATAAAGGCGGCGACGACGCTGAGCGGGTGGCCGCCGGCAACCAGCGCACCGAGCGCGGCGAAGCCGCCGGTGAACAGCACCCATGCCATCAGCGCCTGCGTGCCCAGCGACGCGTTGCGGTGGAACGCCCAGCCGATCGCGGCGAACACCAGCAGTACCAGCCCGGCGGCCACCCATTTCGGCCAGCGTGCCTTCGGCGGCGAGACGGCAAGCTCGGCGACCTTGGTGGCGGGATCGTCCTGCTGTTCGCGCAGCAAGGTGCACAGGCCCTTGAGGTGGCCGGCGCCGATCACCACCAGTACGCGGCGGTTTTCCGCACCAGCGGAGGGACCGGCTTCCTCGCGCAGGCGCGCGGCCATGAACGCGTCGCGCTCGCCGATCAGGCTGTCGTAGAGCGGTTTCGAACTGCTGGCGAATTCGCTGAACGCGCTTTCCAGCAGGTCGCCCTGTTTCAGTTTCTCGATCTCGCTTTGTTCGATGTCGTTGCGGTCGAACACGCTGGCCAACAGGCCGCCGAGCAGGCCGAAGCGCTGCCAGAAACCCACGCTGCGCCAGGCGCGCTTGAGCGTGGTGCCGACCTCGCGGTCGATCAGCCACAGCGGCAGGCCGCGCCGTTCGGCGCCGTCCATCGCGGCCTTCATCTCGGCACCGGGCTGGATGCCGGACTGGTCAGCCAGGCGCTTCTGGAACGTGGACAGCACCAGGCTGGCGGCGACCATGCCGGCCTTGCCCTGGCGGATCACCTTGAACAGGTCCATCTGCTTGAAGGCTTCCGGGTCGCGCATGCTTTGCGCGCGGCTGTCGCACAGCTCCACCGCCACAGCGTCGAAGTGCTCGTGGTCCAGCAGCGCCTCGACCGCTTCCATGCTGCTGCGCGAGACGTGCGCGGTGCCCAGCACCACGTATTCCACGCCATCGCGCTGCACGCGCTCGATCGGCTGGCCCTGCAGGGCGGCGGGCAGGGCGGTGGCTTCGGTTTCGGGGACACTCATGCGATCAGCGGGCCAGTCGTCGTGGAGAATCCAAGCATGGGGACGACGGCCATGTGGAACAAGCGGCGGCGCAGGGTTTCAGTCACGGAAGCGCCTGAGCAGGTCGGCGTAGGCGTCGATGCGGCGATCGCGCAGGAACGGCCAGATCCGCCGCACGTGCTCGCTGCGCGCCAGGTCGACCTCGGCCAGCAGCAGCTGGCGCTGGTCGGTGCCGGCCTGGGCCAGCAACTCGCCCTGCGGGCCGGCGACGAAGCTGGAACCCCAGAACTGGATGCCGGCGCCGACGCCCGACGGGTCGGCCTCGAAGCCGGTGCGGTTGCACGACAGCAGCGGCAGGCCGTTGGCCACTGCGTGGCCGCGCTGCACGGTGATCCAGGCGTCGCGCTGGCGATCCTTCTCGGCCTGCACGTCGTTCGGGTCCCAGCCGATCGCGGTGGGGTAGAGCAGCAGTTCGGCGCCGGCCAGCGCCATCAGGCGCGCCGCTTCCGGATACCACTGGTCCCAGCACACCAGCACGCCGAGGCGACCGACCGAGGTGTCGATCGGTTCAAAACCGAGGTCGCCGGGGGTGAAGTAGAACTTTTCGTAGAACGCCGGATCGTCCGGGATGTGCATCTTGCGATAGGTGCCGGCGATCGCCGCCGAGCGGTCGAACACCACCGCGGTGTTGTGGTACAGGCCGGCGGCGCGACGCTCGAACAGAGAGGCGACCACCACCAGCTTCAACTCCTCGGCCAGCTTGCCGATGCGCGAGGTGCCCGGGCCGGGAATGCTCTCGGCCTGGTCGAAGATCTCCACCGACTCGTGCTGGCAGAAGTACGGGCCGTTGTGCAGTTCCTGCAGCAACACCAGTTCGGCACCGGCCGCGGCGGCTTCGCGCAGGCCGGCCTCGATCGCGTCGAGGTTGGCGTCGCGGCTGCCGCGGTCGGTTTCCTGCAGCAGCGCGACCTTGAGGGTCTTGCGGGTCATCGGGGTGAATCCTCGGCACAGGCCAGGCCCGATAGTCTAGCCGATGCGATTCAGGCGATCCCCGCCGGCAGCTGCATGGTGATGCAGTGCAGGCTGCCGTTCTGCCAGATCAGCGGGCGGCATGGCACCTGCACCACGACCCGGCCCGGGTGCGCGGCGCCGATGATGCGCGCGGCTTCGTCGTCGGCCTCGTCGTCATAGGCGGGCACCAGCACGGCGCCGTTGACGATCAGGTAGTTCGCGTAGGACGCGGCGAGCCGGCGGCCGTCGTCGATGATCGGCTGCGCCCACGGCAGCGGATACAGCTGGTACGGATGGCCGTCGGCAGTGCATAGCGTCGCCAGCTCGGCGGCCATGCGCTGCAGTTCGTCGTGGTGCGGGTCGCTGGCGTCGGCGCAGGCCTGGTACACAATGCGGCCGCCCGGGGCGAAGCGGGCGAGGGTGTCGATGTGCGCGTCGGTGTCGTCACCTTCGAGATAGCCGTAGTCCAGCCAAAGCACGCGGTCGGCGTGCAGCCCGTCGCGCAGGATCGCGGTCATCTCGTCGCGCGACTGTTCAGGGTGGCGCTGCACCAGGCAGCGCCAGGTGGTGAGGATGGTGCCGTCGCCGTCGCTCTCGATGCCGCCGCCTTCCAGCGCCCAGTCGATGCGCCTGTGCGCGGCATGGCCGAACACGCCGGCCTGCACCAGCCCGGCGACCAGCGCGTCGTCCTGCGCGGCACCGAACTTGCCACCCCAGCCGGTGAAGCGGAAGTCGGTCAACTGAAAGCTGGCATCGCCGCCCTTCAGCGTGATCGGGCCGGAATCGCGCAGCCAGGTATCGTCGTAGGGCAGCTCGACGAAGCGGACCTTGGCGAGGTCCACGCCGGCATCACGCAGCTGCGACTGCACGTGCGTGCGCAGCGCGGCATCCGCGACCACGATGATCAGCGGCTGGAACCGGGTCACCGCGGCGGCCAGCGCCACATAGGTGGTTTCCACCGCGGCCAGCCGCTCGGCCCAGTCGGTGCCGGCGTGCGGCCAGGCGATCAGCACCGCGGCCTGCGGTTCCCATTCCGCCGGCAGGCGCAGGGAGTGGTCGGTCATGCTGGGCGTCTCATGCGGGAACAGGGCCGCGCATTGTACGACGCGGGAACCATGCACATGAGAACGCGGCCCGCGTCGCCACGGGCCGCGTCAGTCGGAAAACCGGCTCAGTTGACGTCGGCCGGGTTGGTGTTGTTGCCGGCCGGCGTGTTGAGCACCGCGTGGATCACGTGGTTGTGCTCGAAATACACGATGAAGTTCGAGTATTCCCAGCGGTTGATCTGCGGGTGCTTCCTGCTGTCGCCGCCGCGCGGCGACAGCTTGCGCTGCGGCGCGCCCCAGGTCTTCTCTACCTGGGCCATGCTCAGCCCACGCGCGGGCAGGTTCATGCCCTTTTCCTGCTGCACGCGGTGGACCAGCAGGCTGTCGCCGTGCTGCGTCCGCGACTGGGCCGCATCGGCCGGCTGCGGCGTGGCCAGACCGGCACTTGCAGCCAGCGCGACGATCAACGGCAAACTGCTCGTGAACTTGACCATGGCTCCCCTCTCCATACAAGGCTGTATGCGGCGTCGTTGTAGCAGAACCGCCGGTACGGCGCCATGCCGACTGGCGTCGATTGCGATGGGTTCGGCATTCGCGCCTGGCACGATCCAGGCGACCGTTCCACCGAGAATAACCTCATCGCCGCTATCATGGGCGGCTGCGGGCGACGACCCGCCCGGTTCCGATCCAGGCTTTCCATGATTTCCTTCCGACATTTCGCCTTGCGCCGCGGCAGCCGCCTGCTGCTTTCCGACATCGACCTGGTGATCCAGGGTGGCTGGCGCCTCGGCGTGATCGGCCGCAACGGCTGCGGCAAGTCCAGCCTGTTCGCCGCGCTGCAGGGCACGCTGGAGGGCGACGCCGGCGAGCTGGAGATGTCGGGCAAGCTGCGGCTGGCCTCGGTGGCGCAGGAAACCCCGGCGTTGCCGGATGCAGCAATTGACTACGTGCTGGGCGGCGACGAGGAACTGGCTGCCGCGATCCGCGACGAGGTCGAGGCCGGCGAGCGCGGCGACATGGAGGCGATGGCTAAGGCGCACCACCGCATCGAGGAGCTGAACGGCTACGACGGCCGCGCCCGCGCCGGGCGCCTGCTGCACGGTCTGGGCTTTCCGCCGGAAACGCACGAGCGCGCGGTGCAGGAATTCTCCGGCGGCTGGCGCGGGCGACTGAACCTGGCGCGCGCACTGATGTGCCCGTCCGACCTGCTGCTGCTGGACGAGCCGACCAACCACCTCGACCTCGACGCCGTGCTGTGGCTGGAGGAATGGCTGCGCCGCTACCAGGGCACCTTGCTGATCATCTCGCACGACCGCGAGTTCCTCGATGGCGTGATCACCCACACGCTGCACCTCAACGACGGCAAGGCCAGGCTGTATACCGGCAACTACAGCGCGTTCGAGCGCCTGCGCGCCGAGCAGCTGCGCCAGCAGCAGATCTCGCACGAGCGCGAGCAGGCCGAGCGGGCGCACCTCCAGTCCTTCATCGACCGCTTCAAGGCCAAGGCGACCAAGGCGAAGCAGGCGCAGTCGCGAATGAAGCGGCTGGAGAAGCTGTCCGGTACCGAGGCGGTACGCGCCGAGCGGCCCTTCAGCTTCCAGTTCCCGGCGCCGGGGCGGCTGCCCGATTCGATGCTGCAACTGGAGGACATCGTCGCCGGCTACCTGGCCGATCCGTCCACGCACGGGAACGAGGCGGCGCACATCGTGTTGTCCGACGTGCGCTTCAGCATCGAGGCGGGCGAGCGCATCGGCCTGCTCGGTCCGAACGGCGCGGGCAAGTCCACCCTGGTCAAGACCCTGGTTGGCGAGCTCGAACCGTTCGGCGGCGAGCGCAAGGTACACAAGGACCTGAAGATCGGCTACTTCGCCCAGCACACGGTGGAAAGCCTGCGCGAGGGGGCGAGCCCGCTCGACCACCTGCAGGACAAGGCGCCGGGCGTGGCCACCCAGGTGATGCGCGATTTCCTCGGCACCTGGAATTTCGCCGGCGACCGCGCGTTCGAGTCGGTGGACGGCTTTTCTGGCGGCGAACGCGCGCGCCTCGCGCTGGCGCTGATTGCCTGGGACAAGCCGAACCTGCTGCTGCTCGACGAACCGACCAACCACCTCGACCTGGACATGCGCGAGGCGCTGGCCGACGCGCTGGCCGATTTCGACGGCGCGCTGGTGCTGGTCTCGCACGACCGCCACCTGCTCGGCATGGTCTGCGACAGCTTCTGGCGCGTCGCCGACGGCGAGGTGGCGACGTTCGACGGCGACCTAGACGACTACGCGCGCTGGCTGAAGACGCGTACCGCCGCGAACAAGAAAGCGGCGAAGGCCGATGCGACGCCGAAGCCGGTGGTCAAGGTCGTGGAAGTTCCGCCGGAGGAGCGCCGCCGCCAGGGCGCCGCCCAGCGCGAGAACGAGAAGGCCGCGCGCCAGCGGGTAAAGAAGATCGAGACGCGCACCGCCAGCATCGACACCGAGCTGGCCGCGCTGGAGGCACAACTGGCTGACCCGGCCACCTACAACGGCGCGACCAGCGACATGATGCGGCTGGGCCAGCGCCAGACCGAACTGCGCGGTGAGAAGGACGCGCTGGAAACCGAGTGGCTGGCATTGGTCGAACAATTGGAATCCTGAAGAAATGTCCAATTCGGAGCGATCGCTGCAACTGTGGCTGCCCTCTTTGGCGCACGTCGAGCCGACGCATCCGCTGCGTGCATGGTTGCCCCGAGCCGACCGACTGCCGGACGGCGGCGTCGGCTACCTCGGCGGCCTGGGCGAACATTTTTCCGGCGTCGACGTGGGCGTGCCGGCCGCGGCGATCACTCGCCAGTTCATCGCCGGCGATGCGGGTGGCGAGGTCTGGCTGGGGGCCGATCCGGCCTGGGTGCAGCCGGACATGAACGGCGTACGCCTGCTCGCCTGCGGCCGCATGGGTCTGGACATGGATGAAGCACGTGCGCTGGCCGAGCCGCTGCGGCCGGGGTTCGACGAGGCCGGCATGCAACTGGAGCTTTCCACGCCGGATCATTGGCACCTGCGCCTGCCGGCCGATACGCCGTTGCCCGGCTTCGCCGCGCCCGAGCAGGCGCTGGGCGAAGACCTCGCACAGCACCTGCCGCAAGGTCCGGAAGGACGCCGCTGGCGCGTGCTGCTCAACGACGTGCAAGTGCTGCTGCACCAGCATCCGCTGAACGCCGGGCGGCAGGCGCGCGGCCAGTCGCCGGTCAACAGCCTGTGGTTGTGGGGTGGCGGGCGCCTGCCGCCGCCATCGACCAGCGAACTGGCGCGCGTGGTCAGCGACGACCTGCTGCTGCGCGCTCTGGCCGCACGTGCCGGCATCGCCCAGCAGTCGCGCGCGAACGAGGCGATCGCCGGCGGCGGGGCCGGTTGGCTGATCGACCTGCAGGACCTGCCTGCGCGGGAGATTGCCACCCGTTGGTGGCCGGCACTGCTGCCGTTGCTCGAACGCCAGTCCGTCCTACTGCATTTCGCCAGCGGCGAACGCTGGCTGCACAAACCCCGGCATCGCTGGCGCCTGTGGCGCGGGGCGGGGCGTTGAGCGTGCTGCAGCTGCGGCGGCGCGAGAGCCGGGGTGCTCCCGCGGGCTGGCCGGATTCGGTGCATCCGGTGCTGCGGCAGGTCTACGCCGCGCGTGGCGTACTGGAGCCTGCCCAGGTCGAACATCGCCTGGCACGGATGCTGTCGCCGCAGCTGCTGGGCGGCATGGCGCCGGCGGTCGAGCTGCTGGTCGAGGCGATCCGCGACGACTGGTCGATCCTGATCGCCGGCGACTACGACTGCGACGGCGCCACCGGTACCGCGGTGGCGGTGCGCGGGCTGCGCCTGCTCGGTGCGAAGCGGGTGGATTACGCGATTCCGAACCGCTTCGTGCACGGCTACGGACTGAGTGCAGCGTTCGTGGCGTCGATGCAGCCCACGCCGCAACTCATCGTCACCGTCGACAATGGCGTGGCCAGCGTCGCCGGCGTGGCGGCGGCGAAGGCGCGCGGCATCAAGGTCATCGTCACCGATCATCACCTGCCGGGCGAACAGTTGCCAGCTTGCGACGCAATGGTCAATCCGAACCTCGCCGGCGACGGTTTTCCAAGCAAGGCGCTGGCTGGCGTGGGGGTAATGTTCTACCTGCTGCTGGCGCTGCGCGCGAAGTTGCACGGGCAGGGTGCGTTCGGCGCGGCAAAACCCGATTTGTCGCCGCTGCTTGACCTGGTCGCTCTGGGCACGGTGGCCGACCTGGTGCCGCTGGATTTCAACAACCGCGTGCTGGTCGAGGCGGGCCTGCAGCGCATGCGCAGCGGCCATGCCTGCGCGGGCATCACCGCCCTGGTCGAGGCCGGCAAGCGCAGCGTGGCCACGCTGTGCGCCAGCGATCTCGGCTTCGTCGTCGGGCCGCGGCTGAACGCCGCAGGACGGCTGGAGGACATGCGCCTCGGCGTGGCATGCCTGCTCACCGACGACATCGCACAGGCACGTCACCTTGCCGGGGAGCTCGACGCGATCAACCGCGAGCGGCGCGACCTGCAGGCATCGATGGTGGCCGAGGCCGAGGTGATGGCTGCCGGCCTCGGCCCAACCGACGCGGTGGGCGTGGCCCTGTTCGAGCCGTCGTGGCACGCCGGCGTGGTGGGCCTGGTGGCCTCCAAGCTGAAGGAGCGGCTGCACCGTCCGGTGATCGCGTTCGCACCCGCCGGCATTGAAGAGTGCGGCGAGGGATCGCCGCCTTTTGATTCTGGCGCACAGGAAGTGCGCACAGGTAACACCCAACTGCGTGGCTCGGCGCGCTCGATCCCCGGGTTCCACATCCGCGACGCGCTGGCCGCGATCGACGCGCGCCAGCCCGGCCTGATCGAGCGCTTCGGCGGCCATGCGATGGCCGCGGGACTGAGCCTGAAGGCCGACGACTACCCGCGCTTCGCCGCGGCCTTCGACGCGATCGCGCGCGAACTGATCGAGCCCGAGCGCCTGCAGGCAGTGCTCTACACCGACGGCGAACTGCCGCCCGGCACAACCACGCTGGCGCTGGCCCGGCAGCTGCGCGCCGCGGGGCCGTGGGGGCAAGCGTTCCCCGAACCGCTGTTCGACAACCTGTTCGAGTGCGCCGGCTGGAAGGTGATGGGCGAAGGCCACCTGCGCCTGCAACTGCGCGATCCGCGCGACGGCGCCGTGCACGACGCGGTGATGTTCAACGCGTACCACGGCCAGCCACCGCCGCCGCTGCTGCGCGCCGCCTATGAACTGACCATCAACGACTGGCAGGGACGCGAGACGCCGCGCCTGCTGCTGCGGCACATCGAGCCGGCCTGAGTCCGTTTCCCGATTCCCACCGCGTTTTCACGCGCGGGAGGCCACACTGGCGATCCCCACCCCGCGGAGAATGCCCGTGATCGCACAGATAGAAGGATTGCCGGCCGGCACGCTGGGCTTCCGCGCCCACGCCCAGGTCACGGCGGCGGATTACGAGAACACCATCGTGCCCGAGGTCGAGGCGGCGTTCGCGCTCAACCGCAAGCTGCGCCTGCTGTACGTCACCGCCGATGACTTCACCGGGTTCGACCCCGGCGCGATGTGGGACGACGCCAAGCTGGGCATGCGCCACTTCAGCGGCTGGGACCGCGTTGCGCTGGTCACCGACGTGCCCTGGCTGCGCGGCACGGCGATCGCCTTCAGCTTCGCCATACCGGCACAGTTCCGCCTGTTCCACGGCGTGGAGGTCGAGGAAGCCACCCGCTGGATCATGGCCCCGGGCGACAACTGAGGCGCACGGCCTGATGCCGTACGTACTTGCCAAGCGCCGGCGGATCTGTTCAAGTTGGGCCATGTATCCCGTCGCCTCCAGCACCCTGAACTCCACTGCGCTTTCCGCGCGGGGCTTCGTGCTGGCCGGCAACAACAATAATCGCGCGAACAATAACGCCAACCGTTGGCGGGCCCGCGCGTAGCTGCAAGTCTCCACGAAAAATACGCGACGAAGGCCCGCCCTGTGCGGGCCTTCGTCGTTTTGGCGTGCGGCACGGAAAGATCGTGCTGTTTCTGAAGAGTGCGGGCATGGATGCCCGCTTTTGACCCTCGCGATCAGGGACGAGCGCAAAGGAGACATCAGATGTGTTCGATCTTCGGAATATTCGACCTGCAGCCGGGCGACGACCTGGCGGCCTTGCGCCGTGTGGCGCTGGAGCTGTCGCAGCGCCAGCGCCATCGCGGGCCGGACTGGAGCGGGGTGTTCGTCGACGCCGGGGTGATCCTGGTGCACGAGCGGCTGGCCATCGTCGACCCGGCTAGCGGCGCGCAGCCGCTGCGCTCGCGCGACGGCGCGCTGGCGCTGGCGGTGAACGGCGAGATCTACAACCACCGCGAGCTGGCATCCGGGCTGGACTACGACTTCACCACCGGTTCGGACTGCGAGGTGATCAACGCGCTGTACCGTGCGCAGGGCAGCGACTTCGTGGGCAGGCTCAACGGCATCTTCGCGTTCGCACTGTGGGACGGCGCGGCGCAGCGCTACCTGATCGCGCGCGATCCGATCGGCGTGTGCCCGTTGTACTGGGGACACGATGCGCAGGGTCGGCTGTGCGTGGCCTCGGAGATGAAGGCGCTGGTCGGCGTGTGCGCGGACGTGGCAGCATTCCCGCCGGGCCATATGTACGACAGCGCCAGCGGCGAACTGCGGCGTTACTACGAAAAGCCGTGGCGCGACTATGCCGCCACGCGCGGCCATGACGTGGCGGCGCCGGCCTTGCGCCAGGCCTTCGAGCAGGCCGTGCATCGGCAGTTGATGACCGACGTGCCCTACGGCGTGCTGCTGTCGGGCGGCCTGGATTCCTCGCTGGTCGCCGCCTGCGCCGCGCAGTTCGCGCGCGAGCGGGTCGAGGACGACGACCGCAGCGAGGCCTGGTGGCCGCGCCTGCATTCGTTCGCGATCGGGCTGGAAGGCTCGCCCGACCTGGCCGCCGCCCAGGTCGCCGCCGATGCGCTGGGCACCGTGCACCACGGCTTCGTCTACACGTTCTGGGAGGGGCTCGATGCGCTGCCGGAGGTGATCCGCCACATCGAGACCTACGACGTGACCACCATCCGCGCCGCTACCCCGATGTACCTGCTGGCGCGGCGGATCAAGGCGATGGGCGTGAAGATGGTGCTGTCGGGGGAAGGCTCGGACGAGATCTTCGGCGGCTACCTGTACTTCCACAAGGCGCCCTCGGCCGAGGCCTTCCACGAGGAGACCGTGCGCAAGCTCGACGCGCTGCACAGCTACGACTGCCTGCGCGCCAACAAGGCGATGATGGCCTGGGGCGTGGAGGCGCGGGTGCCGTTCCTGGACCTGGAGTTCATCGACGTGGCGATGGGGCTGGACGCCGCGCGCAAGATGGCCGGCAACGGCAAGATCGAGAAGCACGTGTTGCGCGAGGCGTTCGACGGCGCCTTGCCGAAGGAAATCCTGTGGCGGCAGAAGGAGCAGTTCAGCGACGGCGTGGGTTACGGCTGGATCGACGGCCTGAAGGCGCACGCTGAGCAGGCGGTCAGCGACCGCGAGTTCGCCGCGGCGGCGGCGCGCTACCCGTTCAACACGCCGGCGACCAAGGAGGCGTATTTCTACCGGCGCATCTTCGAGCAGCATTTCCCCGGCGAAGCCTGCGCAGCCACGGTGCCCGGCGGCAAGTCGATCGCCTGTTCCTCGCCGGCCGCGCTGGCGTGGGACCCGGCGTTCGCGAACGCGGCCGACCCGTCCGGGCGGGCCGTGAGAGGCGTCCACGCCCAGGCGCTGGCGTGAATGCGGCCGGCCGATGGTAGGGCGGGCACTGCCCGCCCGCTTTTGACCGGTGATGGCTAAGAGCGGCGGGCAGTGCCCGCCCTACAACGCGGGGGCGCCTGCGGCAAACGGGTCTGTTATTCTTGTGCGCTTGCCTGCCACAATGATTTCGCCATGATCGAGACCAATCCCATCCTTGCGCAGATCGCCGACCTTCGTGGCCGCGTCGAGTCGCTTAGGGGGTATCTTTGACTACGCTACGAAAAGCGAACGTCTGGAAGAAGTAACCCGCGAACTGGAGAGTCCCACCGTGTGGGACGATCCGGCGCGCGCGCAGGAGCTGGGACGCGAGCGCGCCCGCCTGCACACGATCGTCCACGGCATCGACACGCTGACCGCCGGGCTGAATGACGCCGGTGACCTGCTGGAAATGGCGATCGCCGACGGCGACGACGACACCGCGCAATCGGTGATCGACGACCTTGCCAAGCTCGAATCGCAGGTCGGCAAGCTGGAGTTCCAGCGCATGTTCTCCGGCAAGATGGACGCGATGAACGCGTTCGTCGACATCCAGGCGGGCGCCGGCGGTACCGAGGCGCAGGACTGGGCCGAGATGCTGCTGCGCATGTACCTGCGCTGGTGCGAGAACCGCGGCTGGAAGACCGAGTTGATGGAGGTCTCCGGCGGCGACGTGGCCGGCATCAAGTCCGCCACGTTCCGCGTGGAGGGCGACTACGCCTACGGCTGGCTGAAGACCGAGATCGGCGTGCACCGGCTGGTGCGCAAGAGCCCGTTCGACTCGGACAACCGGCGACACACGAGCTTTACCTCGGTATTCGTGTCGCCGGAGGTCGATGACGACATCGAGATCGACATCAATCCGGCGGACCTGCGCACCGACGTGTACCGATCTTCCGGCGCCGGCGGCCAGCACGTCAACAAGACCGAGTCGGCGGTGCGCATCACGCACATCCCGACCAATACCGTGGTGGCCTGCCAGACTGGCCGCAGCCAGCACCAGAACCGCGACACCGCGATGAAGATGCTGGCCGCCAAGCTGTACGAGCTCGAGATCCAGAAGCGCAATGCGGAGAAGGATGCGCTGGAAGCCACCAAGTCCGACATCGGCTGGGGCAGCCAGATCCGCAACTACGTGCTGGACCAGAGCCGTATCAAGGACCTGCGCACCGGCATCGAGCGTTCCGACACCCAGAAGGTGCTCGACGGCGACCTCGACGAGTTCATCGAGGCGAGCCTGAAATCCGGCCTCGAGGCCGGCGCCAAACGCATCGACGCGTGACGCCCGACTCCTCCCGCTCCGCTCACTGACGAGGTAGCTCGCATGAACAGCAAGAAGATCTGCGCAATCCTGATCGCCTCTGCCGCGCTGGCGGCGTTCGGCGCGGCAGCACAGTCGCAGCAGGGCAGCGCCGGGCAGGGCATCAAGCAGGATGCCAAGGCGGTCGGCCATGGCGTCGCCGACGGCGCCCGCGATGTCGGCCACGCGACCAAGCATGTCGCCAAGAAGGTCGGCCACGGCGCTAAGGAAGCCGGCACCGGCATCGGCCACGGCGCGAAGAAGGCCGGCGTCGCCGTCGGTCACGGCGCTCGCGAAGGCTGGGACGCGACCAAGCACGCGGTCAAGCAGGTGTTCGGCAAGGACGGCTGACGCACGGCGGCGAGGCGGAGACACCGGCACATCAAGTCGGCAACCGCCAGATAGACGAGAAAGCGCCCGCCAACCGGCAGGAGCGCAGGCAGCATTGGAATTCCCATGAGCGAAACGACCGATACCCTCCCCATCGACGAGAACAAGCCGGACGTCAATCGACTTGTCGCCGAGCGTCGCGAGAAACTCAAGGCGCTGCGCGGGCAGGGCATCGCGTTCCCCAACGACTTCAAGGTCGACAGCTTCGCCGGCGACCTGCAGGCTGAGTTTGCCGACAAGGAGGCGCACACGGCCGAAGTCGTCGACGCGCTGGCGCGCCGCGTGAAGATGGCCGGGCGCATCGTGCTGAAGCGCGTGCAGGGCAAGGTCAGTTTCGTGCAGCTGCAGGATTTCAGCGGGCGCATCCAGCTGTTCATCCATCAGGGCACGCTGGGCGAGGCCTACGAGGCATTCAAGGGCTGGGACGCGGGCGACATCGTGGGCGCCGAGGGCGTGCTGATGCGCACCAAGACCGGCGAACTCTCCGTCCGCGTCGACCAGCTGCGCCTGCTGACCAAGAGCCTGCGTCCGCTGCCGGACAAGTTCCACGGCCTTGCCGACGTGGAGCAGCGCTATCGCCAGCGCTACGTCGACCTGATCGTCACCGAGGAGGCGCGGCGCACCTTCATGCTGCGCTCGCGGATCATCGGCTACATGCGCCAGTGGCTGGAAGCGCCGGCGCGCCGCTTCATGGAAGTGGAGACGCCGATGATGCACATCATCCCCGGCGGCGCCACGGCCAAGCCGTTCACCACCCATCACAACGCGCTGGATCTGGACCTGTACCTGCGCGTGGCGCCTGAGCTTTATCTCAAGCGCCTGGTCGTCGGCGGCTTCGACCGCGTCTACGAGATCAACCGCAACTTCCGCAACGAGGGCGTGTCGACCCGGCACAACCCCGAATTCACCATGCTGGAGCTGTACCAGGCCTACGCCACCTATCACGAGATCATGGACCTCACCGAGGCGGTGATCCGCGATACCGCGCAGGCCGTGCTGGGCACCACGCAGCTGGAATGGGACGGCGCCGCGATCGACGTCGGTCCGGCGTTCCGCCGCTGGCGCATGGAGGACGCCGTGCTGGAGCACAACCCGGAGATCCGCCGCGAGGAGCTGCGCGACCGCGAGGCGATGGCCGCGCATGCGAAGCGCCTGCACGTACAGGTGAAGCCCGGCTACGGCTGGGGCAAGCTGCTGTTGGAGATCTTCGAGAAGACCGTCGAGCACACCCTGGTCCAGCCTACCTTCATCACCGACCATCCGGTCGAGGTGTCGCCGCTGGCGCGCGAGAGCGATACCGACAAGGGCATCACCGACCGCTTCGAGCTGTTCATCAACGGCAAGGAGATCGCGAATGGCTTTTCCGAACTGAACGACCCGGAAGACCAGGCCGCGCGCTTCCAGGCCCAGGTCGATGCGAAGGACGCCGGCGACGACGAGGCGATGCATTTCGACGCGGATTACATCCGCGCGCTGGAAGTGGGCCTGCCGCCCACCGGCGGCCTCGGCATCGGCATCGACCGGCTGGTGATGCTGCTGACCGGCTCCGCCTCGATTCGCGACGTCCTGCTGTTTCCCTACATGCGCCCGGAGGCCTGAACCATGTGGTACGCGATCGTCGGCACCGACAACGTCAATTCGCTGGAAGCGCGCAAGTCCGCGCGGCCGGCACACCTGGCACGCCTGCAGCAACTGCAGGATGAAGGCCGCATGCTGCTGGCCGGACCGTTCCCGGCGATCGACGCGGAGGACCCGGGTCCGGCCGGCTTCAGCGGCAGCCTGATCGTGGCCGAGTTTTCCTCGCTGGCGGAAGCGCAGGCCTGGGCCGGTGCCGATCCGTACGTCGCCGCCGGCGTCTATCGCGAAACCACGGTCAAGCCATTCCGCAAAGTACTGCCGTGAGCTCACCGCCCGTCATCGAGCAGATCCGCGGACGCCTGCAGGCCGCCTTTGCGCCTTCCGAGTTGGAAGTGCTGGACGAGGGCCACAAGCATGCCGGCCATGCGGGGGAGGGCAAGGGCCACTTCCACGTGCGCATCGTCAGCGCCGCCTTCGCCGGCCAGTCGCCGATCAGGCGCCACCGGATGATCTACGCCGCGCTCGACGGATTGATGGACAGCGGCATCCACGCCCTGTCAATCGATGCAAAGTAAAATATCATTAAATACAATAATATAAATTGCATTGTTCAAGTAATACTACATGCAGGAATGCATTGCAGCGCCGCGCCGCGTTTGGCACAGTGCCTTGTCGCCCGACCTGCGCGGGCAAGACCGATGACCCAATGACGACCGCATGCGCCTGACCACGATCAAACTCGCCGGTTTCAAGTCCTTCGTGGACCCCACCACCCTGCACCTGCCGAGCAACATGATCGGCGTGGTCGGCCCGAACGGTTGCGGCAAATCCAACATCATCGATGCGATCCGCTGGGTGATGGGCGAGAGCGCGGCCAGCCGCCTGCGCGGCGATTCGCTGACCGACGTGATCTTCTCCGGTTCCAACACGCGCAAGCCGGTGGGGCAGGCCACGGTCGAGCTGATCTTCGACAACGCCGACGGCTCGATTCAGGGCGAGTACGGCCAGTACGCCGAGATCTCGGTGAAGCGCCAGGTCACCCGCGACGGCCAGTCCGCCTACTTCCTCAACGGCGCGCGTTGCCGCCGGCGCGACATCACCGACCTGTTCCTCGGCACCGGCCTCGGCCCGCGCAGCTACTCGATCATCGAGCAGGGCATGATCAGCCAGATCATCGAGGCGCACCCGGAAGAACTGCGCACGCACCTGGAAGAAGCTGCCGGCATCTCCAAGTACAAAGAGCGGCGCAAGGAGACCGAGAGCCGCATCAAGGCCACCCGCGAGAACCTCGACCGTGTGAAGGACGTGCGCGACGAGGTGGACAAGCAGCTCGAACACCTGAACCGCCAGGCCCGCGCCGCCGAGCGGTGGAAGGCGCTGAAGGAAGAACAGACGCGCAAGGAGGCCGAACTGCGCGCGCTGGAGTACCGCGGCCTGACGAGGCAGCATGCGGGCGAGGGCGAAGTGCTCACCGCCGCCGAGATTGAGATCGAGAAGCAGCTGGCCGGCCAGCGCCAGATCGAGGCGCAGCTGGAAAGCGTGCGCGAACGCCACACCGACGCCAGCGAGCACCTGAACGCGGTGCAGGCCGAGGTATACAAAGTCGGCGCCGAGATCGCCCGGGTCGAGCAGCAGGTGCGCTACAACAAGGAGACCGCCGAGCGCCTGCAGCGTGCCCACGGCGACGCCGAGCGCGAGCATTGCGAGCTGGCTGCGCACATCGCCACCGACCGCGAGCAGGTCGAGGCGCTGCGCCTGGCGCTGGCCGAAGGCGAGCCGAAACTCGAAGCCCTGCAGCAACTGCAGGACGACACCGCCGAAGCCCAGCGCAGCACCGAGGCGAAGCTGGCCGACTGGCAGCAGCGCTGGGACAGCCACACCCGCAACGCCGGCGAATCCAACCGTGCGGCCGAGGTGGAGCGCACCAAGCTCAACTATCTCGATCGCCAGGCGATCGACCTGTCGCGCCGGCGCGAGGCGCTGGAAGCGGAGCAGAAGGCCACTGACGTGGCCGCGCTGGACGCCGCCGGCCAGCAGCTGATCGACGAACACGACACCCAGCGCGAACGCGTCGAGACCCTGGGCAGCCTGCTCGACCAGCACAAGTCCGGCCACGAGAAGGTGCTGGAGGAAGAGCGCCAGGTGCAGTCGGCGCTGAACGAGGCGCGCCAGCAGCTGCAGGCGGCTCGCGGCCGGCACGCCTCGCTGGAGGCATTGCAGCACGCCGCTCTCGGTCAGGAGGAAAGCGCCGCCAGCGGCTGGCTGGCACGACTGGGGCTGGACCGCTCGCGTCGCCTCGGCGAATCGCTGCAGGTCGAGGCGGGTTGGGAAACCGCGGTGGAAACCGCGCTGAGCGGCTTCCTCGACAGCGTACTGGTGGACGGCTCGCATGCACTTGCCGCCGAATTTGGCGCTCTGGAGAACGCCGACGTCGCGCTGCTCGATGCCGCCGACGGCGGCGCCAACACCGCCGGCACGCTGGCCGCCCACGTGCGCGGGCCGGCGGCGGCGCTGGCGATCCTCGGCCATGTGCTGACCGCCGAGTCGCTGGGCGAGGCGCACCAGCGCGTGGCCTCGCTGTCCGCGCTGGCGCCGTACCAGTCCGTAATCACTCGCGGCGGCGAATGGCTGGGCCCGGGCTGGGCGCGGGTGCGGCGCGCGCAGGGCAGCCAGGTCGGCGTGCTGGCGCGCGAGCGCGAGCTGCGCCTGCTCACCGAGCAGATCGCCACGCTCGAAGCGCAACTGGAGGAGTCCAGCGAACGGCTCGATACGCTGCGCACCAGCAAGTTCGAGGCCGAGCGCGCGCGCGACGACGCGCAGCGCGAGCTGTACAACGCCCATCGCCGCCAGTCCGAACTGGCCGGCCAGCTGCAAAGCCATCGCGGCAAGCTGGAAACCGCCCGCGCCCGCGCCGAAAAGGTCAGCGGCGAACTGGGCGATCTCGCGGCCCAGCTCGACGAATTGCAGAACCAGACCCGCGAGGCGCGTGCGCGGCTGGACGAGTCGGTCGGCCTGATGGGCGACCAGGAAGACCAGCGCCGCGAGCTGGAGAACGAACGGCGCACGCTGCTCGAAGCGCGCGAAGAGGCGCGCATGAATGCGCGCGAGGCGGCCGAGCAGTCGCATGCGCTGGCGCTGGCGCTGGAGTCGAAACGTTCCTCGCTGGGCTCGCTGGAACAGGCGCTGGGCCGCATGGATGCCCAGCTGCGCCAGATCGAGGCGCGCCGCAACGAGATCACCGAACAGCTCGCCGCCGGCTCCGACCCGATCGCCGAACTCGAAGCCGAACGGCAGGCTTACCTGGACCAGCGCCTGCTGGTCGACAGGCAGCTGGTCGAGGCACGCCGCGCGCTGGAAGACTGCGACGTCGAATTCCGCAAGCTCGAACAGCAGCGGCACCTGGCGGAGCAGGGCCTGGCCAGCCTGCGCGAGGGCCTGTCCGAGAAGCGCCTAGCCGCCCAGGCGCTGCAACTGCGCGCCGCACAGCTGGCCGAGGCGATCGCCACATCCGGCCTGGCACTGGAAACCCTGCTGGCCGAACTGGCCGAGAATATCGACGCGAACCAGTGGCGCGCGCAGCTCAACGAGATCGGCCAGAAGATCGTGCGGCTGGAGCCGGTGAACCTGGCCGCGATCCAGGAACATGCCGAGCAGAGCGAACGCAAGACCTATCTGGACAACCAGCTCGCCGACCTCACCAGTGCGATGGAAACGCTGGAAGGCGCGATCAAGAAGATCGACCGCGAGACCCGCCAGCGCTTCAAGGAAACCTTCGACAAGGTCAACGCTGGCGTGCAGGAATTGTTCCCGCGCCTGTTCGGCGGCGGCCATGCCTACCTGGAACTGACCGGCGACGACTTGCTCAACACCGGCGTGTCGATCATGGCCCGGCCGCCGGGCAAGCGCGTGTCCAACATCACCCTGCTGTCCGGTGGCGAGAAGGCGCTCACCGCGGTGTCGCTGGTGTTCGCGATCTTCAGCCTCAATCCCGCGCCGTTCTGCCTGCTGGACGAAGTGGACGCGCCGCTGGACGAGGCGAACGTGGGGCGCTTCTCCGGCATGGTGCGCGAGATGAGCGAAAAGGTGCAGTTCATCTTCATCAGCCACAACAAGGCCACCATGGAGGCAGCCAGCCAGCTGTGCGGCGTGACCATGCGCGAACCGGGCGTGTCGCGACTGGTGCAGGTGGACCTGGCCGAAGCGGCTAAACTGGCAGGAGCTGCCTGAGGATCCCATGATGACGCTGCAACCCGTGACCGCCCTTGCCTGGAACCCCGCCGTCGGCATTCCGCTGCTGATCGTCGGCGTCATCGTGCTGGCGCTGATCTGGTTGTTCGGGCAGCCGAAGAAGGAGCAGGGCAAGCGCCGGGTCGCGCCGGGGCCGCACGCCGCCGGCGAGCGCCGCGAACCCACGCTGGGCGGACAGGACGGCGGACCGGCCGTCGACGGGCCGTTCATCGGCGATATCCCGCCACAGCAGGGCGAGCTGGACGTTGGCTTGCGCGAGGAACTCGAGCGGCTGGGTGCCACGCTCTCCGGCGAACACGCCAGGCCACCGGCGCCGGCCGCCAGGCCGAGGACACCGCCCAAGCTGGCCGATCACGTCGCCTCGATCATCGATGCCCTGCGCGCGCCGAGTTCCGGCGAGCCGGTGCCGCCGAAGGACGTTCCGCCCGTTGCGAAGCCGGCACCGCCGGCCGCTTCGCCGGCGGCCTTCTCGCCGCCGCGTTCCGACCTCGGCCGGCGCCCGCCGCAGCTGCCGGTCGAGCGCATCGTCACGCTGTTCGTGGTGGCCCGCGAAGGAGGGCGCTTCAGCGGAGCTGACCTCGTCGTCGCCGCCGAAAAGGCCGGGCTCGAATTCGGCGACATGGGCATCTACCACCGCCTGGTCGACGGCAAGCGCGAGCTGGGGCCAATCTTCAGCGTGGCCAACATGCTCAAGCCCGGCAACTTCGATCTGGCGCGGCTCGACGCCCTGCAAACGCCGGGAGTGAGCTTCTTCATGACCCTGCCGGCGCCGCTGCCCGCATTGGACGCCTGGGACGCCATGCTGCCCACGGCGCAACGCCTCGCCGAACTGTTGGACGGTCAGGTGCTCGACGAGGAGCGCAATGCACTGGGCCGCCAGGGCATCGCCCACATCCGCGACCAGCTGCGTGGCTGGGACCGCGACCATGAAGGCAAGGAAATCATCTTCGGGCGGTGACGCCCGGATCAGCCGGCCATCTGACGACGCGGCAGTTTCCAGCCCGGCCGGATGAAGTGGCAGGTGTAGCCGCCGGGGTAGCGCTCCAGGTAATCCTGGTGCTCCGGCTCGGCCTCCCAGAAATCGCCGGCCGGCGCCACTTCGGTCACCACCTTGCCGGGCCACAAGCCAGACGCATCCACGTCGGCGATGGTGTCCTCGGCGACGCGTTTCTGCGCGTCCGACGTGTAGAAGATCGCCGAGCGGTAGGAACTACCGCGATCGTTGCCCTGCCGGTTGGGCGTGGACGGGTCGTGGATCTGGAAGAAGAATTCCAGCAACGTGCGATAGCCGATCCGCGCCGGATCGAACACGATCTCGATCGCCTCGGCATGGCTGCCATGGTGGCGGTAGGTGGCATTCGGCACGTCGCCGCCGGTGTAGCCGACCCGCGTCGAAACGACACCGTCCTGGCGGCGAATCAGGTCCTGCATGCCCCAGAAGCAACCGCCGGCCAGGAGCGCACGCTCGGTCGTCATCGCACGTTCTCCACCTGGTCCAGGTAATCGCCGTAGCCTTCGGCCGCCATGTCGTCGCGGTGGACGAAGCGCAGCGAGGCCGAGTTGATGCAGTAGCGCAGGCCGCCGCGATCGGCGGGGCCGTCGGGGAAGACATGGCCAAGGTGGCTGTCGCCGTGCACCGAACGCACTTCGGTGCGGATCATGCCGTGCGTGGTGTCGCGCCGTTCGTTGACATTCGCCGACTCGATCGGTTTGGTGAAACTCGGCCAGCCACAGCCGGATTCGAACTTGTCGGAGGAGGCGAACAGCGGTTCGCCAGACACCACGTCGACATAGATGCCCGGCTCGCCGTTGTGCAGGTATTCGCCGGTTCCGGGATATTCCGTGCCGTTCTGCTGGGTCACCCGGTACTGCTCCGGGCTCAGGCGCGACAGCGCATCCGGGTTCCTGATATAGCGTGACATGTCGAACCTCCTCCCATTTTGTCTCTCATCCGATTCAACATGGCTGTCGCCGTGCCCATATCAAGTCCCCGTACCCGGGCTGATGGAAGAAGAGAGCAGTAGGGGATCGTGCACGGATACGTGCGCGTTCTGGCCGGTGCTGGCCGCGCTGATCGTACTCGGTGTCGGTCGGGACATTGACGGCACGAACGCCGTCATGCGGCGGAAGATCCTGCCACCGCTTCCCCCGAGCCTGGACTCGCGGCGGTAGCGCAGGCTTTCGCCTACCGCCGCGACATTTGCCTGCTGCTTCGTCGACCCGCATCGGAGCCGGAGCGACCCCGTATTCACCTACTTCGGCGAAGCCGGGGAAGTGGTTGCGGACCGTACGGGTGCAATGCGACGTCCCAACCTGATCCCGGTCAATGCATACCCTGCATGGATTTCGAGCTGAAGAACAGGTAGAAATTGGACGGCACCTCGACAGCCTGGCCTCGCTGTTCGGCTTGACGCAGTTTCGCGACCGAAGTGATGCCAAAGCCGCCATTCTGATCCGGCCAATCGGCCGGATCGGTCACCAGCACCGGTTCCACTTCCCACCAGATGGCGTTTTCCGTGTTCGCACGCGCATCGGCGACCACGTGGCTGTGGTTCGGCGTGGGCAGGAAGACATTCGACGCTGGCGGAGGCAGTTTGCCGAGGGCGACCAGCACCTTGCCGAGATCGACCGTGGAAGCATGCATCGTGCATGTGCCCGGCATCGAACCCGGTCCGGGACAATCGGTGAACACCAGCGGCTTGATCTTGTAGGCCTCCGGAACCGCGCCGAAAAGCTGGATCAGCGTCTTGCCGAGTGCGGGTCCGCACAGCGTGCCGGCCCTGACTCCGGTCGGGCAGGGGATGGCATCGTCGGGGTTCTGGTCGTGGTTGAGCGAAAACATCGGAACCAGCACATAGAGAATGGCCGTTTTCCTGGCGTCCTCGCCGGTCGGGTCAATCGTGGGCTGGATGCCGGCCTGGCAGATGGGCGTCTGGAATTCGCCAGGGTCCGATTGCGCCAACACGCCGTTGTGGTTCAGATCGTCGCGGGGCTGATGGACGCAGGCAAAGTTTTGCTGGTAGGTGAACTTGACCAGCTCGCCGTGCGAAAACCCCGCGGTCTGATTGGGTTTGAGCGATTGGGCGTAGGCGCCGCCGACCGCAAACAGCGCCGCAAGCACGGCCGCTGGCAAGAGCCTTGAGACTGAACGCTTGGTGGGTTTCATGGTGCCCTCCTATGGGGATCCATATGGCTGCGTACGCCCCACGCCCCGGCATCGTGAATGAAGGGATCTTGGGCATACGGGTCAGATACGAGGGCCGTCGGCCATCGGATGCACGAATGAACAAGAATTTTTGGAATGTTCGCCGCAGCTGGCGTCGGCCGGGACCATAGGCGCCCACCGCTGGCTGTCGTGAGGTACTGAAGGCGGGAGGAGTCGTCACCCGACCATTACAACGAAAAGCCATCGGCAAGGGCGGTCTGCCAAGTCGTTGTCGTCATTGCCGCGTGACAGGATTCGAACCTGCGATTTCTTGCGACGTTGGTCTTTCCATAGTCAATTTTTCAGTTTTTATTAGTTAAATCATCAACTTATAGTGTAATGGTCGTACTTGTCGAAAATGTGAATTTGATCACACTAATTATGATTTTTGTGATATAGATGCCTGCCTCGGGTTGGGGGCGTAAAGGGGTGGGGTGGCTGACAGAAGGATTCGTCAGCAAGGGAGGTGCAACATGTACCGATCGTTCCGATACGGAATCCGCTGGCAGTTGCTGCTCGTACTGGTCGAGTCTGTGCTGCTGGTTGGGTGTGTCTATGCCGCGGTGATGCTGCGTTATTGGGGGCATGGCAGCACTCAATCCGCGTTCGTCCATTCGGTGCAGTGGCGCGCGCTGCCGGTGGCGATGGTGCTGACTTTCTCAATGGCTGCGCTTGGGTTGTATCAAGTACATCTGCGCGCGAGCTGGCTGGGGCGGCTCAGCCGACAAGGCGTCGCCTTCTTGTTGGGCGGCATCGTGCTTATGGTGCTGTATTACGCGATCCCCACCTCGTATCTGGGCCGGGGGATTCTGGGCATTGCGTTGCTGCTCGGCTACCTCGTCGTGGCCCTGTGGAGAGCGCTGTTCCTGAGTTTTGTGGACGCCGACTTGTTCAAGCGCCGCGTGATGATCCTGGGTGCCGGCGAACGCGCTGCCGAGGTGATCCGCGCAATGCGCCGCAAGACCGACCAACGTGGGTTCAAGATACTGGGTTGTGCGCCCGTGGGTGCCGGTTCGGTGTCCATCGCCGCGCCTCTGCTGCTGCACCCCGACGATGCCTTGTGCGAATGGGCGACGCGGCTTGGCGTGGAGGAAATCGTGATCGGGCCGGACGATCGCCGCGGCACCTTGCCGGTGGGAGCGCTTTTGGAATGCAAGCGGAACGGCATAGCAGTGACCGAACTCGCCGATTTTTTCGAGCACGAGGCCGGCAAAATCATCATGGAACTAACCAACCCGTCGTCGTTGATATTTTCGGACGGCTTCAATATCTCCCCCGTTAGGCTCGCGATCAAGCGTGTCTTCGATTTAATCACTGCTTCGCTGGTATTACTGGTGACATGGCCGTTCATGCTGTTGACGGCCCTGGCAATTCGGCTGGAGTCGGGCCGCGGCGCGCCGATCCTGTACTACCAGGATCGAGTCGGTGAAAACGGCAAGCTCTTCCGGGTCATCAAGTTTCGCAGCATGGGCGCCGACGCCGAGCGCGATGGCGTGGCACGTTGGGCTACTGAGCACGACAACAGGGTCACCAGGGTCGGACGCTTCATCCGCAAGGCCCGGCTGGACGAGTTGCCGCAGCTCTGGAACGTGTTGCGTGGCGACATGAGCATCATCGGCCCGCGACCGGAGCGGCCGCAGTTCGTGGACAGTTTCAACAAGTGCATTCGCTACTATTCATTGCGGCATTGCCTGAGGCCGGGGCTGACCGGCTGGGCCCAACTTCGCTACCCATACGGCTCATCCAGGGAGGATGCCGAGGAAAAGCTGAAGTTCGACCTCTTCTACGTAAAAAACCATAACTTCGTATTCGATCTGGCCATCCTGGTCCAGACCTTGGAAGTGGTGTTGTTCGGGCGCGGCGCTCGCTGAAATCAAGGAGAAGGACGAGTGAAACGACTACCGCAAGACTGCATTTTCTGGCTGATGATGGTGGCTGGTTTGGTGCTGGTTGGCGGTTGCAGCACCGCACCGACTGTCGACTCTTTGGCCGCGACGAACCCGCAACCGCTGGAGCATTACATCATCGGGCCGGGTGATTCGCTGGAAATCTTCGTGCGCGACAACCCCACGCTGACCACTACCGTGCCGGTGCGTCCGGATGGACGTGTCTCGATCCCGCTGGTGCAGTCCATCGTGGCTGCCGGCAAGACTCCGGAGGAACTGGCCGGCGATCTGGAAAAGGACTTGAGCCGCTACATCCGTTCTCCGCTGGTAACCGTGATCGTCAAGGGGTTCGTGGGCGCTTACAGCCAACAGGTGCGCGTAGTCGGTCAAGCGGTGACTCCCATGGCTGTGCCTTATCGCAGCGGAATGACCATTCTCGACGTGATGATCGACGTCGGCGGCCTCACCAAATTTGCCGCTGGCAACAACGCCAAGATCATCCGTCATCTGCCCGAAGGCAGCGACCAGACCATACCGGTGCGGCTGGGTGAGCTCATGAATGGCGCGATCAAATACAACGTAGTCATGCGTCCTGGGGACGTTCTGATTATTCCCCAGTCATTGTTCTGACGCCGCGAGCCAGGTATTCGGCGCCGCCAACGACATTGGGAAAGAAACAAATGCAGACCCAGTCATTTCAGTCATTTGATTTGCATGAGTTGTTCCAGTACGCACTGCTGGAGGCTCGCGCCGCATGGCGCTATCGCTGGCATGCGCTGATTGTCGCGTGGTGCGTGATGATCCTGGGGGCGCTGCTGGTTTTCAGCCTCCCAAACAAGTATGAAGCCGACGCGCAGGTATATGCCGACACCGATGCGTTGACGAATCCGCTGTTGAACGGGGTCGCAATGCAGCCTGACGTCCGTGAGCGACTGCAGGTCATCACCCATACCATGCTCTCGCGCCCCAATCTCGAGGCCGTGGCGGACAAAACCGGTTTGGCTCTGCGCGCGACCACCCCGGCGGACAAGGACGCGCTGTTGCTGAGCCTCGGCGCCGCCGTCCAGATCAAGGACGCCAACACGAAGAACCTCTACAACATCAGCTACGCCGACTCCGACCGGCAAATGGCGCAGGCGGTGGTGCAGGCGTTTCTGCAGATCCTGATGAACGATACCGTGGGCGCGAATACCGCCTCAGCCACGACGGCGCAAAATTTTCTGGAGCAACAGGTCCAGGACTACGGCAAGCGGCTGACCGAGGCGGAGAAGAAACTCGCGGATTTCCAGAAAGCCAATGTTGGCTACATTCCCAGCCAGGGCGGCAGCAGTTATTTCATGCGCCTGCAGGCCGCTGAGGCGAAGTTGCAGACATTGCAAGCCCAGTACGATACGGCCGTCGCCGGCCGCGCGACCATCCAGCAGCAAATGCGTGCGATGGCGGCCGGATCTGCTGCCTCCTCGGGAATCGATCCGCGCACCCAGGAAGTGGACAAGCAGATTGCAGCTTATCAGCAGCAGCTCAACACGCTGCTCCTGAGTTACACCGATGCGTATCCCGATGTGACGGCCACACGACGCATGATCGCGCAGCTTCAGGAGCGGCGCGCAGCCCTGAAAAAAAATGTCGCGAGCAGCTCGATGATGAGCATGGCCTCCGACAATCCGGTTTATCAGGGAATGCAGGAATCCATGTACACCGCACAGGTGAGCATCCAGACGTTGGCGATGCAGATCGGCCTGCAGAAACGGCAGATCGCCGAACTCAAGGACCAGGGGGACAAGATCGCCGATGTGCAAGCCACGTTGCAGCAATTGACGCGCAACTACGATGTCACCAAGAAACAATATGACCAATTGCTGGAGCGTTCGAACACGGCCCAGCTGTCCCAGGACGCAGCGCAAAGTGGCAACAATCTGAAATTCCGCGTGGTCAACCCGCCCATCGTTCCGTTGCTACCGGAGAGCCCGCATCGCAGCCTGCTGTTGCTCCTGGTGTTCGGTCTGGCCATAGCCATCGGCAGCGGATACGCATATCTCCTGCACAAGATAACGCCGGTATTTGTGAGTCTCTGGGATTTGCAGGCTTCCGGTGATTACCCGCTGCTGGGCACCGTCAGTTTGATTGTCTCGCGGGGGCGTTGCCAGGAACTGCGCCGAAGCACGATGGGGTTCTGGGCCGGGGCCTGTCTGCTGCTGATGATGCTGGTGCTGGGGTTTGCCTTTGACGGGCACATGACCCGTCTGATGCAGCATTTCCTTATGAGGGGTGTCGCATGAGCATCGTTGAGAAAGCTGTCGAAAAACTCAAGAACTTGCCGACGGAGCTGGCAGTACCGCCACCGGTGGAAACAGCGCCACTACACATGGCATCCACGGTCGAGCGTTTCCAGGAGCGGACGCGCGTGGTGGATCAGCCGGTTGAATCCGCGCCGCTGTGGCACGTGGAGCCAGCTGTGCTCAAGCGCACGGGCATACTCCCCGCCGACGACGCGGCGGGCGCGCGGCTTGCGGACGAACTGCGCCTTATCAAGCGGACGTTGCTGGACAATGCGATTGGAAAAGGTGCCGAAACACCTGCCCGTGGAAGGCGCATCATGGTGGCCAGCGCGGAGGCGGGCGAGGGCAAAAGCTTTGTCGCAATGAATCTCGCCCTGAGTTTGGCGCGCGAGACGGATTTCGAGGTACTGCTGGTTGACGGCGATATACCGAAATCCGACATCACGCGCATTCTCGGTCTCGGCGAGCAGCCCGGTCTGATGGATGTGCTGGCTGACGAACAGCGCGCTCCCGCCGAAGTCATCGTACGTACCGATGTGCCGAACCTGCTGGTGGTACCGGCAGGGAAACGTCATCCGCTTGCCGCAGAATTGTTCCGCAGCCGCCGCATGGAGTACGTGCTCGACGAATTTGGCGGCCGTGATCGGCGACGTCTGATGGTGTTTGACTCTTCGCCGCTACTGGCAACCTCGGAGTCCCAGGTGCTGGCTTCCCACATGGGTCAGGTTGTCATGGTGGTGGCCGCAGGCCGAACTCATCGGCAGGCGGTCAATTCAGCGCTGCAAAGCCTGGATGACTTCCAATATGTTGGCCTGGTTCTCAACATGAGCAGCCTGCCTGCGCGCGCGAATTACTACAGTCGCCCCCATGGTCATTATCTCCGGGTCCTCAACGGGGAAGCCTGAATGCGCGCGCTGTCGACGTCCGCTGTCTTGTCGTCGATCGTCCTGGGTGGCTGGCTGACCGGTGTCGCCGCCCAGAGCGTGAATGTCCGTGCGCGCAATTCGCTGAGTTCGGCCCCGGATGAACAAGCCACAGGCGCCGAGGATGAGTCAGTCGGCGTCGGCGTCATCCCGCAGCCGAGTATCGACTCTCCAGGGACAGTCTTGGGTGTCACCCTCGGTGAGCTCTACACCGACAACCTGAGGCTTGCGGCCTCGGCCAAACCAAAACAAACGGGCTGGATTACCGAGATCCAGCCGTTCTTCAAGGGGGCATGGGATAGCCCCCGGTTTTCCGGCGTACTTGATTACACCATGACGGGTTATCTATACGCAGGACAATCGCGCTCCGATCAGTTGGCTCACGATCTCAGGGCTGGCGGGACATTCGTCATTCTTCCGCAGCACTTTTTCCTCGACGGTACCGCATTGTACGGACGCGAGGTCATCAACAATGAACTGCCGGCCGGGTCTGGCACGTTTTTCCTGAACAACAACCTCGCCAACGTCGCCAGAGGCACGCTCAGCCCGTACTGGATCCAGGACTTTGACAACGTCGGCACGATGACGCTGCGTTACACCCTGGGACGAGTGGTCTACAACCACCATGGCATCCCGGGACAGAATGGTGCTCTGTTGAATGGGATTCCCGATAACACGAGCAACGCGTTGCAGTTCGGCCTGGTGAGTCCTGAATACCAAACCTGGGGCTGGAATCTGGGATATTCCGATCAGCGTTTCACGCCAGACTACGGTCGAAGTACCGAGTATGCCGTAGCCAAGCTGGGAGCCGCGTGGCAAATCAGCAACGATACCAAGTTGCTGGCCGATGCCGGCAAGGAAAACCGGTTCCTGTCGGACGGCACGTCCCGGAAGCTTGGCGCCGTATTCTGGGACGTCGGATTCGATTGGTCGGATATCCGGGATGATTTCAAGTTTCTGGTCGGACACCGGTTCTACGGGCGCAGTTACCAGTTTTCATGGACGCGCACAGCGGCGTTGCTGACAACCACGATGAGTTATGTGGAACAGCCAACCGACCTCAACCAGCAATTACTGGAACAAAACCCCGGAGCGATTACCGTTCCCGGCGGGATTTACTACCTTCCATCGCTCAGGAACCTCCGGACTTATCTGATGAAGCGCGCTGCAGCCTCGGCAAGCTACACCATGCCGAGAGGCAGTCTGCGCATGGCCCTATACGATGAGCGCCGTACCTATTTCCTCCTGGATAACCGCGACGAGAGAGTGGCTAATGCGAATCTCGACTGGCTGTTCGATATTGGCGCATCCACCACGCTTACCACGACACTCGGTTGGCAGCGGTATAAATTTCAGGACGGCCAGATAAACCACAATCATTATGCGCAGCTGACTCTCGTTCACCAGGTGAGTCCGAACAACTTCGGTAGTCTTCGGCTGCGCCGCGACTCGCGCAACGTGCAGTCCGGCGCGCCGGAAGCACACGGTTATCGGGTGAACGTGCTCTTCGTGCAATGGACCCATTTGTTCTGAGGTCGACATGTATCAGGCGTTTTACAAACTTCGCGGCAAGCCTTTTCAGCTGACCCCGGACCCAGCAATGCTGTTTCCCAGCAAGGGTCACCGGCGTGCCATGTCTTACCTGCTCTACGGGCTCGAGCAGGGCGAGGGCTTCGTGATGATTACCGGGGCAGTTGGCACGGGCAAGACGTTGCTCATCAAGAAGCTGTTCGAAGAACTCGCACATCACAACATTGCCATGGCCAGTATCGCCTCCGCCAATCTCGACGGTGAGGACATATTGCCGGCCGTGGCTTCAGCGTTTGCCCTGCCTTACGAGGGGCGCGGCAAGGAGTCCTTGCTGCAGGATGTAAAACGCCATCTGATGGCGTTGCGTGATCGCCATTCGCACGCGCTGCTGGTGGTGGACGAGGCGCAAACACTTACCTCGGCGGCGCTGGAGATGCTGCGCATATTGACGAATTTCGAGGTCAACGGCCACGCGCTGTTGCAGGTTTTTCTCATCGGTCAGGCCGAACTGCAGCGGACCATCGTCACCAATCGCATGGAACAGTTGCGTCAGCGCATCATTGCCTCGCACAAGCTCGAGCCGATGGGGGTTGAGGAAAGCCGCGAATATATCCTGCATCGCTTGCGCGCAGTCGGCTGGAACAACGATCCGGAACTGGCACCGGGAATTTTTGCGGGGGTATACCTGGCCAGCTGCGGTATCCCGCGGAAGGTCAATCTCATCATGGACCGATTGCTTTTGCACGGATATCTGGAGGAGATGCACGACCTGAACCAGGCAGCGCTGACCGTCGTGCTCGACGAAATTCATGAGGAGATGGCCGACGTACCGCAGACGCTGGAAGCGCCTGCATTCCCTCAGGGCCTGGATCCATCGCCCCCCGAGCGGGAAGCCGAGCTTGCGGTGCTGGACATCAAGCAACGCAACAACACCATGTTGCAGCTGATGCACGAAAACATCCAACTCAGGGAGCTGCTGAAGTCCAGGTCGTCGCCAACATCCGCAACCAACGACGCGGTGGTCGCCAATATCCGTCGTGGACGTTCCAGGCGGAAACGCAAATGAACAAGCTGCCACCGCCACCTGAGCCCCTCGTCAACGCCATGACAGTCGACGTCGAGGACTATTTCCAGGTTGCGGCCTTCGAAAAGTGCATCCGACGCGAGGATTGGCCGCGCTGGCCGATCCGCGTGGAGGACAATACCCGGCGCGTACTGGAGCTTTTCGCTGGCCACGGCGTGCATGCGACCTTTTTCGTGCTTGGCTGGGTGGCAGAACGCTTCCCCGTATTGGTGCGCGATATCAGCGCTGGTGGCCATGAAATCGCAAGCCACGGTTTTGGCCACGAGCGCCTGACCAATCTGAGCCGCAGCGAGTTCCGCGACGGCATTACCCGCACCAAATGCCTGCTGGAGGATTTGACCGGCACCGCGGTGGTCGGCTACCGGGCACCCAGTTATTCCATCGGCCCCGGAACACTTTGGGCCCATGAGGAATTGCGCGAAGCCGGGTACCGCTACAGTTCCAGCATCGTGCCGATTCACCATGACTTGTATGGCATGCCGGGGGCGCCGCGCTTTGCGTTTTTCACCGAACGTTTCGGCCTGCTCGAAATACCGGTGACCACCGTGCGCCGATGGGGACGCAACTGGCCTTGCGGTGGTGGCGGTTATTTCCGTCTGCTGCCCTATGCGCTGTTCAGGCGCGGCCTGCGTCGCGTCAACCGGGGAGAACAATCCTCGGGCGTGTTCTATTTCCATCCATGGGAAATAGATCCGCAGCAGCCACGGGTACCCGGTGTGACGCTCAAGAACCGGCTGCGGCACTCCCTGAACCTGACGCGCACGGCGCCCCGGCTCGATCGATTGATGCGCGATTTCCGGTTCGATCGCATGGACCGTGTGTTTTCCGTCGATGCCTATGCCGACTATCCGGTGGTGGCGTTGCAGGCCGCCGAACTCCGTGTGAACTGAGGGGAAACAGGACATGCTGGACCAAGCGGATGGCGGTCGTTGTGCCGATACTTGCGCCATCAAGCGCCTGGGAAGTGATGACGAGGATCGCTGGGACGTCTTTGCCAGGGACGCGCCGCAGGCCACGTTTTTTCACCGCGCGGCCTGGCGCGGCATCATCGAGCAGGGGCTCGGCCACCGCTGTCACTATTTGTACGCGCAGCGGAATGGAGTCATCACCGGGATTCTGCCGCTCGCGGAAATACGCAGCCGGCTGTTCGGCCACGCACTGATTTCGACGCCATTTTGCGTATATGGCGGCGTGGTAGCGAGCGACCCGGACAGTGCATCGCAGCTCGCGCAGGCTGCGACCACTCTCGCCGACGAGTTGCATGTGGATTATCTCGAATTGCGTGATCGCGAGTTGCGCCACAGGACCTGGCCGGTCAAGGATCTGTACGTCAGCTTCCGCAAGGCGATTGATCCGGACCATGACAGGAATTTGAAGGCGATCCCGCGCAAGCAGCGCGCCATGGTTCGCAAAGGCATAGCCGCGGGTCTGCAGGCGCACCACGGGGGCGGCATTGCCGAGTTTTACCGGGTGTACGCCGAGAGTGTGCGCAATCTGGGTACGCCCGTGTTGCCACGCAACTATTACATGCGGCTGCAGCGGATGTTCGGCGAGGATTGCGAGATTACTGTGGTCACCCAGGAAGGGCAGCCGGTGGCCGCCGTCATGAGCTTCTATTTCCGCGATGAAGTGCATCCGTATTACGGTGGCAGCGTGGCGCGCGGCCGCGATCTGGCGGCCAACGATTTCATGTACTGGTCGGTGATGCAGCGCGCGTCGGAGCGCGGCGCACGGCTTTTCGATTTCGGTCGCAGCAAGCAGGACAGCGGCTCGTATCACTTCAAGAAACACTGGGGCTTCGAGCCCCGGCCGCTGCACTATGCCTATCACCTGGTACGCGCCAGGACGGTTCCCAACATCAGCCCTGCCAACGACAAGTACAGCCTGTTCATCAAGGCCTGGCAGCATCTGCCGCTGCCGGTCAGTTGCGCGCTGGGGCCATGGCTTGCGCGGAATCTCGGTTAGCGCATGCGCTCGGTACTATTCCTCTGCCATCGTCTCCCCTGGCCTCCCAGCAAGGGCGACAAGATCCGTTCGTACCACGTGTTGCGGCGGCTCGCGGAGCACTATCGCGTATATCTCGGCGCGTTCGTGGACGATCCAGCTGACTGGCAGTACCTTGAGTCGGTCGAGACCTTGTGCGCCGAGGTCTGCGTTCGACCCTTGCCGCGCTGGTCTGTGCGCTGGCGGGCGCTGGCGTCGTTGATGCGGGGCGAAGCACTCACCGTAGGGGTGTACCGCGACCGTGTAATGCGGCGCTGGATCGAAGGACTCCTGGCCGAACGCAAGCTGGACCTGGCCTTGTGCTATTCGTCCGGCGTGGCGCCGTTCGTCATGGCTCAGCCGCAACTGCGGCGAGTCATGGATTTCGTGGATGTGGACTCCGACAAATGGCGCCAGTATGCACAGGCCCATCATGGCCTGACACGCATGATCTACCGGCGGGAAGCGCGTCGACTGGCGGACTTCGAGCGCACGGTTGCTGCACAATTCGACGCCAGTGTGCTCGTCTCGGAAGCTGAGGCGGCGTTCTTTCGACAGCAGGTGCCGGCGACAGCCGGAAAGGTACACGGCATCCCCAATGGCGTGGACTGCGAATATTGGGATCCGCAACGCGCCTGTGCCAATCCCTATCAGCCAGGGGAACGGGCAGTAGTGTTTGTAGGTGCGATGGATTACCGCGCCAACGTGCATGCCGCGCAATGGTTCGCGCGCGAAGTGTGGCCGCGAATTTACGCCCAGTGCCGGGATGCACGCTTTTACATCGTGGGAAGCAGGCCGACAGCGGCGGTTCGGGCGCTGGGTCAGCTCGCGGGCATTACAGTCATGGGGCGCGTGGAAGACGTGCGGCCATATCTGGCGCACGCCCATGCCGTGGCTGCACCGTTGCGTATTGCCCGAGGCATTCAGAACAAGGTGCTGGAAGCGCTGGCCATGGAAAAGGTGCTGCTGGCAACACCGGAGGCCTGGGAGGGCATCGAGGATTTCGCGGGTCGCCAAGGCTGCATCAGCGATTCGCCGGAGGTCATGGCGGCCGAAGCCGTGCATTGGCTGGACACGCCGCAACTCGCACGCGCACCGGCGGCCCGCGCGATGGTTCTGTCGCGCTACGGCTGGAAGCGCAATCTCGACACCTATGAACGTGTGCTGGGTAATGCGCAGCCCGGCGCAGCCTCCATCCGTGCTGTGGGCACTGCCGGGTTGGGAGCATGTTCGTGAATGGGGTATTGGACGCCAACGCCGATGTTTCCACGGACGCTTCCGGCTGGACCGTTGCGGCAGCCGCGTTCGGTGTCGGAGTGGTCGTGTTGCTGGTCTGCTACTGGCAGACGGTGCAGTCGCTGGTGTGGGTCTGGGATCACGACGGAAACTATCAGTACGCTTTTCTGATTTTCCCGTTGAGTGTTTGGGTAGCATTTTGCCTGCGCCAACGGCTGCGGGCGCGCCCACCCGCGCCGAGCGTTTGGGGCGCGGCTGCGGTGGCCGCGTTGGTGTTTGTCTGGTATGCCGGCCAGCTGCTCGATGTCAATCTGGTGCAGCATTTCGCGCTGGTGTCCCTGTTTCCTGCGCTGGTGATGGCGTGCTGGGGCTGGCGCGCGCTGTGGGTGCTGGCGTTCCCACTCGGCTATCTGGTGATATTTGCGGTTCCCTGGGGCGATGGACTGGTAGGCCCGTTGCAGGACATCACTGCGCATTTCGCGGTGCGCGCGCTGGAATTGACCGGCACCCCGGTGCTGCTCAACGGTCGGGAGATCCTCACGGCCTCGGCGGTGTGGATGGTGGCGGATGCATGCAGCGGCGTGAAGTTCTTCATCGCCTGCAGCGCCCTCGGCTGTCTGTTTGCGTACCTGATGTACCAGCGCTGGCGCAAGCGGTTGCTGTTCGTGGTGCTGGCAGCCGTGGTGCCGATCATTGCGAACGGTCTGCGGGTGTATTTCACCATACTGATCGGTGACACCTGGGGGCTGAAGTACGCTACCGGCCTGGATCACGTGATTTTCGGCTGGCAGTTCTTCGGCACGGTGCTGGTGCTGTTGCTGCTGAGCGGGTGGTTTTTCCGCGACCCTCTCGTGGCGGGCGTGCCGCCCCCGGCAAATAACACCATGCCCACTGGCGCGCGCATGGTGGTCTGGCCAGTGGTGATCGCGTTGTTGATTGCCGGCCCCGTAATGGCCGCCGGAGTTTCATCACCAGCGCCGGCAGATGACTTGCACTTGACCGCACCCACTGTCGCAGGTTGGCGCGGCCCGCAGACTGCGGCAGACGAATGGCGACCTGCATTCAACAGCGCCGCGGGGCGGGTAAAGGCGTTTTATCGATCAAACGCCAGCGGTGAAGTGGTCGAGCTGTTTCATGCCATCTACACCGGCGCGCCGCGCCGCGGGCATACGTTGATTACCTACGAGAACAAGCTGTACGACCCGGCGCAGGCGCAAATTCTGAGCAGCGCCAGCCAACAGCTCCGGCTCACCGATGGCCGAAGCCTGGCCGCGGGAGAATTGCGGCTGAGTGGTGCGGCGGGGTCGCGCCTCGTGTGGTACTGGTATTGCGTGGATCGCCGCTGTACCCGCTCAAAGATGCTCACCAAGTTGCTGCAGGCGTGGGAGGTGCTGCGCGGAGATGTGTCGCAATCGTCGGTGTGGGCTTTGTCAGCGCCGGTTGGCTACGCCGGTGTCGATCAGGCGCGGGCGAATTTGCGTGCGTTCGCGCAAGCACTTCCGGTGCCAGGCGTCGCGGAACGACGCGTCCAGAGGGAACACCTCACTCCCGGGGACGAGCCGTGAACGACAAACCGCTGATCGTGCACGTGCTCTACCGGCTGGATACCGGTGGCATGGAGCGCATCGTCGTATCGCTGATCAACGCGACCTGTGATCGCTACCGGCACGCCGTGATTGCGCTGAGCGGTTTTGGGGTTCTGAGAGGAGAGATAGAAAATACCGTTACGGCGTGCGTGTCGCTTGAGAAGAAACCGGGCAAGGACTGGCCGTGCTACTTGCGACTCTGGCGCGCCTTGCGAGCGTTGAATCCGGACCTGGTACAGACTTACAACATCGGCACCCTGGATTTCGCACCGATCGTGAAAATGGCCGGCGTGAGCCGCCTGGTCCACGCCGAACACGGACGCGATGCGACAGATCCGGAAGGCGAGAACCCCAGATACCTCCGGCTGCGACGTTGGATGGCACCATTCATCGATCGGTACGTTGCGGTTTCTCCCGACTTGCAAAAGTGGCTCACGGAACGCGCGGGCATTCGACGATCCAAGGTGGCGTATATCGCCAATGGAGTTGATGCCGCGATGTTCAGTGTGCCACGCGTGGCGTCGGAGCCACGCCGGCAACTGGGCGGTTTCGCGCCTCCGGGCACCGTGGTTGTCGGCAATATTGCACGTCTCGACAAGGTAAAGGATCAAGCCGGTTTGCTCCTGGCGTTCAAGTTCCTTCGTGAAAAGGCAGGACATGCCGATTGCCGCTTGATCATTGTCGGTGAGGGGCCACAACGGGAGGTGCTGGAACGGCAGATCGTTCAGCTCGGCCTGGTGGAGACGGTGCGCCTGCTCGGCAACCGCGATGATGTGGCGGAGCTGCTGGCAGAGTGCGATGTGTTCGCCTTGTCGTCCATCGCCGAAGGCATGCCCGTCACGTTGCTGGAAGCGATGGCCGCCGGACTTCCGGTGGTTGCAACCGACGTCGGGGGCGTGGCCCTGGTGGTGGAGGCCGGTGTGACCGGTACGCTGGTGCTGGCGGGCGATCCGCCTGCCATGGCTGAAGCGCTGCGCGCCTATGTCGAAGACGCAACGCTGCGTCGTCAACATGGCGCTGCGGGATGCGCCCGCGTCGCCGCGCAATTCAGCTTGAATGCCATGGCGACCGCGTATGCAACATTGTACGACGGGCTGCTGGGCGCACTGGCGAGTGCCGCGCCGGCACGCGCATTGTCCGGCCTGGCTGAGCGCAAGGAGAACTGAGATGTGCGGTCTGGCCGGAATCGTTTCCTCTCATCATGGCTACCTGGATGAACGGATTCTGCTGGCCATGCGGGATGTGCAGCGTCATCGCGGGCCAGACGAGGCGGGTATCTATGCAGGCGAAGGGGTCGGGCTGGGCCACCGCCGCCTGTCCATCATCGACCTGGCCCACGGCCAGCAACCCATGGTGGATGACAAAGCCGGCCTGGCGCTGATCTACAACGGTGAGCTGTACAACTTCGGGTCGCTCAGGGCCGAACTTGAAGCACTGGGGATCTTGTTCACCAGCGACAGCGACACCGAGGTCCTGTTGCGGGCCTGGCAGCAATGGGGTGAAGCGTGTTTGCCGCGCCTGGTCGGCATGTTTGCGTTCGCCGTGTGGGACATGCGTGCGCGGCGCGTCTTTCTGGTTCGCGACCAGCTCGGCATCAAGCCGCTCTACTACGGCTTCACAAGCTCCGGCGACCTGGTGTTTGCTTCCGAGCTCAAGGGGTTGCTGGCACATCCAGGCGTGGAGCGCCAGCTCGATCCGCAGGCGCTGGAGGACTACCTGGCGCTCGGCTACGTGCCGGATCCAAAAAGCATCTATCGCGGGATTTCCAAGCTGCCACCAGGCCATTGGCTGACCTGGCGTGCCGGCGAGTCCGCGCCGACCGCCCGACAGTACTGGGATGTCCCATTCAAACTTGACACCCAACTGGCCGAAGGCGAGGCGTCCGCAAAACTGCGGATGCTGCTGGACGAAGCGGTGGCGAGCCAGATGATCGCCGACGTGCCGCTTGGGGCATTCCTGTCCGGTGGCGTGGATTCCAGCGCCGTGGTGGCGAGCATGAGCCGGGTGTCGGCGCAACCCGTGCGCACCTGCTCGATCGGTTTCGGGCATGGCGGTTTCGACGAAACCGTCTATGCGCGGCAGGTTGCCCGGCACCTGCATACGCAACACTACGAGCAGCGAGTCGACGCTGACGATTGCACGCTCCTCGACACGCTGGCGGCGGTTTACGATGAACCGTTCTCCGACAGCTCGGCGCTCCCCACTTACCGCGTGTGCGAGTTGGCGCGGACCCAGGTGACGGTCGCGCTGTCCGGCGATGGTGGCGACGAAAATTTTGCGGGCTACCGCCGTTACCGCCTGCATGCGTGGGAAAGCGGCTTGCGCGCGCGCTTGCCGCAGTCGTTGCGCAAGCCGGTGTTCGGATTATTGGGGAGCATCTATCCCAAGGCCGACTGGGCACCGCGCCCACTGCGTGCCAGGACCACGCTGCAAGCCCTTGCCCGCGACAATGTTGAAGCCTATTTCCACAGCGTCAGCACCACGTCGGCGGCGATGCGCCAGCGACTCTACAGTGCGCGCTTCAAGCGCGAACTCCAGGGTTACAGCGCGCTCTCGGTGTTTCGTTCCCACGCGAACCATGCGCCCACTGATGATCCGCTGCTGCTGGCGCAATACCTGGACCTCAAGACCTGGCTGCCTGGCGACATCCTGACCAAGGTGGATCGCGCCAGCATGGCGCACAGCCTCGAAGTCCGCGTGCCTCTGCTCGATCATCGCCTGGTCGAATGGGCATCCACTTTGCCGCCAACGTTGAAGCTCAGGGGAAGCACCGGCAAGTACATCCTCAAGAAAGCGCTCGAGCCCGATTTGCCCCGCGACGTGCTCTATCGGACCAAGATGGGTTTCAGTGTGCCCATGTCGGCATGGTTGCGGGGGCCGCTCGCGAAGCGCGCTCGCGAGGCATTGCTCACTGGCGCAGTTGCCGAGTGCGGATATTTCGAGCCGTCCATGCTTGATCGGCTGGTGCGCGAGCATGCAGCCGGCCGCTACGATCACAGCGCAACACTGTGGAGCCTGCTGATGCTCGATGCCTTCCTGCGGCACGTGCAAGAGCCAGCTGCCGCCGCCCCCGGCATTCCGGCGGCCGCGGTCCT
This sequence comes from Rhodanobacter denitrificans, assembly GCF_003335105.1. Taxonomy (GTDB): domain Bacteria; phylum Pseudomonadota; class Gammaproteobacteria; order Xanthomonadales; family Rhodanobacteraceae; genus Rhodanobacter; species Rhodanobacter denitrificans_A. Next base: position 428,199 of record NZ_QFWQ01000005.1, read on the forward strand.
GGCCGCCGGAATGCCGTCATGATTTACTGCATCCTGCTGCTGCCGGAGGCCATACCATGACCACGGTGTCGGTCCACATTGCTGCTGGCCAGGTTATGCCGACAGCGACAAAGCCGTTCGAGGCGTTGCCGCATGGCATTGAGGCCGAGAGATGCATTGCGGCAGGTGGCGAAAAAAGGATCCGTCTGCTGGTCTTCACCAGTCTGTATCCGAATGCCGCGCAGCCGCGCCATGGCTTGTTCGTCGAGGAGAGGTTGCGCCACCTCGTGGATTCGGGGCGGGTTGCCGCGACTGTGGTAGCGCCGGTGCCATGGTTTCCGTTCCGAAGCCCCATGTTCGGCGGCTATTCCACGTTTGCCGCCGTGCCCGAGGCCGAAGAGCGTTACAGCATCAGGATTTTGCATCCACGCTATCCGGTGATACCCAAGCTGGGCATGAACATCGCGCCGTTCCTCATGTATCGCGCACTGCTGCCGGTGCTGCGGAAACTGCGAACCGCAGGCACCGACTTCGATCTGATCGATGCACACTACTTTTATCCCGATGGCGTGGCTGCTGCACGCCTGGGCGCAGCCTTGGGCAGACCTGTGGTGGTCACCGCCCGTGGTACCGATGTCACATGGATACCGCGCTACGGCCGCTGCAGACGACAAATCCAGCGGGCTGCGGAGAGCGCGGCTGCCATCGTGACCGTTTCGCAGGCACTGAAGGACACATTGGCGGCGCTGGGCGTGAATCCCGGGAAGATTACGGTCTTGCGCAACGGGGTGGATCTGGAGCGCTTCGGACCCCGCGACCGCACTGCGATACGCGCCGGGCTGGGTCTGCAGGGCCCCGTCTGGTTGACGGTGGGTAATCTGGTCGAATTGAAGGGCGTGGACATCGCCGTCGAGGCGCTTGCGCGGGTGCCGGATACCACACTGTTGATCGCCGGCACCGGACCGGAAGAGCACAAGTTGCGCCGACTGGTGGAAAGGCTCGGCCTGGTCGCGCGCGTGCGCTTCCTCGGCGCGGTTTCCCAGGCCGAGCTATGCAGCTACTACAACGCTGCGGACGCCCTGGTGCTCGCATCAAGCCGCGAGGGCATGCCCAACGTCGTGCTGGAGGCCATGGCTTGCGGCACACCGGTGGTTGCCACCCCGGTCGGGGGCGTACCGGAACTGATCACCGCTCCCGAGGCAGGAGCGCTGATGCGCGAGCGCAGTCCGGAGGCCCTGGTACGCGCGTGGACCACGTTGCAGGAGGGCAAGCCGGACCGCGCTGCGACGCGGAAATTCGCCGGGCGCCTGGGGTGGCAGTCGGTGATCGGGGCACAGTGCGCGCTCTATGCACGCGTGCAGTCCGCTCGTGCTGCAGGGGCAGGGATGGGGTCCGTGCCATGAACGGAATGCCGAGTGTCACGCGACTGCCCGACGGTTCCCGCACGCTAGCTGCCGACCGACCGTTGCGCATCCTGCATGTGCTCGATCATTCGCTGCCCCTGCATAGCGGCTATACGTTTCGGACACTCGCCATCCTGGACCAGCAGCGGGCGCTTGGCTGGGAAACGATGCAACTGACCGGCCCCAAGCAGGGCAGCGGCCGGCAGCGTGAGGAACATGTCGACGACTGGATTTTCCACCGGACGCCGCCGGCGTCCGGACTCGCGGCGAAGCTGCCGCTGTTCCAATATCGCTATTTGATGAAGGCGCTGCAGACCAGGCTTGCCGAAGTGGTGGCCAATGTGCAGCCCGACATCATCCACGCGCACTCGCCGGTGCTGAACGCGTTCCCCGCACTCGCAGTTGGCCGGGCCGCCCGCATTCCGGTGGTGTATGAGGTTCGGGCATTCTGGGAAGACGCGGCAGTCGACCAGGGAACGGCGCGCGAGTGGGGCGCCAGGTATCGCTTGACGCGCGCCATGGAATCGCGTGCCCTGCAGCAGGCAGACGCCGTGACCACGATCTGTGACGGCTTGCGCAGCGACATGTTGAAGCGCGGCATTCCAGCCGACAAGATCACCGTGATTCCCAACGCCGTGGATCTGTCCCTGTTTCGTTTCACCGACACGGCGGATACGGAGTTGTTGCGGAAATATGGACTGACGCCCGGACACACGCTGGGGTTCGCTGGCTCGTTCTACGCCTATGAAGGGCTCGACGCCTTGCTCCGCGCGATGCCGTTGGTGCTCAGCGAGGTACCGCAGGCGCGCCTTCTATTGCTGGGTGGCGGGCCGCAGGAAGCCGAGCTGCGAGCACTGGCTTCCCGGCTTGGCCTGGAGGGCGCCGTGCATTTCGCAGGGCGCGTGCCGCACAATGAAATGAACCGCTATTACAGCGCAATGGATGTCATGGTCTATCCACGGGTTTCGCGGCGCCTGACGGAATTGGTGACACCGCTGAAACCGCTCGAGGCGATGGCCATGGGCAAGCTGGTGGTGGCTTCGAATGTGGGCGGCCACCGGGAGCTCATCCGCGACGGCCGCAATGGCCATCTTTTTCCCGCCGGATCGGTCGAGGCACTCGCGCAGTGTCTGATCCGGTTGCTGAAAACCCCCGCGACCTGGAGCGAGGCGATAGCCGAGGGGCGGAAATTCGTCGAGCGCGAACGCACGTGGACGGCGAGCGTGGCCCGCTATCGTGCTGTCTATGCCGATGCACTCGGCCGTCACCGGTGCAGCCGGTGGGAGGGCGCATGACCATTGCCACGCCTGCGGTGGTGCTGGGTGCCGGAGTCAACGGCCTGGGCGTGGCGCGCAGCCTGGCGCGCGCGCGGGTGTCGGTATGGCTGTTGGATGCCGACGCGCGCCGTCCGGAAATGCACACTCGTATGGCGAGGCCCCTGCAGGTGCGTGCACTGCATGGTGAAACGCTGGTCGAGGAACTTGTTCGTCTGGGTGCGGCGCAGTTTTCCGGTATACGCCCGGTGTTGCTCCTGACCCAGGAGGAAAGCGTCAAGGCCGTCTCACAGCAGCGCGATAGGCTGTCCGCGCTGTACCGGTTCAGCCTGCCGTCCAGCGACGTCGTGGATGCCTTGCTGCACAAACAGGGGTTTCAGCGCCGGGCCGAACAACTCGGCAGTCCCATTCCATCGCTGGTGCATGTTCGCACGCGCGCGGATCTGCCTGCGCTCGAGAACCTGCATTATCCGGTGGTGATCAAACCCGGCGAACGGAATGCGGAATACAGCCGACAGTTCAAGAAGGCTTACCGCGTGGAGAACGCCGCGGAAGCTATTGAGCTGGTCCGCCGCATCCTGCCGGTGATGGCGGACGTGGTGGTGCAGGAGTGGATCGAGGGCCCGGACTCCAGTATTTATTTTTGTCTGCAATGCCTCGACCGGCAGGGACAGGTTGTGGGGTCATTCACCGGTCGCAAAATCCGCTCCTGGCCGCCGCAGGTGGGCGGTACGGCCAGTTGCGTGGCTGCACCGGAAGTCCATGCGGAACTTTCCGCCATGACCACGCGATTCTTTCAGGCCGTGGGCGTGATCGGCTTGGCCAGCATGGAATACAAGCGCGACATGCGTAGCGGCGAATTCCGAATGGTGGAGCCGACGATCGGTCGTACCGATTACCAGGAAGAAGTCGCGACCTTGAATGGGGTCAATCTGCCTTATGCGGCCTGGTGTTCCGAGCTGGGTCTGCCGTTTCCGGTTCCCACCGCAACCATGCGGCCAGCCGTATGGCGGGTACGCTCCGAGGACATGCAGTCCGCAGCCGCCCAGGACCAGCGGCTCACGCAAGGTTATCCGCACGGTGGCCGCGTGGCCGATGCCCTGTGCCGGTGGCACGATCCCATGCCGTGTCTGCTGCAACGCCTGCAGCACGTCCGGCGTGCTCTGCACAGCCGAACTTCGAAGATGATGCCGGGATCGCCGGTGGTCCGGAGCAAATCATGAGCATGGTAGCCAGACTCCTGCCTGGACGATGGGCGCGCCCCCCAGCGGATGCACGCCGTGGATTGCATGCAGCCGCCGAATGGCTGGCGCGCGCCCAGGACGCCACCGGCTGCGGCGGTGTCAGCGCCTATTACGATGCGGCGAAAGGGCAGTGGGCTGGTGCCTACCCGGAAACCACCGGCTACATCATTCCGACTTTCCTGCGCTATGCGGATTTCTCCGGCAGAAGTGAATATCGCGAACGGGCGCTGCGTATGGCAGCGTGGGAGTCCGACCTCCAGCTTCCGGACGGCGGCGTTCGCGCCGGCACGATGGACGCAACGCAGATCGTGCCGACCGTCTTCAACACCGGACAGGTAGTGTTTGGCTGGCTGTCCGCCTGGCAACTAACGCAGGACATGCGTTTCCGTGACTCGGCGGTGCGAGCGGCCGATTGGCTGGTGGCCGCGCAGGATCCAGATGGTGCGTGGCGGCGCTTCGGTTCGCCGTTTTCCACCCATGCCGTGAATACCTACAACACGCGTGTGGCCTTCGCGCTGGCCAAGGCCAGTCGCGCCTTGCAAGAGCCGCGCTATCTGGATGCAGCTGTGCGCAATGTGCAGTGGGCACTTGTCCAGATGCGTCCCAATGGGTGGTTGGAGAACAACGATCTGGAAGACAACGATCGGCCGCTTACGCACACCATCGCGTATGCCACGCGCGGCATCCTGGAAGTCGGTTTGATGGCTGGCAACAGCACCTTCGTGGATACGGCCGCGCGCGTAGCGCGAGCCGTAGCGCAAACCCAGCGTCGCGACGGGGCTTTGCCCGGCCGGCTGGATTCTTCGTGGCAGGCAGCGAGCCGGTGGACCTGTGTGACCGGCAATGCGCAAATGGCCATCATCTGGCAACGCCTGGTGACGGCAACCGGCGATAACTCCTGGAAACCGGTGGCGGAACGCGCCAATCGCTTCAGCCTGTCGATCCAGGACGTGACGTCCGCCGATGGGGCAGTGCGCGGTGGCATGCCGGGTTCGCACCCGCGATCAGGTGGTTACATGAAGAACCGCTATCCCAACTGGGCGGCCAAATTCTTCATGGATGCGCTCATGCTGCAACTGGACGCGGGCTAGCGCCATGCGCGATATCGCCCTCGCCCTGCTCATCTTCGGAATGCTTCCCTGGATTCTGATGCGTCCCTATGTGGGGCTGCTCGTATGGTCCTGGCTCGGCTACATGAACCCGCATCGCCTGTGCTACGGCTTTGCCGTCAGCTTCCCATGGGTGCAATTGATTGCCATCGCCACGCTCGCAAGCTGGCTGTTCAGCAGGGAAAGCAAGAGGATTCCATGGTCGACGATCAGCGTGCTTCTGGTGGTGTTCCTGTTTTGGACGGGACTGACCACATTGCAGGCAGTGGTGCCGGATTCGGCATGGGCGACGTGGCAGGAGTTCGCCAAGGTTCTGGTTATGGTGTTTGTCACCTTGATCCTGGTCAACAACCGCGAGCGCATGCATTGGCTCGTATGGATGATGGTGGTTTCACTGGGCTTTTATGGTGTCAAGGGAGGGCTGTTCACGATACTCAGAGGTGGGGTCAATCATGTGCTTGGACCTCCCAACAGTTTCATTGCCGACAACAATGCCCTGGCACTCGCCCTGTGCATGACGCTGCCGTTCATGCGTTATTTGCAGCTGCATTCTTCGTGGAAATTCGTTCGCCTCGGCTTGGCCTTGGGCATGCTGCTTACCGGTGTTGCGATACTGGGAACGTATTCGCGCGGTGGCCTGATCGGTTTGGCCGTCGTCGCCGGTGCCCTGTTCTTGAAGAGTCGTCGCCGGCTGGCCGTTGTTTTGGTCGTCATCGCGGTGGGCGCCGTCGCCTACCATTTCATGCCACCCGAATGGACGGCCCGCATGGGAACCCTGCAGCAGGCCAGGGAGACCAGCTCGGGCGAGTCGCGCATACAGTCATGGCTATTCTCGGCCAACGTTGCCATCCATCACCCTTTGCTTGGCGGCGGCTTCAACGTATATGAAAGCACTTCGATGTGGGAACGCTACGGTCCGGAGGACGCGATCCCGCGGGCGGTACACAGCATCTATTTCCGGGTTCTGGGGGAACAGGCTTTTCCGGGGCTGGCCATATTTCTGGCCTTGCTGTTCGTGAGTTGGAGAAACTGTAGTCGGGTGCGAAAACGCACCCGCGATATGCCTGACATGCGATGGGCTTTTGATATGGCTTCCATGCTGCAAGTCTCCCTGGTGGCTTTCATGGCAGCCGGCGCGTTCCTGCCGATGAGTTACTTCGACTTGAGTTACCAACTGATGGCGCTTTCCGCGGTGTTGGCGGCTTTCTGCGCGCAACAGGTCCAGGACAGTCAATCGCTCAAAGTGCGAACACCGAAAGGGTGGGCCGAGCATGCCCGGAAACTACCCAACGCGATCCAGGACTGATGACATGGGACGTGCCGTCCTGATGATTGCCTTTCACTTCCCACCGGCTGCGATGGGTAGTGGGAATCTGCGCACGCTGGGTTTTGCGCGCTATCTGCCGGCGTCTGGCTGGGATCCCATCGTGTTGTCGGCGCAGGCACTGGCCTACCCGCGCACCGCACCGATCACCGTTGACGCCATTCCACAAGGCTGTGTGGTGCAGCGCGCGTTGGCGTTCGACGCCCGGCGCCATTTCGGTATTGGCGGCAGATACCCGGGGTTTCTGGCACAGCCCGATCGCTGGGCTTCCTGGTGGCCGGCAGCAGTGGGGCAGGGGCTGCGCATCATCCGTCGCCATCGGGTGCGCGCAATCTGGTCCACCTATCCGATCATGACCGCTCATTGCATTGCGCGGACCTTGAGCGGCATCACCGGGCTGCCGTGGATTGCGGATTTTCGGGACCCGGTAGCCAGCTCGGTTGAAGCCGCAAACCCGTACTCTGTTGCCTCACAGCAGCGATGGGAACAGCGTGTTTTGCAGGATGCAACGCGTGTCGTGTTCACCACGCCCGGAGCCCTGCGCACCTATGCAGGGCGCTATCCCGCAGCGCACGCCGAGGGCCGCCTTGCAGTAATCGAAAACGGTTACGATGAAGTCGCGTTCGCAGGGCTTCCCGATCCACCGTCGAAGGCGGGGCGACCCCTGGTGTTGGTGCACAGCGGCCTGTTGTATGCGGATGGCCGCAATCCAGCCCCGTTCCTTGCGGCACTTGCCCGCCTGCAGGCCGCCGGTACGCTGGGTGCTGCCGATCTCCGCGTGGTGTTGCGAGCCAGTGGGTCGGAAGCAACGTATGCGCGCGAAATCGAGCGACTGGAACTCGGGGAGATGGTGACGCTGGCGCCCCCGTTTTCCAATCGGGAAGCACTCGAGGAACAGGCCCGGGCTGACGCACTGTTGTTGTTCCAGGGGGATCGCTTCGACCGCCAGATCCCCGCGAAATTATACGAGTACCTGCGCATGGGGCGGCCGATCTTCGCGCTGGTGGGCGAACACGGAGACACGGCTGCGGTACTTCGCAGCATGGGCAGTGCAGAGCTGGTGCCGATCGATGACGTTGACGCGATCGCCACCCGGCTGCCGGCATTTATCCGTGCGCTTCGTGACGGCCAGGCGCCCGTGGCGGCCGTTGCAACCGTGGCTGGTTACGCAAGAAGCGCGGGGGCGGCGCGGCTTGCAGGCATGCTGGATGGCGTTGCCGCTGCGACGGGACACGCCATTCGTGAGTCTGGTTGAGGTAATCAGCAATACCGTCTCAAACTTGAAACCACCATCAATCCGCGAAATCTCTTGAGGCGCAAAATGATGAACTGGAATCCTGACGAGCATTACAAGAGCCGCAAGGTTGCAAGCGAGTACGACCGCAAGCGGTTTGCGAGTATTCCAGGACGGGTATTCAATCATCTGGAAAAACGCGCCATCACCAAATGCTTTGCCAGCCTGCCCAAGGGCTGCATCATCGCCGACGCGCCATGCGGGACCGGAAGGCTGGCCGAACCGCTACTGGCCGCCGGGTACCGGGTGCATGGTCTGGACATTTCCGACGAAATGCTGGAAATGGCAAGGCAGCGCTTGCTCCGTTTCCCGGATCGCTTCGCCTGCGAGGTCGTGGACGTCAAGGCATCGCGGCCGAGCGAACCGCTGTATGACGCTGCACTGTGCGCCAGGGTCCTGATGCATTTTCCGCTCGATCAACAGATCGAATTCCTAACGGGAGTCGCCAAGCTGAGCCGCTCGATCGTGGTCATCAACCACAGCCTCGATTCAAGCTACCAGCGGTTCCGGCGGCGCGTGAAGCACTGGTTGGGCAATCAGGCATCAGCGAACCACCCCGTCAGCAACGCCGAGATCAAGGTTCTGCTGCAGCAATCGGGCTTGCGCGAGATGCAGCGTTACCGCCTGGTCTCGCTGGTCAGCGAGGCAATCTATATCGTTGCGGAGCGGATCGCGCCGGCTCCGGCACCGGCACAGGCGAAGCCGCAAACGGCAGCGGCTGTATCGTGACAACAAATGGCGGGAGGCCCAAGTACAGTGTACGCAAGGCGCTGTCGCTGTCTTTCATCCAGACCTTTATAAGTCTGGTATTTACTTTCGGTGGGGTCGTCATCGTCAGCCACCTGCTGACACCTGCGGAGATCGGCATTTATTCCATTGCGGCAGGACTGGTGGCACTGATCCAGATGCTGCGCGACTTTGGGGTCAGCGAATTCCTGATCCAGGAGGAGAAGCTCGACAATCAAAAGATCCGGACCGTCTTTACGATCAACCTGTTGATTGCATGGTCGCTGGGTCTCGCGTTGTTCGCGTTCAGCGGAGCCGCCGGCAGGTTTTACGGCAATTCCGGCGTGTCCGACGTGCTGCAGGTGGTCAGTATCGTGTTCGTGCTGCTGCCGTTTGGCGCCATAAGCCAGACGCTGATGAAGCGCGAGCTCGAGTTTGGGAAGCTGCTCAGGATCCGCCTGAGCGAGAACGTCATACGCAGTTGCACCACGGTCGGGTTGGCGTACGCCGGTTTCAGCTACATGAGCATGGCCTGGTCTTCGGTGGTCGGCATCGTGGTGATGGTGGCCGGTTGTGCCGTGTGGGGTTGGCAGTACCGAGTCACGGGTCTCAGCCTGCTGCACTGGAGGCGCGTACTGGGTTTCGGATCCAACCGGACCATCGCCGACATTGCACGGCAGGTGGGCGATCAGTCCGCGAATCTCGTGATTGGTCGCATGTTGGGCATGGCTGCTGCCGGCCTTTATTCGCGCGGCTACGGCATCGTCAACATGTACGGCAGCACCTTCGTGGGCGCCATCAACGGCGTCGCGTTCCCGGCGTTTGCGCGCGAGCATCGCGAAACCGGCGCCGCCCCGCAGCTTTTCCTGAGGTCGCTCGTCTATCTCACCGGAATCAGTTGGCCGTTCTTCGCCGCCGGCATACTGCTGGCATTCCCGCTCATCCGCGTCCTGTTCGGTAGCCAATGGGATGCGGCGGTGCCGCTGATGCGCTGGCTGTGTGCGGCTGCCATCGTGGGTACCTTGACGTACCAATGCAACCAGTTTCTGGTGGCATTGGGCCACGTGGGCGCGGTGACGCTCATCGAAGTGAAATACCAGTTGGTGCGGATTGGCGTAACGATCGTGGCGGCCTTCTACAGCGTCGCAGCCGTCGCAGCGGTGCAGGTGCTGGTATATGTCGTTGCCACAGTTCTCTATTACCGGCGGCTGCGCAGCTACGAACCGCTATCCATGGGCAAATGCGCGAGAGCGCTGATTCCGAGCATGGCGGTGACGATGACCACCTGCATCGGGCCAGCCGTGGTGGCATCCTGGCCCGGCCTGATCCAGCAACACATGATTCCCGCCCTTTGCGGTGCCGTGGCCGCGGGCTGCGCAGGCTGGCTGGTCGGCGCAAGAATCGTTCGGCATCCGTTTCTGGAGGAATTCCGGCGCGCCGCATCGCGTTTTCCAAGATGCAACCGTGTCCTGTTCGGCTAGGCCATGTCAGGGCTCGACATACCAGAAGTACTCAACACGCAGTTCGCATGCACACAGTGCCATGCCAATGCCGGGTGGGTGCGGACGGCCAGACCGACGATGCGCCAGAACTCCAGTATCCATCGGTTGCAATGCGCGCAATGCGGCGCGCGAATCGTGGCCAAGGCCAGCCGCGGCAGAACCGCTGACTCGGATGACTGCGCCGAGCTACGCGAGGAGTACGAAACCCTGCGCGTGCTTCAACCTGCATTCGCTGGCTGCGCACGCTACGGGACGCTGGAGCCGTTGGGCTTTCTTGCGATCGCCAACCATGGCGTCATGATCACTGGGTTGTTCCCGGGCGAAGAGCTCGAGCGCCATGCCCGCAAGCAGACCGCTACGGGAGTGTACGCAACGTTCCGGTCTGCAGGAGTTTGGCTGCGCAAGCTGCATGGAGCGGGCGCTGACGGCGACGTCAGGCAAGGGCTCGAAGTGGGAAAGCGGATTGACTACTTGAAGGCAACCTACGGCAGCGCATTCGCTGCAGACCGCAAGCTGCGTTCCGCGTGCGAGCTGTTTGTGCGCGTCGGCCGCGATGCCGACACGCTTGCCATTGGTGGAGTACGGATCCACGGCGATTTCAAGCCAGGAAACATGTTGTGCAGCGCCACACGGTATGTGGGCCTGGACATTCAGCGGGCGACTACGGGCGCGGCCGTCTACGATCTTGCGCCCTTTGTGAATCACCTCTGGCTCGCAAATCTGGGCGGCATCGGCGCCCGTGCACGTCGCCGCCATGAGCTGGCGGAGACCGCCTTCCTCGCCGGTTTTGGCGACGCGATCGACATGCGCACGCTACGCTGGGCGCAGCTTTATTTTTCACTATGTTATTGGGGCGCATACCGCCAGCGCGGAGCGCTTGACGCCGTCATTGCTCATTGGAAAATGTTGCCCTTGGTGGAAAAGACCGCAGCACAGCTTCGCGCACTCACCTGATAGACCACAGGTCACGAGCGAGCCCGGCATCGCGGAGTAGGGGCCGCAGTCGCGCTGGGGTGGGAAACACGCTCGGATTCCCTTTCTGCCTCAAGCGAGGTAACAGATGCTCAACGCGCTGTACGTATCGGTTACTGGCGCCAGCCCGGAGGGCGTGCGTCGCGCATCGGGCTCCATGCAGCAACAAGGGTTTGCCGCGGGGCCACACCTGGACTGGAACGGGAGCGCCTTGGTCACCTGGGCGTCGCCCTCTCAGCTTGAAGTGGAAAACCTCGAACTCCATACGCCGCTCGGCGACGCGTATTGCGTGGGACCGCTGTGGTACGGCGGCAAATTTGGCAAGGCAGCGCTGGGATTGCTGATCGAAGACAGCAGCGCCGGCAGGCAGATCGACGAGGCTTCGCTGCGCGGAAACTTCGTGCTGTTTCTGCGCACCGCGCACCAATGTCTGGTGCTGAACGATGGCCTCGGTCTTGTCCGGTTGTACACGAGTCCCGATGGGTTGTTTCACAGCACCAGTTGGCTCGCGACCTGCGCCTACGCCGGCCGCGTCGGGTTGAATGCGGCGGCTGCGGTTGAGTACGTGCTGTTGGGGGCCTCGCACTCCGATGAGACCGTCGCGGACGGTGTCACCACGCTCCAGCTTGGCAGCGGGCTGGACCTGATCCGAAACGTCCGGTACGAGCGCACGCGCGCGTGGGACAGCAGTGTGGCGCCAATCTCTGCCACCCTTGACGCGGCGGTGGAACAAGTCGCAGAGCACCTCGCAACCGTGTTCGCGGAAACGACGGCAGCATTCCCATCGCACACGCGTGCAGCGATTTCCGGTGGATTCGACTCGCGCCTCATCCTGGCCGGTTTGCTGGCGGCGGGGAATCGACCGGAGCTGTTTGTGTACGGCAAAGAGACGTCTGTAGATGTCTCGATTGCCCGCGCCGTCGCGGGCAGCGTCGATATCCCGCTGGATGTGATCGATAAAAGCGCGCTGGACGCGCAGCTGGCGCCACCCGGTCTCCAACGTATCGTCGCCAATTCGCTGTTCTTCGACGGACTTCCGAATGATGGCGTGTACGACTCGGGCGTCGACCAGCAAACGCGCCTCGACCAGACTGCAGGCGGTCGTCTGGGCCTGAACGGCGGCGGCGGTGAAATCTTCCGCAATTATTTCCATCTCCCCGACCGCCGCTTCAGCGCCATGGATCTCGTGCGCACCTTCTATCGTGGCTTCGACCGGAGGGTCCTCCGGCAGCCTGGTGCCCTGTCGGCCTATGAAAACCGTATGGCGACAGCGATTGCCCGCGCGGTGGGCGGGTCCAGCGACAACCTCACCCAACCTGTCGAACGCAGCCGGATAGAACTCGCCTACCCGCTATTTCGTTGCCATCACTGGATGGCGGTGAACAACAGTGTAGCCGTACGCCATGGGTACTATATGACCCCATTGGCGGACCCGGTGGCAGTTGCACTGGCCTGGCGCCTGCCACTGGCGTGGAAAGACGCCGGGCGGCTGGAAGCCCGCCTGATCGATGCCTTGCACTCCGGCGTGGCTCGCCAGATGTCGGAGTACGGTTTCCGGTTCAGTGATGGCCCGCCTGCCAGGATGCGATTCCACGCATGGATGAGCCGCTCGCGGCCGGTATTCGCACGACCATTCATCAACGCTGCGGGGCGCTGTCTGCGCAGGAGCGCAGTCGCACCGACATGGCTGGCGTACTGCCGCGCGGTGCTACCCGGTGAATGGTGCATGGACCGGCTGCTGGATTTGCAGCGCTTGCCCAGCAACCAGGCCCTGGCACGGGCGCTGGCAGTGGAGGTCGTATGGCGAAAGCTGCTTCTTTAGGCCACACCTCGCCACAATCAACGCGTCAGGCCCGCTCGCGGTGTGCACCCATCCGGGATGGTGCCGCGGCGCCGATCCCCCACTGACACAAGTCGCGGGCTGCAGTCATGCCCATACTAATTACCCAGGCCGCCGTGGCTCAGTATTGCGTGCATATGTGCCGCAAACATCGGGTAGACCTGCAGCGCGCCCGCCGCACTCAGGTGATCCAGGTCGTAGTAGAGAAACTCATGCTGCGTTGCCCACGGGCATATATCGGCATTGCACAGTGCGTTGCTGACCTCCAGCACCGACGCCAGTGGATACTGCGAGGCGACCGATTTGAGTATTGAATTGGCTTTCGCTTGCTGCTGCTCATCTCCAGGTCGCGTCACCGCACCGGCGTTCAGCCGCTGGTCCGACGGGTTTACGGCAAACCGGATGGCCGCCTTGGGGACCGGGGTGAGTTGATGGGGATTGTCCCCCATGAGCACCACCGGGATACCCAGCTTCTGATAAAAACCAAGCGTTTCGCTCAACGCGGTACGCAACGCCTGCTCGCCAGTGATCGAGCGTTGGATGTGAATCTTTCCCGCACCGAGATAACTCGTCCACGCTTCGATCATTATGACGGCCTTCGGCCGCTCTTCACTGGCGAAACGGGTCGCTTTCCTGCCCAACTCGTGACATGCATTCGAATAATCGGTATGGACGATGACGTCTGCCAATGGCAGGCAACTTCCGATGGACGAAAAAACAATCTTCGTGTTGCTGGCCTTGCCGTACTTGTCCAGGGTCGGGGTCATGGCCCGCGCATGGCTGTCGCCATAAGCAAGCATTACGTTTTTGGAGTGTATGTCGCCAATCTCGCAGTACCATTTTTCGGGCAGGTACGCGTCATCGCCTTGTTTCTGCAAAAACGTCATTTTGGTCTGGGGGTTGAAGCAGTCACGGGAGTTGGCAAGGGCATCCATTTGCATGGATTTGACATACTGCTCGGCCTTGGCGGAAACAAAACTTGCTGGCCTGTCCGGCACTCCTGCGGCCACATGAACAGCCAGGCCCGCCACACCCAATGTCGCAACCGCTACTGTGAGGCCAATCGTGGTAAATCCTCTCCGACTCCTGCGGACCGGGCCCTCGAAGTAGCGGTAGGTCAGCCACGCCAGCAGAATCGACACCACCACCAGCACAAGCCTGGATACGTGGCGAAACGTCGGGTTGTTGTCGCCAAAGACGATGACCACCAGTGAGAGCAACGCCCAATGCCAGAGATACAGGGGGTAACTGATCAGCCCCACCCACACCGCCGGGCGCCAACTCAGCAGGCGACCGTTCAAGAACGTGTTCGGCCCCGCATTGACGATCAACGCGGTCCCGAGCACGGGAAGCAACACCCAGAAACCCGGGAATGCACTGGTGGGCCCGATGAGCGCAAGCCCTGCGACGATGAGAGTCATCCCTCCCCAGGATTGCACGGAGCGCCAATCGGACAACCATGGCGTGCCGTGCAGGTGCCCTACCGCAAGCCACGCCCCTACCATCAGCTCCCAAGTGCGGGAGAGGGGGGAATAGAACGCTTGCGTGGCATGGCCGCTGAAGACCAGCGATACATTCAGCACAAAGGTCACTGCCGCGATCAGGGCTATGGACTTCAGCAGCGGCCAGCGCCGGCGGGTAATGATCCACAGAAGCAGCGGCCACGCAATGTAGAACTGCTCCTCTACCGACAAACTCCACAGGTGCAACAGGGTCTTTTCGATCGATGCGCGGTCGAAATAGCCGGCTTCAATCCATAGGACAAAGTTCTCCACATAACCGGCGCCTGCCGCAACGTACTTTCCAAGACGCTCGTATTCCGAGGAAAACAGCACCAGCCAACCAATGACCAGGCAGGCAATCAACACAAGGATGAGCGAGGGAAAGATCCGGCGTATGCGGCGTTGGTAGAAGTCCGACAGCAGACCACGAAAGGTCGGGAACTCGTTTCCCTCGATGGCCTTGACCAGGATTCCCGTAATCAGGTAACCACTGATGACGAAGAAGATGTCGACGCCGATGAAACCACCCGGAAAGTTCGCTGGCGAATAGTGGTAGGCAACTACCGCCAATACCGCCAGCGCACGCATGCCGTCGATGTCCGGTCGATAAAACCCCTTGGGGTGCACGCGGTTGAAGATGTCTCGGATGGCCATCGACCGACCTTTGCGGAGAGAGTGTCGAATTGCAATGGGCGCATTCAATCGGAAACGCTATTCGCGCGCAGCGCTACACGACATCGCGGGTGAGAGTTGAGTTGTGCGAAGCGGATCCGATCGTTGACCAGCACCGCGGCATACCAGGCAATCCAGCATTCCATCTTCAGGCTTCCAGGTTCTGGTAGAGTCGCGCTGGCGCATCATCATCGCATCACGCGTGGCGTATAAGCACCAGACGTGCCAGGCAAGTGAATCAGGCGAGACGTCATAAGGTGAATCGATGGGCATCAGACGGATATCACGCATGGCCATGGAGCGCATCATCGCGCGCTTCGGCTATGAGCTGAAGATTGTCGGCTCCCCCCCGTCCGGATACTCCAGTTTTCTCCGTCGCATGGCGGAAGCCGGGGTAAGGCCGCAAACCGTGTTTGATATAGGAGTGGGAAACGGTACGCCCTGGCTCTATGCGGCGTTTCCACAAGCCCATTTCGTGTTGATCGAGCCACAAACGGAGTTTGAGCCGGTGCTGCGCGAGATCTGTGGGCGCATTGACGCCGAGTATCATCTGGTAGGGGTCGGCAGCAAGGAGCAATACCTGCCGATTTATCGCTTGTCGAGCAGTCCTACCGGATCGTCGTTCTTGCCGCCGAATGCAGACACTGAACAGCGGTGGGGAGCGTCCGAAAAGTCTGGCGAGATACACGTCGTTCCACTGGATGCCTATCGTGATAAGCCAGGTCCGTTTTTCGTGAAAATCGATACGGAAGGCTTCGAACTCGAGGTGTTGCGTGGCGCCGTAAAGGTACTGGAACAAACCGATGTGGTTCTCATGGAGGTCGCGATCGCGAAACGGCAGGAAGGGGAGCCGGATTTGATCGAGATCGGGACGTTCATGAAGGACCATGGTTTTCGCTTGATTGATTTTCCCGTACTTACCCAGCAGGCAAGGGGCGGTCCACTTCTTTATGTAGATGTCGCGTTCGCGCGGGCCAAGCAGTTGTGATTCGAACCGGCGGCTGATGAGGGCCGGCATCCATGCAAATCTCAGGCTGCAGCAAGCAGGGGCGCAGCGCAGGGGAGGGCGGCAGTCAGTGCGTCGAGGAGCGCGGAAGGATCGCGAAGTTGGGGTAGTTGTTGTAGGCGGTCATGCCGTTGGGTTTCACGCTGCGCGATTCAAACAGGCTCCACGCCTCGTGCGCGCCGGGCAGGCCGCTGTCGGCCGCCGACGCCAAGCCAATCTGCAGGTTCGCAGGGAAGCCCGTACTTGAATGGGGATAGCCCACCATTTTATTTGCTTGCCACGGCTGCTTCTCCAGCTTGCCGATCTCCGCGATCATCGCCGGCGAATTACAGTCCAGCCCAACCAGATTCGGAAACGTCGCCGCGTACACGGCCGGATAGTTGGTTAACCAGTTGCCGTTGGCGTCCTTCACCACAAAGTTGTAGGCCGAAGCCTCCAGCCAGCAAAAGCCGCGCGTCGGATCGGATTGCCAACCCGTCATGATGCCGATCTCAAACTTGGCCAGCCAGTTGCGGAACTCCGTCGCGCCCGCAAAACCCAGCTCCGCCGCATGCCCCGCCGACCAGGTAAGGAAGCTGTGCATCCACGGCGCCATGCCTTTCTCCCCCGTCCGCTGCTTCTGCTCCTTTACCACGGGATAGGTGGCGCCGCTGTCCATCATCGCCAGCGGATTGGCATTCGGGTTGTTGGTGTACTTCCGGTTCCAGTCCGCCAGCGAGTTTTCGACATCGGCGTTGAACTCGGCCTTCAAGGGATGGTGATCGGGCAGCAACCATGCCGCGTTCGCCATCTCACGCAGTACCCACGCCTTGCCCCGTGTCTGGGCGTGACTCTCATCGATCAGGCCTTTCGAGAGCCCGCGATAAACCGGGTTTGACCAGATCTCGTTATGTGAAGCGCCGAACGCGAGTTCCGACATGTAGTAGTAGTCACCTGTCACCATGTACGGCACGTAGGACTCCGCTGGTTGGTGCGCGTTGTCCCACAACGTCGGGCTTCCCGTTCCGTAAGACCCCGCGTTGCACCCCGTCACCACCGCGTTGTTCACGCAGTTCGGCAGCAGGTCGCGCCGGTAGGCAGCAATCTTCGCCTGGTTGGCCGCAGGTCCTGTCATCGGCTGCTGCGCGACGCCTTGCGCATAGGCCCAGGCCGCGGTCGTGATGTTGGGGTGCTGCTGGATGCTGACGGGCCAGCCGGTTGCCGCATCCCGGTAATGAATGTCGTACGCACCCAGCGCATCGGTGTTGGCCAGCATCCAGTTGTAGGCCCGCACATCCGGATCGATGATGTACACGCTGGTCCAGCGCGGCAGCGGACCGATCGCCGCCTGTGCGCCAGCCATATGCATCTTCTGAGTCTGATCACAGTGGTCCAGGGGCGCGCAGGTCTGGCGCAAGCTGGCCAGAAATTTCTCGTCGGGCTTCAATGGCATGTAGCGCGACACCGCCTTGCTAGCCTGGAGGTACTCCGGGTCCTGCTGCAGATACACACCGGGTTTGGCATCGTTCCACCACAACACCTGATGCCAGCGCGTATACGCGTACTGCGTCAGCGCGGGGCTGGTATAGCTCGCACTCCCCGACGTCAGGATCGCCGTGTACTGCGGCTGTGCCTGTGGCGAAAACGCATCGGAGTTCTCGACAATGATGTCGGTGCGTACTCGCCCGATACTGTCTGACGTCATGCCTGCATACGCGCGGACTGCAAAGTAGATCCGTAGACTGAGGCTGGCGGTGCCATCGGAAGCCGTCGCCGGACCGTTCACCACCCACTCGCTCGCCAGCGGACCCGACAACCACACATTGCAGTGGCGACTCCATGGCCTGCATTGTTTCGCTGTGTCAGCTGCCTGCAACGCTGCACGCGCGCTGGCCGTGTAGACCTTGCCGCCGATGTGGATCGATGCCGTGGCGTCATAACCCGTCGCCAGCAATTGCGCCGGGGTAACGGGTGCTGCCGATGCGGCCGTCCCGGTCGAAAGCACCAGTGGCAATTTCGTTCCGGCCGCCAGTGCAGGCACGTTCAACGTCAGTACCGCATGGCGCAAGCTGCCATCCGGGTTGGTCGCCTTCGAATCCACCTGCAGCGCGACTGGCTGGCCGCCCAAGGTGGCTGTCAGTGACGTTCCGCCTGGCACGTCGCCGCCCTTGAAGACCTGGCCAAAGGTGACGGGAACGTTGATCTGCCTCTGCGTGGCCAGGCTGTAGACGTTGTCGGTGACGACGGTAGCCGCGTGCGCCGCCGTTCCGAGCACCAGTATCCCGACCACGCATAGCGTGCTCGCGACGAAGTGGCAAAGCGCATCCAGCACGTCGTCCAAGCTGGATTGGCTGCGAAGATCCGTTGCCATCTGCCAACCTCCGTACCGTCCAATCGCCAAGATGCATGCGCAGTGGCGTACTGGACTCATACCGGAGCCTGGACGCACCGTGGATGCCGGACACACGCGGGTCGCGTCAGATGCTACACCCTGAATGTGCCAAGCCGGGGATGTCCCCGGCCTGGCTACAGGCATCACCCACTTCGTGACGGCCGACTACTTGGCGGCGTCGTGACTGGTTATGGGGTCGTGCCCGGCGGCGGCATGGGCATCGTTGGCGACGCTGTGCTTGTAGCGGCTTGGACGGACCGCGGGACGACGGCGAAGTTGGGATAGTTGTTATAGGCAGTCGTTCCGCTCGGTTTCACGCTGCGCGATTCAAACAGACTCCACGCTTGAAGAGCGTTGGGCACGGCACCGTCGGCAGCGGCAGCCAACCCAATCTGCAGGTTGGCCGGATAGCCCGTAGCGGAATACGCATAGCCATGCATCTTGCCCGCCTGCCACGGTTGGCCTTCGAGGGTTCCCATCGCGGTTACCATCGCCGGCGAATTGCAGGCCAACCCAATCAGGCTCGGAAACGTTGCCGCATACATGGCGCTGTACGACGGCAGGTAGGATTGCCCAGTGGGGTCGGTAACCACCAGCGTGTAGGCCGAAGCTTCCAGCCAGCAATACCCTCGCGTGGAATTGGATTGCCAGTCGGTCATCAAGCCAACCTCGAATCTGGCCAGCCAATCACGCAGTTCCGCAGCCCCCCCGAAGCCCAACTCCGCGGCGTGACCCGCCGACCAGGTGAAGAAGTTGTGCATCCACGGCGCCATGGCGTTCCTGGTACCGCCGTTCATGCTGTAACTGTGACCGCTATTCACCAGGCCCAGCGGGCTGGCGCCTGGATTGTTCGTGTACTTGTGATTCCAGTCCGCCAGTGAGTTATTGACGCTCGCGTTGAACTCGGCCTTCAGCGGGTAGCTATCGGGCAACAACCATGCCGCATCGGCCATCTGGCGCAGTACCCAGGCTTTGCCGCGCACCTGGCTGTAGCTGTCATCAATCAATCCCAGCGAGTAACCACGGTAAACAGGATTCGGCGAAAGCTCGTTGCGCGAAGCAGCAAAGGCCAACTCGGACATGTAATAGTACGAACCCGTCACCATGTACGGTACGTACGCTTGCGCCGGCTGGTGCGCGTTGTCCCACAACGTCGGGCTTCCCGTTCCGTAAGACCCAGTGGTGCACCCCGTCACCACCGCGTTGTTCACGCAGTTTGGGAGCAAGTCACGCCGATAGGCGGCAATCTTCGCCTGGTTGGCCAAAGACCCTGTCATCGGTTGCTGAGCAACGCCTTGCGCGT
The DNA here is from genome assembly GCF_003335105.1 of Rhodanobacter denitrificans. Taxonomy (GTDB): domain Bacteria; phylum Pseudomonadota; class Gammaproteobacteria; order Xanthomonadales; family Rhodanobacteraceae; genus Rhodanobacter; species Rhodanobacter denitrificans_A. Next base: position 447,720 of record NZ_QFWQ01000005.1, read on the forward strand.
ACGCCCAGGCCGCGGTCGTGATGTTGGGGTGCTTCTGGATGCTGACGGGCCAGCCGGTTGCCGCATCCCGGTAATGGATGTCATACGCACCGAGCGCATCGGTGTTGGCCAGCATCCAGTTGTAGGCCCGCACATCCGGGTCGATGATGTACACGCTGGTCCAGCGCGGCAGCGGACCGATCGCTGCCTGTGCGCCGGTCATGTGCATCTTCTGGGTCTGATCACAGTGATCCAGGGGTGCGCAGGTCTGGCGCAAGCTGGCCAGAAAGGTCTCGTCAGGCGTCAACGACATGTAGCGGGACACTGCCTTGCTCGCCTGAATGTACCCGGTGTTCTGCTGCAAATAGGCTTGTGGCTGGACTTGGTTCCACCACAGCACCTGGTGCCAGCGCGTGTAGGCGTACTGCGTCAGCGCGGGGCTGGTGTAAACCGCGTTTCCGGACGTCAGGGTCGCGGTGTATTGCGGCTGCGCCTGTGGCGTGTAGGCCGAGGTGTTTTCCACGATGACATCGGTTTGTACCTGGCGCACGGTGCCATGCGAGCCGTCTGCGTAGGCTCGCACCGCGAAGTAGATTCTCAAGTTCGGGTTGGTCGTGCCATCCGCCGCCGTCACGGGGCCGTTGACGATCCACTCGCTGGTCTGGGGGCCGGAAAGCCACTGGTTGCATTGGGTGCCCCAGGGCTTGCACGCATTCGTGGCATTGGCGGTCTGTAACAGTGCGCGGGCATTTGCGGTGTATCTGCGGCCGCCGATATTGAGCGATACGTTGGCGTCGTAGCTTGTCGCAAGCAATTGCGACAAACTGACCGGACCCAGTCCGGTCACCGCTGGCGAGGGTCCTGCGGAAAGGGTCAACGGCAACGTCGCATTAGCCGGCAGCGCCGGAACCATCGCTGTCAGTACCGCGTGACGCAAACTGCCGTCAGGATGGGTAGCCTTGCTGTCCACCTGCAAGGCTACCGGCTGGCCATTGAGTGTGGCGGTAACCGTCCCGCCCCGGGGTACGTCGCCAGCCTTGAAGATCTGGCCGAAGGTAATGGGAACATTGGTCTGCGCTTGCGCGACTGTGCTGATCACGTGGTCCGTCACCACCGTTCCCGCTCGTACCGGTACCGCACTGAGCAGCAACACGCAGCCTGCGCATCCACTTAGCATCTTTGCAGCGGCTTGACCAAGCCAGTTTCCTTGTCTGAATCGTCCAATGTGCTCGCTTATACGCATTATTTTGTAATCCTGCTGTTCTTGGGATTGCCGAACCAGATGTCTCGGGGCTGGTCGCATTGGAGTCAGGCCGCGTCGACAAATGCGGCCCGTTGCTGACCATGTGGCTGCCCCGCGATGTTGCCCAAAAGCCCTGACGCCGCCGGTCGCAGGACCAGCCCACGCGCGCCGGCGTGGCTGCTTTTGGACTTCACGGTTCCTCCATGACCCGCCATGCCTGACGCAAAAGTCGTCACGCCTTGAGCGCCACGCAACTTGCCCGTCAGAGCCCGCTTCCAAAGGTGGAAACGCGGTATATCGTTGACCAGTTAGCCGGCTAGTCTCTAAATTATCTGTTAAGGCAGAGTGGAGAAACCATAGGGCGTGACCCAGTTCACGCAACGCGCGAAAGGTCTCCAGGAGGGCCTCATTCCGTGGTACCGACAAGCTCCAGGGCGGCAGTCAACCGACCGGCTTTGCTTCGGAACACCTGCCGGGATGGCAGCAGGTCCGCACCTACGCTAACCTCATAACCAAGCCGTCGCCTTGGTTCCCGGGTCGTGATATCTCGCAATGTCACTTACCGAAGCGAAGCGGTGGCTTCGTTTGCAGCAGTGCGGATTTGATCCATATCTGAACGAGGGATCGAACTTGAGCATTTCGTTGTGTTGCACGGCGTGTCGCCAGCAAGAAGTCAGACATGATGTCCGGCACGCAATGAAATGACGATACTTGTTCTGCAAATCGTGATCTTATGCCTGGTGGCCGCGGCCGTCGTGCTCTGGGCGCTTTATTTTCCGTATCCATCGCCGCTGATACGGCGCTGGCTTCCGCCGCGCAAGCGCTGGCCGGAAACGCAAATCCGCGCGTGGCTGCAGCGGGGAGAATTCCAGCGTGCGTTTCTGCGCCATTTTTACAGTGATCCGGAGCGTATCGCGCCTCCCGGCACCAGCATGCTGGCTCCGGCGGATGGGCTGGTGACGAGTGCGGACGTGCATGGAGAGGTGCGCTATCTGGTGATTGCGCTGAGTTTCTGGGACATGCATGTACAGCGCAGTCCGGTGTCCGGGACGGTACTCAAGGTGGAATCGCACGGTGACGGCTTCATGGACGGGGAGGGGCGTGAGTTTGCGTTTCTGCGGGAAAAAAACTCTCCGGTGCAAAAGCGCCTCATGATCGCAACTGATTGCGGGCAAGTCGCGGTGCGCTTGATTACCAGTCTCGCGGCGCGGCGTATCGAGACTTGGGTTCGGGATGGGGAGGAGGTCGCGCGTGGCCAGAGGATCGGCAGGATATTGCTGGGCAGTACGGTGGTGCTCGAATTGCCTGCCACCACAAAGCTGCTGGTTCGCACGGGCGATCGTGTCTGGGCCGGAGAAACCGCTGTAGCGGAAGGCTTGACCGCCCGATGAATGGATTCTTCTGGACCTCCGGTCACCTGGGTTGGGGCATTTTCGCGCTTGCCGTCTTCACCAGCCTGTGGTGGTTGCTGTCTGATCTGGTCTGGCGATCGAGCAACGTCAGGATTGGTCGGCTCGCGGTGGCGATGTTGCTCGGCTGGGTCGTCGGGGTCGGCTTGATTCTGTTGAGGTTTTATCTCGGCAATCGGTAAGGCTGCTGCGGGCCCGTCTGCCTTGCCGCAGATGAGTCCCCGACAGAAGGAAAGCCGGTCGAGGAAGGCCATTTGATGCCGGATCATGCGCATATGATGCTGCGCATTCCGCGTGTTGCAGGGGCGAGGCGAACAGGTTGGCAGGCGCGGTCACGGTCTCCAATGATGCCGCCACCGGGTGAGGACTCGGCCAGATCAGGCAATGGTTTGAAATGACGATGCTCAGCGTCTGGCATGCATTGATCTATATCGGCGACGGTGCCGTGCTGCTGCCAGGCGCGCTGCTGCTTCTTGCGTGGTTGCTCGCGTCCCCGGCCACCCGACGAGTCGGGTGGTGGTGGCTGGCAGCCGTGCTGCTGGTGAGCGGTGACGTGGCGCTGAGCAAGGTGTGGTACATGGTTTCGGGATGGCACCCGGCCGGATGGAACTTCATCGGCTTGAGCGGACATGCTGCCCTGTCGTTTCTGTTCTGGCCCTCAGTCGCCGCGCTCGTCACCGGTCGCCACCAGACCGGGCTGCGTGTCGTCGCTGTGGGTCTGGGCGCGGCCCTCGCGCTCGCCATCTCGATATCGAGTTGGGTGTTGCGGGATCATTCGCTGTCGGAAGTCGTTCTGGGAGCCCTGTGGGGCACGGTCGTCGCCACGGTCTTCCTGGCACTCACGTGGCGGCGCCTGGTCCAAGCGCCACTGGCAAGCAGCTGGATGATCGCGAGCATGTTGTTGTTGATGTTCCTCGCCGTCGGGCACGAATTTCCATCCGAGCGCGTTCTAGGCTGGATCGCACTGCGGGTGAGCGGGCATGCGGCCATCGACAGGCGTCCCAATCCAGGCCCACAGGCACAGTTGCCAAAAATGGAGGCGGATGGCCGGCAGACGGGCTTGCCTATCGCGCACGCGCATCCCGCTTCGAACGATTCCGTGAATGGCGCTCACCAGGAATAAACTGTCACGCGGGACAGATACTCATTGGCGCCGTGCTGTCCGTGTGCGGTGATCGCCGGCCACGCGGAGCTTAGTCCTCGTCGGGCGCTTGCTCGGGTCGCCCATGCATGGGCGCGGATTCATTCGAGCCAGCTTCGCTGGTCCTCCGGCGCGCCGAGCTGCCTATGGAGCACTTGCGCGCCCCCAAAATTCTCTGACCGGAGGTTGTCGCAAGACCACTGCGAGAGGATTCGTGGAGGCTTTGCAGGTGTCGAATTTCTTTACACTTTCGTGCTTCGCCGTGAGCCGTCCGAAGCCGTCAGTTTTCAACCGGTACCAACACTGCTCCGTTGCAACCAGCCCCGATTGCACTCCACACTTGGACGATGTCGGCCCGATGCAGGTGAAGCAACACTGGCTGGGCGGCCACGCCAAACAGGCCAGCTCATGGCCTGGTGATGGATGCGCAATTCGAGCCGGGCTCAATAGCCTGAACGAGGTGAGCGTCAGGGATCATGCAGCCCGACCCAGCTCGCAAGCTGACGCAGCGATCGCGTGGATCTCGAGATACGCCCAGGCAAAGCGGGTGTTGGCGCCGGAATGATCCCGCAACCTGCCTGCAGGCACGCTGGAACGCAGGCGGTGTCTTGCTACACTCAACACACCTAAGGAACCGGGGGTGCCTTGTCATGCAGCGGCTTAGGATAGATTTGATTGCGGCTGCGCGGCCGAACTTCATGAAGGTCGCGCCGCTGTTTCACGCATTGCATGCGCAACCCTGGTGCCACCTGCGACTGGTACACACCGGCCAGCACTACGACCAGAACATGTCGGGAGCTTTCTTCCGTGACCTGGGTTTGCCGTCGCCGAATCTGCATCTGGGTGTAGGCAGCGGCAGCCATGCGGAACAGACCGCCAATGTGATGCTTGCCTATGAAGGCGCCTGCGCCGCGGATCGAGCAGACCTGATTGTGGTGGTCGGGGATGTCAATGCAACGCTCGCCTGCGCACTGGTCGGCGCGAAGTTGTGCATTCCGGTGGCGCATCTGGAGGCAGGGTTGCGCAGCCGCGACCGCAACATGCCCGAAGAGATCAACCGACTGGTGACCGATACGCTGGCCGACATCCTGTGGACGCCGTCGCCTGACGCGGATGAGAATCTCGCGGCCGAAGGCGTGGCGCCGGAAAGGGTCACGCGCGTCGGCAACATCATGATCGATTCCTACGAACTGATGCGCGAGCGCATTGATGCCAGCGGCGAGCGGCGGCGACTCGGGCTGGAGAAGCGCGAGTACGCGGTGGTGACCTTGCACCGTCCTGCCAACGTGGACACCCCCGCACCGCTCGCTTCACTGGTCAGTCAACTAACGCGCATCGCGGCCAGATTGCCGCTGGTGTTTCCGGTGCATCCGCGCACCCGCAAGAATCTTGAAGCCTTCAGCCTCTGGACAGACCTGGTGGCAACGAGCGGCATGCAAGTCGTCGAGCCGCTGGGCTATGTGGATTTCATGAACCTTGTCTGTGGCGCGCGCCTCGCCATCACGGATTCGGGCGGTATCCAGGAGGAAACCACCTATCTGGGCATACCCTGCCTGACGTTGCGCAACACCACCGAGCGGCCGATCACCGTCACCGAGGGCAGCAACCGGCTGGTGACGGTCACCGAACTGGAGCGAACAGTGGAAGAGGTTCTCGCTGGTCGCTGGACGCACGGACGCAAGCCCGAACTCTGGGACGGGCAGGCCGCAGCGCGCGTAGTGGACGATATCCGTCGACGACTGTCGATCGCGCCGGAGCGCTCGGTCGAGGAAGCAGGGGTTGTCGGGTTCCCCAGTCAGCAAGCGCTGGGCAATGCCTGAATCCGAGGGAGAGCGGCGTCCGGCTGAGCGCAGACAGCCGGGTCGCCAGCGATCGCCACGCCATGCATATCATCGTCGTCATCAGTTACCTGGCTGCCGCTGTCGCGTACCTAGCGGGCTCGACGCTGCTTGCAGTTAGTTGGCGCGGCCAGCGTACCGGAGGCCGGCTGATCCTGGCTACAGCGGTCTCGGCCTTGTGGGCTGCGTTTCTGGTTTACACCGAATGGCAGCGCAGCGTGGCTGTCAATTGGTTACTTATGGCCGAAGTGCTGCGCTACGGCGCGTGGCTCGTGTTCCTGAGCGCCCTCATCGGCACCGGACAGATGGCGGGGCTACTGGGCCGCTTCCGCATCGGTGCACACGCGCTCTGGATCGCACTCGCGCTTTATTGCATGTTGCCGGCGACCGACTTATTCCAAACCGTCGTGCTGCCATTGAGCGTCAATGTCCCGCTGGTCGGGGTGTTGATCCTGGCCTTGCTCGGCGTGGTGTTTCTCGAACAGATCTACCGCAACACCGCGCCGGAACGGCGCTGGGCGCTCAAGTTTCTGGTGATTGCGCTTGGCGTGTTGTTCGCCTATGACATCTTTTTGTATTCCTACGCTGTGCTGTACCGGCAGTTCAACCCCAGCGCCTGGGCAGCGCGCGGCTTCATCGACGCGTTGCTGGTGCCGCTGTTGCTGGTAGCGGCGGTGCGCAACCCGAAGTGGTCACTGGAGGTCGGGGTTTCGCGGCGCGTGGTGTTCTATTCCACGAGTCTGATGGTGGTCGCGTTCTACATCCTTGCCACGGCGGTCGGCGGTTATTACGTGCGGCTGTACGGGGGAGACTGGGGCAGGGTCGCGGAAATCACACTCGTCTGTTTTTCGCTGCTGAGCGCGGTGTCGATTGTGTTCTCCGGACGGGCGCGCTCGCATCTGCGGGTATTCCTGTCCAAGAATTTCTTCAGTTTTCGGCACGACTACCGCGAGGAATGGTTGCGGCTGACCGTCACGTTGTCGACCGGCGATGCCGACCTGCGGTTGCGCGCTCTTCGCGCGATGGCGCAGACCATGGACAGTCCGGCGGGCGTGCTGTTCATGCGTGGCGACACCGACGATTTTGTGCCGGAAGCGAGCCTGAACATGCCCACGCCGGCTGGGCTGAAACTCCCGGCATGTGCGCCTGCGTTGGAGTTCATGCGGGGGCGCCGCTGGATTTACGATCTGGACCAGCCACCTCCGCTGGGCGACGAAGAGCTGCGGGCGCCCGCGGAATTGATCAGCTTGCCGCGAGCGTGGCTGGCGGCCCCGCTGGTGCTGGAAGACCGCCTCATCGGCTTCGTGGTGCTGGCGCAGGCGCGCGCACGCCGCGCGTTCGATTGGGAGGATATTGATTTGCTGAGGGCCGCCGGCAGCCAGGTAGCCAGCACCCTGGCGCAGGCGGCGGACGCGCAGCGCCTGGCCGAAGCGCGCCAGTTCGAGGGCTTCAACCAGCTCACCGCTTTCCTGATGCATGACCTCAAGAATGTCGCGGCCCAGCAATCGCTGCTGCTGCAGAATGCCGAGCGCCACAAGCACAATCCGGCGTTCATGGACGACATGCTTGCGACCGTGGGGAATTCAGTGCAGCGCATCTCGATGCTGCTCGACCAATTGTGCGGCGACGCGACGCCAGCTGCGAGCGGTCGCGTGCAACTCGGGGTGGTAATCGACAAGGCGCTCGCCGAGTGCAGCGCGCAGTCGCCTCGACCGGAGTACCGGCCCAGCGCGGAGGACCTGTGGGTGCGCGCCGACGCTGACCAGCTTGCCACGGTGCTGGGCCACGTGATCCGCAACGCCCAGGACGCGGCGCAGGTCCGCGGCCATGTTACGCTCAGGGTAGAGCGCGCTGCGGGCGATGCCGCGATCGAAATCGAGGACGACGGACCCGGCATGGACGAGGATTTTATCCGCAACCAGCTGTTCAAGCCGTTTTTCACCACCAAGGCAAGCAAGGGTATGGGCATCGGCGCCTACCAGGCTCGCAAGTACGTGCATTCGCTGGGCGGAGCGATGAGCGTGCGCAGCATCCCCAGCCAGGGGACGGTATTCGCAATCCGGTTACCGCTGGCCAAGCCCGCCGGGGATGCAACTTCGGACAGCAAGCTGAGGGCTGCGTCATGAGCGAGTGGCAGCGCCGCCTTTTGATCGTCGAGGATGACGTCGGCCTGCAGCGCCAGCTGCGCTGGAGCTTCGAGGATTACGACGTGGTCATGGCCGGCGACCGGGCCGCCGCGCTCTCCCTGCTGCGCAGCCACGAGCCTGCCGTCGTACTGCAGGATCTCGGTCTGCCGCCGGATGCGGCGGGCACCACCGAGGGCTTCGCCACGATCACGGATATCCTGCAGCAGGCGCCCCATACCAAGATCATCGTGGTCACCGGCAACGGCGATCGCGACAACGCCGTCAAGTCGATCGGATGCGGCGCCTACGATTTCTGTTCCAAGCCGCTGGATCTCGATGTCCTGCGCCTGATCGTGGATCGCGCCTTCCGGGTTTACGAACTCGAAGCCGAGAACCGCCAGCTCAAAAGCCAGTCGGCCGCGACACTCGACGGCATCATCGGCAGCAGTGAAGTCATGCGCGCCGCCTGCCGGCTGGTGGAAAAGGTAAGCCCTTCGAACGCCACTGTCCTGCTGCTCGGCGAAACCGGGACCGGAAAGGAGCTGTTCGCACGTGCAGTGCATCGCCTGAGCAAACGGCGCGACGGTCCGTTCGTGGCGATCAACTGCGCGGCGATTCCGGAGCCGCTGCTTGAAGCCGAGTTGTTCGGCTACGAGAAAGGTGCCTACACGGGCGCCCACAAGCAAACCAAGGGCAAGATCGAGCTGGCCGCTGACGGCAGCTTGCTGCTCGATGAGATCGGCGACATGCCGGTTGCGTTGCAGGCGAAGCTGCTGCGCTTCTTTCAGCAGCGCGTGGTGGAACGCATCGGCGGCCGCGAGCTGATCCCGGTGGATGTGCGCGTCATCTGCGCGACCCATCAGGACCTGCACGCGCTGATCCGTGCAGGGCGCTTCCGTGAGGACCTCTTCTACCGCGTCAGCGAAGTGAGCATCCTGCTTCCGCCCTTGCGCGACCGGGTTGGCGACGTGGCGCTCCTCGCACGGTATTTTCTTGAGCAGGCCGCCAGTCGCCACGGGCGCAATATCCACGGCTTTACTCCCAAGGCACTCAAGGCAATCGAGGCATACCCTTGGCGCGGCAACGTGCGCGAGCTGGAGAACGCGGTAAACAGCGCGGTCATCATGGCGGAGGGCAAGCAAATCGGGGTCGAGGAGTTGCACTTCGGCGCGATCAGCGGCGGCGATGCCCTGAACCTGCATGAGGTGCGGGCCGTCGCCGAAAAGCGAGCCATCGAGAGGGCCTTGAGCCAGGCCGGCGGCAACCTCACGCGGGTGGCGGACTTGCTCGGTGTCAGCCGGCCGACACTGTACGATCTTTTGGACAAGTACGACTTGAAGAAGCCTGCCCACGCAGACTGACTCCGCGCACCGCGCGGCGGTAAGCCAAAGGGGTGACGATATGCGCTTGACCAAGCTCAATACTGGAGCCGTCCGCCACGGTTTGGCGCTGCTTTGCATCAGCCTGTTGCTGGTCGGCTGCGGCTTGGCGAAAGGACGGGGAAGCCTGGACGCCGGCGCAAAGTACCAAGCCAATGGAGAGTATCGCGCGGCCTATATCGAGGCCAAAAAAGTCCTGCAACGCGACAGCCAGAACGGCAACGCCTGGCTGCTGCTCGGGCAGGCTTCGCTGATGCTCGGAGATCCGGCGGGCGCCCTGGGCAGCCTGCAAAAAGCCAAGGATAACGGCGTGCCGAAAGCACGCTGGGTGGTGCCGATGGGGCGGGCGCTGCTGGTAACACGGCAATACGACAAGCTGCTCGTCACCGTGTCTTCCGAAAAGTCTTTCGAACGTCCGGTCGCTGCAAGCGTGGAGGCCCTGAGGGGCGACGCCCATCGTGCGCTAACGCAAAACGACCAGGCCCTACAATCGTACAAGACGGCACTGACACTGGACCCCAGGAATCCCCGCGCACTGGTAGGGCTCGCTACGCTGGCCGCCATCGCCAACGATCCGGTTTCGGCCGACCAGTACCTGCAGCAGGCGCTGGCGGCCTCGCCGGAAAGCCCCCAGGCGTGGGTTGCCAAGGGTGATCTGGCATTCGAAAGCGGTGATTTTGCGGGCGCTGAGTCGGATTATCAGAACGTGCTCGGCTTCAAGAACCCCGACTGGATGCCGCAGGAGCATTTTTACGCGCTGACCCGGCTCGCCAACGCCCAGGTGCAGCAGAACCAATTGGACAAGGCCTTGGCCAGCATCAAGACGCTGGAGGAAATGACGCCGCAGCAGCCGTATCCCCGCTATCTGCACGCCGTGGTGTTGTACAAGCAGGGACATTTCGACGACGCGATTTTCCAGCTCCAGCAGTTGCTCAAGGTGTCGCCCGACAATCCGCAAGCGCAAATGCTCACCGGCGCAGTCAACTACGCGCAGGGCAACTACAGCCAGGCGGAGATGTACCTCAGCAACGTCATGGGTACGGACCCGAAGAACGTCGAAGCACGCAAGTTGCTGGCACTGACGTTGTACCGTGAAGGACGCTCACGCCAAGCACTGGACATGCTGCGCCCGGCCATACCGGGCACACCGTCCGACACCGAGCTGTTGGCTCTGTTGCAGCGGGCTTCTGCCGAGGGGACATCGGGGACGGCAGTTTCAGCAGCGCGGTCGGGCGTTCCCGCAATGGAGGAAAGCCATCCTTCCGACACCCGGTTCGCCCAGGCCGGCAAGGCGCTCGCCGGCGGGAATGCTTTCGAGGCCATACGCCTGCTGCAGAAGATTCCCGCGGGCGACGCAGCCAGCGAGGCGCAACGCGCGCCCATGCTGGCCATGGCCTATATCCGTGAGAACCATCCAGACGAAGCGGTCCGGACAGCAGCCGAATACGCCAGGAAGAATCCGCAAAACAGCGCCGCGCACCTGCTGTATGGGACCACGCTGGTTGCCGCCGGCAAGCGTGCCGAAGCGCGCGCCCAGTATCTCGAAGCGTACAAGCTGGATCCGAAGAATATCAACGCGCTGCTGAGCCTCGGCAGCCTGGATTCACTTGATGGCCATTACAAGGACGCTGTGGGCCGCTACGAAACGGTATTGAAACAGGACCCGCAAAACGCCCTGGCCATGACGGCACTGGGTCGGCTCGCCATGGCGCAAAACGACAAGGCGCAAGCGGCGAAATGGTTCAGGCAAGCCATCAAGGCGGCGCCGAAGGCCGGTGCTGCGTACGTCGGATTAGTGCTGCTGTACAGCGAAAGCGGTCAATTTGAAGAGGCCGCCGGCACCGCCAGGCAGTTTGTAGACGCCGCTCCCGACAATCCGGCGGCGCTCAATGCCTTCGGCGCGGCAGAACTCAACGCCGGCCATCACAACGAGGCGTTGAAACCGTTGCAGCAGGCGGTGAACCTTGCGCCGCAGGTCCCCTTGTACCGCACCAATCTGGCGCGTGCGCAAATCCTCAACAATGACATCAAGACTGCTGCAGGCAATCTCGACGAGGTGATCAAGGCGGATCCGGGAGAGCTGGGCGCGGTGACGTTGCGGGCATTCATGAAGTTGCATGACCACGATCCGCGCGGCGCAATCTCCATGGCACAAACGCTGCAAAAGCAGCCAGCGACCAGGGTGGCGGGCTTCAGCCTGGAAGGGGACCTGTACATGGCTGAGAAGTCCTGGAGCAAGGCCGCCCTGGCCTACCAGCAAGGATTGAAGATCGACAACGTGCGCCCGCTGGTGGTCAAGAGCTTCATGGCGCTGAGCGAAAGTGGCGCCGGGCAACCGGATGGCGTACTGCGCGATTGGCTGGCCAAGCACCCTGACGATGCGTCCATGCGCCTGTTGTTGGCCCAGTACTACATGGGCCACGCGCAAAATGCGCCGGCTGCCACGCAGTACGAACAGGTGTTGAAGTCTTATCCAACCAATGTTGACGCGCTCAACAACCTCGCCTGGATCTACACCGAGCAGCACAATCCCAAGGCTTTGGCGCTCGCGGAGCAGGCTTACAAACTGGCGCCTGGCCCGCCCGGCGTTGCGGACACTTATGCCTGGGCGTTGATCGCCGACAACCAGCCCAAGACCGCGTTGCCACTCCTGGTGAACGCGGCCAAGGCGGCGCCGAATGTGCCGACCATTCAATATCACCTGGCAGTGGCGCAGGCGCGCACGGGCGACAGAGCCAGCGCTCGAACCACGCTCGAGACGCTGCAAAAATCAGGTGCCGACTTTCAGGACAAGCCAGCCGCGGAAAAACTGTACCGCGCGTTGAGCAGGGCAGGTGGTGGCGGTCCTGGCAGGTAGTGCCATTTATCATCTTGTTGTTGGCGGCATTGTGTCTGGTCGACCACAGGATCAAGGCGCATGTGTTCGATCATATCGAGGTTGATTACGATCGAACCCCGCTCCACTCGAGTTTGGGCTACCTCAACCCGGAGCAGTTCGAGCTGCCCCACGTCGCATAACCGGATGTCTGGGGAACAGGGGCCAGATCAGCCGCGGCACCCGCCCGCTTGCAGACAAATGACGCAGATGAGGTCTCATGTGCCCGCCCGCGCGCCCGACGCGGAATGGCTTCTCAGTCGGTAGAGTCTGGCTAAAACCTAGGCTGATAAAGCGATATCGCGGTCGGCGAGGCGAGGGGCAGGCTCGCGACCCGGATCAATACCATAGCGGTCTTTCAAAAAGCCCTCTATCGCGGAATCACGCAGTTGCTCCGGCTCAAACGCGAAGCGATGCGAGAACGCACTGGCGGGTACCGGGTTGTCGCGCGCATCAGCGAGCCCCCGGGGCAACTCGTCTTTCGCCAATTCTTCGCGCAGACGGAGGCGCAAGGGTACCACCGGGTTGTTGCGCACCAGCGGGTAGCTTGTCGGTGGCGCGAATTTCCCGAAGCCGTAACAGCGTTCGTAGAACTGGGCATGTCGTGGATGCACGCCGATAACGATATCGGTCAAATCGGTGTGCAATCCATAGTGAATGGCCCAGCGCATCATGCTGAACAGGGCCCCGACGCCGCGTGAAGCAGACTGGCGACGATCAGCCAGCATCCCCACCTCAAGCAGGCGGCCCCCTTTTCGTCGCAGCTCATCCAGATGTCGCCCATATACGCTATCCAGCGCGAGCCCCATGGGGTTATCGCGGAACAACGTCATCGTATAGCCGACCTCCGGCCCTTCCGGCCCCCATATCACAGCTGCATGGTGCCCCACAGCAGCCGGAGCGGCATGAATGCCAAACGAATTTTCGTCGATCAGGCCCATTTGCGAGTAGCGTTGATACACCAACCGCCAAGCCGACTCCACCTGCTCTAGGCTGGTCGCGCATGAACACGGCGGTTCGCTGCTGCGCACGGCTGAACGCGGAAGGCGCGCCGTGATGTCGATGACTGTCTTGCTCTCCGGCCATGCTTGGCCGGAGGCGGTTTTCGAGTTGTCGGAAACTTTCATGGCTGTAACGAAACCTGATCAGGCCTGGACCGCGGACAACATCCATGCCTTCGGTCGTTCAGAGACGGTCAGTGTCCATAGTGGACGCTGTTCCCCTTCCGTTACATCTTGTCACGGCTTTGTGAAATATAAGGTAGGAGCAAGCTATGATTGTGTGAGCTGCATACGAAAAAAGCGGATCAAGATACGGAAAATCCGGCTTTTTTCGTGAATTGTGTGGTTGGTCCGCCGCCAAACTTAGGGGCTACCCCAGGCGGCCTCGCTGACGGGACGGAAACGCTCTTCACGCAACCTCTCGGGTTGTCCGCGGCGTGGCGCGTGGTCAAGTCGACTTTCGGCCGTCGGAGGGCGCATCGTGTTTCAGATCGAGAACACGGCGAACCGGCTCGTCTGTCCGGCGTGCGGGGCGGCCGACCAGCCATCAACCGGCAGTTGCGGCGCGGTCGGCATCTTAACTTTTACGGAGCTGGGAGCCTGCATGCCCACATGCCATGCGTGGGCTGCCGGGTTGCGAAAAGACGCAGGTCTAGGTGCCGTGGTCGCACCCCGACCCGGACTCACGCGGACGCCGGAAGTCTCCGTGGTGGTCGTACGCGCGGAAGTATGGGGTTCAGGTCAGCCCGCGAGGCAACCATCCAGCGTGCTCGGGATGGCGGAAGCCTTCCGTTTGACATCGATGATTTAAGGTTTTGCTTCTTGAAGGACGGTTCCGGGGGCGGCCTTTATCCCCGGTACGGTGGTTGGACCGGCGAGCTGAATGTTCGGTGTAATCTCGATTGGCCGGAATACCTCACCGATCTCGGGGTGTTTTGGGTCAACTCACACAACTGTGCATATATGAAGGGCGCGGGCCGTGAACCGGGAGACCAAAGCAGCCATCCTGTGCGCGGGCATAGCCGCGCCCTCGGCGGACAATTCGCAGCCATGGCGGTTTGAATGGTGCGGCGACGATCTGGATCTTCGAATCGACGCGGGCCGTAGCGGTCGCGTATCGGATTCCCGATATGTCCTGAGCGACCTGGCCGCCGGCGCATGCGTTGAAAACATGATCATCCACGCCCGCTCGCTCGGTTATGCGGGGGACGTGCAGACTTTTCCGCGCCTCGACGACGAGCTGTGGGCCGCCCGCATCCGTTGGTATCGCGATCCCGAGCGCGATCAACCCGAGCCGCTGGCTGGTGCGATCGAACAGCGTCGCACCGACCGCCGCTTTCCCTGGCGTGGCCCGATCACGCCCGAAACGCAGGCGCGCCTGAATGCCCAGGCCGAGCTGATTCCCGGGCAGCGGCTTTATTGGCCGCAGACCTCGCGCGAGAGAAAAGCAGCACTCGGCGTCATCAGGCAGGCCGAGACGCTGCGTTTCCGGAGCCCGACGCTGCATGCGGAACTGTTTTCGAGCATCCGTTTTTCCGCTGGCTGGCACACCACCTGCGAAGAGGGGTTGGCCCCGGCCACGCTGGCCGTGGAAGCACCGGTGCGCCCGATCTTCCAGGCGCTGCGTCATCCTGCGCTAATGCGCATGCTCAACCGGCTGGGCACGGCGTCTGTTCTGGGGTGGCGCTCGGCCTGGCTGCCCATCCGGCTGTCGCCCGGGCTGTGTCTGCTCGTCATTCCGTCCACGGCGCGATCGGATGTGCTCGCGGGCGGCCGGGCTTTGGAGCGAGTGTGGCTTCAGGCAAGCCTGGACGGTCTGTCGGTCCAGCCGTATGCCGCGGCGGGAGTGCTCGGCCTGGGATTTGTACCCGTCGAACCGGCCTTTCAGCGGTCTGTTTCGCGGCTGGGTGCCTCACTGGGCGAGTTGTGCGGGCCGGGTTACGGCTTGGTGTTCTTGCGGCTCGGCTACTCGCGATCCGCACCGCCCACTCGCAGTGGGAGGCGCGTGCCGGGAAGTTTCGCCGCGCCGCCATAACTGGCCATGCACGATCTTCGTTCGTGTGCGATGGCTTCGCCCACGGCGCGCCCTTGGTTCGTGCCCATCCGCCGCGCGTTCTGCAGGCCTTGATAGTCGCGCGTCGCAAAGGTCACCTGCGGGCATTGCCCTGGCCAAAGTTCGCGGCTTCCCATCGATGAAGTGAAGGGCAGGTGATTTCCGCTGTACGTCGAAATCCTTTACTAGCGCGGCTTGATGTCAATGCCACCGGACACACTGCAACAAAAACAGTTTGTTACATGAATTTCGGCGGTGCGCGGAGACTCATGCCGCCGTTTCGGTGTCGGAATACCTTACAAATACCGAGTAAACCCGACAGTTTTTAGCGACTAATTCAATTAAAAACAGCATGTTGCATCTCTGGCATCCCCTTTGCTTTATTCGGCTTACAGCGCAAGCACACTCTGGGCTGCTGTCCGTGATTGTTTTTTAGATCGGCTAGGAGGAGAGGAACATGTTGAAGAAAAAGACTATCGGAGTCGCACTCGCATGCGCGCTGGCGCTGGGTGCGTGGAGTGGATCAACACTTGCCACTCCCATAAATGTGGGCGGCGTCGTGTGGGATCCCAGCAGTCCGTTGGACCTGACCGTCCAGGCAGTCAATTTCCGCGAAACGAGCGTTTCGATGGTCGGCAACGTGCTGACCGGCTACGGGGAGATTGCCTCGTTCAACGGGACAAGTCAGTCAACGTTTTGTCCGGGTTGCGACCTCAACTTCACCTTCCAGTACACGGTGTCGAACATCACCGGTAACCAGGTTGAGTTCAGCCCGGGATCCATCAGCTTTTTCGTTGACAACACCAACAGCTTCAATGTGCTGAATCCGGCTACGGCCGGCGTCGGTACGCCGTGGCTCACGTTGTCCGGCCATACGGGTGCGGTGCTCGGCTTTGGGGGCACAGCGCAGCTTTTCTCCACGATCGTTGGCACTGTCGCCAATCCCCTGACTGGATCCAACGGACTCGGGTTCTTGGACGCCACCGGAGGTCCTGCAGCCGACTACTTCCAGACCCATACCCAAGCCGACGGGCTGGGAGGACTCGCGGACTTTACGCTTAATTCGGAGTTCCTGGAGTCGATAGTCAGAGGGTGCTCGAGTACCCCTTCACCGGATCCAACCAACATCTGCCACTATCCGATTACGGGAACGGCCACGTTGATCGGCAGGACCGCAGTACCCGAGCCGGGTGAGATCGGTTTGCTGGGCCTTGGGCTGACCGCCCTGGGCTTGCTTGTCCGGCGGCGCGGCAAAGAAAGAGAGACCGGGCGGCGCGCATAGAGCTGGCCTCCTGATGCGTGCGGTTTGACGTTCGATGGCACCGCTTTGCGAAGCGGTGCCATTTTCTGGGTGCCGCTTGCGCTGAACGGCTTCGCAGGCCAGTCGGCGCAACCCGGTTCCTGCACCACATGCGGCTCCTATCCGAGGTCGTGACACATCAAGGCACGGTTCGGAACAGGCAAGCGACACCACAGCGGAAGTGGCTGCATCGGTCGTCCGAACCTGGCCCAAGGTCCAGTGCCGGCAATGTTTCCGCACAACGCCAGACCATCTTGCGCGACCCATCTCTCGTCGATGGCTTCAAGCCGATGGGCAGTTTCCTCTGCGCCAGCCTCGGGAGCAGTCCCGTCGATGATGAGCCGCCAGGTCTGCGCAAGCTTTACGTCGCATACCCACAGATTTTCCATCCATGTATCCACCATGCATGCACCCGATCAATCGCGACCCCTGGGGCGCAATGGCGGGAATGTGTAGCGCCGCCAGCCGGTATTGCCGTACCGGCTTGGCAGCAGCTTTACGCAATAATGCCGAGGGCGGATGTCCATGATGTCTGATGCACCGGTCACGCCTGAGCCGTTCGACTACGCAACGGCATTCAGCCGGACGATCGGCTGGATAACCGCGACCGAGCAGGCGAAGCTGCGCTCCAAGCGAGTGGCGATTGCTGGACTCGGCGGTGTGGGTGGCAGCCATCTGTTGACCCTGACCCGACTCGGCATCCAGTCGTTCAACCTGGCGGATCTCGACCGTTTTGGCACGGAAAATTTCAATCGACAGGCCGGGGCGTTCCAGTCGACCATCGACCAGCCCAAGGTCGACGTCATGGCACGGATGGCGCGGGACATCAATCCGGATCTGGACATCAACAAATTTCCCGGCGGCGTCACTCTTGACAACATGGAACAATTTCTGTCGGGGGTCGACCTGTACGTCGACGGGCTGGACTTTTTTGTACTTGATATCCGCGCCCGGCTATTCGCCCTGTGCGCCGAACGCGGTATCCCGGCGATTACCGCGGCGCCGTTGGGCATGGGTGCCGCGGTGCTGGCGTTCCTGCCGGGCCACATGACATTCGAAGAGTATTTTCGACTGGAAGGCAGCACGCCGAACGAGCAGTTGCTGCGCTTTATGGTGGGACTGGCACCCGCCGTGCTGCATCAAGGCTATCTGGTCGATCCCTCCGCGGTGGACCTGGTCCATCAGCGGGGACCGTCGACGCCCATGGCGTGTGAAATCTGCGCCGGAATAGCCGGCACACAGGCGTTGAAGATCCTGCTTGGCCGGGGCGAGTTGATCGCGGCACCTCACGGCCTGCACTTCGACGCCTACCGCAACAAGCTCGTACGCACGTGGCGGCCGGGGGGCAACAACAATCCACTGCAACGACTGCTTCTTTCCCTGGCGCGTCGCCGTTTCATGCGCCGGTAAGCACTGCACGCACAGACAAGCGAAGGGAAGGGAAGGGGACGTCTAGCTGTGTAAGCCCAACGGGTTGTTCCTAGCACCCGGGATGCGGGAAATGTGACGTTGCCGGTTGGTCCCAAATCGGCGTTTCCACGATTCGGCAGTGTCGGAAAATCTTACGCTTTTGAGCTTTATTCCGGCACATAAAAAGCAAATAGTGCATTTGAATCAGTCATATATGATTTGGCACGGAGAGTGCTTGATTTATTGGCAGAGAGCATCCTGCCAGTTTCCCAATTTCAAGCGCGGAGTCAGTCACGTGAAGAAGATCATCCCCATCCTGTTGTTCGGTCTGGTAGCAGTCACAAGCCCGCTGACTTACGCCACGCCAATCTCGACGACCATAGAGCTGGGTACAGTTTTCACCGGCACATCACCGAGCGGGAGTGCGCCGTGGCTGACCGCCACTTTCACCTCCAACACGGGCGCTCACACCGGTACGCTGGTGTTGACCTCCCATCTAAATGGCTCCGACTTTGTCGGCGGCCCCAATATTGGCTGGGGATTTTTCCTGAATACCGGAACTTCGAGCATTACATGCACCGGGGGAAACTGCGCCGACAACACGTTTTCGGGTGGCAGTTACAACGCTGGCCCGCTCGGAAAGAACTGGAATCTGGCCTTTGAGTGGCTGGCTGGAGATCGGTTCGTAAGCGGTAATACGGCGGCCTACGACATCACCTTCAACAGTGGTCTGACAGGTTCACCGTTCATTGCCAATCCCGATCCCAAGGCCGAGAGCTGGCGGTCGGTTGCACATGTTCAGAACATTGGTAAATCCGGCGCCAGTGGCTGGATCACTGGAACCGATGCGCCTACCAACGTACCGGAACCGTCGGTGCTCGGCATGTTCGGGCTCGGCACACTCCTAATCGGATTATTTGTGGGTTTGCGTCGGCGCTCCCGCAGCGAGGCCACTAATTCAAGTTCGTTCTAAGGCCAGCAATTCTTCGACAAGTAACCTCCGGCGACGGGGGGCTTTTTTATTGCTGCGCTGAGATCGATTGATCGAAGTGAACCGCTCCCGGTTTCGCGGAGACTGTCTGGTTTAAGTCAGGTCGCCACCATGGTGCCCTGACGGGAGAGATGCGGGGAGTAGTTTGCTTGCCCACCTCGGTGACAAAGCCCACCCGACGCTGCGTACCCCAAAGTCCCCCTCCAATCCCGCCAATACGGCCCGTCGTTTGACGATCGCCGCCATTAAGCCGGGGAGGAGGACAGGGCCCACCCGATCCATCCAGATCATCCGAAAAATCACCCTCGTGGATCCTTGCCACCTCGAGCCACGCTGACAGCGCCAGAGCGCCATGGCCCAGGATCGGTTTGTCCGGCGTCGAATCCGCTTTCACCTTCGCTTGCTGCGTCTTCGAATACTCCAGCCGGTAGATATAACCCTCGTCGCCCGTCTTGCGCAGATTGGCTATTTGTGCCCATCCCCCGATAGTATAAAATAAGCGCAAAAATCTCTTATATAACAATTAGCTATCTTCGTCGTGACTAGGGCGTCGGATGTTCGCTCACGCCGGATTCCCACGAGGTACCGCTTCAGCCTCATGGGCGCCAGAGGTACTGACGGTGCGCAGTTGAGCAAATGTTTCTTCCAGTACGTCCAGCCGACCTTGGCTGGCGGCGCGCTGGGCCTCTGCCTCTCGCCGGTGGTCCCGTTCGGTAGTCAGTTGAGTTTCGGCCGCCGCGAGCTGGGTTTGCAGTTGCACCTGCCCTTGTTCGGCCTGGGCCAACCGGATCTGCAAGGTCGGATGCTCCTTGGCCAGCGGCAGATTCGCGTCGTAGGCGTACTGCAGTTTCTGATGCTCGGTGCGGAACTGGCGGAACTCCTTGTCGAGCTGATTGATATGCTCGGTCATCCGAGCATTTTCGCGGTTGAGCTGCAGTAGTTCGTGATTCTTGCTCGTGATGGTGTCGTTGGCTTGTCGCAGCTCGACCTGCAGTCCCTGCACCTGGTGTTCGTGCCGGCGCTGCTCTTGGTCGCGCTGTTCCTTGACGGCCGTCCGATAGTGCTCCAAGGCATCGCGGGCATGTTGGTGTTTGTCCTCCAGCGACTGAATGTGCGTTTCGTGCTCAGTCAATCGAGCGGTCATGCCCGCGACCCGCTCCTCCAGCTGTTGGACGAGCAACGCGCGATCGCGAAGCCCCTGCTGGGCCTGCTCGTGGGCAGCTTTTTCGTCGTGCAGAGCGATATCGGTGCGCTGCAGCTGCGTACTGAGCGCCGTGGTCTCTTGACGGTGCTGCTCGATGGTCGCCGTTAGTGTTTGGCGTTCGGCAGTGAAACGCTCCTGTGCTGCGGTGATCCGGACTTCGGCCTCCTCGTGCAGGCGTTCAGCCAGCCGGCCAACCAGATCCTGCAAGGCATCGCTGATCGCCACCGTCGCGCCGACGCGTGGTCCGTCCTCGGCTTCCAGCTCCTTCAGGTAGCGGTGGATGGTGGTCTTGGAGCCGGTATTGCCCAACGCCACCCGTAGCGCATCTATCGAAGGATGCTTTCCCTGCGCCAGCAGACTGGCTCGCGCCTTCTGGACCTCGGTCTTGTACAAGCCGCCACGCGCCATGCCGTTCTCCGATGGATTTCGTAATGCATTACATACCATGTAATTACATACCACTCAACAGCGAAAAACGCTAAGAAAAGGTGCTATTTATCAGGCGGGATAATGTTTGATTATCCCGCCTGAGTCCCGTAAACCATAGCCCGCACCCGTCAGACAATACGTATGACCTGATTTCGTCCGCATCCGGGCCGGCGGCAAGAAATGGATCATTGCTAAGTGCCGTGAAGTGATGCGGCGGCGGCTGGTGCCGAACGATACAAACGCTCGATAGCAAAGGGGCAAAGTGGTACCCCTCCCCAAAGATCAAATCGAACCTCTTGACTTTGGAGTTACCTTCAAGGTTTAGCCTGTGACTATCGCGATGTGGCACGACGGTGGTTCGCCCCGCTGTCGCGCCGAGAGAGTCGAGGGCGCTTGTCATTGAGGAGCAAATCATGAACACGAAACGCAAAGTGGAAGTATTCAGTGCCGGCTGTGCCGTGTGCGACGAGGCGGTGGCGCTGGTCGAGCGTGTGGCCTGCTCGTCCTGCGAGGTCACCGTGCACGACATGAAGGACATCAACGCTGCCAAACGGGCGAAGACACTGGGTATTCGATCGGTGCCCGCCGTCGTCATTGATGGGAAGCTCGCCGCCTGCTGTGAAGGACGTGGGATCGACGAGGCGATCCTGCGCGTTGCAGGTCTGGGTCGGTCCGCGTAACGGGTGGATGACCGGCCACGGAGTCGCCCAAAAGAGCTCTTCGGCCGGCCATCACTTACTTTCTTCGAATCATCCAACACACCATCGAGATCATCATGTTCACGATCGGCAAACTGGCCGGCCTCGCCTCCATCAGTACCGAAGCCCTGCGCTATTACGAGCAGGAAGGACTGATCGTACCGGACGCGAAGAGCGACGCCGGCTATCGGCTCTACCGGCCGGAGTCAGTGCAACGCGTCGGCTTCATTAGGCAAGCGCAGCAGTGCGGTTTTACGCTGGCCGAAATTCGCGAGCTGCTGGCGTTGCGCGTCGAGCAGGCCGCGTGCTGTGGGGACGTACGTCGACTCGCCATCGAAAAAAAGTTGCAGATCGAAGGCAAGATTCGCGTCATGAAATCGATGTCGAAAGCACTCGACGTACTGATCCATGATTGCAACCAGGAACGTCATCCCGTCGTCGAGTGCCCGATCCTCGCGGCGTTGGAAAAACCCAACGCTGCGCCGGTTGGCGGATGACGGCATGAAGCTTGAACTTTTCTACTCGCCCGGCTGCGTCCGCTGTGCCCAGGCGCGCGATGGCCTCAAGACCACTGCGTTTGAGATCGTCGCGGACTTGGATTGGCGAGAACTCAATGTTCTCGATGAACTGGACTACGCCGTGCAATTAGGTGTTCTGACGCTGCCTGCGGTGGCCATCGACGGCGTGCTGGTCTTCACTTCGTTACCCACCAAACGGCAACTCTGTGCAGCGCTTTCCAAACGCTGCAAGGCTGTGAACTGACGTGGATATCGACTCACTTCGCCATGCCGTTGCACATGCCGGTCCGGCGGCCGTCATGGCCAGTTTTCTTGCCGGTCTGGTTTTCAGTTTCAATCCGGTGGCGATGGCTGCCATCCCGGTCTCGCTGGCCTATGTGACCAAAGCTCGCACGAGTCGGCAGGCGTTTGTCTTCGCTGGCATGTTCATTCTCGGCATGATCGTGATCCATGTTGCGCTCGGCCTCGTCGCCGGATTCGGCGGCCTGGGCGTGCAGAAGCTGTTGGATCGCAAGTGGGGCGTGCTGATGGGGCCTGTGCTCATCGTGCTCGGGTTGATGTGGCCGGGATGGATGCGCATTCCGCTGCCAGCGTTCGCCTTCAAAGTGAAGCGTCCGAACAGTTCCTTCGGCGCGTTCCTGCTGGGCATCCCTTTTTCCATCGCGATCTGTCCGATCTGCACGCCAGCGTTGGCCGTGCTGCTCGGTGTAGTCGCCAGCTTGGGTTCGCCTTGGCTTGGCGTATTGCTTTTGCTGGCATTCGCGTTGGGGCGCGCTGTACCGCTGGCGGTGGGTGCGTGGTCACTGGGATGGCTGGAGAATCTCCGTTTCGTCTCGGCCTACCGTCGGGTCTTCGAGATTATCGGTGCGATGACCCTCGTCGCTGCAGGGCTGTACATGCTCAATGCGTACTTTTTCTGGGTACCGGGATTGGCGAGCTGAATCTACGTCAAGCGCACCAGCTACCCGTAGAGCTCTGCAGGGAGTCCATCCCGCATGAGTTTCATTACACACATAGGCGAAACCTGATGCTGACCACAACCGATGAACGCGAACGCCTGCTCAAGGCGCTCGCGTTGGCGACCTTTATCATCTTTTTTCAGGCTTACATGGTGGCGCCGATCATTCCGGTGCTATCGGCGAGCTTTGGAACATCCGTCCAAACGGTGGGTTTGATTGTTCCGGCGTACCTGATCCCCTACGGTTTGGCGACGCTGGCTTTCGGCCTCCTTGCCGATCGTGTCGGCATTCAGCGCCTCATGTTGACCTCACTTGTCATCTTTGCGGTGCTCACAGCAATCACGGCGGCAGCGCAATCGATCGGGCAGTTGACGCTGGGGCGGATACTGACCGGTCTGGGTGCCAGTGGCGTCGTGCCACTCGCCTTGGTACTCATCAGCAGCCTGTTTCCGTACGAGCAGCGCGGACGCCCGCTCGGCTGGCTGTTTGGGGCGATGGCCGGCGGCATGGCTTTCGGCTCGACCTTCGGTGCCGTGCTGGAACCAATCATCGGTTGGCGTGGCCTCTTTCTTCTGGTCTCTTTAGCAGCCGTCGGTGTGCTTCTGGTGCTCTTGCCGCACCGCGCGCTCATTGCGTCGACGAAAAAACCTGTTCCCGGAACGCTGCGAGAGCTATTTCGGGGATATCGCAATCTCCTCGGCACACCGCGAGGACAGCGAACCTATGGCTATGTCTTCGTCAATTCGATATTTCACTCGGGCGTCTTCACGTGGCTCGGCGTCTATTTCGAGCAGCGTTACGGCCTCGGCCCAGTAGGGATTGGCGTGGCGCTGCTCGGTTATGGGGTTCCCGGCTTCCTGTTTGGTCCACTGATTGGGAGGGCCGCCGATCGCTGGGGGCGCGCCCGACTTTTACCCATCGGACTGGGACTCGGCGCACTGGGCGCCGCTGCCCTGATTTTGAATGGCCCCCTGATCTTCGCGATTCTGGCCGTGACCGTCCTTTCTCTGGGCTACGACATGACACAGCCGCTCTTCGCGGGCATCGTCACCGTGCTCGGAGGAAAGCGCCCAGGACAGGCGATGGGCTTGAACGTCTTCGCCCTGTTCGCCGGATTCGGTCTAGGGAGCCTTCTGTTTGGGGAAGCACTTCGATTGGGGTTCGGGGTGGCGCTTAGTGTCTTCGTTGCTGTTCAAGCGCTGGCAACCGCACTGTCCATCAGGTGGTTCCGCTCCGAGATTCCGCTCAGTAGCGCGCCGGAAGAGGCCAACACGAAGGCGGAGGGCATACACTGAATGCAGCTCACGTGTTCTGGTTCAGGCGGTCGAGCAGCGCCGTCGTCGCCGAAGACGGTAGCGGTGCCGTGTCCGCCCATCCAGCTGAATCGAAGCTGTTGCGTCACGCCTTGATCGAAGCAGTATCCGAGCTCGTCATACTGATACTGGAATTCAAGATGACCCATGCTACCGCTCCGACTACGACTGGCTGACCACAACCTCACCGTCCTCCTTGGTAAACGGTTGCGTGATCGGCGGAAGGATGTCGAGCACGACTTCCGAGGGACGACACAGCCGCGCGCCCAGAGCGGTCACCACAAAGGGGCGGTTGATCAGGATCGGATGCTTCAACATGGCATCGAGGATGACGTCATCGGTGATGCCGGCCTCGCCCAATCCCAGCTCGGCGAAGGGCGTTCCCTTTTCACGCAAGGCCTCACGCGGCTTGAGCATGGCTTCGTCAATGAGCTTGATCAGTTGCTCGCGGCTCGGCGGCGACTTGAGATACTCGATCACGGTGGGCTCGATGCCGGCATGGCGGATCAGAGCCAAGGTGTTGCGCGAGGTGCCGCAGTCGGGGTTGTGATAGATCGTGGCGCTCATCGGTGTCGCAGTTCTCATCGTCAGCAGGCTCCACTGGTACAGCAGCTGGTCTTGGCCGATTCCACCACAACCGGAGCCGGCATAGCCACTTCGATCGCGCCGGCGGCCACCAACAAGGCGTGCGCCTCGGCCGCACCCTTGCGCTCGCTGTAGCGGTCGACCAGGTAGTCGCTGCGATCGCGCACCATCAGGGTGAACTTGAACAGCTCTTCCATGACGTCCACAACACGATCGTAGAACGGGGAGGGTTTCATCCGACCGGTGTCGTCGAATTCCTGCCAAGCTTTGGCGACCGACGATTGATTCGGGATGACCACCATGCGCATCCAGCGGCCGAGTACGCGCAATGCATTGACGACGTTGAAGGATTGCGATCCGCCACTGACCTGCATCACGGCGAGGGTGCGTCCCTGCGTCGGGCGCACGCTACCGTCTTCCAGCGGCAGCCAGTCGATCTGATTCTTGAAGACACCGGTCACTGAGCCGTGGCGTTCCGGGCTGACCCAGACTTGGCCTTCGGACCACAGCGACAGCGCACGCAATTCCTGCACCTTGGGATGATTGGCCGGCACGCTGTCCAGGATCGGCAGCTCGTGCGGGTCGAACACCCGCGTCTCGGCGCCGAACTGCCGCAGGATGCGCTCCGCTTCCAGGGCCAGCTTCCGGCTGAACGACTGAGGTCGCAGCGAGCCGTATAGGATCAGGATGCGCGGCGGGTGGCTGGAGTCCGCCGGCAACGCCAGTTTGGCCAAGGTCGGGGTATCCAGCACATCGGCAGCAATGTGGGGCAGATCCAGCATCGTCATGGAAACGGTTCCTGTTGCTTTGATTCAATGATTCTATCATTATGGAAATATAGAATCCAAGCCGAGACCTCCATGCATCCGTGTCGCGTTTTATTCATCTGCACGGGCAATTCCGCCCGCAGCATCCTGTCCGAAGCGACCCTCAATCATCTGGGCAAAGGCCGCTTTGAAGCCTTCAGCGCCGGCAGTCAGCCGACGGGCCGCGTCAATCCCTATGCGATCGAAGAGCTCAAGGCTCTTGGTATTCCCACCGAAGGTCTCAGCAGCAAGTCCTGGGATCGCTTTACGGGGGAAGGTGCGCCGCCGCTGGATATCGTGATCACCGTCTGCGACAACGCCGCGAATGAGACGTGCCCGGTGCTGTTCGGCGATTTCGTGAAGGCCCATTGGGGTCAGCCCGATCCGGCGGCCGCCCAAGGTGCCGGTGCTGCGATCGAGGCCTTCCGGCTAGCCCATACGCTCGTGCTTTATCGAGTCACCGCGTTGGTGAACCTGCCGGTGGAAACGATGAGTCGGGACGAGTTGAAGCAGGCGCTGGATCACATCGGCACCCTCACCGACGCTGAAGAGGAACACGCATGAACCAGCTGTCTGCTGAAGTGGTCGACGCCGATCTGGATACGGCCAGTGGCAATCGCATCGGCTTCTTCGAGCGTTACCTCACGGTCTGGGTCTTGCTGTGCATCGTGGCGGGCACGGTCCTGGGGCATTGGCTGCCGGGCACCTTTGAAACCTTGGGAGGCATGCAGGTCGCCCAGGTCAATCTGCCGGTGGCGGTCCTCATCTGGCTGATGATCATCCCGATGTTGCTGAAGATCGACTTCGGCGCGCTCGGTGGCGTGCGCCGCCAGTGGAAAGGCATCGGTGTCACACTCTTCATCAACTGGGCCGTCAAACCGTTCTCGATGGCGCTGCTGGGATGGATTTTCATCCGCCACGTCTTCGCCGGCTACCTTCCTGCCGCTCAGCTCGACTCCTACATTGCCGGGCTGATCCTGCTGGCCGCTGCACCATGCACGGCGATGGTGTTCGTCTGGAGCAACCTTTGCCACGGCGAGCCGAACTTCACGCTGAGCCAGGTCGCCTTGAACGACACCATCATGGTGGTGGCGTTCGCGCCCATCGTGGCGCTGCTGCTGGGCATATCTTCAATCACGGTGCCATGGAACACGCTGCTGTTGTCGGTGCTGCTCTACATCGTGGTGCCGGTGGCCATCAGCGTGGTGCTGCGCCGCTGGGTGCTTTCACAAGGCGGCGAGCCGCAGCTACAGAAACTGCTTCATCGCCTGGGACCGGTATCCCTGTTCGCACTGCTGGCGACCCTCGTGCTGCTGTTCGGTTTCCAGGGCCAACAGATCCTCGCCCAGCCGGCGGTGATCGCGATGCTGGCCGTGCCGATCCTGATCCAGGTGTATTTCAACTCCGGACTGGCCTATGTGCTCAACCGTCGGTTCGGCGTGCCCCATTGCGTGGCTGGCCCCTCGGCGCTGATCGGTGCCAGCAACTTCTTCGAGCTGGCCGTCGCCACTGCGGTGGGTCTGTTCGGTGTGCACTCCGGCGCCGCGCTGGCCACCGTGGTCGGCGTATTGATCGAAGTACCGGTGATGTTGTCGGTAGTTCGGATCGTCAACGGCAGTAAGCGCTGGTACGAAGCGCCACAGACTTGATCGGAGCATCGTCATGCAAGGTCACTACAACGTGTTGTTCGTTTGCACCGGCAATTCGGCGCGCAGCATTCTGGCCGAAGCGACGGTTCACCACTTTGGCCGCGATCGCTTTCATGGCTACAGCGCCGGAAGCCAGCCCAAAGGCTTCATCTACCCACAGACGCTGGACGTGCTCAAGGCTGTCGATCTCCCGATCGACGGGCTGCGCAGCAAGAGCTGGGCGGAGTTCACGACACCGGATGCCCCCGTGATGGATTTCGTAATCACCGTGTGTGACCAGGTAGCTGGCGAGGTTTGCCCCGCGTGGCCGGGTGCGCCCATCACCGCACACTGGAGCATCCCCGATCCGGCCAAGGCACAAGGCGATGAGGCCACCGTTTATAAAGCCTTCGTGCTGGCCAGAAATCTTCTCCAACAACGAATCAGCCTGTTGCTCAATCTGAACGTGGCGGCCCTGGATCGGCTCGCGCTATCAAGTCGGCTCGATGCGATGGGAAAAGTGCCCAGCAACGACACGGCCGGCTGATCCCGTGATGAGCGCAAGCATTACACTGACCGCGAAGATCACCTCACACGGTGCTGAGACTGCCACCCGCGCCATGCAGACCAAACAAGTCCTCACGATCCTTTCGGCGCTTGCTCAAGAGTCGCGGTTAGCGGTCTATCGGCTGCTGATAGAGCACGCGCCGGACGGTCTCGCCGCCAGTGTGATTGCTGAAAAGTTGGGTTTGCCCAACGCCACGCTTTCCTTTCATCTGAAGGAGCTGTCGCACGCCGGCCTCGTGACCAGCCAACAAAGTGGCCGTTTCATTTACTACGCGCCGGTGATCGAGGCGATGAACGATCTAATCGGCTACCTGACCGACCATTGCTGCAGTCAGTCCGACGGCAACTGCGCAGTCGCCACGACCTCATGCAAGCCAACGGTTGCCGCTACCAAACCAAAGCGTAAATTCCGGGCTTCATAGCACAAACGTCTCGCATATCGCCACCAGATCAATCGGTCAGCAACGCCAACACGAAAGTGATCGAGACGTGCGCTCAGACTATGTAGCCAATGTCGGAGGCGCCGGTTGGGTAGGCGAATATCGTGCCCTTCAGGTCCGCAGCGGTGAGATCGTGGCGGATCGCGAGTGCGAAGAGATTGATGACTTCTTCGGCATGCGGACCCACGAGATGGGCGCCCAAAATGCGATCGCTGGCCTCGTCGACCAACACCTTGTATCCGTAGACGGGCTCGGCCGCTTGGCGTGCCGTGAACCAGTCTGAGGCCTTTTGCGATTTCATCTTGAACTTCAGCCCTTGTTCGCGGGCTTTGGCTTCGCTCAGCCCTACGGTCGCCATGGGCGGGATCGTGAAGACGACGCTCGGCACGCCTCGATAATCAGGTTGCCGATGATTGCCTTTGAGGAGATTCGCGGCCACCACATGGGCGTCGTGGCTCGACACGGGCGTCAACGGCGGCCCTACTTGGGCGGCGTCCCCCGCCGCGAAAACGG
The DNA here is from genome assembly GCF_003335105.1 of Rhodanobacter denitrificans. GTDB lineage: Bacteria > Pseudomonadota > Gammaproteobacteria > Xanthomonadales > Rhodanobacteraceae > Rhodanobacter > Rhodanobacter denitrificans_A. Next base: position 476,125 of record NZ_QFWQ01000005.1, read on the forward strand.
CAGGATTGGAAACGCTCTGCAGGTACTCGTTGAGAATCAGACGGCCGTGATCATTGGCGATTCCCGCCGCTTCGAGGTCAAGTGACGCCAGTGCAGGCGCTCGCCCGGCGGCGTGGACGACGAGATCGGCATCGATCGTTGTTGTCTCACCATGGGAAGTTGAACGCACGCGGTAGCCGGCGGCTGTTTTTTCGATCGCGGTGACCGTGGTCTCCAGTTGGACATCCACGCCGAGGGTGCCGAACGCCGGCATGAGCCAGCCGACGAGGTCGGGGTCAAAGCCATTCAACAGGCGCGCGCCATGCTGAAGAATGGTCACTTGCGCACCGGCGCGAGCAGCGATATGCGAGAACTCGGCAGCGATGTAGCCGCCCCCGACGAGCACGATGCGTCGTGGTAGGGCCGGCAACGCCAGGAAGTCCTCGTTGGTGACCAGATGCTCCTCGCCGGGTATATGCAGTTTGATGGGTTCTGCACCCGAGGCAATCAGTACGTGTTTGGCGTTGAGGAGGTCATCATTGACCTTGATGGTGTTGGGCCCCGTGAAACGGGCTCGCCCATGGTAGGTATCGATGCCTTTTTCGCGATAGCGCTGCTCATGGTTCGCTGGCACAGGATCGGTGAAGCTACGCTTGAACGCCATCAAGTCGGGCCAATCGATCGTGACGTTTCCGGCCACGCCCTTGCCATGCATCCGACGGATGTGATCGATGGCCTCCACACCGCCGATGAGCGTCTTTTTGGGATCACAACCACGCAACGCACAGGTGCCACCGAAGGGACGGCAATCAATGACCGCAACGTGCCAGCCGGCGGCGCGTGTCTTCATCGCAGCCACCATGGCGGCTGTTCCGGTCCCAATCACCACAAGATCGTATGGCGTGGCCATGGCGCTTCTCCAGTTAATTAACGGTAAGCAAATCGTTGCTGGGAACGCGTGAAGGCCATTTCAATTCAATCTTATTCCCAGCGCCAATGATCGAGATTTCGACATCGATGGGCGCCTCGCTTTTATCCCGCGCAACACGAAAGTTGCTTCACATCCTTGGTGAAGGTTTGCGCCGCCAGCTTCAGGCCCTCGACCATCGTCAGGTACGGGAACAACTGGTCGGCGAGCTCCTGCACCGTCATGCGTGCCCGGATGGCCAGTGCGGCGGCTTGGATGATCTCGCCCGCTTCGGGCGTGACCGCCTGCACACCAATGAGCCGGCCGCTGCCGGCCTCGGCGACCAGTTTGATAAACCCGTGGGTGTCGAAGTTGACCAGCGCCCGCGGCACGTTATCCAGCGCAAGCGTGCGGCTATCGGTCTCGATGCCTTTCAGGTGCGCCTCCGCTTCGCTGTAGCCCACGGTCGCCACTTGGGGCTCGGTGAACACCACCGCCGGCATGGTCGTGAGATCCAGGGTCGCTTCACCACCGGTCATATTGATGGCCGCGCGCGTGCCGGCGGCCGCCGCCACGTAGACGAACTGCGGCTGGTCGGTGCAATCGCCAGCGGCGTAGATGTGCGACACATGGGTGCGCATCCCGCGGTCGATCACGATGGCGTTCTGTGCATTGACCGTAATGCCCGCCGTCTCCAGCGCGAGGCCGCGCGTATTGGCAGTGCGGCCGGTAGCGACGAGCAGTTGATCGGTACGCACTTCGCCATACCCGGTGGTGAGCACGAATTCCCCGTTCGCATAGGCGACCCGGCTCGCTTGCGTGTGCTCCAAGACCTCGATGCCTTCGGCGCGGAACGCAGTCGTGATGGCCTCACCAATGGCCGGATCTTCACGAAAAAACAGCGTGCTGCGCGCCAGGATCGTCACGTGGCTGCCCAGCCGAGCAAACGCCTGCGCCAGTTCCACCGCAACCACCGACGAGCCGATGACGGCAAGCCGTGGCGGAATGGCGCCGCTCACCAGTGCCTGGGTGGACGTCCAGTAGGGCGTTTCCTTCAAGCCCGGGATGGGCGGAACCGCCGCGCTGGCACCGGTGGCGATCAGGCAGCGATCGAAGGACACCTCCGATTCATCCCCCGCCGTCGACTTGACGACCAGAGTGTGTGCGTTCTTGAAACGCGCTTCGCCACGCAGCAGCTTAATGTTGGGGCTGGTGTCGAGAATGCCCTCGTACTTGGCGTGACGCAGTTCGTCGACACGACCTTGCTGTTGGGCGAGCAGTCGGTCACGCCGAACCACCGGCGCCGTACTGGAGATGCCGTCATCGAACGGACTGGTCCGGCGCAGGTGCGCCACGTGCGCGGCACGGATCATGATCTTTGAGGGCACGCAACCGACATTGACGCAGGTGCCGCCGATGGTGCCGCGCTCGATGATCGTCACGTGAGCGCCGAGTTCCGCGGCCTTCAGTGCCGAAGCCATGGCGGCGCCGCCGGTGCCGATGACAGCGACACGCAGACGCAGCTCTGCATTGGTGGGCTTGGTGCCGACATCGCCGCGGGGCTTGAACAGACCGCCCAACGAGTCCAGCGCCTGGTTGAGCCTGGACGGCTTGGCCGCGGGTGTGTCGGCGTGCGATGACGGAGCTGCGGCGACACGGTAGTTTTTCGGCAAGGTCGCGTTGAGTTGATCCAGACTCAAGGGCTGGATGCTGCGGATGTGCGCCACGCTTTGTGGGTAGGCGACGTCAACCGCGACGATGTCAGTGAGCGTCTTGAGCGCTTTTTCGACATGCCGAGCACAATCCGCGCACGTCATGCCGGTCACGGAGAGGGTTTGTTCGTTCATGATGTTCCTGACAAATGAGGACATGCCGTCGCTAGGGTTTCGAGCAGAGCGCACACCGTAAAGTCGCGCCGCAAGACATACGGTCACGACACTGCCCCGATCAGCAGCAATAGGGCACCACGACGATCAACAGAAGCACGATGCCGATGACGATCGCCGCTGTGATGAGGTCGGTTTTCTTGGCCATCAGCCACGCTTTCATGTTTTCTTTCTCCGACGCTATGCCGTGGATCGCTGATCACTGGCTATTCGCTGGCCGCGATCCAGGATCACGGTTAGCGGGAGACGTACCGACCACTCAACAACAGGTCGGGCCTTGGTTCGCTCCGCCGTGAACTTTTCCCGGCGGGGATACCAAATCCCAGATCGATACCACGACCATCAACACCAGACCGGGATAGAGCAACCACGCCGTGGGCATCCCCATGGTGCTCATGAGCAAGGCGGCCGCCAGCACCAGGACGGGACCAATCATGCCAAGGACCATCCGCGGCCACTGCCGATGACGAAGTCCGCCGATCAGGTTGGCCAGCAAGGCGATGACGGCGAACAGTGGCAGCAGGTAACGGATGAACACGCCCTCGTACTGGCTCAAAAAGCCCAGCCCGATGGCGGCACCCAGGCTGGCGAGGGCGGGAAAGCACGCCGCGCAGCCCATCGCCGTGACGATGGCACCGATCACGCCGGCTTTGTCGGCCGTGCGCGTCAGAGGATTACGGATGGGCATAGGAATAACCTCGAAAGCTTCAGTTCTTGACGGTGGCGGGGTAGCCCGCATCGGTCGTGGCACTGACGAGTGCCTGGGTACTGGTCTTGGCATCATCGAAGGTCACGACGGCTTCCTTCTTGTCGAACAGGATCTCGGTCTTTTCGACACCGGGAACCTTGGACAGCGCTTTCTTGACGGTGATGGGACACGCGGCACACGTCATACCGGACACCGACAGGGTGGCGGTCTTCGTGGCCGCCCAGGCAGGTGCAGTGAAGGCGGTGGCAAGGGCGATGAGGGCGATGAGTTTGTTCATGGATGGATCCTCCAGCGGGTCAGTAAAACAACGGGGCGAGATAGGGAAAGGTCAGTGCCAGTAACACCAAGGCTGCGACGATCCAGAACAACACTTTGTAGGCCGTCTTGACGTGCGGCACGGCGCAGACGTCACCGGGCGCGCAGGCCGTGGCGGGCCGGTAGATGCGACGCCAGGCGAAGACCATCGCGATCAGCGCCGCACCGATAAAGAGCGGCCGGTACGGTTCGAGCGCCGTCAGGTTGCCGATCCAGGCGCCACTGAACCCGAGGGTGATCAGCACCAGTGGGCCGAGGCAGCAGGTCGACGCTAGGAGCGCGGCGATCCCGCCGGCCAGAAGCGCGCCAGAACCGGCCTTCTTGGAGTCTTGGGTGTTTTCCATGGATGCGGTACCGATGGCTGAAGAATCGACACGTGCACTGTATTCACGTACATAGGTACAGAGTCAAGCGTGTGGATGTCAGGGGCCTCGGGATACGTCAACCTGCGCCGCCGGCAAGAGCGCTGCGGGCGTCAACCACGCATCGAGCTGCGGCAGCGCATTCGGTCCAAGATGGTGCTGGAATGTGTTTCCCGCCACCACAAGCAGCCGGGCAAGCCGGCCTTCAATGGTCATGGTCTCGTCCGATACAAGAACCTCTTGCAGCGCACACGCGAGATCGCATTGCAGCGCAGCCCCATCGGGCAGCGGAACGCGTGCGTGCGACAGCCGCTGGAGGAGACGGGCAGCGATGGTGTGCGCCTCTTCCTGACTGAGCTGATCGACCGTCTCGCGCTGGTACCAGTACGAAGGATTCGGAAAAGTGGCAAGCAACGTCGCCGCCGAGGGGTCAGCCACCAACGCAACCTTGCTGTCGCCGCCGAGGGCAGCACGCAGGAGGCCGACCTGCCGACCGACCTCAAGCTCACGCAACCACTCGATCGCGATCACGCCGCCGTGATGGTGCAACCAGGCCCGTGCAATATCGGGGTGATCGCCCAATTGGGTCAGTACGGGTTTGGCGAGACACCCGCAACCGATCTGCGGCACCGCCTCGCACACCAGCGGTACAGCGTAGAGACCAACGGCCATGGGCTTCTCCAAAGGGATGAACCGGGCGTAAGCTACTTCCGTAGTCATATACGGAGTCAACCGGTATGGGAAGCCATTCGGAGCAAGTGACCATTGGCGCATTTGCCAAAGCCGCCGGGGTCAACCTGGAAACCATTCGATTCTACCAACGCAAGGGCCTGCTCCCGGAACCGGATAAACCGTATGGCAGCATTCGTCGCTACGGTGGTGTGGATATCGCTCGGGTGAAATTCATCAAATCAGCCCAGCGGCTGGGTTTCAGCCTCGACGAAATCGCGCAGCTGCTCACGTTGGAGGATGGCACCCATTGCAGCGAGGCGGCGGAGTTCGCCGCGCGGCATCTGGTCGACGTGCGCGCGCGCCTGAAAGACCTCAAGCGCATGGAGACGGTCCTGTCCCGTCTGGTGGCTCAGTGCGATTCGCATCGCGGCACGATTGCCTGTCCCCTGATTGCCTCACTGCACAGTGGCTGAGATGAGTGCTTCTCCGCCACCTCCGTCGATCGATCGGTACCTCGCCGCCGCCACGCGCGCCAATACCCGGCGCAGCTATGCGTCGGCGGTGCGTCATTTCGAAATTACCTGGGGTGGTCACTTGCCGGCCACGGCTGACAGCGTGGCGCGCTATCTGGCCGCCTATGCCGGCACGCTGTCGATCAATACGCTCAAACAGCGCCTCGCTGCGCTTGCGCAATGGCACACGGCGCAGGGCTTTGTCGATCCGACCGGCGCACCCGTCGTCAAACAGGTGCTCAAGGGAATCCAGGCCCTGCATCCAGCGATGGAAAAGCGGGCCGAGCCGTTGCAACTGACCCAACTGGCCAAGGTTGTCGATTGGCTCGACCTAGTCATCGAAGGTGCGCTTGAACGGAGCGATGGAATCGCAGCTCTTCGCTATCGGCGCGACCGCGCCCTGATTCTGCTCGGCTTCTGGCGAGGCTTTCGCAGCGACGAGCTGATTGGCCTGCAGGTCGAGCATCTTCAGCTCGTGCCGGGTCAGGGGATGACCTGCTTCCTTCCACGCACGAAGGGCGATCGCCAGCACGCGGGCACCATGTTTCGCGTTCCGGCGCTGTCGCGCTGGTGCCCAGTCACGGCCACGATGGAGTGGATCGCCGCCGCGCAGCTTACCCATGGACCGTTATTTCGCCAGGTCGATCGTTGGGGGCACGTGCCGGAGCGCCCGCTGCACGCCAATAGCATCATTCCCCTATTGCGCCGCTTGTTCACCCTGGCCGGCCTGTCCACCCCGGATCTCTACAGCGGTCACTCGCTGCGCCGGGGCTTCGCCGGCTGGGCCAACACCAACGGCTGGGATGTGAAAGCGTTGATGGAATACGTCGGCTGGAAAGACGTGCATTCGGCCATGCGCTACCTCGATGGAAACGACCCGTTTGCGCAAGCTCGCATCGAACGCGGATTAGCCGATGGGGCTACCTTGCACGTGGGGCACGATGACGGCTAACCCACACCGCCTGGCCATCCTCACCGGCGAAGAAATCGATGACCTGTACGGCTTGCCACGTTTCACAGAAGACGAACGGTTGCTGTACTTCGACCTGAGTGCCGACGAGCACGCGGCGGTAGCAGCGCGTCGGGGGACGACTGGCGTGTATCTGGTGCTGCAGCTGGGTTATTTCAAAGCCAAGCGGCAGTTCTTCGACGTCGAACCGGAAGCCGTTCGCGAGGATGTGAATCACATCCTCGCGCGGCATTTCCCGGATATTCCCTGGAAGGCCATTCGGTCCCCCACGCAACCGACGCGTGCTGCCCTGCAGAAGCTCGTTCTGCAGCTACTCGATGTTCGCCCGTGGAATCGTTCCGCACGGGCAGCACTGGTTGAGCGCATCCAGCATATCGCCATGCGCTCGACTCAACCGCGCTACCTGCTGCGCGAAGCGCTCCATTACGTGGAGCGAGAGCGCCTCGTCACACCAGCGTACAGCACGTTCCAAGACATCATCGGTTTGGTGGTCACCAACGAGCGCACGCGGTTGGCGGGTTTGCTGGAACAGGCGCTGACGCCCGACATGCGCAGCCAGCTCGACGCCTTGCTGCAAGCCGATGAATCCATGTATCGAATCAGCACGCTCAAACACGAGCCGAACGATTTCAGTTACAAGGCGCTGAAGCAAGAAGTTGAACGACGCCAGCTCTTCCAACCGCTGCATGCGTTCGCGCAGCAATTTTTGGCAGCGGCAGGTATCTCGCAGGAAAGTGGCAAATATTTCGCTTCCCTGGTGATGTACTACACCGTCTACAAGTTGCAGCGCATGGCGCCGGCAACCACACGGCTATACCTGCTGTGTTTCGCCTACCATCGCTATCGGCAGATCAACGACCATTTGATCGAAGCGTTCATGGTTCGCGTGGAGGGTTACGGCAAACAAGCCAAGCTGGCCAGTGAAGAGGCGATGCGGCAAGCACTGACCGACGCGAGTGAGCATCTGCAGGCCGCCGGTGAGGTACTTCACCTGTTTGTCGACGACACCATTCCTGACGATGCTGCGTTCGCGACGGTGAAAGCCAAAGCGTTTAGCTACCTCGGTCCCGAACGCATTCCGCTGGTGGCCGACTACATGCGCAACATCGCCTTCGACAAGGTCGGTTTCCAGTGGGCGTACTACACCACGCTCTCTGCGACCTTCAAGCGAAACCTGCGTCACCTATTCACCGATCTGGATTTCGCTGGCCGGGTCGAGCATGCGCCACTCATGGCGGCCGTCGACTTCCTGCAAGGCCATCTGCGGCTGGGACATACCCCACGACAGATCGACCCGACCACGTTTCCGGTCGACCTCATCCCCAAGCGGTTGCGTGGCTATCTGTTCACCACTGCCGAAGAGAAAGGGCGAGCCAAGCGGCTCGACGTCGATCGGTACGAATTTCTAGTCTATCGCTTGTTGTGCGACGCGATGGAGGCCGGTGATGTATTCGTCAAGGACAGCAACGAATACCGGCGCTTCGAGGATGATCTGATCAGTGATGAGCGCTGGGTCGACAAAGAGGCGGTACTGCGCGACCTGGATGCCCCGATCCTGCAGGCTCCTATTGAGGACACCTTGGCCGCGCTACGCACTCAGCTGGACGCGAAGTTTCAAACGGTGAACGCCCACATCGCCGATGGCGACAACGCACACATCACGGTGCGCGGCAAGGGCGACAAACGACGCTGGAATCTGATCTATCCTGCTCTGGACGAGTCCCTCAATAGCCCGTTCTATGCGCAAATTCCGGGCATTGGCATTGCCGATCTGTTGTGGTTTGTAGCCGGGAACACGGGGTTTCTGGGAGCGTTCACGCATGTGCTGGAACGCTACGTCAAACAGCCACCAGACCCCCGCGAGATTCTCGCCTGCATCGTCGCCATGGGTACCAACATGGGATTGTGGAAGATGGCCGAAGTCTCCGGTCTCAGCCACGCCTCCTTGTTGGCCACCGCCCGCAGCTTCCTGCGGCAGGAAACCATACGCGGCGCCAACGACGCCATCAGCAATGCCACAGCACAGTTGTCGGCGTTCCATCTTTTCAATATTGGCAACCATTTGCATTCGAGCAGCGACGGTCAGAGGATCGAAACCCAGATCGACACGATCAACGCGCGGCACTCACCGAAGTACTTCGGCATGAAAAAAGGTGTCAGTGTTTGCACGGTGGTGGCCAACCATGTACCGATCAACGGGCAGGTCATCGGTGCCCACGAGCACGAGAGTCATTACGTGTTCGACCTGTTGTTCAACAATACCTCCGAGATCAAGCCCGAACAGCATTCGACCGATACTCACGGCACCAATCAGGTCAACTTCTGGGCGCTGCATGCGTACGGCTACCGTTTCGCGCCGCGCTACCGCGACCTGCGTCGCAAAGTCGATTCCCTGGTCAGCTTTAAGTCGCCGAATCAGTACGACAAATTTCTCATCAAGCCGTCGCGCAAGGTCAAGGAAGCCCTGATCGTGGCCGAATGGCCGAACATCCAACGCATCATGGCCTCGTTGGGTCAGAAGGATGTGACCCAGGCCACGATCATCCGAAAGCTGAGCAGCTACGCCCGGCAGAACCAGACCAAGAAGGCCCTGTGGGAACTGGACAACATCTACCGGACGCTCTACATCCTCGATTTCATCGACGATGTCGGCTTGCGTCAGAGCGTGCAGAAGGCTCTCAATCGAGGGGAGGCCTACCATCGCTTCCGCCGCGCGATCGCCTACGTCAACAGCGGGAAATTTCGCGTGCAAACCGAAGCAGAGCAGCAGATCTGGAACGACTGCTCGCGCCTGATAGCCAACGCGATCATTTACTACAACACTGCCTTGCTGTCTCGCATTTATGACCAAAAGCTCGCTGCGGGAGACGAGGCCGCCATCGAAATACTCAGAGGCATGTCACCGGTGGCTTGGCAGAACATCAATTTGTTCGGCACCTTCGAGTTCAGTCCTGGCGAGACGAGGGTTGACCTCGATGCGTTAGCCGCGCGCTTGGTGGACTTGGTCAACTGGAACCAGTCGATAGATGACCTCATGATCCCGGAATAGGCTAGAATTGATCGTCAACATATTGATGTGAAAGCTATTTTATACTATCGGGGGATGGGCACAAATAGCCAGATTGCACAGGGCCGCCGCGGCGAGTTCGCTGTGCCGGCGCCTACCACTGGCGAAGCCGAAACAGGGCAAGGCAGGATCACGCAGGCCTTCCAGCGAACTGTCACGGGTCGCCTGCATGACCTCGAGCTCCAGGCGCGTGATGGCGGTCTTCTTGGTCGGACGCTCCCGGCGCGTGCATGTCTGCCGTCGGTACTGACAAATGATCTTGATTTGGGCTTGCGAAGCCTTTTCGAACGAGAGCCAGCTGTAAGGTCCGCGTATCTGGTCGATGTCCATCGCCCAGGCGAACTCGCAGAGGTATTTCTCTTGCTGACGATTGTCGCCACGCCGGCTCTCCAAGAACGAATCCAACAGCTCGCGCTTTTGGCATTGAGGGACGCGTCGGTGAAACTGGACTCGCCGTTGAGCATCACGTTTGCGGCGCCGGATGCACCGCTCCCGGAAATTTGCCACAAAGGGTATAGTTCCACGGCACATGAAGCCTTCGGGCGGATTTCTCGCACTGCGCCATCAATCTGTACGGGTACGACCGGCCGCAGATTGCGTCACTGCCCAAATTGACGATGAGTCGGAGGCATGCGCCGCGAAGTGATTAGGGCGCGTTATCGAGGGCAGGGCAGTCGCGCTTTCGATCGAACCTGTTCAGGAACAACTGCTACCTATGCAGGGCCGCCGAGCCATCGGCACGAAGAAAGGCATCAGTCGGGGATTTCTCATTTCCACGTGTTGGGTCGAGGGAAGGTTTTCGGGTTTCCCATCTTCCATTGGGCTCCCCCGTACGTAGGCGTGCATCTCCGACGTCTTCCCCAGGAAAGTCTTAAAACTTCAGTGGCTGATTTCTTCCAGTGCCACACCCTTGGTCTGCGGGCCAAAAATGCCGATCATTGCAATGCCGACCACCATGGCGATTGCGATGAACATCGCCACTGCCAGCACGCCGCCTGCATGGAGCAGATATCCGACGGCCAGGCCGGCAAATGCGGCCGCAATGCGGCTCCACGAATAGACGAAGCCCACCGCTCTGGAGCGTATGCGGGTCGGATAAAGCTCTGCCTGGTAGTTGTGGTAGGCATACGACATCACGTTGGCCGCCAGCGTGAACACCACACCGAGCGCGATCAGCGTGACCGGGTTGTCCACCAAGGCGAAGGCCAGCATGCTCAGGCCCATCACCACCAGCCCCAGCATGATCTGCAGCTTGCGCTCGATGCGGTCGGCAAAGAGCACGCCGAGTAGCGGCCCCAGCGGATTGGCGATGGCGATGATGAAGGAGTATTCGAGGCTGTGCGTGACGGTGATGCCGCGCGCTATCAGCAGAGTCGGTACCCATGCCGCGAAGCCGTAGAAGCCGATCACCTGCGCCATGTTGAATACCGACAGCATCAGCGTGCGCTTGCGGTATTGCGGCGAGAAGATCTCGGCGAAGTGCCCACGGCCGGTCTCCTCGGCGTGCGCCAGCGCAGCCGGCGGCAGCGGCTTGCCCGTCTCCGCGACCACCCGTTGCTCGATCGCCGCCATGATGGCTTCCGCCTCGTCGGTGCGACCCTGCAGGGCCAGCCAGCGGGGGCTCTCCGGAATCCCCTGCACCAGCAGCCACACCAGCACGGCGCCCATCGAGCCGATCAGCACCACCCAGCGCCAGCCGTCGATGCCGAGCGGGCTCAGGGGCACCAGCAGCCAGGCCAGCAGCGCCACCAGCGGCACCACAGCGAACGTGATGAACTGGTTGACGGAGAACGCGCGGCCGCGCTCCGCACCCGGGATCAGTTCGGAGATATAGGTGTCGATGGTGACCAGCTGCACCGCGAAACCCACGCCGGCGACGAAGCGCCAGACGTTGAGCATTTCACCGCTGTGCTGAAACGCCATGATCGCGGTGCAGGCCACATACCACACCAGCGACCAGGTGAACACCGGCCGCCGGCCGTAGCGGTCCGCCATATGGCCGAACAGCACCACGCCCACCCACAGGCCCGCGAAGGTGCTGAAGACGAAGGTGCCGAAACCGGCGATCTTGATCGAGTCCAGGCTGGCGAAAAAGCCCAGCGATTGCGAGGTGAAGAGACCCGATTTCATCATGCCCGGAGCAACGTAGGCGGTGAAGAACAGGTCGTAGAACTCGAACACGCCGCCCAGGGAGATCCACAGCACGATCTTCCATATCGTGCGCGATGGCGGCAGCCGGTCGAGGCGGGCGGCGATCCTGGCGGAGGCAATTTCAGACACGTTGTTCACCTGTCAGCGGTGGAGATGATCCCCGGCGAGGCAATGCGGCACATGCACCACGCCAGCGAGGTCGTGCAAAGTCCGGCATGAAGCACAGGAGCCGGCAACGCGGGCCTGTCTTTCGTTACCTGTTTCAGTTCCCTTGGTACGTCAGTACGGTGAAGCTATTGTCGAAATAGAAGTTCGGATAGAACGGCGCCACCGCGGTATCCACCTTCCTTGTCGGATCGACGCCCCCCTCGGCGGCGACCAAGTACACCCGGTCGCGCTGCGGGTCGATCGCCAGCGTGCGCGCCATCGGGCGGGTGGTGACCGCTTGCTCCAGCCGGTAGCTGTCGGGGCCTAGCTGGTCAATCACCACCAAGTTGGCGTCAATGCCATTGGCGGTGTAGATGCGATGGGTAGCTGGGTCGTAGACCACGCCGTCGTTGCCGCGCCCGATCGGGAGCGTGGTTACTAGGGCTCCGTTTGCAGCGTTGAGCACAGCCAGCACCGGCCGGTCGCTGCGGCAACCGACGAGGATGCGCTGATTGCTGGCGTCGTAGTCCAGTCCGGTAGGCTGGCGGCACGGTGCGGTCGGCCAGCTGGCGGTGACCTCGTGCGTGCGGGCGTCGATGCGCAGCACCACGTCACGGTCGCGCTCGGCCACGAACAGGTTGCCGTGGCTGTCTGGCGCCGACGCCTCGACGTGGTGGCTGAACATCGGCAGCGACGCCCGCAGCCTGCCGCTGCGGGCGTCCACGAAGGCGACCTTGCCGCTGTCACCCATGGTGAACATCAGCTGCCCGGTCACCGGCTCGTAGCTGCCGGCGTCGGCGTCGTGGCCGAAACGGATGTGCCGAATGGTTTTCAAGGACGACAGCGTGAACTCGGTGCTCGTGCCGTCGCCGTTCACGCTGAACCCGCGGTCCAGCCTGGGGACCAGGATTGCCTTGTTCGCCCCTTCGGTGCCCGCAATCGTGGCGACTACCTTGCGCGTCGCCACGTCGTACACGGTGACGCCGTTCTGGCGGCGGCCGATGAACAGGTGCGAGTGCGCGGCGTCATAGCTCAGATAATCCCATCCTGGCGCCTCGCCCGGCAAGGTCACTGCCGAGTGCAGCCGATAGAAGTGGGCGGCGTGGCCCGGCGTGGGCAGCGCCGCCAGGCACAGCAATGCGATCACCCATGCCCGCGAGGCACGCCGCCGTGGCTGTTCGAGTGGAACGGACGGTGACATGGGGTGGCCTCCTACTTGCCCGGCGTGAACCACAGCGTGCCGTGATCCTCCGCCGCCAGCCAAAGGCGGTTGCTCTTGAGATCGAAGCCGAAGTGGTCGAAGTCGCCTGGATACCCGGGCTTCCAGTCGGTGCTTCGCCCGATCAGGGTGGCGGCGGAGTGGGGGAGTCACCTTGGCCGGTCGCGCCAGCAGCGGCGACACCAACAGGGCAGTCGTCAGGAGCAGTGCATAACGAACCATAGATTCTGTCTTCGACGATGGATGCGAAATGAAGTGAATGTCAGCGTGTCATACGGGATGGTGCGGGCAGGAATGGGTGGTGGGACGCAGTGACCAGCGATTGTCCCCGTCCCCCTCACACCTGACTCGGCCGGCATGGCACGCACCCTAGGGCAAGCACCTGACGGATACCTGTAACGATTCTTAAAATTCTTTCAGATCAGCACGGCGGCAGCACCTGTCGCGCCGCGGCGCGACAGGCACGGATTCCCCTAGCGCTCTGGAGCATTCAGCGACGCTCCGGCGCGTGGCATATGCTTTGTGCGTCGCGTCACTGGTTGCGTTCGAGGCTGGCATACACTCACCGCGCAATGTCGGCAGACAGGCGCGCCATGAAGATTCTCATCGTCGAAGACCAGCAGCGCCTTGGCCAGTTTCTCAAGCAGGGGCTCAGCGAATGCGCGTACACGGTGTGCTGGGTCGGCACCTGCAGGGAGGCCCGTGATGAGCTGGCCGATACCAACTACGACGTGATCATCCTCGACCTGAGCCTGCCTGACGGCGATGGACTGCAGCTGCTCGCCGAGTGGCGCCGTTCGGGCTTCAACGAAGCGGTGCTGATCCTCAGCGCGCGCGACACGGTGGAGGACCGCATCAAGGGTCTGGACATCGGCGCCGACGATTACTTGCCCAAGCCTTTCAGCTTCGATGAGCTGCTGGCCCACGTGCGTTCCCTGTTGCGCCGCCAGTCGACGGTCAAGCAAACGGTCATCACCCACCGTTGCGTGCGAATCGACCTGCTCGGCCACACCGTCAAGCTGAAAGAGCAGCCGGTGAATCTGACCAGTCGCGAGTTCGCCCTGCTGGAGATCTTCATGCAGAACGCGGGACGCACGCTTACGCGTTCGTACATTTCCGAGCGTATCTGGCCCGGACTTGCCGACACCAATCTGCTGGACGTCTACATGAGCCGGCTGCGCAACAAGCTGGAAGCCGGCCTGGGTGAGCCGCTGTTCAAGACACTGCGAGGCGTCGGCTATCAGCTGGTATGAAATCGATCGGGGCGCGCATCACGTTCTGGTTCGTGCTGAGCGTCACGCTCACGCTGGCCTGCCTGTTCACTGCCGGCTATCACCTGCTTCAGGGCTACATGATCCATGACCTGGATCTGCTGAACGCCACCGAATTCCGGCAGATAAAGGCACGTCTGGGGCCGGACTACGCGACGCTGAACCAGGCGACCATCGACGAGCGGATCCGCCAGACCACGGAATACGCATCGGTGCTCTTCTACATCAGCATCGATGCGCCAGGGCATGGCAACCTTTTCCGTTCCAAGAACCTGGCCGGCAACCCGTTGCCCGACGTGAAGGGCAAACGGGTCTTCAACGGCAAGATGCCCGGTGTCGGCGAATTGCGCATCGCAGAGTTCCTGCTGCCGCCGTTCGACGTCAGCATCGGTACACCGGTGGGCCAGATGCAGCGCGCCATGGTGGCCTATACCGAAGTCAGCTTGGCGCTGCTATTGGGCATGATCCTGGCCAGCATGGTGATCGGACTGGGACTTTCCCGCATGATGCTGCGCCCGGTACGACTGATCGGCGAGACAGCCAACCGCATACGCTCCGACAACCTTACCGAGCGCATCAGCGTCACCGGTATCGACGATGAGATTTCCGATCTCGCCCGGCTGTTGAACCAGATGTTCGACCGGCTTGAGTCCTCCTTCAATCAAGTTCGCCAGTTCAGCGCTGAGGTGTCCCACGAGCTCAAGACACCTCTGTCACTGGTGCGACTGCATGCCGAAAAACTGCTGGTCGACGGCAACCTGAGTTCGGCGCAGGAGGATGCCGTGCAGGTACAGCTGGAAGAGCTGGCGCGCATCAACCAGATGGTGGATGAGCTGCTGTTTCTCTCGCGCGCCGAGGCTCAGGGTATCCACATGAATCTGGTCGTGCAGAATCCGCACCGCTTTCTGCAGAGCTTCGAACAGGACGTCTGCGCCTTGGCCGAGCACCAGGGACGACGCCTGCGCTGCACGTGTCGCGGCCAAGGTTGGGTGGCGTTCGAGGAACGCTGGCTGCGGCAGGTCGTCCTCAACATTCTCACCAACGCTCTGCGAGCCTCGCCGCCGGGCGGCTCGATCACACTGCGGTCGGAATTTGTACCCCGTTACTGGCGCGTCAGCATTGAGGACGAGGGACCGGGCCTGACCCGTGATCAGTGCGAGCGTGCCTTCGAACGCTTCGTGCGCTTCCACCAGAGCAGCGAGGAAGATCGTGGTAGCGGCCTGGGTCTGGCCATCTGTCGCAGCATCATCCAGCTGCACAACGGGCGCATCCACGCGGAGCCGCGCGCAGAGGGCGGGGGCTTGCGGGTGGTGTTCGAGCTGCCTGCGAGCGACGAGCGTGTACAGAATCTTGTGTAATCCGAATTCTTTTCTGGAGGAAGAGTGGGTGATTAGCAGGCTGTTGAGAAACGCCCCGTAGCGGCGACAATCATAGCCACCATCAATCATCAGGGTCGTGGCAGTGCGCGGAGCGGATATCCAGCAGTTGGGCATGTTTTCGTATGTGTCGGTGGATGCGCGCGTGCCGGGCGACCATCCGATCCGCAAGTTGCGGGTGTTGGTCGATACGATCCCGAAGGAACTCGATGAGGTGCTGGCCTCCCGTTATGCCGCCAGCGGCCGAACGTCGATCCCGCCGGAGCGGTTACTGCGCGCCTCGGTGCTGCAAGTGGTCTACAGCGTACGCAGCGAGCGGTTGCTGATGGAGCAGTTGAACTACAACTTGCTGTTCCGCTGTTCCGCTGGTTCGCGGGTCTGAACATCGACGACCAGGTGTGGGATCACTCGACCTTTACCGTCAACCGGTATCGACTGTTCGACGCCGAGATCGCCCAGTGCTTCTTCGCACACACCGTGCGGCTGGCCCGGCTCTGGCGAAGGTCAATGCATGGGTGCACTGGAACTTCGCGGCATACAACCTGATCCGACTTGGTGGCATCGGCGAGTGGTGGAACCCCTCGCCGACGTGAGGGAACGTGCGTCTGCTGGCCGGGAAATATCGCCGAATCCGACGATGATGAGCCTCGAGCGATCAATCCCTTCTATCACGCAATGTTCAAGCCGTCGCTTCTCAACAGCCTGCTAAGCCCAGGCTCCCAGGTCGCTGCAAATTGCACAAAGTCAAGATGCCACGAAATGGGATGTCTGCGAATTCCATTAACGAAAATTTATTTTAGTTTCAGGTTGCTTTTAGGTCGAGCGGCTATAGGTGGCGACGATTTCGCGTAGTCGAAGTTACCGGGGGAGAAAATCGTCGTTGTTGGGCGACCGGGATCTTTGATCGTAGTGTCCCGTCCGGAACAATTCGGACATACCGTGGAAGGGGTTAAATCATGAAGAGCAAGCATACCGCCGCATCTGCGATGCTGCCGGTTGTGACGGCATTTTCGTCACGGTCTGTCTCCGCGCCTAAGTTTGTGGATGATCCTGAGTCGCTATCGGGTATGGGTACCCACACCCGACCATTCGTACAGCGGCCACTCGCGCGCGCCATATTCATGATCGTGGTGGGGCTCATGGCCACCACCGCCGCTGCGCACGCCGCGGATCTCACGAGCGATCCCCTGACCGCCGCGGCCGCGGGCGGGACGAGCCTTCCGGATGCTGACTCCGCGCCGCAGCTCGCTGTGGCGAGCTCGGTCGCGCCGCCCGTCAAGCAGCCAAAAGTCAAGCGGCTAGAAGCCGTCACGGTCACCGGTAGCCTGCTCCAGGTCCACAGCCGCAGCGAAGTTTCCTCCAGCCCACTGGCGACGATCGGCATCGGCCAGATCGTCGCCGCCGGCCAGGTCTCGCTCGATTCGGCGATTGGCCGGATGCCACAGTTCGCGGCCGCGCAGGGCCAGAGCGAGGTCGGCGACGTGCAGGGTGCCACCGGCTTTCAGGGCGGCCAGTCCTACGCCGACCTGCGCGGCCTCGGCGCCGAGCGTACCTTGGTACTGCTCGACGGGCAGCGCCTGGTGCCGACCAACCCGAACGGCGCGGTCGACCTGAACTTGATTCCGATGGCGCTGCTCGAGAACGTGGATGTGATCACCGGCGGCGCCTCGGCCACGTACGGCTCGGACGCCGTAGCGGGTGTCGTCAACTTCCGCCTGCGTGAGGACTTCCAGGGCATCCAGCTCTCCGCCCAGACTGGGGGGAGCACCAAAGGCGGTGGCCAGGAAAACAGCGCCAGCGTCCTTATGGGCAGCAAGTTCGCGGACAACAAGGGCAACGCGGTCATCGACCTCGAGTACAACAAGCGCGATGCAATCACCGGTGCGGATCGAACCTTCTTCTCCGACCCCGTGAATTTCAATCGTGGCGTGCCGCGCGCACCGGAAGGTATCTTCAACGCCGGCGAGCTCGGCGGAAATATTCCGATTTCCGCAGTCAACTCCGTCCTGGCCGGCTACCCTGGCACGACGCCGATCGCCGGCACTGGCAACTACGGTGGCTACGTCGGTGTAAACAGTGACGGCACCCTGTTCACTACGCGTGCGCCAGGCAACTGCGTGCAGAACTACAAGGGGCCGGTGGGCGAGATCCCGGGGCTCGCGATTTCCCCGGACTGCACGACGATCAAGGACTACCTCGGCAAATACTTCTTCGTGCAGGTCCCATCGCATCGGATCAATCTGTTCTCGAAGGTCACCTACAACGTCAACGAATCCCTTCAGGCCTACGCACAGGTCAACTTCATGAGCTCGACTGCCACGGACAACAACGGCCCCGCGTTCGCCGGTCCGGGCAAGTTCGTCTACGTGCCGCAGAACAATCCATTTGTGACGGGCAATGCGGCGCTGATGTCCCTGCTCAATTCCCGCACGGCGTCGACCGCTGGCGGCACCCCGAGCACCGGGCCGCTCGAGATGGAAGCCTGGTTGACCGGGCTCGGGCCGCGCATCGAGAGCTTCCATTACAACAACTACCAGCTGACCGCCGGACTCAATGGCTGGTTCGGCTGGTCGAGCTGGAAGTGGAACGCGTTCGCCTCCTACGGCCAGACCAACTTCAACAACGATCAGCGGAACAACATCAATCTGCCGGCTCTCGAGACGATGTTGTATGGCACGGCGAACTACATTGGTTCCAATGGCAACAACTGCGTCGGTTACGCCTGGAATCCGCTCGGTAACCACCAGATGAGCCCCGGCTGTCTGGCGTACGTCACGGGCACCGCGCACAACCACATGGTGCTCTCGCAGGATTACTTCCAGGGCACCGTGAGCGGGGAGCTCGGGGATCTGTGGGCAGGGACTGTTGAGGCCGCATTCGGCGTCGATTACCGCGCTGATCGGTTCAGCTACCAGGCCGACTCGGCTCTGAATCCGGCGTTCAACGTGATGCCCTCGCCGATCCCTCCGGACATCATTTCTCCGTCGTACGACCTGATCGGTTCGACGGGCGGCTCGATGAACGTGGGCGAAGTGTTCGGCGAGCTGAGTGTGCCGCTGCTGAGCGACAAGCCGTTCGCGAAGAACCTTTCGCTCGACCTCGGCGAACGTTATTCGCACTACGATCTTTTCGGCGGCGAGAACACCTGGAAGGTGGGTCTGCGCTGGCAGGTTGACGATGCGTTGATGTTCCGTGGCGGGTTCAACCGCGCGATTCGCGCGCCGAGCCTGCAGGAGCTGTACAACCCGACCGTGCAGGCGCAGGACAGCATCAATGGCGATCCGTGCGAAGTCGGCAGTCCGCAGCGCAGCGGTTCGAACGCCTCCCAAGTTGCGGCCCTGTGCCAGGCACAGGGCGTGCCCGCGTCGGTGTATCCGTCGTTCACCTACGGTCTCAATTCGGCGAACGGCATCATCACCGGCAACACGGATCTGCAGCCCGAGAAGTCCGATACCTACACGTTAGGCTGGGTGCTGACGCCGCACTTTGATGCGCCGATGGTGCGTGACCTCGGCATGTCCGTTGACTACTACCACACAGCGATCAAGGGCGCGATCGCGGGCGTGACTCTCGATACGGTCCTGCAGAACTGCTTCAACGCCAACAACTCGAATCCGAGCTACTCGGAAAGCAACGCCTTCTGCCAGCGGATCACGCGTGATCCGAACACCGGAGCCATCACGCTTGGCCGGGAGTCTTCGGAGAACATCGGTTCGTATGTCACGACCGGCGTCGACATGGAGGCTCACTGGGGATTCCCGCTGCATGACCTGGTTTCCCCCTTGGGTGGCCAGGTGAAGCTGCAGACGTTCATCTCATACGTGCACTCGCTGACGATCTCCGGCGTGCCTGGTATTGCGGCCAGTAACTACGCGGGCTCGGTCGCCGACACCAGTACGGCGTTGGCCGCTGATGGCTCAAGCATCTCCGATCTGTCGCATCCGAGGTGGAAGGCCAACACGACGCTCGGTTACTCCGTTGGGCCGGTGTCGGCGGCGCTGCACTGGCGCTACATCTCTGCGATGACCGACTTGATGGACGGCACCGGAAGCGGCGATCGTGGAGTGCCGGCCTACAACTACTTCGACTTGGATGCTCACTGGCAGGTATCGCACAACATTATGCTCACAGCGGGCGTTACAAACCTGACTGACAAGGCTCCGCCGCGGATCGCGGGTGCACCCGTACTGACGGATGCCGCGACCTACGATGTCGTGGGACGCACGTACTTCGTCGGTATCAAGGCCAAGCTATGAAGTAAGGCGCATGTCCCGGTTCCGGCTGCGTGTCCCTCACGCAGTCGGAGCCGAGCGAAAGCGGCTTCATGGCAACGCTGAAAATCTCCCACACCAGCGAAATCAACAGTGGATTTTACCGATGAGGGAAGTGAGTCAATTTGCGAGTCAACATCTCATGCTTGCTTATTCAGTTATCCATGGCGTATCGACCTAAAGATGGTCTGATCAATCGCCGCCCAGTCACTTCCGCGCGTGATCGAGCCAGATAAGTGCAAAAATCGTACGTTCCTCGACCGATTGCCGCACCTTCCGTGTCGCCATGGATCCCGTAGGGCCACGGCGGGCGCAGTGATCCTATCTCGGCCGCAGCAATGTCCTGCGTACCATCCACACGTTGACCAGCGCGCAGCAGCATAAATTTTGTCGACGTTGTGGCCATCGTTGCCAATTGATGCTGAGCGCTTTTTTCGTCTACGAAGCGCTCTCCTCGGGCACTGGCCACAACTAGCCTCTAGATTGCCGTTTGTTCTAACTCCGGGTCAGCGTCACTGCCTATGGTCTTAGGCTGGAGTGGGCATGGGGCAAGCGATTAGGGCAAATTATCGAGGGTAGGGAAGGGCGTCGGCTTTCACCCAAGCGAGCATCGAGAACACCGGCCCAACCATTATCTACACGAGCGCGATCGCTTTCCGCTTCTCAACCAGAAAGTCCAGAAGCGCCCGCACTTTCGATGGCATCTGCTCGCGCGTGGGCGTGTATAGATAGAAACCGGCTTGCGTGTGGGCCCAATCGCGAAGGACACGCACAAGGCGCCCATCTGCCAAGTATGGGTGAATCGCGATGTCGATGTTCTGGATCAGGCCAAGGCTTTGCAATGCAGCCCGAGTCATGCCCTCGTCGTCGTTGGTGGTGAGATTTCCGGTGACGGCTTGCGTGAAGTGCTGCCCACGTTTGCCGCGCTCGTTGAAATCCCAGTCGTGCAGGGCGCCGCTGCCGGAATAGCGATAGTTGATGCAGTTGTGGTGGGCCAGATCGCTCGGTGTCTTCGGCACACCGTGCCGCTTGAAGTAGTCGGGTGTCCCCACCACGGCCATCGACAACACCGGCGTCACCGGCACAGCGACTACATGATCAGCCAGGCTGCGCCCAAGGCGGATGCCAGCATCGCAACCGTCGGCGATGATGTTCGACAAAGGCTCGGCCATGATCAGTTCGAGCCTGAGCTTCGGATAGCGCGCATAAAACTCCGGCAAGTGCGGCTCGATCAAAGCCTTGGCTGCCATGCGCGAGGTATTGACCCTGATCAAGCCCGACGGCTCACCGTTTGCGTCACCCAGATTTCGAACCGCGTGTTCAATCTCGCCCAGCGTGGGCTGCAGGGTGTCGAACAATTGCTGGCCCGCCTCGGTCAGCGACATGTCCCGCGTGGTGCGGTAGAGCAGCTTCACGCCGAGTTGTTTCTCGAGCGCCTTGAGGTTCTGCGAAAGAGCCGCGCGCGAAACCCCCATCTCCTCCGCCGCCCGGGTGAAGCTGCGGTGGTGAGCAATGTGGGCGAACCACGCCAGGGAAGGCAGCAGGGAAGGATCCATTCGCTGATTGTAAACACATGCTTAGCACTCATGTGTTCATTGTGGCCTTCCGAAAGCCCAATTCGGGGCGTAGCTTGATCCTCGTCCAGCCGGTGTCGGCTCGGTTCCAGACGGGAGATCCGCTATGCAATCCATCAAGTTCCGAAACCGCGACATGGCGTGGGATATCGCAGCACTGATTCTGCTCCCGCCAGACTTCGACGAGGCCAGGAAGTACCCCGCGCTCGTCAGCGTGCACCCCTTCGGGAGCTGCAAAGAGCAGACCTCCAGCAAGGTCTATGGCGCGGCATTGGCGAAGGAAGGTTTCGTGGTGATCGCGTATGACGCCAGCTACCAGGGTGCTTCGGGGGGCGAGCCGCGCTGGGTCGAGGATCCGACGCAGCGCGTCGAAGACATCAGCCATGTCATCGACTACGCGGTGACGCTGCCCTATGTCGATGCCGACCGCATCGGTGTCGTCGGTATTTGCGGCGGTGGCGGCTATGCGCTGAATGCCACGCTGACCGACAAACGGATCAAGGCGGTGGTCGGCGTCACCCCGGTGAACATCGGCAGGCTGTTTCGCGAAGGCTTCAGCGGCTACAACCCGATAGGCGCCCTGGAGGCCATGGCCGCGCAGCGCACCAAGGAAGCGCGTGGCAATGAACTGCAGGTCAACGAATTGCTGCCCGCCAGCCCGGAAGCCGCCAAAGCCGCTGGCCTTGTCGAGCGCGACGTGTGGGAAGCGACCGACTACTACAAAACCCGGGGTCGTGCCCGGATAAGGGTAAAATTGGGTCATAAGCCTCAAACAAGGCTTACGCGTCTCACTTCTTGCCCTGTTTCTTCCGAGGCGTTGCTGGCGACTTCCGTTCGTCCAGCAGCGTACTGATACGCGACTCGGCGGTGATAGCCCGAGTTTCGAGCGACTGCATCGCCGTTCCCAAACCTTCCAATTGCCCGCGAGCTGCGGCCAGTTCGATGGCCATGCGATCGCGATCCGCGACAGCCGCGGCCAATGCCCCCAAGCGGGTATCACGCTCGGCCAGTTCACGACGGTGATGTCCTGCTTCGGTGCGCAGCTCCGCCAAACTGGCTTGTTGTCGCTCCAGTCGTTCTCGCGTTTTGACCATCTGCTGTTCTGCGCGCCGCTGGCCTTCGCGAGCTGTATCGATCTCCTGCAGCATGCGGGCTTGGGCGGCCTCCAGCCGCTCGTTCGCTGTATCACGTTCGACCTGAAAAGCCGCATCCCGGCTCGCAATCACGGCTTGGAATTCTTCGGCCTGGTCAGTTTGCGCTTGACGGATGCGTTCGATCTGTTCGGCGGTGTCGGTCTGGAGTGCGATGAGTTTCTGCTGCAGTGCCTGGCCATCCTGAAGCGCTTGATTCTTCGCGGTGGCCTCGAACTCCACTCGCGTTTGCAGCGTGGTGATCTGCTGTCGAAGTGTTTCGCACTGTTCGGTCAGTGTCGTTGAGGTCGCCAATGCGTCGTCGCGCGCCTGCGTAACCGTAGCGTGCTGCTGCTCCGCATCTGCCACGGCAGCTTCCAAAGTGCTCCGCTGTTCGGCGAACACCACCTCGCCCTGTTCGACGGCCACCACCCACAGGGCACGCATGGCGTCGGCCACAGCAGCCGGGAGATCAGCACCGAGCGCATCGGCCTTCGTACGTTCGTCCTTCCACTGCTTCAGCTCGTCATTGATCGTCGTACGGCTGCCTTGCTGGATGACGGCGTAGATCTGGTCGACGGTGATTTCGTGCGGCCGCTTCGCACCGGCAACGAGTTGGGCGGCGGCTTCACGGGTACGCTGACGGGTATCGCTGACACGGCTCATGGCAAATTCCCAGTCGCTCGGAGGGTCAATTTCGAAGGATAAGAGAATGTATATCATAGTATTACGTTATATACGTAATGATTAAATCAAGAAATTTACGATAACTCCTATAATCGAAAGTCTTTTGGCAGTACGCTGTGTTTTCCGTGGCGTCGGACATCGGAAAGCATGACTGAGCCTGCAGTGACCCTTTTGGCGTTGCCCCAAGCCTTGCCGCCCGCCCTGTCGGGAGGTGTCGGCACCAACCGCGCACCGGCCAGTGTGGCGCGGCAGATCGCCGCCAACGACGACGTGGCCGCGATCGGCCTGTGGCTGGCGGAATATCACGACTCGCCGCATACCTTCCGCAGCTACCGCAAGGAGGCCGAGCGATTGCTGCTTTGGGCCACCCAAGTGCGTGGCAAGCCGGTGTCCAGTCTCACCCGCGAGGATGTCATCGCCTATGAGGCGTTTCTTGCCCAGCCACCGGCGACCTGGTGCGACGCCGGTCTCGCCCGTCGCGGTGAGCATCGGCGACTGTTCATCGGGCCGCTGGCCGAGCGCAGTCGCCGGCAGGCCTTGGGCATCCTGGCGGGGCTGTTCAATTACCTCGTGCGCGCTGGCTATCTCGCGGGCAGTCCGTTTGTGCTGCAGCGCCGACGGGCACGCCGCGGCCCCCGCCGCACGATCGAACGCTACCTGGACCGTGCCCTCTGGGACCAGGTGCTACGCGTCGTCGACGGCTGGCCACAGACAACTGCGCGGGAACGGCAGCGCTACGAACGCGTTCGCTGGATCCTTCGCTTTCTCTATGAAACCGCCTTGCGGGCCGCCGAAGCCGCGGCCGCCAGCGAGGGCGATTTTCAGCCTATTCGTGGCCGGTGGTGGCTGCATACCGTGGGGAAAGGCGGCGTCGAGGGCACGATTCCCCTAAGCGACGGTCTCATGGAAGACTTTGCACGCTATCGGCGCTTCCATGGACTGCCGGCGTTGCCTTCGGGCGACGGCACAGCCCCGGCCATTCTGGGCATCGCCGGACGGTCTTCCCCGCTGACACCCACGGCGGTCTACCAGATCGTCAAGGACACCTTCCGGCGCGTGGCCGACGAGCTGCAAAAGCACGATGGTGCCCAAGCCGCGCGGGTGCGGCGGGCCTCGACCCATTGGCTGCGGCATACGGCCGCCACGCACCAGGCCGAGGACGGCACCCCGATCCACCACATCCAGCAGAATCTGCGTCACAGCTCCATTGGTACGACCTCGATCTATATTCATGCGGAAGAGGATGCGCGACATGCCAGCACCACGAAGCCACGCATCGAGCCATCGGTGTCCCACGGAGACGTGCCATGACTGACCCCGACGACCGCTTTGGCATGCCAGACAGTGCGTTCAAGGCCGCCCGGAAAAGCCACGGCGTGAATAGCCCGGTTTTTCGGGCGGGCATGTATGTCCCGACTCGGCAGGAAGTAGCTACCCTTTCTGCCGCCAAACTCCTCCCGATCGTGGTCGACTGGATGTGGGAAAGCCCGTCGGAGTTGATCCCGAACAACGACCAGATTTCGCAGCTTCGCGCGATACTTCTGGCGCGTACCGATGCCGGCGAACCCGAGGTACGCGAACTCATTGTGGCCTGTGAGGATTATTTAAAGGTGTAACCACATTGCCCGTAGCAAAGTGGACAATCGGCCGGAATTTCAACTTGCGTACACACAAATGGGCACACGCTCGACACTGTTGCGTTTGGCAACTCATCGTTGGGACAGCCATATGACTACTTCACGCAAATCACTACTTTCGACGCTTGGCTCTCTGGCGCTCGCATTGGCCCTCAGTGGCGTCGCCGTGGCCCAAGACAGCACGCCCACAAGCGGCATGGACAAGATGGGTGCGATGCACTCGGACATGAAGGGCATGCACGACAACATGATGGGCATGCACATGATGCCGGCGACGGTGACGGCGGCCGATACGAAGACCGGCGTGGTTGATGTGACGACTGAGGGCATGGCCTTGAAGGTGCATTTCCCACCGTCCGCCATGGCCAGCCTGAAGGCCGGCGACAAAATCACCTTGCATATGGGTTTCAGCAAGCCGTGAATCCCCTGAACCCACCTCCAGAGTTGAGGGTGTCAGGTCACACGGGTAAGCTCCCCCTATGACCTTCTCGCTACGTCTGCTTGCTCGTTCACGTCGCCTTCGGGCGATGGGCGTGTTGGCGTGGCTGATGCTGGTCATCAACTCATTGGCCGCTGCACCGATGGGCATGACGGGAGGTCCTCACTCCCATCCCATGCACGCAACGGTCGCGGCGGTCAGTGAACACTGTCACCACCATGTGGCCGTCAAGGCATCCCGATCCTGTTGCGACGATCAGGCCGGTTGCTGCGGTGGCATGACGGGACACACCTGCAATTGTGCCGCGATGTGCAGTACCACGTTGCCACCCGGACCAGCAGTTGCCCTGATCTCGACTGCGATCACCGCCCGCTACGCCTTGCCGCTGCCCAGCAGCGCGCCTTCGTTGAATACCGCCCCTCCGTTGCGACCACCGGCGGTCTGACTCTCCCTCGTTGCTAATGAGCTTTGCGTTCGATCGTCGCGTGTCGGCGATCGCAAGCAATCGGCTGTGATCGGTATCGGTAATGTTCGATATCACCTGCCTTGGAGAGATCCCATGAACTTGTTTTCCCCGCCCCCGGCGGATCTGTCGCGGCGTCGTTTCGTGCAAGGCGTGGCCATCGGCGGTGCCGTAGCCGGCCTGGGCCTGCTGCGTCCTTCGAATGCCTGGGCGCTGACCAGCCCCGGCCAGCCCACCGTGCTGAGCGGCACCGATTTCGCACTCGATATTGCCGAAACACCGGTCAACTACACCGGCGCCACGCGTCTGGCGACCACCGTCAATGGCGGCATCCCGGGTCCAATTCTGCGCTGGAAGGAAGGCACTACGGTGAACCTTCGAGTGACCAACCGGTTACGCGTGCCGACCTCGATCCATTGGCACGGCATCATCCTGCCGTTCCAGGAAGATGGGGTGCCGGGTATCAGCTTCGACGGCATCGCTCCCGGCGAAACCTTTCTCTACCAGTTCAAGGTGCGCCAGAGCGGTACCTATTGGTACCACTCGCACTCGGGCTTCCAGGAACAGACGGGTTTGTATGGCCCGTTGGTGATCGAACCGGCCAGCCCGGATCGCCATCCGACCGATCGCGATTACGTGGTGATGCTCAACGACTGGACCGATGAAAATCCCGAGCGCATCTACGCCAAGCTAAAGAAGCAGAGCGACTACTACAACTTCGCCCAGCCCACGGTGCCGGATTTCTTTCGCGATGTGCGCGAGAAGGGGCTGGGCCAGGCCTTGGCCATGCGCAAGATGTGGAACGAGATGCGCATGAACCCGACCGATTTCGGCGACGTCTCCGGCTACACCTACACCTACCTGATGAACGGTGCGGCGCCGGCGGGCAACTGGACCGGCATCTTCAAACCCGGCGAGAAGATCCGGTTGCGCTTCATCAACGGATCGGCGCAGACGATCTTCGACGTGCGCATTCCGGGCCTGAAGATGACGGTGATCTCGGCCGATGGCCAGGACGTCGAGCCGGTGTCGGTCGACGAATTTCGCATCTCGGTGGCCGAAACCTACGACGTGATGGTCGAGCCGCAGGACGAGCGCGCGTACACGCTGTTCGCCCAGTCGATCGATCGCAGCGGCTACGCTCGCGGCACGCTGGCGCCGCGCGCCGGCATGGAAGCAGACGTGCCCAAGCCCGATCCCATTCAGTGGCTGGCCATGCAGGACATGATGGGTGCGATGGCGATGGGTGATGCCGGTCACGGGAACATGCAAGGCATGTCGGGCATGAGCGGCATGCAGGGCATGCAGGGCATGGCCGGCATGGATCACGGTGCGATGCCGGGCATGGCACCTGCGCCAGCGCCTGTGGTGCGCCACGCCCGCACCGAATACGGCCCCGGCGTGGACATGCATGTGGACATGCCGCGTACCAACCTCGACGACCCGGGCATCGGCCTGCGCGACAACGGTCGACGCGTGCTGACCTACGCCGACCTGCACACCATCGGCGGACCGATCGACGCGCGCGAACCCAGCCGGGAGATCGAGCTGCACTTGACCGGCAATATGGATCGCTTCATCTGGTCGTTCGATGGCGTGAAGTTTTCCGACGCCAAGCCGGTGCATTTCAACAGCGGCGAACGGCTGCGCATCGTGCTGGTCAACGACACCATGATGAACCATCCGATCCACCTGCACGGCATGTGGAGCGAGCTGGAGAATCCCGAAGGCCAGTTCCAGGTACGCAAGCACACCATCAACGTGCAGCCGGCGCAGCGCATCACCTATGCGGTGTCGGCCGACAACCCCGGTCGGTGGGCCTACCACTGCCACCTGCTGTATCACATGGAAGCGGGCATGTTCCGCGAAGTGGTGGTGTCATGAAAATGAATCGCCGCAGCACCTCAGTCGTCCCGCTGCGTTCCGCGTTGCTGGCCGCAATATTGCTGGCGTTGCCACCGGTGGTCACGGCGCAGAGTGCACCCGCGTCCAGCAGCACATCGTCGATGGACATGAGCTCCATGCCAGGCATGGATCACGGCAGCATGTCCGGTATGGCCATGCCGGCTGCTGCGAGCAGCACGGCGAAGCCGGCAACGAAACCGCCTGCCAAGAAAGCCAGGAAGAAACCCGTCGCAGCCCCGCCGACGCCGGCTTCCCACAACATGGATGGCATGAAGGGCATGGATCACAGCAGCATGCCTGGCATGGATCACCGCGCGATGTCGGACATGCCCACGCCCGCCAAACCTGCCGCATCGGCAGCACCCGCCGGCGACATGTCGGGGATGGATCACTCGTCGATGCCCGGCATGAGCCCGGAAGCGATGCAGGGGATGGACCACAGCGGCATGGCCGGTATGGATCACGGCGCGATGCCGAAGAAGGATCAAGGCGACATGACCGGCATGGGTGCGATGCCGGGCATGACGATGGGCCCGATGCAGGGCGGGAGTCCGCCAGCGAATGCGCGCAGCTCCGACTACTCCGACGGCGTCGGCTACGGCTCCATGAAAGGCATGGACATGGCCGACAACGCACCGCTGGGCAGGCTGTTGATCGACCAGTTGGAAGCCTTCCACGGCCGCGATGCCAACGGCCAGAGTTGGGAAGCCGAAGGCTGGTACGGCAACGACGAGAACAAGCTGTGGGTACGCACTGAAGGCGAGCGCAGCCGCGGCAAGCTGGAAGACGGCGACCTCGAAGCGTTTTGGAACCACAACATCGCCACGTTCTGGAGCACTCAGCTCGGCGGTCGCCAGGACGTGGGCGAAGGCCCCAAGCGCACGTGGGCGGCCTTTGGCGTGCAGGGCCTGGCACCGTACTGGTTCGAGGTGGAAGCGACGGGTTACGTCGGGGCTTCCGGTCGTACAGCCGCGCGTCTGCGCGCCGAATACGAAATGCTCTTCACCCAGCGCCTGATCCTGCAGCCGGAAGCGGAGATCAACCTGTACGGCAAGAACGATCCGCAACGCCGGATCGGTAGCGGCGTGTCCGACATTCAGTTCGGCTTGCGTCTGCGCTACGAGATCCGTCGTCAGTTCGCGCCGTACATCGGCGTGAACTGGGTGCGTCGCATCGGCACCACCGCCGACTACGCGCGGCAGGATCATCAACCCGTTCTCGACCGGCAGATCGTGGCCGGCGTTCGCATCTGGTTTTAAGGGGAAACATCATGAAACAGCACATCAAGCATCACAGCATCACCGTCGCCGTTGTTCTTGGCGTCCTTGCCATCGGTGCAGGCGCGTTCGTGTACTCCGGCATCTACAACATCGGCGCCGACGACCATCACACCAAGCCGGTGTTCGCGGTCATGCAGACCCTGCGCGAGCGCTCCATTCATGTCCGCTCGGAAGACCTCACGGTTCCGGATCTCAACGATCCCCAGCTGATCCTGAAAGGGGCCGGCCAGTACGCGGCTATGTGTACCCAGTGCCACCTCAAGCCGGGCATGAAGGACTCGGAGCTTCGCCCCGGACTGTACCCGCAGCCACCGAATCTGTCACAGACGCGGGTCGATCCGAAGGACGCGTTCTGGATCATCAAGCACGGCATCAAGATGAGCGCGATGCCGGCATGGGGTGGCAGTCACGACGATCCCACCATCTGGAGCATGGTCGCGTTCCTGCAGAAGCTGCCGGCCATGACGCCGGAGCAATACAAGGACATGGTGGCGAAGGCGCCGCCGGATGAAGACATGGACATGGGCGACGAAGGCGGCCATAGCCACGGTGGGGCTGCTGACGAGGACGCTCACGGTGCTGCCGACATGAAAGACATGGTCATGTCCGGCGAGGCCGGTCACAGCCATGGCGCCGCTCCAGAGGATAGCCATGATCATGCGTCGACCACCGCGCCTGCAGCCGAAACCCCGCTGTCGCTGGATGGAATGAAGCCAAAGGCGGCACCAGAGGCCGAAGCTGTGGCACAGGCGTTCCACACGGCCTTGCAGCATGGCGATCGAACGGCGGTGCTTGCCCTGCTGGCACCTGATGTCACCATCAGCGAAGGCGGGCATACCCAGACGCGTGACGACTACGCGAACGGCCATCTCGGCGAGGACATCGCGTTCCTGAAGAGCGCGAGGATCACACCCGTCTCGCTCGGTTCGATGCCGATGGGCGACACCGCGATGGTCGGCAGCGAGAGCGACATCCAAGCCATGGTCAAGGGCAAGCCGACCATGTTGCGCAGCCGCGAACTGCTCAATCTCAAGAAGGACGGCAAAGACTGGAAGATCGTCTCGATCCAGTGGCAATCCGCACCGGTATCGGGAGAATGACCGTGAAGCGAATGAGCATCTCAGCCATGAATGCAAGAAACGTTTTGTTCGCAGCCATCTCCGTTGTTTCCTTCAGCGCGCTTGGTGCCTGCACCTACCCCGTCGATGCGCAGTCCAGCCAGCCATCCTCCGCGACAATCCATGCCGCAACAGCAAGCTCACCGGCCGCATCGCTTCCAGTCATGCTGGTGCACAAAAGCGCTACGTGTGGATGTTGCGGCGCGTGGGTCGACCATATGCGTGCCGCGGGCTTCAACGTCGACGTGCGCGATGTCGACGACCTCGATTCGGTGAAGAGTCAGGTCGGCATTCCGTTCGGCAAAGGGTCATGCCATACCGCCGAAGTGGGCGGCTATTTTGTCGAAGGCCATGTGCCGGCGCCGGACATCAAGCGGCTCCTGGCTGAAAAGCCCGATGCCAAGGGCCTCGTCGTGCCGGGCATGCCGGCCGGTTCGCCGGGCATGGAGATGCCCGATGGCCGCGTCCAGCCTTACGTGGTTGAGCTGGTCGGCCGCGACGGCACGACGTCCGACTTCGCCCGCCACGGACACTGACACGTCGATCAACGTCAAGCCATTGCCATCGTCATGGGAGGATGCATGAACACCCATCATCACCACACGGGCGCCGACAACCACGGACGTCACACCCAACCCGGCGCAGTGACAACCGCGATCGATCCGGTTTGTGGCATGCAGGTCGATCCACACCAGACCGCCCATCACGCCGAACATGATGGAGTAACGCATCATTTTTGTTCGGCGCGCTGCCTGGAAAGTTTCACGAGGGATCCGGCCAAATATCTGACCCGGCGACCCGATGGTGCCCCCGTGCAGGCACCGACGGGAACGATGTATGTCTGTCCGATGCATCCGCAAGTGCGCCAGGACGGTCCCGGCATCTGCCCGATCTGCGGCATGGCACTGGAGCCGGAAATGCCAGGACTGAACGATGAGGACCATCCCGAACTGCGTGATTTCAGCCACCGCTTCTGGTGGACCTTGCCGGCAACGCTGGTGGTGCTCGTACTGGCGATGTTCGGCCACCACTTCCCCCGATTGCCGGTGGACGCCCGGACCTGGATCGAGCTGGTACTGACCACGCCGGTGGTGTTGTGGGCAGGCTGGCCCTTCTTCGTTCGATGCGTGCAGTCGGTCCGCAACCTCAGTCCCAACATGTGGACCCTGATCGGCATCGGCGTCGGCGCGGCGTTCGGCTACAGCATCGTCGCCACCCTTGTACCGGACCTGTTCCCGGAGTCATTCCACGAACACGGCCGCGTGGGCGTCTACTTCGAAGCCGCCGCGGTGATCGTCTCGCTGACCTTGCTCGGCCAGCTACTCGAACTGCGTGCCCGCTCGAAGACCTCGACTGCCCTGAAAGCCCTGCTAGGGCTGGCCCCCAAAACCGCACGCCGCCTGCGCGACGATGGCGGCGAGGAGGATGTCGAACTCAGCCGCGTTCACGTCGGTGATCGCCTGCGCGTACGCCCCGGCGAAAAGGTGCCGGTGGACGGCGAAGTCATCGAGGGACACTCCCATGTCGACGAGTCGATGCTGACCGGGGAGCCCGTCCCGGTCGAAAAGGCCATCGGCTCCAGCGTGATCGGCGCGACCCTCAACGGCACCGGCAGCCTGGTGATCCGGGCGGAGAAAGTCGGCTCGGCGACCGTGCTGTCGCAGATCGTGCAACTGGTCGCACAGGCGCAACGCTCGCGCGCACCGATGCAGCGCATGGCCGACAAGGTAGCTTTCTGGTTCGTGCTCGCGGTCCTCGCGATCGCCGTCGCGACCTTCTTCGTGTGGGGACTGTTCGGCCCGGACCCGTCGTGGACGTTCGCAGTGCTCAACGCGATCTCGGTCTTGATCATTGCCTGCCCTTGCGCGCTGGGATTGGCCACGCCGATGTCGATCATGGTGGCGACCGGCCGCGCCGCCGGGGAAGGCGTGTTGTTCCGTGATGCCGAGGCGATCGAGAACCTGCGCAAGATTGACACCCTGATCGTGGACAAGACGGGAACCTTGACCGAGGGACGTCCGGCGTTCCACACCGCGCTCGCGGCCGAAGGGTTCACCGAGCAGGAGGTGCTGCGCCTGGCGGCCAGCCTCGATCAGGGCAGCGAGCACCCACTGGCCGACGCGATCGTCGCGGAAGCCCGCCATCGTAACCTGACGCTAGAAACGCCGGAGAGCTTCGAGTCGTCCACCGGCATCGGGGTACGCGGCAAAGTGGGAGGCGCCATCCTGGCGATCGGCAATACCGCGCTGATGCACGAGGTCGGGGTCGATGCCTCCGTTCTTTCCATCCCGTCCGAAGAGCTGCGCCGGGCCGGTGCCAGCGTGATGTATCTGGCGGTCGATGGCGTCCTGGCCGGCCTGCTCGCGGTGGCCGATCCGATCAAGGCCACCACCGAAGATGCCATCGTGGCACTGCACGATGCGGGCCTGAACATCGTGATGGCCACCGGTGACGGCGTCACCACCGCCCATGCGGTCGCGCGTACCCTGGGCATCGACGAAGTACATGGCGAGGTCCGCCCGAAGGACAAAATCGAACTTGTACAACAGCTGCAAGCCGAGGGACACCGGGTCGCGATGGCTGGCGACGGGATCAACGACGCACCCGCGCTTGCCGGCGCCGATGTCGGCATCGCCATGGGCACCGGCACCGACGTGGCAATGTCGAGCGCGCAGGTGACGCTGGTGAAGGGCGACTTGCGCGGCATCGTGCGGGCACGGTCGATTTCCAACGACACCGTCGCCAACATGAAGCAGAACCTGGGCTTTGCGTTCCTCTACAACGCGCTGGGTGTACCGATTGCGGCCGGCGTGCTGTACCCCGTGACGGGCCTGTTGCTCAGCCCGATGATCGCCGCTTTGGCGATGAGCCTGAGCTCCGTGTCGGTGGTTGCCAACGCATTGCGACTGGGCCGAAAACGGCATGGCTGAGATGACCAACGCCGGCGAATGAAGCGAAGCGAATCCAGCGCGATGCCTTCGCCGGCACGCGGGAGTACGCCACCATGTGTTTCCTTCCTCACGCCCAGCACACCTTGGTATCGGGCTTGGCGACCACCCCGTTCTCCAGGAGGGCCGGGGTTGGCCGGCAAGAACAGCGAAGGAGACCGGGCCGACAATCTGTAGTTGATTCAGGTCAATGAAATTCTTGGTATTTTGGAGATATAGTGTTGCCTATGGCCCGTCCTTTCCGCATGCATCGCGCCACACGTCGCCGCCTTATCTGGCTGGTGACGCTGCTGCTGCTTTGGCAGCAGACGGCACTGGCTGCCTACGTTTGTCCGACGGTCCCCGAAGCGACACCGGCGGCTGCGCTGATGACTTCGATGTCGGGCATGGACGGCGGCTGTGCGCAGAATCAGGATGCCCCCGCCAGCCCGCTGTGCCAAAAGCATTGCACGCCCGATCACGCGACGCAGGTTGAAGCGCATACGACGGCGGTGCCATTAAGCGTGTTGCCGGCAATGCCATCGATGCTGATGGCGCCCGCCGTCGTTGCGCTGCCATCGAATCGCGCGCTCCAACGGGCCGGGCATCTGCGCGCGCCGCCACCTCCGCCCATGTTGTTGTTCTGCTCACTCCTGATCTGATCTGACACGTTGCGGCATTGACGTATGTGGCGTCGCGCCTGCATGGCGCGACGCAGATCGCAGACCAGCGGAGTATTCACCCATGTTGTCCCATCACTTTGCCCGGCGCCTGATGGTGCCGGGTCTGGCCGCGCTCCTGTGGGGAGCCTTGGCCACGGCGGCCGGTGCCATCGAGCCACCGCTGACGCTTGAGGCGGCCGTTCGGCAAGGCCTGGCGCGGGCGCCGCAACTTGAAGCGCGTACCGCCGATACGGCGGCAGCCCGCGAGGAAGGTGCGCGCGCCGGACAGTTGCCGGATCCCACCCTGACGCTCGGACTTTCCAATTTCCCCGTCACCAGCCCAGGGGCTTTCAGCCTGCGCTCGGACAGTATGACCATGCGCACCGTCGGCGTGATGCAGACGATTCCATCGCGAGCGGCGCGCGACGCCGAGCGCGGTTTGGCCGCTGCGCAGATTGACGCAGCCGAAGCCGATTACGTCGGCGCCGCGCAAACGGTGCGCGAACGCATTGCCGATGCGTGGATCGAGGTATGGGCCACACAACAGAAACGTGCGCTGCTGGGCGAGTTGCGCGGCGAAAGCGCATTAGCCGTGCTGATTGCGCAGGCGCGGCTGCGCGGTGGCGACGGCAGCGCCACCGACGCGCTGGCGGCGCGCACGGATGCGGCCACACTGGACAACCGACTGGAGGCCGTTGACGCCGATCTCGCCGCAGCACATACGGGGTTGCAGCGTTGGCTTGGTGAGGACGCGGCCACCGTGGCCGACACGCCTGATTTCCAGGTGCTGCCGGTAGCGCCTGCTCGACTTGAGCAAGCCATTGATCAGCAGGCACCCATGCAGGCGTGGCAAGCACGCGAACAGGTAGCTGAGGCCGCACTCGCCCAGGCACGGGCTGCCAAACACCCGGATTGGAACGTGTCGGTGGAGTATGGCCGGCGCGCGCCGTATCTCTCGGACATGGTGACCTTGCAGGTGGGTGTGAGCCTGCCGCTGTTCACCCGCAACCGGCAGGATCGGGGAATCAGCGCCAAGCAGGCGCAATGGGATGCAGTGCAGGCCGATCACGAAGATGCGCGTCGCGCCCAGCGCGAAGCGGTGGCGCGTGCGGTGGTGAATTGGCAGGGTTGGGGACGACAAGTCCAGCGCTATCAGGACACGTTGCTGCCACTCGCACGGGATCGTGCACGCACGGCGCTGGCCAGCTACCGCGGTGGTGGTGCGCTGCAGCCATGGCTCGATGCTCGTCGCGATGAAATCGAACAGCGGCTGGCCTACGCCGAGGCACTGGCGACCCATGCGCGCCTGTGGGCCGCGCTGGCCTATCTGCTACCCAATTCGGAGACGACGCCATGAAGCGCGCACACTTGAAACCTGCCCTGATGATTTTCGCCGGCGTCTTGCTCGCGGCGGTACTGCTGGTGGTTGGCTATCTCGGCGGTCGCCGGCATGCACCGTCGGCATCGGCGTCGACTGGCAACGCGGCATCAGCAACGGATGCCGGTGAGCGAAAAGTCCTGTACTGGTACGACACGATGGTGCCGCAGCAGCATTTCGACAAGCCGGGCCTGTCGCCGATGGGCATGCAGATGGTGCCCAAGTATGCCGATGATGGTGGACCCAAGGATGTCATCCAAATCGATCCCACCACCGTGCAAAACCTCGGCGTGCGCACGGCACTAGTCGAGCGGCGGGTGCTGGCTTCGGCCATCAGGGTGCCCGGTACGATTACCTGGGACTTGCGCCAGGCCAGCACGATCAGCGCGCGGGTTGATGCGGTAATCAGCAAGCTTGATGTGCGCGCGCCGTATACCGTGGTCGCTGCCGGCGCACCGCTGGCGCAGTTGCTGGCGCCGCAATGGAACAGTGCGTTGGCGGAATATCGCGCGCTGGAGCAGGCGCGGTCCGCCGACGCGCGCGAGCTGCGCTCCGCAGCGCGGCAACGGCTGCAGGTGTTGGGGCTGACAGCGGCGGATATTCAGTCGTCGCGTCATGGCGCGGATGCGGCGATCACACTGCACGCCCCGCAAGCGGGCGTCGTCACGACACTGGATGTGCGTGAAGGCCAGCGCGTCACTGCAGGCCAGACCCTGATGACCTTGAACGGTCTGTCCACCGTGTGGGTCGAGGCGGCACTCCCGCAGGCGGTGGCCGGCACGGTGCGCAGCGGCACGCCGGTGGGGGTCACGGTCGATGCCCTGCCGGGTCGGTCGTTCCACGGCACCGTGGAAACCTTGCTGTCGGACGTGGATGCGGTGACGCGCACCCAGCGCGCCCGCATCGTGCTCGACAATCCCGACGGTGCCTTGAGTCCGGGCATGTTCGCTACCGTGCAACTCAACCCGACTCCGGACGTGGCCGTACCGGTGGTACCGGACGACGCGCTGATCGCGACGGGCACCCACACGCGAGTCATTCTCGCCGAGGGAGATGGCCACTTTCGTGCCGTATCGGTGCGCATCGGGCGGGCGGCCGGCGGCTATACGGAAATTCTCGATGGCCTCGCGGGTGGTGAGAAAGTCGTGGTCTCCGGCCAGTTT
The DNA here is from genome assembly GCF_003335105.1 of Rhodanobacter denitrificans. Classification (GTDB taxonomy): domain Bacteria; phylum Pseudomonadota; class Gammaproteobacteria; order Xanthomonadales; family Rhodanobacteraceae; genus Rhodanobacter; species Rhodanobacter denitrificans_A. The sequence goes on from NZ_QFWQ01000005.1 coordinate 512,302, forward strand.
CTGATCGATTCCGAAGCGAGCCTGTCCGGTGCGCTGGAGCGTCTGAATGACGCCCCCACCAAACCGGCGCCGGCCACGAGCGTGCCCATGCCGGGCATGCCGATGGGAGACCGACCATGATCGCCGCCCTGATTCGCGCGGCGATTGCGCATCGCGTGTTCGTGCTGTTGGCTGCACTGGCCTTGGCCCTGATGGGCATGTTCTCGGTGACGCGCACGCCGGTCGACGCGCTGCCCGACCTGTCTGACACCCAGGTGATCATCCGCACCAGTTACCCGGGCCAATCGCCGCAGGTGGTCGAGGATCAGGTCACCTATCCATTGGCCACCACCATGCTCTCGGTACCTGGCGCGACGACGGTGCGCGCCTTTTCGTTCTTCGGCGACTCCTACGTCGATGTGTTGTTCGATGACAGCACTGACTTGTACTGGGCACGTTCGCGTGTGCTGGAGTACCTGAGCCAGGCGCGGGATCGCCTGCCGGCCGGAGTCACGCCTGCCCTCGGCCCTGATGCCACGGGACTCGGCTGGATCTACGAATACGCGCTGGTGGATCGTACCGGTCAGCACGATCTTGGCCAGTTGCGTGCGCTACAGGACTGGTTCCTGCGCTATCAGCTCAAAACCGTGCCGAATGTCGCCGAGGTCGCCACTTTGGGCGGCATGGAGCGCGCCTGGCAGATCGTGCCCGATCCGCAGGCGCTGGCGGCGCGCGGCGTCACCGTGGCGCAGCTGGTCGATGCGGTACGCAGCGCGAACGGCGCCAACGGTGGCTCGGTGATCGAACAGGGCGAAGCGGAACTGATGGTACGCAGCGAAGGCTATCTGAAGAGCCGCGCGGACTTCGAGAACGTGCCGATCACCACCAACGCCGGCGGTGTGCCGGTGCTGCTGCGCGATGTGGCGACGGTGCGGCGGGGCCCGACGTTTCGCCGTGGCATTGCCGAGCTGGACGGGCAAGGTGAAGTGGTCGGCGGCATTATCGTGATGCGCACGGGCAAGAACGCGAAGGCCACCATTGCCGCCGTGAAAGCACGGCTAGCGGAACTGCAGCGCAGCCTGCCGGCCGGCGTCGAGATCGTGCCTACCTACGACCGCTCGCAGCTGATCGACGCCGCGGTGGAGAACCTGTGGAGCAAGTTGTTCGAAGAATTCCTGGTGGTGACGCTGGTCTGCGTGTTGTTTCTGGGGCACCTGCGCTCGGCGCTGGTGGCCGTGATCACGCTGCCGCTGGGCGTGTTGGTCGCCTTCATTGCACTGCATCTGCAAGGCGTCACGGCGAACCTGATGTCGCTCAGCGGTATCGCCATTGCGATCGGCGCGATGGTGGATGCGGCGATCGTGATGATCGAGAACGCGCACAAACATCTGGAACATTGGCGTGACGCGAACGACGGACGTGAACCGCAAGGTGCGCAGCGGTGGTCGCTGATTGCCGAGGCCGCCGCCGAGGTGGGGCCCGCGTTGTTCGTCAGCCTGTTGATCATCGCGCTGTCGTTCGTGCCGGTCTTCGCGCTGCAGGGGCAAGAAGGCAAGCTGTTCAAGCCGCTGGCCTTCACCAAGACCTACGCGATGGCGGCAGCGGCTGGGCTGGCGGTGACGCTGGTGCCGGTGCTGATGGGTTATTTGATCCGCGGGCGCATCCGTGCCGAGCGCGACAATCCGCTCAACCGGGGTTTGATCCATGGCTATCGGCCTCTCCTCGAAGCCGTGCTGCGCTATCCGAAAGCAACCCTGGTGCTGGCCGGTGTGCTGCTGCTCACCGCGGTCATTCCGATGACCAAGCTCGGCAGCGAGTTCATGCCCGCGATGGACGAAGGCACATTGCTGTACATGCCCACTGCACTGCCGGGGCTGTCCGCCGGCAAGGCCTCGCAGTTGCTGCAGTTGACCGATCGCATGATCAAGACCGTGCCCGAGGTTGATCATGTGTTTGGCAAGGCCGGGCGCGCCGAAACGGCCACCGATCCGGCGCCGCTGGAAATGTTCGAGACCGCGATCACCTTCAAGCCGAAGGACCAGTGGCGGCCCGGCATGACGATGGACAAGATCAAGGCGGAACTGGACAAGGCGGTGCACGTGCCGGGGCTGACCAACCTGTTCGTGCCGCCGATCCGCAACCGCATCGACATGCTCTCCACCGGCATCAAGAGCCCAATCGGCATCAAGGTGCTGGGTACCGACCTGGCTACGCTGCAGACTGTGGCCGATCGGATCGAGACGGTGGCGAAGACCGTGCCCGGTGTCAGCTCAGCGATTGCCGAGCGCCCGACCAGCGGCCGCTACGTCGACGTGCACATCCGCCGTGATGTCGCCGCGCGCTACGGGTTGACCCAGGAGCGCGTGCAGCAACTGATCGCAACCGTGGTCGGTGGCGATCCAATCGGTCAGACCGTCGAAGGGCGCGAACGTTATCCCATCGTGGTGCGCTACCCGCGTGCCGAGCGCGATTCCATTGGAGCGCTGCGGCAGTTGCCGATCGTCGCAGCCAACGGTGCGCAGATTACACTTGGCCAGATCGCTGACATTGCCGTTGAAGCAGGACCGTCCATGCTGAAAAGCGAGGGCGGGCAGCTGGCCACGTATGTCTACGTCGATACGGCCGGCAGCGATTTGGGCACGGTGGTGGCCAACCTGCAACGCGCGGTGGCGCAGCAAGTCAAATTGCCGCCGGGTACGACCGTGGCGTGGTCCGGTCAGTTCGAATACCTGGCCAGTGCCATGGAAAGACTCAAGGTGGTGGTGCCGATTGCGCTGGTGATCATTTTTCTATTGATCTATGCCGTTTTCCGACGCGTGAGCGAAGCGGCGCTGATCATGGCCAGCGTGCCGCTGGCACTGGTCGGCGGTCTGTGGTTGATCTGGTTGCTTGGTCATGCGGTGTCGGTGGCCACGATCATCGGCTTCATCGCGCTGGCCGGAGTCGCCGCTGAATTCGGCGTGGTGATGCTGCTGTATCTGCACCATGCCTGGGAGCACCAACTTGCGCTCGATCCCCACGCCGGCCCAGAAGCGCTGGACGAAGCGATTCGCGAGGGTGCCGTGCAGCGCGTGCGCCCGAAGGCAATGACTGTCGCGGTCATTCTCGCCGGTCTGTTTCCCATCCTGCTCGGCCATGGCGCCGGCTCGGAAGTGATGCAGCGCATAGCCGCCCCGATGATCGGCGGCATGGTCACGGCACCCTTGCTATCCATGCTCGTTATACCCGCGGCGTACCGCCTGCTGGTTCGTTATCGGCTGCGTAAAGCCAGCAAGACAAACGCCACACTTCACTCCAACCCACAAGGAAACTGACCCATGAAAAAGCCATGCATTACCCTCGCGATCACCGCTGCGCTGTTCACGGCTCCGGTGTTTGCCAACCCTCAGCAGATGGATCCCAACATGCCGGGCATGGCTGGGATGCATGAAGCCACACCCGCCGATGTGCAGGGCGTGGGCGTGGTCAAGGCGGTCGACACCACCAAGGGCACCCTCACGCTGCAGCATGAGGCGATTGCCGCCATCGGCTGGCCGGCCATGACGATGCCGTTCAAGGTGGCTTCGCCGGAGCTGCTGACGCACGTGAAGGTGGGCGATAAGGTGCAATTCACCTTCCATCAGGCCAGCACGGGTAGCACGGTGACGGCGATCCGTCCGGCACGTTGACAGACCACGTCGCCGGCTGGCCCCAACTGTCGAGGGTCAGCCGGCGGTCGTGAAAGCAGTACCGCCACGCACGTTATGCGTGCGCCTGGCGGTGTTTGTTGTGGTTGTCATTTTTGGAGAACGACCATGAAATCGTTTACTGCTTGTCTCAGCCTCCCGCTGCTGCTCGCGGGCCTTACCATTGGCCGCATCGCGTACGCGACCGATTCCTACACTGATGGCTGGGTTGGCCATGTGGATGGCCCGCGTTTGGATGTCTGTTATCGAGTCACGCCACTGCCAGCGGTTGGTGCGCGACTGGAGGTCCTGCGGACATCCTTCGTGGTTCCAAACAAAGGGCAGCCCCGCCAACAGTTCGCGGTGGCGGGGTAGGGTTCTACCCCGTTTCCACG
>NZ_QFWQ01000026.1 GCF_003335105.1 Rhodanobacter denitrificans
GGGGTGCAGGCGGCGGCCACGCCGCAGGGGAGCCGATATGACAGCCGGATGCAGCAGGTCAGCTATAACCCGTACAACACCACGGTGATTAACACGCAGGTGGCGTTCCTTTCCACGCTGGTATTTGACGATGATGAAACGGTGATCGACGCCCGTTCCGGCATGGCAAAGGGCTGGGATGTTCAGCATGACGCCAACCGGGTGTATGTGATGCCAGTGCCGGTCACGCAGACTGAGGAAGTGACTGACAGCGAGGGACAAAAAACGCGCACGGAGCGGGTTTATGAACCCGTTCCGCAGGACTGGACGACTAACCTGTTTGTCGTCACCAGTA
>NZ_QFWQ01000006.1:0-502634 GCF_003335105.1 Rhodanobacter denitrificans
GCAGAATCGGGGTAGAACCCCCCAATCCGGATCGGATAACTCTTCCCGCACACAGTCGAGCAGGGTAATTACTCGGCCTGCCTCCGTATCCGTGATCGCGATCTGAATGTCCTTTTCTGAAGGTGTACGCGCCTCCGTATCCTCCATTGTGGTGAGGCCACTACCATTGCGTGCGGCCGTGCAAACTATGCCGATAACTGCAGGTTCCGAGCCAAGCAGCCATCGTGCGACGTCTCCCCTCTTGTTTGCACTCTTCTTCAATTCCTTCGTCAGTTGGGGCCATACGTAGGGCTCATCGGTCACAATGAGTACGGGGGGCGCGTCCTCCGAGTAGGTTCGTCTGAAACATTCAAGGAACATGATGGCATTCGATTTCCACGATGGGTTGTCTCGACGCAACGCCCGCGTGAGATCGAGAACCAGCACATCTGGCTTCACCGCATGTTCCAGATCCCGCAATGCGGCTCGGATGTCCGGGCGGGATGCCTTCCAGCTGACCGTGAATATCGAGTCTGGCGCATTGTCGGGGTTGCTGAGTGTGCGAATTGCGTTTTCGTTCAACACACGTCGATACGCGTGGTTTCGAAGGTTGGCCTTGATGTGACGAAGCAAGTCGCCATCGCAAGAACGCCAACCTTCGAAATCCTTGTTAGCGAAGTAGTGCGGAAGCAATTCCGCCAGGCTCGGATGAATCCTGTCCGCCATCTCTGGCTTGAGATCGTTCACGGAGAACCAAAAAGCGTCCTTCTCCCGAAAAGGATGCGTGACCTTTGGATTAGGCTTGTTGGAGTTCTCAAAGAGCTCTCGGGCCAACTCGAGTAGGTCCGATCGATCCACATGGGCGTGGTTCAAGGCGTTCAGGAAATTCGACTTTGCCGGATACAGCAGAGTCCGGATTCCTTGCTTGTTGCCTTGGTGCCATCGAGCAATGGTTGCGACCGCATGAGCAAGGGCCAAAGCCCGCAACGAACCAGGCCAGAGCAATATGACTTGTGACTCTCGTGACTCCGCGGCCTGCAATAATTCTGCGGCGAGTAGACCAATCGCCCGATTTGCATGAAGCTCGACCGTCGTGTCATCTGACCGCAGGCGAAGTCCTATCTCCGTCGGTTCGAGCTCCTTCCGACGTGAGTGGCTGTTTTCGGTCGTTCGCTCCGCAGGCCCCACGGGCTGCGGAGTTACTGGCGAAGGGCCGCTCCCCTTGCGCGAGAGGAGTTTAGCGGTCAACTCGCGCTTACGTTCCTGTGCCAACCGGATTTTAAATAAATCGTTCGAAGTGCCGACACCCCGCCGCCTCATACTTCACCCCCCTCCATAGGCAAGGAGCACGGCGCGATCAACGTCAGTGCCCGCAGCAAGGAGGCGAAGAACCTCCGTCGGAGTTGGCAGCATGAGCTTATTGAGCTCAGAAATGCCAACGTTATTTGCGCTTGAAATAGATCTGAAGACCCGGTCGACCGGCTGGGAATTCAGAATCTTCGCCATTGTCTCGACGGGGACCAATGAATCCTCCTTTTTCAGGAGGGATATCACATGGTTCTCGCAAACGAACCCTCCGTGCTTCTTGACCCAGTTCGCCGGTACAGGTGCGGCAACAAGCCTGCTTCGCTGATCGCTGGAAGTCAGTCGTTGCAGAAGTACGGCGGCTTGGCATACGACACCTTGCCCCTTAAGGCTTCCGACCTCCACAAAGGCTTCGTTCTGTTTATTCTTGAGGTCTCGCCCGTGTTTGAACTCTCCATTCGGCGCAACATCGGTTGCCCAGACCAAAGGGACGATTGTCTTGGTAACTGACTTCGACTTTGGATATTCCTTGAAGCGGCGGCGTGCATCCCTGAAGGGAACCAGGTGTCCAACTTTCGCGACGTATCCATAATCCGACAGCGAAAATTTGGCCTTCTCAGCAAGCCTGAGCAGCGACGCATCCGACTCCGTCCTTGGAATGGGCCATGGATCCCCATTGCTTGGCAACCAGCAACGACCTACATCGCTGAACTTCCCATCGTCCGTAAGAACGCTCACTTTTGCATTTCGTTCAGCGCTCTCGGGAACCTTCTGCGCCTTCAGCACACTGATCGTCGTTTCTTGCAGGACGTCGATGAACATCGATGTCCTGTTGCCGAGCATGTCGAACTGCAAGATGCTCGCTTCGCAGATCAGATGCTTTCGTAGTTTGAAGAAGGACCGACCTGAAAGGAAACTTGTGGGGGTTAACAGCCCAACAAGGCCTCCGGTTCGACACAACCGAAGGCCTTGACGGATGAACAGGCCATAGATGTTCGGCTGTCCTCCCATGATGTCACCGTATCCATCCCGATAGTGCTCAGCCTCTTCTGATCGGAGCTTTCGATATGGCGGATTGCATATCACCACATCGTATTTACGCGCTGCGACATCTCCTAAGCCAAGTCCGTCGCCATTGGATAGCTTGAAATTGGGAACGTAGCCAGAGGCCTCTATCAGTGGATAAAGAGCCATTTGCAACAGCGAGCTGGAGAGTTCGAGTAGTTCCTCATCCAGATCGTTTCCACTCAGATTTCGCTCAATTTTCTTGAGCTGCTCCTTGGCTGGGAGCTTCCTTCTACCAAGCTCTTTCTTCATCCGTAGCGCGAGCGGAACAAGAAAGGCCGATCCGCCGCATGCTGGATCATGCCACTTGTGTTCGATGATCGATGCGCCATTGCATTGGAGATCGTCAATCACTCGCTGAGCCAGCAACGGTGGAGTGAAGAACATCGCGCGCTCTGACCGGACGGAACGATCCACCAGTCTTGAATAGAGGGTTGCAAGCCAGTAAGCCGCCTCCTCGAATGGCTGCTGCCTAAGCCAATCCACGAACTCGTTGACGGATGGATTGGAGATGAGGCTGGACGATGCCCAAGGTGCGCGCTCAGGCAGCAGATTTGGATACGAACTCTTTTGCCAAAGGTAGATCAAGATTCGCATCAGACGACTTGGCGTCTGGCCCACTCTGATCAACGACTCCAGCGCCTGCGCCCGCCGGTAGAACTTGAGTCGGGCGATTGGGATTACCATCCTCAATCCCCGGCAATGCTTTTGGCATCGACTACAGTAGTGAGCTGCCCGCCCGTGTGTCTGCGAGACAGGCAGCCGCAAGATCTGCAGTTGTCGACTTCGTTTTCTTGAAGGACCTGCCACGCTCCGATGTGCGTCATCCACGTACTCCGAGATTTCACAGATGCTGCCCCAGATCCCCCGCCAAAGTGGATAAATATCACATAAGGTGACCCACTTTGGATGGCACCCACCAAAAGGCTCCTGCCTGGCAGAAATCCAACACCTCTGCACATACGGCAATGCTCGAGAATGTACTGGTAGTTCACGAACCATGGGATGAGCCGCTGAGGATCCTGAGGGGCTAAATCCCCCTCTGACGGCTTCCAATATGGGAGGGCATCGTCTCAAGCCTTGATACAAAAAAAGAGGTCGCCGCATGAGGAGGGAGAGCTATGCTCCCTCCCCGTGAGTTATCCGCCTCCGTCAGTCTTGGTTGACCACACCGTCACTGCCTATGCGACGACAAGTCTCACCGTTGATACGCCTCCCGTCAGGCGACCAACTTCATGGCTTCATCCCATACACGTTGCTTGATCTGGGCGCCTTGGCCGAACCATGCGGCATCGCGGCGATGATCGTTGCTACGCGCACGCCGATGGTGATCGACGAACTCGGTCACGCTGTTGAGGAGACCCCAGGCGGTGCCGCGGCTGGATGCCATCAACGCACCCCGGCCGCCACCTTCGTACAAAGCGCGCACCGTTGCGACAGCCTGCTCGTTGACCACTATGGCTTTAGTGTCCTGCCCTGGGTAGGTGAGGACACGACGCAGCAACTCTTCCACGGAATCCGGATCGACAGGGCAATCCACCAGCGCCTTCATGCGCGTGACAAAGTCACCCCACGACGACACTGTGATGCCGAGCTGGCGCTTGACCGCATCCGGGTCGAACGCACTGCGGTGTGGCACCTTGATGGCCCCACTGGACTGCCCTAAAGCGATTTGCAGCGTGTTGTTGCACACCACACGGACGCTGGTGAACTGCGCCGTGGTGGCCAGCGTGCCGTCACAGGCCGTCGCCAGCAGCAGGTAACCATCGACCTTGTCCTTACCTTTGAGCGTGGCGCTCTGGCCGGTGCGTGCCAGCGCCCAGACCTTCCGTCCTTCGCGCAACACACCCGCTGTTTCCAGTACAAAGCCGTTGCAGGCGGTTAGGTCGCGGTAGAACTCCAGGATCTCGCCCGGCTGGACGACCTGGAAACGCTTGGAGACCACGGCCAGTGGTGCCTTGGTATCGGAGCGGTACAACACCTTCTGCTCCGGGAAGGCGTTGATGACGCCCACGTTGTTCTTACCGCTGAAGTAGCGGACTTCGGATTCCTCGATCTGCCAGTCCATACCAGCATGGACCTTCCAGACTTCAATCGGCTGCTGAGCTTCGAGCCTCTTCCCCAGGCCATGCCACGGCTTCTCGCCGGCATACGCCATCGTTTCGACCAGATGCATAAGAACTCCTTTTTGCGTAGGCATAAACGCCCAGCGCCCGGTTGAGGCCGGGCGCTGGGCGATATGCACGAGTAGTAGAGAGCGGTTCGCGGTGGGCTGCGTCAGGACGGCCTGCTGCCGAAGGTGTAGCCGCAATCGGCACAGCGATACTTGTCGAGCACGTTGTCGTCGATGACTTCGCCGAACGCGGCACCGGCGGCGCAACCCGTGGCACCGCCAATCAACATCGCCAGCACGCTTCCGGTGATCGCACCGAAGGCCGAGCCGACCGGCCCTGCCACCGCACCGGCTATCGCACCGACTTCGGCCCCGGACAGCACCAGCGCCGCGCCACTGGTGGCGCCGGCCACCGCACCGATGGTGCCGCCGACCTTCTTTCCATACTGCCGGGTTTCGATGCGTACTGAACGGCAGACGGGACAGGACGGTGCCATCGGAATCAGTCCGGATGACGGTCGAGCCGGATCTCGATCACCGGGGACAAGCGACGTGTGTTCATGCATCACCAATGCTCCTTGGGAGAAAGACACGCCTGCAGGCATTTGCATGCGTGGAGCAGTGGTCAGAACCCTGCTCGCTTAGGTGATATGTGGTCGAAGGGTATTTGATTCGCGAAAGGCCGTCGTGCCGCGCGGTGCATCTCCAGCATCAGCATGTTGCAGATCGAGTCGTCAAACGACTTACGCACTCGGTGCCTATCCACCCTCAATGCGAGGAGGTCGCCGACGGGGGCTGATCCTTGGTAGAGCCCGACAGCAAAGTGGGATCGTGAAGATCCGCTGGGACAGCCCTCGATCCAGGAGGTGCCGCGACACTTGAGGTGTGCCCCGCTTCGGCACTCATGCTGGACGCAGGGGAGTTGTCGATCTTGGACTGGACCAGGTCATTCGCATCGCTAGAGTGGTTGCAGCCGGCCAAGGCCATACTTGCGATTACGACAAACAGAACAAACGGTACAACACGCATCTTTCAACTCCTTATTGCACGGGTGATAGGAAATGTTGCTAGCAAAGATAGTGAGCTCGACACGATAAAGCGGTGGCTGCCTCGTAGCACGTCGCGCCGAAAACGGCTCGAACGTCGCGCGGGCCATCGCACCAATCGTTTACTGGTTGATCGTGGAGGCGGCATGCTGGACAAGAGTGGCTTGCGCCAACTGCTGCTTGGCGCGCTTGTAGCCAACGCAGTAAACGATCAGGCGCGCGAACACCAGGAAGCCAATCACCATCTCGTCGGCGATGTTGAAGAGCATCATGATCACGAACATGATCCCGACCTGGATCCAGAACCGACGAAGCGGCTTCTGGGTATTGCGCCAGCCCTGCAGCCAGTTAGCGTGCAGATTCCGTGCGCGAGGCTGTGGAAATTTGTCACCCCACACTTTCATGACCAGCAAGGTCAGATTGAAGGTGACCACAAGCATGAGCATCAATGTCACGGTATCCATGGTTTTCCCCTTTGCATGTTTCGTCGATGGTTGGTTTGCCGAGCGCCGGGACCGGCACTCGGTCATGTCCGTGATATAGGGCTGAAATTTCGTCCGATCGGTGCCGTCAGAGAGGCTTCGCGGTATCTCCCGACTGGGGGCTCAAAACGTCGATAGCCCCATCACCCGATGGAGAACTCAGGGCCACTGCCCGGTGAGGGTTTCGGCGATGTAATGCGCGTAGTCCGTTGCATCGTTTCGGACAAAGGCCACGACCGCATTCTTGGTGCGGTAGCCTTGGTAACTGAACTGCTTGGTCTCGCCACTCTTGGACGTGATCGCGACGCCGGAGAAGACCAGCACCGGGTCCGTGTTGTCCGACATCGACCATTGGAAGATTTCATCGACGTTCGTCGGCGCCCTGGCATTCAAGCGCTGAAGCTTCACGGATAGGTCCGCATCGACCGAAGCGAAATACTGACTCTTGCCGGATACCTTGGCCGCGAGAGCTGACTGCGCCGTTTGGAGATTGGCCTGCATGACTGGCAGGTGGTTCCGGGCGTAGTCCTTCTGGCCCGTCTGCCCTTGCATCGCGGATTGCTGTTGTTGCTGCAGGTCCCGGATCTGGGCATTCAGGCTATCGATCGCGGCCGGGATGCTCGACTGGATGGCCGCACGTTGTCGCTGGGCGGTTTGTGCCCACAGGGTTGCCCGTGCCGGGTCCAACGATTCATCCTTCACGCTGCCCTTGTATTGGCCGATAGCCTCCGCCAAGTTGCTCGACTGCGACATCTGTTCACTGATCGGGCTGGCGTGATCCGTAAAGTCGGTGGACACGATCTGGTCGACGTTGCCCGTCTGCAGAACCGCGATCAGGCTTTTGCTGTGATCGATGCTGGCTTGAATACTTGCGTCGGGAACCGACGGCGCGTCGTTCGACAGCGTGGCATTGAGGCCAGCGATGCTTTTGTTGACGCGGTCGACTTCCGCCTGGTCACCGCTTATCTCGCCGTCGTAGGTGCTCTTGGCGATCTGAGCGCTGGTGTTCAGCTTTTGGGTGAGGTCAACAACGGTGTGACTCGCGAAATCGGCCACGCCTTTGAAGGTGCACCGGTATTCCACGATCTTTCGCTCGCGGTCGTCCTTGAACTCGCGCCACTTCACTGAGTCGCACACCTTTCGATGATCGAAGGCCTGTTCCACCGTGAACGATGGAGCCTGCTCCAGCGTTAGTCCTTTGACGGTGCTGATATCGCTGTTGCCGCAGCCAGCGAGGCTGAGGCTCCACGCCGCCGCCAGCACCTTGGCAATCCTGAGCGACATCGAACGACCGCGTTCACCTGCCTGTTCCATTGAAGTCCCCTGATTGATTGAACGATCTCCACTTCATTCCAGCGTGGATGCTGCTGGCTTCATCGCCTGTCCCAACATCCATGACCAATGTCGGCACGGCCCCAAGAGCCAGCGAGCAGACATGGTTCACATATAGTAGATCATCGCTTAACCGGTTATCGAATAACTGTCTAACCGATTGCCGCATATAGCTTTAAAGCCCGTCGCTGAATGTCCGAGCGGGCCATGCCAGTACCCAAGAAAACGCCCAAATCCATCTACCGACCAGAAATCCTGGTCGTCATCGGCCTGCTGCGGGAGATGCGGGATGCCACAGGCCTGAACCAGACGGCTTTCGCTGCCAAGCTGGCGCGGTCACAGACCTACGTGAGTCAGGCCGAGCGCGGAGCCGTGCGGCTGGATGCTCTACAACTACGGGACTGGTGCCGTGCCTGCGGCACGAACCTCATCGACTGGGCGCAACGGATGGAAGGGGCACTGGGCGAGGAAAAGGCCACTCCGCGTAAGAAGCGCTGACGCTGCGACGGCAGAATACGTTTTCCAGACAAGACACGGCATAAATCCCAAGGCCCAGCAGATCACTGTGCAGGGCCTTGGGATCTTGCCGTGCCCACATGCCTGACTATCAGATCGCAACCTATTCACGCGATTCCATCGCAGCTTCTTCCCCGCGGTACTTCAGATTCCAGCGGATACAGACTGCCCAGAGGCAACTCGCAACGAACAGCACGACGAACACGAGCAGCCCCTCACCCAACTAAGACCGCGGATAGCTCACCCACGATCGGTCAGACATCACCAAGGCTCCTTTGAAGGCTTGTGCATGTTTGTCTTGCACAAGGAGCAGGCATTCTCCTGTTCAACACGGTGATATGGATTTGAAAATTCTTTGGATGTTCAGGCCGACTGGCGCTCTAGCTGAATGACTTTGGCGCCGACGCGAAGGCTATCCAAATAGTCCGCCCATGCCTGCATCATCTTGCGGCGCTCCGGCAGGTGCGCTGTACGGTTATACGCTCGCCCGTTTGGGTCGCGCACGGCGTGCGCCAATTGGTGCTCGATATAGTCGGGACGAAATTGCAGCACCTCATCCAACACGGTGCGTGCCATGGCGCGGAATCCGTGACCGCACATGGTCTCGCTGTCGAAGCCCATGTAGCGCAATGCGCTGTTGACCGTGTTCTCCGACATGGGGCGGCGCAGGCTGCGTATGCCCGGGAACACGAACTCACTGCGTCCCGTCAGTGACTGCAAGTCGCGTAGCACCACCACCGCCTGCTTCGCCAGGGGCACTAGATGTGGCGTGTTTGTCTTGCTCGCAATGTATCGCCATTCGGCTGCGTCCAAATTCAGATCGACCCACCGCGCTTTGCGCAACTCTCCCGGGCGAACGAACACCAACGGCGCAAGCTTCAATGCCGCAATCGTAACGGGCGAGCCCTTGTATGCCTCAGTGGCACGCAACAGCTCGCCGATGCGCGCAGGATCGGTGATGCTTGCGAAGTGCTTAGTCTGCGGTTGCACCAGTGCGCCGCGAAGATCGGCCGACGGATCGCGTTCGGCACGGCCTGTAGCGATCGCATACCGGAATACACGTCCTGCAAACCCGCGCGCACGATGTGCTGTTTCCAGCACGCCGCGTTGCTCCAGTTTACGCAGCGCGGCCAACAGCACTGGAGCGGTGATTTCAGTTACAGGTAGGTGGCTGATACCGACCAGATCCTTCTCGATCATGCGCATGTCGCGTGCGACACTGCCAGCTCCCATGCCTTCCTTCGTTCGTTTGGCCAGTAGCTCGGTAGCGATAGCGGCGAAGGTGTTGGATGCGCTCTCCAATTTTGCTGCCCGTGCCACCCGCACCGCGTCGGCGGGGTTGCCGCCACCCTTCACTAGAGCGCGAGCCTTGTCGCGCCCAGCACGCGCCTCGGCTAACGATATGGTCGGGTACTCACCCAGCGGCAACATGCTTGCTTTCCCGGCGTAGCGATAGCGATACCGCCACAGCTTCGAACCACTGGGACGCACCTCCAAACAAAGACCATTCGCATCGGCAACGCGATAGATGTTGGCGCGAGGCTTCAAGGCGCGGATCTTGACGTCGGTAAGCATGTAGGTTGCCAAGTGTGAGTAACGGAAGTGTGAGTAAGGCACAATGTAGCGCACCTCGTTACTCACAGCCTTACTCACTTTCTGCCTGGATGCAACTGGACGACCCTGGGCACACCTAGACAAAAAATCCCATGTTTTAAGGGATTTCTGCGGTTGTGCTGGACTTTGCTGGATGCCGCTGGACGGCTAGATGGTGGGCCCACCAGGACTCGAACCTGGAACCAAAGGATTATGAGTCCTCTGCTCTAACCATTGAGCTATAGGCCCGCGCGACGGCGGAAGTTTACCGTAGCGTGCAGGTGGGCACGAGGATGGCGTGCCGGAAGTCGGGTGGTGACGCGGTGATGCGGGGCGTAGGCTGGTCGTCCCCCTGGGCCGGAGAGTGCGCATGAACACCGAAGCGATTGCGAAACGGTTGGTCGAGTTGTGCCGTGAAGGCAGGTACGAGGACGCGCAGCGCGAGTTGTATGCGCAGGATGTGGTGAGCATCGAGCCGGAGGGGTTGCCGCCGGGTGCGCTGGGCAGCGTGAAGGGGCTGGCGGCGATCTTCGAGAAGGGGCGGCAGTTCAGCGCGATGATCGAGGCAGTGCATGGTGGCAGCGTGAGCGAACCGGTGATCGCGGAGAACTGGTTCAGCGTCGCGCTGGCGATGGACGTGACGATGAAGGGGCGCGGCCGGATGAACATGAGCGAGATTTGCGTGTACCGCGTGCACGGCGGCAAGATCGTGCGCGAGCAGTTCTTCTATGACGTGGGTTGAGGCGACCCAAACGAAAAGCCCCGCACGGGCGGGGCTTTTCGGTGTTGCGGTGACGAGGATTACTCGACGTCGAGGAACGAGCGCAGCTGTTCCGAACGGCTGGGGTGGCGCAGCTTGCGCAGTGCCTTCGCCTCGATCTGGCGGATCCGCTCGCGGGTGACGTCGAACTGCTTGCCCACTTCTTCCAGGGTGTGGTCGGTGTTCATGTCGATGCCGAAGCGCATGCGCAGCACTTTCGCTTCCCGCGGGGTGAGCCCGGCGAGCACGTCGCGCACGGTTTCCATCAGGCCGGTCTCGGTGGCCGAGTCGATCGGCGAACTGGCGTTGCCGTCCTCGATGAAGTCGCCCAGGTGGGAATCCTCGTCGTCGCCGATCGGGGTTTCCATCGAGATCGGTTCCTTGGCGATCTTCAGCACCTTGCGGATCTTGTCCTCCGGCATGTCCATTTCCTTGGCCAGTTCCTCCGGCGTGGCCTCGCGGCCGAACTGCTGCAGCATCTGGCGGGAGATGCGGTTCAACTTGTTGATCGTCTCGATCATGTGCACCGGGATGCGGATGGTGCGGGCCTGGTCGGCAATCGAGCGGGTGATCGCCTGGCGGATCCACCAGGTGGCGTAGGTCGAGAACTTGTAGCCGCGGCGGTATTCGAACTTGTCCACCGCCTTCATCAGGCCGATGTTGCCTTCCTGGATCAGGTCGAGGAACTGCAGGCCGCGGTTGGTGTACTTCTTGGCGATCGAGATCACCAGGCGCAGGTTCGCCTCCACCATCTCCTTCTTGGCGCGGCGTGCCTTGGCCTCGCCGCTGGCCATGGCGCGGTTGATGTCCTTGATGTCGATCAGCGGCAGGAACAGCTTGCGTTCGATCGCGGCGAGCTTCTCCTGCTCGGCGTCGATCGCCTCGCGGTGGACCTTGATGTTCGGCGACCACTTCTGGCGCTTGCGGCTGAGCTCGGCCACCCACTCGAGGTTGCCCTCGTTGCTGGGGAACGCCTTGATGAACTCGGCCTTGGGCATCTTCACCTGCTTGACGAAGATGTCCATCAGCACGCGCTCGTGGTGACGGATGTCGTTGACCACCTCGCGCAGCTTGCGCACGAAGCCGTCGATCAGCGCGCTGGGCAGCTTGAGCTTGAGGAACTCCTCGGCCATCTGGTCACGCAGCTTGACGATCTTCCTGTCGGTGATGCTGGCGGCTTTCGGCGCGGCCTTCTGGAACTTGGCGTAGTGCTCGCGCAGCAGCTCCATGCGGCGCTTGACCTCTTCCGGGTCGGGACCGCTGGGGCCGGCTTCTTCCTCGTCCTCGGTGGCGGTCTCCTCGTCGTCGGTGTCGGCGTCGTCCTCGCCGACTTCGGGCTCGGGCGCCAGCAGCGCAGCGGCTTCCTTTTCCTTGCGGGCGAGGTCGGCGGCTTCCTCCAGGTCGAGGAAGCCGGCCAGGATCTCGCTGAGGCGGCGCTTGCCGTCCAGATGCTGGTCGTATTCCTCCAGCAGCAACTCGATGGTCAGCGGGAAGCTGGCCAGCGCGGTCTGCACCTGGCCCAGGCCTTCCTCGATGCGCTTGGCGATGGCGATCTCGCCCTCGCGGGTGAGCAGCTCGACCGTGCCCATCTCGCGCATGTACATGCGCACCGGGTCGGTGGTGCGGCCCACTTCGGAATCCACCGCGGAGAGCAGCGCCACGGCTTCCTCGGCGGCAGCCTCGTCGTCGGTGCTGCTGCCGGCCTTGTCGGCCAGCGGGTCGGTGTCCGGCGCGGCGTCGTGCACTTCGATGCCGACGCCCTTGAGCACCGCCATGATGTCTTCGATCTGCTCCGGGTCGACGATGTCGTCGGGCAGGTGGTCGTTGATCTCGGCGTAGGTCAGGTAGCCCTGCTCCAGGCCCTTGGAGATGAGCGCCTTGATTTCAGACTGTTGCTCGTGGGGAGCTTTGCTATTCATTCACCGACCGCCGCAAGGTTCAAGAACCGGACATTATAGCGATGTGCTGCTTTTTTGACCAGTTTTCAAGTGGAAAAAGGTCGCTGGAGGACACGCAAAAATCGCGCCAGATTGCGGTGTTGCCGTGCCCGGCCGGCCTCGTCCGGGCGTGGCACACCACTCGTCGTTCAGCCGGTGTCGAGCCAGAAGGTCACCGGGCCGTCGTTCACCAGCCGGACCACCATATGGGCGCCGAAACGTCCGGTTTCCACCCCGGGGTGAACGGCGCGGGCCAGTTCCAGCAGCCGCTCGAACCAGCGCCGGCCATGCTCGGGCGGCGCCGCGCGGGTGAAACTGGGGCGCATGCCGGAACGGGTGTCGGCTGCCAGGGTGAACTGGCTGACCAGCAGCAGGCCGCCGCCGGTGTCGGCGAGCGAGCGGTTCATCTTGCCGTGGTCGTCGGCGAACACGCGGTAGCCGAGCAGGCGTTCCAGCATGCGCTTCGCCTGCGCCTCGCCATCGTCGGGCTGCACCGCCACCAGCGCCAGCAGGCCGGGGCCGATCATGCCGACCGTTTCCTCGCCGACGCTGACACTGGCGGACAGTACGCGCTGGATCAGGGCAATCATGGACGCACGGCGGTAGCGGGGTGCCCAGCTTACGGTGCCGCCGCGGCCGGCGAAAGATGGCCGCTCGCCGGCATCGGCGCGGTTGCCGCGCAGCCGCCTCCCGTAAACTGCGCGGATGCGTATCGACATGTACCTCATCTACCTGCTGCTGCGCCTGCTGGCACTGCTGCCGCTGCGCACGCTGCATGGCCTGGGCGCCGCCCTGGGCCGGCTGCTGCTGTGGCGTGGCGGCCGCACGGTGCACAACACCGCGGCGAACCTGGCGATCGCGCGCCCGCAGCTGGAGGAGAGGGCGCAGGCCGCGCTGCTGCGCGAGGTGATGGCCGAGAGCGGCAAGTCGGCAAGCGAGATCGTCAAGGTCTGGGGCGCAGGCGCCGACCGCGCGCTGACGCTGGTGCGCGAGGTGCGCGGCGAGGCATTGCTGGATGCGGCGCTGGCGGCGGGCAACGGCGTGATCATCGCCGCGCCGCACCTGGGCTGCTGGGAGCTGCTGAACTACTGGCTGTGCCGCAAGACGCCGATGGCGATCCTGTACCGGCCGCCGCGGATCGCCGCGATCGAGGGCCTGCTGCGCAAGGTGCGCGGCGCGCTGGCGCCGGAGCAGGTGCGCGCCGACGGCGCCGGCGTGCGCACGCTGTACAAGCGGCTGGCCGCCGGCGGCACGGTCGGCATCCTGCCGGACCAGAAGCCGCGCGCGGGCGAGGGCCAGATCGCGCCGTTCTTCGGCCGCCCGGCGCTGACCATGGTGCTGCTGCCGCGGCTGGCCGCGCGCACCGGCGCCACCGTGCTGTATGCGTTCGCCGAACGGCTGCCGCACGGCGCCGGCTATCGCATCCACCTGCGCGAGGCGCCGCCGGGACTGGACGACGCCGACCTTGGTACGGCCTGCGCTGCGCTGAACCGGGGCGTGCAGGACTGCGTCGAGTTGGCCTTCGCCCAGTACCAGTGGCAGTACAAGCGCTATTCGGCGGATGGCCTGGTCAGCCCGTACGATCGCGGGCAGGGCTAGTTGTGACCGACGCTTTTCCAGCTGCGTAGGGCGGCCACTGCCCGCCGGCTCTGCGAAGAACCAGGGCCAGGAGCGGCGGGCAGTGCCCGCCCTACGCCAGCCTTCTAGCGGCGGGGTTTCTCCAGCCGGCGCAGGAACACGCCCATTTCCTTCTCGGCCTGCTTGTCGCCGCGGTGCGTGGCGGCGGCGATGCCGCTGCGCCAGGCTTCGGCGGCGGCCGCTTCGTCGCCGTGCGCCAGGCAGGCCTTGCCGAGCAGCTTCCACGCCGCTGAGTATGCCGGGTCGAAGCCTACGGCGCGGCGCAGTTCGTCGATCGCGGCGCCGGCGTCGCCATCGGCCAGCAGCGCGCTGCCCAGCGAGAAACGCAGCAGCGCGCCATCGCGCGGGCCGCCGCACTGCAGGCGCAGGCTGGCGATCAGGTTCGCGCTCATGGCCAGGTACGGTAGCGCCAGGCGTCGGCCGGGTAGACGCGGGTCGGCTGCGCGGGTTCGGGCGGGGTGTGGGCGCTGCGCAGGTCGGCCAGCGAGACGGCGGGCCAGGCCACCAGCCAGGAGGAGCGGAACGGCTGCGCCAGCAGGGCGTAGCGCAGGTCGTTCGCGTCCGGCCTGTGCACGTGCAGCACGATCACGCCGTCCGGGTGGGCGCGGGCAAAATCCTGTATGGCCTGGTCACCGAACAGTTCGCTGATCGGCCGGGTCAGCCGGCCCTCGAAATGGAACTGGCCTTCGTAGTTGCCGGTGTAGGCGAGCGGGTGGCCGGCCTGTTCGGCGGCGCCGAGCAGGTGGGCGATCGGGCGCAGGTCGAAACGTGGCCACAGGGTCAGCGTGAACAGTGCGTTGAGCGCGAGCACGCCGATCAGTCCGGCCACCGCCAGCCGGCGCAGCTCGCCGCGGCCGCGCAGCAGCAGCAGGCCGCCGAGCAACAGGAACACCACGCTGAAGTAGCGGCTGTACGGCGCCGCGGAGTCGACCCACTCGCCGTGCAGGCGGTTGCCCGCCACCAGCAGCGGCAGCACGAACAGCGCCACGGCGAATCCGATGCCGCCCACGCCCAGCGGCCAGGTGCCGAGCCAGCCGTTGTAGGCCAGGTGTGGCCGGCGCTCGCGCAGCACGGCGATCGCACCGGCCATCAGCAGCGCGGCGCCGGCGAGTTCCGGCAGCGGGTAGTACAGCTGCTTGCCGCTGATCAGCGAGAACACCACGAAGGTTGGCAGCAGCCAGCACAGCGCGAAACGCAGGCCCGGTTCCAGCGGCCGGCGCAGGCCGGCCACGGCCACCCAGATGCGCGGCCAGCCGCTGAACGGGAACAGCATCAGCGGCAGCCACAGCAGGTAGAACCAGAACGGCTCGGCGTGGTTCTGCAGGTCCTTGCCGGCGGCCAGCTTGTCGACCACGCGACCGGCGGTCTGGGTGAAAAACAGCCGCTGCCGATACGCCTCGCCGCCGGAGAGCCCGGCCGGCAGCGCCCACGCCAGCAGCATCGCGCCGCCGAGCAGCAGCGCCAGCACGCCGCGGCCGTACCAGCGCGCGCGGTGCTGGTCGGCCCAGTCGTTCCACAGCGGGCCGAGCAGCCACGGAAACGCCACATGCAGCAGCATCACCGGTCCCTTGGTCAGCAGCCCCAGGCCCACGCATACGCCGAACAGCAGCCAGCGCGGCTCGGCACGGTGCATTTTCGGAGTCAGGCACAGCAGGGCGGCCAGCGCCCAGGTGGCCAGCAGCACGTCGTACATGATCTGCAGGCCGAACAGGAACGCGTAGCCGAACGCCAGCAGCATCCATGGCGTCGCCTTGGCCATCCACGGCCGGCCGGGGAACAGCCGTCGCGCCAGCAGCGAGGCCAGTACCAGCTGCGCGCCGCCGACCAGCACCTCGAGCACGCGCGGCCATGTGTCGCTGACGCCGAACACGAACCATCCGGCGTGGATCAGCCAGAACAGCAGCGGTGCCTTCTCGCTGTATGGCTGACCGTTGATGTGCGGCACCAGCCAGTGGCCCTGGTTCCACATTTCCCAGGCCACCGCCAGGGTGCGGGTGGAATACAGCGGCATCGGCCCGTGCGAGAAGATCGCCAGCAGTGCCACGGCGGCCCACAGCGGCAGCCAGGGCCAGACGGCGCGCAGTTGTTCGGAACGGCTGTAGGAGGGGCTCAAGGACACGGGCGGGCTCTTGGCGGGCAGGAGACGGATTCTAGACTGCGCGAGGCGGCGGCAAGGCGGCCGGGATCGGGTGCATGGCTCAGGGCGGACCCCAGTAGCCGATGCGTCGGCGGATCTTCAGCTTGCGCCACAGGTTCAGCGGCTTGCGCCGGCGGTTGCGGGCACCGGCGGCGACGAAGCTGTCGATCGCGTCGAGCACGCGTTCGCTGGAGCGGCCGTCGCGGTAGGGGTGGATCGCGTCGGCGTACTCGCGGATCGCCTGCAGCAGTTCCGGCGGCCGCGCCAGCGCGCGCTCGATCGCCGGCTCGAACTGCGCCGGGTCGTCGATGTCGATCAGCTGCGGGCCGGGGCGGCGATTCCTGAAGGTGACCACCGGTTTGCCGGTGAGCAGGAACTCGTTGAGCGCCGAGGAGGTGTCCGAGCACATCAGGTCGACCTGCGGGAACAGCTCCAGGATGTTGTCGTTCTCGGCGAAGCGGAGGTACTCGTTCTGCAGCGCCTTGAACTTCGCCGTGGTGTCGGGATTCATCTTCGGGTGAAAGGTGACGATCCAGCGCCAGCGACCGTCGCGCGACAGCCGCTTCACTTCCTCGTAGAGAATCTCCGCCGCGCTCCATGAGGGCGAGAAGGTGGAGTGGTACAGGATCACCGGCGGCCGGCGCACCGGCGGCAGCGGACCGACGATCTCCTGCATGAAGGGATCGAGCTTGGGGAAGCCGGTCTCGATGACGCTGAAGTGGCCCACCTTGTCGGCGATCGCCTGGAACTGCGCGGTGTCGCGCGGGCCGGTGGTGCAGTACAGGTCGAAGAAGCCGCGCACGTAGATGTGCCGCGGCTTGCCGGCGTCGAAGCCGTGGAAGGTCTCCACCTTCACGCCGGGAAAGAAGTGCGGCACCGCGTTGGACGAGGTGATCACCGCGAGCGGGCGCCACGCGCGCACCTCGGCCACCGTCAGCAGGCGCTCGCCCGCGACCAGGTCCTCCGCGCCGGGGCCGTCGAAGAACCACGCCGCCTCGTCGCCGCGGGCGCGGATCGCCGCCTGCAGCGGGCGCAGGATCGCCAGCGCGTAGCGCTCGGAGCCGTACAGAAGATAGTGTTTCTGGCTGGTCATCAGCGATCGATGTCGTGTTTGTGGAGCAGGGCCGTGGCACTCGCCACCGAATCCGGGTTGTTGACCATCTCGTAGTAGCGCATGCGCTTGTACAGCGCGTAGCTGGCGGCGGTCTGCGCGATCAGGAAGCCGCGCCAGCCGTCGAGGAAGGCCAGCCGGAACAGGTAGTCCTTGGCGAAGGCCAGCACGAACACGAACGGCGCCTGCCACATCCGCACCGGCTTGCGCTTGTCCAGCCAGTCGCGGCATTTCAGCTCGGCGTAGCGCAGTACCTTCAGCTGCTTGTGCGGCAGGGTGGGGTTGTTGGCATGGTCGAACGGCGCGCGCAGGGTCGGCGCGGCACCTTCGAAACGCAGCGACTCGTGCACCCGCGCATCGCTCCAGCGTGCGCGGCCGCGGTGGTACAGCCGCGCCAGCTTCTCGCCCACCGACGGCCGGTAAAAGCGCATCGGCCGCCCCATGTAGATCGTGCGGCGCCGCAGGTACGCCGCCGGCGCGTCGCCGGCGATCAGTTCCGGCAGACGCTGCCACAGCTCCAGGGCGAGTTCCGGGCTGAGGTATTCGTCGGCGTCCAGCACCAGGATCCAGTCGTGCGCGCACTGCGTGGTGGCGAAGTTGCGCTGCGCGCCGAAGCCGAGCCAGTCCTGATGCACCACGCGCGCGCCGTGCGCCTGGGCAATCGCCACAGTGTCGTCGTCGCTGCCGGAGTCGACCACCAGCTTCTCGGCCGCGAACGGCACGCTGTCCAGGCAGCGCGCGATGCTCCCGGCCTCGTTGCGGGTGATCACGGCAAGGGTCAGCGGCAGGGTGGGCATGCGAGGATTCTAGCCGAAGCCCGTGCCGGCTCCCGTCGCTCCGGGCGGGGCGGATTTCCCGTTCAGCCGGGCCGATCGCAACCTCGCGGGGAAATCCGTGACAATATTTGTCAACTTGCGACCGATCGGGCGTCGCAGCCCTTCTCCAACCCATCCATCGGCATGCCATGAAACGAACCCTCGTCACCGGTGGTGCCGGATTCCTCGGGTCGCACCTGTGCGATCGCCTGCTTCGCGATGGCCACGACGTGCTGTGCGTCGACAACTTCTTCACCGGCAGCAAGCGCAACGTGGCGCACCTGCTCGGCCATCCGTACTTCGAGTTGATGCGGCATGACGTGACCTTCCCGCTGTACGTGGAGGTGGAGCGCATCTTCAACCTGGCCTGCCCGGCCTCGCCGGTGCACTACCAGCACGACCCGGTGCAGACCACCAAGACCAGCGTGCACGGCGCGATCAACATGCTGGGCCTGGCCAAGCGGGTGAAGGCACGCATCCTGCAGGCCTCCACCAGCGAGGTCTACGGCGACCCGGAAGTGCACCCGCAGGTCGAGGGCTACTGGGGCAGGGTGAACCCGATCGGCATCCGCAGCTGCTACGACGAAGGCAAGCGCTGTGCCGAGACGCTGTTCTTCGACTACTGGCGTCAGCACGCGCTGGACATCAAGGTGGTGCGCATCTTCAATACCTACGGCCCGCGCATGCATCCGAACGACGGGCGGGTGGTGAGCAACTTCATCATGCAGGCGTTGCGCGGCGAGGACATCACCATCTACGGCGACGGCAGCCAGACCCGCAGCTTCTGCTACGTCGACGACCTGATCGAGGTGATCGTGCGCATGATGGAATCCGAACGCGGCTTCACCGGTCCGGTGAACATCGGCAACCCGGTCGAGTACACCATGCTGGAGCTGGCCGAGAAGGTGATCGCGCTGGTCGGCGGCCGCTCGAAGCTGGTGCACAAGCCGCTGCCGTCGGACGACCCGCGCCAGCGCCAGCCGGACATCGGCGTGGCCCGCGACCGGCTCGGCTGGCAGCCGACGGTGGCGCTGGAGGACGGTCTGAAGGAAACCATCGGTTATTTCCGCCGGCTGCTGCAGGACGGTGCGGCGGCATGACCAGCTTCGCGGTCGTCATCACCAGCTACAACTACCGCGAGTTCGTCGGCCTGGCGATCGACGACGCGCTGGCGCAGACACGCGCGCCGATGCAGATCATCGTGGTCGACGACGGCTCCACCGACGGCACCCCGGCCCACCTGCGCGAACGCTACGGCGCCGACCCGCGGGTGACCCTGCTGTGCGGCGACAACGGCGGCCAGCTCAGCGCATTCCAGCGCGGCATGGCCCACGCGCGCGCCGATGTGGTCTGCTTCCTCGATGCCGACGATCGCTGGGAGCCGGACTATCTCGCGCAGCTCGGCGAACTCTACGACGCGCGTCGCGACATCGACTTCGTGTTCTCCGACATGCAGCTGTTTGGCGACGAGCAGCGCTGGATGGGCTGGGGCGAACGCTCGCAGGACCTCGGTTTCACCGTGATCAGCACCTACATGCTGATGCACTGGTACGGCGCGCCGACGTCGGCGCTGTCGATGCGTGCCTCGTGGGCGCGCCGCACGCTGGAACTGCCCGCGCATCTCATCGGCACCTGGCGGCTGTCCGCCGACAACTGCCTGGTGTTCGGCGCCAGCGTGCTGGGCGCGCACAAGTATTACCTGCGCACCGGTGCCGTGCGTTACCGCATCCACGGCAACAACGGCTGGTGGGGCCGGCAGACGCCGGCCAGCCGCTACCTCAACCGGTTCCATTCGCGCTGCCTGATCGAAATCTACGCCAGGAGCATCGGCCTGGACGAACGCTGCGTGGAAAGCGCCAAGTTCGAGTTCCGCACCAAGCCGGACCCGACCTGGAAGGAAGCGAAGCGTTACGCGAAGCTGGCGCGGTTGCGCCGAGGCTCGTGGCTGGCCAACCAGGAACGCGCGCTGGCGATCCTGTGGCCGGTGCTGTGGCGCCGCCGCCGCGCGCCCGGCGAGTCATGAGGCCGGACGAGATCGCCGCGATGCGGATCAGCGTTGCCGTCATCACCTACAACTGGCCCGAGGCGCTGGCGCTGGTGCTGCGCGCGCTGGCCGCGCAGAGCGAGCTGCCGCACGAGGTGATCGTCACCGACGACGGCTCGCAGCCGGCCACGCGCGAGCTGCTGGAGCGCATCGCCGCGGACTATCCGGTGCGACTGGTGCACCTGTGGCAGCCGGACGACGGCGCCCGCATGAGCCGCGCGCGCAACCGCGCGATCGCCGCCGCGCAGGGCGACTACGTGATCCTGCTCGACGGCGACATGGTGGCCGAGCCGCACTTCGTCGCCGACCATCGCGCATTCGCGCGCGGCGGCTGTTTCGTGCAGGGCTCGCGCGTGCTCACCGATGCCGCGCTGACCCGACGCCTGCTGGAACATGAGGTGACGATGCCGGGCTTCTTCAGCCGCGGCATCGAGCGGCGCCGGCACACCCTGCGCCTGCCCCTGCTGGCGCGCTGGTATGCCCGGCCCGGCACCAAGCGGCGCGGCATCAAGAGCTGCAACATGGCGTTCTGGCGCGACGATCTGCTGCGCGTGAACGGCTTCAATGAGGCGATGACCGGCTGGGGCCGCGAGGATACCGAGCTTGCGCTGCGCGCCTTCCATGCCGGCCTGCTGCGACGCGAGCTGCGCTTCAGCGGGCTGGCCACGCACCTCTACCACCGCACCCGCAAGCACGTGGTCGGCAACCCGAACGACCGCATCGTGGACGACACCCGCACACGCGGCCTGGTGCGTTGCGAACTCGGCGTCGACCGGCACCTGGCCGAGTTCGCCGCGCCGCCGCCCGACCTGCGCGAGTTCGTGCGCAGGCCCGGCGCCGGTCAGAGCAGCTGACGCAGGGCCGCGTCCAGCCGCGCGGCGAAGGTCGCCTCGTTCGCGGTGAACCACGCCCGCGCCTGTTCGCCCAGCGCCACGCGCTCCGGCGTCGGCATCGCCAGCAGGCGCTCGATCTCGGCCTCCAGCGCCGCGTCGTCGAACTGGTGCCGTACCGCCAGGTTGAATGTGCCGGTGGCGTGGGTCTTCACCACGGCACCGCGCGTCGCGGTGACCAGTTCGTTCATCGGCGGCGCGTCGCAGGTGACCACCACTGCCTTGCAGCTCATCGCCTCGGCGATGTAGTGCCCCCAGCCTTCGGTTTCCGACAGGCACAGGTGGAACAGGTGTGCGTTCTGCAGTCTGCGGATCTCGTCCACGCTGCCGAGGTAGCCGATCCGGTGTTCGAGGTTGGCGGCGACGGGTTCGACCAGGCGGGTCGCGGTGTGCGGCGACTGCAGCACCAGCAGCTTCGGCCATTCCGGATGCCGCTGCCACAGCGCCAGCAGTCGCTGCGTGCCCTTCATCCGGCTGGCGCCGGCCAGGTGCAGGAAGGTCGGCTGCCGCTGGACTTCCGGCTGCAGGCAGTCGGTGCTGCGGAAGCCGATGTGCAGGGCACGGCAACCGCGCGCGGCGAACAGTTCGACGGCGTAACGGGTCTTGCACAGGATCGCATCGTAGCGGGCCAGATGGCGCTGGCTGCGTGGTGACAGCCATTCCGGGTTCGGCACCAGCAGATTCAGCCGGGCCAGCCCGAACCAGTCCGGGCGCACGTGTTCCAGCGCGATGTTCGCGTCGTACAGCGCGAGCCGGCGATCGGCATGGCGCAGCCGGTGCCACCACAGGCGCAGGCGCATCCGCCATGCCTGCCAGCGGCCGTCGTGCCGGCGCGGGCCCAGCCGGGTCACTTCGACCTGGTGGCCGAGCGCGCGCAATGCCTCGGACAGCAGCCGGATATCGTGGCTGAGACCGCGCTGGTTGTCCCACGCAAGCAGATTGATACGGGCCATGGCGGATCGAGGTCAGCGGGGTGGGGTGTGGTGCAGCTGACGGCCGATGCTGACGGCCAGGCCCAGCACGAGGAACAGGTAGAGCGACTGCGGCATGGCCCGGTACAGCACGTTGTCGCTGAATGCGCACAGGACATACATGCCGACCACGATCAGCCCCGCCGCCGCATCGGCGGCGACCGGTTCCTGTGGATGGCCGAGCCGGCGGCCGAAGAACACCAGCGGCACGGCGAACAGCAGCAGCAGCACGAGCAGGGCGGGCACGCCGCCGGCCACCATCGACTCGAGGTATTCGCTGTGCGGGTGCACATAGCCGGCGATCGACGCGCTGGCCTTGCCGGCTGCGACCTGTTCGCGCGCGTACACGCCGAACTGGTCCAGGCCGATGCCGGCCAGCGGATGCTCGCGGAAGGCCTGCCAGGCGACGCGCCACATTTCCAGCCGCTCGCCGATCGCGCCGCTGGCGGCGTCGGCGGCGCCATCGCCGTAGCTGGTGACCTCGGCAGGGACACTGACCAGCCGGTCGACCATCTCCCGGTGCAGCGTGGCGGTGACCGCGAGCATGCCGACCACGGTCACAGCGAAAAGCACGAGCGCACGGCGCCAGTGGCGCGAATGCGCGCAGTACCACGCCACCAGGCCGAGGTAGACCGGGGCGAAGGCGAGCAGCGGCCCGCGGCTCTGGGTCAGCACCGCGCCGTACAGGCCCACCACCACCGCGGCGATGTGCAGCCAGCGGAGCCGGCGCGGGGTGGTCGGGCGCAGCGCCTGCAGCGTCGAAAGCAGCACCATGATCAGCAGGAACATCGCGAACTCGACCGCGGCCCAGTCGCCGCCATTCAGTCCGAAGGGCCGGTCGACACCCTGCGCGTAACGCTGCTGGATGGCGGCTGCGCCGAGCAGCAGGGCAGTCAGGCTGATCCCGACATCGATCACGTTCCGCTTGAGCGGCAGGCTGAACACGGCGGCGATCGCCAGGAACAGCAGGGTCTGCGCCGGCAGGTCGATCGCGGGCCAGTCGAGCCGATGCCCGAGGAAGTTGCCGAAGTCATAGACCAGGCGCAAGGCGCAGGCAGCGGCCACCGGCCAGGCCAGGCGATAAACGCGGCGGGTTTCCGGACGCGTGGCCAGCAGCACGATACCGGCCACGAACAGCAGCGCCATCGGCACCACCTTGAGGCGGTTCGATACGGCGAAACAAAGCGGCATCACCGCCAGCAGCGACGATGCCGTCCAGACTTGCCATGAAACCGGGTGTGCGCGCACGTGATGAACCTGTCGAACCAACATCTACTCCCTGTCCGGTCATGCTAACGGCGCGGCGCGCGGCCGCGGCCTGCATGGCACATCCCTATACCGCGGAGGTTCATCCGGTTTGTGTATGGCCGTTGTGAACAATACACCTTCCGTCCCGCCTGATCGCGGCCTCAGGGCTGCTCGTCGGCATCCTGCTCCGCGCTCGTGCCCGGTACGCAGCCGGGCGCCACCGCGGCGGCCTGGAACATCCACCACTCGCGGCGGTTGGCGTGGCCGACATGGATGGCGCGATGGCGGTCCACGCACTGTCCCATTGCTTCGTCGAGACTGAAGATCCACCGCCGCGCCGGATCGGCCTGCAGCCAGGCGACGGCGTCGGCGTACTGCTGCGGCCAGGGTTTCAGGAAGCCGAATTCGGCGACCGGCCCCTGCGCCATCAGCAGGTTCTGTTCCTTCCAGGCGAGCAGGCCGATGCCGGCGTCCGGGCCGGCAATGGCACGTGCCCGCACCATCACGTCGCGCGCCGAGCGGTCGCCGTTGAGCATCGGATAGCCCCACAGGCCGTACACGCTCCACAGCACGCCGGCGAACAGCAGCCAGCCCAGCGGCGCACGGCGCACTCGGGTGAGCGCGACCACAACGATGCCGGCCGCGCCGATGGCCAGCAGCATCCACCAGATCTGCGGGTCCAGGCTTTGCTCGATCTTCACCGCCCAGGCCGGATGGCGATGCAGTGCCAGCGCAGCCGCCGCGGTCAGTGCGCCGGCCAGCAGGGTGGTCAGCGTGAACACCGCGAGGCGCACGCCGCGCCGGCGCAGCAGGCCGGGCAACAGCGGCGCCAGCGCCAGCACGGTCATCGGCAGCGCCGGCAGGATGTAGACGTCGCGCTTGCCCGGGCTGAACGAGAAGAACAGCAGCACCAGCACGATCCAGCCCAGTGGCAGCAGGAAGCGCGCGTCGCGTCGCTTCAGTCGGCGCCACCACGCCGGCAATACCCACGGCAGCAGCAGCGACAGCGGCAGCCAGTCGGCCGCGATGATGCCGAGGAAATAGAACGGCGAGTGGATGTGCCCGCTCGGCGTGGCGTAGCGGTGCACGGTCTGCCCGAACAGGATGTTCTGCACGTACTCGGCGTGCTGCGGATCGCCGTCGGCATGGGCGACCAGCAGCATCGGCAGCAACCAGCCCAGGATCGGCACGAGGAACAGCGCCAGTCCGCCGGCCCAGCGCCAGCCTCCGGTCGGCCGCGCCAGCTGGCGCCAGTGGCCGCGGCGCGCCACGAGGTAAGGCAGCAGCATCAGCAGCGCCAGCACGCCGACGCCCTTGGTCGCCACGCCCACGCCGGCGAAGAAGCAGCCCGCGGCGAACCAGCGCCACGACGGCCCCAGCAGCAGGTGGCGCAGCAGGCCGTAGTTGGCCAGGGTGATCCAGCCCAGCAGCAGCGGGTCGATCTGCGCGTTGCGCATCTGGTAGGTGAAGTGGATGGTGACCAGCAGCGCAGCCGCGGCCAGCAGCGCGCTGCGATGGTTCCACAGCCGGCGCGTCAGGTCGTAGACCAGCGCCAGCGCCGCCAGTGCCGCGGCCAGCGAGGGCAGCAGGAAGGCGATGCGCCAGTTGCCAGTGAGGAAGTAGCCGAGTGCCTGCAGCCACATGAACACCGGCGGCTTGTCCGGGTACAGCTCGTGGCCGCGGTGCGGGAACAGCCACTGGCCGTGCCCGACCATCCATTGCGCGACCAGCGCGAAGCGCGGTTCGTCGGACGGCCACGGGTCGCGCAGGCCCAGTCCCAGGCCGAGCAGCAGCAGGGCGAACACGCCGAACAGCAGCAGCTCCCGGCGAGCGTCGCGCAGCCACAGCGGGCGCGCATGGGACAGAGGGGTGCAGGGCTTCACGGGCGAGGCGTTCCGTCGGCGGTGGTCGGCAGGTTGCCAAGCATAGCCCGGCGAGGTGTCACGCTTGCCGCAGCGACAACTCAGGCGCGCTTCTGCAGCACCGCGTAGTACATGCCGTCGAGGTCGCCGTCGCCGGGCAGGAGCTGCCAGCCCACGGCGGCGGCCTGGCCGGCTGGCAGGGTGAATGCCATGGCTTGGGCATCGGTTTGCGCCGCCAGCAGCTCGCCGATGATCGCCTCGTTTTCCGCGCGCAGCACCGAGCAGGTGATGTAGACCAGCCGACCTCCCGGCGCCAGCAGCGGCCACAACGAGGCCAGGATGCGGCGCTGCTGCGCGTGCATCGCGACGATGTCGCTCTCGCGCCGGTGCAATCGCACGTCCGGCCGGCGGCGCAGCACGCCGGTGGCCGAGCACGGCGCATCGATCAGGATCCGCTCGAACGGCTGGCCGTTCCACCAGCCCTTCGGCGCGCCGGCGTCGCCGACCACGATTTTCGCGTCCAGGCGCAGCCGCATCAGGTTCTGGCGGATGCGTTCTGCGCGCGTCGCGTCGAACTCCAGCGCGGTCAGCGCGATGTCGGCGCGTTCGAGCAGATGGCAGGCCTTGCCGCCCGGCGCGGCGCATGCATCCAGCACGCGCTGGCCGTCGCGCAGGTCGGCAAGGTCGGCGGCCACCTGCGCGGCGCCGTCCTGCACTGCGAACAGGCCATCGTCGAAGCCGGGCATGCGGGTGACGTCGCTGCTGTGCGGCAGCACCAGCGCGTCGGTCAGCCAGGGATGCGCGGTGGCGGCATAGCCGGCGGCCTGCAATCGTGCGATCAGCGCCTCGCGCTCGCTGCGCCGGCGGTTGACCCGCAGCATCAGCGGCGGCTCGCCGTTGTCGGCGGCCATCACCGCCTCGGCCTGCTGCGGCCAGTCGCGCTGCAGCGCGGCGGCCAGCCATGCCGGATGGGCGTGGCGGGTCTGCGGCCTGGCGTCGAGTTTCGCCAGCAGGTTTTCGCGCTCGCGCTGCCAGCGCCGCAGTACGGCGTTGACCAAACCGGCCAGCTGCGGCCGCTTGAGCGCGCGCACCGCCTCGACCGTGGCGGCCACCGCGGCGTAGTCCTGCAGCTCGAGGATCTCCAGCTGGACCAGACCCAGCACCAGCAGCGCGTGCACGGCCGGGTCCTTGTGCCGCAGCGATTTTTCCAGCAGGCCGTCGACCGCGGGATCGAAACGCAGCCACCAGCGCGCGCCTTCGCTGAGCAGAGCCATCAGCAGGGCGCGGTCGCGCGGGTCGGCCAGCCGCGGCGCGGAACGTTCCATCACGTCGCGCAACGAGGCGCCGCGCAGGGCGACTTCGGCGAGCCCCCGGGCGGCCAGGGCGCGGGTATCTGTTTTCATCGGGCCTTGCTCATCGAAGCTGGCGCAGCTCGGGGCGGGCGTTGAGGTAGTCGGCCGCACCGATGCGCTTACCACCGGCGCGCTGCACGGCGGTGACGCGCAGCGCGCCATGGCCGCAAGCCAGGTCGATGCCGTCGCGGCCGGCGGCCAGCACGCTGCCGGGCGCGGCATGGTGATCGAGTTCGATTGCGCGGGCGGCCCAGATCCGCAGAGGTTCGCCGGCGATCTCGCCTTCGGCCACCGGCCACGGGTCGAACGCGCGCACCTGGCGTTCCAGCTCGATCGCGGGGCGGCGGAAGTCGAGCTTTGCCTCGGCCTTGTCCAGCTTGTGCGCGTAGGTCACGCCATGGTCCGGCTGCGGCGCGGCGACCAGCACCTCGCCGGCCAGCGTGCGGCGCAGGCCCTCGGCCAGCACCTCCGCGCCCAGCGCGGCGAGACGATCGTGCAGCGAGCCGCCGGTGTCGTCGCGGCTGATCGGGGTGCGTCGTTCAAGCAGCACCGGGCCGGTATCCAGGCCCGCTTCCATCCGCATCAGGTCGACCCCGCTCCCGGCGTCGCCGGCCAGGATCGCGCGCTGGATCGGTGCGGCGCCGCGCCAGCGGGGCAGCACGCTGGCATGCACGTTCCAGCAGCCGAGCCGCGGAATCGCCAGCACCTTGCGCGGCAGGATCAGGCCATAGGCCACCACCACCACCAGGTCGGGGCGGTAATCGGCAAGCCGTTGCTGCACCTCGGCGGGTTTCAGCGATTCGGGCTGTTCCACCGCGAGGCCGGCGCCCAGTGCGGCCTGTTTCACCGGGCTGGGCGCGAGCTTGCGGCCGCGGCCGGCGGGGCGGTCGGGCTGGGTATAGACGGCCACCACCTCGGCGCCGCTGTCGCGGCAGGCCTCGAGGCAGGGCACGGAGAATTCCGGGGTGCCGGCAAAGACCAGCCGCAAACCCGGGTTACCCAAGCCGGCCTTGCTCAAGCACCGACCGCCTGCTTGCGGTGCTTTTCCAGCCGCTTCAGCAGCAGGCTGCGTTTCAGCGGCGACAGGTAGTCGACGAACACCTTGCCTTCCAGGTGATCCATCTCGTGCTGGATGCACACCGCCAGCGGGCCTTCGGCCTCGATGATGATCTCCTTGCCGTCCACGTCCTGCGCCTGCACCTTCACCTTCAGCGCACGGGTGACGTCGGCGTACAGGCCGGGGAAGGACAGACAGCCTTCCTGGTAGACCTGCGAGCCGTCCTTCTCGAGGATCTGCGCGTTGACCAGCGCCAGCGGGCGGTTGCGCTCGTCGCTCATGTCCGCGACCAGCACGCGCTGGTGCACGTTGACCTGGGTGGCGGCGAGGCCGACGCCGTTGGCGGCATACATGGTCTCGAACATGTCGGCGACGAACTGCTTCAGCTGCGCGTCGAACACGGTCACCGGTGCGGCGCGGGTGCGCAGCCGGGGGTCGGGGAATTCAAGGATGGACAGGACGGACATGGCATCACCTCGGCGCCGAAAATGCGGGCGATTTGGTAAAAAGCCACCCTCGGAGCCATCTAGAATGTGCCTCATTGTACGTCGGCAAGCGTCCGACTGCAGACGATTTTTGCCAACCAGCGCCAGTTGCGCACATTAACCATTCGGTTACACTCGACCGAGCTTTGGGGAAGGGGGATTCCCGCCAATGATCAGAAAAACTATCGTGTTGCTCGCCGGCATGCTGGTTACCGTGGCCGTGTATGCGGCCGGTGCGCAACTGCGGGCCGATCATCCGGACAGCTACACCGTGCGCCGGGGCGACACCCTCTGGGACATCTCCGCCAAGTTCCTTTCCAAGCCGTGGCTGTGGCCGGAAATCTGGCAGGCCAACCCGCAGGTGCGCAATCCTCACCTGATCTACCCCGGCGACGTGCTCAACCTGTCCTTCATCAACGGTCCGCGGCTTGGCCTGCAGCCGGGCGTGCATCGCGAAGGCGAGGCGGTGCCGGCGATCCCGCTGTCCGAGCTGAGGATGTTCCTCAAGGACATGCGGGTGATGGACTCGAACGCGGTCAGCTCCGCGCCGTACGTGGTCGGCCTCGAGGAGGCCCGCCTGCGCGGCGCCGTCGGCCAGAACATCTACGTGCGCGGCCTGCAGGGCGAGCCTGGCCAGCGCTGGGCGATCGTGCGGCCGAGCCACGTGTTCCGCGGCTTCAACCAGGGTGACGCGGCCAGCGCCGACCTGGTCGCCCACGACCTGGACAGCAACGCGGCGATGGTCAATGCGCCGTGGCGCGAGGACTCCCGCAACGACGGCCACTACGGCAAGGGCGACGACCTCGGCGTCGAGGTCAGCGTGATCGGCACCGCCGAGACGCTGCGCATGGGCGACCCCGCAACTCTGCTGCTGCTCGGCGCCACCCAGGAGATCCGCAGCGGCGACCGCATCATGCCGGTCGACGATGCGCCGTACGACGCCTATTACTACCCGCATCCGCCGAAGTCGGTGCCGGCCAACGCCAAGGTGATCGGCTTCGCCGACGCGATGGATGCGGCCGGGTCGCGCCAGGTGGTGCTGCTGTCGATCGGTGCGAAGGACGGCGTCGACAACGGCCAGACCTTCACCATGCTCCAGCCCGGCGAGACGATCCACGACGATGTGGCCAGCAACAGCTGGCGGCGTGGCGTGGGTGAGACTGTCAAGTTGCCCGACGAGTACATCGGCCACGTGATGGTATTCCGCACCTTCGACCGGGTCAGCTACGGCCTGGTGATGGACGGCCTGCGGCCGGTGCACGTCGGTTCCCGTCTGGTCATGCCCGAATAAGAGCCTGCGACCAACGTTGCGGCTTCTGCCTACAGGACGGCGCGGCTTCCACCGCGCCGTTTCCTTTGCGGGCCGCTCCGTAAACTGCCGCCATGACCATGGACGATCCTGATGAACTGCGTGCCTGGCTGGTCGCCTTGCGCACGCCGGGCCTCGGCCCGGGCGGCCTGCGCGAGCGGCTGGATGACGCCGGCGGCGACATCCGTGCGGCACTGAGGCAGCTGCGCCGCCGCGCCGCGCCGCTGGGCGAGCCGGCGCAGGCCTGGCTGGCGCGGCCGGACGAGGAGCGCCTGGCCTCCGACCAGGCGTGGCTGGCCGAGCCGGGACATCGGCTGTTGCGCTGCACGGAGGCGGATTTCCCGCCGCAGCTGGAACACATCCCGCAACCGCCGGCCGTACTGTTCGTGGCCGGCGACGCCAGCCTGCTGCTGCATCCCCAGGTGGCGATCGTGGGCGCACGCAGCGCCAGCGCGGCGGGGCTGGCGCATGCACGGACGTTCGCCCGTGCGCTCGCCGCGGCCGGTTTCGCGATCACCAGCGGCATGGCCGACGGCATCGACGGTGCCGCCCACGTGGCGGCGCTGGATGCGGAGGCGCCGACCCTGGCCGTGGTTGGCACCGGTCCGGACCGGGTGTATCCGCGCAAGCACCAGGCACTGGCCCGGCGGATCGCCGCGCACGGCGCGCTGGTCAGCGAATTTCCACCCGGCATGCCCGCGCGTGCCGATCATTTTCCGCGCCGCAACCGGATCATCGCGGGCCTGTCGCTGGGCACGCTGGTGATCGAGGCGGGCCTGCGCTCCGGCTCGCTGATCACCGCCCGGCTGGCCGCCGAACAGGGGCGCGAGGTATTCGCCTTGCCCGGTTCCATCCATAATCCGCTGGCCCGCGGCTGCCATCGGCTGATCCGCGACGGCGCCCGGCTGATCGAGGACGCCGCGGAAATTGTCGAAACCTTGACGCTGGCCGCGCGCATGCTGGGTGGCGAACTGGCCGTGCGGCTGCGGGAGCCCAACGATGGGGCGATCCGCTTCGATGGCATGGGCGGCACCCCATCCGGGTTGGGCGGACGTGGCAATGATGCGGAATATCGACGGCTTTTGACTGAACTTGGTCATGCGCCGGCGACGTTGGACGAACTTGTGCAGCGTACCGGGCAATCGACGGCCGCGCTTTCCTCGATGCTGCTGATGCTGGAGCTGGAGGCGCGGGTCGAATGCCTGCCCGGCAACCGCTACCAGCGATTGCCCGGTGGCTGAGCCGCATGGCGCGGTTTGCTTGACAGCCGCTGGCGCGGCGTGGTTTCAACTATATATATGTCCGGCACGGAAGCGCCGGTGGTTCACCTCTGGATACCCTGTTTCATGGCAAAAAACCTGCTCATCGTCGAATCGCCGGCCAAGGCCAAGACGATCAACAAATACCTCGGCAAGGACTTCCAGGTACTTGCCTCCTACGGCCACGTACGCGACCTGAGGCCGAAAGAGGGCGCGGTTGACCCCGAGCACGGCTTCGCGATGAAGTACGAGGTGATCGAACGCAACGAGAAGCATGTCGACGCGATCGCCAAGGCGGCCAAGCTGGCCGACGACATCTACCTCGCGACCGACTTGGACCGCGAAGGCGAGGCGATCAGCTGGCATATCAGCGAGATCCTCAACGAGCGCGGCCTGACCAAGGGCAAGCAGCTCCACCGGGTGGTGTTCTCCGAGATCACGCCGAAGGCGATCAAGGCCGCGGTGGCCGCGCCGCGCCAGCTCTCGCACGACCTGGTCGACGCGCAGCAGGCGCGCCGCGCGCTGGACTACCTGGTCGGCTTCAACCTGTCGCCGGTACTGTGGCGCAAGGTGCAGCGCGGGCTGTCCGCCGGCCGCGTGCAGTCGCCGGCGCTGCGCATGATCGTCGAGCGCGAGGAAGAGATCGAGGCGTTCAGGGCACGCGAATACTGGACGATCGAGGCCCAGCTGAAACATGTCGACGGCGATTTCAGCGCGCGCCTGTCCAGGCTCAACGGCAAGAAATTCGAGCAGTTCGACCTCACCAGCGAAGCCGATGCGCTGGCCGCCCGCGACGCGCTGAAGCAGGCCGCACGCGGCCGCCTCATCGTCAGCGAGGTCAGCTCGAAGGAGCGCAAGCGCCGTCCGGCCGCGCCGTTCACCACCTCCACGCTGCAGCAGGAAGCGGCACGCAAGCTCGGCTTCACCACCAGCCGCACGATGAAGGTGGCGCAGGGCCTGTACGAGGGCGTGGCGCTGGGCAGCGAGGGCAACGTCGGCCTGATCACCTACATGCGTACCGACTCGACCATGCTCGGCGACGACGCGGTGGCCGAGCTGCGCCAGCTGATCGCGCGCGACTTCGGCGGCCAGGCACTGCCGGATGCGCCGCAGGTGTACAAGACCAAGTCGAAGAACGCGCAGGAAGCGCACGAGGCGATCCGCCCGACCTCGGCGATGCATACGCCGAAGTCGGTGGCGTCCTTCCTCAACGACGACCAGCGCAAGCTGTACGAACTGATCTGGAAGCGCACCGTCGCCTGCCAGATGATCCACGCTACGCTGAACACCGTCACTGCGGAATTCGCCGTGCGCGACGTGCCCGGCGGCGATGCCGCGTTCCGCGCCAGCGGCACCACCGTGGTCGACCCCGGCTTCCTCGCCGTGTACGAGGAAGGCCGCGACCAGAAAAGCGCCGAGGACGACGACGAAGGTCGCCGCCTGCCGCGGCTGGAAAAGGGCGAGGCGGTGCCGTTGCACGAGATCGTCGCCGACCAGCACTTCACCGAGCCGCCGCCGCGCTACTCCGAGGCGAGTCTGGTCAAGGCGCTGGAGGAACACGGCATCGGCCGTCCGTCGACCTATGCCAGCATCATCCAGGTGCTGCAGAACCGCGAGTACGTGTTCCTCGACAGCCGCCGCTTCAAGCCCAGCGACGTGGGCCGCGCGGTCAGCAAGTTCCTCACCCAGCACTTCACCCGCTACGTCGACTACGACTTCACCGCGAAGATGGAAGACGAACTCGATGCGGTCAGCCGTGGCGAGGAAGCCTGGGTGCCGCTGATGGAGCGCTTCTGGCAGCCGTTCAAGCAGCAGGTGGACGAAAAGACCGAATCGGTCGACCGCAGCGAGGCGACCGGCGCGCGCGAGCTGGGCTCCGACCCGAAGACCGGCAAGCCGGTTTCGGTGCGGCTGGGCCGCTACGGGCCGTACGCGCAGATCGGGGACAAGGACCAGGACGAGAAGCTGCAGTTCGCCAGCCTGCGCGGCGGCCAGAGCATGCACACCATCACCCTGCCCGAGGCGCTGGAGCTATTCAAGCTGCCGCGCAAGCTGGGTCAGGCCGACAACGGCGATGAAGTGAGCGTCGGCGTCGGCCGCTTCGGCCCGTTCGTGAAGCAGGGCAGCACCTACGCCTCGCTGAAGCCAGAGGACGATCCATACACGATCGAGTTGCCGCGCGCGCTGCAGATCGTGCAGGAAAAACTTGAGATGCTGGCCAACCGCGTCATCCTCGATTTCGGCAACGGCGTGCAGGTGCTCAACGGTCGCTACGGCGCCTACATCACCGACGGCGAGAAGAACGCGCGCATCCCGAAGGATCAGGAGCCGAAGGAGCTGACCGAGGCGCAGTGCGCGGAGCTGCTCGCCGCCGCGCCGGTACGGAAGGGTCGCTTCGGCAAGAAGACGGCCGTGAAGAAGGCGTCCGCGAAAAAGGCCGCGCCGCCGGAGAAGGCCGCGGCGAAGAAGGCTCCCGCCAAGAAGGCGCCGGCGAAGAAAGCCGCGGCGAAAAAGACTGCCGCGAAGAAAGCCGCCACGAAAAAGGCCGTCGCGAGGAAGAGCGTCGGCGGCAAGGCCGAGGCCTGAGTGCCGCGCCGCTTCACCCTTGCCGAACTCGATGCCGCCGCGTCGCTGCTGCATGCCGGCGGCGTGCTGGCCTATCCCACCGAGGCGGTGTTCGGGCTCGGCTGCGACCCGCACGACCATGCCGCATTCGCGCGTGTGTTCGCGCTGAAACAGCGCCCGGCGACCCAGGGCGTGCTGCTGATCGCCGCGGATTTCGCCCAGGTCGAGCGCTACATCGAACTGGCTGCGGTGCCCGGCGAGGTGCTCGCCCAGGTGCGCGCGAGCTGGCCCGGCCCGCATACCTGGGTTTTCCCGCGCTCGGCCGCGGTGCCGGCGTGGGTCGCCGGCGCGCATGCCGGGATAGCGCTGCGGGTCACCGCGCACGAGCCCGCCGCCGCGCTATGCCGCGCGTTCGGCGGTGCGCTGGTGTCGACCAGCGCGAACCCGCATGGCCGGCCACCGGCGCGCGCGGCGCAG
Organism: Rhodanobacter denitrificans; assembly: GCF_003335105.1. GTDB lineage: Bacteria > Pseudomonadota > Gammaproteobacteria > Xanthomonadales > Rhodanobacteraceae > Rhodanobacter > Rhodanobacter denitrificans_A. The sequence continues at coordinate 33,349 of NZ_QFWQ01000006.1, forward strand.
ACCGTGACGGATTATTTCGATGACGCGCTGGATGGCCTGCTGGATGCCCCGCTGGGCGGCCAGGCCGGCCCCACGATGATCCGCGACGCATTGTCGGGCGCTATCATCCGCGCCTGAGCGTTCGGGGGAGCGCGCCGGCTCATGTCTTGGCTGAACCGCCGTGGGACGCCAGCGGCAGCCGTTCATGCCGCCGTTCATCGTGCGGCGCGATGCTGCCGGACGTGACGAACCGCATATCAGGGAGACCGCAGCTTGGCCATCGTTTACGACACCTACCAGCGCGAGGCACCGTCGCGGCTGCCGTTGCTGGGCGTGGTCGATCCCGCGCGGATCGTGGCCTGGCGCGACGGCGAACCGGTCGACGCCGCGCGCTTCCTGGCACAGGTGCACGCGGTGGCCGCCCTGCTGCCGACGGCGACCGCCGCGGTGAATTTGTGCGAGGACCGCTACGCGTTTCTGGTCGCGTTCTGCGCCATAGCGCTGCGCGGCCAGGCCAACCTGCTGCCGTCGTCGCGCGCACCGCAGGCGGTGGACGAGGTGATGGCGGCGCATCCGGGCTGCTACGCGCTGGGCGAGCAGGCGCTCGATCCGGCTCCGCGCGGCTACCGGCAGCTGCCGCCGCTGGATGCCGCATCGCCGCTCGAGGCCGATCCGGCGTGGCCGTCGATCGCCGCCGACCAGGTCGTGGCGGTCGGCTACACCTCCGGCTCCACCGGTACGCCCAGCGCGAGTCCGAAGACCTGGGCCAGCTTCCACGCCAGCAACAGCGGCAACCTGGCGATGCTGCATGCCGTTGCCGGAGCGCATTTCGAGGTGGTCGCCACGGTGCCGCCGCAGCACATGTACGGCATGGAGATGTCGGTACTGCTGCCGTTGCTGGGCGGCTTCGGGGTGCATGCCGGGCGGCCGTTCTTCCCGGCCGACGTGGCCGCCGCGCTGGCCCAGGTGTCGGCGCCGCGCGTGCTGGTGACTACGCCGGTGCACCTGCGCGCGCTGGTCGAGTCGGGCATCGCGCTGCCGCCGATCGCCGCGATGCTGTCGGCCACCGCGCCGTTGCCGGTGGAGCTGGCGCAGGCCGCCGAACGGCGGTTCGGCGCACCGCTGCTGGAAGTGTTCGGATCCACCGAGACCTGCGTGTTCGCCAGCCGCCGCCCCGCCGTGGACGAGGACTGGTCGCTGTACGACGGTGCCATCCTGCATCCGCAGCCGGACGGCACGATGGTGGAGGCGCCGCAGCTGGCCGCGCCGGTCACCCTGGCCGACATCGTCAGCCTGTCCCGCGACGGCCGCCGCTTCCGCCTGCGCGGCCGCCATGCCGATATGCTGGAGATCGCCGGCAAGCGCGCTTCGCTGGGCGACCTCAGCCGGCGCCTGCTGGCGATTCCCGGCGTGCAGGATGGCGTGGTGTTCCAGCTCGACGACGGCGATGCGCTGGGCGTGCACCGGATCGCCGCGCTGGCGGTGGCGCCGGGGCTGGACGAGCACCTCATCCTCGACGCGCTGCGTCGCGCGATCGACCCGCTGTTCCTGCCGCGCCCGCTGCGCCTGGTCGACGCGCTGCCGCGCAACGAGACCGGCAAGCTGCCGCGCGCGGCGCTGCTGGAACTGCTGCAGCGGCCCGACTGAACGCGCCGTGGTTTCGCGGGCGCCGCGGTGCAGCCGCTACAATGCGCGCCTGCGCCGCGTGGCGGCGCGCGAATTCCGGGAGTGCAGGCATGAAGGTCTTGGTCATCGGCGGCGGCGGGCGCGAGCATGCGCTGGCGTGGAAGCTCAGGCAGTCGTCGCAGGTCGACGAGGTGATCGTGGCCCCGGGCAACGCCGGCACCGCGCGCGAGCCGAAGATGCGCAATGCCGACGTCGCGATGAACGACATTGACGGCCTGCTGCAGCTCGCCAGGCGCGAGAAGGTCGGCCTGACCGTGGTCGGCCCCGAGGTGCCGTTGGTGGCGGGCGTGGTCGACAAGTTCCGCGCCGCCGGCCTGCGCATCTTCGGGCCGCGTGCGATCGCCGCGCAGCTGGAGGGCTCCAAGGCGTTCGCCAAGGATTTCCTGCAGCGGCACAACATCCCCACCGCGCGCTACGCGGTGTTCACCGAACTGAATCCGGCGCTGGCCTACGTGCGCAAGCACGGCGCGCCGATCGTGATCAAGGCCGATGGCCTCGCCGCAGGCAAGGGCGTGGTGGTCGCGCTGACCCTGGCCGATGCGGAACTGGCGCTGCACGACATGCTCGGCGCGCACGCGTTCGGCGATGCCTCGGCGCGGGTGGTGATCGAGGAATTCCTTGACGGCGAGGAAGCCAGCTACATCGTGATGAGCGACGGCAGCCATGCGTTGCCGATGGCATCCAGCCAGGACCACAAGCGCCGCGACGAGGGCGACCTCGGCCCGAACACCGGCGGCATGGGCGCGTATTCGCCGGCGCCGGTGGTCACGCCGGAAGTCGAGCAGCGCATCCTGAAGGAAGTGATCGAGCCGACCCTGCACGGCATGGCCACCGAGGGCGCGCCGTTCATCGGCTTCCTCTACGCCGGACTGATGATCGACAAGTCGGGTGCGCCGAAGGTGATCGAATTCAACGTGCGCTTCGGCGATCCGGAAACCCAGCCGATCATGCTGCGCCTGAAATCGGACCTGGTCGAACTGATCGACGCGGCACTGGACGGCCGGCTGGCGCAGACCACGGCGCACTGGGATGCGCGCCCGGCGATCGGCGTGGTGATGGCGGCCGGCGGCTATCCGGGCCGGGTGCGCCTGGGCGACGTGATCGACGGCCTCGACGCGCCGATGGAGGCCGACGTGAAGGTGTTCCATGCCGGCACCCGCTTCGACGAGCAGGGCCGCACGGTTACCGCCGGAGGCCGGGTGCTGACCGTATGCGCGCTGGGCGGCGATCTCGCCGCGGCGCGCGAGAACGCCTACGCCGCGATCGGGCGCATCCCCTACGACGGCGCGTTCTGTCGCCGCGACATCGCGCACCTGGCCTTGCACCGCCGTTGACCCAGGCCGCCCACGGGCGGCGCCGCGCACGCCATACGCCTACGCATGGTAGGCCATCGGATGGGTTGACTTTTCCGCATCGCCATTTTTGGGCTATGCTAGAAACTTCCCCCGCGTAGATGTCGTGGCGCAGAGCGCCTGAACGGTCTCGTGCTTGTTTTCACCCAGATTGAGGTTTCCCATGCGCAAGACGTTTTTGTCGCTGATGTCCGTTGCTGCACTGGCGCTGGCTGGTTGCAACAACGCCTCCAACTCGACGCAGCCGGCTGATTCCAATGCACCTGCGTCCGCCAAAACGGCCGGCGCGGCCGCCCCGGTGCCCAGCCAGGTGAGCGGTACGGTTTCGTTGCGCGCCGGCTCGCCTACGCCTTCGGACAAGGCCACCCTGGTGCTGAACCTGGTCGACGTATCGTCCAACGCCGTGGGCTCCGCCCCGCTGGCCAGCAAGACGGCGCCTGCCGGTGCCTTCCCGCAGTCGTTCACGCTGACTTTCAACCCGGCCGAGGTGAAGTCGAACGACCTGTACGTGATCCAGGCGACCTTGACCGACGGCGACCGCAAGTACGCGATGCCGATCCAGGCGCCGGTGCTGGCCAAGGGCAGCAAGAATGACGGCGTGGCGATCGAACTGGCCGCCGAGCAGACGCCCAGCGAGAAGCTGATGGCCGGGTTCAACGAGGTGAAAGCGCAGCTCGGCGGCATGAAGATCAGCCACGGCACCAAGCTGGAAACCAACGACTCGCGCGGCTGGCAGCTGTTCCGCCAGGCCGGCGAGGTGAAGTTCATCCGCGAAGAAGTCGACTACGGCGACAAGGGCTATACCAGCACCGACTATGCCTACAAGGACGGCAAGCCGTGGGTGATCGTGCAGGAGACCAAGGCGAGCCGCGACGGCAAGCCGAGCGCGACCGATCGCGCCGGCTGGAGCGAGGACGGTTCGCTGGTGCTGAAGCAGCACCAGGCTGGCAGCGGCGTGCAGGCGCTGGATGACGCCGCCGCGGCAACCATGAAGAAGCAGGCCATGGAGATCCTCAGCCTGGCCACCGGCGGCAAGAACAAGTAAGCCGTACGGACGTCCAGACGTCCGGGCAATAAAAAAGCCGCCGGTCTCCCGGCGGCTTTTTCATTGCCGGTCGACCGGCTCAGAACATGACCTTGAAGCCCATGTTGAAGCTGTTGTACTTCTGGCTGTTGTCGCTGAAGCGGCCGTTGTAGCCGATCCAGCTGGTGACGCTCGGGGTCAGCTTGGCGGACAGGCCGAGGTCGACCGAGCCCCAGTTCCGGTCCGGCGTGAAGCCGGGCAGCGCGAACGTGCCGTTCATGCTGTTCAGGCCGGCGCTGACCATGCGCGGACCGGCCTTGTCGTCATGGTTCCACGCCAGCTCGGCGAACGGCGAAAGCACCGTGTTGCCCACGTTCCAGTCGCCCTGCAGGCGCCAGCCGAGGCTGCCGATCAGCGCGTCGCGCTGCTGCCGTCCGAACCACATCGCGCTGCTGTCGTTGCCGTTCTCGTTGTAGCCGCTGACCTTCACGGTCTGCCACTCGACGGTGGCGAACGGGCCGGTGCGCAGGCTGCTCACGTCGAACCACCAGCCGCCGGTGAGGCCTCCGCCCAGATGCGTGCCGTCGGTCTTGCCGCTCTCGGTGCGCCGGGCCGTGCCGACCTCGATGTGGCGATTGATGTCCTTGAAATTGGACTGGCCGAAATCCGCGTAACCGCCGATGTAGCCGCCGCCGACGTTGTAGGTGAGATAGCCCAGCGCGCTGATGTCTTGCATCGTGTAGCCGCCGCGGCCGCCGGAGAAATCGGCGTTGTTGCGGCCGATGCCGAGCGCGAGGCCGGCCGAGATATTCTCGGTGGCGCGGGCATCCGCGCCGAGGGTGAGGTTGAAGTTGTCGCTGTGGGTCTTCGGCGAGCTGTTGCTGGCGTCGAAGCGCTGCATGCCGTAGTCGATGTTGACGAAGGCGCGGGTCTCGCCGCCGGTGCTGTCCATCAGCATCTGCTTGCGTACCACGCGGCCCTGCACCGCGGTGGCCGACAGCGGCGCCTCGCCGAGCATGGAGATCTGCTCCGGCGCGTGGATCGTCGCCAGCACGTACTGGCCGAGCATCGCGTGGGCGGCGGTGGTCGGGTGAACGCCGTCGGCGAACAGGTAGGTCTGGTTGGTGCCCGGCGCATAGGTATACGGCAGGCCCGAGCCCTGCGGGCCGCACTGCACCGAACTGGAGCCGGCGCCGCAGGCCGGGGCGGTGACGTTGGTGAAACCGTAGGCGGACGGATTGGCGATCACCTCGTTGAGCAGCGCGTAGGTATTCACCGGGATCACGTTCAGGCCGTTGCTGCTGAGCTGGCCGAGGCCGCTGCTGAGCACGCCGTTGTAGAGCACGGCGAGCTGGCTGGCCCCGGCCTGCGCGGCGGGGCCGCCGGCGGCCGCCGACGGGGTCTTGCCGAGGTCGGGCAGGTTGTAGACCACCACGTACTTCGCGCCGGCGGCCTGCAGGCCGCCGAGCACGCCGAGTTCGGTCTGTGCCGCGTTGACGGCGCCGGCGGCGATCGCGTTCGGATTGGTCAGCGCGCCGCTCAGGTAGAAGATGTCGTTCGCCCCGCCCCAGACCTGGTACAGGGCATGGGAGTCGGCCTTGCCGCCGTTCGCGCCCAGGTACATCTGCAGCTGTTGCGGGATGGTCGGTACGGCGGCCACGTTGTTGACGAAGCCGGCGCCGCCCCAGGCGTAGTCGGTGCCGCCGACGGCCGACGGAGCCAGCGTGAAGCCGAGGCCCGCCGCCACGTTTTCCGCCGCGGTGGTGCCGGGATTGGTGGTGAAGCGCAGTGGCGGCTGGATGGCGGGTGCGGAGGCCAGCGAGATGTTGCCGCCGTCGCTGAGGCTGTCGCCGAAGACGATGACGTTGCTGAAATCGGTGGCTGCAGCGGCCGTGCTGAACAGCAGGGCGGTGGCGATGGCGCCAGCCAGATGGCGGGTACGAAGCATGCTGACACTCCTGGGCCGGGATGGCCCTGTTAGCTGGATGTTACGTTACGGCATTCCATACGGAACCGCATGCTGCAGTGCACTGCAGCCGTATGCGAGGCTGCACGGGGCCTTCAGCGCTTGATCGCGCGCGTCAGCGCATCGGCGAACGCACTGTTGGCCGGCGTGGGCGCAGGCTTCGGCGCGGTGCCGCCCGGACGCGGGCCGCGGCCGTCGCGCTGACCCCCGCGGGCATCGCTGCCGGCACCCGGTCGGCCGCCACGCGCCTGGCCCGGCTCGTCGTCCAGCCGCATGCTGAGGCCGATGCGCTGGCGCGGCAGGTCCACCTCCATCACCTTGACCTTGACGATGTCGCCGGCCTTCACCGCGTCGCGCGGATCCTTCACGAAGGTATGCGACAGCGCCGAGACGTGGACCAGGCCGTCCTGGTGCACGCCGATGTCGACGAACGCACCGAACGCGGCGACGTTGGTGACGCGGCCTTCCAGGATCATGCCGGGCTTGAGGTCCTTCACGTCCTCGACGCCTTCGGCGAAGCTGGGTGCCACGAACCCCGGGCGCGGGTCGCGGCCAGGCTTCTCCAGTTCCTTCAGGATGTCGCGCACGGTCGGCACGCCGAACTTGTCGTCGGTGAACTGTTCCGGCTTCAGGCCGCGCAGGAAGCCGCTGTCGCCGATGATGTGGCGCACCTCGCGGCCGCACTGCGCGATGATCCGTTCGACCACCGGGTACGCTTCCGGATGCACCGCGCTGGCGTCCAGCGGGTTGTCGCCGTTCGGCACGCGCAGGAAGCCGGCGCATTGCTCGAACGCCTTGTCGCCCAGCCGCGGCACCTTCAGCAGCGCCTTGCGGTTCGCGAACGGGCCGTTGGCGTCGCGGTGCTTCACCACGTTCTCGGCCACCGACGCGGACAGACCGGCCACGCGCGACAGCAGCGCGGCGGAGGCGGTGTTCACGTCCACGCCGACCGCGTTGACGCAGTCCTCCACCTTCGCGTCCAGTGCGCGCGCCAGCTTGATCTGGTTCACGTCGTGCTGGTACTGGCCCACGCCGATCGCCTTCGGCTCGATCTTCACCAGCTCGGCCAGCGGATCCTGCAGCCGGCGTGCGATGGAGACGGCGCCGCGCAGGCTCACGTCGAGATCGGGAAACTCCTTCGCCGCCAGTTCGGAGGCGGAATACACCGACGCGCCAGCCTCGCTCACCACGATCTTCGCCAGCTTCGCCTCGGGCAGCTTCTTGATCAGTTCGCCGGCCAGCTTGTCGGTCTCGCGCGAGCCGGTGCCGTTGCCGATCGCGATCAGGTCGACGTTGTGCTGTTTGCACAGCCTGGCCAGCGACACCAGCGATTCGTTCCACTGCCGCCGCGGCTCCAGCGGGTAGATCGTGTCGGTGGCCAGCAGCTTGCCGGTGGCGTCGACCACTGCGACCTTGCAGCCGGTGCGGATGCCGGGGTCCAGTCCCATCACCGTCTTGGCGCCGGCCGGCGCCGCCAGCATCAGGTCCTTCAGGTTGTCACCGAACACGCGGATCGCCTCGTCCTCGGCGCCTTCGCGCACGCGGCCGAACAGGTCGAGGGTGAGATGCAGGTGCAGCTTCACGCGCCAGGTCAGGCGCACGGTCTCGCGCAGCCATGCATCCGCGGCGCGGCCACGGTTCTGGATGTCGGCATGCGCGGCGACACGGCCTTCGCCTTCGGCATGGCCTTGCTCGCTGTCGGCGGCGGGCGCGAGTTCGAGCTCGATCACGCCTTCGTTGCGCGCCCGCATCAGCGCCAGCAGGCGGTGCGAGGGAATCTTCGCGATCGGCTCGACGTGGTCGAAGTAGTCGCGGAACTTGGCGCCTTCGCTTTCCTTGCCTTCGGCCACTTTCGCGCGAATCTGCCCCTGCGCCCACAGCCAGTCGCGCAACTCGCCGACCAGGTGCGCGTCTTCGGCGATCGACTCCATCAGGATCGCGCGGGCGCCGTCCAGCGCGGCGCGCACGTCGGCGACGCCTTTCTCCGCATCGACGAACGCTTCGGCGAACGTCTCCGGGGACCGCGTGGGATCTTCGCGCAGGCCCAGCGCCAGCGGTTCCAGCCCGGCTTCGCGGGCGATCTGCGCCTTGGTGCGGCGCTTCGGCTTGTAGGGCAGGTACAGGTCCTCCAGTCGCGCCTTGGTGTCGGCAGCGAGCAGGTCGGCCTTCAGCGCATCGCCGAGCTTGCCCTGTTCTTCCACGCTGGCGAGGATCGCGGCGCGGCGTTCTTCCAGTTCGCGCAGGTAGCGCAGGCGTTCTTCCAGCAGACGCAGCTGGGTGTCGTCGAGGCCGCCGGTGACCTCCTTGCGGTAGCGTGCGATGAACGGCACGGTGGCGCCGCCGTCGAGCAGGTCGACCGCCGCGCGTACCTGTTCGGTCCTGGCGGCGATGTCGTTGGCAATGCGTTGTTCGATGCTGAGCATGGGCGGTGATCGGTTCCTGGCGTCGGCGTGATGCGCCGGATGAAGAAGAGCGAAGCGGTCGATGATACCAAGCGGCTGCGGCGACGCTGCCGCACAAACGAAAACGGCGCCGCGGATCGACCGCGGCGCCGTCGTGGGTCAGCGGATCAGGCGCTGAACGAGTTGCGGCTGTCGGACGCTGCCTGGTTCGGCGTGAACTCGCTGGCGCGGCCGTTCAGCACCAGGGTCTTGGCCAGCAGGTCGTGAAAACCCTGCTTGCGGGTGGTCCAAGCCACCGCCAGGTAGCAGACGAAGGGGATCAGGGCGGTCAGGACATTGGTCAGTCGAACCGCGTTGCGGGCCAGGCTGCGACCGAGGCTGATGCGCCTTCCCTCAAGGTCGGTGACGCGCAGGCCCAGCGCCAGCTTGCCCGGCGTGGCCTGCCAAACGGAGCATTCGAAGAAGGCGTAGTAGAGATAGCCCACCAGCAGTGACCACATCGTGGCCGGACGAACGGCCCTGGCGTATTCCTCCATCGCCAGGGTGGGTGTGGCGCCGCCCTGGATTTGTGTCATGAAATGCTCGAATGCGGTGGTGGCGCCCATTGACATCGCAATGACGAAGATCGGGACCAGCAGGATCAGATAATCGATCACCCAGGCGGCGAATCGCTTCCAGAATCCGGCACAATCTTCCAGGGTCGCGGCGTTGGTTGACGGTAGTGGCGGCATGGAAGGAGCGGCCGGCACGCTGTGAGTTTCATCGGGAAACAGCACCGACAGCGGCTGCCAGTCGGCGAGGCCTTCGTACCAGGCCAGATCCTGCGGGCTTACCTGGCCGCTGCGCAGCCACTGGCGCACGTCGTCTTCCTGGTACGGGCCATGCCGTTCGCCGTCGCGGCCGATCCAGATTTCCATGCGTGCGTTCCCGTCTTGGTCAAGGTACGCATGATGCCATGAGCGTGTTGCCGCGCGGGTGAGTCAGGCGGCGTCGCGGCGCTTCAGGTGCACCAGCAGCAGCGAGATCGCGGCGGGGGTGACGCCGCTGACGCGTGCGGCCTGGCCGACCGTGGCCGGCAGCGAGCGCTTCAGTTTCAGCAGCACCTCGGCCGACAGGCCGCGCACCTTGTCGTAGTCGAAGCCGGCGGGAATCGCCAGTTGCTCTTGGCGGCGCTGGCGCTCGATCTCCTCGCGCTGACGCTCGAGGTAGCCGGCGTACTTCACCTGCACCTCGACCTGCGCGGCGACGTCGTCGCGCGGCACCGGCGGCCCCAGTTCGGGCACGGCGGCGAGCGTGGCGTAATCGAGTTCGGGCCGGCGCAGCAGATCGATGGCGCTGGTCTCGCGGCTGACCGCGATGCCGAGCCGACGTTCGACCGCGGCGCCGCGGGCGTTCGACGGGGTCACCCACAACGCGCCCAGGCGCTGCAGTTCGCGCTCGACCGCGTCGCGCTTGGCGCGCAGCGCATCGAAGCGCACCTGCGGTACCGCGCCCAGCTCGAAACCCTTTTCGGTGAGGCGCAGGTCGGCGTTGTCCTCGCGCAGGTGCAGCCGGTATTCGGCGCGCGAGGTGAACATGCGGTACGGCTCGATGGTGCCGTTGCTGGTGAGGTCGTCGATCAGCACGCCGATATACGCTTCGTCGCGGCGCGGGTACCACGGCGCCTTGCCCTGCGCCGCGAGAGCGGCGTTGAGGCCGGCGACCAGGCCTTGCGCGGCGGCCTCCTCGTAGCCGGTGGTGCCGTTGATCTGGCCGGCGAAGTACAGGCCGGGAATCGCCTTCGTCTCCAGCCACGGGTGGAGTCCGCGCGGGTCGAAGTAGTCGTACTCGATCGCGTAGCCGGGGCGGGTGATGTGCGCATGTTCAAAGCCCTTGATCGAGTGCACCAGCGCCAGCTGCACGTCGTACGGCAGCGAGGTGGAGATGCCGTTCGGGTAGATCTCGAACGTGTCCAGCCCTTCCGGCTCGATGAAGATCTGGTGCGATGGTTTCTCCGCGAAGCGCACCACCTTGTCCTCGATCGACGGACAGTAGCGCGGACCGACACCTTCGATCTGGCCGGTGTACAACGGCGAGCGATCCAGCGCGCCGCGGATGATCTCGTGCGTCTGTTCGCCGGTGTGGGTGATCCAGCAGCTGACCTGGCGCGGGTGCTCGTCGCGCGAGCCGAGGTAGGAGAACACCGGTGCAGGCGTGTCGCCGGGCTGTTCTTCCAGGCCGTTGAAGTCGATGCTGCGCAAGTCGATGCGCGGCGGCGTGCCGGTCTTCAGCCGGTCGGCGGCCACCGGCAGCTCGCGCAGTTTCGCCGCCAGCGCGCTGGCCGGCGGATCGCCGGCACGGCCACCGGCGTACTGCGCCTGGCCGATGTGGATCTTGCCGGCGAGGAAGGTGCCGGCGGTGAGCACCACCGCGCGTGCGCCGAACGTGAGCCCCATCTGGGTGACCACGCCGCTGACACGGCCGCCCTCGATGACCAGGTCGTCCACTGCCTGCTGGAACAGCTCCAGGTTCGGCTGGGTTTCCACCATCCGGCGGATCGCCGCCTTGTACAGCGCGCGGTCGGCCTGGCAACGGGTGGCGCGCACGGCCGGACCTTTCGAGGCATTCAGCGTGCGCCACTGGATGCCGGCGCGATCGGCCGCGTGCGCCATCGCGCCGCCCAGCGCGTCGATCTCCTTCACCAGGTGGCCCTTGCCGATGCCGCCGATCGCCGGATTGCAGCTCATCTGGCCGATCGTCTCGATGTTGTGGCTGAGCAACAGCGTGCGCGCGCCGGCGCGCGCGGCGACCAGCGCGGCCTCGGTGCCGGCGTGGCCACCGCCGATCACGATGACGTCGTAGTGGGTCGGATGGCGCATCGGACTGACCTGGGCAAGCAATAAAGTGACGAAACGGGGCGCCATGGTAGCGCCATCAATGCCTTGCGAGCTGGCCTGGAGAAATGGCACGCTTTCTGCTTGGAAAAGGCCAGCACTTTCACGGGCAGACGCTGCGCGACCACGCGCGCCGAGATCGAACGGACAGGGGTTCGATCGCGTACCAGGAAAGGAAGCAAGACGGCACCCCTCGGGGTGCCGTCGCCTTTTGGGCCGTCGCAAAATCCACCAAACGCCACAAAGACGAAGCCCCGCGGCTTGGCAGCCGCGGGGCCTCGTGCTTTTAGATCTGGCGCCCGGCGGTCTCAGGAACAGGGGGAATCCAGGATGACCGTATTGCCGAGCGCCAGAAACCGGAAATCTGCTGGCGCGCCCTGCGCATATTGGCGCGGAACGTGGGAGGCATAATCGCCGCGAATGCGTGAACATGGGGTGACTGAAAAGGAATTTTCTGCCCGATCGCGGCAGCTGATGACGTGTTGCGTCAGTCACGTGATTAAGAGCGCAAATTGACCGTGATGAGCGTCACGCATGGCACGTCGGTTGCATCCGTTTCCTCGTCAGCCAAGCGAGGGTTTGCCGTGGATACCAGCTTCGATTTCCAACCGGTTTATCCGTATCACGACCTGCTGGTCGAACTCGGTCAGGTCGAGATGGCCCTTGACGGTCTGGACGGGCGCAAGGAGAGCGAGCGCGACGCGCTGCAGCCGGGCCTCGAGTCGCGCATGCAGAGCCTGCTCGACGCGCTCGACCATCTGGCCGTCTGAATCCGGCCGTCTTCCGCTGCATGCGTGGACCGGGCGCCGCGCATGCCAGGCGGGTCTACGCAGCGGCCCGATGCCGCGGCGACCTTTCAGAGCTTGTGAAGAAAACCACCTCCTGTGGTTTTCTTCCGTCGCGAGTCCGGCACATGTCCGGGCTTCGAGGTTGAATAGTCACAACCGCTCAGTGATTCAGCACGCTGTCGACGATCTCCGCCAGGTTGCGGGAGAGCCCGTGGTGCCCGGCCAGTTCCACGATCGCCGCACGCGCAGCCTCGCGCCGCAACGGTTCCAGCCGCTGCCAGCCGTTGAACGCCGTGGCCAGCCGCGCCGCGACCTGCGGGTTCAGCGCATCCAGCGCCACCAGCCGTTCGGCCAGCAGCCGGTAGCCGGCGCCGTCGGTGCGGTGGAAACCGCTGGGGTTGTTGCGCACGAACGCACCCAGCAGCGACTGCACCCGGTTCGGGTTCTTCAGTGTGAACGCGGCGTCGCGCTCCAGCAGTCGCACGCGCTCCAGTGCCGGTTCGCCCGGCAACTGCGCCTGCACCGCGAACCATTTGTCCAGAGCCAGCGCGTTGCCGGCGTGGCGCTCACGGTAATCACGCAGCGCCGCGGCGGCCTGCGGGGCGTCGCCGCGTAACAGCACGGACAGCGCGGCGAGGCGGTCGGTCATGCCGGGCGCCGCGCGGTATTGCGCGGCGGCCAGTTCGCCGGCGCCGGCAGGGTCGAGCAGTGCCAGCAATTCCAGCGCGCGGCGCTTTAGCCGGCGGCGCGCCTGGCTCGATGCATCGAGCTCGGTATTGGTATGCGCGGCCAGCGCGGCATACCGCTGGCGCAAGGCCGCGGCACCCAGCCGTGCGGCCAGCCGCTGCTGCAGGGCCTGGCGCAAGTGATGGATGCGCTGCGGATCGATCGCGGTCTCGCGCTCGGCCAGCTCGATCTCGCCCGGCGGAGTCAGCAGGTCGGCCAGCAGCGCGTCGTCGATGACGGCGTGGTCGAACAACCGGGCCAGCGCATCGCACCAGGCCTGCAGGGCGGTACCGGCGGTGCTGTCGCGCAGATCCTCGTAGGCGCGTGCGGCCAGCTGCTGGCCGGCCTCCCAGCGGTTGAAGCCATCGGCGTCGTGACCCAGCAGCAGGGCCAGCTCGTCCGGCGTGTAGTCGCACTCCAGGATCACCGGCGCGGAGAATCCGCGCAGCAGCGACGGCACCGGCACGGTAGCGATGTTGGTGAAGACAAAACTCTGTTCGGCACGGTCGAGCACCACCACCTGCTCCGTGGCAGGTTTGGAAGTCTGGCCGTCCAGATGCAGCGGCAGCATGTCGCCGTGCGGCGTGAACAGCGCCAGCTTGACCGGGATCGGCAGCGGCGGCCGTGCCTCGGCCGTGGCGACGCCGGCCATGTGCTGGGCCAGCGTCAGCGTGTAGGTGCGGGTAGCCGCGTCGTAGCGGCCATGCGCCTTCAACCGCGGCGTGCCGGCCTGGGCGTACCAGGCGAGGTAGGGCGTGAGGTCGGTGTCGTTCGCCTCGCCCAGCGCCGCGAGGAAATCCTCGAGCGTGGCGGCGCGGCCGTCGTTGCGCGCGAAGTACCGGTCCATGCCGCGGCGGAAGCCGTCCCGGCCCAGCGCGCCGGCGAGCATGCGCACCAGCTCGGCGCCTTTCTCGTAGACGGTGGCGGTGTAGAAGTTGTTGATCTCGCTGTACTGCGCCGGGCGCACCGGGTGCGCCAGCGGGCCGGCGTCCTCGGGGAACTGCGCGCGGCGCAGCAGGGCAACGTCCTCGATGCGCTTCAGCGGCGCCGAGTTCATGTCGGCCGAGAAGCTCTGCTCGCGGAACACCGTGAGGCCTTCCTTCAGGCTGAGCTGGAACCAGTCGCGGCAGGTGACGCGGTTGCCGCTCCAGTTGTGGAAGTACTCGTGCGCCACCACCGCCTCGACGTGGCGGTATTCATCATCGGTGGTCGAATCCGGCTCGGCCAGCAGGCACTTCGCGTTGAAGATGTTGAGGCCTTTGTTCTCCATCGCGCCCATGTTGAAGTCGTGGGTGGCGACGACGTGGAACACGTCCAGGTCGTAGTTGCGGCCATAGGCCTGCTCGTCCCAGCGCATCGCGCGTTCCAGCGCGTCCATCGCGTAGTGGCAGCGGTCGATCGCGTCGGCCTCGGCCCAGATCTTCAGTTGCACGGCGCGACCGTCGGCGGTGACGTAATCGCGCCCGATCACTTCCAGATGGCCGGCGACCAGGGCGAACAGGTAACTCGGCTTCGGGTGCGGGTCGACGAAGCGTGCCCAGTGGCGGCCGCCATCCAGCTCGCCGGCGCCGTCCGGGTTGCCGCCGGCCAGCAGCACCGGGAAGCGCGTGCGGTCGGCGCGCAGGGTGACCGTGTAGCGGGAGAGCACGTCGGGCCGGTCGGGGAAGAAGGTGATGTGGCGGAAGCCCTCGGCCTCGCACTGGGTCAGCAGGAAGCCGCTCTCGCGCGGGCCGGACAGGTACAGGCCTTCCAGCGCAGTGTTCGCGGCCGGACGCAATCGCACGAGGGTTTCCAGCACGCTGCCGTCGCGGGCGCCGTCGACTTCCAGCACGCTGCCGTCGTAGCGGTACGCACTGGCAGGCAACTGCCTGCCGTCGAGCGCGATCGACAATAGCTGCAGGCCTTCGCCGTCCAGCCGCAACGGCGCGTCCTGCGCTGGGTCGCGGCGCAGCAGCAGGCGTGCCAGCACCTCGCTGGCGTCGATGCCGAGGTCGACATCCAGGTCGACCGTCTCGACCCGCCAGGCCGGCGCGCGGTAGTCGCGGAGGCGGATCAGGCCCTGAGCGGCGGGTTGCGACAGTGCGTGCATGGGCTAACACAAAAGAATGGGGACTGGTCAGGGTAACATGGGGCGTTTCGGCCGCAGGAGAACCCCCGTGGATGCGACGCGATATGCCGTCGGACTTGACCGACTCGGCAGCCAGGACATCGTGGTGTTGACCGAGGCCGGCAGCGCCCGGCGCGTCCGCATCGCGCGGCATGGCGCGGCGCTGCTCAGCTTCGATGCGGGTGTTGCCGGGATCGCGCGCGATCTCGCCGACGGTTATCGCGACGCGGCGGAAGTCGCCATGCGCCCGGGCTCCCGCTTCGCGATCATGGCGCCGTTCGCCGGGCGCATCGCCGATGCGCGCTACCGCTTCGACGGCCAGTTGCAGGATCTGCAGCCCGGCGTGACCGGCGCCGCGCGGGCCAGCCGGCACGGTTTCGTGCGCGACGTGGATTTCGACCTCGCGGCACTCGATGCGGACGATGGCCGCGCGCAGGCCACCCTGACCACTCGCGCAATCCGCCCGCAGCCCGGCTACCCGCATGCTATCGACCTTGCGGTGACGTTCACCCTCGACGCCGGCGGCCTCACCCTGGAGGCTTGCATGCGCAATGTCGGCGACCGCGCCGCGCCGTGCTTCTTCGGCTGGCATCCGTATTTTCGCGTGGCCGACGGCGAGGTCGACGACTGGCAACTGCAGATTCCCGCGCAGACCCTGATCCGCACCGGCGCTGACCTGATCGCGCTGGCCGGCGCGGAAGCCTACGTGGCGCTGGACGATGCGCCGGCCCTGGATTTTCGCGAGCCGCGGCTGATCGGCGACAGCATCATCGACCAGGGCTACACCGATCTCGACGCCGACGCCGACGGCCGCATCCGCACCCGCCTGCGCGATCCGGCCAGCGGCTTGGCCATCGCGGTGTGGCAGGAGCGCGGCGTGATGCATGCGTTCACCGCGGATACGGTGAGCCGCGATGCGCGCCGCTCGGTGGCACTGGAGCCGATGGAGTGCATGGCCGACGCGTTCAACCGGCCCGAGTGCGCCGCGGCGATCCGGCTCGAACCCGGCGCCGAGCGCCGTTTCCGTTGTGGCGTGGAGATCGAACCGTGATGGATGCCTTGCCCAGCTTCGATGACATCCGTGACGCCGCTGCGCGCATCGCGCCGTACGCCAGCGTCACGCCGGTGCTGCGCAGCGCGGCGCTGGACGCCCTGAGCGGCGCCTCGCTGCATTTCAAGTGCGAGAACCTCCAGCGCGGCGGCGCGTTCAAGTTCCGCGGCGCCTGCAATGCGGTGTGGTCGCTCGACGACGAACAGGCCGCGCGCGGCGTGGTCACCCATTCTTCCGGCAACCACGGCAACGCGCTGGCGCTGGCCGCCGCCACCCGCGGCATCGCCGCGCACGTAGTGGTGCCGGAAGGCGCGGTGCGCGCCAAGCTGGAGGCGATCGAGCGCGCCGGTGCCACCCTGCACCGCTGCGCAGCGACGCAGGCCGCGCGCGAGGCGAAGTGCGCCGAGGTGCAGCGCGCCACCGGCGCGGAGCTGGTGCATCCGTATGCCGACACCCGGGTGATGGCCGGCCAGGGCACCCTTGTGCTGGAACTGCTGCAGCAATCACCGGGGCTGGACGTGCTGATCACGCCGGTCGGCGGCGGCGGCCTGGCCAGCGGCGTGGCGATTGCCGCGCACGGCATCGATCCGGCACTGGCGCTGTTCGGCGCCGAGCCGCTGGGCGCCGACGACGCGGTGCAATCGCTGGCGCACGGCACGCGGGTCACCACGGTGGTGCCCGACACGGTCTGCGACGGCCTGCGCGCGCTGGTCGGCGAGCGCAATCTGGAGGCGCTGCGCACGCATCGCGTCGAGGTGATCACGGTCAGCGACGCCGAAACCGTCGCTGCGATGCAGCTGCTGTGGTCGGAGCTGAAGCAGGTGGTGGAAGTGTCCAGCGCCACCGTGCTGGCGGCGATCCTCAGGCAACCGCAGCGCTTCGCCGGCCGGCGGGTCGGCGTGGTGCTGACGGGCGGCAACGTGGATCTGCAGGCGTTGCCCTGGTAGGCGCGAGGGCGGATCAGCCCGGCACGGATTCCGTCGCCGCGCTGCCGCTGGTCGGCGCGTCCTCATCGGAAGCGACGGCAGGCATATGGCGCGCGAGGGCGTGGAGGTCCAGCTGGCCGACCGGGATCGGCGTGTAGTCCGCGCCGAAGGCCACCTCGCCCGGCCGCCAGCCGGCGGGCTGGCGCACGGCGACCCAGAAACGTTTCAGCGCAGCCCAGTGCAACCCGACCAGGCCGTAGTTATTGTCGGCGTCGACGATCGGGTCGCCCACGCCGGTCGGCCGCGGCGGCTCGCCGTACAGCGCCGTGCCGAACAGCACGTCCCACACCGAGAGCACCTGGCCGTAGTTGCAGTTGTGCAGCGTCGGCCGCTCGGGGTCGACCAGCATGTGGTGCAGGCGGTGGAACTTCGGGGCCACGAACACGCGGTCCAACACGCGGCCGAAGCCCAGCCGCACGTTGGTATGCGAGAAGTTCTGCACCAGTTCACCGATCAGCATCAGCCAGGCGAACTCGTCCGGGTCGACGCCGATCACCAGGCCCACCGTGGCGAGGATCATCGACTGGATGAAGCCGTCCACGAGACTGCCGCGGTCGTTGGTCCAGCAGCTCATCTGGCGCGTGCTGTGGTGCATGCTGTGCAGCGCCCACCACCACGGAATCGCATGCTGGGTGCGGTGCATCCAGTAGTACACGAAGTCGTAGATCACGTAGTAGACGGCAAACAGCACGTAGGGATGCTGGTTGAACCACGGCACCCAGTGGGTCAGCGCCAGCGCCGAGCCGGTGCTCGAGGTGGCACTGTCGGTACCGCCGAACAGATGGCTGAACGGGGTCAGCACCAGGTAGGTAAACAGCGGGAAGATGCCCAGCAGCATCAGCAGCGTGTAATTGCGGTCGACCCGGGTCAGCCGGCGGTCGCTCCAGCGCTCGGCGGGAAACCATGTCTCCAGCGGGCGGAAGATGAAGCCGATGATGCCCACCTGCAGCGCCGCGATCAGCAGCGCGGCGGCGATATCGTCGGGGTTGCCGCTCAAGCCGTCCAGGTGCAGCGCATCCAGCAGCGGCACGACGGCATGTGCGCTCAGCCAGCTGACCCAGTGAGCCCACAGTTGGGATAGATCGAACATCGACGTTTCTTCGGTTTCGGCAGCTGTGCATCATATCGCCGCGCGAAAGCCCGCACGCTGAATGGCGGTCAGGGGCGCCGCCGCGCGCCCACGCCGCTGACCGCGGCCAGGCCCAGCAGCACGAACACGATGCCGAGCAGTTCCATCGGCGACGGCTGCTCGTGCAGGATCAGCCAGGCCAGCAGCACGCTGACGATCGGCACGCCCAGGCTGGACACGCTGGCCACCGTGGTCGGCAGCCGCTGCAGCACGATCGACCACAGCCACCAGGCCAGGCTGGAGGCCAGCAGCACGCTGTAGGTCAGGCCGCCGATGAAGATCCAGTTCCACTCGATCGTGCGCTCCGGCACCGCCAGCGCGATCACGCCGAGCGCGCTGCCGCCCAGCAGCATCTGCCACGCCGTGAGGCTGAGCACCGATGGCGCATGTCGCTGGAACAACCGCTTGCTGAGCACCGTGCCGGCGGCCCAGGCGACACCGCCGCCGATCGCCAGTGTGGTGCTGAGCGTGCTGCCCATGGTGCGCCACGGTTCGATGATGCATAGCAATCCGAGTGCGGCCAGCGCCAGCCCCAGCCAGTGTCGAGCGGTCGGTCGGTCGCCCAGCAGCAGCCAGGCCAGCAGCACCGCCCAGAACGGCATGGTGTAGGCCAGCAGCGCGACGTGGCCGGCGCCGCCGTCGAGCAGCGCCCATTGCTCCAACCCCTGGAACGCGCTGGTCTGGCACAGGCCGATCAGCAGTGTCGGCAGCAACGGCGGCGGGTGCAGCGATTGCCGCGACAGCAGCAGTGCGGCGAACAGCACGGCGGCACCGAGCAGGTAGCGCAATGCGGCGAAGTGGAACGGTCCGGCGTACGCCAGCACCTGTTTCATCACGACCCAGCTGTAGGCCCAGATCAGGATGGTGACGAGCAACGCGGACAGTGCGCCGCGCGATGGCGAGGGAGGCATGGGAAACCGGCACGGAGTGAGGCGACAAGTCTAGCGGCCTGGGTTACGTTGTGCGCCACCCATCGACCATCCGCCAGCCATGACCGAGACCCCCGAACTTCAGCGCTGCCACTGGGCCACGGGCAACGATGCGCTGATGCGCGATTACCACGACACCGAGTGGGGCGTGCCGCTGCATGACGACCACGCGCTGTTCGAATTTCTCTGCCTCGAAGGCGCCCAGGCCGGCCTGTCCTGGCGCACCGTGCTGGCCAAGCGCGGGAACTACCGCAAGGCCTTCCACCACTTCGAGATCGAGCGCGTTGCCGCGATGAAGGACCGCGAACTGGAAAAGCTGCTGCTCGATCCCGGCATCATCCGCAACCGGCTGAAGATCTCGGCCGCGCGCGACAACGCAGTCGCGGCGCGGCAGGTGATCGCGGAGTTTGGCAGTCTGGACGTCTATCTGTGGTCGTTCGTCGACGGCAGGACGCTGCGCAACCGCTGGCGCGAACGGGCCGAGGTGCCGGCCAGCACCGAGTTGTCCGACCGCATGAGCAGGGCGCTCAGGAAGCGTGGCTTCCGCTTCGTCGGCAGCACCATCTGCTACTCGCTGCTGCAGGCCACCGGGATGGTCAACGACCACCTGACGGGTTGTTTCCGCCACCGGCAGGTGTGATCGAGGCGTCGCCTGGCGGTGCAGGAAATTGCGTGCCGGGCCGTCGCGCGGCACGCGAAATGTGCGCCCCTTCACACTAACGAGACATGTTTGAACGCTTGCCTTCACGCGGGCAAAACGCGTGCTGAATGGCGTGACGCCTGCACTTGTGAATTTCCTGTTCCGCGATGGAAGCTGCGCAGGTCGAAGCCGGTCGTTCGCTGCGTTCAATGGGCATCGCGACGGGCATCGAAGCATCGCAGGGGAACAGCAACGCATCTGGCCATGTCCAGTCATCCTTGACCGCAACACTCGGAGGCACTCAATGAAATCACGTCATCTCATGCTCAAGCTGGCCAGTGCCGCCGTGCTCACTGCGCTGGCCGCCTCGCCGGTGCTGGCGCAGACCACCGGCACCACGACGACTACGACCACTACCACCACCACGACCACCCATGAATCGACCACGCTGAGCAACCAGTTCGGCACGTTCGCCGGTTCGACCATGAACTCGCAGGCACTGGTGCAGGGGTTGCGCAACGGCACCTCGATCACGCTCACCGGGCCGGCTCCCACGACAACGACGACGGGTACGACCACGGGCACCACCACGGTATCGACGACCTTCCAGCCGGCCACAGGCCCGATGGGCTACGGCAACGTGAAGATTGCGCTGTCGCTGGCCGAAGCGACGCTCGCCAAGGCCGGCATCACCGATCCGACTGCCGCCGAGGTGGCTGCCGCACTGAACGGCGGCACCCTGGTACTGGCCAGCGGCACCAGCATCGACCTGAAAGGCGTGCTGGCTCAGCGCGCCGCCGGCGAGGGCTGGGGCCAGATCGCCAAGGCCGACGGTTTCAAGCTCGGCGACGTGATGCGCTCGCCGAAGGCGGTCGGCAACGCCGCCGCGAACGGGCATGCGCACGTTCACGTGGAAAAGGTCGAGGTGGCCAAGGTGCACGGCGTCGATCGTTCGAGCAAGCCGGAGCACGTGGCCAAGGCTGATCGCCCCGATCGCCCGGATCGTCCAAGCCGGCCGGAGCGCCCCGAGCATCCCGATCACTCCGGTCGTCCGGGCGGTTGAGTCCGGAGTTCGACATTATGTGGCAGTTCCGCAGGCCCGGTATGATGCCGGGCCTGCGTTCATCGTTCTAACAGCAAGGAAACCCTATTCATGCGTAACCCACAACACTGGATGATCGTCGGCGGACTGCTGCTGGTCGGAGCACCGGCGGCTCATGCCGCCACGTCCGACAGCGGCCAGTTCAGCCTCTCCGCAGGCGCGAACTACAGCAGCGGCAAGTACGGAACCACCGCCACCACCGACATCTGGTCGGTGCCGGTCACCGCCGAGTATGACGTCGACCGCTGGACGTTCAAGCTGGTCGTGCCGTACATCAACATCAGCGGCGCGGACAACGTGATTCCCGGCGTGGGCAAGGTGAAGAACAACAACCCGAATGGGCGCGGCCACGGCAAGGGCGGCCTGCCGCCCGTGCCGGGCACGACGACCACTGGTTCGGCATCGGGCCTCGGCGACGTCACCGCTTCGGCCGGCTACGAATTGTTCACCAACGCCGACCGCACCGCCGGGCTCGATCTCACCGGTAAGGTGAAGTTCGGCACCGCCGACGAGAACAAGGGCCTCGGCACCGGCAAGAACGATTACGGCCTCTCGCTCGACACTTACAAGGTGATGGGCGACTGGACCGCGTTCGGCGGCGTCGGCTGGATGAAGTACACCAGCTCGCAGTACATCCAGCTGAAGAACGGTTTCAACGCGAACGTCGGCATGGGCTACAAGCTCGGCGGCAGCGATGACATCGGTGCCTACTATTACTACCGCGAGCGGATCGCCACCGGCGGCGCGCCGCAGAGCGAGGTGACCGGCTACTGGAACCACAAGTTCAACGACAGCCTGCGCCTGCAGGCCTACGTGCTCGGCGGTTTCGCCAACGGCAGCCCGGATTACGGCGTGGGCGCGTCGCTGAAGTTCAGCTTCTGAAGAAACATCGGGGGCCTCGCGTCGAGTCTTAGGTCTGCCCGAAAGTTTCCGAGCCCCGGCTCCGTGCGTCTGCACGGAGCCTTTTTTCATTCTGGCGATCGCACATGGGTCCGTGGAAACGGAGCCAGGATGAGCCAGTCCGGATTTGACGGACACCTTCGATCAGGGACGGCCCTCAACGGCGTGTTGATGGCCAAGCATCGTGAGTCAAGGCGCGAAGCGGTCAGGCCATTCGAACGCCGGGCCGCCGGCTGCGGCCACGCCCCCAGGCTCCTGCTCAGCGCCGTCGCGAACCACGCAGCTGGTCGATCGAGAAGCTGGCGATCTCGGCGCCGCCCACGCGGCGCGGCTGGCCCACCGGCGGACCCCAGGCGTGCGCGCTCACCACTTCCCATGTGGCCGGGATGCGGCCGCCCAGACGCATCGCCTCGTACGCGGCCAGCATGCGCCGGTAGCGCCCCTTGCCGGTGAGGCCGCGCGCACGCGTGCGGTCGGCATTGGTGGCGCCCAGACCCTGCAATTCTTCCAGCAGCTTGCGCGGCTCGCTGTAGGTGAGGGTGTAGCGGAACACGTCCAGCACCGGGTCGCGCAGGCCGGCGTTGAGCATCGCGTCGCCGACATCGTGCATGTCGAGGAAGCGGCCCACGTGCGGCTGCTGGTCGGCCTCGGCCCACGCTGCGCGCAGTTCCTTCAGGGTGTCCGGGCCGAAGCTGGAAAACGCCATGAAGCCGCCGGGCTTCAGCACGCGCATGCATTCGCCGAACAGCGCGGACAGGTCGTCGACCCACTGGAAGCACAGGTTGGAATACAGCACGTCCACGCTGTGGTCGGCCAGCGGCAGATGGGTGGCTTCGGCGCACACGCGCATGAACGGCTTCAGCCAGCTGCCGTGCTGTTTCGCGGCGCGCAGCATCGGCAGCGCCAGGTCGAGCGCGATCACTTCGGCCTTGGGATATTTCTGCTTCAGCAGCGCGGTGCCGCGGCCGGTGCCGGCGCCGACATCGACCACGCGCAGCGGCGTTTCCAGGTAGAAGCCCAGCCGTTCGAGCAGGGCATCGCCCACCTCGCGCTGCAGTGCGTCGTGCTGTTCGTAGCTGCGTGCGGCGCGGCCGAAGTGACGGCGCACCAGGTGCTGGTCGAGTTGGAAGTCGCTCATCGCACTTGCTCGAATTTTGTGGAGGTCAACAGCGGCTGCAGCACCTGCGCCACTGCGCGGGCGTGACCGAAGAACGGCGCGTGGCCGGCCTGCTGGATTTCGGTGTACTGGCCGCCGCACTGGCTGGCCGACCAGGCCATCGCCTGCGGCGGCACCAGCCGGTCGCGGCGGCCGCTGACCCAAGCGCTGGGCACGGCGAGGTCGGGCAGGGCGGCGCGGCGGTCGCTGCTTTCCAGGATGCGGATGCCTTCCTGCAGCACGCGCAGGTCGGGTTCGCCATGCGCGAACACCAGCTGGCGCAGATGGCGCAGCTCGCCGCGCGGGTCGGCGCTGCCCATCGCCTCCAGCGCCAGGAAGCGCTCGATGGTGGCGTGGTAGTCGGTTTCCAGGTCGCTGGCCAGCTGGTGCACCAGCTGGGCATCACTGCCGTGCGGCCAGCCGGCGTCGCGCACGAATTTCGGCGTGGCGCACAGCATCGCCAGCCCGCGCACCTGCCGTGGCAGTTCCAGCGCGGCGGTGAGCGCGATGGTGCCGCCCAGCGACCAGCCCAGCCAGATCGCCGGCGGGGTGACCCTGGCGATCGCCGCGGCACAGGCCTGCGGCTCCAGCGGCAGGCCGCAGTCGCGCGAGCGGCCGTGGCCGGGCAGGTCGACCACATACATCGTGCACTGCGTTTCCAGCGCCTCGACCAGCGGCGCCAGTACGCCGCCGTGCATCGCCCAGCCGTGCAGCAGCACCAGCGGGATGGAGCCGTGGCCGCGCCGATCGACGTACAGGCTCATGCGTCGGTGCCCTGTGCGGGCAGCAGCCGTTTGTCCACGGCACCGCGCCCGTCGAACACGAAGCAGTCGCCCTGCCAGTGCGCGCCGTCGGTTTGTTCGAGGTATTTCAGGATGCCGCCATCGAGCTGGTAGACGTGCTCCATGCCGAGCCCATGCATGTGCAGCGCGGCCTTCTCGCAACGGATGCCGCCGGTGCAGTACGAGACCACCGTCTTGCCCTCGTAGCGCGCGCGGTCGGCGGCGATCGCGGCGGGGAAGCCGGTGAAGCTGGCGAGGCGGTAGTCGACCGCCTGCGCGAACTTGCCGGCATCGGTCTCGTAGTCGTTGCGGGTATCCAGCAGCACCACCTCGCGACCGTCGTCGTCGCGGCCCTGGTCCAGCCAGCGCTGCAGGGTGGGCGCGTCCACCACGGGCGCGCGGCCGCCTTCGGGGCGGATCGCGGGCAGGCGCATGGTGATGATCTCGCGCTTCAGGCGCACGCGCAGGCGGCCGAACGGCACCGTGGCGGAGAGCGATTCCTTCGGCGCGAGGTCGGCGAAGCGAGGGTCGTCGTGCAGCGTGGCCATGAAGCCGTCGATCTGCGCGCGGCTGCCGGCGAGGAACAGGTTGATGCCTTCCGGCGCCAGCAGGATGGTGCCCTTCAGCGCCAGCGCCTCGCAGCGCGCGAACAGCCGCTCGCGCAGCGCGGGAAGGTCGTCCAGGCTGATGAACTTGTAGGCGGAGATGTTGACGATCGACATGCGGGGGAATCGGCGGAGCAGGCGGCGATTATACGTGGTCGTCGCCGCGCGCCCGGAGCGAGGCCGGCAGGCGCAGCGTTTCCAGCGCGCCCAGCAGCCGGTCGACGTGGGCTTCCTCGTGCGCCGCCGACAGCGTGATACGCAGCCGCGCGTGGCCGGCGGGGACGGTCGGCGGGCGGATCGCGGTTACCAGCAGGCGTTGCCGTTCCAGCGCCTGCGCCGCCGCCAGTGCAGTCTCGGCGCCGCCCAGCAGCAGCGGCTGGATCGCGCTGGGCGAGGCCGCCAGCGGCAGGCCGAGTTCGGCCGCGCCGCGCCGGAAACGGGCGATCAGCGCCGCGAGTTTGTCGCGCCGCCATGTTTCGGCCTGCGCCAGCTGCACCGCCTCCAGCGCGGCGGCGGCCAGCGCCGGCGGCATCGCGGTGGTGTAGATGTACGGGCGCGCGAACTGCAGCAGTCCCTCGACCAGCGCGGCCGGCCCGGCCACGAACGCGCCGCTGCAGCCGAGCGCCTTGCCCAGCGTGGCCATCAGCAGCGGCACTTCGTGCTGGCCCAGGTTGGCCGCGTCGAGGCTGCCGGCGCCGCGCGCGCCGAGCACGCCGAAGCCGTGCGCGTCGTCGACCATCAGGGTGGCGCGCTCGCGTGCGCACAGCTGCGCCAGCTCGGGCAGCGGCGCGACGTCGCCGTCCATGCTGAACACGCCATCGGTGGCCAGCATTGCCGCCGCGTCGGGATTCGCCGCCAGTTGGCGCGCGGCGCCGTCCACGTCAGCGTGCGGATAACGCTTCAGCTCGGCGCCGCTGAGCCTGGCGCCATCGAGCAGGCAGGCGTGGTTGAGCTTGTCCTGCACGCAGACATCGCCGCGCGCGAGCAGCGCCTGCAGCAGGCCGAGGTTGGCCATGTAGCCGGTGGAGAACAGCAGCGCGCGCTCGCGCCCGGTCCAGACGGCCAACGCCTCCTCCAGTTCCGCGTGTTCACGGCGGTGGCCGCAGATCAGGTGCGCCGAGGTGCTGCCGACGCCTTCCCCGCGCGCCGCGCGGGTGAGCGCGGCAACCAGCTGCGGGTGCTGCGCCAGGCCTAGATAGTCGTTGCTGCAGAACGACAGCAGGCGCTGGCTGCCGGTTTCCAGCCACGGGCCGTCGGCGTGGTCGATCGTGCGCAGCCGGCGGCGCAGCTGTGCGCTGGCGTGTTCGCTGGTGCGGATGGCCAGCCGATCGAGCAGGTCAGGCCGCGGCACTGCAGCCGCAGCCGTGACCGCAATCGGCGTTTCCGTTGTCGCCAATGTCCGCGTGCACGGTGCCCGCGCTCTCAACCACCTCCAGCGGGTGCAGGTCGAGCCGGCGGAACAGCGCGCGGTCCGCTGCCACGTCCGGGTTGCCGGTGGTGAGCAGCTTCTCGCCGTAGAAGATCGAGCCGGCGCCGGCGAAGAAGCACAACGCCTGCACCGCGTCGTCCATCTGCTGGCGGCCGGCCGAGAGGCGCACGATCGACAGCGGCATCAGGATCCGCGCCACCGCGATCGCGCGCACGAACTCGAACGGATCGAGCGGTTCGGCATCGCCCAGCGGCGTGCCGGGCACCGGCACCAGCTGGTTGATCGGCACCGATTGCGGGTGTTCGGGCAGGTTGGCCAGCGCCTGAAGCAGGCCCGCACGCTGCTCGCGCGTCTCGCCCATGCCGACGATGCCGCCGCAGCAGGTCTTCAGGCCGGCGTCGCGCACCTGTTCCAGCGTGACCAGTCGATCCTGGTATTCGCGGGTGTGGATGATCTCGCCGTAGAACTCCGGCGCGGTGTCGATGTTGTGGTTGTAGTAGTCGAGGCCGGCATCCTTCAGCGCCTGCGCGTGGCCGTCGCCGAGCAGGCCCAGGGTGGCGCAGGTTTCCAGGCCGAGGTCCTTCACCGCGCGCACGATCGCGGCGACCTTGGGGATGTCGCGGTCCTTCGGGCCGCGCCAGGCCGCACCCATGCAGAAGCGGCTGGCGCCGGCGGCCTTGGCGGCGCGCGCGCGGTGCAGCACATCGTCGATTTCCATCAATTTCTGCGCGGCCACGCCGGTGTCGTAGCGCGCCGCCTGCGGGCAATAGGCGCAGTCCTCGGGGCAGCCGCCGGTCTTGATCGACAGCAGGGTCGACACCTGCACTGCGTTCGGGTCGTGGTGCTGGCGATGCACCGTGTGCGCGCGATGCAGCAGCTCGTTGAACGGCAGCGCGAACAGCGCGGCCACCTCGGCGCGGCTCCAGTCGTGGCGGATGGCGGTGTCGGCCATGGGACGGATACTCCATGCGGGAAGCGCGAGAGTGTGGAAGCCGCCCCAAGGCCTGTCAACTCGATACCTGCACGAATGGTTGACGGGACACGGGCGTCTTCCTGCCGCTACCATCGCCTGCTCGTGGGACCACCTGCTCGGGGAGTGCGGCGATGAGCGAAGGACAAGGCAGTACCGGCAACGTGCTCGCGGCGATCTGCAGTTTCTTCATCCCGGGCCTGGGCCAGCTGGTGCAGGGGCGGTTGCTGATAGCGATCGTCATGTTCGTGCTGGCGGCGGTGCTGTGGATCGTCCTGCTCGGCTGGCTGATCCATCTGTGGTCGATCCTCGACGCGGCGCTGTACAAGCCGGGCCGCTGAGCCGGAGCCCGGCATGGACGCGATGGCGACAGTCTGGCGGCGCCTGCAGCGCTTCGTGCTGCCGCCGCGCTGCCTGTTGTGCGGCGGCAATCACGGCGACGGCATCGACCTTTGCGCCGCCTGCGCCAACGAACTGCCGCGCAACCGCAGCTGTTGCGCGCGCTGTGCCCTGCCGCTGGCCACCCCGGCGGCGTGGTGCGGCGAGTGCCAGCGCCGCGCGCCGCCGTGGGATGCGGCGTGGGCGCCGTTCCGCTACGGCTGGCCGCTGGACCGGCTGGAATCGCGCTACAAGTTCCAGGCCGATCTGGCCGCCGGTCGGGTGCTGACCCAGCTGTGGCTCAGGGAGCGGCTGCCGCTCAAGCCGCCGCAGCTGTTGCTGGCCGTGCCGCTGCACCGCAACCGCCTGCGCCGGCGCGGCTACAACCAGGCACTGGAACTGGCCCGGCCACTGGCGCGCGCGCTCGGCGTGCCGGTGCATCCGGATGCGCTGCAGCGCCAGCGCGCCACCGGCGCGCAGACCGAACTGGACGCGGTGGCCCGCCGCCGCAACGTGCACGGCGCATTCGCCCTGCGCGAAGGCGTGACGCTGCCCGCGCACGTGGCGATCCTTGATGACGTGATGACCACCGGCGCCACCCTCGCCGAGTGCACTCGCGTGCTGCGTCGCGCCGGCGTGCAGCGGGTGGACGTATGGGCGCTGGCGCGCGCGCCGTCGCCGCGGGTCAATGGAGCGCAGGGTTGAGATAGACCGGATTGCCGATCAGCAGGGGCTTGCCGGCGTCGTCGCGGATCTCCGCACGCAGCCAGTGCATGCGACCGTCGCTGGTCCAGTCGAAGCCGATGCGCTGGTCGGCACCGCCGATGGCGGCATCGACGGCGGGGGCGAACGGTTTGCCGTCAAGCAGCACGGCCAGTCGTTTCCCGGATACCTGGACGGCATGCACTTCGAAGTGGACCCGCGCGCCCGCGTCGGCGCGCAGGGCATCGCCCATCGTGGCGTGCTGCCCGCCGCTCTGCGCGTCGAGTTCCAGCAGCCGGTCGCGGCTGCCTTCCACGTCGACGAACACGTGGCCGGCGCGGATGCCGGCCAGGATCGCCGGCATCGACAGCTCCGCCGCGTGGACCACCGTGGCGGGCCGGCCGACCAGGCTGGAGCCGGGCCTGGCCGCACTCAGCAAGGCATCGTGGTTGTCGCTGCCGCCGATGCCGGTGAGCCGGTGTCCCTGGGCGAGCTGCCGTTCCCAGAACGGCACGCCGGAGAGGGGCGTGCCGGCGTCGCTGTCGTTGACGATCTCGATCGCCTGCACCTGCGTCATGTCCACCGCCGGCGTGGCGGTCCAGCCGCAGCCCATGCAGTTCTCGCCGCTGGGGCGGACCGGGTGGTTGATCGAGAGCAGGCCCTGCAGCGGCGCGACCTGACGCAGCAGCGCGTTCCAGTCCTTCACCTGGCGGCCGTCGACGCGGAAGTCCACCGGCGCGGTGCTGCCGAACAGGTTGGCGTGGCCGCTGAAGGTGGTGATCTCGCGGCCGGGGATCAGCAGCAGGCGGTCGAAGTACGGCTGCAGCTCGCGCATCGGATTCGCCTGCGACACCGTGTTGTGGTCGGTGATCGCGATGAAGTCCAGGCCCTGCCGCGCCGCCGCCTCGACGGTGAGGAACAGCGGGCAGGGCACGCGCTGGCCGGACTGGCTGGCGCAGCTGGCGTCGCTGTGCGCGTCGTGCATGTGCAGGTCGCCGCGGTACCAGCGCGCCTCTCGGCGCAGCGGCGGGTTCAGCACGGCCGGCACCCATGCGGGGTCGTCCGGCCGGCCGAACCAGATGTTCGCGGTATAGCGGGAGTGGCTGTTGCGGCGGATGTTGGGGATGCCCAGCAACAGACTCCAGCGGCCCGGGCGGATCGCGCCGGGCAGGTAGGAGGGCGTGGCGTCGGTGGCGGACACGGTGAATACGTGCTTCGAGCCGCCGCTCCAGCCGCGGAAGCCGTCCGGGCCGAGCAGGCCCAGGTCGATCGTGGTGCGCTCGTCGTCGTGGCCGCTGTAATCGAATTGCACGGTAATGCGGCTGGTGCCCGCGGGCACCTCGAATGGCAGCGTGCGGTAGGTCTGGTTGTCCGCGCCGTCCAGTTCGCCGTGCAGGGTCAGGTCGGGCTGCTCGTGCCCGGTCCGGCTGGGAGCGGCCTGCACCATGCCGAGCAGCAGCATCAGGCCGGCCAGCAGCAAACCGGCGAGCAGATGGTTCAGGCGATGGCGCAGACGCGGGCTCATGCTGGACTTCCGGTGGCGGTTGATGTCGGGTGACGGGGTGGGTCCGTGGCGCGCGGCCGTCACCAACGCGCAACTTGGCGGCCGGGTGGCGAACCACCCGGCCGCGCTGGGTCAGAAGCGGTACATCACGGCGGCACGGTACGAGCGGCCCAGCAGCGGCCGCGCGATGAACGTGTTCGCCCCCGCGTCCGCGCTCTGCAGCTCGCCGGCGCGCGGGTTGCCCTCGGTCAGGCCCAGCGAGTTGGTAAGGTTGTCGGCATACAGGTACACCGAGAACATCGGCGATACGTCGTAGCGCGCGCTGGCGCTCCACACGTCGTAGGAGGGCAGCCGCACCGAGTTGGCGGTGTCGACGAAGCGTTCGCCCTCGTGCTCGTACGCCAGCTGCAGGCGCAGCTGCCCGTCCAGCAGATTCACCCCGGGCACCACGCGGTAGCTCAGCTTCGGCACGCGGATCAGCTGGTTGCCGGTGTAATCGCGCAGGATCGGACCGGTGCTGCCCTTGTCGGTGTAGCGCAGGCCTTCGTACTGCGGGTCCTGCCAGGTGGCGGTGAGCTGCACGTCGAGCCAGCGGGTCGGGAACCAGGTGCCTTCCAGTTCCAGGCCCTTGGTCTTGGTGCTGGCGTAGCCCTGCTGTGCGACCGAGGTGTTGTTGTTCGGGTTGAACACGTAGTTGTTGAAGCCGACGTTGTCGTACTTGGTGTAGAACGCGGTGGCGTACAGGTCGAGCTGGCGCTCGGAATACTTGTAGCCCACCTCGCCCAGCTTCATGGTCTGGATGATCGGCGTGGCGGTCGCGTTGGTGATGTAGCTGCTCAGGTTCGGCAGGCGGAACGCCGAGGTCCAGCGCGCGAACACGCCGGAGCGCTCGGAGAACTGCCAGTTCGCGCCCAGCGTCCAGCCCGGCTTGCTGAAGCTGTGGTCGTACGACACGGTCTGGCCGGTGCCGGTCTGGATCTGCGAGGTGGCCAGCGTGCCGAGGTTCACGGTCTGCTTCTGTTCGACCCAGCCCCTGGTGTTCACGCGCTCCCAGCGCACGCCGCCGTCGATGCGCAGCGCGTCGGTCGCCTGCCATTCGTCGGAAACGTAGAACGCATGGGTCGCCGAGCTGCCGCTGGCGTTCTCCCACTCGTAGCCGTAGCGGTAGATGCCGTGGTCGGTGAGCGTGCCCAGCGGCTGGCCCGCTGCGTCCACCGCGACCAGGTCGAGCAGGCGCGCGTTGTCGCGCACGTCGAGCAGGGCGCTGGAGGAGTAGCGGCTGAAATCCTGGTTGAAGTGCGCGTAGTAGTAACCGAGCGTGACGTCGTGGCTCTGCCCGCCGAGGTCGAACTTGCGCAGCAGCCGGGTATCGTTGACGAACTCCTGCACCGGCATGGTCACGCCGCGCAGGCCGCCGATCACCACCAGGCCGTTGCCGTTCTGGTTCTGGTTGTCGAACACCTGCGCGGGGTTGTCGACGTAGCGCAGCTGCAGGCCGGCCGCACCGGCCGGCTGGAACTGCTTGGCCTGGGCCAGGAACTTGTCCGCGCTCATCAGCGAGTTCGGGAACACGCCGTTGCGCTGGGTTTTGGTGTCGCTGTAGCGCATCGACTCGGCCAGCTTCCAGTCCGCGCCGAGGTCATGGTCGAACTTCAGCGTGAGCTGGTCGCGCTTCACGTGCGTGCCCACGCTGTTGTCGAAGTTGTACAGGCTGCCGTTGCCCTGCTTCATCAGCACGCGCTCGGTCTCCGGCCCGGCCATGGTGCCGAAATTGCCGTCGAAGCCGGGTACGGCCTTGATCTTGCCGTTCGGGTAGGTGCGCATCGGGATGCCGAGGTACAGCGCGACCTTGTCGTCCATGTGCTTGAAGTCGACGCTGAAGCGGCCGTGCTCGAAATCCTTCGCCAGGTTCAGGCGGATCTGGCCGCCGTCATTGGCATGGAAGCCCGGATCGCGGATGCCGTCGTCGACACGGTAGAAGCCGCCCACGCCGAGCTTCCAGCCGTTGCCGACCGGCGTGCCGTACCAGAAGTCGCCACGCTGCAGGCCGTAGTCGCCCACGGTGTACTTGACCAGGCCTTCCGGCGTGTCGCCGACCTGGCGCGGGATGAAGTTGATCGCACCGGCCGGCGCATTCGAATAGAACACCGACGAGGGACCGCCGCGCACCACCTCGATCCGTTCGATCGTCTCGTCCAGGCGGAACGCCTGGTCGGCGTTGAGGTAGCCCAGCGCCGGATCGTGCTGCACCGGAATGCCGTCCTCCAGCAGGTTGACCGAGCCGAAGCCGTCGACGGGAATGCCGCGCGCGCGGATATTGCCGCTGGCCTCGCCGCCGGACGCCTCGACCCAGAAGCCGGGCACCGACTTCATCGCCTCGGTGACCGAGGTCGGCGCCTGCATGCGCAGGCGGTCCTCGTCGATGGTGGTGATCGAGTAGCTGGTCTCGGCCTTGGTCCGCGTCTCGACGCCGGAACGCGCGGTGACCACCACGCTGTCGAGGTTCTTGGCCTTGTCGGTGCTTGCCGTGGCGGTGCCCGGCGGGGTGGCGGCGCTGTCCTGCGCCTGGACGGAAAGGGCGACGCCGAACGCCAGACTGCCGAGCAGGGCCATGCCGATGGATCGGCTGATGAGGGAAGTACGCAAGTTGAATGCTCCGGGGGACGGGGAGATCGCGGAGCCGTGCGGGGAATGCGTGCGAAACGACGGCGAGGCCTTCCCGCCGCGGTGGCGGGGCATCGCCGGTAGCTGTCTCGTGCAGAAGCGTCCCTGCCCGTGGATGTACCGCTTCCGTCACAGGCTCTGATGGATGCGCAGCCTAGGGAGGACCTGTGACAGTTAGGTGCCCGGTGGCATGACAAGGCTGAAATTTAGACGTCCAAATGGCGCGTTCCGCCAAGCCGGGCGTCATGGCGGGCTGGCGGCCCCGGGCCGTTCAGCGCACCGCCAGCGCCAGCGCGATGCCGATCCAGATCGCCAGCCCCAGCCAGTTGTTGTGGCGGAACGCGGCGAGGCAGGCATCGCGGGCGCGCCCGCGGATCAGCCACAACTGCCAGCCGAACAGGCCGGTGGCGGCCAGCAGCGCCAGCCAGTACGGCCAGCCCAGCGCGGCGCGCTGGCCGACGAACAGCATCGCCAGCAGGAAGGTGCCCATCAGCATGCCGAGGATCGGCAGGTCGGCGTCGCCGAACAGGATCGCGGTGGATTTCGCGCCGGCCTTGAGATCGTCGTCGCGGTCGACCATCGCGTACTCGGTGTCATAGATCACCGACCACAGGATGTTGCCGAGGAACAGCAGCCAGCCCAGCGGCGGCACTGTGTGCGTCACCGCGGCGAACGCCATCGGGATCGACCAGCCGAACGCGGCGCCCAGCACCACCTGCGGCAGGTAGGTCCAGCGCTTGGTGAACGGATAGATCGCCGCCAGCGCGGCGCCGGCGAACGACAGCTGGATGGTCAGCGCGTTGGTGAACAGCGCCAGCACGAACGCGAACGCGAGCAGCGCGGCGAACACCAGCAGCGCCTCGCGCGGCGTCACCCGGCCGCTGGCGAGCGGGCGGCCGGCGGTGCGCGCCACCTGCGGGTCGAGCTTGCGGTCGGCGTAGTCGTTGATCGCGCAACCGGCCGCGCGCATCGCGAACACGCCGAGGGTGAAGATGACCAGCAGCTTCCATGACGGGAAATCGGCGGTGGCCAGCCACAGCGCCCACCAGGTCGGCCACAGCAGCAGCAGCGCGCCGATCGGGCGGTCCATCCGGGTCAGCACCAGATAGTCCAGCGCCTTCTCGCGCTGCCGCGCGGGCAGCTTCTGCAGCAGCCAGCCCAGCACCCGCGTGGCGCGGGTCGAGCTGTCGGCCGGGCGTGTCGGCCGCGCGGCGGGTCGTGGCCGGGTGGCGGGCGAGGGCGCGGCACTGCGCCGCTGGCGTTTGCGGGAGGAGGGAGCCATTCGCCGAGTTTAGCGTGCCGGCCGCGACCGGATGGCGTCACCGGTCACCTCACGCCTATGGAGTGCGCCACCCGTCCCTCGCCGCGCGGGTCACGGTTGCCCTGCCGCGATCATTCCCGCAGCAGCAGCCGGTAGGCCGGGTGCGTGCTCTCGTCCATGTGCGGGTAACCGAGCGTGGCGAGAAAGCGCTGGAACAGCGGCTGCTCGGCCGCCGGTACCTGGATGCCGACCAGGATGCGGCCGTGGTCGGCGCCATGGTTGCGGTAGTGGAACAGGCTGACGTTCCAGTCCGGGTGCAGCCGGCCGAGGAAATCGGTGAGCGCGCCGGGCCGCTCGGGGAACTCGAAGCGGTACAGCCGCTCGTCGCGCGCCAGCGGCGAACGGCCGCCGATCATGTGGCGCAGGTGCAGCTTGGCCAGCTCGTCGTCGGTGAGGTCGAGCACGTCGAACGCCTGCGCGCGGAATGCCGCGGCCAGCGCCTCGCGCTCGTCGCGGCTGGCGATCCGCACGCCCACGAAGATGTGCGCGGAACGGGCGTCGCCGATGCGGTAGTTGAACTCGGTGATGTCGTGCCGGCCCAGCGCGGCGCAGAAGCGGCGGAAGCTGCCGCGCTCCTCCGGGATGGTCACCGCGAACACCGCCTCGCGCTGCTCGCCCACCTCGGCGCGCTCGGCGACGAAGCGCAGGCGGTCGAAGTTCATGTTGGCGCCGGAGACGATCGCCACCAGCGCGCCCGCGCCGTCGCCGTGTGCGGCCACGTATTGCTTCAGCCCGGCCAGCGCCAGCGCGCCGGATGGTTCGGCCACGCTGCGGGTGTCCTGGTAGATGTCGCGGATCGCCGCGCAGATCGCGTCGGCATCCACCCGCAGCATCGCGTCCACGTGCTGCCGGCATAGCGCGAAGGTCAGCGCGCCGACCTGCTTCACCGCGGTGCCGTCGGCGAACAGGCCGACCTCATCCAGCGCGACGCGTTCGCCGGTTTCCAGCGAGCGCACCATCGCGTCCGAATCCGTCGCCTGCACGCCGATCACCCGCACCTCGGGTCGCAGCGCCTTGATGCATGCGGCCACGCCGGCGAGCAGGCCGCCGCCGCCGACCGGCACGAACACCGCCTCGAGCGGGCCCGGATGCTGCCGCAGGATCTCCAGCGCGACCGTGCCCTGGCCGGCGATCACCGCAGGGTCGTCGAACGGGTGCACGAACGCCGCGCCGCGCTCGGCCTGCAGCCGCGCGGCGGCGGCCTGCGCGTCGCTGTAGGAGTCGCCCGCCAGCACGACGTCCACCATCGCCCCGCCGAAGCGGCGCACCGCGTCCACCTTCACCCGTGGCGCGGTCACCGGCATCACGATGGTGGCGCGGATGCCCAGCTTCGCCGCGGCCAGCGCCACGCCCTGCGCATGGTTGCCGGCGGAAGCGGCGACCACGCCGCGCGCGCGTTGCGCCGCATCCAGCTGTACCATGCGGTTGTAAGCGCCGCGCAGCTTGAACGAGAACACCGGCTGCTGGTCCTCGCGCTTCAGCAGCACTGGCCGGCCCAGACGTTCGCCGAGCAGCGGCGCAGCTTCCAGCGCCGATACCTGCGCCACCTCGTAGACCCGCGCGGCGCGGATCCGCGCCAGCAGGTCGTCGTCGACGACGAGTGGTGCGACGGCATTCATGCCGCGAGCGCGGGGGCCGGATGCGCCACCTGCAGCACGTCGACCAGTTTGCGCGTCTGCTGCAGGATCTGGCCGAGCGCGGCGTCGTCGCACTGCAGGCTCAAGGTGAGCCGCGAGACGGCGGGGTCGTGGGTGGCCGCCACGGTCAGCGTGTCGATGTTGTAGCCGCGCGCGGCGAACAGGCCGGCCACGCGCACCAGCGCGCCGGCTTCGTTCTGCAACAGGATGGACAGGGTGTGCTGCATGGCGTTTCTCCCTAGAACATGTTCGACGTGGAGGGCTCGCGTGCGGCCGGTGCCGCGCGCGAGGCAATGAAATCGCCGGTGATCATCTGCGCGTAGCTGGCGCCGGGACCGACCATCGGGTACACGCCGGCGTCCGGGTCGATCATCACTTCCAGGAAGGCCGGGCCATCGAAGGCGAGGAAGGCGGCGATGGTCGCCTCCAGCGCGTCGTGGCGCTCCAGCCGCTGCGCCCAGGCGAAGCCGTCGGCCTGCGCGGCACGCACGAAGTCCTTCCTGTGCAGGCTCTTGTCCGACGAGGCGAAGCGGCCCTTGAAGTACAACTTCTGCCACTGCCGCACCATGCCGTCGCCGACGTTGTTGAGCACCACGACCTTCAGCGGCAGGCCGTAAGTGGTGACGGTTTCCAGCTCGCCGATGTTCATGCGGATGCTGGCGTCGCCGTCGATGTCGATGACGAGCTTGCCCGGATGCGCGAACTGCGCGCCGATCGCGGCCGGCAGGCCGAAGCCCATCGTGCCCATCGAGCCGGAAGTGAGCCAGCGGCGCGGCGCGCGGAAGTCGAAATACTGTGCCGCCCACATCTGGTGCTGGCCGACGCCGGTGCTGACGATGGCGTTGCCCTGCGCATGGCGGTTGATCGCCTCGATCACCGCGTACGGCTGGATCAGCGTGCTGGCGCGGTCGTAGTTCATCGCGTGCACGCGCTTGAGTTCGGCCACGTGCGCATGCCAGGCGCCCAGCTTCGGCCGCATGCCATGCGCGCGGCCATACGCGGTGAGTCGCTCCAGCGCGCGCCTGAGCGGACCGACGTGATGCCAGTCGGCCGGCTTCACCTTGCCGATCTCGGACGGGTCGATGTCGAGCTGGGCGATGAACTTCGCCCGCGGCGCGAACTTGTCCGGCACGCCGGCGACGCGGTCGTCGAAGCGTGCGCCCAGCGCCAGCACGAAGTCGCAATCCTCGACGGCGTAGTTCGCGTACGCGGTGCCGTGCATGCCGAGCAGGTGCAGTGCCAGCGGGGCGGTGCTGTCGAAGCTGCCCAGGCCCATCAGCGTGGTGGTTACCGGCAGCCCGAATTCATCGACGAACGCACGCAGCGCGGCTGACGCCTCCGCCGCGATCACGCCACCGCCGGCGTAGATAAGCGGACGCTCGGCCCGCATCAGCGCGGCGAAGAAGGCGCC
Source organism: Rhodanobacter denitrificans (assembly GCF_003335105.1). GTDB lineage: Bacteria > Pseudomonadota > Gammaproteobacteria > Xanthomonadales > Rhodanobacteraceae > Rhodanobacter > Rhodanobacter denitrificans_A. The sequence continues at coordinate 69,548 of NZ_QFWQ01000006.1, forward strand.
ACAGTCGGCGTCGCCGAGCACCGATTGCTCGACCGCGCGCAGCCGCGCGCGGTAGCCGGCCAGCAGCAGTTCGCCGCTCCCGTGCCAGGGGAGCGCGGCGTTCTGCACGTCCTTCGGCACGTCCACCACCACCGGGCCGGGCCGGCCGCTGCGCGCCAGGGTGAACGCGGTGCGGACGGTGGCTTCCAGCTGCGTGGCGTCGGTGACCAGGAACACGTGCTTGGCGCAGGCGCCCATGATGTTGCTGACCGGCGCCTCCTGGAACGCATCGCTGCCGATCGCCGCGGTGCCCACTTGGCCGCAGATCACCACCAGCGGGACCGAGTCGGCCATCGAATCGCGCACCGGCGTGACCATGTTGGTAGCGCCGGGGCCGGAGGTGACGATGGCCACGCCGACCCGGCCCGACGCGCGCGCATAGCCGGCCGCCATGAAGCCGGCGCCCTGCTCGTTGGCCGGCACCACCAGCCGCATCGCCTCGTTGCCGTCGGCGCGCGGATGTTCGGCGTTGTGACGGAACACCGCGTCGTACACCGGCAGGATAGCCCCGCCGGAATAGCCGAACAGCACGCCGACGCCTTCGTCGGCGAGTACCTGCACGATCACTTCGGCGCCGCTCATGCTCTGGCCGGCCAGCGGGCGTCGACCGGTCGTGGTTTCGGCTTGCAGTGCTTGTGCATTCACTAGAAAAATCCCCAAGGTTCAGTGCCGTGCTCTTCCCTGCAAGACAGTGGAGAAATACGGCAGATGTGCCCCTCCCCTGCAACGCAGGGGAGGGTTGGGGAGGGGTCGCTCTTGATCTTGATCCTGAAGTCAAAAGCTTTACCCCCTCCAACCTCCCCCTGCTTTGCAGGGGGAGGAGCCAGGAGCGTCAGCCAGCCTTCTTCAACGGCGCGACGGCGGCGGGTGCCGGGTTGGGCTGCAGCCACGGCATCCGCGCACGCAGCTTCGCGCCGACCTGCTCGATCGGATGCTCGAGGTCGGCCTGCTTCAGGCGCTTGTAGTTCGGCAGGCCGGCCTGGTATTCGGCAATCCAGTTGCGCGCGAAGGTGCCGTCCTGGATGTCGGTGAGCACGTCCTTCATGCGCGCCTTGGTGCCGGCGTCGACCACCCGCGGGCCGCTGACGTAGTCGCCGTACTGCGCGGTCTCGGAGACGAACTGCAGCATCTTCGCCAGGCCGCCGTCGTAGAACAGGTCGACGATCAGCTTCAGCTCGTGCATCACCTCGTAGTAGGCGATCTCCGGCTGGTAGCCGGCCTCGACCAGGGTCTCGAAGCCCTTGATCACCAGCTCGCTCGCACCGCCGCACAGCACCGCCTGCTCGCCGAACAGGTCGGTCTCGGTCTCTTCCTTGAAGTCGGTCCGGATGATCATCGCGCGGCCGCCGCCGATGCCGTCGGCGTAGCCTTTCGTCTTTGCCTCCGCCTGGCCGCTGACGTCCTGGTGCACCGCCCAGATGCACGGCACGCCGCGGCCGCGCTCGTACTCGCTGCGCACCAGCGCACCGGGGCCTTTCGGCGCGACCAGGATCACGTCGATGTCGGCGCGCGGCTTGATCTGGCCGAAATGCACGTTGAAGCCGTGCGCGAACAGCAATGCGGCGCCGGGCTTGATGTTCGGCTCGATCGATTCCCTGTACAGCGTCGGCTGCACCATGTCCGGGGTGAGCACGGCGACCAGGTCGGCACCCTTCACCGCCTCGGCCGGCTCGGCGACGTTGAAGCCGTCGGCCTTGGCCTTGTGCCAGGTCGGGCCGTTCGGGCGCAGGCCGACCACCACGTCGAGGCCGGAGTCGCGCAGGTTGAGCGCGTGCGCGCGGCCCTGGCTGCCGTAGCCGAGTACGGCGATGCGGGATGTGGCGAGGGGGTTGCTGGCGTTGCTCATGCGGTGACTCCTTCGATGGTGGTGCGTTGGCGGACGGGAATGGATGTGGCGGTTTGCGGATGGGTGGTGGCGCCGTCGGAGGCGGAGCCGACCAGCAGCGCGTACTTGGCCAGCGCGCCGCGCGCCACCTTGGGTGCCGGCGGTTGCCAGCCGGCGCGACGGCCGGCGAGATCGGCGTCGGTGGCGATCTCGCGCGTGTCGGCGTCGATGCGGATGCGGTCGCCTTCGTGCAGCAGCGCGATCGGGCCGCCGCGCGCGGCTTCCGGCGCGATGTGGCCAACCATGAAGCCGTGGGTGGCGCCGGAGAAGCGCCCGTCGGTGATCAGCGCCACGTCGTCGCCGAGGCCGCGGCCGATCAGCGCGGCGGTGACGCCGAGCATCTCGCGCATGCCGGGGCCGCCGGCGGGGCCTTCGTTGCGGATCACGATGACGTCGCCCTTGCCGATGTCGCCGGCCTGTACCGCGGCGAACGCCTGCTCCTCGCTCTCGTAGACGCGGGCGCAGCCTTCGAAATGGCTGGCGCCCTTGCCGGCGAGCTTGAGGATGCAGCCCTCCGGTGCGAGGTTGCCGTATAGGATCGAGTAGCCGCCGCGCGGCTTCAGTGGTGCGTCCACCGGATGCACCACGTCCTGTGCTTCGGCGCGCGGTGCGGCGGCGACTTCGGCGAACAGCGAACGGCCGGTGACGGTGGGTGCATCTTCCAGCATGCCGGCGGCGATCAGCTCCTGCGCCACCCGCGCGCTGCCGCCGGCGCCGAACAGCTCGACCGCGGTGTAGCGGCCGCCGGGCAGCAGGTCGGCGATCACCGGGGTGTGTTCCGAGGCCGGCTGGAAATCCTCCAGCGTCCATTCGACGCCGGCTTCGCGCGCGATCGCCAGCAGGTGCAGCACCGCGTTGGTGGATCCGGCGGTGGCGGCGACCATGCGCGCGGCGTTGCGCGTCGAGGTGCGCGTGATCAGCCCGCGCGGCGTGCGGTCCGCCCGCAGGCACTCCATCACCAGCTCGCCGCAGCGGAACGCGGCCGCACCCTTGGCCGGATGGGTGGCGGGGATGTCGTTGTAGCCCAGCGGCGACAGGCCCAGCGTGGTCAGCACCATCGCCATCGTGTTTGCGGTGAACTGGCCACCGCAGGCACCGGCGCCGGGGCAGGCGTCGCGCTCCACCGCGGTCAGCTCCTCGTCGTCTATCTTGCCTGCGCCGTGCGCGCCGACCGCCTCGAACACCTGCTGGATGGTGATCGGATGGTTGTCGTGAGTGCCGTGCGCGATGGTGCCGCCGTACAGCGCCACGCCGGGGATGTTCAGCCGCGCCAGCGCCATCGCGGCGGCCGGAATGGTCTTGTCGCAGCCGCACAGCACCACCATCGCGTCGAGGCAGTGGCCGTCCACCGCCAGTTCGATCGAGTCGGTGATCACCTCGCGGCTGATCAGCGACGAGCGCATGCCCGGCGTGCCCATCGCGATGCCGTCGGTGACCGCGATGGTGTTGAACTCCACCGGCGTGCCGCCCGCGGCGCGGATGCCGGCGGCGGCTTCGGCCGCCAGCTCGCGCAGATTGAGGTTGCACGGGCTCACGTTCGACCAGGTATGCACCACGGCCACCAGCGGCTTGGCGATGGCTTCGTCGTCGAGGCCGGTGGCGCGCAGCATGGCGCGGGCGGGTGCGCGGTCGGGGCCGCTCTTGATCAGGTCACTGCGCATCAAAAATCTCCGAAGGACGGAATGCCTTCTCCCCGCCGGGGAGAAGGCCGGGATGAGGGGTGGGTGCTCGCGGCGGAGCCGAGCGAAGCACAGGAAAAAAGCGCCCCCTGCGCGCGAGGGAGGTCGACGGGACGGCCAGGGAGTCGGCGCCATCGCGGCGTGCAGGGACCATCCGCGTCGCATGCGCGCAGGGGGCAGCAGAAAACGCGGACACCTCCGTGTGGCCGCCTGGGAAACCGGGTAATGGCATCAGCCGCATGCGCGTGCCCCGCAGAAGAACGCGGCGGCGGTGTCGGCCTGCTCGCCGACCGCTTCGAGCACCGCGTCGCGCACCTCGTCGGTGCCGGCGTGGCCGCCGATGTCGCGGCTGTGCGGGCCGTAGCGCAACACCTGCTCCACCGCCGACTCCACCGCAGTCGCCTCGGCCTCCAGGCCCAGCGAATGACGCAGCAGCAGTGCAGCGGAAAGGATCGCGCCGATCGGGTTGGCCACGCCGGTGCCGGCGATGTCCGGCGCGGAACCGTGGATCGGCTCGTACAGGCCGCGCCGGCCTTCGCCCAGCGAGGCCGACGGCAGCAGGCCCAGCGAGCCGGCGAGTGCGGCGGCTTCGTCGGTGAGGATGTCGCCGAACAGGTTCTCGGTGACCACCACGTCGTAGCTGTTCGGCCGGGTCAGCAGCAGCATCGCCATGGAATCGACCAGCTGGTGCTCGACCTTCACGTCGGGGTAGTCGGCGGCGATGCGCTGCACCGTGCTGCGCCACAGCCGCGAGGTTTCCAGCACGTTCGCCTTGTCCACCGAGGTGACGTGCTGGCGGCGGCCGCGCGCCAGCTCGAACGCGCGGCGTACCACCCGCTCGACCTCGGCCACGGTGTACCTGCACTCGTCGGTGGCGGCGTCGGCGCTGCGCGTCTTCGCGCCGAAATAGGTGCCGCCGGTGAGCTCGCGCACGAACAGCACGTCGACGTTGCGCAGCCGGTCGTTCTTCAACGGCGACAGGCTGGCCAGTGCCGGATGCACCTGCAGCGGGCGCAGGTTGGCGTACACGCCCAGCGCGGCGCGCAGCGCCAGCAGTCCCTGTTCGGGACGCACCGGCGCGTTCGGATCGGACCACTTCGGGCCGCCCACGGCACCCAGCAACACCGCGTCGGCGGCCTGGCAGGCGGCCAGCGCGGCGGCCGGCAGCGGCTCGCCGCTGGCGTCGATCGCGGCGCCGCCGATCAGCTGTTCGTCGAACGTGAACGCGTGCTCGTAGCGCGCGGCCACGGTCTTCAGCACGGCCACCGCGGCGGCGGTGACCTCGGGGCCGACGCCATCGCCGGGCAGGGTGACGATATGGGCCTTCATGCCGCTTGCTCCTGTTGTTCGTAATGGGTGATCAACTTCTCGTTTTGCAGCAGGTAGCCGAGCTGGTCGACGCCGTTGAGCAGGCAGTGCCTGGCGAACGGTTCCAGCGTGAACGGGATGCGGCCGCCGTCGGGCAGTTCGATGAACTGGCCGCGCACGTCGATCGCCAGCTCGATGCCGGGGTGCCTGAGCAGCCAGCGGTGTTCCAGCTCGTCGAGCTGGATCGCCAGCAGGCCGTTCTTCAGCGCGTTGCCGCGGAAGATGTCCGCGATCTCGCTGCACAGCACCGCCTGGATGCCGTAGTCGAGCAGTGCCCACGGTGCGTGCTCGCGCGAGGAACCGCAGCCGAAGTTGTTTCCGGCGACCAAGATCGAGCAGCCGCGCGCTTCCGGCCCGTTCAGCGGGAAGGCCGGGTTGTCGCTGCCGTCGGCCTGGTAGCGCCAGTCGTGGAAGCACAGCCTGCCCAACCCTTCGCGGGTGGTGGTGGTGAGGAAGCGCGCGGGAATGATGCGGTCGGTGTCGATGTTCTCGTCGGCCAGCACGGCGGTGCGCGAGTGGAGGCGGGTGATGGGTTTCATGCGGCTTGCTCCTGCGTCGCGTACTCGCGCGGGTCGGCGATGCGCCCGGCGATCGCCGACGCCGCCGCGGTGGCCGGGCTGGCCAGCACGGTGCGTGCGCCCTTGCCCTGGCGGCCTTCGAAGTTGCGGTTGGAGGTGGACACGACCAGCTGGCCCGGCTGCGCCAGGTCGCCGTTCATCGCGATGCACATCGAGCAGCCGGGCACGCGCCACTCGGCGCCGGCGGCGGTGAACACGTGGTGCAGGCCTTCGCGCTCGGCGTCGCGGCGTACCGCCTCGGAGCCGGGCACCACCAGCATGCGCACGCCACTGGCGATGTGCCGGCCGTGCAGCACGCGGGCCGCTTCGCGCAGGTCGGACAGGCGCGAGTTGGTGCAGCTGCCGACGAACACCACGTCCACCGGCGTGCCCTGCATCGGCTGGCCGGGCTTGCTCTGCATGTAGTCGAGCGCGCGGCGCTCCTGCGCATTCGTCGCCGCCGGTACCGGTGCGTCCATCGCGATCGCCATGCCGGGATGGGTGCCGTAGGTGACGGTGGGCTTCACCGCGGCGGCATCGATGCGCACCTCGCGGTCGTAGCGCGCACCGTCGTCGCTCTTCAACGTGCGCCACTGCGCCATCGCCGCGTCCCACGAGGGGCCCTGCGGCACGCGCGGGCGACCCTTCAGCCATTCGAAGGTGGTCTCGTCCGGCGCGATCAGCCCGGCGCGCGCGCCGGCCTCGATCGACATGTTGCAGACGGTCATGCGTTCGTCCATCGACAGCGCCTCGATCGCCGCGCCGCGGTACTCCAGCACGTGGCCGGTGCCGCCATCGACGCCGATGCTGCCGATGATGTGCAGGATCAGGTCCTTGGCGCCGACGCCGGCGGGCAACGCGCCATCGACGTGGATCGCCATGGTCTTCGGCCTGCGCTGCAGCAGGCACTGCGTGGCCATCACGTGGCCGACCTCGGTGGTGCCGATGCCGAACGCCAGCGCGCCGAACGCGCCGTGCGTGGAGGTGTGGCTGTCGCCGCAGACGATCGTCATGCCCGGTTGCGTCGCGCCGAGCTCGGGGCCGATCACGTGCACGATGCCGCGTTCGGCGCTGTCCCAGCCGTGCAGCTCGACGCCGAACTCGCGGCAGTTGCTTTCCAACTGCGCGACCTGCGCCTGCGCCTCGGCGCTCGCGTAGGGGCGGCTGCCGTCGGCGTTCACCGGCAGGGTCGGCGTGGAATGGTCCAGCGTGGCCAGCATGCGATCCGGCCGGCGCAGCTTCAGGCCGCGCTCGCGCAATTCGCTGAACGCCTGCGGCGAGGTGACCTCGTGTACCAGGTGCAGGTCGACGTAGAGGATCGCCGGCGTGTCGGCGGTCTCGGCGGCGACGACGTGGGCGTCCCAGATTTTTTCGAAGAGGGTCTTGGCCATTACGCAGCCTCCTGCGTCGTGGCTTCGCTGTGCACCAAACTCAACCAGCCGTGGCGATCCTCGGTACGCCCATCGAACAGGCCGAAGAACGCCTGCCGCAGCTGTTGCGTGACCGGGCCGGGCGCACCCTTGCCGATCGCCTTGCGGTCGACCGAGCGCACCGGGGTGATCTCGGCGGCGGTACCGGTCATGAACACTTCGTCGGCCGAGTACAGCGCCTCGCGCGGCAGCTCGCGTTCTTCCACCGCGATGCCGAGGTCGGCGGCCAGGGCGAGCACGCTGTCGCGGGTGATCCCGGCCAGGATGCCGGCGCTGGACGGCGGCGTGAGCAGCTTGCCGCGCTTGACCAGGAAGATGTTCTCGCCGGCGCCTTCGCTGAGCAGGCCGCCGTGGCCCAGCGCGATGCCTTCGTCGTAGCCGTTGCGGCGCGCCTCCAGCCCGATCAGCTGGCTCGAGAGGTAATTGCCGCCGGCCTTGGCCCAGCTCGGGATGGTGTTCGGCGCGGGGCGGTGCCACGACGACACGCACACGTCGGCGCCGCGTTCGGCCGCCTCGCCCAGGTACGCGCCCCAGGCCATCGCCATGAGCGCCACCTCGACCGGCGCGCCGTCCTTCGCCAGCACGCCCAGGCCACCGGCGCCGCGGAACACGATCGGCCGCACATAGGCCGACGGCATCGCGTTGGCGCGGATCAGCTCCAGGCAGGCGGCGTTGATCTCGTCCTCGCTGTAGCCGACGTCGATCTCGTAGACGCGGGCCGACTCGAACAGGCGACGGGTATGGTCGGCCAGGCGGAAATAGGCCGGACCGCGCGGCGTGGCGTACACGCGCTCGCCCTCGAACACGGAGGAGCCGTAGTGCAGCGCGTGCGTGCTGACGTGGACGTTGGCCTCGGCCCACGGCTTGATGCGGCCGTTGTGCCAGACGAATGGGGTGTTCATGCGGTGGTCTCCTTGTGCGCGCGTCCGTGCGCGTCCGTGCGCGCGGCCATGGAAGGCCGCTTGTCGGTTAGTGGGTTCAAGGTGGATTGGCGTTCGATCCGATTGACGATGACCAGCGCGGCCAGCGCGGCGGCCTCGACGATGTCGGTGCTGCTGCCGTGGCCGCGCCAGTCGCGCGCGGCATGGCGCGCGCTCAGCTGCGCGTGGCCCTGGGCGTCGGCGCCTTCGCCGAGCGCGTCGATCTGGAAGCGGGTGAGCGCCAGCGGCGTGCCGGTGGCGCGCTCGATCGCGCGCAGCACCGCGTCCACCGGGCCGTCGCCGATCGCCGCCTCGCCGACCTCGTGGCCGTCGTCGTGGGCCAGCTTCACCGAGGCCGAGGCGCTGCCGCCCAGGTGCGAGCTGGCGTGCAGCTGCACCAGTTGCCATGGGCCGCCGGCGTGCGGGTCGTGGCCCAGCGCCAGCGCTTCCAGGTCTTCGTCGTGCAGCTCGCGGCCGTGGTCGGCCAGCGTCTTGAAGCGGCTGAAGATGTCGTCCAGCGCGTCGTCGTCCGGGGTATGGCCCATGGCCTGCAGGCGCTGGCGCAGCGCGGCGCGGCCGGAATGCTTGCCCATCACCAGCTTCGTCTCGGCGATGCCGACGTCCTGCGGCCGCATGATCTCGTAGGTGCCGCGGTGCTTGAGCATGCCGTGCTGGTGGATGCCCGATTCGTGCGCGAACGCGTTGGCGCCCACGATCGCCTTGTTGCGCGGGACCGCCTGGCCGGTCAGCTCGGTCAGCAGGCGCGAGGTCGGGTACAGCTGGCGCGTGTCGATACGGGTATCCACGCCGAAGTGCGGCGCGCGCACCTTCAGCGCCATCACCACCTCCTCCAGCGCGGCGTTGCCGGCGCGCTCGCCGATGCCGTTGATGGTGCATTCCACCTGGCGTGCGCCGGCGCTCACGGCGGCCAAGCTGTTCGCCACCGCCATGCCGAGGTCGTCGTGGCAGTGGCTGGAGAACACCACCCGCTCCGCGCCCACGATGTGGCGGCGCAGGTACTCGAACAGCTCGACGATCTCGGTCGGCGTGGTGTAGCCCACCGTGTCCGGTGCGTTGAGCGTGCTGGCGCCGGCGGCGACCGCGGCGCTGAACACCTCGGCGAGGAAGTCGGGTTCGGTGCGCAGTGCGTCCTCGGCGGAAAATTCCACCTCATGGCACAGCCCGCGGGCGCGCTCGATCGCGCGCACCGCAGTCTCCAGCACCTGCGACTTGCTCATGCCCAGCTTGTGCTCGCGATGCAGCGGGCTGGTCGACAGGAACAGGTGGATGCGCGAATGACGGGCCGCCTGCAACGCACGGGCGGCGCTGTCGATGTCGCCGTCCTGACAGCGCGCCAGGGCGCAGACCGTGGTGGCTTTCAGCGCTCCGGCGATTTGCGCGACTGCAGCAAAATCGTCCGGCGAGGCCTGCGGAAAACCCGCTTCGAGCACGTCCACGCCGAGCGCCTCGAGCTGCTGCGCCATGCGCAGCTTGGCGCGCCGGTCCATCGAGAAACCGGGCGCCTGCTCGCCGTCGCGCAGGGTGGTGTCGAAGATCCGCACGCGCTCTCCGACTACGTCGTCGTCGCTGGCGGGAGGGCTCTGCTGGTCGGGGGTTTTCATCATGGCTCCGCTGTGGGCGGCGCCGAAGGCACAAAAAAACCCCGCATCCGTTACCGGGTGCGGGGTTCTTCGGGTGTTTTCAGGTTTTTCTAGCTACCTGGACACATGCCCTCAGCCCGCACCTCCGTTGGTAATAAGGAGTACGAGTACGAGGGTAATAAGGAGCGTGCCGCGAGCCTGCAGCAGGCCGGCAACCGTCATGAGACGGTTTCCTTCGGCGATGCTGCGGTGGCTGTTGCGCTGCGACATGTGATCGACCGTAAAGCAGGTCGTCGGCGCCTGTCAACAACTTTTTTCAAAAATATTGAAAATGGCCGTGCGGCGGACGTTTGGACGTCCAGATGGCCAGACGGTTTTTCGATGCGTATGCGTATGGCCCGATCGGGAGCCCGGTGGCGCGTGCGCGCGCTGGAGCGCATGGGTGCGCTTCGGCATGATCTAGGGCCTCAGCCAGTCCCGCAGGGCGGCGTCGCTGGCCGCCAGCGGTTCGGCGCTGGCGCTGCGCGCCAGCATCGCGGCCAGCGCCGGGGGCACGTCGAGCGGATGGCCGAGCAGCGGCTCCACCACGCTCTCGAACTTGGCTGGATGGGCAGTGGCGACCGCAGCCCACGGCGCCTCGTCGCCATCCGCGCGCAGCCGATCGAGCAGGTGCATCGCGGTAGCGGTGTGCGGGCAGAACACTTCGCCGTGCTCGCGTGCATGGGTGGCGATGGTGCGGCGGATGGTGGCGTCGTCCACGCTGTGGGCTTGCAGCAGCTGGCGCAACGCGGATTCATTCGGGAAGGTCCAGCGCAGCCGCTCGAAGTTGCTGGGCGCACCGACGTCCATCGCGTTGGCGAGGGTGGCGACCGCTTCGCGAGGGCTGTAGTCGGCGCCGGCGAAGAACTCGGGCAGGGTGGCGTTCGCGTTGCAGGCCAGCCGTACTTCGCCGACCGGCAAACCCGTTTCACGCACCCACAGGCAGGCCAGCGCGTTGCCGAGGTTGCCGGTGGGCACGATGAAGTTCAGCGGCGTGCCGTGTTCGCGCCACCAGCCCAGCGCGGCGTGCGCGTAATAGCTCATCTGCGGCAGCAGGCGGCCGAGGCTGATGCTGTTGGCCGAAGACAGCGGTACATCCGCCTGTAGTTCCGCGTCGTTGAGCGCGACCTTCACCATGCGCTGGCAGTCGTCGAAGCGGCCGGCCACGCGCAGCGCGGTCACGTTGTCGCCGAAGCAGCCGAGCTGGTGCGCCTGGCGCGGCGAGACCAGGCCGTCCGGATACAGGATCACCACGCGTACATGCGGCTGGCGATGGAACGCGGCAGCCACCGCGGCGCCGGTGTCGCCCGAGGTGGCGACCAGGATCGTCAGCGGCCGCGCATCGCGGCGCGGCAGCCGGCGCAGGCAGGCGGCGAGGAAGCGCGCGCCGACATCCTTGAAGGCCGAGGTGGGGCCGTGGAACAGCTCCAGCATAGCCGTGTGCGGATGCGCTGGCAGTGCGCGCAGCGGCGTATCGAAGGTGAGCGCCTCGGCGCAGATCGCGGGCAGTTCATCGGCCAGCGCATCGCCGGCGAAGAACGGCGCCAGCAGGGTAGCGGCGGTGTCGGCCAGCGTGCCATGCGGATCGAACGCGGCCGGATCGAGTCGCGGCAGGGATTCGGGCACGTACAGGCCGCCGTCCGGCGCCAGCCCGGCGGCGATCGACTGGCTGATCGGCACGGCCGGGGCGGTGCCGCGGGTGCTGTGGTAACGCAGCGGCGCCGGGTTCATGCCGCGACTCCACATGACGATGCAGGCGTAGGGCGGGCATTGCCCGCCGCTCCCGTCATGACCTGAGAGCAGAAGCTGGCGGGCAGTGCCCGCCCTACGTTGGTCATGGTTGCGACTCCACGTCGAGGGAGTCGATCAACGCGGCCGCGGGCCCGTTGACCGGCGACACCCAGGCGTCGCTGTCCAGTCCGCCCTCGGCAAACGCGGCCTGCATCGCTACGCTGGCCGCCTCGGCGTCGGCGCGGTTGTCGTACCAGCCGAACACGCTGGGGCCGGCGCCGGAGATGCTGGCGCCCAGCGCGCGGTGGTCGAGCGCGGCTTGCTTCACCTTGGCGAAGTGCGGGATCAGCGGCGCGCGGCGCGGTTCCACCAGCACGTCCTTGAGGCCCTCGCGCACCAGCGCCGCGTCGCCGCGCCAGCAGCCGGCCAGCACCAGGGCGAGATTCGAACTCTGCGCCACGAACTCGCCCAGCGCGTAGTGCCCGGCCAGCGCCGCGCGCGCCCGGCGCGTCTCCAGCACCACGTGCGGATGCACCAGCGCGCAATGCCACGCGGCCGGCACGTCGATGCGCAGCAGGCGGTCGTGGGTGGCCAGCACCAGGCCGCCGAGCAGCATCGAGCCGAGGTTGTCGCCGTGGCGGCTGCCGCTGGCCACCGCCTCGCCGTCCAGCGCGAACGCGTACAGCGCCTCGCGAGGCAGCGGCTCCGCCAGCAGCGCGTTGGCGGCCACCAGCGCGGCCACGCAAGAGGCGGCGGAGCCGCCCATGCCCGAACCCAACGCGATGCCCTTGTGCAGGGTCAGCTCGAAACCGTGCCGCAGGCCGAGCGCCTCGCGCAGCGAGAGCAGCGCGGTGCCGGCAGTGTTCGCGCGCGGGTCGGTCGGCAGTTCGGTGACGCAACCGCGGATCGCGGCGATGCGCACCACCGGCTCGTCGATGCGGCGCACCTCGGCGCGGTCGCCGGCGCCGGCCACGCTGTGGCCGAGCAGGTCGAAGCCGACGCCCACGTTGCCGACGCTGGCCGGCGCGAAGGCGAAGGCGACTTGTGGAGGGGTGGCGTGGCGCGGTGGGGCCATGGCGGGTTCCAGCAGCGAGGAATTCATGCGCGCGCCTCCAGCGACTCGGCGATGCGCAGCAGGTCGGTGAACACGCCGGCGGCGGTCACCTCGGGACCGGCGCCGGGGCCTTGCACCGACAGCGGATTATCGCAGTAGCGGCGGGTGCTGAACTGCACGATGTTGTCGGTAAGCCGGGTATGCGCGAATGCGTGCGCGGCCGGCAGCACCTGCAGCCGCACGCTGGCCCGGCCGTGCCGGTCCAGCTGCGCCACGTGGCGCAGCACGCCGCCTTCGGCGCGCGCCGCGGCCAGTTTCGCCGCCATCGGCGCATCGAGTTCGTCGAGCCGCTGCATGAAATCGTCGCGCGACAACGCGGCCAGCGCTGGCGGCACCAGGCCTTCCAGGTCGACGTCTTCCAGCGACAGCGGCCAGCCCGCCTCGCGCGCGAGGATGACCAGCTTGCGCGCGACGTCCAGCCCGGACAGGTCGTCGCGCGGATCGGGCTCGGTATAGCCCAGCGCGTGCGCCTCGCGCACCAGTGCGGAAAACGGCTGGCGGCCGTCGTGGCGGTTGCACAGCCAGGCCAGCGTGCCGGAGAACATCCCGTGCACCGCGAACAGTTCGTCGCCGGTGTCGAGCAGGTCGCGCAGTGTCTGCACCACCGGCAGGCCGGCGCATACGGTGGCCTCGTAGCGGAAGCGCGCGCCGCCGGCGCAGGCCGCGCGGATCGCCTGCCAGCGCGGCAGCGGGCCGCTGCCGGCCAGCTTGTTCGGCGTCACCACGTGCAGGCCGGCGGCCAGCCAGCGCGGGTAGTGCGCGGCCACTTCGTCGTTGGCGCTGCAGTCGATCAGCAATGCATGGCGGCCGTCGTTGCCGCGCACGTGCCCGGCGAACGCGTCCAGGTCGTTCGGCCGCCAGATCTGCGCGCCGCCGTGGCGGGCATTGAGTTCGGCGTCGTCGCAGTCCAGCCACATCCGCTTGCTGGCGACCACGCCGCAGAGTTTCAGCTCCAGCGCGCTGTCGCGGGCCAGCCGCGGCTGGGCAGCGCGCAGCTGTTCCAGCAGCGCGCTGCCGACCCGGCCGGGGCCGATCACGCCCACTGCCAGCACGCGGCGCCGGGTCGTGCCCATGCGGGTCATCGACGACGGCGGCAACGGGGAATGCTGGACTTGCTCGGGTGCACAGGTGATCACGGTGGCCTCTCCGGTGGAGGCCCGTTCTCGCTGGCGTGTCGGCATGGGCCGGCCCGCCTCTTCGAGGGCGGGCCGTTGCGTGGGAAAACTCAGCTACGCACGACGCTCCGCCCGGGACACGTGGTACCGGTGGTAATCGTGGTGGTAATGGTGGCGGCGATGGCGCCCGCGCGCGTGGGCATGCGACCGGTGCGAACCGGGGCGAGGTGCATGCGTGCGGGCGTGGAAAGCGGCGACATGGAACCGACCTTAAGCGGATTGCTGCACTGCGGTCAACAGATACATTTGCAACTTTTGCAGGCGCTGGATACTGCCGGACGGCGTCGCCGCGACCTGCGGCAGGTTGTCGCGACCGGCCGATCCGGGCCCGGGAGAGGCATTGCACGGGCCTAGAATGGACGGATGAACCGTCTCGTTTTCCTGCGCCGCTGGCTACGCGCGGCCGTCGTGCTGTTCGCGTTCGGCATCTGTGGTACGGCTTCGGCGGCCGCGTCCCAGGCCGGTGCCGCACCGGTTCCCGACACCATGCAGCAGCGCGTCGCCGCGTGCACCAGCTGCCACGGGGCACATGGCGAAGGCTCGCCGGACAGCGTGGCGATACCGCGCCTGGCGGGCAAGCCGGCCGGCTACCTGCTGCAGCAGCTGGAATATTTCCAGAGCGGCCAGCGCCGGCACGCGCCGATGGAATACGTGGTGCGCCAGCTGAGCCCGGCGTACCTGCGCGAGATCGCCGGCTACTTCGCGCAGCAGGACGTGCCCTATAGCAAACTGCCGGTGCCGGCGGTGTCAGCCGAGACCCTGCGGCGCGGCGAGCAACTGGTGATGCGTGGCGACTCCACCCGCGGCGTGCCGTCCTGCGTCAGCTGCCACGGCGCCAGGCTCACCGGCGTGGAACCGATGATGCCGGGCCTGATGGGCCTGTCGTACGACTATCTCAACACCCAGCTGGTGTCGTGGCGCACGCGCCAGCGCGCGGCCGAAGGGCCGTACTGCATGGGCGTGGTCGCCAACCGCATGCGCGAATCGGACATCACCGCCGTGTCAGCGTGGCTGGCCAGCCACGAGCCGCCGGCCGACATGCATCCGGCACCGGCCAGTGCGCAGACCGAACCGTTGCCGGGCTGGTGCGTGATGGGCAAGAGCGGAGCAGGTCAATGAAGTGGTGGCGACGTGGATGGTGGGTGCCGGCATTGCTGGCGGCAGTCGTGCTGGGCTGGCTGTACTTCGGCCGTGCCGACCTGACGGCGGCGTCGCCGGCGCAGCGCGAGGCGGATGCTGCCGCGCTGCACGATCCAGCGCTGATCGCGCGGGGCGAATACCTGGCCACGGCCGGCGATTGCGCCGCCTGCCACACCGCGCGCGACGGCCAGCGCTACGCCGGCGGCCGCTCGCTGGGCACACCATTCGGCGACGTGCCGGCGCCGAACATCACGCCCGATCCGGAAACCGGCATCGGCCAGTGGAGCTTCGACGATTTCTGGCGCGCGCTGCATGAAGGCAAGGGTCGCCAGGGCGAGCTGCTGTATCCGGTGTTCTCCTACACCTCGTTCACCCGGGTGAGCCGTGCCGACGCGCTGGCGATCTTCGCCTATCTCAAGTCGTTGCCGCCGGTGCAACGGCCCGACACTGCACTGGGGCTGGCGTTTCCCTACAACGTGCGCAGCAGCCTGCTCGCGTGGCGCGCGCTGTACTTCAAGCCGGGCGTGTTCCAGCCCGATCCGGCGAAGTCCGATCAGTGGAACCGCGGCGCCTACCTGGTGCAGGGCCTGGGCCATTGCAACGAATGCCACACCACGCGCGACTCGTTCGGCGGCATCGCGCAGGACCGCCACCTCACCGGCGGGCGGATCCCGCAGCTGGACTGGTATGCGCCCGACCTCAGCACAAGGCCCGGTGGCGGCCTCGAGGGCTGGAGCGCACAGGATATCGTCGACCTGCTGAAGACCGGCCAGTCGGCGAAGGGCACGGCGTTCGGGCCGATGGCCGACGTGGTGCGCAACAGCACCCAGCACCTGAGCGCAGCCGACCTGCAGGCGGTGGCCGTCTACCTGCAGTCGCTGCCGCCGCGCGCGCCAGCGGCCGCGGTTCCGTTCGTGCAGGCGGGCAGCCACGAGCAGGGCGGCAAGCTCTACGCGCAACGCTGCGCCGACTGTCACGGCAAGGACGGTCGCGGCGTGGCCGGCGTCTACCCGCCGCTGGACGGCAACACCTCGGTGACCGAACCGACCGGCATCAACGCGATCCGCAGCGTGCTGCTCGGCGGCTTCGCCCCGGCCACCGCCGGCAACCCGCAGCCGTATTCGATGCCGCCGTTCGCGCAGCAACTGGGCGACGCCGACGTGGCCGCGGTGGTCGGCTACATCCGCCAGTCGTGGTCGAACAAGGCCGCTGCGGTGCAACCGGCCGACGTCGGCAAATACCGGAATACGCCGAGCGATTGAGCCGCCGGAGTTTCGGCATCGATGTCGCCGTGGTCTTGCAGCCGGCCGCCGACGCACTGCGGCATCCGAACGCAGGCGCCGGCGGGCGCGATTTGACGTGGGTCATGGCGAGCGTGCCGCCGCGCCCGCACGCTGCGCGGATACCAACTCGACGTCGGCTGGCCCGCGTGGCGCAACCGACGCCGTGCGTGCTGCAGCCGAAGGGTTCGGGCCAGCGGCGCACTCGAGTTCCGCCACCGCTCGCTCATCACGGCTCCCGGGCATGATCCAGCTCAGCTACAGCACCTTCGGCCTCACCAACCTGCCGTTTCCGGAGGCGATCGACGCCGTGGCCCGCGCCGGTTACGCGGGGATCGAGCTGTCCTTCCACCGCGACCAGTTCAATCCCTTCAACCTCACTGATGCCGACCTCGATGCCGTGCACGCGCGGCTGGACGCGGCGCGCATCGTGCCGGCCTGCGTGGCCACCGCCTCGCACTTCTTCACCCCGTCGCGGCCGCATGAACCGTCCTTGATGACGCTGGACGTGGCCGGGCGCAAGCGCCGCATCGACCTGGTCAAGCGCGGCATCCGCGTGGCGCGTCGGCTGGGCGTCAAGCTGGTCACCTTCGGCAGCGGCTTCCTGCGCGAGGAGCACGTGCGCCAGCCGCAGGTTGATCCGGGTGAGGTGCTGGTGGACAGCATCCGCGAATGCCTGCGCGAGCTCCGCGACGACGAGGACATCACGCTGCTGATCGAGCCCGAGCCGGGCATGTACGTCGAGACGCTGGAGCAGGGGCTGGCGCTGATCCGCGCGGTCGGCTCGCCGCGCTTCGCGCTGCACATCGACATCTGCCATGCCTACTGTTCCGAGCCGGACTACATCGGCGCGCTGGCGAAAGCCGCGCCGCACGCGCGCTACTTGCACATCTCCGATGCGCGCCAGGGCCACAACCTGAGGATCGTGCGCGACGATGCCGTGCCGGCGCTCGATCTCCATGACGCCAGCGCACTGGTGTACTTCCCCGACAGCGCGGACTACCTGCTGCTCGATCGCCGCCACCCGCTGTACTTCGCCGACCGCGCGCCTGACGCGGCGCGACGCCGGCGCATCGACGCTCTGCTGGCGCAGACCGGCATCGGGCAGGCGGCGGGCCTGGTCGACTACGGCAGCCTGTACGCCGGCGCCTCGCCGCTGGACGACGAGATCTTCACTTACCTGATCTCGGTGCCGGGGCTGAGCTTCGACGTGCTCGAACGGGCCTGGCCGATCGTCGCCTACCTGCGCGGCGTGCGCGGCCCCGCGCTATTCGGGCGGATGGTCGCCAACACGCGCACCGGCATCGTGCATTTCCACGAGATCCCCGGCGAGGGCACGCTGGATCTGGCGGCGAGTTTCGATGTGCTGAACACGCACGGCTTCGACGGCTTCGGCTCGGTCGAGCTCTACCACCACGTCGAGGGCTGGCAGCAGGCGCTCGACCAGAGTTACCGCCACCTGGCCGCCATCGCGCAGCCGGCGTGAATGATCGGCCGTTCCAACGGGCAACCACCATGATCGACTTCGAGGCACTGGGCTGGCGCAGCGACACCGTTGGCGAACTGGACCACCGCCTGCTCAAGGCGCCCAGCGTCAAGCTGCGCGGCGCTCGCGCGGGCGAGGCGGGCGACGTCGTCTACAGCATCGACCTGCGCCTGCGCCGGCCGAACGCCGACGCCTGCCTGTCCAGCACCGAGGCGCACTCGATCGAGCATTTTCTGCTGGAAGGTTTCCAGCGCCTGTTGCCGCGGCACTTCATCGGCATCGGCCTGATGGGCTGCCAGACCGGCTTCTACCTCACCCTGCTCGGCGAAGGCCGGCGCGCCGTGGTCGAGGATGCACTCACTGCGATCCTCGAAGGGGTACTCACCGCCGACGCCGTGCCGTATGCGCGCATCGACCAGTGCGGCCATTGGCGCCACCACGACCTGGCGCGCGCGCAGGCCGTGGCGCGCGAGGTGCTGGCGCAACGCACCGCATGGCGGGACATCACATGAGCGCGGCGCAGGGCGCAAGCTGGCAGGTCAGCGCCACGCGCCGGATCGAGTACGACCTGCTCAACGTGGCCGACGTGT
The DNA here is from genome assembly GCF_003335105.1 of Rhodanobacter denitrificans. Taxonomy (GTDB): domain Bacteria; phylum Pseudomonadota; class Gammaproteobacteria; order Xanthomonadales; family Rhodanobacteraceae; genus Rhodanobacter; species Rhodanobacter denitrificans_A. The sequence goes on from NZ_QFWQ01000006.1 coordinate 87,582, forward strand.
TCGATCCGCAAAGCGACGCGCTGCTGTCGATGGGCCGCGTGCGGGATGGGCGCCGCTTCGTGGTGGTCGACGAATGCGTGCACGCACATCACGGCGAACGCATCCGCGCCTACTTCGCCCATCACCGGATCGACGCCCGCATCATCACCCTGCCGGGCGGCGAGGGCGGCAAGACGCTGGAGGCCTGGCTCGCGGTGCTGCGCGAGCTGGACGGTTTCCCGATCCATCGCCGCGACGAGCCCATCATCGCCATCGGCGGCGGCGTGCTGACCGACGTGGTCGGCTACGCGGCGGCCAGCTACCGCCGCGGCGTGCCTCACATCAAGGTGCCGACCACGCTGATGGGCTACGTCGACGCCGCGGTGGGGATCAAGACCGGGATCAACTTCAACGACCACAAGAACCGCCTGGGCAACTTCGAGCCGCCGCGCCGGGTGCTGTTGGACCGCAGCCTGCTGCGCAGCCTGCCGCCGCGCCACCTGCGCAACGGCATGTGCGAGATCGTCAAGCTGGCGGTGATCCGCGACGCCGCGCTGTTCCGCCTGCTGGAGCGGCACGGCGCATCTTCCATGGAGACGTTTTTCCAGGATGCGCATGGCGGGGAAATCCTCGACTGCGCCATCGGCGGCATGCTGGAAGAGCTGGCGCCGAACCTGCATGAGGAGGAGCTGGAGCGCAAGGTCGACTTCGGCCACACCTTCAGCTACGGCCTGGAAACCCGCTATGGGGACGACCTGCTGCACGGCGAGGCGGTGCTGCTGGACATCCTGGTGTCGACCGCTATCGCCCGCCGGCGCGGCCTGCTCGACGCGGCCGCTGCCGGGCGCATCTTCGCCCTGGTCGAGCGCCTGCAGCTTGCCCCCGAACTCGCCCTGCTCGACGCCGAACTGATGTGGCAGTCGCTGCTCGACCGCGTCGAACACCGCAACGGCCTGCAGCGCGTGCCGTTGCCCGCGGGGCTGGGCGAGTGCGTGTTCGTCAACGACATCGCACGCGCGGAAATCGAAGTCTCCATCCACACCCTGAACCAGCGGACCATGACCAGCCATGACCGAATCGCCGAATGTTGATGCAGCGGAAATCGCCCACTTCAATCGCATCGCCCAGCTGTGGTGGGACCCGCGTGGCAAGATGGGGCAGCTGCACGCGATCAACGAGCTGCGCCTGCGCTTCATCACCGAGCGCATCGGCGTGCCCGCGCCGCGCATCGTCGACGTGGGCTGCGGCGGCGGCATCCTGGCCGAGGCGCTGGCCAAAACCGGCGCGCGGGTGACCGGCATCGACCTGTCGCGGATGTCGCTGGACATCGCCCGCCAGCACGCCGAACGCGGCGGGCTGGCCATCGACTACCGCGAGCTCGACGCGGAGACCCTCGCGTGCGACGAGGCTGGCAGCTTCGATGCGGTCACCTGCATGGAGATGCTCGAGCACGTGCCGCATCCGGAGCAGGTCATCGCCGCCTGCGCCGCCCTGCTCAAGCCGGGCGGCGTGGCGTTCTTCTCCACCATCAACCGCACGTTCAAGGCCTTCGCCTTCGCCATCGTGGCCGGCGAATACATCCTCGGCCTGCTGCCGCGCGGCACCCACAGCTACCGCAAGCTGATACGGCCGACGGAGCTGCGCGCATGGGCCGGCGCCGCGGGGCTCGAGTTCAGGGCGGTGGACAGCCTCATGTACAACCCGCTGGCGCGACGCTTCCGCGTCGCGCCGGACCGCGCCGACATCAACTACATGGCCTGCTTCGTCAGGAAAGGCTGACCCCATGCGGCGTTTTCTTGCCTTGTCGCGTTCCGTCCACGGTGTGCTCGACATCGCCATGCCCGGCTTCGCCGCACTGCTGTGGCTGGGGCATTTCCCCTCGTGGCGGGTGCTGGCGCTGTCGCTGGTCACTGCCTTGGCCGGCTACACGGCCATCTACGCGCTGAACGACCTGATCGGGGTGAAGGACGACCAGGAGAAGGTGGCCGGCGGCATCACCCCGGGCTACGCGGTGGAGGCCTCCGCCATGCGCTACCCGCTGGCGCAGAACCTGATCAGCATGAAGGGCGCGCTGGCGTGGTTCGGCTGCTGGTTCGCGTTGGCCGTGCTCGGCACCTGGCTGCTGAATCCGCGGATCCTGCTCATCGTATTCGCTGCGGCGGCGCTGGAAGTGGTCTACGTCAAGCTGCTCAAGGTCACCTGGTGGCGCACCGTGGTCAGCGGCCTGGTCAAGTCGGCCGGCCCGGTCGCCGCGGTATTCGCGGTGATCCCCGCACCGTCGTGGCCGGGGCTGCTGGGGTTGCTGGCGTGGCTGATGCTGTGGGAGATCGGCGGGCAGAACATCCCGGCTGACTGGAACGACATCGAGGAAGACCGCCGTATCGGCGCGCGCACCATTCCGCTGGTGTTCGGCCTGCGCACGGCCGGCGTGCTGGCGGCCGTCAGCCTGGGCGTGGCCGTGCTTGTGAGCCTGCTGCTGCCGAGCATGTCGCCGCTGGCGTCGGGCTGGCCGTTCCAGCTGGCCATTTTCGCTGCCGGCGCCGGCCTGCTGCTGCCGCCGGCGCTCCGGCTCGCGCGCACGCTGGACGGCCGCCAGGCGGCGCGGCTGTTCGACCGCGCCAGCCTGTATCCGTTGGCGCTGCTGGCGATTGTCACGGTGTTCGTGTTGATTCATTGAGGCGTCGCGGCGGTTTTAGCGGCGAACTACCGATGCGCTTTACTTCGCAAGGCAACCGCACTGCGCAATTGCCGAAGGTTTTTTGTCCGGTCGCAGTGACCGGGGTGGTTCAAGAGCAAGAGCTTTCGTCCTCCTGCGGAGGCCGAGGTACTTCTCTTTTGCTTGTCCAAAAGAGAAGTACCCAAGAAAAAACGACACCCCGCTTCCGCGCCTTACGGACATCCTGTCCGCAAGGTCCGCGGTCGGGCTCCGGGGTTTGTCGACAGGGCATCCTGCCCTGACGCCAAACTGGCCGGCATCCCTGCCGGCCACCCTGCGGGCTTTTCCTCCGCCCGCCCGCCGCTGCAGAGGGGCCCCGGGTAGAGCAGCGCGCCATCCTGGCGCGCACTCGGTGCGCGACCGCTGTGCGGTCGCGAAAGCTGTAAAGCCAATAGTGAAAGACTCCCGCTGCAAGCGGGACTTTTCAATGCGGCAAATGTCTCGGTTCGGCCAGGAGCAGCCATTCAAACCCTGACCCAACTTTCGGGTGTGCGCGAGCGAAGGTTCACAGCTTCTAGGGGATCATGATGATCCTCTAAACTGACCCATCGCCAAAGGGGAATTTCATGGTCCTACGCGTAACGTTTGACACAAACGTTTTGGACTACGCATGCCGTCCTGAGCGCTACTCCAAAGACCCGCGGCAGCCTCGGCTTGCAAATGTTCGTGATGCGTTGAGGAACAGAGCGATCCAAGGATTCTTTTCGGTCACGATGCTCACAATCGAAGGAATCATGAATAGGGACCGCGCTGCAGTATACGAGAGCACCACGCTTACGGCAGTGCGTGAGACTTCGAAGACGACCAAGAACGCGGATCTGCCGGAGGAGATCCGATCGTTTGTTGGTGACAGCGATCTTGAGACGCACACTATCAAGCTGATTGCCAATCAGTCGGCTCGCCAAGAAGTACACCCGGAGGTCAAGGCACGGATTAAAGCGGCTCATGGGCTTGGAGTCCGCGCTCTAAAGGCGGTGCCGCGAGTCGGTGCCTACAGGATCGATGACCCTGACGGAACTTTCTATCTCGATAATGGCGTAGACGAGGATTTAGCTCTCTGGGTCGACAAGGCGCAAGAAGTAACCGCTTCTATTGAAGCCAAGGGGCTCGGCATGGCCCAGCTCATGAAGCTTGGCCTTGGGCTGGCGGGTGACCCGCAAGGCGCTTGGTTCAGTGCACTAACGAAGGCAAAGGACATTCACGAGCAGCGCGAGATCGAACGTGCCTTCGCCGAATGGGCAGACGCTGATTCGATTGCCTCTCATATTGCCTACGGCATCGACGTGTTCTGCTCCAACGATATGGGTAATAGCAATGCGACCAATTCGATTTTGGATGTCGAGAATCGGGCGTGGCTCACGCAGACCTACGGCGTTCAATTCATGTCATTTGATGACCTTTTGGCCGGTTTGCCGTAACCAGTGTGGCATTCGAAGGTCACCGGGGCCATCTTGGGTGCTGACGCCAAATTGATTCTGCGCATGTACTCGGCTTTCCATCTCTCTTGCCGGGGGACCGTACAATCCCAAACGGTATCTGTGCTGGCTAACACTGGCGAGAACAGAGGGCGAAACAGGTGCCCCCATCCCCCTGTCCACCAAAAAAATCGTCCGCTTTGGGTTGCGGATTCAGTCGGTCGATGCAACACCCTGAAGACTGCGCGAGACGTTTTTCGCACGCGTGACGTGAAGGGTGACAACTGCCAACTGCATCAAAGGCGCAGGTGGCGCGGTTTTGGCTCTTCTGAAGAGTGCGGGCCACGATGGCCCGCTGCTCTACCCGGGGCCCCTCTGCAGCGGCGGGCGGTTGGAGGATCAGCCCGCAGGGTGGTCGGCATGGATGCCGACCAGTTTGGCGTCAGGGCAGGATGCCCTGTCGACAAACCCCGGAGCCCGACCGCGGACTTTCCGGGCAGGAAGCCCGGAAAGCGCGGAAGCGGGGTGCCCCTCTCTTTGGTTCCTTTCTCTCGGGCAAGCGAGAGAAAGGGACTCGCCCTCCGCAAGGAGGACGAAAGCTCTTGCTCTTCTAATGTTCATACCAGCGCAGAAAGGAACGGCGGCAAAAACGGTCCCGCCCTGCGGATTCGAGGACCTCAACGTCAGCGCGGTTTCCCGCGCGCGCCAGCGTCAGTGCGATAGGTCGATCGCGTAGGTCGCGGTGCCGTCGCCGTTGTCCTTCAGCTGGCGGATGGCGGTGAGGCCGGCCGCGTGGGCCACGTCCTGCTTGCCGCTGGCGCCGGTGAAGGTGACCAGGCCATGCGTCTTCAGCGGGGCGAAGCGCCAGGACGCGGGGTCGAGGTCTTTCGCGCCGACCGTGTGCCGGCGTTCCAGCCATTTCGCCAGGATCTCGCGGGTGCCGTCCGGCGCGGCCAGCACGATGTTGCTGCCGTCGAGGCCGGGGAAGTGCCCGCCGCCGCTGGCGCGGTAGTTGTTGGTGACGACGATGAACGGCTCGCCCGGCTCGACCGGTTTGCCCTGGAAGGTCAGCGTGGTGATGCGCTGGCCGGCCGGCTTCGACACGTCGATGACGTAATGGATGCCGCCCTGGATCTGGTCGAAGTTGTAGCCGACATAGTGGCTGTTGATCAGTGCCTGTTCGCCGGCCTTGGCCGGGTCGATCCGGTTGAAGCGTTCGGCGGATTGCTCCAGCCAGGCTTTCAGGCCGGCGCCGTCGATCTTCACCGCGGCCAGGGTGTTCGGATAAAAGTACAGGTCGGCGGCGCTGCGCAGGGTGAGCGGGCCGGGGGCGACGTCGGTGTAGTCGTCGGGGCCCCCGAAGCCGGTGCGGAACGCGGCGGCGGCGGACAGCACCGGCACGCCGGCCAGTTCCGGATGCGAGCGCGGCAGTTCGGCGCGCACGTAGTCGATCTGGGCGGCGTTGACCGGCGCCAGCGCGGTCATGTTGCCCTCGTCGGCGAAGTAGCTGCTCAGGCGCAGGGTGCTTTCGCCGATCGGCGTGTTGACGTAGGCGACCGCGGCTTCGTGCGCCTGCCGCACCAGCGGCGCGATCGCCGGATCGGCCGGCACGCAGTCGTTCTTCTGCGCACAGATGCGTCGCACCTCGCTGCGGCTTTCCTCGTGGTCGACCACCCAGCGGCCGTCCTTGCGGTCCAGCACGAGCCGGATCACGCCGAGATCCTTGCCGAAGAAATCCGCCATCACTGCCGGCACGCCGCGCACCAGGCCGCGGCTGGCATCGACCTCCTTCAGGCCGGCGTAGCGGGGGCCGGGGAATTCGGCGTGCGAGTGGCCTAGCAGCAGCGCGTCGATGCCGGGCACGCCGGCCAGGTACCAGCCGGCGTTTTCCATGTCCGGGGTGTACGGCGCGGTGTCCAGGCCGCCGTGCAGGATCGCCACGACCAGGTCGGGATGTTGCGCCTGCAGCTCGGGCAGGTACTTGCGTGCGGCCTCGACCACGCCGCTGACGGTGACCTTGCCGGCCAGTTTCTGCCGGTCCCACTCCAGGATCGGCGGCGGGGTGAAGCCGATGATGCCAACCTTCAGCGGCAGCTCGATCCTGCTGCCATCGGCGGTGTACGCCTCGATCTGCTTGGTCACCACCGTCCACGGCCGGAAGATCGGCTTGCCGTCGCGGGCGCTGTACACGTTGGCCAGCACCAGCGGGAAGCGTGGGCCGGCGCAACGGTCGGTATGCCCGCCATCCACGTTCATCGGCGTGCCGGTGACCTGCGAGAGGAAGCGCAGGCCGTAGTTGAACTCATGGTTGCCGGCGGTGCCGCCGTCGTAGCCCATCGCGTCCATCGCCTTGTAGATGGCCAGTTCCTGGTCGCAGGCGACCGGCTTCACCAGCGCCTGGTAGTCGGCGAGCACGCTGCCCTGGATGGTGTCGCCGCTGTCGAACAGGAAGCTGTTGGGGAATTCGGCGCGGGCGCGGCGGGTCAGCGTGGCGGTGCGCTCGTAGCCGAGCGAATCGTCCGGCTTCAGCTTGTAATAGTCGTAGCTGAGCACGTTCGCGTGCACGTCGGTGGTCTCCAGGATCGCCACGCTCGCACGCGCCCCGTCGGGCGTCGTGCCGGATGCCCGGGGCAGGCCGGCGCAGCCGGCGAGCAGGGCGGCGCCAAGGGCGAGCAGCAGGACTGCGAAGGGGAGCGGGCGTGGCGACATGGGGCTTCCGTGAGGTGCGGGGTCCGGGCCGCGGCAAGGTAGCAGATCGGCATGTCATGTTGCCGGCATCGCGATGGCCTTCTTCCGCGGCCCGGGATGGGGCTTTCCGTGCCCTGGTGCGATCCCCAACGGCAGTGGAACGGACATGCCCGGCGTCCGCACGTTGCTGTTGCAAGTCAGTAGGATGACGTCAAGGTGACATCCGGTCCTGCAGGGGGACCCCGACCTATGCCTCGAATCCCGTTGTGTGCTGCGCGAACATGTGCGGTGGCGCTGTGCGCCGTGGCCTTCTTCGCGCTCAGCGTCGCGTTCACCGCCTGGCAGGAGCCGCTCCCGCTGCAGCGGGCCTTCATCGCGGGGCTGATGCTGTGCATCTTCGGCATGCTGCTGTTCGCCTTCGGCCGCTTCGCCACCGCGCTGCTGGTCGGCGGCGGGCTGTTCCTGCTGCTGAAGTTCGTGGCGGTGCTGAAGTTGCGCTACCTCGACTCGCAGCTGATGCCGTCGGACTTCATCTATTACCTGCGCAGCAGCCTGCTCGATACGCTGCTGCATTATCCGCACCTGTACCTCGCCGCCCTCGGCGTCGCCGCGCTGCTGCCGCTGCTGTACCTGGCGTGGCGCTGGGATTGGCGTGTGCTGGCGCCGCTGCGGCCGCGCCATGCCGCCGGCATGCGGATCGGCGGCACGGCGCTGTATGCGCTGGCGTTCTGGCTGTGTCTGCTGCCGACCGGGCCGTTCGCGCAGGTCCATTCGCGCAACGCGTGGGAGAAGATGTCCGACGACGCGCAGCTGACCAACTTCTTCGTCAACCTGCGCGACGCCGGCGTGCAGCTGCCGCCGATGGCCGACGAGGCCACGGCCGAGCGCGACTGGGGCGCCACCGCATCGGGTCGCGTGGGCGGCACGCCGCCGTACCCGGACATCGTGCAGGTGCTGGAGGAGAGCACGTTCGACCCGTCGATCTACGATGCCTGCAACGTGCCATCGTGCCGGGTGGCGATGTTCCGCCCCGATGCGCGCACCCGTGCGCATGGCATGCTGCGCGTGCATACCTTCGGTGGCGGCACCTGGGTCAGCGAGTTCGCCGCGCTGACCGGCATGCCGCAGGACATCTTCGGCGCCGGCGGCATGTACGCGCCGTACGTGCTGGCGCCGAACGTGCACGACGCGCTGGCGCTGCAGCTGCGCCGGCTCGGCTACCTCACCATCGGCATCTATCCCACCGGCGCCGATTTCATCAATGGGCGCAACGCGTACCGGGCCTACGGCTTCGACCACCTGTACGGCGCCGACGAGCTGGGGCTGGAGGAGTGGGAGGAGAGCGACGCGCAGATGTTCGCAGCGGCGAAACGCATCTACGACAAGGTGAAGACGCCGGACCAGCCGGTATTCGTGATGATCCTGACGCTGAACCAGCACGGGCCGCACGACCACCAGCCGATGTCGAAGCTGCCGAAGCCCTATCGCAACCTGCTGCACGGGCTGCCGCGCGATGCGGCGCTGAACTTCGATACCTACCTGGCGCGCCTGCACGCTTCGGACGCGGCGATGCGCGCCCTCGAGCACGCCTTTCTCGACCGTCCGCAGCCGACCGTGCTGCTGCACTTCGGCGATCACCAGCCGTCCTTCAACGGGCTGATCCGCGACCTGCCGCGGCGGCTGCCGGCCGACCTGCAGGCGTACCGCGACTACCTCACCTACTACATGCTGAAGAGCAACTTCGCCGGGCCGCCGCTGCCGCAGTACCCGCTGCTCGACATCGCATTCCTGCCCGACATGGTGCTGCAGGCCGCCGGGGTACCGGTCGACGCGTACTTCGCCGCATCGACCGAACTGCGCGACCGCTGCGACGGCCGCTACGACGACTGCGCGGTGCCGGGCCTGCTGGCGTCCTACCACGCATGGACGATCGGGCGGCTGCACGTCTACCAGTGAGCGGGGGCGACGCGCCCTGCCGGGTGCGACCGGCAGCGGCAGTTTCCGCCGCGCCCGGGCAGCGGGGCCGGCTGCCGCGACGGGCGTGGGCCGCATGCACCGGGCGTGGACGCCGCTGGCAGGCGTCTTGCTTTCCAACAGGCATGAACGAGCGCAAGCCCGAATGCGGTGAAACCTCCGATCCCGGCCTGGAGCAGCGGATGGCCGACAGCGGCCTGTCGGAAGGCACCCGGCGTTTCCTGCGCGATCTCCACGCGGCCGAGAAGCAGATCAACGAGGTGTTCGAGAAGGCGCATCGGGGCGACGGACGCCAGGCGCAGCTGGGCGAGGCGTATCGCCGGATGTACGGCGCCGATGGCGCGTCGGCTCCGGTCACGCCGGTGCCACGGAAGGTTCGCACAACATGATTTAGGATCGCGGGCGATTCGCGTGGCCGTTCACGCGACGCCTGGTGAAGAGATCCGCATGCCCCGTTCCCTGTCCCGTCTGCGCCCGGCCCTGCTGGGCAGCTGCCTGTCCTTGCTCGGCGCCTGCGCCAGCCAGCCGCCGTCCGCGCCGCGGGCATCGACGGCCGCGATTGCGGTGCCCGCCATCCAGCGTCCGCAGGGCGAGACGGCGGCCTGGTGGTTCCGCAGCGGCGCGGCGCAGGCGGCGCTCGCTTCCCGCGAGGCGAATGCGGATGGCCAGCGCGCGAAGAACGTGATCGTGTTCCTCGGCGACGGCATGAGCATCCCCACCATCGCCGCCGCGCACGTGCTGGCCGGCGAGCGCGCGGGCGTGGACGGCGAGAGCTACCGGCTGAGCTTCGAGAAGTTTCCGTTCAGCGCGCTGAGCCGCACCTACGAGACCGACCAGCAGACGCCCGACTCGGCCGGCACCATGACCGCGATCATGACCGGGGTGAAGACCCGCGCCGGCTACATCGGCGTCTCGCAACTGCCGAAGCGGCAGGACTGCGCCGGCAGCCGTGGGCAGGAGCTGGTCACCGCGCTGGAGCTGGCGGCCTCGGCCGGCATGGCCACCGGCGCGGTCACCACCACGCGCATCACCCACGCCACCCCGGCCGCCACCTACGGCCACCTGCCCGAGCGCAACTGGGAGGTGGACGCCGACCTCAGCGAAGCGGCGAAGGCTGCCGGCTGCAAGGACTTCGCCGCGCAGCTGACCGACTTCCCGGTCGCCGGCGGCCTCACCGTGGCGATGGGCGGCGGCCGCACCGAATTCATGCCGGCCGGCGCGGACGATCCGGAATATCCGGCCAGCGTGGGCCAGCGCCTCGACGGCCGCGACCTGATCGGCGAATGGACCGCCAGGCATCCGGACGGCAAGTACGTGTGGAACGCCGCGCAGCTGAAGGCGCTGGACCTGGCGAAGACGCCGCGCCTGCTCGGCCTGTTCGAGCCCTCGCACATGAACTACGAGCACGAGCGCGCGCACGACAAGGCGGGCGAGCCCAGCCTGGCCGAGATGACCGCCAGTGCGATCGAGGTGCTGAAACGCAACCCGAACGGCTTCTTCCTGATGGTCGAGGGCGGCCGCATCGACCACGCGCTGCACGCCGGCAACGCGTACCGCGCACTGGACGAGACGATCGCCTTCGCCGACGCGGTGCAGGCCGCGCTGCAGCACACCGACCCGGCCGACACGCTGATCGTGGTCACCGCCGACCACAGCCATACGATGACCTTCGCGGGCTACCCCCGCCGCGGCAACCCGATCCTGGGCAAAGTGACGGGCCACACCGACAGCTACGACGACGAAAGTGCGCCGGGCCTGGCGCGCGACGCCACCGGCCTGCCATACACCACGCTGGGCTTCGCCAACGGCCCCGGCTACACCGGCGCCAGCGAACGCCAGCCGGAAGGCAGCAAGCGCTACCCGCACAACCCGCGCGAGTACGAGGCGATCGGCAAGGGCCGGCCCGACCTGCGCCAGCTCGACACCACCGACCCGGACTACATGCAGGAAGCGGCCGTGCCGCTGAAGGCCGAGACGCACGGCGGCGAGGACGTGGCGATCTTCGCCACCGGCCCCGGCGCCGCGGCGTTCCATGGCGAGCTGGAGCAGAACGTGATCTTCCACGTGATGGTGCAGCACACGCCGCGGCTGCGCGCCGAGCTGTGCCGGCTCGGCAGCTGCAACGCCGACGGCGTGCCGGTGGATCGCCCGGACTGGCAGCAATGGCTGAAGCTCGGCTCCGCCGCGACCGCCACGGCGCTGTAAAGACCGTTACACATGCGGCCGGCAGAGTCGGCGCCTCGCCCGTGCCGCCGCAGCGGGCATCACGCCGATCCGCAAGGACCATGCGCATGCTGCAACCTTCGCTGTCGAAACGCCTATGCTTGGCTGCCCTCCTGATCGGATTCGCCGGCATGTCCAACGCCATGGGAGCCGAGACGCCGCTGGCCGCCAGGGTGCTGGTGATCGGCCACCGCGGCGCCAGCGCGCTGCGGCCGGAGCACACGCTGGCCTCCTACGGCAAGGCGATCGCCGACGGCGCCGACTTCATCGAGCCGGACCTGGTGATGACCAGGGACGGCGTGCCGGTGGCGCGCCACGAGAACGAGATCGGCGGCACCACCGACGTGGCGGCGCATCCCGAGTTCGCCGCGCGCAGGACCACCAAAACCGTCGACGGCGAACCGGTCACCGGCTGGTTCACCGAGGACTTCACCCTTGCCGAGCTGAAGACCCTGCGGGCACGCGAACGCCTGCCCGAACTGCGCGGCACGGTATACGACGGCCGCTTCCAGATCCCCACGCTGGACGAGATCATCGACTTCGTCGCCGCCGAGTCGGCGACCCAGGGGCGGGTGGTCGGCATCATCCCGGAGATCAAGCACGGCACCTATTTCCAGCAGGCCGGCCTGCCGATGGAGGACCGCGTGCTGGCGATCCTCGCCGCGCACGCATACACGCGCACGGCGCCGGTGGAAATCCAGTCGTTCGAGATCGCCAACCTCAAGTATCTGCGCGGCAAGCTCGGCCACGACCACCGCAACATCCGCCTGCTGCAGCTGATCGACGACGCCGACCTGCAGCCGTACGACGTGGCCGCCGCCGGCGGACGGCTGACCTACGGCGGGATGTGCACGCCGGCCGGCTTGCGCGAGATCGCCGGCTACGCCGACGCGATCGGTCCGAACATCCGCGCGATCATCCCGCTGGCCAGCGACGGCACGCTCGGCCGGCCGACCCCGCTGGTGCACGACGCGCATGCGGCGAAGCTGGAGCTGCATCCCTATACGTTCCGTCCGGAGAACCAGTTTCAGGCGAAGAACTTCCGCCATGGCAGCGACCCGAAGACGTTCAACGAGGCCGGCTCGATCGCCGAGATCCGCGCCTACCTCGACGCCGGCATCGATGCGTTCTTCACCGACGACCCGGCGATCGGACGCAAGGCGCTGGACGGCCGCTGAGCGTCGCCCGCGCGTGACGCGGCCGGAACGGCTCCATCGTATGGACGTCCATATGAAAGATGACATTCGGCTGTAAGGCTCCCTACACAAAGCGCGTCCATGCTTGTGCGTACGGTCGCTGGGGGCGGCCGTTCTCCCCTTCCACACAATGATGCCGTGGCCTGCCGCGAAGCGGGAGGCTGCGCAAAGGATGCCTGCGCATGTCTGTCAGCAAACGCTCTCACCGCAGAACCGGTCTCGCCCTGGCGCTGTTCGCCGCGCTCAACGGCGTGGCGATCGCCGCTCCGCTCGACAACGCCACGCCGGCGGCAATGCCGGATGCCGCCGCCGACCAGGCCCGCACGCTGGAATCGGTGTCGGTGATCGGGCAGGGTGAAACCCGCCAGGTGCAGCGCATCACCGTGCAGGACGTGAAGCTGCTGCCGCCGGGATCCAGCCCGCTGAAGCTGCTGGCGAAGCTGCCGGGCGTGCATTTCGAGTCGGCCGATTCGTTTGGCAACTACGAGTGGTCCACCCGTATCAGCCTGCGCGGCTTCAACCAGACCCGGCTCGGCTTCACGCTGGACGGCATTCCGCTCGGCGACATGAGCTACGGCAACAACAACGGCCTGCACATCAGCCGCGCGCTGATCGCCGAGAATCTCGGCGGCGCCGAGCTGGCCGCCGGCATCGGTGCGCTGGGCACCGCCTCCACCGGCAACCTCGGCGGCACCGTGCAGTTCTACTCGACCGACCCGTCCAGCAACTACGGCGTAACGCTGGCGCAGAGCGTCGGCAGCGACAGCGCGCTGCGCACCTACGCGCGGCTGGACACCGGCGACCACAACGGCTTCGCGATGTACCTGTCCGGCGCCTACGCCGACAGCGACAAGTGGAAGGGCGACGGCGCGCAGAAGCAGCAGCAGTTCAACGGCAAGGCGGTGTACGACTTCGGCGACAATCACGTCGCCGCGATGCTGAACACCTCCAGCCGCAACGAGACCGACTACCAGGACCTGTCGCTGGACACGCAGAAGCGGCTGGGCTGGAACTGGGACAACTACGCGCCGGACTGGCAGCGTGCGGTGAACGCGGCGAAGGGCATCTTCACCGGCGGCGTCAACAACCTGGACGATGCGTACTACGCCGGCCGCGGCCTGCGCGACGACAGCCTGGCCGGCCTGTTCGGCGACTTCGGCGTGGCCGAGGGCGTGCGCCTGAAGGCCACCGGCTACTACCACAGCAACCGCGGCCAGGGTCACTGGTTCACGCCGTACCAGACCTCGTTCGCCGGCACGCCGCAGGAGACGCCGATCGCGATCCGCACCACCGAGTACGGCATCGATCGCTGGGGCACGATCGCCTCGCTGGGCTGGGACCTCGGCAATCACCATCTCGAAGGCGGCTTCTGGTACGAGAACAGCCACCACACGGTGCAGCGCAACTTCTACTTCATCGCCGGCCCGCTGGACGACCAGTACTTCCTGCACAACCCGAGCATCCGCAAGTTCTACCAGCGCTACGAAACCGAGACGCACCAGCTCTACCTGCAGGACAGCATCAGCCTGCTCGACGGCAGGCTGCACCTCGACGTCGGCGTCAAGAGCCCGCAGACGCGCACCCGCACGCACGCCGTGGTGGGCAGCTACGCGAACGGCGAGCTGACCGCGGACAAGTCGCTGCTGCCGCAGCTCGGCGTGAGCTACAAGCTGGACGGCCAGAACGAACTGTTCGCCTCCTACGCGCAGAACATCGCCGCGTTCCAGGCCGGCGTGAGCGGCCCGTTCGCCACCACCCAGGCCGCGTTCGACCTGATCAGCGGCAAGCTCCGGCCGGAAGAGTCGCGCACCGTCGAGGCCGGCGTGCGCCATGCCGAGGAACTGTTCGAGGGTTCGCTGGCGCTATACGACGTGAAGTTCGACCACCGCCTGCTGGCGATCCAGCAGTGCTCGTCCGGCATTCAGGGTTGCCCGTCGGCGTACGCGAACGTCGGCTCGGTGACCAGTCGCGGCGCCGAGCTGACCTTCATCCTGAAGCCGACCAGCGAGCTGCGCTGGTACAACGCGCTGTCGTACAACCGCTCGCGCTACGACAGCGACTACCTCAACGGCACCACCGTGGTGGCGACCCGGGGCAAGACCGTGGTCGACAGCCCGAAGCAGTTGTTCTCCTCGGAGATCGCCTGGACGCCGGGCGCGTGGGACCTGCGCCTGTCCGCCAACTACACCGGCAAGCGCTACTACACCTACGTCAACGACGCTTCGGTGCCGTCGTACTGGTTGTTCAACGCCGCCGCGGCGTACGACTTCGGCAAGCTCGGCGTGGCCGAGGACCTGAAGCTGGCGCTCAACGTCACCAACCTCGCCGGCAAGCACTACTACGGCACGATCGGCTCCAACGGCTTCACCGCGACGGACCCGACCGGCGAGTTCGCCACCCTGCAGGTGGGTGCGCCGCGTGCGGCGATGCTGACCGCCACCGTGCGCTTCTGACCGGCCGTCGCTGACGCCGTGCGCCGCCGTCACCGCGACGGCGGCGCGCTGGCTATGATCGGGCGGGTATCCTCCACGGAGCCCTGCATGGTCGCGATGGTCTTCCGTTCCCCGTTGCCGGCCGGCGTGCGCCGGTTCGCCTTCGCCACCTCGGGTGCGGCAGCCGTGGCGATCGCCGGCGCGCTGCTGGGTGCGGGCGACGCCGGGAGCGGCTGGCTGTGGCTGCACTGGATCGGCAAGCCGCTGGCCACCGCGCTGATCTTCATGCTGGCGTGGCGCGCGCGGTCGGCGCCGTCGCCGCGCTACCGGCGATGGATGCTGGCGGGCATCGCCTGTTCGCTGGCTGGCGACGTGCTGCTGATGCTGCCGGGCGACCTGTTCGTGCCGGGGCTGCTGGCGTTCCTGCTCGCGCATGCATGCTTCATCGCGGCGTTCCTCGGCGACAGCCGTTTCGCCGTGCCGGCGTGGCCGCTCGCGGCCTGTCTGGCCTACGGCGCGGCGAACCTCGCGCTGCTGTGGGGTGCCATCGACGCGCCGCTGCGCGTGCCGGTGGTCGTCTACGTGGCGGTGCTGGCCACGATGGGCGGGCAGGCGGTGGCGCGCGCGCTGGCGTCCGCCCGACGCCACGACGCGCAGGCGCCGGCCGCACGGCTGGCCGCGCGCGGCGCTCTGGTGTTCATGCTGAGCGACAGCCTGCTTGCGTGGGACCGCTTCCGCGGCCCGTTGCCGGGGGCCGGCCTGTGGGTGCTGGCGGCGTATTATCTGGCGCTGTGGTGGATCGCCCGCTCGGTGCAGGGCACACCAGTCGAAGACGAGGCGGCATGAACACGCAGGAACTCATCATCACCTGGGCCACCCCGGTGTTCTTCCTGCTGATCGGCATCGAGCTGCTGGTGGCGAAGCGACGCGGGCGCGACGCCTACGCCAGCAACGACGCGATCAACAGCATCGGGCTGGGCGTGATCTCGCAGCTGGTCGGCGTGTTCGGTAAGCTGCTGACGATCGGCATCTATGCGTGGTGCGTCGAGCACCTGGCGCTATTCGTGCTGCCGCCGGACAACCTGCTGGTGTGGGCCGGCGCGCTGCTGCTGTACGACTTCTGCTACTACTGGCTGCACCGCGCCGGGCACCGGGTGAACATCCTGTGGGCTGCCCACGTGGTGCATCACCAGAGCGAGCGCTACAACCTGTCCACCGCGCTGCGCCAGACCGGCAGCGGCGTGCTGCTGGGCTGGCTGTTCTACCTGCCGCTGGCCGTGCTCGGCGTGCCGCTCAAGGTGTTCGTGGTGGTGGCGCTGATCGACCTGCTGTACCAGTTCTGGGTGCACACCGAGCAGATCGGCCGGCTCGGCTGGTTCGACCGGGTGTTCTGCTCGCCGTCCAACCATCGCGCCCACCACGCGGTGAACGACCGCTATCTCGACCGCAACTACGGCGGCATCCTGATCGTGTGGGACCGCCTGTTCGGCAGCTTCGTCGAGGAGGACGACAACGATCCTCCGGTATACGGCACCCGCTCGCCGCTGCGCAGCTGGAACCCACTGTGGGCGAACGCCGAGGTGTACTGGCATGCCGCGGTGGACGCGTGGCATGCGCGGCGCTGGCGCGACAAGCTGCTGGTATGGCTGAAGCCGCCGGGCTGGCGCCCGGCTGACGTGGCGGCGCGCTACCCGAAGCCGGATTTCGTGATGCCCAACGAGCGCTTCGATCCGCCGCTGTCGCGGGCGCTGAAGCTTTACGTGCTGGCGCAGTTCGCGCTGCTGCTGGGCATGACCACGCAGTTCCTCGGCATGGCCGGCACGGCCGGTCTGCCGGAGTTGCTGCTGTATGCGATCTACCTGGTTGCCGGCCTGTGCGTGCTCGGCGCGCTGATGGAAGGCCGGCGCTGGGCGCCGTGGGCGGAAGGCGTGCGCGTGCTGGCCACCGCCGCGGTGCCGCTGCTCAGCGGGCGCTGGTTCGGCGTGACCCACCTGGACGGCCGCGTCGCGCTGGCGATCGCGGCGGTGTCCGGGCTCAGCGCGGTCGCACTGCCATGGTTGCGCGCGTCGTCGGGCGGCGCGGGCGTGGCCGCTGTTCCCGCTGAATCCGCAGCCGCTTCGCTGCGGTAGGGCGGGCATCGCCCGCCGGCTGTCTGCTCTGGCAAAAGCGGCGCGCGGTGCGCGCCCTGCCGGATTTGCGCGGAACTTCGGCGGTCCGGCGGCAACCGTGCTGCACCGCGCTGGGTGAGCGCGTGCGCATTCGCTATGATCGCCGCTTGTTTGACTCAGGGGCAGGCGATGGGATTCTTCAGCAAGCTGGTGCGCCACAAGACGGTCGAGCAATTGCAGGCGGAGGCCGGCACGCGTGGCGATTTCCGCCGCGTGCTGGGCTTGTGGCAGCTCACCGCGATCGGCATCGGCGGCATCATCGGCGTCGGCATCTTCGTGCTGGCCGGGCAGCAGGCGGCGATGAACGCCGGCCCGGCGGTGGCGCTCAGCTTCCTCATCGCCGGCATCGGCAGCGCCTGCGCCGCGCTGTGCTACGCCGAGTTCGCCGGGCTGATTCCGGTCACCGGCAGTGCCTACACCTATGGCTACGCGGTGCTCGGCGAGTTCGCAGCCTGGATCATCGGCTGGGACCTGCTGCTGGAATACGCGCTGGTGGTCGCGGTGGTGGCGATCGGCTGGTCCGGCTACGTGCAGGTGCTGCTGAACTCCGCCGGCGTGCACCTGCCGGAATGGGCGCAGCAGAGCATGAGCGCGCAGACCATGGAGTACTACCTGCAGCAGGCCTTCGGCGTGCACGGCAGCCACCCGATCGCCGGACCGAGCGACGGCCACCGCTTCAACGTGATCGCCGCCGCGGTGTCGCTGGCGGTCGCGGTACTGCTGACCGTGCGCACCGAGTGGGGCGCGCGCTTCAATACGCTGGTGGTGGCGATCAAGGTGATCGGCGTGCTGCTGGTGGTCGGCGTGGGGGTGTTCTACATCGACACCGCGAACTGGCATCCGTTCGTGCCGCCGCGGATGGTCGACGCCGCCACCGGCATCGGCCACTTCGGCTGGCAGGGCGTGCTGACCGGCGCCAGCGTGGTGTTCTTCGCGGTGTTCGGCTACGACACGCTGACCACCGCGGCGGAGGAATCGAAGCACCCGCAGCGCGACCTGCCGCGCGCGGTGCTGCTGTCGCTGGCGATCGCGATGGTGCTGTACCTCGCGGTATCGCTGGTGCTCACCGGCATCACCCATTACAGCAAGCTGGGCGGCGAGGCCTCGGTGTCGGACGCGTTCGAGTCGATCGGCCTGCACTGGCTCAGCGTCACCATCGCGGCGGCGGCGGTGATCGGCGTGACCAGCGTGCTGTTCGCGTTCATGCTGGGCGCGGCGCGGATCTGGTTCGCGCTGGCCCGCGACGGCCTGCTGCCGGCATGGTTCGCCAGGGTCAGCCCGCGCTTCGGCACGCCGGCGCGACCGACCCTGATCCTGGGCCTGTTCACCGCGCTGGTCGCCGGCTTGCTGCCGATCGGCGAGGTGGCCGAGCTGGTCAACATCGGCACGCTCAGCGCCTTCATCATCATCTGCGCCTCGATCATGCTGCTGCGCGTGCGCCGGCCGGAACTGCAGCGCAACTTCAGGACCCCTGCGGTGTGGTTCACCGCGCCACTGGGCATCGTGTTCTCCGCCGCGCTGATCTACGGCTTGCCGTGGATCACCTACGAGCGCTTCATCGTCTGGATGGCGCTGGGCTGCGTGATCTACTTCGCCTACGGCATCCGCCGCAGCAAGCTGGCGGCGTCGGGCGAAGGCTGAACCTCGCCGGGTCAGGCGCTGACGACCCGGTCGCGGCCGTCGCGTTTGGCCTGGCGCATCGCCTGGTCGGCGCGGGCCAGCAGGGTTTCGAGGACCTCGCCGGCGTGGTCGCATTCGGCCACGCCGATGCTCACCGTCAACGGGCCGTCCGGGCGCAGGATCTCGTGCATCGACTGACGCAGCTGCTCGGCGCGGGCGCCGGCCTGTTGCAGGTCGAGGCCGGGCAGCAGCATCGCGAACTCCTCGCCGCCGATGCGGCCGATCAGGTCGCCCTGGCGCATCTGCCGGCGTATTACCGAGGCCAGCGCGATCAGCGCCGCATCCCCCGCGGCGTGGCCGTAGTTGTCGTTGAGCGACTTGAAGTGGTCGGCGTCCAGGTAAAGCACGCACGCCGGCTGCTGCCGTAGACGGATGTCGCCCAGCGCGAGTCGCGCCAGCTCCAGGAAGCGGTTGCGCACCAGCAGGCCGGTGAGGCCATCGGTGTTGACCTGCTCGCGCAGCTGGCGTTCCAGGCGGAACTGCTCGAACAGGGTGCGCGCCATGAATGCGCGCAGCACCGTCGACAGCGCGATCGCGATCGCCATGTAGACCAGGTACTGGAGGACCTGCATGTTGTCGGTACCGCCGAACAGCAGCATCGGCAGCGGCCCCAGCGCGCACAGCAACATGGCGGCGAGGAAATCCCAGCGACCCAGCCAGATCACCGACGACGCCACCGGCAGCAGCAACCCGGGCAGCACCACGGACCGCCGGTGCACGTCATCCACGCCGTTGAGGTTGATGCCGATCTCCAGCAGCACGACGCACAGCAGGGTCAGCGAGCTGAGCAGGCGCGGCTGCCGCACATACCGGGTCGACGAGGCCACCAGCAGCAGCGGCGGCAGCGGTACGAGACGCAGCCACAGCGGCAACGACGAGTGGTTCACCAGGGTGCTGGCGATGACTGCCACCAGATAGGCAAGCGCGCCCACCAGCATCAAGGCGTGGATCATCGGCCCCATCTGCTGCGCCAGATAGTGGCTGTACTCGCGGCGTTGCTCCGTGTTGCCGGCTTTCCGGAGGTGCTTGAACAGGACGTGCATGCGGGTTCTGCCGGGTGGAGGCCGGGAGGCTCGACTCAAGCAGAGCAAGATGGATGCCAGACTCCGGCCGGCGGCCGAGGTGGGTTCATGCGCGAGCCATGCGCGTGACCTTCGGCAGGGGTGAAGCCCGGCGTTGCCGGTCTAGCATCGACGCCTCGGATTCCTGCCGCGGCAACTGCTGTGGCACGGATTCCCCGAGTCTGTCTGGCCTGGGCGGCCCTCTCGCCGCGGATCCCGGCCTGCCCGGCAGACGCCCATTTCCCTCCCGGAGAACGCATTGAAAGCCACCCGCCTCGCTTCCGCCCTTGCCGCTGCCGCCCTCGGCCTGGCCAGTTTCGCCGCGCTTGCCGATGTCCCTGCGCCGCGGGATGTGCCGTATCAGGGCACCTTGAAGATCAAAGTGGACGCTACCGACGTGGCGCGCCGGATCTTCCGCGTGCACGAGGTGATTCCGGCGCAGCCGGGGCCGTTGACCCTGCTTTATCCGCAGTGGCTGCCCGGCAACCATTCGCCGAACGGCACGATCGACAAGATGGCCGGGCTGATGGTGAAGGCGAACGGCCAGGTGCTGCCGTGGACGCGCGACCCGCTGAACGTCTACGCGTTCCACGTCGACGTGCCGCAGGGTGCCAGTGGGGTGGAGGTCGAGTTCCAGTTCCTGTCGTCGCAGGACCAGCGTCAGGGCCGCGTGGTGATGACGCCGGAGATGCTCAACCTGCAATGGAACTCGGTGACGCTGTATCCGGCTGGCTACTTCGCCCGCCAAATCAATACCGAGGCCAGCGTGAAGCTGCCCGCCGGCTGGCAGGCCGGCACCGCGCTGGAAGTGGCCTCGAAGGACGGCGACACGCTGAACTTCAAGCCGATCAATTACGACGACCTGGTCGATTCACCGATCTATGCCGGCAAGTACTTCAAGCGCATCGACCTGGATCCGGGCGCCAAGGCGCCGGTGCACATGAGCATCGTGGCCGACGACATGAAGTACCTGGAGATCAAGCCGGAGCAGATCAAGCCGTTCCGGGACCTGGTCCAGCAGATGTACAAGATGTACGGCGCGCACCATTACGACCACTACGATTTCCTCGTCTCGCTCAGCGACAAGATGAGCGGCAATGGCCTCGAGCATCATCGCTCCAGCGAGGACGGCACCTCGGCCGACTTCTTCACCGAGTGGAAGAAGAATGCGCTGGCCCGCGATCTGTTCTCGCACGAGTTCAACCATTCCTGGGACGGCAAGTATCGCCGCGGCGCGGATCTCGCCACGCCGAACTTCAACGTGCCGATGAGCGACACCCTGCTGTGGGTCTACGAAGGCCAGACCCAGTTCTGGGGCCAGGTGATGGCCGCGCGTTCGGGCCTGTGGGACGCCGATCAGGCGCATGACATGTGGGCCTTCACCGCTGCCGCCTACGACAGGGGCCGCCCCGGCCTGGCCAGTTTCCGCAACGTGCAGGACACCACCAACGACCCGATCATCGCGCAGCGTCGCCCGTTGCCGTACCGCAACTACCAGGGCAGCGAGGACTACTACTCGGCCGGCCAGATGATCTGGCTCGACGTCGATGGCCAGTTGCGTGAGCTGAGCGGCGGCAAGAAGAGCATCGACGACTTCGGCAGGGCGTTCTTCGGCATGGAGAACGGCAAGTGGGACGTCAACACCTACACCTTCGAGGACGTGGTCAAGACGCTCAACGACATCGCGCCGTACGACTGGGCGAAATACCTGCGTACGCGCCTCGATGGCCATGGCCCGCTGACCGGCGGCATCGAGTCGCACGGCTGGAAGCTGGTCTACACCGACAAGCCGTCCGACGCGGTGAAGGCGATCGAGGCGCGCCGGCACAGCGTCGACCTCACCTACTCGCTGGGCGTTTCCATCGGCAAGGGTGGCAGCATCAGCGACGTGCTGTGGGACGGCCCCGCGTTCAAGGCCGGCCTGTCGCCGAGCATGACGGTGATCGCCGTCAATGGTCGCGACTATGACGCCGACGCGCTCAAGGAGGCGGTGACCGCCTCGGCCAAGGACAGGAACCAGCCGGTCGAGCTGCTGGTGAAGAACTTCGACGAGTACAAGACCATCCGCATCGACTACCACGACGGCCTGAAATACCCGCACCTGGTCCGCGACACCCGCAAGCCCGACACGCTCACCACGCTGCTCAAGGCCCGCTGAAGCCCGCCGCGATCCCTCTCCCGTGCCGGGAGAGGGCCGGGGGTTGGGCGGGCATGCGGAGCGGGGCGCCACCTGCCGCCGCGCCACGCATGCCCCTCGGCGGCAACTCCGCTATACTGCGCTCCCCCGCGGCACCGGCCTTGGCCGGCCTGCCGCGCGGCCTTGCATGCGCCCGTAGCTCAGCTGGATAGAGTACTGCCCTCCGAAGGCAGGGGTCGTGGGTTCGAATCCCGCCGGGCGCACCATTCTCTTTTTGAACGAACCGGCGCAGCCATGACGGATGTGCTGGTGCATCGTGCGTGGAGCGGCGTGCCGCGTGTCACGGCGCGCACCACCTGGTGCGACATCCGCCAGATACGTTGCTGAAGGTTCGACCCGGCATGGGTACAGACCTGCCATTGCCTCGAAGGGATTGGGGGCGCGAAGAAGTCGAGGCGATTGTTGCCGACTATCTGCATATGCTGATGCGGGAGATGGCAGGGCAGAATTACAGCAAGACTGCGCATCGCAACGCCTGCAGCAACGGTTGCACGACCGCCCGGTTCCGGAGCAATCCCATCCGTATCGGCTCTGCGGTTTCCGCAGCGAGCCGCGCCTGTTCGACCTGCGCACCGGTGAAGGGAAATGAGCAACGGGAGAACGCCGACCGGCGCCGCCGTGCCCACTCCTCTCCGCTTGTTCCATGCCTTCTCGCTCAGCTCTTCCTGATCTCGAAATCCTGTTTCGCCACGGATTTGCCGTCCAGCGAGATCTCCACGCGGTACTTGCCTTCGGGCCACAGGTCGGGGTTCTGCACCTTGAACGTGGTGATGGCGGGGCCGTCGGTGGCGATCGACTGACTGATGCTGCTGACCAGCTGGCCCTGGCCTTCCAGGTAGCTCCACTTCGCGTTGAGCGTGGCGCCGCCGGTGCTGCCTTCGGTGGCGACGCTGGCGTAGATGGTCCTGTCGCTGGTGGCGAAACGGTTGCCGGGGCGGGTCACCTTGTATTCGGCGTTCACCGCGCTGCCCAAGGTCAGTTTGGCCACGGTGAGCGGTGCGGGCGGGGGTGTTGCCGGGGCGCTGGGCGCCACATCGCTGGTATGGGTGGTAGTGGCGGCGGCGGGCTGCGCGGCGGTGGCGGCCGGAGCGGGAGCCGGTGCGGGAACGGCGGCGGTGTGGGCCGGGGCGGGTGCACTGGCCGGCGGGGCGACAGGTTCGTTCTTGCCGCAGGCACTCAGCAGCAGGGCGGCAAGGGCAGCGCTCAACAGTGCGGTGTTGCGCATGGGACGTGTCATGGAAACTCCTGGCTCGGTCGCAGACGGATGCCGTCCATGGCGACTGCCGCGGCGCCGTCCGGGCGCGTTGGTCAGGTCACCAAGGCTAGCGCCGTCGATCTGAAGCGAGGATTACCGAGCGGCGTCCAGGGCGATGCGTTTTCACGCGCCGGCGACGGGCGGTGCGGAATGCGGGCGATGGTTGTGCCGCTACTGGCGCACCGTGCGCGGATTGCCGGGCGAGGCCGGCGCGCTGCTGCGGAACGGGTTGATGTCCAGTCCGCCGCGGCGGGTGTAGCGCGCATACACGCTGAGCTGCCGCGGCGCGCAACGCTGCGTCAGGTCGACGAAGATGCGCTCCACGCACTGCTCGTGGAATTCGTTGTGGGTGCGGAACGAAACCAGGTAGCGCAGCAGCCCGGCGTGGTCGATCGGCGCGCCGCGATAGGCGATCTGCACGCTGCCCCAGTCGGGCTGGCCGGTGACCGGGCAGTTCGAGCGCAGCAGGTGCGAGAGCACGGTTTCGGCCACCGGCATCGCGCCGGTGTCGGCCTGCAGGAAATCGGCTTGTGGCGGCCCGTAGTGGTCGATGGCGATGTTCTGGTCATCGAGCAGATGGCCGTCCAAATCGATGACGGGCAGTGCGTCGGCGCGCGCGTCGCGCAACTGCACGCCGACCGCCGCGCCGGCCGCTGCGGAGAGGTCATGGGTCAGGGTGGCGGCCAGCGCGGCGGCATCGGCGATGCGCTCCTGCGCGAAGCCGTTCAAGTACAGCTTGAACGACTTCGACTCGATGATCTGCGGCGACAGCGCCGGCACGCGGAACTCGGCCATCGCCACCTGCGGCTTGCCACGCAGGTCGAGCCATGACAGCTCGTAGGCATTCCAGATGTCCACGCCATGGAACGGCAGCGTGTCGGCGATGCCGATCTCCGCGCGCTTGTCCGCACGCGGGATCGGGAACAGCAGGCTGGGGTCGTAGCGGCCGGCGTAGACGGTGTCCTTGCCGAGCGGAGAGTGTTCGGGGGTGCTCATGGGCCGGCATTTTACCTGCCGCGGGCGACGGTCGGCATGGGGGCTCCGGCACGGCCGCCGCATTGGGCGCAACGGTCGCCGGCACCGACCTGGCATGCACCACCTGGGCCGGTTGCGTCGCGGTACCGTCAGCGGCCGGACCGATGCTGTCGGTGGCGTGACCCTCCACGTCAGGTTTGGCTACTGTGTGTCCATACACAGTACGAAGTCAAAATCTGTGAGCGCATTCACATTTTCTCACGCTATAATCTCTGACAGCGCATAGCCCGCCGTGTGCCGCGGCCTGTCGCGCTGACCAGGGGACTCACGAACAAAGACATGGGCTGCCAGGCTTGCTCGCGCGAGGTTGGCGCAAACCATGCATTTTTCTGAATCAAGCAGGATTTTGGGCAGCTGCGCCTTCTCGGCGCAGGAGGGGAAACGCATGGAAAGTCTGGCCAACGAAGCCACCGTACTGGATGTGGCGTACTGGGTGGCGGCGCTCACCCTGCTCCTTGCCTTCAGCATGTTGGCGGTCATCATTCTTCTGCGAGTGCACGCGCAGAGGCGTGCGCGACGTGAGAAGCGCGCACGTCTGCACTGGGCGCAGGTGTTGCAGCAAGTGCTGGCGGGCAAGGATGTGCCGACGCGCCGCCTCGGACGAGGCGAGGCCACCGGCTTCATCGAGGCGTGGAACGCGGTCCACGAATCGCTGGCCGATCCGGAGTCGCGGCGACTGGTGCCGCTGGGACATCGCGTCGGGCTGGTGGAGGCGTCGCGACACATGCTGCGCGGCAGCTACCACCATCGGGCGATGGCCATCATCGCGCTCGGGCACCTGCGCGACCGGAATGTGTTCGACGAACTGGCCTCGTTCCTCGGCGATCGCAGTCCTATCGTTTCGCTATGCGCGGCGCATGCGCTGGGGCAGGTGGACCCGTCCCGCGGGATGGCGATGTTCGTGCCGATGATCCTGAAACGTGAGGACTGGGCGTCCGGCAGCGTGGCGCGCATCCTGGCCAAGAACGAGGATGGCAGCGCGGCACGCGAGCTCGGCAATGTCGTGCTGCGTGCCAATGACGCCACCATGGGGAAGCTGGTGCGGTTCCTGGCCGACATCGATTCCGAGCGTGCCGCCAGCGTGATCCGGCAATTGCTCGACAACCCTGTCGACGACCACGTCACCTCGGTCTGCCTGCAGCTGGTGAATGACAAGCGGGACCGCGAACGGGTAGCGAACCTCCTCGCCGCATCGCGCTGGCACGTGCGCATGCACGCGGTGGCCGCACTCGGCCGCATCGGCGAAGCGGCCGATGGCGGACGCCTGGAGCCCATGCTGGCCGACAAGGAGTGGTGGGTGCGCTATCGGGCCGCACAGGCGATGCTGGCGCTGCCCGGAATGGATGTCGCTGCGTTGCGTCAGGTGCAGCAGCGGCAACGCGATGCCTATGGCCGCGACATCATCGATCAGGTGCTTTCCGAGTACGAAATGGGGGCGATGGCATGAACGGGTACTGGACGACCTTCGTGGCCCAGCTGCAGCAGGTGCCCTGGGTGCACGCCGCTGCATCGATGCAGTGGATCTTCTTGATCTATTTCCTGGCGATCAATCTGGCCTACCTGATCCTCAACTACATTTCCGCGTACCAGATCGTGCGCTACATGCGCGAGTACCGGGCCAACTATCTGCCGCCGGGCCTGCGCGAGTACCAGCCGCCGGTGAGCATCGTGCTGCCCGCGCGCAACGAGGAGAAGTCGGTTGTGGCCTCGGTGCATTCGCTGCTCAAGACCAACTATCCCGAGTTCGAGATCGTCGTGGTCAACGATGGCTCCAGCGACCGCACCCGGGAGGCGCTGATCGAGGCATTCGGATTCGTGTGGGTGCCCGAGGCCTATCGTGCCCGCCTGCAGACCGAGCAGGTCAGGGGCGTCTACGCCTCGGCGCGATATCCGAACGTTCGCATGGTCGACAAGGTCAACGGCGGCAAGGCCGATGCGATCAATGCCGGCGTCAACTGCGTGCGCTATCCGCTGTTCTGCGTGGTGGATGCCGACTGCATCCTGCAGCCGGAAAGCCTGTCCAGAGTGGTGCGTCCCTTCCTGGAGGACCGGCGCGTGGTGGCCAGCGGCGGCGTGGTGCGTGTGCTCAACGGCTGCAAGGTCACCGATGGCATGCTTTCGAAGGTGGGCCTGCCCGAGCGCTGGTTGCCCGGCTTCCAGGTGATCGAGTACCTGCGTGCGTTCCTGTTCGGGCGCATGGGCTGGTCGCCGATGAATGCGTTGCTGATCATCTCCGGGGCATTCGGCGTGTTCTACAAGGAGCGGGTGATCGCGATTGGCGGCTACCGCGACGACACGGTAGGCGAGGACATGGATCTGGTGGTCCGGATGCACCGCAACCTGCGCGAGGAGAAGCACGACTACCGCATCGTGTTCGTGCCGGACCCGGTGTGCTGGACCGAGGTACCGACGGATCTCGCCTCGCTGCGCAACCAGCGCGTGCGCTGGCAACGCGGCCTGGCCGAAAGCCTCTGGTCCAACATCGGCCTGATGTTCAGCCGTCGCGGCGGCGCGGCGGGCTGGGTGGCGTTTCCATTCATGCTGATTTTCGAGTTCCTTGGCCCGGTGATCGAGGTGGTCGGCTACGTCTCGATGATCGTGCTGGCCCTGGTCGGGCTGGTCTCGCTGAAGGTGTTCCTGGTGTTCCTGGTCGCAGCGGTGGGCATGGGCGTCCTGCTTTCGGTCAACGCGATGCTGTTGGAGGAATTGTCCTTCGGCCTGTACGCACGACCTATGCAGCAACTCCGGCTTTTCGCCATGGCGGTGCTGGAGAACTTCGGCTATCGGCAGCTGAATTCCTGCTGGCGCTTCTACGGCACGCTGACCTGGTTGATCGGGCTGCGCAGGCGGCACCGGTGGGGTCACGTCAATCGTGAAGGTTCGTGGCAACACAGCCCGGCGGAGACTACGGTGATGCCCGCCGAGCAGGTCGCTGAAGGAAGCAGCCATCCATGAAGCGCAGGGGACTGTCTGTGGCCACGCAACGGAATCCGTTCCGCACGTTTCGCCTGCTGCCTTGGCTGCTGCTGGCGTTGGCGGCATGTCCGCCCAGCCTGATGGCGCAGGATGCCGCCTCCGGTGCATTGACGGCGAAGATGCTGCAGGCACGCGAACTCGCCACCGGCGGCCAGCGACGACTGGCCATCGAGCGCTACACCGCCTTGCTGGCCGAGTACCCCGGCAACGGCGACCTGCTGCTGGCGCGCGGGCGCACCTACGCCTGGGACGGGCAGTTCGCTGCCGCCGAAAGCGACCTGCATGCCGTGGTGCAGAAGAGCCCGGGCTATGCCGATGCATGGTCGGCGCTGGGCGATGCCTATCGCTGGAGCGGCCGTCCGCAGCAGGCGGCTGAGGCCTATGCGCACTGGGTGGCACTGGTGCCGGACGATCCGGCGGCGCGCCTCGCGCGGGGCCGCGCCCTGCGCGACGCCGGGCAACCTGCGGCCGCCCGCGCCGATTTCGATGCGGCGGCGGCACGAGGGGCGAATGCCGACGAGGTCGACGATCTGCGGCAAAGCCTGTTGCCGCGCGCGATCCATTCCGGCAATGGCTATCGCTGGGGCGTCAGCGCCGACTGGGACCACACCGGTTTCAGCGGCGATCGGCAGGACTGGAACGATGTCGACCTGTCACTGCGCCGCTATTTCAACCGCGGCTCGCTTGCCTTGGAATTGCTGCGTGCCGACCATTTCGGCACCAGCGACACGGCCTGGGCGTTGGACGGCTATGCGCCGCTGTGGTCGCGCGCCTACGCCAATTTGCGCTACCAGCAGGGTCCTTCGAACGGCATTCTGCCGGAGCAGGCATGGCGCATGGAGGTGTTCCAGGGCGTGGGCCGCGGCTGGGAGCTGTCGGCCAGCGTCGACCATCTGCACTTCTCCGGCAATACTGATTTCTACGGCATCGGCGTCGGCCGTTACGTCGGCAACTGGTACGCGCGCTACAAGCTGCAGTACGTGCCGGGCGTGGGCTCCGGCAGCTGGAGCAACCGTTTCCTGCTGCGCGACTACTACCGGGGCGATGCCGACGATTACCTGGAGCTGAGCATCAGCAATGGCCGCAGCACCGACATGGACCGCTTCGGCACCGTAGTGCGCAACAGCAATGCTGCGATCGGCATCGCCTGGGCACACTACTTTGCGCGGCAGTGGGGCTTCAAGCTCGGTGCGGGCTATGCCGGTGACGATGACGGCTACGACGAGCGACGGCTCTGGCTGACGGTGTACTCGCGGTGGTGAGCGGGTCGCGCTGATGACCGTCCGGCATCGTGACGGGGCCTGGTCACGCTACTCCGCCGCGTTTCCGGTCTTGTTGGCTGCGCAGTTTGCGCTGGTGGCCGGTGCGATGATCCACGGCTTCGCCGATGTCGCCTTGAGCGGCGGCCAGAAGACGGCCGTCGCGCTGGTCGCCATCGTGCAGGCGTTGCTGGTGCTGCTGCGCGCGTCGCCGATCCTGCTGCTGCTGTCGATGCCGTTGCTGGCCCTGAGGCGGTCCACGCCGCGCGTCGTGTCGCTGGCGGCGCTATGGTCAGTGTTCATCCTGGCCGAGGCCGTGCTCGACCAGTACTTCCAGGTGGCGCATGTGCCGCTGGGAGCCGACCTGTTCGGCTACAGCGTCGCGGAAATCCGCACCATCCTGTCCGGCAACTCGCCACTCGATCCGCGCAGTCTGCTGCAATTGAGCCTGCCGCTGCTGGTGCTGTGGGGCGGCCTGTACTGGCGGATGCGCCGCCGCAACGGATTCGGCACCTCCTTGTGGACCACGTTGCTGCTGGGCGCGGGCCTGTTGGCGTGGCTGGTGCCGTTGCCCACCGGTGCCGGCATGTTGAAGGACGCTGCGGCATGGGATCTGGCCTGCGACAAGCTGGCATGGTTCAGCGCCGATGTCTGGCGCTGGTCGCGGGGCAGCGCCGTGGTCGTGCAGGCGGCGGCCCATGCGACTTCGGTCGCCGACCCGGGCGAGCTGCCGCTGAATCCGCAGTTTCCATTCCTGCGCACGGAACGGACGCCGGACACGCTCGGCCCGTACTTCTCGCCCACCCCCGCCAATCGCCCGCCCAACATGGTGGTGATCGTCGTCGAAGGGCTGGGGCGCTCGTTCTCCGGTCCACAGGCGCCGCTGGGCAGCTTCACGCCGTTCCTCGACGAACTGGCCGCGCGCAGCCTGTACTTCGACAACTTCCTGTCCAACCAGGGCCGCACCTTCGGCGTGCTGCCCAGCCTGTTCGGTTCGGTGCCTTTTGCCGGGGAGGGATTCACCTCGCTGGGTGAACGCATGCCGCCGCACCCGGGACTGTTCAGCGTGCTGGGGCAGCAGGGTTACCACACTGCGTTCTACAACGGCACCGACACCGCCTTCGACAACGAGCGCGGCTACCTGGAGCTGCAGCAGGTGCAGCATCTGGTGGACAGGAGGAACTTTGGCCCGGGCTATCAGCTGAATCCCTTCAGCGAATGGGGCTACCCGGACAAGGAACTGGTGTCGCGCGTGCTGGCTGACAGCGCGGATATGCAGACTCCGTTCGTGCTGGCGATGCAGACGATCTCCATGCACACCAGTTACCGGTTCCCCGGGCAGGACGCATACCTTGCGCGTTTCGAGCAACGTCTTCGCGAGCTGCGCATTCCCGCCGCGCAACTGTCGGCCTATCGGGCCAACGCCGACATCTACAGCACCATCCTCTACACCGACGACCAGCTGCGCCGCTATTTCGACGCGGTGGCGAAGATGCCGTGGTATGCCAACACCATTTTCGTGATCACCGGCGACCATCGCCTGCCGGAGATTCCGATGGGCGAATATGTCGATCGCTATCACGTGCCGCTCATCGTCTTCTCGCCGCTGCTCAAGCAGCCTGGGCGCATCCGCGCGGTGTCCTCGCAACTGGACGTCACGCCGTCGCTGGTGGCGCTGCTGTCCCATACCTACGGCCTGGAGCAGCCGGCGCGGACGCCCTGGCTGGGCACCGGCCTGGACATGGCCGACCGCTTTCGCAACATCCACCAGTTCCCGTTGCAACAGACCAAGACCAGCGCGCCGGAGTACCTGGCCGGGCGCTGGTGGCTGCGTGGCGGGCAACTGTACGCGCTGCTGGACGGCATGCATCTGACCGCCGCCGCCGATGCGTCCGCGCGCGACTGGGTGGCCCGCCGGCTGCACCGCTACGAGCAGGCCAATGCGATCTTCATGCAGAAGCTGGCGCTGACTCCGGACGGCGCCGCACCAGAACTGGTGGCTTACCAGGCTGCCGTTCAGAAGCCGGAGCCGATCGATGGCGCTCCGGTTGTGCGCGGGTTGTCGACGGAATCGGTCGAGGTGACGGTTGCCAGCCGCGGCGTGCAGCTGACGGCTACCTTCAGCAACCGCGATGCGCAACCAAGTCGCGCGTTCGTGCCGCTGGCTGTGCTGACCGCCGGGGATGGTCGCGAACTGCTGGAATTCTCCGGCCGCGCCTTGCAGCTTCCGGCGAACGGACACCAGCAGGTACAGCTGATCCTGCAGCGTCCCGATGCCTGCAGCAGTCGCTGCTACCTGTCGCTGTTCCCGTCCGATCCGCAGACCGGCAAGGTCGTCGGACAAGGGCGCTACCACGTGCCGGTGGATACGGACACCACGGCCGGAAACACGCCATGACACGCCTGTTCCACCTGTGCCTGCTGCTTCTGCTATGCACATTGCCGATCAGCGCGATGGGCCAGGCCAGTCGCGCCGTATGGACCTGGGAAGCCGAGTCCAGCGCCATGGTCAAGGATCCGGCCGTCGCGCAGGAAGCCACGGCCTACTTGCAGTCGCAGCGCATCGACACGGTGTACCTCTATGCCGATGCATACCAGGGCCACAACCTGATCGTCGAGCAGCCGCAGTTGTATCGCGCCTTCATCGAGCGGCTGCATCGGCGGCACATGAAGGTGTATGCGCTGCTGGGTTCGGCCTACCTGCATACCGAAAATTACGTGCTGCCCGCCTACCGCGAGCAGGCCGAGGACATGTTCCGACGGGTGGTCCGGTACAACGCCGCCGCGCCGGCGACGGCACGCTTCGACGGCGTCAATCTGGACATCGAACCGCACATCCTCGACGAATGGAACGACCACACCCGCGAGCGCCTGCTCGCTGGTTTCCTGGACATGGGCGACGCGCTGATGAAGATCAAGCGCGAGCATCACGCCACCCTGGCCGTGGGGCCTGCGATCCCGTTCTGGCTGGACGGCATCGAGCTGGAATGGAAGGGCGTCCGGCGCCCGGCGAGCGAGCACGTCATCGACCTGTTCGATTACGTCGCCCTGATGGACTACCGCCACAAGGCCGAAGGCAGCGACAGCATCCTCTCGCTCGCCGCCAGCGAGATCGCCTACGCCGACCGTGTCGGCAAGAAGGTAGTGATCGGTCTTGAGGTATCGCCCAACGAACTGGAGAAGGTCACTTTCGACCAGGCGGGGCCGAAAGTGTTCGAGCAGGCATTGAGCGCCGTGGAGCGGGCATTGCGCGACGATCCGTCGTTCGCCGGCTTTGCCATCCATCATTACCGCACGTACCGCAACTGGATCGAGCGGCATCGGGACTGATGCGCGGTCAGCACCTGCTCCCCTCCGCGGGTGGCGCGGAGTCGGGTTGGAGCGAGTCGCGCATTCCGCGAGCCGGCGTCAACGATTCACGTGCGCCATGCTCTCCGCCGCATAGCGCTCGCCGGCGGCAGCGTCCGGCGGGAACACCGCGTCGATGGCCGCGAGCTCGGCGGCGCTCAGCCGCACGTCCAGCGCGCCGAGGTTCTCGTCCAGTCGGCTGCGCTGCCGGGTGCCGGGGATCGCCAGCACGTCCTCGCCCTGCGCCAGCACCCAGGCCAGCGCCAGCTGCGCTGGTGAGCAGCCCTTGTCGGCGGCGAGCGCCTTCACCTGGTCCACCAGCGCCAGGTTGCGCGCGAAGTTCTCGCCCTGGAAGCGCGGGCTGCTGCGACGGTAGTCGTCGGCCTCGAAGTCGTCGGGCGAGCGGATTGCGCCGGTGAGGAAACCGCGGCCCAGCGGCGAGTAGGCGACCAGGCTGACGCCCAGCCGGCGGCAGGCGGCGAGCATGCCGTTGTCCTCGGGATCGCGCGTCCACAGCGAGAACTCACTCTGCAGCGCGGCGATGGGATGCACCTTGCTGGCCCGTTCCAGCGTGGCGGCCGAGGCTTCGGACAGGCCGAGGTAGCGCACCTTGCCGGCCTGCACCAGTTCCGCCATCGCGCCCACGGTTTCCTCGATCGGCACGCCCGGGTCTACGCGGTGCTGGTAGTACAGGTCGATGGTCTCGATGCCGAGCCGCTTCAGGCTGCCCTCGCAGGCGGCATGCACGTACTCGGGGCGGCCGTTGACGCCGCGCGCGGTCGGGTTGGCCGGGTCGCGCATGATGCCGAACTTGGTGGCGACGAAGGCCAGCTCGCGGCGGCCCTTGATCGCCTTGCCCACCAGTTGCTCGTTGGTGTGGGGGCCGTACATGTCGGCGGTGTCGAGCAGGGTCACGCCGCGGTCCAGCGCGTGGTGGATGGTGGCGATGGATTCGGCGTCGTCGTGCCGGCCGTAGAAATCGCTCATGCCCATGCAGCCGAGGCCGAGGGCGGAGACCTGGGGACCCTGCTTTCCGTCAGGATGTTTGCCGAGCGTGCGGGTTTGCATGGGGTGTGCTCCGGGGTGGCGGGGGAAGGTGGCGCCATGCTGCGCCCTGGCCGTTGCGGGATAAATACCCAATAATCGCCATCACCATTCCATCAGACACAACAATCCATGGATCGCCTGGACACCATGCGGCTGTACGCGCGGATCGTCGAGCTGGGCAGCTTCACCGCCGCCGCCAACGACCTCGGCCTGCCCCGCGCCACCGTGACGAACG
Organism: Rhodanobacter denitrificans; assembly: GCF_003335105.1. Classification (GTDB taxonomy): domain Bacteria; phylum Pseudomonadota; class Gammaproteobacteria; order Xanthomonadales; family Rhodanobacteraceae; genus Rhodanobacter; species Rhodanobacter denitrificans_A. The sequence continues at coordinate 120,466 of NZ_QFWQ01000006.1, forward strand.
CGATCAAGGCGCTGGAGGCGCGGCTGGGCACACAGCTGCTGCAGCGGACCACGCGCAGCCAGCGCATCACCCGCGACGGCCAGACCTGGTATGCGCATTGCGTGCGCCTGCTGGCCGACCTCGACGAGGTGGAGGCCGATTTCCGCGAGGCTGCGCTGAAGCCGCAGGGCCGCCTGCGTATCGACCTGCCGGCCACGCTGGCGCGGCAACTGGTGATCCCCGTGCTGCCCGAGTTCTGCGCGCGCTTCCCGCAGATCGAGCTGGACATCGGCACCAGCGACCGCTTCGTGGACCTGCTGCGCGAAGGCGTGGACTGCGTGCTGCGCGTGGGCGAGCTGCCGGACTCGGGCCTGGTGGGGCGGCGCGTGGCCACGCTGGCGCAGGTCACCGTGGCCAGCGCGGCCTACCTGCGTCGCCACGGCCAGCCCGCCACGCTGGCCGACCTGCAGCAGGGCCATCAGGCGGTGAACTGGGCCTCGCCCACCACGCGCCGGCCCGAGCCCGCGCTGGAGTTCGTGGTGAACCGCCGTCGCCGCGCCGTAAGCCTGCCGGCCCGCGTCACCGTCAGCGGCGTGGACGCCTACCTCGCCTGCTGCGAGGCGGGGCTGGGCATCGCGCAGTTCCCCCGTTACCGCATCGCCGACGCGCTGGCCAAGGGCACCTTGCGCCAGATCCTGCCCGCGCTGCCGCCGCCCTCGCTGCCGGTGCACGTGCTGTACGCATCGCAGCGGCAGATGCCGGCGCGGCTGCGCGTGTTCGTGGACTGGCTGGTGGAGCTGATGGGGCGGCAGGGCTGACGGCGAAGGCCGCTTTCCCCCGGGCGCACCAGGGCGGGCGATCGGCAGGCGCCCGGCGCCGGCGTCAGTCGCCGGCCGGCAGCGACGGCACCTGGGTCGGCATGCCGTTGGAATCCAGCGCCACCATTACGAAGCGTCCGCTGGTGCACACGCGGCGGTCGCCGCTGAGCGGGTCCTCGGCGGTCATCTCCACCTCCACGTGCATGGAGCTGCGGCCCACCTCCACGATGCGCGCCACCAGCTCGACCAGCTGGCCCTTGCGTACCGGAACACGGAAGCTGACCTCCTCCGAGCGCGCGGTGACCACGATGCGGCGGGCGTGGCGCGAGGCCACGATGAAGGCGGCCTTGTCCATCCACGCCAGCGCCTGGCCACCGAACAAGGTGCCGAGGTGGTTGGTGTGGTCGGGAAAGACCATTTCCAGCAGGGTGGCTTCGGGCAGGCTCATGCCGCGCATTCTAGCCGGTCTGCCGGCAGCCTCAGGACGCGCGCGGCGGCCCGGGGCGTGGCGCGCTGGTGCCGAGGGTCTCGCTGGTCAGCGGGGCGCCGGCGGTGATCAGGGCGCCACGCTGCTCGGCCAGCGGCAGGCGCAGCATGCAATCCTCGAAGCCGGCCAGTTTCCGGAATACCGGCAGCGCCTGCACCTTCGCCACCAGCTCCGCCGTCAGCGGCCAGCGTTCGGCGTCGATCGCGTAACGCACGAACGAGGCAGTACGGAAGAAGCTGGCGATGCTGATGTCGGCGATCGACAGCGCGCCGAACACGAAGCCGTCGTCCGGCAGCTGCGTTTCCAGGTAGTCGAGCGCGGCGGGGATCTCCACCTCGCGCGCGTGCTGCACCACCGCCTCGTTGGGCGCCTCGCCGAAGATGTGGCGCTTGATCGCCAGCTGATTGAACAGCCGCCAGACCAGCCCGTCGGCCAGCCGGGTGTCGGCGTACTCCTCCAGCCAGCGGGCGCGCGCGCGGTCGGCGATGTCGCGCGGATAGAGCGAGGGCGTGGGCTGCCGGTCCTCCAGGTACTGGCAGATAACCGAGGAGTCGTTGAGCTCCAGCCCGCCGTCGATCAGCACCGGGATGCGGCGCAGCGGGCTGAGCCGGGTGAATTCGTCGTTGCCTACGAACGGCGCGATCGGGTCGATCTCGTATTCCAGCCCCTTCAGCTCCAGGCACACCAGCACCTTGCGCACGTAGGGCGAGATGTAGTTGCCGATGACTCTGAGGCGCTGCGGCATGACGCGACTCCGGGAACACGGATGGCGCAGGGTGCGATGGCCGGCGCCTGCCCGTCAAGCGCAGGGCGGGGCCGTCCATGCGGTGATGCGCTGGCGGTGCGGGTGGCTCAATCGGGACCAATGGCAGGGGTGCCATTGGTCATGCCCGCGTTAGCATCGGGCATTCGGGTGAGTCCGCGCCAGGGCCGGCAACCGCACAGATCCGCTTTCTCAAGGGGAACGCAGCATGAGTTTGAAAATCGGCAGTTCGCGCGTGCTCGGCGCGCTGGTCATGGGCGCCTTGTCGGCCGGTGTCGCGGCGCAGGGTCGCACGCTGGGCGCGGACGACTACGCGCGGGCGGAGCGCTTCATGAGCTACAACACCGCGCCGCTGGTCGATCACGCGGTGCAGAAGGTCGACTGGCTGGACGACGGCCATTTCTGGTACGTCGACCACGACGCCGGCGGTGACCACTTCGTGCGGATGGACGCGGCCAGCGGCAAGGTCGTGCCGCTGTTCGACCAGGCCAAGCTCGCCGCGGCGCTGGGCAAGGCCAGCGGCAAGCCGCTCGACGCGAAGAAGTTGCCGGTGACCGGCTACGAAGCGAAGCCGGACGGCCGCATCGACGTTGCCGTGCGCGGCAAGCGCTACGTATGCGACCTCGCCGCGGCCGAGGCGAGCTGCGTCGATCGCGCCACGCTGGTGAAGACCGGCAAGGAGCCGGGCGCGCTGTCGCCGGACAAGCAGAGCGAGGCGTTCATCCGCGACTGGAACCTGTGGCTGCGCGACGTCGCCAGCGGCAAGGAGACCCAGCTCACCACCGACGGCGTCGAGAACTTCGGCTACGCCACCGACAACGCCGGCTGGAAGCACACCGACAACGCGATCGTGGAGTGGTCGCCGGATTCGAAGCAGATCGCCACCTTCCAGCAGGACCAGCGCAAGACCGGCGAGATGTACCTGGTCAGCACCAACGTCGGCCATCCGAAGCTGGAGAAGTGGAAGTACCCGCTGGTCGGCGACAAGGACGTGACGATGATCGAGCGCGTCATCATCGACGTCGCCGCAAAGAAGGTGCTGCGCCTGCAGATGCCGCCGGACCAGCATCGCTCCACCCTGTGCGACGACGTCAGCTGCGGCCCCGACGGTGGCTGGGACGACGTGAAGTGGGCGGCGGACGGCAAGACGCTGGCCTTCGTCTCCACCTCGCGCGATCACAAGCACGAGTGGTTCCGCATCGCCGACGCGGGAACCGGCAAGGTGCGCACGGTGTTCGAGGAATCGGTGCCGACCTACTACGAGAGCGGCAACGGCGCGGTGAACTGGCGCTACCTGCCCGAGACGAACGAGGCGATCTGGTTCAGCGAGCGCAACAACTGGGGCAACCTGTATCTGTACGACCTCGGCACCGGCAAGCTCAAGCATGCGATCACCAAGGGCGACGGCAACGTCACCGAGGTGCTGAAGGTCGATCCGAAGACGCGCACCGTGTGGTTCCGCGGCGTCGGCCGCACGGCGGGCGTGAACCCGTACTACCAGCAGTTCTTCAAGGTCGGCCTGGACGGCGGCAAGCCGGTGCTGCTGACGCCGGAAGCGGCCGACCATACGGTGACGCTGTCGCCGGACGGCAACGCCTTCGTCGACGCGTACTCCACCCCGACCACGCCGCCGGTCACCGTGCTGCGCGATTCGCAGGATGGCCGCAAGCTGGCCAGCGTGGCCAGCGCCGACATCTCGCGCCTGAAGGCCGCCGGCTGGGCGCCGCCGATCCCGTTCACGGTAAAGGGCCGCGATGGCAAGACCGACCTGTACGGCATGATGTTCAAGCCGACGAACTTCGATGCGTCGAAGAAGTATCCGATCATCGACTACATCTACCCGGGCCCGCAGACCGGCTCGGTGCGCGGGCGCAGCTTCTCCTCCGCGCGCGCCGACCACCAGGCGATGGCGGAACTCGGCTTCATCGTGATCGCGCTCGACGGCATGGGCACGCCGTGGCGTTCCAAGGCGTTCCACGACGCCTACTTCGAGCATGTCGAGGACAACACCTTGCCCGACCAGGTGCTTGGCCTGAAGGAGCTCGGCAAGAAGTACCCATGGATCGACCTCGACCGCGTAGGCGTCTGGGGCCACTCCGGCGGCGGCAACGCCACCGCGGCCGCGATGTTCCACTACCCGGACTTCTTCAAGGTCGGCTGGGCCGAGAGCGGCAACCACGACAACCGCAACTACGAGGACGACTGGGCCGAGAAGTGGCAGGGCCTGCTGGTCACCGGCAAGGACGGCAAGACCAACTACGACGCCCAGGCCAACCAGAGCTTCGCGAAGAACCTCAAGGGCCGGCTGATGCTGGTGCACGGCACGATGGACGACAACGTGCCGCCCTACCAGACCCTCCTGGTGGCCGACGCGCTGATCAAGGCAAACAAGGATTTCGACCTGTTGCTGATCCCGAACGTCCATCACGGCTACGCCGAAGCCACCCCGTACGCCACCCGCCGGCGCTGGGACTACTTCGTGCAGTACCTGGCCGGCAACACGCCGCCGCACGAGTACCAGCTGAAGGCGTGGCCCTGGCGCTGAGCGCTACGTCCGGTTCCTCCCCCTGCGCAGCAGGGGGGGGTCAGGAGAGGGTAACGCTCTCGACCTTGACTTGATGAAGAGCAACCCCTTCCCTGCGGACAGCGGAAGGGGCAAGAAGATGCGTGGTCGCGGGGCGGCTGTGATTCTGCTCAGCGCAGGGCCGTCGGCTTCGCGACACCCTTGGCGATCGCTTCATCGAGTAGCTTGCCGATCTGCCGATTGGCCTGGTTGGTGGCCTGTTCCTGGCGCTTGCCCAGTGCTTCCTGTTGTGCGCCGAGCGCTTCCTGCTGCTTGCCCAGTTCGGCCTGCTGGCGGCCCAGTGCCGACTGTTGCTGACTGAGCTTTTCCTGCTGCCGATCGAGTTCCTGCTCGCTGGTGTCGAGCTTGGCATGGTTCGCCTGCGTTTCCGCGGAGCGTTCATGCTGGCTGGATTGCGTGGCAAGCATGGCTTGCTGGCTGGCCAGCATCGCGCGCTGGCCGGCGAGCTGCCCTTGCCTGGCGCCCAGCGTGCCTTGCTGCGCGCCCAAGGCCCCCTGTTTGCCGCCGAGCGCGCCCTGCTCGCCGCCCAGTTCGCCTTGTTGCCTGGCCAGGGTGTCGACCGGCGCGTAGGCGGCCTTGGCGCGTTGCACGTAGGCGGGGTCGTCGATCAGGTAGGCCTTGTCGCCTCGGCGGAACCACATCGTGGGCCTGCCGTTCCGCTGCAGGCGCTTCGCGGCGGCGAGGTCGACGTCGCTGCCGTTGACGATGGCCGCATCGCCGTCGAGCAGCGCGAAGCCTTCGCTGGCGTCGGTATGGATGGCGACGTTGGCGTGGTGGACGCGCAGGCCGCTGATGTCGTGCGGCGGCGCGGGTGGCGGCGGGGGAGGCGGAGGCGGAGGCGGAACCGGCGGCACGGCGGGGAGCGGTGCCGCTGGAGGGGCTGGCGGCGGCGGTGGTGGCGGCAACAGGTTCGCCTGCGTGGAAGTCGACGCAGCGGGCGTGTTGTCCGCTGCGGCCGCCGTCACGCGATAGGGCAGCACGCCGACCAGGGCGATCGCTGCGACGAGCAGCCAGCCGCGCGCGCGCGACGGCGGCTGGTTCACGGTTTGCTGCAACATGGTCAGTCGCCTCTTGAGGTTGTGGAAGGACGGGGAAGCGCCGGCAAGGCCGGCGTGCATCGGTTGCGCCACGCCGAGGCGCAGCAGCAGGCGGCCGTAGTCCTGCGGGGCGGCACGGTCGTGCCGCAGGACCTGCGCGTCGCAGGCCGATTCGCGGTTGATCGCGTACTCGCGCATCGCCCAGCGCACCAGCGGGTGGAAGCAGTACAGGCACTGCGCCAGCGCCGGCACCCACGCCAGCCACAGGTCGCCGCGGCGCAGGTGGGCCAGTTCGTGCGCGATCGCCATCGCCGCCTCGTCGGCGCTGAGCGCGTGGCCGGTGGGCAGCAGCACGGTGGGTCGCCATAGGCCGGTCACCTGCGGCGAGACGATGGCGTCGGAGACGCGCAGGCGAGGACAGCGGCGCAAGCCGAGCTGCCGTGCCTGGCGTGCGCACAACGCCTGCAGCGAAACATCGCGCAAGGGTTGCGATTCGCGCAGCAGGCATCGTGCCTGCCGCCATTGACGCAGTGCGACCAGTGCCTGCAGCAGCAGGGCAGCCAGCCACGACAGGGCGATGCCGGTACGCCAGGACAGCGCGGGCGTTGCCGGCGAAGCGGCCGGCGACGTCGATGGCGCAGTGTCGCCGGGAGCCGCCGCCGTGGCGAAGAACGCCGCGGGCGGCATGGCTGGCGCGGTGGCTTCGAGCGGAGCAGGCGGCAGCAGCGGCAGTTCCAGCGGCGCGTGCCACAGCAGGCCCAGCAGCAGCTGGGCGGCGACCAGCCACCACAGCATGCAGCGCATTGCCGCCGACAGGCGCGGCCAGCAGCGGCCGAGCAGGCAGATGACGCCGATCAGCAGGGCGGCCTGGATGGACGTCCAGACCAATCGCGTGAGCAGGGTATCGGCGAGGTGGTCGAGTGCGTCCATGTCACGACTCCCTGCGCCGGGATTGAAGCTGCGCTACCAGCGCCTCCAGCTCGGCCAGTTCGGCATCGGAGACTTCGGCGCGCTCCGACATCCAGGCCACGAACGGCGACACCGAGCCGCTGAGCGTCTTCTCGACGAAGCTGCCCACGGCGCTGCGCACCGCCTCGCCCGCGCCGGTGGCGGTGCTGTAGCGGAACATTCCCTTGAGTTGGCGGCGCTTGAGGTAACCCTTGCCGCGTAGCCGCTCCATCATGGTCAGCACGGTGGAGCGGGCCAGCCCACGCGGCTCGCCGAAGCTCGTCGCCACCTCGCCGACCGAGGCGGCGCCGCATTCGTCGATGTGCTGCAGCAGCGCCAGTTCCTGGTCGCCGATGGAGGGTTTGCGCATGGCCGGGGCACCACGTGACTACAGTTGTAGTCAACGTACGCCTTGACTACACCTGTAGTCAATAGCCCGTCCGGCACATCGTTCAGAACGCCATGTCGAACGCCACCTCGCCCTGTACGCCAACCTGGTACGCGGACACGCGCCGCTCGAAGAAGTTGGCCAGTTCCTGCACGTCCTGCAGGTCCATGAAGTCGAACGGGTTCTTCGCGCCGTACTTCTTCGGCAGGTCGAGCTGGGCCAGGCGCTGGTCGGCGCAGTATTCGAGGTACTGGCGCATGTCCTTCACCGACATGCCGGCCACGCCGCCGGACAGCACGTCCTCGGCGAAGCGGGTCTCGCAGGAGATCGCCTCCTCCAGCATCTCTTCCACCTGCGCGCGCATCGCCTCGTCGAACAGGTCCGGCTCCTGCGCGCGCACGGTACGCACCACCTCGAACGCGAACGTCATGTGCCCGCTCTCGTCGCGGAACACCCAGTTGGTGCCGGCGGCCAGCCCGTGCAGCAGCCCGCGCGAGCGCAGGTAGTAGACGTAGGCGAACGCGGCGTAGAAGAACAGCCCTTCGATGCAGGCGGCGAAGCAGATCAGGTTGAGCAGGAACTGCCGCCGGTGCTCGCGCGTCTCCAGCCGGCGCAGGTCCTGGATCGAGTCGATCCACTTGAAGCAGAACGCGCCCTTCTGCTGGATCGACGGGATCGTCTCGATCGCCGCGAACGCGGCGTTGCGCTCGCCCGGGTCGGGGATGTAGGTATCCAGCAGGGTGAGGTAGAACTGCACGTGCAGCGCCTCCTCGTACAACTGGCGCGACAGGAACATGCGCGCTTCCGGCGCGTTGATGTGCTGGTACAGGTTCAGCACCAGGTTGTTCGAGACGATGGTGTCGCCGGTGGCGAAGAACGCCACCAGCCGCCGGATCAGGTGGCGGTCGGCGGCGGACATCTTGGTGTCGAGGTCGCGCGTATCCATCGAGAAATCCACCTCCTCGACGGTCCAGGTGTTCTTGATCGCGTTGCGGTACATCTCGTAGAAGCCGGGGTAGCGCATCGGGCGCAGGGTGAGTTCGAAACCGGGGTCGAGGATGTGGGCGTTGCGGGCAGGTTGGGCGGACATGGGGTGGTTCCTTGGATGCATGGATTTTCGTTCGTCATCCCGGCGAAAGCCGGGATCCAGCGACTTTTGCCTACGCGGTATCGCGGCAGAAGCCGAAGGCACTGGGTGACCAGCCCTTCGGCTGTTGAGAAGCTCCCCCAGCTTTCGCTGGAATGACGGGATTGAGGTGTCTCGGAGAGGGTGGGGATGAGGGAGCGTCAACCTTGTGTTTACCTGCCTGCTAGCCAGCGCAACGGCACGCTGTACATCGGTGTCACCTCCAACCTGCCAGTGCGCGTCTGGCAGCACCGAAGCAACGTGGTCGAGGGCTTCACCCAGCGCCATCAGGTGCATGACCTCGTCTGGTTCGAAGTGCACGAGACGATGGAATCCGCCGTCACCCGCGAAAAGACGATCAAGGCGTGGAAGCGGGCGTGGAAGATCGAACTCATCGGGAAATCCAATCCGTATTGGCGGGACTTGTACGCGGAGATCTGCGGCTGAAGGCCGTCATTCCAGCGCAAGCTGGAGGAGCTTCTCAACAGCCGAAGGGCTGGTCATCCAGTGCCTCTGCTCCATGCATCGAAGACGCTGGATCCCAGCTTGCGCTGGGATGACGGGTGTGGGGTTACTGGCAAGCCTCGCAGTACTCGGGATTTTCCAGTGAGCAGAACACGGCGGCATTGGCCTGGGCCTGGTCGGAGAGCGCCGACACCGTGGTCTTGGCGATCTTCGTCGCCGGTCGCGAGCGCAGGTAGTAGGTGGTCTTGATGCCGGCCTTCCAGGCGTACATGTACATGGACGAGAGCTGCCCGATGTTCGGATTTTCCATGAACAGGTTCAGCGACTGGCTCTGGTCGATCCAGGCCCCGCGGGAGGCGGCCAGGTCGATCAGCGCCTTCTGTGGCAATTCCCACACCGTGCGGTAGATCCGGCGCAGGCGCTCGGGGATCGCCGCGATGCCCTGGATCGAGCCTTCCGCCAGCTTGATCGCGTCGCGTATTTCCGGCGTCCACAAGCCCAGCGCCTTCAGCTCGTCGGCGAGATGGCGGTTCACCTGCAGGAAATCGCCGGACAGCGTCTCGCGCTTGAACAGGTTGGACACCTGCGGTTCGATGCATTCGTAGCAGCCGGCGATCGAGGCGATCGTGGCGGTGGGCGCGATCGCGATCAGCAGCGAGTTGCGCAGGCCGTGCTGCCGGATGCGCTCGCGCAGGGCGTCCCAACGCGCGGCATCGTGCGGCGCGGCGTGCGGCCAGTAGTCGAACTGCAGCTCGCCGTCGGCGGCGCGGCTCTCGGCGAAGCCGGGATGCGCACCGTCGGCCGCGGCCAGTTCGCACGATTGCGACAGCGCGTGGAAATAGATCTCCTCGGCGATGCGGGTGGACAGCGCCAGCGCCTCGGCCGAGTCGAACGGCAGGCGCAGCCGGAAGAACACGTCCTGCAGGCCCATCACGCCCAGGCCCACCGGGCGCCACTTCATGTTCGCGGTGCGTGCGGTCTCGATCGGGTAGTAGTTGAGGTCGATCACCCGGTTGAGCTGGCGCACGGCGGTGCGCACGGTTGCGGCGAGCTGGTCGAAGTCGAATGAATCATCGACGACATGCCGCGCCAGGTTCACCGAGCCGAGGTTGCACACTGCCGTTTCGTTCGCCGAGCTCACTTCCAGGATCTCGGTGCACAGGTTGGACAGGTGGATCACGTTGTCCGCTCTGGCCGTCTGGTTGCTGGTGGCGTTGCAGCGGTCCTTGAAGGTCATCCAGCCGTTGCCGGTCTGCGCCAGCGTGCGCATCATGCGTGCATACAGTTCGCGCGCCTTCACCCTCTTCACGGCGAGGCCGCCCGCTTCCGCCTCGGCGTAGGCGCGGTCGAACGTCTCGCCCCAGCTGTCGACGAGGTGCGGCACGACCTTCGGATCGAACAGCGACCAGTCGCCGTCGTTCTCGACCCGGCGCATGAATTCGTCGGGAATCCAGTTCGCGATGTTGAGGTTGTGCGCGCGTCGTGCATCGTCGCCGGTGTTGTCGCGCAGTTCGAGGAAATCCTCGATGTCGGCGTGCCACGATTCCAGGTAGACGCAGGCGGCGCCCTTGCGCTTGCCGCCCTGGTTCACTGCGGCGACCGACGCGTCCAGCGTCTTCAGCCATGGCAGCAGGCCGTTGGAGTGGCCGTTGGTGCCGCGGATCAGCGAACCGCGCGAACGCACCCGCGAATACGCCAGGCCGATGCCGCCGGCGAACTTGCTGAGCTTGGCCACGTCGGCGTACTTGTCGTAGATCGACTCCAGCGAATCGACCGGCGAATCGAGCAGGTAGCACGAACTGAGCTGCTCGTGCCGGGTGCCGGCGTTGAACAGCGTGGGCGAGCTGGCGATGTATTCCAGCGATGACAGCAGTCGATAGAGTTCCAGCGTCTCGCTGATTTGATGGGTACCGCCCTCGTTGCCGCCCAGCGCGCAGGCGATGCGCATGAAGAAGTGCTGCGGCGTCTCGATCACGAAGCGCTGTTGCGGATGGCGCAGCAGGTAGCGGTCGTACACCGTGCGCAAGCCGAAGTATTCGAAGCGGCGCGTGGCCAGCGGATCGATCGCGTCGTTGAGCTTGCGTGCGTTGGCGGCCACGAAGTCGCGCAGGCGGTCGTTGAGGATGCCAAGTTCGGCGCCGCGCGCGATCGACTGCGAGAAGCTCTGGATTTCCTGGCCGCTGACCTCCTTGTCGATGTACGCACCGAGCAGGCGGGCGGCGAGCTGGCCGTATTCGGGTTCCTCCGCGGTCAGCGCGGCAGCGGTGCGGATCGAGAGCTGGTCGAGCTCCTGGGTGGTGGCACCGTCGTACAGGCCGCCGATGGTCTTCAGTGCCACCCGCAGCGGATCGACACCGTGCAGGCATTCGGCGCTGCGCGTCACCGCGCGCACGATCTTGTTGACGTCGACGGTTTCCTGGCCGCCGTTGCGCTTGGTCACGCGCATGGGTGCCGCATTGTGCGGCGGGGTCAGCGCGAACGCGGTTTCGGACGCGGGCGCTTCGCCCATGGCGGCGGGCGAGTCGGTGCGCGCGGCGGTGCGCTCGTGCCCAACGGTATCGAGGGGTTGCATGGCTGGTGGCTCCGGCATGGATATCAAACGCCTGCTCCCGCGCGCAGGGCCTGATAGCGATGGATTCCGGAGGGCGACGCGCAAGCCGGGCGCCGGGTGGCGACCTGCTTCACGACGCGCTTCCCCGCGGAAGCCGTCACTACGCACCGGGGCACGTTCGCCCCGATGTGCCGGCAGGTCTTCGGACTTGCGGACGAGGATCAAAGCGATCCGCCTACTTGCCCTCGCTTCCCGGCCGTGGACGACCAGTGCTTGTGAAGGCGTTCGTTTCCGCTTTACCGCTGCGGGGCAGTTCCGGAGTTACACCGGATTCCCTTTTAAGCCCGACCGATGTCGCATCTGGTCGGGCACCGACGCACACAACATATCGGGTGACCCAAGCATGGTCAACCCAACAAGTTGTGCATAAGTCGGCGGGAAGGCCCTCGCGGGCGAGTGCCGGTGCGGGCCGCGGCGGAATTACAGCGCGTCGTGGTCCAGCTCGCCGGTACGGATCCGGATCACCTGTTCCAGCGTGCTGACGAAGATCTTGCCGTCGCCGATCTTGCCGGTGCGGGCGGAGGCCTGCACCGCTTCGATCACGCGGTCGAGCTGGTCGTCGGCCACCGCCACCTCCAGCTTGATCTTGGGCAGGAAGTCGACCACGTACTCGGCGCCCCGGTACAGCTCGGTGTGGCCCTTCTGGCGACCGAAACCCTTCACTTCGGTGACCGTGATGCCCTGCACGCCGACCTCGGCCAGCGCTTCGCGCACGTCGTCCAGCTTGAACGGCTTGATGATCGCCACGACCAGCTTCATGGTTTGTTCCTTGCAGGGCATCGGATGGGTCGGCTTGGCATTCTGCCTGCCCAGTGAAGGGTTGTCGCCTGGAAACGGCACGTGTAGGACAATCCCTACAACTTTTGATGGAGCCTGCCGATGGTGCCCGCGATTTCCGTTCACCTAGTATTTACCTCGACGAGCTCGAGGCGCTATCCATGATGGATAGGCAGGATATCGACCAGATTGCCCTGCGACTTGTGTCGTTGGTACCGCCAGGGGTGGCACAGGCGCATCAGGACTTGCGAGCCAACTTCCAAGATGTTCTGGCGCAAGGATTGCGCCGCCTCGATCTGGTCACCCGCGAAGAATTCGAAGTCCAGTCGCAGGTACTGGCGCGCACCCGCGCCAAGGTCGACGAATTGGAGCGACGCGTGGCCGAACTGGAGGCCGCGGTGGCTGCCCGCGCGGGTTCGTGACAACCACCTCCCGGGAGCCGCCTCCGATCCGTCACCCTCACCCCGAGAACGATCGGAGGCGGTTATTTGTTCAGCGCTGCTGATGGAGCCGCCGATGTCCGTGCCTGTCAGCACCCTGTCCGCCACGCGCCACCGACCAGCGGTCGCATGAGTCTTGCCGTCACCCTGAGTCGGGCCCAGGAAGGGATCGCCGCACCGCAGGTGATGGTCGAGGTGCATCTTTCCGGTGGCTTGCCGAGCACCAGCATCGTCGGCCTGCCCGAGGCCGCGGTGCGCGAGGCGCGCGACCGCGTGCGCGTGGCGATCCAGAACACTGCGTTCGAGTACCCCGGCCGTCGCGTCACGGTGAACCTGGCGCCGGCCGAGTTGCCCAAGGACGGCGGCCGTTTCGACCTGCCGATCGCGCTGGGCATCCTCGCCGCCAGCGGCCAGGTGCCGCGCGAGAAGCTGGACGACTGCGAATTCCTCGGCGAACTGGCGCTGACCGGCACGTTGCGCAGCGTGTCTGGCGTACTGCCGGCGCTGCTGCGTGCGCGGGCGCGCGGGCGCCGGGTGGTGGTGCCGCGCGAGAACGCCGCCGAGGCGGCGCTGGTATCGGACGTGGACGTGCGGGTCGCCGACACCCTGGCCGAAGTGTGCGGCTGGCTGCGCGGCGCGCACGAACTGTCGATGCCGGTCGGCATTCCCAGCGACGGCGGCGCCGACGGCGGCCCGGACCTGGCCGACGTGCGCGGTCAGCTGCAGGCGCGGCGTGCGCTGGAGATCACGGCGGTGGGCGGCCACCACCTGCTGCTGGTGGGGCCGCCAGGTACCGGCAAGACCATGCTGGCCGAGCGCCTGCCTGGCATCCTGCCGCCGCTGTCGGAGTCGGAGGCGCTCGAAACCTGCGCCGTGCTGTCGGTGGCCGGGCAGATCACCGACCCGAAGCACTGGCGCCGGCGCCCGTTTCGCGCGCCGCACCACACCGCCTCGGCGGTGGCGCTGGTTGGCGGCGGCTCGAACCCGCGCCCGGGCGAGATCTCGCTGGCGCACAACGGCGTGCTGTTCCTGGACGAGCTGCCCGAGTTCAGCCGGCACGTGCTGGAAGTGCTGCGCGAGCCGATGGAATCGGGCCATATCATGATCTCCCGCGCGGCACGGCAATCGACCTTTCCCGCGCAGTTCCAGCTGGTCGCGGCGATGAATCCCTGCCCCTGCGGCCACGCCGGCGATCCGCGCTGCCAGTGCACGCCGGACCAGATCCAGCGTTACCGTGCGCGCATCTCCGGGCCGCTGCTCGACCGCATCGACCTGTGCGTGGAGGTGCCGCCGGTGCCGCTGGCCGACCTGGGCACACCGCGCGGCGAGCGCGACGAGGATTCCGCCACGGTGCGCGCGCGCGTGCTCAAGGCGCGGCGGCAGTCGCTGATGCGCGCGGGCCGGCCGAACGCGGAGATCAGCACGCGCGAACTGGAGCGTGACTGCGCGCTGGGGCCGGCCGAGCGGCGCTGGTTCGAATCGGCGCTGGAGCGGCTGGGCCTGTCCGCGCGCGCCTACCATCGCGTGCTGCGGGTGGCTCGCACCATCGCCGATCTCGATGGCGGCGCCGCGTTGCTGGAGCGCGAGCACCTGGCCGAGGCGTTGCAGTACCGGCGGTTTTGAAGCAGGAGCGAGTGGAGAGGAGTGAGAGATGAGAGAGCGCGCGTCGTCGCACGCTTCTGCTCTTCACTCACTTTTCACTCCTCTCCACTCACTCCTCGCTTTTCAGATGCTGGACGCGCGCCCCGCCGCATGTTTCGATGGCGGCCCGAGGTGTCCAAGGATTGCGATGGCGATCGAGCCGGGCCTGATGCTTGCCGGCATGTTGATGATCGGCTTCCTGGCGCAGTGGCTGGCATGGCGGGTGAAGCTGCCCGCGATCCTGTTCCTGCTGCTGGCCGGCATCGTGCTGGGCCCGATCGGCGGCGTGCTCGATCCGGACCGGCTGCTGGGCGGGCTTCTGTTCCCGACCGTGTCGCTGGCGGTGGCGCTGATCCTGTTCGAGGGCAGCCTGACCCTGCGTTTCCATGAACTGCCGGGCATCGGCAAGGCCGTGCGCGGGCTGGTCAGCTATGGCGCGGTGGCCTCGTTGCTGCTGCTGGCGCTGGCCGCGCACCTCGTTGCCGGGCTGGCCTGGCCGATCGCGCTGCTGTTCGGCGCGCTCGCCTGCGTGACCGGGCCGACGGTGATCGCGCCGATGCTGCGCACGCTGCGCCCGAACGCGCGCATCGCCAACACGCTGCGCTGGGAAGGCATCGTGATCGACCCGCTGGGCGCGCTGTTCGCGGTGCTGATCTACGAGGCGATCGTGTCGCGCCAGGAGGGGCACACCATCGGCGTGTTCATCGCCACGATCGGCTGCGGCGTGGGCATTGGTGCGTTGTCCGCCTGGCTGATGGCATTCTTCCTGCGCCGCCAGATGATCCCCGAGTATCTGCAGAACTACGCGGTACTGGCCGCGGTGTTGCTGGCCTTCAGCATCTCCAACACGCTGACCCACGAGTCGGGGCTGCTGGCGGTGACGATCATGGGCATCGCGCTGGGCAACCTGCGCGGCGTGCACATCGACGACATCCTCGATTTCAAGGAAAGCCTCACCACCGTGCTGGTGTCGCTGCTGTTCATCCTGCTGGCGGCGCGGCTGCACTGGCCGCTGCCCGACGGCATGCTGGGCGCGGGCATCGTCCTGTTCCTGATCGCGCAGCTGGTGGTGCGACCGCTGACCGTGGCGTTGTCGAGCCTGGGCAGCGGCCTTTCCTGGCGCGAGCGCACGTTGATCGGCTGGGTGGCGCCGCGCGGCATCGTGGCGGCGTCGGTTTCGGCGCTGTTCGCGTTGCGCCTGGACGCGCTCGGCGTGCCCGGCGCGGAGGCGCTGGTGCCGCTGGTGTTCACCCTGATCATCGGCACGGTGATCCTGCAGAGCGCGACCGCACGGCCGCTGGCGATCTGGCTGAAGGTGGCCGAGCCGGAGCCGCGCGGGGTGCTGATCTTCGGCTCCGATCCGGTGGCCCGTGCGATCGGCAAGTCGCTGCACGAGGCCGGTTTTCGGGTGGTGCTGGCCGATGACGACTGGGACGGCATCCGCCTGGCGCGGATGGAAGGGCTTGCCACGTTCTTCGGCAACCCGGCTTCGCCGCATGCCGAACGGTACCTCGACCTCACCGGCATCGGTCGGCTGCTGGCGGTGTCCACCCATCGCGAGCGCAACTCGCTGGCCTGCGTGCATTACCGGCAGGAGTTCGGGCGATCGAAGGTCTATCGCCTGCGCAACCTTACGCCGCAGGAGAACACCGACCGCGCGGCGCTGGCCGGCAGCCTGCTCGCCCCGCCGCTGTTCGATGAGGCGATGACCCACGGCCGCTTCGCCGAAATGCTGGAGCAGGGCTGGCGCATCAAGTCGACCAGACTCAGCGCCACGTTCGACTGGCCGCATTTCATCGAGCAGTACGGTTCGAGCGCGGTGTTGATGTTCGGCGTGGAGGAGAAGGGCGCGTTGCGGGTGGCGTCGGCCAAGCGCGAGCTGGAGCCGAAGCCGGGCTGGACGGTGATCGCGCTGGTGCCGGAAACCAGGAGTGAGAAATGAGGAGCGAGAAGTGAGAGAGAGCCGGCGCGCTGCGCACCGGCGTTCACCTGTCTTCTCTCACTCCTGACTCTTCTCTACTCACTTCTCGCCTTTCACGCCGCCGAGGCCTGCTTGAACTGTGCCTCTTCGGTCGAACCCTTCAGCGCGGTGGTCGAAGACTGGCCCTGCTGGATCGCCTGGGTCACCTGGTCGAAGTAGCCGGTACCCACCTCGCGTTGGTGCTTGACCGCGGTGAAGCCGCGCTCGGCGGCAGCGAATTCCCTTTCCTGCAGTTCCACGAATGCGCTCATCTGGCGGCGCGCGTAGCCGTGTGCCAGGTCGAACATGCCGTAGTTCAGGCTGTGGAAACCGGCCAGGGTGATGAACTGGAACTTGTAGCCCATCGCACCCAGTTCCTTCTGGAAGTTCGCGATGGTGGCATCGTCCAGGTTCTTCTTCCAGTTGAAGCTGGGTGAGCAGTTGTAGGCCAGCATCTTGCCGGGGAACTTCGCATGGATCGCCTCGGCGAAGCGACGCGCGTCATCCAGGTTCGGCTTGCTGGTCTCGCACCAGATCAGGTCGGCGTATGGCGCGTAGGCGAGGCCGCGACTGATCGCCTGGTCCAGTCCCGGGCGCACGCGGAAGAAGCCCTCGACGGTGCGCTCGCCGGTGATGAACGGGCGGTCGTTGGGGTCGACGTCGGAGGTGAGCAGGTCGGCGGCGTCGGCATCGGTGCGTGCCACCAGCAGGGTCGGCACACCGGCGACGTCGGCGGCCAGGCGCGCGGCGTTCAATTTGTCGACCGCCTCGCGGGTCGGCACCAGCACCTTGCCGCCCATGTGGCCGCACTTCTTCACCGAGGCGAGCTGGTCCTCGAAGTGCACGCCGGCGGCGCCGGCCTCGATCATCGCCTTCATCAGCTCGAACGCGTTCAGCACGCCGCCGAAGCCCGCCTCGGCGTCGGCCACGATCGGCACCAGCCAGTCGCAGTCGTCCTTGCCCTCGGCGTGGTGCAACTGGTCGGCGCGCAGCAGCGTGTTGTTGATCCGCTTGACCACCAGCGGCACGGAGTTGGCCGGGTACAGCGACTGGTCGGGGTACATCTCGCCGGCCACGTTGGCGTCGGCGGCGACCTGCCAGCCGCTGAGGTAGATCGCCTGCAGGCCGGCCTTCACCTGCTGCATCGCCTGGTTGCCGGTGAGCGCGCCCAGCGCGTTGACGAAATCTTCCTGGTGCAGCGACTTCCACAACCGCTCGGCGCCGCGGCGGGCCAGCGAGTGTTCGACCGTCACGGTGCCGCGCAGGCGCGCCACGTCCTCGGCGGAGTAATTGCGCTGGACGCCAACCCAGCGCGGATTGTTGTTCCAGTCCAGCGAGATCTGTTCGGCGGTGGGCATTGTGGTCTTCATGGCATGGCTCCGTGGAAGGCGGTCAGGCGAGTTGCTCGTAAGCGGGCAGGGTGAGGAAGTCGCCAAGCGTGCTGGCGTGGGTCATCGCCGTGAGCAGGGCGGCCGCGGCATCGGCACGGGTGGCCCCGGGATGACGGCTGTCGCGCAGGCGATGGGTGTGTGCGGCCACGGCGTGGTCGAACAGGGCGAAGTCGATCGGCGCGTGGTCGGGGAATTCCAGGTGGTCCCCAGCCAACGTCCCGCCGGCCGGCGCGTCGGCGTGGTGCAGCCACTGCCACAGTTGCGCGCGGGCGATTTCGGCGGTTGCGGCGTCCTCCATCAGGTGATGGATCGGCACGCAGCCCAGGCCGTCCAGCCAGGCGGCGGTGTAGCGCAGGCAGACCTCGACGTTGTTGTCGAAGCCGGCGCGGGTGATCGTGCCGTTCGGCGCGGCGAGCAGCTGTTCGCGGCTCACCTGCACGTCCTGGCGCAGCGTGCCCAGCTGGTTCGGCGCCGGCATGTATTCATCGAAAATCTGCTGCGCCACCGGCACCAGAGCGGGATGCGCCACCCAGGTGCCGTCGTGGCCGGCGTTGACCTCGCGCAGCTTGTCGGCACGCACCTTGGCCAGCGCGGCCTCGTTCGCCGCGTCGTCGCCCTTGATCGGGATCTGCGCGGCCATGCCGCCCATCGCGAACGCGCCGCGGCGGTGGCAGGTCTGGATCAGCAGCTCGGAATACGCCTTCAGGAAGGGCGCGGTCATCTGCACCTGGCCGCGCTCCGGCAGCAGGCGGTCGCGATGGCCTCTCAGAGTTTTCAGATAGGAGAAGATGTAATCCCAGCGGCCGCAGTTGAGCCCGACCGCGCGGCGGCGCAGCGCGTGCAGGATCTCGTGCATCTGGAACGCCGCCGGCAAGGTCTCGATCAGCACGGTGGCCTTCATCGTGCCGGCCGGCAGCTGCAGCTCGTCCTCGGCGGCGACCATCACCGCGTCCCACAGTGCGGCTTCCTCCATCGCCTCGAGCTTGGGCAGGTAGAAGTACGGGCCGCGGTCGCGGCCGTGCAGCGCGCGGGCGTTGTGAAACACGAACAGCCCGAAATCGACCAGCGCGCCGGCCATCGCTTCGCCGGCCACGCTGAAGAACTTGTCGTGCAGGTGCCAGCCTCGGGGGCGCACCACCAGCACGGCCGGATTGTCTTTGACGCGGTAGCTCTTGCCCTCGGGCGACGTGAAGCCGATCGTGCCGTTCACCGCGTCGCGCAGGTTGAGCTGGCCATCGAGCTGGTTGGCGAAGGTCGGCGCCGAGGAATCCTCGAAGTCGGCCATGAACACCTTCGCGCCGGAGTTGAGCGCGTTGATGATCATCTTGCGCTCGACCGGGCCGGTGATCTCGACGCGGCGGTCCTGCAGCACGGCCGGGATCGGAGCCACCGTCCACTCGGATGCGCGGATCGCCGCCGTATCGGCACGAAAGTCCGGCAGGTCGCCGGCGTCATAACCGGCCTGGCGTTCGCGCCGGGCCTGCAGCAACTGCTGCCGGGTAGGCTCGAAGCGGCGGTGCAGCCGGGCCAGGAAGTCCAGTGCCGCGGGGGTCAGGATGCCAGCGTAACCGGCCGTGTCGGCGTGGATCTCGACGGTGCCGGGTGCAAGCCGTTCCTGTGGGACTGCCATGGGTTCGCTCCGTGTCGTGAATGACTCGAAGCTAGGACAGCAATCATGTATTTGACAAAGTGAATGTTTCAATCATAAATATTGATAAATTCAATCCATATTACAAATAACTGAAATACTTGGATGAAAAAGCACGCTGGTACGCCAAGCAAGTCAAAAAAAATACACCGCAGCGCAGCAAAAAAGCGTGCTGGCGGCGAACCCGCCGATGCCGGCCGCTTCTACTACAAGGGCAATCGCCACAAGCAGCTGCGCGCCTTCGTCAGCGTCGTGAAGCTGGGCACGCTGACCCGGGCCGCCGAGGCGCTGTTCCTGTCGCAACCCACGATCAGCCTGCAGTTGCAGGCGCTGGAGCGCGAACTGGGCGTGACCCTGCTGGAACGCCGCCGCCGGCGCATCAACCTCACCGACGCCGGCGAGGCGCTGTACGAGCTGGCGCGACCGCTGGTCGAAGGCTGGGACACGCTGGACCGCGACTTCCAGGCCCGGGTCAAGGGGCTGCAGGCCGGCCGGCTGACCATTGCCGCCGGCACCTCGACCATCCAGTACCTGCTGCCCGAGCTGGTGCGCCGCTATCGCGAGCGCTTTCCGGCGGTGCAACTGCAGCTGGCCAACGTCACCGGCAAGGATGGCCTGGCGATGTTGCGTGCGGACGAGGCCGACTTCGCGGTCGGCTCGATGCTGGACGTGCCCAACGACATCGCCTGGGCGCCGGTGCAGCACTACGACCCGATGCTGATCCTGCCGCCGGACCATCCGCTGGCGGCGAAGGAGAAGATCACGCTGGAGGACATCTCGCCGTACGGCCTGATCCTGCCGCCGCAGCGGCTGTCCACCTACCGCCTAGTCGACCTGGTCTTCCAGCAGCGCCAGATGCCGTACCACGTGGCGATCGAGGTGGGCGGCTGGGATGTGATCAAGGAATACGTGGCGATGGGCCTGGGCATCTCGATCGTCACCGGCATCTGCATCACCGAGGCCGATCACGCGCGGCTGGCGGTGCGCAACATGAAGCAATACTTCCCGCAGCGCAGTTACGGCGTGGTGATGCGCAAGGGCAAGTTTCTCAGCGCCGAGGCGCGCGCCTTCGTCGACCTGATCCGGCCCGGCCTGCTGACCCATCGCGACTACGACGAGCCGGGTCATTCGGGGCGGTGAGGATCATTGGGGGCGCTGCAGCGCCAGTTTCAGCCCGAACCCCAGCAGTACGCCGCCGCACACGCGGTCCATCCATACGCCGATCCGTGGTCGCCGCTGCAGCAGCCGATGGATGCGCGAGCCGAGCAGGGCCAGCACCAGCGACCAGCACAGGCCGGTGCCGATGAAGCTCAGGCCGAGTACCAGCAGCCCGAGTTGCGCCCGGGGCGCCTGCAGCGTGACGAATTGCGGCAGGAAGGCGAGGTAGAACAGCGCCACCTTGGGGTTCAGCACATTGGTGAGCAGGCCCTGGCGGAACGCGGCGGCGAAGCCGTGGCCGCGCGTGGTGGCAGGTGCATGCATCGCCTGCCTGCCGAGCAGCATGCGCAGGCCGATCCACACCAGGTAGGCGGCGCCGAGGTACTTCAGCGCGGTGAACGCGGTGGCCGAGGTCATCAGGATCGCCGACAGCCCCAATACCGCGGCCAGCGTGTGCACCACGCAGCCGGCGTTGATGCCCAGTGCGGCGCCGAGGCCGACGACGTGGCCTTCGCGGCCGCTGCGCGCGAGGATGTAGAACGTGTCCAGCCCCGGCGTGAGGTTCAGCGCGATGCAGGCCAGCAGGAAGGTGTCGTAGTGCTGGATGCCGAGCATGGAGGGATCCGGAAGGCGGAGGAGAGGCAGTCAGACGTTGCGATGCTTGCCACGGAACGGTGCGTAGAACGCACGCAGGCGTGCGAGATCCGCTTCCATGTCGGCGCTGGTGTCGAGCAGCGGACCGAGCTGGATGGTCTTGTCGGGGTAGTGGAACGCCACCGGGAAGATCGGCACGCCGGCCTCGCGGGCGATGCGCCAGAAGCCGCTCTTCCAACGCTTCACCGGCTTGCGCGTGCCCTCCGGCGCAATGCCCAGCCACAGCCGGTCGCGCTGGCGGAACTGGTCGATCGTCTGCTCGACCACGCCCTGCGCGCTGCCGCGATCGATCGCCATGCCGCCCAGCCGTCGCAGCAGGGCGCCCAGCGGCCAGAAGAACAGCTCCCGCTTGCCCATGAAATGCACGTCGGCGCCGACCGCCACCTTGATCAGCAGCCCCCATACGCCGTCCCACCAGGACGAGTGCGGCGCGGCGATAAGCACCAGTTTGGGCACGTCGGGGAACTCGCCGACCAGGCTCCAGCCGGCCATGCGTAGTGCCGCGCGGCAGGTGCGGCGTTGCCAGCCGTCACGCAGATGGGGCATCAGCGCCGGCAGCTGGGCGGGAGTGAACAGGCGTCCCTTCATTCGAAGTCCGGTTTGCGCGAACGCGTCTGCTTGATCCTGCCGCGTTGCTGCTTGCCGACCAGGCGGCGCTCCTTCGAGGCGCGGGTCGGCTTGGTGGCCACGCGTTTCTTCGGCGCCAGCAGCACGCCACGGATCAGCTCGACCAGCCGCTCGCGTACGTCGTCGCGATTGCGGCCCTGGTCGCGGAACCGGCGACCCTGGATCACCAGCACGCCCTCGGCGGTGAGCCGGCGGTCGCGCCGGGCGAGCAATCGGGTGCGGACTTCCTCCGGCAGCGACGGCGAGCCCGCCACGTCGAAGCGCAACTCCACCGCGCTCTCGGTGCGGTTCACATGCTGGCCGCCCGGACCATCGGCGCGCAGGAAGCGCTCGACCAGTTCGGATTCGGGCAGGGCAAGGGTGCGGCTGATGGTCAGCATGCGGGAAGTGTAGGGGAGAAGCGAGGAGTGAGTGGAGAGGGCGCGAGGAGGGAGTGGAGAGAAGTGAGGAGTGAGAGAAAAGCGCTGGTACGGCTTGCCCTGGCTCTCTCGTTTCTCACTTCTCTCCACTCACTTCTGCCCCAAGCCTCCAGCCGAAGCGATCAAGCAGCCCGGCGTACGCGGCGTCCAGCGGTGCCTCGATCTCCATCGCCGTGCCGCTCAGCGGATGCGCGAAGCGCAGCCGCCACGCGTGCAGCAGCATCCGGTGGCAGCCGAAGTGTTGCTTGTACAGCCGGTTGTGGTCGCCGCGGCCGTGCTGGCAATCGCCGATCACCGGGTGGTGGATGTGCGCCAGGTGCTTGCGGATCTGGCGGAAGCGGCCGCTTTCCGGCTCGGCCAGCAATAGCGAGTAGCGTTGCTGCGGGTAGCGGCCGAGCGCGATCGGCACCTCGATCGTGGCCAGCCGCCGGTAGTGTGTGCGCGCCTCGCGGCGCGGACCGGTTTCGCGCGAACCGGGCAGCGGATAATCGATCAGGCCCTCGGCCGGTTCCGGCCAGCCGCGCACCACGGCGAGGTATTGCTTGTGCACCAGGCGGCCCATGAACTGCTCGCCCAGCGCGGTGGCGACTTCCTTGCTGCGCGCCACCAGCAGCACGCCGCTGGTGGCGCGGTCGAGCCGGTGCGCCAGGTACACGCTGTCGCCGATCTGCTCGCGCAGCAGATCGATCAGGAACTCCTCCGCGTTGCCCACCATCTTCGAACGATGCACGGCAAGGTTCGCGGGCTTGTTCACCGCGATCAGGGCGTCGTCCTGGTGGAGGATGTCGAGCATTTCCATCCGTCGAGCGAGGTGTTGATGCGGTTACGGGGCGACGTAGGGCGGGCACTGCCCGCCGGCTCTTGACGGGCGGCGGCCAGTGCCCGCCCTACGTCCGATGGATTTCGTGCCGATCAGCGCGAGCGCGGCCAGCCGGTCGCGAACGCGAGCAGGCCGGCGATTCCGGCGCCGAGCGGGAGCCAGATGCCATGTTGCGGCGCCAGTGTCCACAAGAGGATCGAGCCGATCAGGAAGGTGCTGCCGAGCATGCTGCAGGCGAGCAGCTTGTGCTGGCGGTGGGCGCTGTCCAGGCTCAGCTTGAGCGCCAGCGGGTCGCTTGTCGCGCGCTGCTCGCCGCGCGCGATCTGGCGCAACGCGTCGCGTACCAGCTCGGGGAGTTGCGGCGCTTCGTGCAGCCACTCGGGCAACCGCCTGCGTACTTCGCGCAGGGTGCGCCGCGGGCTGTAGCGTTCGCGCAGGATGCGTTTCAGCACGGGATGCGCCACCGCCCAGATGTCGATCTCCGGATCGAGCATGCGGCCGACGCCCTCGATGTTGAGCAGGGTCTTCTGCAGCAGGATCAGCTGCGGCTGCAGCGTCAGCTGGAAGCGACGCGCAGTCTGGAACAGCTTCACCACCAGCTCTGCCAGCGAGATCTGCGCCAGCGGGCGGGTGAAGTACGGCTCGCACACCGTGCGTACCGCCGCTTCCAGTTCGTCCAGTCGCACGTCGGCGGGCATCCAGCCGGCGTCCACGTGCAGCTTGGCGATGCGCGCATAGTCGCGCTCGAACAGCGCGATGAAGTTCTGTGCCAGCCAGTACTGGTCGGCCTCGGGCAGCGAGCCCATGATGCCGAAGTCCAGCGCGATGAAGCGCGGTTCGCCGGTGCGCGTGGGGTCGACCCAGATGTTGCCGGGGTGGGCGTCGGCGTGGAAGAAGTTGTCGCGGAACACCTGCTCGTAGAACACCCGCACGCCCTTGGCGGCGAGCGCCTTGCGGTCCAGCCCGGCGGCGTCGATCGCGGCGATGTCGTCGCTGCTGATGCCGTGCACGCGCTCCAGCGTGAGCACGCGCGCACTGGTCAGTTCCCAGTGCACCGCCGGCACGTACAGGTCGGTGCCGCTGTCGAAGTTGCGCTTGAGCAGGCTGGCGCTGGCGCCTTCGCGCTGCAGGTCCAGTTCGTTCTCCAGCATTTTCTCGACTTCGGCCACCACGTCGAGCGGGCGGATCTTGTCGGCGTTCGGGTGCCAGCGCCGGGCCAGCTCGCCCAGCGAGCGCAGCAGCTTCACGTCGCGGGCGATCTGCGCGTCGATGCCGGGGCGCAGCACCTTCACCACCACCTCGCGGCCGTCGTGCAGGGTAGCCGCGTGCACTTGCGCGATCGAGGCGGAGGCCAGTGGCGTTTCGTCGAATTGGGCGTATAGACGGTCAATCGTTGATTTCAGTTCCTGCTCGACGATGGTGCGCGCCGCGCTTCCGGGGAACGGCGCGACCTGATCCTGCAGCAGGGCCAGTTCGTCGGCGACGTCCACCGGCACCAGGTCACGGCGGGTGGACAGTACCTGGCCGGCCTTGACGAAGATCGGACCCAGCTCGGTCAACGCGTGGCGCAGGCGCGCGCCGCGCGGCATGCCGCGGATGTCGGTACGTGGTCGCGCCACCAGGGGGCGCAGCAGCTTCAGTGGGCGATACAGGTGGGCGGCGTCGACCAGTTCGTCGAGCCGGTACGCCAGCAGCACCGAGGCGACCCGCAGCAGGCGCGGCACCACCTTCAGCGGCGTCACGCGGCGTTGCCCTGCAGGCGCTGCAACAGCCGCTGCACGCGTGATTCGAGCCGTTCGCTGCGTTCGCGCAAGGTGTCCACGCCGTCGAGGAAACCCTCGACCTCGCCCGGCGCCATTGCCACACGCGCCTCGTCGCGCAGCCAGTCGGCGGTGTCCTCGGTGAGGTGGCCGGCGGTCTCGCGGGCGTGGGCTAGGCCCTTGCGCACGGCCTTCGCCAGCGGTACGCCGAGCACGTCGCCGAAGGTGCGCGCGAACGCTTCCTCGAAATCCGGGGCGAACTTGCCGGCCAGTTTCTCCAGCCGGCGTGCCAGTTCGGCGTCGCCGGCGATCTCCACCTTGCCCGGCGCGATGCCGTCGTCGTCGCGGCGGAACATCATCGCCAGCAGGCTGCCCGGCGTGGCGGCCACCTTCAGCTGGCTGTCGTCCTGCGGCGGACCCACTCGCAAGCGCGTGTCGTCGACGGTTACTGCCAGTGCGAGTTCCGGTCCGCGCAGATGCAGCTGCACGCTGCGGCCGTTCAGTGCGACCAGCCGCTGCTGCGTGTCCGGGTCCAGCGACAAGGTGTGGTTCAGCGCGGTTTCCAGCGCGCGGCCGGCGAGCTTGCGCAGCGGCTGCGGCAACCAGGAGTTGGGAGTGGCGGCGTTCATCCGGCGATTGTAGCCCGCCGGCAAGGCGCTAGGCCTTCACCGCGCCGGGGAAGCCGAGCTGGCGCCACGCTTCGTAGACGGCCACGGCGACCGTGTTCGACAGGTTCAGGCTGCGGCTGTCCGGGCACATCGGCAGGCGCAGGCGTTGTCCGGCGGGAATGGTTTCCAGCACCTCGCTCGGCAGGCCGGCGGTCTCACAGCCGAACAGCAGTGCGTCGCCGTCGGCGAAGCAGGCGTCGACGTGGGCGACCTGGCCGCGGGTGGTGAAGGCGAACACCCGCGGCGTGCCGATTGCGTCGAGACAGGGCGCCAGATCGTCGTGCACCGCGACGCTGGCGTACTCGTGGTAGTCCAGCCCGGCGCGCCGCAGCCGGGCATCGTCGAGCGCGAAACCGAGCGGGCGGATGAGGTGCAGCGCCGCGCCGGTGTTCGCGCACAGGCGAATCACGTTGCCGGTGTTCGGCGGGATCTCGGGACGGAACAGGATGACGTGGAGCATCCCGCCATTATCGCGTGTCCGTGCCGGTCGGCGTCGAGCGCTCAGCTGCCAATCCGGGGGCAGACCACACCGTCCGGCGGCAACGCGCAGCTGCTCGGTGCGGCCAGCAGGATCGCGGCGACGCTGCCCTTGGCGGCAAGCTGCACCGATGCCGGCGTGGTCGTCACCATCGCGGCGAGGATCAGGCTGCAGACCGCCAGGCAAGCGATGAACAGGCCGTGCAACATCATGGTCTCGAATTTCATGGTCATGTCTCCGTATGAAGGGGAAGGTTCCTGTACTTTGTCTACGAGCAATCCCCGTGCCATGCAGAGACATGTGGTCAAGTTATTGATTTCTAAAATTTAAATAAGCGGATCAGGCGACCGCGACATTGTCCGCGGACAGCCGTCCGCCCGCGGCCGGACAGCCGGACAGGCCGGTCGCGACCGTGCCACAAGTCATTTGCGATGCCTGTGGGGCGTCGCTAGCCTGCGGAGACTTATCCGTGAAACAGGAGGTTCACCGTGACGAAGAAACCGCTTGCCCTGCTCATTGCCGGCCTGCTGACCCTGGCCGGCGGCATGCCATTGGCGCTGGCCGCACCCGACACCGCCATGGCGGCGGCGACGACGACACAGCAGCAGATCCCCGAACTCGCCTGGACCCGCTTCACCCTGCCGAACGGGCTGACCGTGGTGGTGCACGAGGATCACAAGGCGCCGGTGGTGGCGGTGAGCGTGTGGTATCACGTCGGTTCGTCGTACGAGCCGAAGGGCAAGACCGGTTTCGCGCACCTGTTCGAGCACCTGATGTTCCAGGGCTCGGAAAACCACAAGGACGAATTCTTCAAGCCGTTCGAGCTGGCCGGCGCCACCGACCAGAACGGCACCACCTGGCTCGACCGCACCAATTACTTCGAGACGGTGCCGACCAGCGCGCTGGACATGGCGCTGTGGATGGAATCGGACCGCATGGGCCACCTGCTCGGCGCGATCGGCCAGCCGCAGCTCGATGAGCAGCGCGGCGTGGTGCAGAACGAGAAGCGCCAGGGCGAGAACCAGCCGTACGGCCGTGCCAGCGAGCTGATCCAGGCCGAGGCGTTCCCGGCCAACCACCCATACCACCACGACACCATCGGCTCGATGGACGACTTGAACGCCGCCTCGCTGGGCGACGTCAAGCAATGGTTCCGCGATTACTACGGCGCCGCCAACACGGTGGTGGTGCTGTCCGGCGACATCACGCCGGCGTTGGCGAAGGAAAAGATGCTGAAGTACTTCGGCGACATCGCCGCCGGGCCGCAGGTGCCGCGGCCGCAGCCGTGGGTGGCGCCGCGCGACCGCTCGACCCGCGGCACGATGACCGACAACGTGGCGCAGGTGCGCATCTATCGCGAGTGGAACGTGCCCGGCCGCGGCAGCCGCGACGAGAACCTGCTGGAACTGGCCGCCGCCGTGCTGGGCGGCAGCAAGACCTCGCGGCTGTACCAGCGGCTGGTCTACCAGGACAAGCTCGCCGACAGCGTCTCGGTCGACGTCGAGCAGCACGTGCTGGCCAGCCTGTTCAACCTGCAGGTGGACGTGAAGAAGGGCGCCGACCCGGCCAAGGTCGAGGCGGCGATCGCCGACGAGTGGCGGAAATTCCTGAAGGACGGCCCCAGTGCCGACGAGCTGGCGCGGGTCAAGACGGAAACCCGTGCCTCGTTCGTGCGCGGGCTGGAAAAGGTCAATACGCAGGCTTCGATCCTGGCCGAGAGCCAGTTGTACCGCAACGATCCGGGCGCCTACCTGAAGGACTTCAAGGAATTCATGGCGGCCACCCCGGCGCAGGTCAGCGCGGTGGCGAACCGGTGGATCGCCAGGGGCGACTACACGCTGACCGTGGTGCCGGGCAAGGTCGAGGACACCGACATGGCCACCGTGGCCGGCCGGCCCGCGGCCGGCGGCGCGCCGGCGCCGATGCTGTCGGCGAAGGGCAACTACCGCACGGTGAAGAGCGATGTGGACCGCAGCAAGGGCGTGCCCGCAGTCGGCACGTTCCCCGACCTCAGCTTCCCCGCCCTGCAGCGCGGCAAGCTGGACAACGGCGTCGAAGTGATCCTGGCCGAGCGCCATGCGGTGCCGGCGGTGCAGCTGCAGCTGCTGTTCGACGCCGGCTACGCGGCCGACCAGGGCCGCAAGCTGGGGACTTCCAGCTTCACCATGGCGATGCTCGACGAGGGCAGCAAGGAACTCGACTCGGTCGAGATCGCCAAGCGCAAGCAGCGCCTCGGCGCCATCATCGCCAGCGGTTGCGGGCTGGACTACTGCAATGCCTCGTTGAACGCGCTGGACGACCAGCTGAAGCCGTCGCTCGACCTGTTCGCCGACATCGTGCGCAACCCGGCGTTCCGCGAGGCCGACATCGGCCGCCTGCGCGGCCAGTGGCTGGCGCGCATCGCCCAGGAGAAGAGCCAGCCGACCGGCATCGCGTTGCGCACCCTGCCGCCGCTGCTGTACGGCAAGGGCCACGCCTATGCGATTCCGTTCACCGGCACCGGCACCGAGGCCTCGATCAAGTCGCTGAGCGCCGCCGACATGCGCGCGTTCATGGGCGATTTCATCCGCCCGGACAACATGCAGATCCTGGTCGCCGGCGACACCACGCTGGACAAGGTCATCCCGCAGTTGAATGCCGCGTTCGGCAACTGGAAAGCGCCAGCCAGCAAGGTGCCGGCGAAGAACATCGGCAAGGTCGCGCCGCCATCGCAGGTGCGCGTGTACCTGGTCGACCGCCCCGGCGCGCAGCAGAGCCTGATCCTCGCCGGCAGCCTGGCGCCATCGACCGAAGCGCCGAACAATCTGGAGATCCAGACCATGAACGGCGCCTTCGGCGGCACCTTCACCTCGCGCCTCAACATGAACCTGCGCGAGGACAAGCACTGGGCCTACGGCGCCTTCAGCTTCCTGCAGAACGCGCAGGGCCAGCGCCCGTTCATGCTGTACGCGCCGGTGCAGACCGACAAGACCGCACCGTCGGTGGCCGAGATGCTGAAGGAGGCGAAGGGCGTGATCGGCGGGCAGCCGCTGACCGCGCAGGAGATCGGCAAGATCAAGGTCGGCGACGTGCGCAGCATGCCGGGCAGCTACCAGACCACCTCGGCGGTGATGGGCGCGCTGCAGGGCATCGCGCTGTACCACCGGCCGGATGATTACGTGCAGACCCTGAAGTCGCGCATCGAGGCGCAGACCGATGCCTCGGTGGAAGCGGCGGCGAAGGAGATCATCCACCCGGACCAGCTCACCTGGGTGATCGTCGGTGACCTCAAGAAGATCGAGGCGCCGATCCGCGCGCTGAAGCTTGGCGAAGTGCAGGTGCTCGACGCCGACGGCAAGCCGGTGCAGTGAGCCCGTGCGTGGTGCCGGCATGCGCCGGCACCACGCGTTGTGGATCGGTTGGGGGACGCGCCGCCGTCCCCGCGCTAGGATGGAGGCCGTGCCGGCAATGCCCGGCCTCTTTCATGTCCAAGCCATCGTCGCGGAGCCACCCATGCGCAAGACCCTGCTGTTGCTCGTCCCCATCCTCCTGCTTGGTGCCTGCAGCTGGGGCATCACCCTGGACGACGCCGCCAAGAACGTGCGCACGGCGTGGAGCGGCGACGTCTCCTCCTGTCGCGAACTGGGCAAGGTCACCGTGTCGGTGATGGACCGCGTCGGCCCGGTCGACCGCAACGACATCAAGGTGCGTGACGAACTGGAAGTGCTGGCCCGAAACGAAGCCGCCAAGATGCACGCCGATACGATCAAGCCGCTGGCCGAACCGGCCGACGGCTCGCAGCCATGGGGCGCCTACCAGTGCGGTGCACACCAGCCTGCGCCGACCGGTGCGCCGCGGGCGCCGGCCGGTTCCGGCTCGGCTCCTGGCCAGTTGCAGACCTTCCCCGTGCACGGCGGCTGAAGCCCGCCTGGTCCGGTCATCGAAAGGCGCCCTGCGGGGCGCCTTTTTCGTGCGCGCAGACCGGGTACTTGCACCGTGCAAAGGGTCGGCATAAACTTCACAAACAAATAGTACATATATGTATAATATACGTAACACCTAATGATCGATGCCGTGAACAGCTTTGCCCCCACCGAGCAGCGCCTCGCGGTCACCTGCCGCCGGCACCCGGCGTTTCCGCGCGAGCCGGCGGTGCTGGTGCGGCTGGTCAAGCATCTCTACAAGCGCCTGCATGACGACGCCAATGCGCTGCTGAAGCCGTGGGGCATCAACCACCCGGAATACAACCTGCTGATGATGCTGTACGGCACCGAGGGGTATACGCTGAGCCCGTCGCAGCTGGCGGCGGCGGCGGGGGAGAAATCCGCCAACATCACGCGGCTGACCGACGGGTTGTGCGACAAGGGCCTGATCGAGCGCACCGCCAGCGACGAGGACCGCCGCCGGATCGCGCTCACGTTGACCGGGGCGGGGGTGGCGATGATCAAGGGCTTCCTGCCCGACGTCTGCACCTTGCTGGAGCGTCAGACCTCCGGCCTGCAGCCGCGCGAGGCCGCGCAGCTGGAAAAGCTGCTGAAGAAATTCCTGGATCACCTCGAGCAGGCCTGAAGTCGTGACCGCCGACGTCATCGAATCCGGACCGCAACCCCCGCTCCGGCAGTGGCTGACCGACGCCCTCGCCAGCGAAGGCGGTGCGTGGCTGTTCGTGTTCAAGGCCGCGCTGGCGCTGTATGCGGCGACCTGGCTGGCGATGTGGCTGCAGCTGGAGAAACCGTCCACCACGATGATCACCGTCGTGCTGCTGATGCACCCGCAGAGCGGCATGGTGCTGGCGAAGAGCTTCTACCGGGCGATCGGCACGCTGGCCGGCAGCATGTTCGGCGTGCTGCTGATGGCGCTGTTCCCGCAGCAGCGCGAGTTGTTCCTGCTGTCGATGTCGCTGTGGGTGGCGCTGTGCGCCGGCGGCGCCACGCTGTACCGCAACTTCATGTCCTACGGCTTCGTGCTGGCCGGCTACACCGCTGCGATCGTCACCCTGCCGGCGATCGGCAATCCGCTGAACGTGTTCGACTCGGCGGTGATGCGGGTGAGCGAGGTGTTGCTGGGCGTGGTCGTGGCCGGCGCGGTGAGCGACCTGGTGCTGCCCACCCGCCTGCGCGAGACGTTGCGGCGCGAAGCGCGCGATCAGATCGGGCACTTCCTCGACTTCGCCCGCAACAGTACCGGCGGCGCGATCGCCCGTGGCGAGATGGAGCAGACCTACCTGCGTTTCGTGCGGGGCGCGGTGCAGCTGGAAAACCTGCGCGCCGCGGTGATCTTCGAGGATCCGGAGGCGCGTGCGCGCAGCAGTCGCATCCGGCTGCTCAACCAGCGCTACATGTCGGCCACCACCACCTTCCAGTCGGTGCACCACCTGATCAACCGGCTGCAGCGCAGCGGCCGCGCCGAGGCCGCCGATGCGCTGATTGCGCTGTACCGGCCGATCGGCGAGGCGTTGTCGCCGGAGCCGGCGCAGCGGCACGACCCGGCCGTGCTGGCGCCGCGGCTGCGGGCCTGCGAACAGACGCTGCCGGCACTGGCGCAGCACCTGCGCGATACGCTGCCGGGGGAGCCGGCGCGGCTGGACTTCGACACCGGCGCGATCCTGCTGCAGCGCCTCGCCGACGAATTGCACGGCTTCACGCTGGTGGTGAGCTCGCTGCGCGCCGAGCGCCTGCGCGGCAACGTGGAACGGGTGCAGTTCCGCCGCGGCAACGACTACGCCGGTGCCGCCCTTGCGGTGCTGCGCACCTTCCTCACGATGATCGCACTGGGCGCGTTCTGGCTGGCCAGCGGCTGGCCGCACGGGGCCAGTGCGATGCTGATCGCGACGATCTTCGCCGGCCTGCTGGCGATGGCACCGAATCCGGTGTCGGCGGCGTTCCGCACCCTGTTCGCGCAAGGTCTGGGCATGGCCGTGGCGTTCGTCGTCACGTTCGGGCTGCTGCCGAGCTGCGACGGCTACACGATGTTCATCGCGGCCACGCTGCCGTTCCTGATTCCCGGCTTCTATGTGCAGTCGAAGCCCGCGCTTTCCACCATGGGCGTGGGCTACGGCATCGGCTTCGTCTCCAGCATGCTGCTGACCAACCGGATGAGCTACGACCCGGCGTTCTTCATCAACGAGGCGATGGCGCAGCTGGCCGGGTTCGCGCTCTGCGCGGTGGCCTTCATGGCCATTCCGGCGATCGCCGGCACCGGCTGGCAGCGCGCGCGCCAGCTGCGCCAGTTGCGCCGGCAGGTGGTGCAGGCAGCCAGCGCGCCGCTGGCGGGGCTGGCGTACCGCTTCGAGAGCATCAACCGCGACCTGTTCCTGCAGGTGGTGACGTATACCCGGCCGGAGAGCCGCGAATCGCGCGACCTGCTGGCCTGGGCGTTGACCGTGCACGAGTGCGGCCGCGCCCTGATCGAGCTGCGCCAGGACATGGCCGGCAGCCAGTTGCCCGCTCCGGTGGAGCGGCACGCGCAGCAGGCGGTGCAGGCCGTGGCCTGGCTGTTCGAGGCGCCGGACCCCGTGCGCTGGCAGCAGGCGGAGCAGGCAGTCGTTGAGGCGATCACGGGAATCCGGCGCGGCCAGTCGGGCGCGCAGGCCGGCAGCCGCCGCGTGCTGCTGCACCTGCACCAGCTGCGCAGCGTGCTGCGCGACGACGAATCGGCGCTGGCGCCGTACATGCCGGTGGCGGAGGAGCCTGCCCATGCCTAGTGAAGTATCGATCGGCGGCGCCATGATGCCCGGCCTGGTGGTGATCTTCTTCGGTTGCCTGCTGCTGATGTGGCTGCTCGACGAGGTCATCGGGCGGCTTGGCCTGTACCGCTACGTGCTGCATCCATCGCTGGTGCGGCTGGCGCTGTTCGTCTGCCTGTTCGGCGCCGCCGGACTGTTGCTGATCCACTGAGTCCATCCCATGAACAACAAACCCCTGCTGCTGCGCCTGGCCGTCACCAGCATCATCGTCATCGTGGCGGTCCTGCTCGGCCATGCCCTGTGGAAGCACTACCTGTATTCGCCGTGGACCCGCGACGGCCGCGTGCGTGCCGAGGTGGTGCGGATCGCGCCGGACGTCTCCGGCCTGGTCACCCGCGTGGCGGTGAGCGACAACCAGTTCGTGCGCCGGGGCGACCTGCTGTTCGCCATCGATCCCGCGCGGTTCCGCTATGCGGTCGACCAGGCGCAGGCGAACCTGGATGCCGCCGAGGCCAGCGCCCGCGCCGCCGGCGCCAACATCAACGCGGCGCTGGCCAGCGCCGCGGCGCGCAAGGCCGAATACGACATGCGTGCGGAAGAGGCTGCGCGCCGCCAGCGCCTGGGCGACATCGTCACCAGGGAAGAGCGCACCAATGCCACCGCCACCGCGAATTCCGCCCGCGCTACCTGGGCCCAGGCGCAGGCCGGCGGCAGCCAGGCATCGGCGGTGCGCCAACAGGCGCAGGCCGCGGTGGAGCAGGCGCAGGTCGCGCTGGACCAGGCCACGCTCAATCTCGAGCGCACCGAGGTGCGCGCGCCGGTGGACGGTTACGTCACCAACCTCGACATCCGCGTCGGCGACTACGCCAGTACCGGCAGCCCGCGGCTGGCCTTGATCGACAGCCACGGCTATTACATCTACGGCTACTTCGAGGAAACCAAGCTGCCGCAGCTGCGCGTGGGCGACCCGGTCGACATCCGCCTGATGGCTGGCGGCGTGCACCTGAAAGGCACCATCACCGGGATCGCCCGCGGCATCACGGATCGCGACAACCCGACCGGCAGCGACCTGCTGGCCGACGTCAACCCCACCTTCAACTGGGTGCGGCTGGCGCAGCGGGTGCCCGTGCGCATCGCGATCGACACCAGCAGGCTCTCGCCCGACACGCTGATCGCCGCCGGCATGACCGCCACCATCGAGGTGCGGCCGCGCGCAGGCGGGAAATAGCCGGCGGTAGGCGCGTCCGCCGCGGTTTGCGATGATGGGCGCTGTTGCTTACCGGTGTCGCCATGAACAAGCTGATCGCCGCCCCCGGCCGACTCGCGCGCATGCTGCCGTTCCGGCGCAAGTCGCACGCGGCGCCGGTCGCGCTGCCGTCCTTTGCCGTCTCCGCCGGGGACATCGCCGTGCTGCCCGATCCGGCCGTGTTCCGGCGCGAGCTGCTGCAGCGCATCGCACAGGCCACCCGGCGCATCGTGATCGTGGCGCTGTACCTGCAGGACGACGACGGTGGCCGCGAGGTGCTCGACGCGCTGTACGCGGCGAAGGCGCGCCAGCCGGCGCTGCAGGTATCGGTGTTCGTCGACTGGCATCGTGCGCAGCGCGGCCTGATCGGCAAGCAGAAGAGCGCGGGCAACGCCGGCATGTACCGCGAATACGCCGCGCGGCTGGGCCCCGGCGTGGAAATCCACGGCGTGCCGGTGCAGAACCGCGAGCTGTTCGGCGTGCTGCACCTGAAGGGTTTCGTGATCGACGATGCGGTGCTGTACAGCGGCGCCAGCCTCAACGACGTCTACCTGGCGCGACACGGGCGCTACCGGCTCGACCGCTACCACCTGCTGCTGCATCGCGGCCTGGCCGATGCCATGGCGGGTTTCGTGCAGCAGTACTTCGCCGAAAGCGCGGCGGTGTGCCGGCTGGACGCGGCCACGGTTCCGTCCACCAGGGCGCTGCAGCCGGCGATCCGCGAATTCCGCCAGGCCCTGCAGCATGCCGCCTACCAGGTGCCGCACGAGCTGCCGGGAGCCGGCGAGCTGGCGGTGACGCCGCTGCTCGGTTTCGGCCGTGGCGACAACGCGCTCAACGAGGCGCTGCTGGCGCTGCTGGGCGGCACGCGCCGGCGGCTGATCCTGCTGACGCCGTACTTCAACCTGCCGCGGCCGGTGCGGGTGGTGCTGGGCCAGCTGCTGCGCCGCGGCTGCACCATCGACATCATGGTCGGCGACAAGGTCGCCAACGATTTCTACATTCCGCCGGGACAGCCGTTCAAGACGATCGGCCTGTTGCCGTACCTGTACGAGAACAACCTGCGCCGCTTCGCGCGGGCGCATCGCCGGCAGATCGACAGTGGCCAGCTCAACCTGCACCTGTGGCGCGACGGCGACAACAGCTACCACCTGAAAGGCCTGTTCATCGACGACGACGTGGCCGTGCTGACCGGCAACAACCTCAACCCGCGCGCCTGGTCGCTGGACCTGGAAAACGGCCTGGTGCTGCGCGACCCCGCGCATCTGCTGCAGGCGAAACACGAGGCGGAGTGGGCGGCCCTGCGCCGCCACGCCACGCGGGTGGCCGATTACCACGCGCTGGAAAGTCCGCGGCGCTACCCGGCCGAAGTGCGCCGGCTGCTGCGGCGATTGAACCGCACCCGGCTGGACCGGCTGGTCAATCGCCTGCTGTGAGCCTCACGACGCGGCGAGCCGGTTGAGTTTCGTAGGGCGGGCACCGCCCGCCGGCTTTTCGATATGCCGCGGCGAGAGCGGCGGGCCGTGCCCGCCCTACGACGCGGCGAGCCGGTTGAGCCGCATGCCCAGCCAGTTCGCCACGTTCGGCCATTCGTCGGCGAGGACGCTGAAGCAGACCGTGTTGCGCAGGCTGCCGTCGGTGCGCCGCTTGTGTGCGCGCAGCACGCCTTCGCGCTGCGCGCCGAGGCGTTCGATCGCGCGCTGCGAATCCTCGTTGTTCTCGTCGGTGTGGAAGGCCACGGCCACGCAATCCAGCGACTCGAACGCATGCTCCAGCAGCAGGCGCTTGCACGCGGTGTTGAGGTGGGTCTTCTGCCAGCGCCTGGCGTACCAGGTGTAGCCGATGGCCAGGCGCGGCAGCGTGGCGTCGATCTCGTAGTAGCGGGTGCTGCCGACGATCTCGCCGCTGCCGGCCTCGCGCACGGCGAACGGCAGCATGTGCCCCTCGGCGTGGCCCTGCAGCGCCTTCTCGACGTAGCCGCGCGCCTGCCCCGGCGGCGGCACGCTGGTGACCGCGAGGTTCCACAGCTCGCCGTCGGCGGCGGCGGCTTCCAGCGCCGGCACATGGTCGAGGCTCAGGGGTTCCAGCACGACGTACTCGTCGTGCAGACGGATCGGGGCGAACGGGTTCATGGGGAGTCCGGTGCGGTGTTCAGGCGTCGAGGTCGGGGATCAACTTGCTCTCGAGCCGGGCGATGTTGTCCTTCAGCAGCAGCTTGCGCTTCTTCAGCCGGGTCAGCTGCAGTTCGTCGCGGCCGATCGCCGAGGCAAGCTGCTCGATCGCCGCGTCGAGGTCCCGGTGCTCCATCCGCAATTCGGCCAGGAGATGGACGATCTCGGCGTGATCCTGAACCTGCATGGCATCGGCGGCTGCTGGGGCGGTTCCCTTAGTCTAACGCCGTTCGCCGGCCGGTGGCGGGGCGCCCGGCCGGCTACAATGGGCGTTCCCCTCGTCCTGCCAGCCGCCATGTCCACCCAACCCGGGATGCCCCGTCCGCCTGTCGCCGCTGTCGAAGCCGGCAAGCTGGCCGCGCGCCTGCGCCAGCAGGTGGGCCGGGCGATCGGCGACTTCGGGATGATCGAGGACGGCGACAAGGTGATGGTGTGCCTGTCCGGCGGCAAGGATTCGTACACCCTGCTGGACCTGCTGCTGCAACTGCAGGCGAAGGCGCCGGTGCGCTTCCAGCTGATCGCGGTGAACCTCGACCAGAAGCAGCCGGATTTCCCCGCGCACGTCTTGCCGGATTATCTGACTGCGCGCGGCGTGCCGTTCCACATCATCGAGCAGGACACCTACAGCACGGTGACGCGGGTGATCCCGGCGGGCAAGACCATGTGCAGCCTGTGCTCGCGGCTGCGGCGCGGCGCGCTGTACACCTGGGCGGCGGACAACGCCATCACGAAGATCGCGCTGGGCCACCACCGCGATGACATCCTCGCCACGTTCTTCCTCAACCTGTTCTACCAGGCGCAGCTGAAGGCGATGCCGCCCAAGCTGCGCTCGGACGATGGCCGCCACGTGGTGATCCGCCCGCTGGCGTACTGCCGCGAAAACGACATCGCCGAATACGGGGCGCAGCGGCAGTTTCCGATCATCCCGTGCAACCTGTGCGGCTCGCAGGACAACCTGCAGCGCAAGGCGGTGCAGCGCATGCTGGCCGAATGGGACGAGCAGCAGCCCGGGCGCAGCGAGAACATCTTCCGCGCGCTGGGCCATGTGTCGCCCTCGCAACTGGCCGACCGCGGGCTGTTCGATTTCAGCTTCGGCGCATCGCTCGCCGCGGCACCGACCCGAACCCTCCACCCATCCACCACCTGAGCCGAGTAACTGCCGTGTCCTTCTTTGCATCCGTTGAAATGGCCCCGGGCGATCCGATCCTGGGCCTCACCGAAACCTACCTGGCCGATCCGCGCGCCGGCAAGATCAACCTGGGCGTGGGCATCTACGTCGACGAGCAGGGCCGCATCCCGCTGCTGCCGTCGGTGCGCGAAGTGGAGCAGGCGCTGGCGGCCGCGGCGCGGCCGCGCGGCTACCTGCCGATCGACGGCATGCCGGCGTACAACCGGGCGACCCAGCAGCTGGTGTTCGGCGCCGACTCGCCGCTGCTGGCGGCCGGCCGCGTCGCTACCGTGCAGACCGTGGGCGGCAGCGGCGCGCTGCGGGTGGCAGCGGACGTGCTGAAGCAGGTGGCCGGCGCGGGCGCGAAGATAGCCATCAGCAACCCGAGCTGGGGCAACCACCACGCGGTGTTCCGCACTGCCGGCTTCGCACTGCTGGAGTACCGCTACTACGACCCGGCCAGCCATGGCCTGGACTTCGCCGGCATGCTGGAGGACCTGGGCCGGCTCGAGCCCGGCACCGTGGTGCTGCTGCACGCGTGCTGCCACAACCCGACCGGCGTCGACCTGGACGCGGCGCAGTGGCAGCAGCTGATCGACCTGCTGAAGGAGCGCCGGCTGCTGCCGTTCGTCGACATGGCCTACCAGGGCTTCGCCCAGGGCGCCGACGCCGATGCCGCCGGCGTGCGCCTGCTGGCGTCGTCGGGGATCGAGGCGTTCGTGGTGGCCAATTCGTACTCGAAGTCGTTCTCGCTGTACGGCGAACGCGTCGGTGCGCTGTCGATGGTCGGCGCCGACCGCGACGAGGCGGCGCGGCTGCTGTCGAAGATCAAGCAGACCATCCGCGCGAACTACTCCAGCCCGTCCACGCACGGCGCCGCACTGGTCGCCGGCGTGCTGGGCAGTACGGAACTGCATGCGCGCTGGGCGCAGGAGCTGGGCGGCATGCGCGAGCGCATCCATGCGATGCGCGCCGGCTTCGTCGAACGGCTGGCGGCGCACGGCGCGCCGGATTTCGGCTTCATCAACCGCCAGGCCGGCATGTTTTCCTACTCCGGCCTGAGCAAGGCGCAGGTGCACCGGCTGCGCGATGAGCATGCGATCTACGCGCTGGACAGCGGGCGCATCTGCGTGGCCGCGCTGAACCGGGCCAACCTCGACACCGTGGCCGCGGCGGTCGCTGCCGTCTCCCGCTGACATTCCTGATCGTCATCCCGGCGCAAGCCGGTTCGCGAAGGCAGGATGCCGAAGCGAACGCCGCAGGCGGCCCGATGGGCTGGCCGCAGGAAGCGGCCAGTAATCCAGCGGCGCCCACGGGAGCCTCCACTTCTCTTGAAACACTGATCCGGATACCGAATGTTCTTTCGCAACCTCACGCTGTTCCGTTTTTCCCCCGCCGTCGCCGATGACCTGGGCCGCCTCGATGAAGCGCTGACCGAGCACCGGCTGCGCCCGTGCGGGCCGCTGGAGATGTTCACCAAGGGTTTCGTGCCCCCGGTCGGGCGTGGCGAGGGCGAGCCGCTCACGCATGCGGTGAAGCACTGCACCCTGCTGACCGTGGGCGGCGAGGACAAGCTGCTGCCGGCCGCGGTGGTCAACGACGAGCTGCATCGCAAGGTGCAGAAGATCGCCGAGGAGGAGGGTCGCAAGGTGGGCGGCCGCGAGCGCAAGCGGATCAAGGAAGACCTGCTGACCGAGCTGCTGCCGCGCGCCTTCGTGCGCAATTCGCGGATGTCCCTCTACGTCGACCGCAAGCACGGCTGGCTGGTGCTGGACACCTCCAGCCGCAAGTCGGCCGAGAACGCGCT
This sequence comes from Rhodanobacter denitrificans, assembly GCF_003335105.1. Taxonomy (GTDB): domain Bacteria; phylum Pseudomonadota; class Gammaproteobacteria; order Xanthomonadales; family Rhodanobacteraceae; genus Rhodanobacter; species Rhodanobacter denitrificans_A. The sequence continues at coordinate 159,169 of NZ_QFWQ01000006.1, forward strand.
GACCCAGGTCCGCGAGGCGCTGGGCAGCTTCCCTGCGGTGCCGCTGGCGCCGGAGGAAGGCCCGCGCGTGCTGATGACGGACTGGCTGGCCAACGGCAACCTGCCGGCCGGCCTCGCCCTGGGCGACGAATGCGAACTGCGCGACCCGGCCACCGCCACCGGCGCGATCGCCCGCTGCCGCCGGCAGGACCTGGACGCCGAGGAGGTCAAGGAACACCTGCGCAACGGCAAGCAGGTGTTCATGCTCGGTCTCACCTTCGATGAGCGCATCAGCTTCGTGCTGGGCGAGGACCTGATCGTGCGCAAGCTGAAGTTCCTCGACGTGGTGATGGACGAGCTGGGCGACAGCCAGTCCGACCCCCATGCCGAGCTGGACGCCGGTTTCGCCCTGCTGACGCTGGAACTGGAGCGGCTGCTGGGCAAGCTGGAGGAATGGTTCGGGCTGCCGCGTCCGGCCGACGGCTGAACGAAAAAATTCATACCGCCCGGCCCACGGGCGCGCCATACTGGGCGTCCGGCCGCCTCCGGGCGGCCCGGATTCCCCATCTCTGATCTGAACAGGCCCAGGCAAGAGCAGGCAGGATCATGGCGCAGCATCTGGAAGGCGATTGGCTGGAACTGGCGACCGTGGGCGGCAGCATCATCCGGGTGCTGAAGACCGCCCATCCGCGCGCCCGCCGGCTGCGTCTCACGGTGACGCCGCAGGGCGCTCGGGTGACCTATCCGCTCGGCACCCACCCGGCCCAGGTCAGCGCGTTCCTGCGCAGCCACGCCGACTGGCTGGAGCAGAAGCTCGACGAGCTGAACCTGATCGTGGAGCCGCTGCCGCCGCTGCGCGTGGGCTATGCATGCAGCTTCCCGCTGCGCGGCGAATTGGCGGAGCTGGACTGGGCCGAAGGCGCCTATCCGAAGATCGAGCCGCATGCGACCGGGCTGACCCTGGTGATCCCGCGCCCGCATACCCGCGCGCTGCCGATCGCCCGCGGCCTGCTCGCCTCGCACCTGGAAACGCTGATCCGCCGCGACGTTTCGCGCTGGCTGGCCGGGTACGTGCCGCAACTGGGGCTGGCGCCGACCTCACTGCGGATCCGTCCGATGAAGAGCCTGTGGGGCAGCCTGGACACCCGCGACCGCATCAACCTCGATCTCGCCCTGGCGCTGGCACCGCCGTCGGCGCTGCGCTACGTGCTGGCGCACGAGTTGTGCCATCTCAAGGTACGCAATCATTCGCCGCGGTTCTGGGCGCAGGTCGAAAACCTGTTTCCGGACTGGCGCGAGCAGCGCGACTGGCTGCGCCAGCACGGCGCGATCCTGAAGGCGGAGCTCGACCGGCTGGTCGCCGACGTGGCGGATTGATGCCGCGAGCGAGCCGGTTCAGCGGTTCCTGGGCTGGCGCACGTAGCGCGTGCCCAGCAGCACGTCCCACAGCGGCGTGGTGACGCCGAAGTTGCTGTCCGGGTGATAGTGGTGCACATGGTGGGCGCCGGCCCAGCGGCGCAGCAGCGGCTGCTTGAAGCGCACGTGGTGGATGATGAAGTGGCCCAGGCCGTAGACGATGTAGCCGAAGGTGATCGCGCTCGCCAGCAGCAGGGCGAAGCCGGTCGGCAGCAGCAGCACGAACACGCCGGCCAGCACCAGCAGCACCGCCGGCGGCAGGAAGAACGGCAGCGAGTCGTAGCCCAGCGGCCGCGCGTGGTGCAGGTCATGGCCCTGCGCGAACAACGGGACCCGCGTGTGGAACAGCCAGCGGTGGAAGAAGTACTCGATGAAGCTGAAGGCGAACAGGCCCAGGCCGATCGCCAGCAGCGCGGTCGGCGGGCCACCCGTATGCCTTTGCCAGCCCAGCACCAGCAACAGCAGGCACAGCACGCTGTCCACGCCGAGCTCGGCCCAATAGTTGGCGCGGGTGGCGGACATTCGTACCACCGCATCCACGAAGATGCGCCAGGGATTCCGTTTCATCACTTGCTGCACCGTCCTGCCTTCATGCGCGTGGATACGCCATGACCGCGGCGTCACGGCGGTATTCTCCCATGGTGTCACACGCAATTCACAATAATGCGCCAGGGAGGAGCGGATCCGTTCAGCAACCGATGATGCTTGCGCCGGGGCTCAGTGCGACAACGCGAAGCCGGTGAGGATCTGCGCGGTCTGTTCGGGTTTTTCCAGCATCGGCATGTGGTTGCAGCCGTTGATGGTGCTGGTGCTGATCGCGCTGGCAGCAGTGAGGCCGTTGCGCAGGCTGTCCAGCGCGGAGATGTCGACGATCTTGTCGTCGTGGCACCACAGGCCCAGCACCGGCATGGTGAGCTGGCCGAGCCGGTTCTGCACGGAAAGGTATTGTGCGGGCTCGCGCAGCTCGTTGAAGGTGTGCTCGATGAAGGCGCGATCGTGCTGGTTGCGCTTGATGAACACGTCGACGAAACGGCCGGGCAGGTCGAGCGGCTTGTCGAACGCCAGCGCCGTGGTGCGCTCGAAGCCGGCGCGGTCGTCGAATACGAACGGGTTCCTGCCGGCCAGCGCCTCGTGGTCGAACGCGTTCACCTTGCCCTTCAGGCCGAAGGCGTCGACCAGCGCCAGTGCGGCCACGTGCGCGGGATGTGCGCTGGCGTACACCCCGGCGATCGCGCCACCCATCGAGTGGCCGACCAGCACGAAGCGCTGCAGGCCCAGCGTCTGCACGAAGCCGTCGAGGCGCGCGGCCTGGGCGTCGATGTTGTAGCTGGCGCCGGCGTCGCGCGAGGACTCGCCCCAGCCGGGAAGGTCCGGAACGATCAGGTGGAAGTGCGGTGTCAGCAGCTTCGCCGTTTCCAGCCACACGCTCTTGTCCGCATCGAAACCGTGCAGCAGCACGATGGTCGGCCCCTGGCCGCCTTCGTAGTAGATCCAGTGCGTGTCGCCGGCCTGCACCGAGTGCTTCTCAAGGTGCGCGGCCATCGCCTCGCGCGTGACGTTCGCCTGCAGCAGCCACTGCGGCGCGAACAGATAGCTGCCGCCAAGCACGATCGCCAGCAGCGCCACCAGCCACGCCAGGAATTTCAGCCGGCGCAGCAGCATGCGTTTCCAGAGCGGGGTGGTGGCAGGTGTCGATGGCGGCATGAGGGCTTCTTGAGTGAGTCGGACGTTTCGCACCATCCCCTGCTAAAGGGGATGGTGCACAGCTTACTTATGCGCAGTTTTTGCCGAGGCAAAAACTGACTCCACCACCTGCTGGGTCAGCGGGTGGTAGCCGGCCCTGGCCCTGGCGTAGACCTGCTCGGCGAAGGCCAGGCCTTCCGGCGTCTTCGCGAACGCCTTGTACAGCGGCGTGGTCAGGTAGATCCGGCCGATCCGGGTCATGTGTTCGGCGGCGGCATTCCACACGGCCTTGTCGCCGGCGGCGATCGCATGGCTGTACCAGCGCATGCCGATTTCCGCGTTCGGCGTGCCGGTGAGGTGCCAGGCGGCGTCGAGTTGCTGCATCTTCGCCAGCGGCGGCGCATCGGGCAGGCGGTCGAGGAAGTACATCCATTCCTGCGTGTTCCAGCCCTTGGCGTCGAGTTTGCCGGCGGCCAGCTTGCCGGCGAGGAAGTCGCTGCGCTCGCGGTCGATCGTGTTGAAGCGCGGCGAGTCGGGCAGCGGCGCCCCCTTCGGGATGCCTTCGCCGTAGACCCAAGCCCTCACCTCGTCCCAGCCCATCTTGCCGGGATACTTCTCGACCAGGTTCGGCTTCATGTAGTCGAGCATCTGCTCGGTGGTGATGCTCTGGAACGCGAAGTGGTGGAAGTAGCCCTTCAGGTACGCGTCGAACCGCTCGCGGCCGAAGCGCTGCTCCAGCGTGCGCAGGAACCACGAGCCCTTGTCGTAAGCCACGTCGGACAGCGCATCGTCGGCGCCGATGCCGCGCGGGTCGGGCGCCAGCTTCTGCGCGTTGGCGGCCATCGCACCGATGCTCTTCTGCAGCGCGCGGGCGGACAGCAGCGCTTCTTCGTCGGCCAGCGCGTTGCCGTACACCGCCTCGGTGATGCGGCCCTGCACGTAGGTGGTGAAACCCTCGTTGAGCCAGATGTCGCGCCACGCGGCGCTGGTCACCAGGTTGCCCGACCAGGAATGCGCCAGTTCGTGCGAGACCAGCGAGACCAAGCTCTTGTCGCCGACCAGCACGGTCGGCGTGGCGAACGTCATGTTCGGGTTTTCCATGCCGCCGAACGGGAACGACGGCGGCAGCACCAGGATGTCGTAGCGGCCCCAGGCGTACGGGCCGTACAACTGCTCGGTGGCGGCGATCAGTTTCTCGGTGTCTTCGAATTCGTGCGCGGCCTTGTCCACCACCGACGGTTCCGCGTAGACGGCCGAGCGCGGGCCGGTTTCCTTCACCGCGAGGTCGCCGGCGGCGATCGCCAGCAGGTAGGACGGGATCGGGTGCGGCTGGTCGAACGCGAACTTGCCGTCCAGCGGATGCTTCGCGTCGTTGATCGCGCTCATCACCACGCGCACGTCCTTCGGCGCGGTGACGCGGGCGTCGTAGGTGAAGCGGATCGCCGGCGAATCCTGCAGCGGCACCCATGAGCGTGCGTGGATCGACTCGGACTGCGAGAACATGAAGGGCAGCTTTTTGTCGGCGGTCTGCGCCGGCGTCAGCCATTGCAGGCCGGAGGCCTCGGGCGAGGTGGTGTAGACGATGCGCACCTGGGCCGGGCGCTTCGGCGTGGCGATGGTCAGCTTGCTGCCCAGTTGCTTGTCGCGCGGCGAAAGAATGTATTTGAGCCCGGTGGCCTTGCCGTCGGCGGCCAGCGCCTCGACCCTGGCGATCTTCAGGTCGCGCGTATCCAGCACCAGCGACTGCGCCTTGGGATTCTGCCAGTCCAGCGTCAGCGTGGCCTGGCCGTCGAGCTGCTTGCGCGGGAAGTCGATCGCCAGGTCCAGGTCCAGGTGGGTCACGCGCACCTGGTCAGGCTGGGCGTAGGAGTTCGGGTCGTTGGCGCGGGCCGCCAGTGGCAGCATGAGCGTGCCGAAGGCGAGGATGGAAAACAGGCGCATGCAGCGGCTCCGGGTGCGGGGGAGGCAATGAGTATGCCATCGCAACGGCTCGCCTGGCCCGTGACGGAAGACCCGGTCGGGGGCTGCGGTGGTTGCGGGCGGCGTGTCGCGGAAACTTTTTTCTTGGCCGCGAAAGGTGCAAGCTTGCGGCATGGAAGTCGCCATGATCGACGGCTGCGCATCGGCGGCCAGGACCTGGGGAGGGGAGGCATGCTGATTGGCGCGGATCCGCCGGCGTTCGGCTACTTCATCGCGGCCTTGATCGCCACCACCGGCATCGCGTTCGCTTCCGGCGTGCAGTTCGTGGTCATCGGCCTGTGGCGGCGCCGCGAAGGCATCTATCTTTCCTACGCGGCGCTGTGCCTCTGCGTTGCCGTGCTGGCGCTGGGCAACATGCTGCTGCTCGGGGCCGGGGATCTGGCGCAGGCCACCGCCGCGTTGCGCTGGATGATCGCTGCGGCGATCGCGAGCTTCGTTCCGATGGTGGTGTTCATCCGCGCCTACACCGGTGCCGGCACGAACTGGCGCGCGCTGGTGGCGATGGGCCTGCTGACGGCGGTTTTCCTGTGGGTCAACGCAACGGCGCCGACCACCTTGTTCTTCTCGCGACTGGAGCCCGACCAGGCCATCGTGCTGCCCTGGGGCGAGCGGCTGTACCGCGTCACCGGCGCGGGGTCGGCCTGGGGCCTGGCATTCCATGCGGCCAGCTATGTGGTTTTCCTGTGGGCGCTCGGCCGCGCGTGGGTGCTATATCGCGGCGGCGACGTGTGGCGCGCGGTATTGCTGGGCGGTTGCCTGATCGTGCAGTTCGCCACCCTGTTGTGGGGCGATATCGTGGTCGACCTGCTCCAGTCCCGGGCGCCGTACCTGGACGCCTTCGCCTTCCTGCCCTTCGTGCTGCTGATGAGCCTGTCGCTGGCGGCGCAGATGCGGCAGCGCACGGCACAACTGGAACACACGCGGCGGCAGCTGGAGGTCGAGGAACACACGCGCCGCATCGCCGAGCAGAACCTGCGCCACCTCGCCTACCACGACAGCCTGACCCGCCTGCCCAATCGCGCCAGTGCGCTGAAGCGCCTCGCCGAGTGGCGCGCCGACGCGCTGGCGCGCGGCGGCTGCGGCGCGTTGCTGCTGATCGATCTGGACAACTTCAAGACCATCAACGACGGCCTGGGCCATCACGTCGGCGATCGCCTGCTGCAGGCGATGGCCGAGCGCCTGCTCGCCGCGGCGCCACCCGATGCGATGCTGGCGCGCCTGGGTGGGGACGAATTCGTGCTGATGCTGGGGCTGCGGGAGCGCACGCCGTCCGATGTGCAGGCGCGCGCAAAACGGATCGCGCAGGACATGATCGCGCTGGTGTCCGAGCCGGTGATGGAGGGCCGGCGCGTACTCGGGGTAGGGGCCAGCGTGGGCGTGGCGGTGTACCCCGTCGGCGAGGAGGATGTTGCCGACCTGCTGCGCCGCGCCGACATCGCGCTGTACCGGGCCAAGGCGGCCGGGCGCAACACGGTGCGGGTGTTCCTGCCGCCGATGCAGCAGGAGGCCGACCTGCGCCTGATCCTGGAGCGCGGCCTGCGCGCGGCGCTGGAGCAGGATCGCATGGGCACGCAGTTTGCCCTGCACTTCCAGCCGCAGATCACTGCCGACGGCGAGCTGCTGGGCGCCGAGGCGCTGCTGCGCTGGCACCACCCGCAACTGGGCGAGGTGGCGCCGGAAAAATTCATCCCGCTGGCCGAGGAAACCGGGCTGATCCATGCACTCGGCTCCTGGGTCGTCGATGAGGCCTGTGCGCACCTGCGCGCCTGGGATCGCGACGGCATTGCCCACGGCAAATCCCTGGCGGTCAACGTGAGCGCCTGGCAACTCGCCCACCCGCATTACGCCGCCCGGCTCGTCGCGCAGGTGCACGAGGCCGGCGTTGCGCCGGCGCGGCTTACCCTGGAACTGACTGAGAGCGCGTTGCTGCAGGACTTCGACGGCGCCCAGGCGACGCTGCGGCAGCTCGCCGCCGCGGGCTTCAGGCTGGCGCTCGACGACTTCGGCGTCGGCTATTCCTCGCTGAGCTATCTGCAGCACCTGCCGCTGGACGTCATCAAGATCGACCGTGCCTTCGTGAGCGAGCTGCAGGCCGACGCCGGCAATCCGCTGGCGGGTTTCATCATCGACATGGCGCATCGGTTGGGCATCATGGCGGTGGCGGAGGGCGTGGAAACCGTGTACCAGCGCCAGGCGCTGGAGCAGATGGGCTGCGACGGCCTGCAGGGCTACCTGATCAGCCGCCCGGTGAGCGATGCCGGCTTCCGGCACTGGCTGGCCGACCACCGGCAGGCTCTTCTTTCCTGAAGGAAGTGGGCAGCGCCGCGATCAACCGGAGGCCTTGGCCTGCGCGCAAACAACTTCCGGCGCGGGCCACGCGGAGATACTGAACAGGCTCCCAGGCGCCGGCAACGATACGTGCATGCAAGTCCCCGCGGTAGCGTTGGAGCTGGCAGCTCAGCAGTACCGATCCGCCATCTGGTCGGCCGCCGCCACCAGCTTGTCCACGATCGCCGGGTCGGCCGCGCTGTGGCCGGCCAGCACCACGTGCAGGTGCGCTTCGGGCCAGGCCAGGCTGAGGTCGTACGCGCTCTTCATCGGGCAGATGATGTCGTAGCGGCCGTGCACGATGGTGGCGGGGAGGTGCCGGATGCGGCCGATGTCGCGCAGCAGCTGGCCGGGTTCGAGGAAGATGTTGTGGCGGAAGTAGTGCGCCTCCATCACCGCCAGGCTGACCGCCTTGTGCGGATCCTCGAACTCGCCGCCGGCGTCGGGGTCGTGCAGCAGGGTGGTGCTGCCGCCTTCCCATGCGCTCCACGCCCGCGCGGCGGCGAGCCGGGTGGCTTCGTCGTCGCTGGTGAGGCGGCGCCAGTAGGCGTCCAGCATCGAGTCGCGTTCGACCTCGGGAATGAAGGCGAGGAAGCGCGCCCAGCGCTCGGGGAAGATCTGCGCGGCGCCGCCGTCCAGCTCGTTGAACCAGCGCAGTTCCTGCGGCCGGCCCAGGAAGATGCCGCGCAGCACCAGTCCCAGCACGCGCTCGGCGTGCGCCTGGGCGTAGGCCAGCGCCAGGGTCGAGCCCCACGAACCGCCGAACACCACCCAGCGCTCGATCTCCAGTTGCTCGCGGATCGCCTCGATGTCGGCGACCAGGTGCCAGGTGGTGTTGTCGGTGAGTTCGGCGAACGGGGTGGACCGCCCGGCGCCGCGCTGGTCGAACAGCACGATGCGGTAGTGCGCCGGATTGAAGAAGCGGCGGTGGTAGGTCGACAGTCCCGCGCCCGGGCCGCCGTGCAGGAACACCACCGGCAGGCCGGCGGGGTTGCCGCATTCCTCCACATGCAGGGTATGGATCGAGTCGACGGCAAGCCGGTGGGTGCGGTACGGCTCGATCTCGGGATACAGCTCGCGCATGCGGGGAACCTCGTGGAGATGGGCTTCTCCCCTGCCGGGGGAGAGGCCGGTCGAATCAACCGAACTGCAGGGCGGCGGTAAGGTCGCCCGGCGGCGGGCCGCCGGCGGCGATCATCGCCTGCTCGCGCAGGGTGAGGCCGGGCAGTTTCTGCAGTCCGAAGCGCCGCGTGATGAAGCGGGCGATCGAGCCGGTGTCGTAGACGGTGTGGTCGACGAAACCCTTTTTCGCGAACGGCGACACCACCAGCGCGGGGATGCGCGTGCCCGGCCCCCAGCGGTCGCCCTTCGGCGGCGCCACATGGTCCCACCAGCCGCCGTTCTCGTCCACGGTGATCACCACCAGGGTGTGTTCCCACAGCGGGCTGCGCTGGAGCGCATCGATGATGTGCGCGATGTGGCGGTCGCCGGCGGCCACGTCCGAGTAGCCCGCGTGCATGTTGAGGTCGCCCTGCGGCTTGTAGAACGCCACCGGCGGCAGCGTGCCGCTCTCGATGGCGGCGATGAAGCGGTTGCTGGCGGCGCTGTCGCCGGTGCCGGCATCGCGCAGGTGCTGCGAGCGCGCGACGGTGCCGGGCGCGAACTGGCGGAAGTAGTTGAACGGCTGGTGGTGGATCTGGAAGTTGGGGCCGTAGGGGAACTGCCCGTGCGTGCCGCGCATGCCGCCGCCATCCAGCGCCAGTTGCCAGCCGCCGGCGTACCAGGCCCAGTCGATGCCCTGCGCGTCGAGCCGGTCGCCGATGGTGGCGTGGTGCTGCGGCGGCAGCGTGCTGGGGTCGGCCGGGTCGGCCAGCAGCGGATCGTGCGGGTCGCGGGTGAGGCCGGGCGCGTAGGGCGGGCCGATCGTGTTCACCGCCCAGAAATCCGGCGTGAGCACGTTGCGCGAGGCGAACTTCGGCCGGCCCTGCATGGCGCTGGCGGGAGAGTCTTCGGCCAGCTTCAGCCGGATGCCGGCGGGATCGTCGCCTTCCACCTGCGCGATCTGCTGTTTTGCCGGCCCCTGGTCCGCGTGCGGGAAGAACGGCGGCTGTGCCGCGATCAGGTACTGGTGGTTGAGGAAGGAGCCGCCGAAGGCGCCCATGAAGAAGTTGTCGCACAGCGTGTACTGCCGCGCCAGCCGCCATAGCTGCAGGTCCGCCGCGCCTTCCGCGTAGCGGCCCATCACCAGCGCGCCGCTGTCGCCCCAAGCGACGAAGCCGTCGTTGCGGCCGCCGTTGATTTGCAGCTGGTTGTTGTAGAAGTTGTGGATCAGGTCGCGCGTGACCAGCGCTGGCGGCAGCGATTCGCCCTGCGGCGTGCGCAGCGCGAACGGGGCGTTGGCGAGATTGCGGATCGCCTCCTCGCCGATCTGGTAGCGGCGGTTGTCCAGCGTCTGTTCGTGCGGCACCAGGCCGTGCCAGATCGGCGGCAGCGTATCGAGCAGGCGGCCGTCGCGGTCACGCTGGCGGTACTGCTCCGGCTTCAGCGCGGCCAGCGGCCGTTCAAGCCCGGGGAAATCCGCGAACAGGTTGTTGAAGCTGCGGTTCTCTGCGTAGATCACCACCACGTGGCGGACGTGTTCACGCAGCGCGGCATCCAGCGCGGCCTCCGCGGCACGGCCGGTGCGCGCGGGGCGGCTGCCGGCGGCGATCTGGCAACCGCCGGTGGCCAGCGCGGCACCAGCCAGCGCGATGCCGCCTAGCAGCTTGCGGCGCGTGGGATCGACCGGAGCATCGGTCTCGGTGCGCGGTGGAGCGGGCGGCGACGGTTTGGTCATGGCGGTTCACATGGACGGGGCGGAAGGGAGTGGTGCACCGGCAGAAGTACCGCAATCGTGTGGCAGGCGCGTGGCGACGCGGCTCAATCGGCGGAGAACTTGCGCGCGGCGTCCCACATCGGGCGGTTGATCGCGCGGTTCGCATGGGGTGCCTGCAGCACGACCAGGGTAGTGGTGCTGATGCTGGCGTGGATCTTCAGCAGGCGGTCGAGCACGCTTTCCAGGTGGCTGATCGACATCGCCACCACGCGCAGCAGGGCGGAATCCTCGCCGGCGAGGCGGCGACAGTCGAGCACCTCGGGGATGTCCGCCACGACGACGCCGATGCGCGCGCAGATGCCGCCGTCGCAGCGCAGCCGCACCATCGCCTCGATGCGGTAGCCCAGCCGCTTCGGCTCCACCACTGCGCGGTAGCCACTGATCACGCCTGCCTCCTCCAGCCGCTTCACCCGCTCGGCCACCGCCGGCGCGGACAGGCGCACCTTGCGGCCCAGCTCGGCGTAGCCCAGGCGCGCGTCCTGCTGCAGGGCTTCCAGCAGTTGCCAGTCCTTGCCGTCGAGTTCCGGTTTCGAATCCAAGGTGGAGGCCCTCGCGATGGTTTCATTCGCCGGTCAAACGCGGCGTGCACAATGCGATGCATTATTCACCGCCCGGGGCGCCAGGGCTAGGATGCGCACTTCCCATCCCCTGGAATCCGTCCCCATGGATACCGTCGAACGCCTCGATGGCCGCGCCCTGGCCGGCATCGCGATCGCCCTGCTCACCTGGTCGTCGGCGTACGCCGCGATCGCCTACGCGCTGCCCGCGTTCACCCCCGGGGAGGTGGCGTTCGCGCGGCTGCTGATCGGCTCGCTGTGCTTCGCCGTGTTGCTGCGGGCAAGGCGCGTGCCGCTGCCGGCGCGGCGCGACTGGCCGCAGCTGGCCCTGCTCGGCGTGATCGGCCTCACCGTCTACCACCTGTGCCTGAACTACGCCGAGACGCGGATCGCCAGCGGCACCGCCTCGATCCTGATTTCGCTGGTGCCGGCCGCCACCGCGGCGGTGTCCGCGTTCTGGCTGCGCGAGCGGCTGACGCTGCGCACCTGGGTCGGCCTGGCGGTGGCGCTGGTGGGCACCGTGCTGGTGGTGCTGGCCAGCGGTGAGCGGGTGGAGGTGGACCCGAAGGCACTGCTGGTGCTGCTGTGCGTACTCGCATCGGCGATCTACTTCGTGGGCCAGAAGGCGCTGTTCGCGCGCAACAGCATGCTCGGCGTCACCGCGTTCACCTTCTTCGCCGGCACGCTCGCCACCGCGCCATTCGGCTGGCAGTTGCCGCAGGCGCTGGGCGTTGCGAGCTGGCCGCGGATCGGCGCGCTGCTGTGGCTGGGCATCGCGCCCACCTTCATCGGTTACCTGGCCTGGAACATGGCGGTGAGCCGCGCCTCGGCGTCGCGGGTCAGCAGCTTCATCTACCTGTCGCCGCCGATCGCCTTGCTGATCGGCTGGCTGTGGCTGCACGAGGTGCCGAACGCGCTGATCCTGGTCGGTGGCGCGATCACCGTGGGTGGTGTGGTGCTGGCGAACGCCCGGCGTCGCGCATCGCCACCGGCGCCGGTCCTTGCGGAGGCATGCGCCAATGAGCGGCCCTGATGCGCCAGCGCCCGACGTCATCGACCTCGGCACGCTGGCGCGGGAGTTGCCGCAGGCGTGGCGATCGCGGCTGCTCGGAGGCATAGGGCAGGCCCGGCTGAAACTGCTGCGGATGGATGCCGGCGCTTACCCGGAGGAAATCCACGACCAGGCCGAGGCCCTGCTGGTGCTCGAAGGCCGGATGCGGCTGCGCTTCGCCGATCAGGTGCGGACGGTGGGCGCCGGCGAACTGTGCCTGGTGCCGGCCGGCGTTGCGCATGCGGTGGCGGAAGGCAGCCATGGCATCCTGCTCATCGTCGACACCTGACCACGGGAGATACGCATGTACGAACTCTGCATCGCCAACAAGAACTACTCCTCATGGTCGCTGCGGCCATGGGTGCTGCTGCGCGCACTGGACATCCCGTTCGCCGAGCGGCTGGTGCCGTTCACCGGCGGCAGCGGCGAGAGCTGGGACGCGTTCCGCGCCTTCTTGCCCACCGGCAAGGTGCCGTGCCTGCGCGACGGCGAGGTGACGGTGTGGGATTCGCTGGCCATCGTCGAATACCTGGCCGAGCGCCATCCCGGCGTGTGGCCCGCCGACGCGTTCGCGCGCGCCTGGGCGCGCTGCGCGGCGGCGGAGATGCACGCGGGTTTCGCCGCGCTGCGCGGCAGCTGCACGATGAACTGCGGGGTTCGCGTGCGCGTCGAGGCGCCGGACGCGGCGCTGCGCCGGGACCTTGCCCGCCTCGACGAACTGTGGAACGAGGGGCTGGCGCGCTTCGGCGGCCCGTTCCTCGCCGGCAACGCCTTCAGCGCGGTCGATGCGTTCTACGCGCCGGTGGCGTTTCGCATCCAGAGCTACGGGCTGCGGCTCGGCGACGCCGCGATGGCCTATGCGCAGCGCCTGCTCGACCTGCCCGCGATGCGCGAGTGGTACGCCGCCGCGCTGGTCGAGAGCTGGCGCGACCCGGAACACGAGGACGAAGTGCGCCGCGCCGGCACCTGGCTGCAGGACCTGCGCCGCGCCGGTTGAGTGCGCGCCGTCGGCGCGCGCTCACTGCTTGTGAAGAAAACCACTTCCTGTGGTTTTCTTCCGTCGCGAGTCCGGCACGTGTCCGGACTCGCTCACGCGGATCAGGCACTTGCGTGCCCGATCCGCGCCCGGCCATCCATGGACGGCCTTCGAGGTTGAATAGTCACAACCTCTCAGTTCAGCCGGGTCAGCCGCAACACCTCGGGGTCGTCGGCGTGCTCCAGCAGCAGGCGCCGCACGCGGTCCTGCCAGGCGTGCGCGAAGGTGGCGTGTTGGTGCGCGGTGGCGGTCGGGTGCAGCGCGACGACCATCAGCTCGCGCAGGTTCGGTGCCGGCGGCACGCGGGACAGGTCCAGGGTCACCGCGACCGCCTCGCCGTTGTCGCGGCGGCTGAACTGCACCGCGCTGGCGCTCGGGGCGGCGGCGAAATCCAGTAGCGACTGCCGCACGAAGCGGCCGCCGATGCCGTGAAAGCCGTTCTCGGCGGCGGCGCCGGTGACCAGGGTCAGCACCTGCGCGATCACGCCGGTGACCCCCTCGTCCGCGGGCGCCGGCATGCGCACCGTGATGCCGCCGCGTTCGGCCGGCTCACCCGGGTACAGCGCCTGCAGCGCCGTGCGCGCCATCAGCCAGGCGCCGGCGACGGTGGGGCAGGAGTGGCCGGCCAGCCGTACCGCATCGAGGTAGCTGTATTCCAGCAGGCCGCCCCCGGCGGCGCCGAGAAACCCGGCCAGCGGGTCGCGCATCGTGATGCGCGGCGCCTGGTCGTAGAACGCGGGGTAGTCCATCACTCCCCCGGCAGGCCGGTGATGCCGAAGTCGATAACCACCGCATCGGCGTCGCGCTGGCGGTAGTTCACTGTGAGGTGGTCGCCGAGGCGCTCGCGCAGCTGGGCGATCAGCGGGATCGGGTCGTGGTCGTTGACGAAGCGCATCGTCTCGCCCGAGCGCAGCGCACCGATCGCGCCGAAGATCGCCGAGTGGCGGAAGCGCCGGGCCACCCCGCGCGCGTCGAAGAGGTGCACGTTCTGTTCGGAAACGGTGTCGATGGACATGGGAGGAGGCTCGCGGGAAAGGGAGCCCCAACATACGCCGCGCACTCTGGCCGGCCACTGATCTGGATCAGCCGGACCGGCCCCTGTCTCAGAACTTGTATGCGCGGTGGATCGCCACGATGCCGTTGCTGAGGTTGCGAACCTCGACGCGGCCGAAGCCGGCGCGTTCCATCATGCCCTTCAGGGTGGCCTGGTCGGGATGCTTGCGGATCGACTCGGCCAGGTACTGGTAGCTGTCGGCGTCGCCGGCGAACAGCTGGCCCAGCTTCGGCAGGATCTTGAACGAGTGGAAGTCGTAGAGCTTGCCGAACAGCTCGCTCTGTACTTTCGAGAACTCCAGCACCAGCGCGCGGCCGCCGGGCTTGAGCACGCGGCAGATGTCGGCCAGCGCCTTGTCCTTGTCGGTGACGTTGCGCAGGCCGAAGGCCATGGTCACCGCGTCGAAGCTGTTGTCGGGGAACGGCAGCGCCTCGGCGTTGAGCTGGGCCCAGCGCAGGCCGGCGACCAAGCCGCGGTCGGTGAGGCGGTCGCGGCCCACGCCGAGCATTGCCGCGTTGATGTCGCCCACCACCACCTCTCCCTCGTCGCCGACCACCGGTTTCATCAGCGCGGCGATGTCGCCGGTGCCGCCGGCCAGGTCCAGCACGCGGTCGCCGCGGCGCACGCCGCTGATCGCCACGAAATGGCGCTTCCACAGCCGGTGGATGCCGAACGACATCAGGTCGTTCATCAGGTCGTAGCTGCGAGCGACCGAGGTGAACACCTGGCCGACCAGCTTCTGCTTGTCGTCCACCGGCACGTCGCGGAAGCCGAAGTGGGTGGTCTTGGATTGCGGCTCGTTCATGGGCGACATGCTACAGCGTCGGCTTGCCGCCGTCCTTGTAGACGATGCCGTCCTTCATCACGAAGCTGACATGCTGCATCGCGCCGATGTCATCCAGCGGGTTGCCCGGCACCGCGATGACATCGGCGCGCCGGCCCGCGGCAATCCGCCCCAGCTCGTCCTGCTTGTGCAGCAGCTCGGCGGCATGCGTGGTGGCGGCCTGCAGCACGAACATCGGCGGCATGCCGGCCTGCACCATGTAGAGGAATTCCTTCGCGTTACCGCCGTGCGGATACACCCCGGCATCGGTACCGAATGCGATTTTCACGCCGGCCCTGTAGGCCTTGCCGGCGGTGGCCTGGATGATCGGCCCGACCTGTTCCGCCTTGGCGGCGACCTGCGGCGGATACCAGCCTTCCTTCGCCTTCTCCTCGGCGAACTTGCCGGCGATGATGGTCGGCACGAACCAGGTGCCGTGCTCCTTCATCAGCTTCATGTCGGCGTCGTCCATGTAGGTGCCGTGCTCGATCGAGTCGACGCCGCCGAGCACCGCCCGACGGATCGCCTCGGCGCCGTGCGCGTGCGCCGCCACGGTGAAACCATAGTCGTGCGCGGCGGCGACCACGGCCTTGATCTCCTCGAGGGTCATCTGCGCATTGTCGGCGCTGCTGCTTTCGTCGAGCACGCCGCCGGAGGGCATGATCTTGATCAGGTCGGCGCCGTCCTTGTAGTGCTGGCGCACCGCTTTCCAGGCGTCCCCGGGCGAGTCGATGATGCCGTCCTTCGGGCCGGGGTCGCCGGCGAGGTCCGCGCGGTAGCCGTTGGTGGGGTCGGCGTGGCCGCCGGTGGTGCCGATGAACTGGCCGGCGCTGAAGATGCGCGGTCCCGGCACGATGCCGGCGTTGATGGCGTTGCGCAGCGCGATGGACTCGTTGTGCGCGTCGCCGAGGTTGCGCACGGTGGTGAAGCCGGCCAGCAGCGTGCGCCTGGCATAGACCGTGCTGCGAATCGCGTAGTCCGCCGGATCGAGGCGGAACTTGTCGCTGTAGGTGGAGCGGCTGAACTCCATGGTCAGATGGGTGTGGCTGTCGATCAGGCCGGGCAGGCAGGTCGAACCGGGCAGGTCGATGTACTCGAACGAGCCGCCTGCCGCGCCGGCCTGCTTGCGGTACGGCTCGATGTCCACGGCGCCGGCGTGCAACTCACGGATGCGGTTGCCGTCGACCACCACGCTGGTCTCGCCGAGCATCCTGCCGGCAGCGGTGTCGAGCAGGCGCGCGCAATGCAGCACGCGAACGTCGGGCCGGGCCGCGATGTCGGCCGCCGCGGCGCCGACCGGCAGCGACAGCAGGGCGGCAGTGAGGACGAGGAGACGGCGTGCGGTCATGGGCGAGGATTCCAGGAGGGGAACGCCCATCCTAGAGCCTGCGCGAAGCCTTCGCCTACCCTGCGCCGGCGCCCGGGCACGGGCCGGCCTGCGTCAAGCGGGGATGCAACGGCGGCTGCGCCCGCCGGTGACCGATGCGAGGCGGCGTTGCCGCCTCATTCCCGCGTCGGGTCGGCCGCTGCCCCGGTGCCGCCCGATGCCTGGTGCAGGTGGTGCTCGGCCGCGACGTGGCGTTCGTGCAGTGCGGCGTCGTCGCTGTCGGCGGGAACGTGGGCGGGCTGGTCCGCCATGGGTTCCCGGTCGCCGCCGGGGGTGATCTTCAGGATCGAGTGGCGCACCTCGCGCGACAGGATCACCCGCGCGTCGCGCACCATGCCTTCCAGCGCGGCGTCGTAGTCGAGCTTGCCGTCCTCGTCGGTCCACACCACCCGGCGCTCGCGCAGCTTCTGGATGAAGCCGCGGAACAGCGCCTTGTCGAAGAACTCCGGCGCGGACAGCTCGTTGAGCAGCGACAGCCGCTGCGCGGTGAGCGTGCAGGCATTCTCCAGCTCGGCGCCGGTCAGCGTGTGCGGGCCGTTCTTGGCCAGCGCGGCGATGGTGATGTAGTAGCGCTCGAACGCCTGGATCAGGCTGCGCGCGATCACCTTGAGCTGGTAGGCGCCGTCGTCCTGGCCGGGGCTGCGCTCGAGCACGCGCCCGTCGCTGACCGATTCGAGCAGGCCGCGACGCACGAAGAAGTCGATGGTCGCCTGCATCTGCGTGGCGAATCCGTCCTCGTCCCAAGGCAGGAACAGCTCGCCCTGGATGAACGGGTAGATGATCCGGCCCAGCCGCAGGATCGAGGAGCGCGACATGCGCCGGTTGTTGAGGAAGCAGCAGGCGACCCACGCAGCGGTGGTGGTGAGGTGCAGCACGTTGTTGCGGAAGTAGCTGAGCAGCACCGCGCGCTCGCCGGTGGCGGTGAGCACGTCGCCGAGCGGGTGCTGCACGCGCTGGATCCAGCCCATCTGCTCGCCGTAGGCGATGATCGCGGCCGGGCCCATCGGGGTCAGCGTGATGCGGTCGGAATACGGCAGTTCCTCCAGCATCGCCTTGCCCAGCTCGAGCTGGGTCAAAAGGTCGCTCTCGGCCATCGCGTGCTTGGGCGTGGCGAGCAGCGCCAGTGCCAGCAGGTTGATCGGGTTGACGTCGGCGGCGCGGTTGATGTTGATCTGGATCCGCTCGGCGAGGCGGTCGGTGACCGCGTTCAGCCACTCCGGTTTCGCCTCGGGGTCGGTGGTGGCGACGCGCCAGTCGCCGCTGGCGGCGTCCAGCAGCGGGGTCAGCTCGACCGGTTCGCCGAAGTTCAGCGCCACGTGTCCGTAGCGCTGGCGCAGCACCTTGAGGCCCTTGAGCAGGCCGAGCAGGGATTCCTTTTCCTTCGGCTGGCCGCTGAGCTCGCCGATGTAGGACTTGCCCTCCATCAGCTTCTCGTAGCCGATGTAGACCGGCTGGAACAGCACCGGCCGGCGCGGCGCGCGCAGGAACGCGCGCACCGTCATCGCCAGCATGCCGGCGCGCGGCGCCAGCAGGCGGCCGGTGCGCGAACGCCCGCCCTCGATGAAGTATTCCATCGGCACGCCGCGGTCGATCAGCTGCGCCACGTACTCGTTGAACACTACCGAGTACAACGCATTGCCCTTGAAGCTGCGACGCAGGAAGAACGCGCCGCCGCGACGCAGGATCGGTCCGATCACCGGCAGGTTGAGGTTCACGCCCGCCGCGATATGCGGCACCACCACGCCGGAAACGTGCAGCTGATAGCTCATCAGCAGGTAGTCGGCGTGGCTGCGATGGCAGGGCACGTAGATCACCTCGTGGCCCGGCGCGGCGGCGCGGGCCTTGTCGAAGTGGTGCATGGCGATGCCGTCGTACAGCTTGTTCCAGAAGTTGGAGAGCAGGAAGGAGGCCGAGCGCACCACCGGGTGCGAGTAGTCGGCGGCGATCTCCAGCACCAGCTTGTGCGCCTTGCGCCAGGCCTTGGCCTGGCTGATCTTTTCCTTGGCCGCGCTGGCGGCGATCGCGGCCCGCACCGGTTCGGCGTTCAGCACCGCATCGACCACCGTGCGCCGGTGCGACAGGTCCGGTCCGATCACCGCGGCGCGGATGCGGTGGAAATGCGCGCGCAGCACCCGCGCGACCTTGCGTGCGAAACGTTCCGGGGCGATCGCGTCGGCTTCGTCCAGCATCTGGCGCAGCGACACCGGGGCGGAGAAGTGCACTACCGTGTCGCGCCCGTTCAGCAGCAGCGCCAGCATGCGGCGGAAGCGGCCCACCATCACCCAGTTTTCCGAGAACAGCACGCGGAACCAGCCGCTGTCGCGGCTGGGCGCGCGGCCGACGTAGATGGATACCGGCATGATCTGGATGTCGTCCCCGGGCATGCCTTCCAGCGAACGCACCAGTTGCCGCAGCGGTTCGTTGGGGTTGCGCCGGCGGTTGCGGCCGAACAGCCAGCCGTCGCGCCGGGCAAGGGCGAACACCGAGCGCCGGCGGCGGGTGCCGGCCAGCGGCTGCATCGGGTTGGGCAGGCCGGCTTCGCGGCAGGCGCGCTGCAGGATCAGGGCGTCGGAGAAGCCGTCGCGCTCGATCACGTAGCAGACCGGCACGCCGGCCTGCAGCAAGGTGGTGGGCTCGGCCGGGTCGCGGCGGATGCGCACCCACGGCTGCAGCAGCTGGCCGGCCAGGTTGAACCACCAGGGCGCGCGCTGGCGGGCAGGGGAGTCCGCGGTGCTGTTCATTGGCATCGGTCTATTCTAATGGCCGTGATGTTCAGTCTTTCGTTACGGCGCCAGGGGCACTGGTTGCGCGCGCCGGTGCGCCGGCGAGTTCCTGCAGCCGGCGCTGGTGCGACTGGCGCACGCTGTGCAACAGGTCCTCGCTGTACCAGCGGCCGTCTTCCTGCACCAGGGTCGACTCGGTCGACAGCGGTTTGCCGAGCAGGGTGTAGTCGATCCGCACCACCGCGCGGCCGTTGCTGCCGGACACCGGGCCGAGCCGGATCGAGTCCAGCGTGGCGTCGAGCGACAGCCCGTAGATCGCCAGCAACTGCTTGAGGCCGCCATAGGCGGTGGCATACCTGGCCATCGAGGCGTCGAAGTCCATCGTGCGCAGCTGTTCCGGGCTTTTCAGGTCGAGCTGGCGCGTGGTGGCCACGGCCACCCGGATCGCCTGCTTCGCCCTGGCCTGGTCGAACCACGGCGTTTGCTGCGCCCAAGGCAGCAGCGCGTCCAGCACGTCGGTGACCTGGTTTTTCTGCGCCGCGCTCAGGGTCGGGTTCCGTGCCAGGCCGTTCTTCACCAGCGCCTCGCCGATGCTGACCAGCACCGGCAGCTGATCCTTGTACTGCTGCTCCATGGCGGCCAGTTTCGGCTGCAGTTCGGCGTACAGCCTGTTCTCCGCATCCGGTTCGGTGAGCTTGCGCACCATCTCGTCGAAGCGGGCGCGGTCCCCGGCGGCAACCGGTTCCGGCGCCAGCTGCTGGCGGCTCCAGTCCGAGCGCATGGCGGCGTAGTCGGCTGGTGGCAGCGCGTGCTTCCACAGCCCCTGGAAGTCGCCGGCCTTGAACAGGTCGATCGAGGTCCGCAGCGCCGCCTCCGGAGAGCTGCCGCCCGGCTGGGCGGCTTCGTCCTTGCCATGGCAAGCGCCGAGCAACAGCGCGGCAAGCAGCGGCAGCAGGACGTGGCGCAGGGAAGGAAGTCGCATGGGCGGTTTCTCACGGTGTGGCGGCGGACGCGCCGCGCGGCCGAGGCGAGCGCGCAGGGTAAGGGTCGTGGCGGCCTCGAAACAAGGTCGAAGCGCAAATTTTTGCGAACCCCCAAAAGAAAACCCCGCGGGCGTTGGGCCTCACGGGGAAATCCGGCAGAGCCGGAGGGAAATGGCCATGCCTGCGAAGATTTTGGTCAGCAGGTGTTGGCGGTTCAAATATTACCCGCTCGTTAAAGCTGAGGCAATACTTTTTGTTTATTCTACAATTTATTGTTTTACAACGTTAAAATTATTCAGCGCGCAGTGCATCGAGCTTTTGTTGGCGTCGCTGCCCGGGCGAAAGGCTCCAGTCGTTGTTGAACAGCGCCGGCTCCCACGAGCCATAGGTGGGGTTGGGCAGCACGAACCAGCGGGTACCGACCCACGGCAGGTAGTCGGCGACCGCCTTGCGGCGTCCGTCGGCGGTGTTGGCGAGGACGTCCACGAAATCGCCGATCTGGTCGCCGAACTGCATCAGCACGCGATAGTGCCGCGCGACCAGCTGGCGGCGGCAGCCCTTTTCGCTGCCGGCCTGTTCGCAGCCGTCCACCACGGTGCCCAGGCCGAGGAACGCCTGCGGGCCGCTGACCGGCAGCCCCGCCTTGCGCAGGTTGGCCAGGGTGGCCTGGTCCAGGTCCTTCGCGCGGTTGGAGATGTAGATCACCGCGATGCCGTGCTTCGCCGCGAACCGGGTGAACTCGACCGCGCCGGGCAACGCCCTGGCACGTTCCTCCCGGCACCAGGCCGCCCATTCGGCTTCGTTGTATTCGCTGCCGCCGCGCACGCCTCGTGCGGCGAACGGCGAGTTGTCCAGCACGGTCTCGTCGACGTCCAGGATCACCGCCGGCTTCAGGCCCGCGAGCGGCGTGGTGCGGTCGCCCTTGCCGAGGGCGTCCCAGTGCCTGTCGTGCAGCGCGGTCAGCAGTTGCGCCTGCGCATCGCGGAAGGTCTGCAGGTAGATCAGGTCGTGCTCGATCGCGGTCTGGCTCCACGCCACCGCATTGAGGTTGTCGTTGGCGGCGACCGTCGCCGGGACGGCAGCCGCGGCAGGCATCGCTGCCGGCAGCGTGGCGGCAGGTTGGCGCGGCGCGGTGGCGCAGCCAGCCAGCAGGCCGAGCGCGAGCAGGGCGGCGGGCAAACGGAGTGACATGCGGTAATCCTTGGCGGGAAGCGAGGCGGAACGATGAACGAAGTTTACGACAGCGCCGTGGCAGGGCTGGCAGCGGTGGCGGGCTGCTGACAGACTGGCGGTTTCCTGGCCCACGGTTCCCTTCCGCATGGATTCCCCCCTACCCGCCTTGCGCGAGTCCTCGTCGGTGATCCGCTGCGCCAGCTACCTGCTGGCGGCGGCCGTGCTGCTGCTGGTCGTCAGGATCCACCTGCTGCCCGCGCTGCTGGCCGGCCTGCTGGTGTTCGAGCTGGTGCAGGCGATGGTGCCGCTGCTGGGCCGGCGCATCTCCGGCGACCGCGCGCGGGTGGTGGTGGTGGCGGTGCTGGGCGCGATCGTGGTGGGCCTGCTGCTGCTGCTGATCCTCGGTGCGATCAGCCTGTTCCGGCACGAAATCGGCAACCCGCAGTTGCTCTGGCAGGAGCAGCTGATGCCGCTGGTGGAGAAAGCGCGCCAGCAACTGCCGCCGGCGCTGGTGAACAACCTGCCCGACAGCGTCGACGACCTGCGCGTGGGCGCGATCGAGCTGGCCCGCAAGCATGCCGATACGCTGCAACTGGCGGGCAAGGGCGCGGTGCGGGTATTCGTGCACGTCATCATCGGCCTGGTGCTGGGCGCGATCGTGGCGCTCGGCCGCACCCGCCCGGCGCACCAGATGGGTCCGCTGGCGGCGGCGCTGAGCCTGCGTTGCCAGCGCCTGGCCGACGCGTTCCACAACATCGTGTTCGCGCAGATCAAGATTTCGCTGATCAACACCGCGTTCACCGCGGTCTTCCTGCTTGGATTGCTGCCGTTGATGGGCATCCACGTGCCGCTGGCCAAGACCCTGGTGGCGGTGACCTTCGTGGCCGGCCTGCTGCCGGTGATCGGCAACCTGATTTCCAACACGGCGATCACGGTGGCCGGCATGTCGGTGTCGCTGGGCGTGGGCATCGCCGCGCTGGCGTTCCTGATCCTCATCCACAAGCTCGAATACTTCCTCAACGCACGCATCGTCGGCACCCAGATCCGCGCCCGCGCCTGGGAGCTGCTGGTGGCCATGCTGCTGATGGAAGCCGCATTCGGCCTGCCCGGCGTGATCGCCGCGCCGATCTACTACGCGTACCTGAAGAGCGAGCTGGAGGCGGCGAAGCTGATCTGAGCCACGCGGCGGCGGTTCAGTCCCGCAACCCGATGCCGGCTTCGCCGAGCAACTGTCGCAGCTCCTGCAATTGCGGTTCGTAGTGTTTCCAGCGGCCGATCGCCGTGCCGTAGATCGGCGCGCGCACCTGCCAGGCATGGGGCGTGTTGACCGGTGCGGCGTTGCTCTCGGGGCGCAGGCAGGCGTCGTTCCAGGGCAGGTTGCAGAACGCCAGCAGCCGGCGCGCCGCCGTCTCGGGCGTTTGCACCAGCGATTCGTAGGGCAGCTCCAGGATGCGTCCGGGCAGCACGTTCCGCCAGTGCGCCATCAGGCGCTCGAACTGGACGTAATACCGACCGGTGTCGAGCAGGTCGAAGGAGTAGTCGTAGTAGGGCGACTCCCGGTCGAAGAAGTGCCGGAAGTTGCCGAGGCAGGTGTCCAGCGGGTCGCGGCGCAGGCAGATGATCCTGGCGTTCGGCAGGGCACGGGCGATGAAGCCGGCATACAGGAAATTGTGCGGCAGCTTGTCGATGAAGCGCGGCCGTTCCGCCGTGGCGGGCCGGGTGCTGGCGAGATAGGCGGCGCCGAGCCGTCGCCAGTCGATGGCGGTAGTGCGGGCGGCGATGTCCGGATCGAACAGCAGCGGCAGCTGGCCACCCGCCGCCTGCTGCAGCGCCGTCGGGAAGTTCTGCAGTTCGCCCGCGGCGTACACGTCCGGGTGGCTGGAGAGGATGCGCTCCAGCAGCGTCGTGCCGGTGCGCGGCATGCCGATGACGAAGATCGGCTCAGCGGAGGGATCGCCTTCGGCCGGCTCGTCGTGCACGGCGGGGAAGGTGCGCACCAGGGCATCGAACATCGCCTCGTCCCGTCTGGCCGAATAGGGGCGCAGACTGCGCACCGCCGCATTGCCGTGCAGTAGGTGCCCGAAGGCTTTCGGGTAATCGGCGGTGTCGTCGTACTCCTTGGCCAGCGCCAGGTTGAGGTAGATCCGTGCGCCGATGTCGTTGCCGTGCTGCGACAGCAGCGACTGCATCCGTTCGAGGTGGTTGCGGGTCGGGGCCTGCCGCCGCAGCTGGGCCAGGTTGAGGTGGGCTTTCCAGTAGCCCGGTTCGAGCCGGATGCCGGCCTCCAGCTCGCGCTCTGCGCCCTCGTTGTCGCCCATGGCCGTCAGCGCATGGGCGAGATGGAAACGGGAAGAGGCCTGCGCGGGCGTGAGCGCCACGGCGCGGCGGAAGACCGCCGCCGCTTGCGCGAACGCATGGACCTGGGCGTAGACCACGCCCAGCGCATCCAGCGTCATCGGGTCGCCGGGCGAGAAGTTCATGGCCTCGTCGGCGACCAGCCGCGCTTCCCGCATCCGCCGGACGAGGAGCAGCGCCCTCGCGTACTGCGCGAGGAAGTCGGCGCGGCCGGGTTCCAGCTGGGTGGCCCTGAGCAGGCAGTCCAGCGCCTGCGGCATCTGCTGCGTCTGCATGCAGGCCACGCCGGCCATGAAATGCACCACCGGATCGTGCGGCAGGGTCGGCAGAAGTTGCGCTGCGCGCTGCCGTACCCGCGGCCAGTCATTCTGGTTGAATGCCTCGATGAGCCTGGTATACGCCCGGGTCGGGTCGGTCATGGGAATCCCCTGGCGCCGGAAGGCGCGTGCGGCTGGCTGTCGTGACGGGAACTGGAAAACATTTGCCCCGGGTCGTCAACTCAACCGCCTGCCAGCATCGCCTTGATTCGCGCCATGTGCGACTCGGCGGTCTCGCGGGTCACTTCCTTGTCCGCTTCCGGGTCCTTGCCCTGCCAGTGCAGGTCGGCCTGCGGCAGTTCGTGCAGGAAGCGGCTGGGCTGGTTGTTGTGGACGTCGCCGTAGCGCTTGGTCCTGGCCGACCACGACAGCGTCAGCAGTTCCTTGGCACGGGTGATGCCGACGTACATCAGCCGGCGCTCCTCGTCGACGCGGCCTTCGTCCAGCGCGCCCTCGTGCGGCAGCGTGCCGTCCTCGCAGCCGACGATGAAGACGAAGCGGAACTCCAGCCCCTTCGCCGCGTGCAGGGTCATCATGCGCACCGCGTTGCCGGGCTCGTCGCGGTCGGCGTGGCTGAGCAGGGCGAGCTGCGAGGCGAGGTCGCCGGCCGTGTTGCCCCCTTTCTGCATCGCGCGGAACCAGTCGGCCAGTTCCTTCAGGTTGCCGAGCTTGCGCTCGCGCACGCTGGTGTCGGGCGTGTTTGCCGCGATCTGCGCCGCGTAACCGGTGCGTTTCAGGATCAGTTCGACCAGGTCGGCGGCGCTCTCGTGCAACGAGGCGCTGCGCAGTTCGTCGAGCAGGCTGGCGAACGAAGCCAGCGCCGCGGCCGGGCGCGGGGTGAGCTGGCGCAGCACGCCGTCGCTGCGCGTCGCATCGAGCAGCGACGAGTGGCGCGACTGCGCGAGCTGGCCGAGCTTATCGAGCGTGGTCGCGCCGATCTCGCGCTTCGGCACGTTGACCACGCGCAGGAACGCGGCGTCGTCGCTGGGGTTGGTCAGCAGGCGCAGGTAGCACAGCAGATCCTTCACCTCGGCGCGGTCGAGAAAGCTCAAGGCGCCGGTGAGGTGATACGGAATGCGCGCCAGGCGGAGCGCCTTCTCCAGCGGCCGCGCCTGGAAGTTGCCGCGGTAGAGGATGGCCATGTCGTCCCAGCGCGCCTTGTGCTTCTCGGCCAGCGTGGTGGCGATCGAGGCGATCTTCTCGGCCTCGTGCTCGGCTTCCTTGCACTCCAGCACGCGGATCGGCGCGCCTTCCGGGTGTTCGCTCCACAGCTTCTTTTCATGACTGTGCGGATTGTGCGCGATCAACGCGTTGGCCGCGCGCAGAATGCGCCGGCCGCAGCGGTAGTTCTGCTCCAGCTTGATCACGCGCAGGTTCGGCCAGTCGCGGCCGAGCTGGTCGATGTTCTCCGGATTCGCGCCGCGCCAGGCGTAGATCGACTGGTCGTCGTCGCCCACGCAGGTGATGTGGCCGCGCTCGCCGGCCAGTGCCTTGAGCAGGCGGTATTGCGCGTCGTTGGTGTCCTGGTATTCGTCCACCAGCAGGTAGCGCAGGCGCTCGCGCCAGGCGTCCCGGCACTCGGCGTCGGATTCCAGGATGCGCAGCGGCAACCGGATCAGGTCGTCGAAATCCACCGCGTTGAAGGCCGCGAGGCGTGCCTGGTACAGCTCGTAGATCGTCGCCGCCTCCAGCTCGCGCGGGCTGCGCGCGACGGCCAGCGCCTCTTCCGGCGAGAGCCCGCCGTTCTTGGCGCGGCTGAGCAGGTTGCGGATGCCGAACAAGACGTCGGGTTTGGCCCCTTTCGGCGCCAGCTCCTTCACGATGCCCTCGCTGTCGTCCGCGTCCAGCACCGAGAAGCCGCGGCGCAGGCCCGCGCGGGCGTGCTCGATCTGCAGGAACTTCAGCCCCAGCGCGTGGAACGTGCTGATCGTGAGCGCCGCGGCGTCCTCGCTGCTGACCAGTTTGGCCACGCGCTCGCGCATCTCGCGCGCGGCCTTGTTGGTGAAGGTGATCGCGGCGATCTTCGAGGCGGACAGCTTGCGGCGCTGGATCAGGTAGGCGATCTTCTGGGTGATCACGCTGGTCTTGCCTGAACCGGCGCCCGCCAGCACCAGCAGCGGGCTGTCGCAGTGTTCGACGGCGGCCAGTTGTTGTGGATTGAGCATGGATCAGAGCGAGGCGTGAGGCGGCGGCCGATGGTAGCAGAGCGCTCCGGGCGCACCCTTCGGCTTCGGCCATAATCGGCCGCACGGGAAGTCAGCGGAGAACGGCATGGCGGAACAGGAAGTCGAACAGTGCGACGTGGCGGTGATCGGCGGCGGCCCCGGCGGCAGTACCGCGGCCACCCTGCTGGCGCGCCGCGGCTACAAGGTGATCGCGCTGGAGAAGGCGCACCACCCGCGCTTCCACATCGGCGAGTCGCTGCTGCCGATGAACCTGCCGGTGTTCGAGCGCCTCGGCGTGCTGGACAAGGTACGCGAGCTTGGCGTGTTCAAGTCCGGCGCGGATTTCGAGGCCGACAACGCGCGCGGCTACAACGTCTACGCGTTCGCCCGCGCGATCGGACAGAGCCCGCCGCACTCGTACCAGGTGTGGCGGCAGGATTTCGACCGGATGCTGTACGAGCATGCGCGCGGCTGCGGTGCCGACGCGCGCGAAGGGCACGAGGTGCGGCGCGTGGAGCAGCGCGGCCCACGCGAGAGCCGGCTGGATGTGCGCACCGATGACGGCCGCGACTACGCGATCCAGGCGCGCTACGTGGTGGACGCCAGCGGCCGCGATGCGCTGCTGGCGACGAAGATGAAGCTGCGGCGCAAGAGCGACCAGCACCAGAGCGCGGCGATCTTCGGCCACTTCCGCGGCGCCGACCGCCGCGACGGCGAAGATGCCGGCAACGTCAGCATCTACCGCTTCGCGCACGGCTGGATGTGGATGATCCCGCTGCCCGACGGGGTGATGAGCGTGGGCGCGGTGTGCCGCCCGGATTACCTGAAGCAGCGCAGGGGCCGCACGGTGGAGTTCCTGCTCGACACGCTGAAACTCAACCTGGCGCTGTGGCGGCGCGTCGAGCGCGCCGGGCTGATCGGCAACGAGGTGCATGTCACCGGCAACTATTCCTACGACGCGACCCGCATGGGTGGTCCGGGCTGGGTGCTGGTCGGCGATGCATTCGCCTTTCTCGACCCGGTGTTTTCCTCCGGCGTGTACCTGGCGATGGACGGTGCGGAGCGGGCCGCCGACATGGTCGATGCGGCCTTGCGCGAACCGCGGCGCGAACGTGCCCTGCTGCGACGGCTGGAGCGGCGCCAGCGCAAGGGCATGGCACGCTTCGCGTTCTTTATCCACCGCTTCAACGGGCCGGTCATGCGGCAGATGCTCCGCTCGCCGCGCAACACCTGGCAACTGGAGCAGGCGGTGATCTCGATGCTGGCTGGCGACCTGTTCGACACGCCGAAGGTGCTGCGGCGGCTGCAGCTGTTCAAGCTGGTCCACGCGATCAGCGTCCTGCGCGACTGGCGCCGCAGCCGCGCCGAACGCCGCGACCGCCTGGCTCAGGCCCGCGCGCCATTCACCGGCGGCGACTCGCCGCCGGACAAGGCCTGAAGTGTGCTCACTCCCCTGCTTGAAGGGGAGGGGCGGGAAGGGGAGCTCTTGTGTCTTCAGGCAAGCCATCGACACTCGCCTGTCGCGCTAACATGCACGGTCTTCAACCGAACGCGCACCATGGCCAAGCTCTATTTCTATTACTCGGCGATGAATGCCGGCAAGACCACCACGCTGCTGCAGAGCGCGTACAACTACCACGAGCGCGGCATGCGCACGCTGATCCTCACCCCGGCGCTGGACGACCGCTTCGGCGAGGGCGTGGTGGCCTCGCGGATCGGCCTCAAGGCGGCCGCGCGACGCTTCTCCGGCGACGAGGACCTGCTGGCGCTGGTGGAGGCCGACATCGCCGTGCACGGCCCGCTGCACTGCGTGTTCGTCGACGAGGCGCAGTTCCTCGCCAAGGCGCAGGTGTGGCAGCTCAGCGACGTGGTCGACCGGCTCGGCATCCCGGTGCTGGCGTTCGGCCTGCGCACCGATTTCCGCGGCGAGCTGTTCGAGGGCAGCAGCTACCTGCTGGCCTGGGCCGACGAGCTGCAGGAGATCAAGACGATCTGCCACACCGGGCGCAAGGCGACCATGGTGGTGCGCGTGGACGAGCACGGCCGCGCCGTCACCGACGGCCCGCAGGTTGAGATCGGCGGCAACGAACGCTATGTCTCGGTGAGCCGCGCCGAGTTCAAGAAGATCAGCGAGGGCCAGGGCCGCATCGAGCTGCAGCAGACCGTGCTGCCGCTGGGCGAGCGCGAATGAACCGAGCCACCAAGGAATCCGCATGAGCGAAGCCACTCCCCCCGCCAGCTGGCCGCGGCCGTACTGGCAACCCGGCGAAGACGAGGCGGTGCTGCAGTTCTACGTGTTCGGCAAGTTCGAGCCGGAGCTGCTGATCCCGTCGCCGCGCTACGGCAGCCCCGGCCTGCCCGCGGGCGTGGGGATCCAGCGCTTCCAGAACGCCGTGCTGCGCCAGTGGGAGGGCTATCCGCTGAACGGCGAACTGGGCCGGCTGATCAGGGAAGACACGCCCGGAGCGTACGAGGAGGCGCGCATCGCGCCCGAGGTGCTGGTGGTGCGTGGCGTGCTCAAGGACGGCGCCAGCCTCGACTACCTGCGCGACACGCTGGGCGTGCTGGCCGGCATGCTCGACGTGGGCGGTACCGCGATCCTCGACCCGCAGATCCTCACCCTGTTCGACGCCGACCACTGGCGCCGTCACTACCTGGTCAGGGACGGTGCACCGCCGCGCCACCACGTGCTGATCCTGCGCAGCGGCGAGGAGGCTGCCGACCGCTCGTGGATCCACACCCGCGGCATGCGCAAGTTCGGCCGCCCGGACCTCAGCCTGCGCCACGTGCCCGAGCGGGACATCGACCGCGCCGGCGTGCTGTGCGAGAAACTGGTGGAGCTGCTGTCGCTGGGCGCGCACTTCAACGCCGGCCAGCAGCTCGACGTCGACGGCATCCCCGGCGGCCTGGTGGCTCAGCCGGGCGGCAGCCTCGACGACCCGGAGTTCAACAACACCCACGTGGAGTTCCGCTGGCCGGAGTGAGTCGTGACACATCTCCGCTGGCGCGCCGTGCTATGGCGTCCAGCTTGGGTAGGGCGGGTACCGGCCGCCGCACGTGTCCAGGCGCACGGTAACGGATCGGAAGGCCGGCGGCCCATGCCCGCCCTACGGTCACGGCAGGTCCGTGGCCCTCAACGCTGACAGTGCGGGCACCAGAACGTGGAGCGCTGCCCCAGTGTGACCTGCCGGATCGGCGTGCCGCAGACGTGGCACGGTTCGCCGGTGCGGCCGTAGACCATCAGTTCGCGGAAGAAGTAGCCGGGTGCGCCGTCGGGGTTGAGGAAGTCGCGCAGGGTGGTGCCGCCGCGCTCGATGGCCCAGGCCAGCAAGCGTTTCACCTCCGCGGCCAGGCGTGCGTAGCGTACCCGCGACACGCTGCCGGCGGGCTTGCGCGGGTCGATGCCGGCGCGGAACAGCGCCTCGCTGGCATAGATGTTGCCCACGCCGACGACCACGGCGTTGTCCATCAGGAACAGCTTCACCGCCGCCGTGCGGCCGCGCGAGCGATGCCACAGCAGGTCGCCGTCGAAGGCGTCGGTGAGCGGCTCGGGGCCGAGCCCGGCGAGCAGCTCGTGGGTGGTGCCGGGCGGCTGCCACAGCAGGCAGCCGAAGCGGCGCGGGTCGGTGAAGCGCAGGATGCGTGGCGCCTGCGCGTTCGTGCGTTCCAGCGCGATGTCGACATGGTCGTGCCGGCCCACCGGCGCATCCGGCGGCAGCACGCGCAGCACGCCGCTCATGCCAAGGTGCAGCAGCGCACTGCCGGCTTTCGTGTGCAGCAGCAGGTACTTCGCGCGGCGTTCCACCGCGTCGATGCGCTGGCCGGGCAGCAGTGTCGTGATCTCCGGCGGAATCGGCCAGCGCAGGTCGGGCCGGCGCAGGGTCACGCCAGTGACGCGGCGGCCGACCAGATACGGCGCGATGCCGCGGCGGGTGGTTTCGACTTCGGGCAGTTCGGGCAAGGCGTGATCCCGCGGCTCAGTGCAGCTCGGTGGTCGCCGTCGCCGGCGAGCGCGGCATGTAGCGCGACGATACCAGCGCGATGCGCTGGCCCACGCGCACGTAATGTTGCGGCCCGGTGACCGAGCTTTCGCCGAATTCCAGCGCCTGCCCATCCAGCACCAGCAGCGCCCGCGGTGGCGCCAGCCCGATCTTCGCCGGCTCGAAATCGCTGGCCGGGCGCCAGCTCAGCACGGGCGCCACGGCGGTGTCGGCGAGGTCGTTGAGCCGGGCGTCGACGGCGCGTGTCGGAGTGCCGTCGGTGCGCCACCAGTGGCCGTCGCGCTTTTCGTAGTGCAGGGTCGGCGCACCGGGCAGGGTCAGCACGATGCGGCTGATGCCGGCCGGGTCGAGCGTGGTGAGGTTGCCGGTTTCATGGCGGGCGTCGCGCAGCCATTGCCAGCCGGCCAGTGACGACAAGGCCAGTACGGCGAGCAACAGGAGCAGGCGCTGGCGGGTGGCGCGTTTCATCGCTCAGCGCCGCCGCCGGCGCCAAGCGATCAGGCCGCCGCTCAGCAGCAGCAACAGCGGCAGCACGACCAGGAAGCCGAGGCTCAGCGCATTCAAGCCAGCCTGCGAGATCTCCAGCAGCCGGTCCGGCGCGCCGCGCGGCGGCAGCTGGACGAGCTTGTCGTCGCCGAGCAGCCAGTCGAACACGCGCTCGCCCAGCGCGCGGTTGCCGCCGTTGCCGAGGAAGGTGTTGGAGAGGAAGTCGCCGTCGCCGATCACCACCGCGCGCTGCTCGCTCTTGTCCGGGCTGGGCGACAAGCGGCTCAGCGCGAAGCCGAAGTCCAGCGGGCCCTTCAGTTCGCCGGCGTCGGCGTCGTAGCGGATGTCCGAGGGCTTGCTGTTGTCGATCGGCTGGAACTCGGTCCAGCTCTGCGCGCCGGAGCGCAGGAACGGCTTGGCCGCCCAGTCGCCCTGCGCCAGCTGGGCCAGCGCCGAGGCCTGCGGGAACAGCGTGGTCAAGGTGAAGCCGCGGGTGATCGCTTGCGGCGGGTAGCTGCCCAGCGCGATCAGGCGAGGGTCGTGCAGGCCCAGCGCGGCGCCGGAACCATCGACCAGCACGCCCGGCAGCACGCGCACGCCGAGCGCGGCGGCCAGCGGATCGAGGCCGAGGTCGTCATTCGACGGCTCGCTCAGCCACAGCAGGTTGCCGCCGTTCTGCACGTAGGCGACCAGCGCCTGCACCGCGCCCGGCGGCAGCGCAAGGGTCGGGCTGGCCAGCACCACCAGGTCGGTGTGTTCGGGCACCGCGCCGACTTGGGCGAAGTTCAGCGGCACCGCGCGCATGCCGCGCGCCTCCAGCTGCGTGATGAAGGTGCCGAGGTCAGCGTTGGCCTGGCCGTCGGCGCGCCGTTCGCCGTCGCCGGTGACGAAGGCGACGATGCGGTCGCTGCCGCGCAGCAGCCGTTCCAGCGCATTGGTGAGGCTGCGCTCGGACAGCTCGTCCAGACGCTGCTCGCGATCCCTGTAGTGCAGGATCAATGCGCCGTCGACGGTGATGCCCAGCTCGCGCATCTTCGCCGGGTCCAGCTGCGGATCGACGAAGCGCAGCGTGAGGTCGCTCTTCACCGCCTGGTAGCGCTGCAGGAAGCCGGCCACGGTCTGCCGCAGGTTGCCCTGCGGGTTGGCGTAGCTGACGATTTCCACCGGGCCGTCGAAGCGAGCCAGCACCGCGCGGCTTTCCGCCGACAGGCTGGTGCGGCCGTTCGCGGTCCAGTCGGCCTGGTGCGCGTAGCGCGTGCTGAGGTAGCCGATCGCCGCGGTCGCCAGCACCAGCAGCAGCGCGAACAGCCAGCCGTCCAGACGTCTGAATAGATTTCGCATCAGCTGCGCTCCCGGTCGGCGTCGAGCCGGCGCGTGGCCAGCGCCAGCGCCAGCACGATCAGCAGCGCGAACCAGACGATATCGGTGCTTGACACCAAGCCGCGCAGCAGCGGCTGCAGGTGCGTGCTCATCGCCAGCCAGTTGATCGCGCCGCCGTTGACGCCGGCCATCTGCGCGCCCAGGTTCACGCTCCACAGCGCCAGCGCGATCACCAGCGCGGCGGCGGCGGCCAGCGCCGGATGCGAGGCGAAACTCGAACAGGCCACGCCGACCGCGCCCAGCGCCGCCAGCATCAGCGCCAGGCCCAGCGTAGCGGCGGCCAGCTTGCCCCAGTCGAAGTGGGTGGCGTGCATCAGCGTCAGCGGCATCGCCAGGGTCAGCACCAGCCAGAGCAGCAGCCAGCCCAGCACCGCCAGGTACTTGCCCAGCACGATGCGCCAGGCCGGCACGCCCGCGGCGAACAACAGCGGGAGGGTACCGTTGCGACGCTCGCCGGCGAGCGTTGACATGGTGAGCAGCGGCACCACCAGGAACGCCAGCTGGGCCAGCTGGGCCAGCAGCGGCACGCCGACGAGGTCGGTGAAGCCGGGGCCGTCCGGCAGTGCGGCACGCTGGATCTGCCCGGCCAGGAAGCCGCCCAGCAGCAGGGTGAAGTTCCACGCCAGCCAGGCCAGGGTCAGCGCCGCCAGCACCCAGGCCAGCGGGCGCACCAGCAGCCGGCGCCATTCCAGTCGCGTCACGGCGACGGTGTTCGCGAAAGCGTGGCTCATGCGGCGCGCGCCGGTTCGGTGCCGCCGTTCATCGCGATGCCGAAGAAGGTCTTCTCCAGTGCGGCGTGGTCGTCGGGGCGCACCGGGCCATCGTGACGCAGCGTGCCTTCGTGCAGGATCGCCACGCGATCGCACACCGCGGTGACTTCGGCCAGCAGGTGGGTGGACAGGATCACCGCGGTGCCGGCCGCGGCCTGCTCGCGGATCAGCGTGCGCAGCGCGGCGACCTGCACCGGATCGAGCGCATTGGCCGGCTCGTCGAGTACCAGCAAGGCGGGGCGGTGCAGCAGCGCGCAGGCCAGGCCGAGGCGCTGGCGCTGGCCCTGCGACAGCACGCCGGCCAGGCGCCGGGCCAGCGGTTGCAGTTCCAGCCGCTCGATGATGGCGGTACGCGCCTGGCGCAGCGTGGCGCCGTTCAATCCGCGCAGGCGGCCGTGCGCGTCGAGATGCTCCTCGACGCTGAGTTCGGCCCACACCGGTGCGCGTTCCGGCAGCCAGCCGATCTGCGTGCGGGCCCGTTCCGGGTGCTCCAGGAAATCCTCGCCGTTCAGCTCGATGTCGCCGCTGTCGGGCTTGAGCGCACCGGCGATCATCGAGAGGGTGGTGGATTTGCCGGCGCCGTTCACGCCGAGCAGTCCCATCACCTGGCCGGCTTGCAGCTCCAGGCTGAGATCCTGCACGGCGGCGCGGGCGGCACGGCGGCGGCTGAGCCGTTGCAGGCGCAGGACGTTTCGGGGTGGGTCGGAAATGCGCGGGGTCATTGCTTGATTGTCACGGCGCCCCCATCGTTAGACAACAGGCGCAGGTCGCGGGCGTGGATAACGTCGCCTTAGCGACCTGCTCTTGACCAGCTGCTACCATTTGTGGTTCGCCGTGCTGGCGGGTATGGAAACCCCCGATCTACACTGCGCCATCCCTCACCCGGTGCCTTCCATGCTCGACGCTGTACTCAATTTCCTGAACGACGGTCTCACCGGCGCAAGCTGGGGCCAGATGCTGGTCTACATGCTGGTCGTGACCCAGCTCACCATCTTCACGGTGACGCTGTACCTGCATCGCAGCCAGACCCATCGCGGCGTGGACTTTCACCCTGCGCTGGCGCACTTCTTCCGCTTCTGGGGCTGGCTGACCACCGGCATGGTCACCCGCGAGTGGGTGGCGGTGCATCGCAAGCACCACGCCAAGGTCGAGACCACGGAAGACCCGCACAGCCCGATGATCTACGGCATCAAGAAGGTGTTCTGGGATGGCGTCTCGCTGTACCGCGATGCCTGCGAGTCGAAGCAGGACATGGAGCAGTACGGTCGCGGCACCCCGGACGACTGGGTCGAGCACAACGTCTACGGCGCGCACCCGTATTGGGGGCCGACCCTGATGCTGCTGATCGACCTCGCCCTGTTCGGCGTGATCGGCGCCGCGCTGTGGGCGGTGCAGATGGTATGGATCCCGTTCTGGGCCGCCGGCTTCGTCAACGGCATCGGACACTGGGCCGGCTACCGCAATTTCGAGAGCGCCGACACCGCGCGCAACCTGATCCCGTGGGGCTTCTGGATCGGCGGTGAAGAGCTGCACAACAATCATCACGCCTTCCCGAGCTCGGCCAAGTTCGCCCTGCGCAAGTGGGAGTTCGACATCGGCTGGGCGGCGATCTGCGGCTTGCGTGCGGTCGGCCTGGCCAAGGTGCTGCGCGTGGCACCGTCGCTGGACGTGCGCCCGAACGTGCGCCTGCCGGATGCCGATACGCTCAAGGCCGTGCTGACCCATCGCTTCCAGGCGATGACCGACTACTACCGCGGCGTGATCCTGCCGACCATCGGTGACGAGGCGCAGCACGCCGGCGAGAGCATCAAATCGATGCCGCGCCGCGTGCGCCTGGCATTGGCCGACGGCGGCCGCTGGCTGGACAACGAAGGCCGCGACCGCATGCAGGCCGTGCTTGCGCGGCGCCCGACGCTGAAGACCGTGTGCGACTTCCGTACCCGTCTGGCGGCTTTGATGGAGCAGCGCGGTGCCGAGCAGGCACTGAAGGGCCTGCAGCAGTGGATCCACGAAGCCGAGGAAAGCGGCATCCGCGCCCTGCAGGAGTTCGCGCAGCGGCTGAAGGGTTACAGCGTCACGACAGCTTGATCGTCGCGACACAGCTTCCGGCAAAACCCGCCCTTCGGCGGGTTTTGTTTTTCTGAAGGCTTCGGGGGAAGGGGATGGCCTTGCGCGTGGTGCTGATCGGTGCCGCAGGCGTGTTCGGTTCGCGGATTGCGGCGCGGCTGGCCGGCGACCCCCGCTTCCAGCTCATTCTCGCCGGTCGCCGGCAGGCTGGCTTGCTGGCACTGCGCGAAGATCTGGGCGGTCCGGCCGTGCAACTGGCCACGCTGGACGTGACGGCGGATCGCCTCGGCGGCGCGCTGGCGGAGCTGCAGCCGCAGCTGGTGATCCACGCCGCCGGCCCGTTCCAGGCACAGGACTATCGGGTGGCCGAGGCCTGCCTGGCTTGCGGCAGCCACTATGTCGACCTCGCCGACGGCCGCGATTTCGTGGCCGGCATGCGGCATCTTGATGCACGCGCGAAAGCCGCGGGCCGCCTGCTGGTCAGCGGCGCGTCCACCGTGCCTGCACTCAGCAGCGCGGTGGTGGACGGGCTGCTTACGCGCTTCGCCGCGCTGGACATCATCGAGCACGCGATCAGCCCCGGCAACCGCACGCCGCGCGGCGACGCCACGGTGGCGGCGATCCTCGGCTACTGCGGCCGGCCGCTGCGCGTGTGGCGCGATGGCCGCTGGCAGCAGGGTCGCGGCTGGATGTCGACGCGCCGGCAGGCGTTTCCGTTCGGCCGGCGCTGGGTCGGCCTGTGCGACGTGCCGGATCTGGAGCTGTTCCCCGCGCGCTATCCCGGCGTGCGCACGGTGGCGTTCCGCGCCGGGCTGGAACTGAAGCGCCTGCACTTCGGCACGCTCGCTGCGGCGTGGCTGGTGCGGCTGGGGCTGCTGCGCGACCTGGCCCGGCATGCGCCGCGCCTGCGCCGGATCAGCGAGTGGTTCCTCGCTGCCGGCAGCGACGTGGGCGGCATGGTGGTGGAGCTGGCCGGACGCGATTTGCAGGGCGGACTGTTGCGATTGCGCTGGTCGCTGAGCGCGGCGCAAGGCGATGGTCCGCAGATCCCCGCCACGCCGGCGGTGGTGCTGGCGCGCAAGCTTGCCGATGGCGAATTGTCTGCGCGGGGCGCCATGCCGTGCATGGGTCTGTTCACGCTGGACGAGGCACTGGCCGCGCTCGACGGTTTCGCGGTCGGGACGCAACTGGACACGCTCACGGCATGAAGCGTGCGCGCTGCCCCGGGGTGGGCAGGAAACAGGCGCGGCTTTGCCCGAAGATGCGGTA
This sequence comes from Rhodanobacter denitrificans, assembly GCF_003335105.1. Classification (GTDB taxonomy): domain Bacteria; phylum Pseudomonadota; class Gammaproteobacteria; order Xanthomonadales; family Rhodanobacteraceae; genus Rhodanobacter; species Rhodanobacter denitrificans_A. The sequence continues at coordinate 195,027 of NZ_QFWQ01000006.1, forward strand.
GCGATGGCGGGCGACGAAGCGGTACATCGGGTCGCGCAGCCAGCGCGGCGCCAGCCTTATCGCACGGCCCAGCCAGCGCCAGCGGCGCGCGCCCAGGCCATGCAGCACCCGGACGATCGCGTCGCTGTCGGTGTAACCGCGGCCGCCTTCCACCAGCAGGAAGGACAGCGGCGACTCCGGGTCCAGTCCGTGTGCGAGCAGCAGGGTGCGGCCGCTGTCGGATTGCATCGAGGCGAAGTGGTAGCGCGCTGCGCGATCGTGTTTCAGCAGGAAACGCACCCAGCGGCTGCACAACAGGCAGACGCCGTCGAACACGATCACTGGCGGCGCGGGGTCAGTGTTCATTCGGGCACCGGTTCCAGCCACCCGTCGTAGGCGATCAACCGGCCCAGCCATGGCAGCCACACGTCGACGCTGAAGTGGTAGCGGCCGTCGCGGATGGCGCTGCGCGACAGCACCTTGCCGTGCAGCGCACGCGGCAGCGGCAGGCCGAGCACGTGCAGGCTGCGTAGCTGCCAGTCGATGGCGTCGCCGTCGCGATGCAGTGCGAAACCCAGCATGGCAGGCCCCAATCGTTCGTACAGCAGCGGCGATCCGCCGCGGCGATCGAGTACCGATTGCATGCGCCGGTGCGCGAAGCGGCGGGTCCATGTCTCGCGCGTGCCGCGGCGCTCGATGGTCAGCGCCAATGCCTGCTGCGGGCCCGGTGCGGGCAGGCCGAGCAGGCGGCGCAGGCAGCGCGCCGGAAAGTGGTCGGCGCCGGCGACGTCCGCCAGACCGTGCGCATGCAGCGTCGGCACGGCTCCGTGCATCGCCCGCACGGCGGCCGGCAGCGAGCGCCAGGTTTCGTCGCCGAGCAGGTCGGGGAACAGGGCGATGCTCATCCGCCGATGATGCGGGGCGGTCACCGTTCCGGCAAGCAGGAAAAAGAAAACCCGCCAGATGGGCGGGTTTCCTTCGAGGCATCGCTGTCGCTGTTGCAGATGCGGAAGCAAAAGCGATCCCTGCCTGCGCAGGGATGACGTTCTGACCCGCTCGCGCGGAGCGCGAGCGGGTCAGAACGTCACTTGATCTTGCCTTCCTTGTAGATCACGTGCTTGCGCACGACCGGATCGTACTTCTTGAACTCGAACTTTTCCGGCGTGTTCTTCTTGTTCTTCTGCGTGGTGTAGAAGTGGCCGGTGCCGGCCGAGGAGATCATGCGGATCTTGTCTTGCGATTTGTTAGCCATGGCTCAATCCTCAGACCTTTTCGCCGCGGGCGCGCATCTCGGCAATCACGGCCTCGATGCCATTCTTGTCGATCGTGCGCAGGGCGTTGTTGGAAACGCGCAGCTTGATCCAGCGGTTCTCGCTGGGCACCCAGAAGCGACGCTCATGCAGGTTCGGCAACCAGCGGCGACGGGTACGGTTGTTGGCGTGCGAGACGTTGTTGCCGCTCTGCACACCCTTACCGGTGACTTGACATACACGGGCCATGACGACCTCCGTAATTCCTGATGGACACCCGTTGGCCAGGGTGAGATCGGCCCAGCGGCGCCATGCGCCACGCGATGCTGGAGTTGTCGCAAACGCATGATCGTGAGGTCCGTACCGCGTGGCGGACCGCCCGGAAGTACCGGGTCGACAGAGGCGAGCCGCGTATTCTCGCAGAAAAACAAGGCCGTGCGCAATCCGCCGGAGCCGGCCGGGCGGCTCCCGGCGTGCGTGCGGTGGTGTTGTATGGAACAATCGACCTCTTTTATACACGACACCGAAACCCGAGGAATCCCCGATGGCACAAGAGATCACCAACGACCAGGCCAACGGCCAGGCCAGTCAGCCGCAGCTGGTGATGCAGAAGATCTACGTGAAGGACGTGTCCTTCGAGGCGCCGAACGCGCCGCAGATCTTCCAGGAGCTCGACGAGAAGGAGCAGCCGCAGGTGCAGTTGAACCTGGGCCAGAAAGCCACCGACCTGGGCAACGACCTGTACGAGGTGGTGCTCAGCCTCACCCTGACCTGCACCGTCGGTCAGCGCACCGCCTACCTGGCCGAGGTGGAGCAGGCCGGCCTGTTCGGCATCGCCGGTTTCAGCGAGATGGATCATGCCGGGATCATCGGCAGCTACTGCCCGAACCTGCTGTTCCCGTATGCCCGCCAGGTGATTTCCTCGCTGGTGCTGGAAGGCGGCTTCCCGCCGTTCCTGCTGCAGCCGATCAACTTCGACGCGCTGTTCGCCGAGCAGCAGCGCCGCGCGATGGGCGGCGACGACGCCCCGGCCATGCTCAACAGCTGAGCCGCGTGCATGGCTGAAAACCCGAAGCTGACCATCCTCGGGGCCGGCTCCTGGGGCACCGCGCTGGCGGCGCTGACTGCGCGCAACGGCGTGCCCACCACATTGTGGGGGCGCGACCGCGCGGCGTTGGCGGCGATGGCGGCGAGCCGCCGCAACCAGCGCTACCTGCCCGACATCGAGCTGCCCGCGGAGCTGACCTACGAGGGCGACCTGGCTGCCGCCGTGCGCGGCGCCGGGATCGTGCTGATCGTGGTGCCCAGCCATGCGTTCGCCGCGATGCTGGTCGAGCTGGCCCCGCTGCTCGACGCGGGCACCGCGATCGCCTGGGCGACCAAGGGCTTTGAGCCGGGCACTGGCCGCTTCCTGCACGAACTGGTGGCCGCGCGGCTGCCCGGTCGCGCCGCGGCAGTGGTCACCGGGCCGTCGTTCGCGAAGGAAGTGGCTGCCGGCCTGCCCAGCGCGGTCACCGTGCATTCGGACGATGCGGCATTCGCGCAGCAACTGGCCACCCTGCTGCACGCTCCGAACCTGCGTGCGTACTCCGGCGGCGACGTGCTCGGCGCCGAACTCGGCGGCGCGATGAAGAACGTGCTGGCGGTCGCCACCGGCATCGCCGACGGCATGCAGCTGGGTTTGAACGCCCGCGCCGGCCTGATCACCCGCGGCATGAACGAGATGCTGCGCCTCGGCGTGGCGCTGGGGGCGCGGCCGGAGACGCTGATCGGCCTGTCCGGCCTCGGCGACCTGGTGCTGACCTGCACCGGCGACCTCTCGCGCAACCGCCGGCTCGGCCTGGCGCTGGGGCAGGGCGTGGCGATCGACGAGGCGGTGCGCCGGATCGGCCAGGTGGTGGAAAGCATCCTCACCGCCGACGAGGTGGCGCGGCTGGCCGACAAGCACGGCCTGGACCTGCCGATCAGCGCTGGCGTGCGTGCCGTGCTGCACGGCGAGGTCACCCCGGCCGACGGACTCAAGGCGCTGATGGCGCGCGAGCAGAAGCCGGAATATCCGTACGGGCTGTTCGGCACCGGTTGAGCCCGCCCGCACAGGCGCGATTTGTCGCGCTGGCGAGGGTCGCATCCCGCCGCCGCACTGCTAAGCTCAATGTTTTGGTCGTCGCCACGGACCGCATGCGCATGCAGCAACCGGACGAGAAACAGCACGCCGTCGTCGCGCCTTCCGGCGACGACGAGGCCCTGCCGCAGGCTTGGCGACGGCTGCTGGCCGCGCCGAAGCCGGCGGTGACCGACGACCATGGCGTGCTCGGTTTCTTCCTGGAGGTGATGCCGGAAGATGGCGCCCCGTTTGCCCGGCTGGACGTGGCGCCGGTGCTGCTGGCGGTGGTCGAGCACGGCCGCTACGCGCGACCGGTGCCGCTGGACAGCCGGCACCTGGCGCAGTCGCCGCTGCAGCCGCACGAGCAGCGCCTGGCCGCGACCATGCTTGGTTTGCCGCAGAACGTGCGCAAGGGCCGCAGCTACGCGCGCCTCGGCGGCCATGTCGGCGACACCCTGCTGGCCGAGATCCTCGACACCGCACCGTGCTTCCTCGGCGGCCTGGCCGGCCTGCGCCTCTCGCGCGGCAGGTCGCACCCGCTCAACTGGCACTGGCAGCTGGAGCCGGACGGCAGCCAGCGCCTGCTGCCGGTGCTGCCGCACAGCCAGCGCCTGCTGCGCATCGACGGGCTGTGGTACCTCGATGTCGAGCGCGCCACCGTGGGCCATTTCGACGCCGCGGCCGAGGAAGCGCACTGGCTGGAACTGCCGCCGCTGAAGCACGAGCACGGCCGCCGCCTGCGCAGCCGCCTGGCCGGCAGCCGGCTGGCCACGCGGGTGCCGCCGCCGCTGGTGTTCGGCGAGGTGCGCCGCTCGACGCTGGCGCCGAAGCCGGTGCTGATCCTGCACGCGTTGACCCGGCATGCCCGGCTCGCTGCCGGCACGCCGCCGCTGGGCTACGCGCGGCTGGCCTTCGACTATGCCGGCGAGCGCCTGCCCGGCCGGGGCGGCGAGCCGCTGGTGCGGCGCGTGCGCAACGACCAGTTGGTCGAGATCACCCGCCGCCGCGCGGAGGAACTCAGCGCGATGGAACGGCTCGAACGCGCCGGGCTCACTCCCGGCGTGGATACTGAGGGCCTGCCGTGGGACGTGGCCGAGACCCTGCCCGACGACGCCTGGCTGTTTCCCGGCACCGGCTACGCCGGCGCGCTGGAGGTCAACACGCCGGCGCGCTGGCTGGCCTTGCGGCCCAAGCTCGAAGCGGAGAACTTCCAGGTCGAGTATGCGCCTAGCTTTCCGTTCGAGGTGCTGGAAGGGCCGGTGCACTGGTACGGCCAGGCGGTGGAGGACGCCGACGACCACGCGTTCGACCTGGAAATCGGCATCGAGCTGGATGGCCAGCGGCACAACCTGCTGCCCGCGGTGGCGCAGGCGCTGGCCGAGCATCAGTTGAACCTCAGCCCGGCGCCGAACGAGCCGGAAGACGCGGTGTGGTACGCGCCGGTCGACGCGCGCCGGCGCGTGCCGGTGCGCCTGAAGGAATTGCGCGGACTGCTGGCGCCGCTGGCCGAGTACCTGGAGAAGCCGCGCAAGAAGCTGCACCTGCCGCGGGTGCAGGCCGGCCGGCTGGAGGAGCTGGCCGCGGCGATGCCGGGCGACGGCACGCTGGAGGCGGCCGAGCCGCTGCTCGGTTTCGCCGCGCGCCTGCGCGATGCCGCCGCGCGAGCCAGCGACGCGGTGCCCGACGGGCTCACCGTGGAACTGCGGCCCTACCAGCGCGAAGGCCTGCGCTGGCTGAACGCGCTGGCCGAAGCCGGCGTCGGCGGCGTGCTCGCCGATGACATGGGCCTGGGCAAGACGCTGCAGCTGATCACCCACCTGCTGGCACTGAAGCAGGCCGGCACGTTGAGCCAGCCAGCGTTGGTGGTGGTGCCGACCAGCCTGATCCCGAACTGGCAGTCGGAGATCGCGCGCTTCGCACCGATGCTGCAGGTACTGACACTGCACGGGCCGCAGCGCGCCGAGGAATTCGTCCAGCTTGGCGCGCAGGACATCGTGCTGACCAGCTATGCGCTGCTGCCGCGCGATGTGGTCGCCCTGAGAAAACAACCCTTCGCGCTGATCGTGCTGGACGAGGCGCAGCAGGTGAAGAACCCGCGCACGCAGGCGCGCCGCGCCCTGCTCAGTCTGCGCACGCCGCGCTACGTCTGCCTCACCGGCACGCCGCTGGAGAATCATCTCGGCGAGCTGTGGTCGCAGGTCGACCTGGCCGTGCCCGGCCTGCTCGGCGACGAGGGTGCGTTCCGCCGTTTCTACCGCGTGCCGATCGAGAAGCAGCACGACGAGGAATGCCAGCAGCGGCTGAACCTGCGCATCGCGCCGTTCATCCTGCGCCGGACCAAGGCGCAGGTGGCGAAGGAGCTGCCGCCGAAGACCGAGATCACCCGCCGCGTGGTGCTGGAAGGCCGCCAGCGCGACCTCTACGAGGGCCTGCGCCTGTCGCTGGCGGAGGAGTTGCGCGAGGTGATCGCGCAGCGCGGCATCGCGCACTCCGGCATCGTGGTGCTGGACGCCCTGCTGAAGCTGCGCCAGGTCTGTTGCGACCCGCGGCTGGTCAAGCTCGAAGCGGCGCGCGGCGTGCATGAGTCGGCCAAGTTCGAATTGCTGATGGACATGCTGCCGGCGCTGCTCGACGAGGGTCGCAAGGTGCTGCTGTTCTCGCAGTTCACCGGCATGCTGAAACTGATCGCCGCCGAGCTCGACCGGCGGCGCATCCGCTACGTCACCCTGACCGGCGACACCCGCGACCGCGCCGAGCCGGTGCAGCGTTTCCAGAACGGCGAGGTGCCGCTGTTCCTGCTGTCGCTGAAGGCCGGCGGCGTGGGCCTGAACCTCACCGCCGCCGACACCGTGATTCACTACGACCCATGGTGGAACCCCGCCGCCGAGGCGCAGGCCAGCGACCGCGCGCATCGCATCGGCCAGGACAAACCGGTGTTCGTGTTCCGCCTGATCACCTCGGGCACGGTGGAGGAACGCATCGAGCAGCTGAAGGAGCGCAAGGCCGAACTGGCGGCCGCGGTGCTTGAGGGCGGCGGCACCCGCGAGAGGCTGCGCTTCGACGAAAGCGATCTGGAGACGCTGCTGGCGCCGGGCTGAGCCGCCCGGTCAGGACGACGGCGGCAGCCGCGTGCGCAGCAGCGCATCGACCGACTGCTGCCACTGCGGCGAGCCGGGTTTCGATGGCGGCGCTTCCTGGCCCAGCTTGTTCTGCACCGCCTGGTTCCACGCTGGCGAGCCGTGTTCGGGGCCGTGGCCGTTGTCGCCGATGTGCAACGAGTGGTCGACCCAGACATACCATTCGGGCGAGCCGAGGGCGGCGTCCGCGGGCGCGTTCTGGCCGGCACCGGCTTGCGGCGGCGCCGGCGAGGGCGAGCATGCGGCGAGCAGCAGGGCGAGCGGCAGGCTGACGGCGAGGCGGCGCATGGGCGGCTCCGTAAGCGGTTTGTGAAGAAGCCTAGCGCCAGGCCGGGCACGGGAGATTAAATTTTCATGATGCCCGTGAGCGCGGTTCAGCGGCCATCGAAGGCTCAATCGCGCGCGGCCACTTCGTCGAGGTGGCGCAGCAGGTCGGCCGGGTCGTCGTATACGCGGAACGCGCCGGACTGCTGCAGTTCGGCCAGGCCGTAGCCACCTGCGAGCAGGCCGACGCCGAGCGCGCGGGCGCGCTGCGCGGCGAGCATGTCCCACACGCTGTCGCCGATCACCAGCGATTGCCGGATGTCCACGCCCAGCCGCGCGGCGGCGGCGAGGAACAGGTCCGGATCGGGCTTGGCGTGGCGCACCTGGTCGCGCGTCACCACCGGCACCTGCGCCGGGTCGACGCCGAGCGCCGCCAGGTTGGGCGCTGCGGTTTCCATCCGCCCGCTGGTGGCGATCGCCCACGGGATGCCCTGCGCGGTGAGGTAATCCAGCAGTTCGCGCGCTCCCGGCAGCGGCCGCACCGAGCCCTGGGCATGCTGGCGGTTGAACGCATCGGCGTGCCAGCGGCGCAGGCGGTCGAGGCGCTCCTCGGTGATTTCCAGCCCGGTCTCACGAAGCAGGATGTTCGCGAACAGCCCGCCGCTCATGCCGATCTTGCGGTGGATCCGCCACACCGACAATTCCACGCCTTCGCGATCCAGCGCCTCCTTCCACGCCAGCACGTGCTGGTAGACGCTGTCGATCAGGGTGCCGTCGAGGTCGAACAGGAAGGCGGTGTCGTGGCGGGGCATGGCGACTTTCCCGGTTCAGTGGCGCGGCAGCAGCGAGCGCCCCGATTCCAGTACCGCCAGCGCCGCCGCGCCGAGCAGGCCCGGCTCGGGGTTCATGATCGCCTGGGTCGGCACCTTCTCCATGATGTCGCGGAAGCGGCCCTTGGCCTCGAAGCGTTCGCGGAAGCGGCCGCGTTCCAGCCAGGGCAGCAGGATCGGGATCAGGCCGCCGGTGAGGTAGACGCCGTTCCACGCGCCGAGAGTGAGCACCAGGTCGCCGGCGACGCTGCCGAAGATACCGGCGAAGGTTTCCACCGTGCGCGTGCACAGCGAACAGCTGCCGTCCTTCGCGCGGGCGGTGATGTCCTCCGGCTTCAGCGCGTCGGGCTGCGCGCCGACCATGTGGCAGATCGCGTCGTACAGGTTCACCAGGCCCTGGCCACAGATCAGCCGCTCGTTGGAGACGCGGCCGTACTTGTGGTTGAGGTAGTCGAGGATGGCGATGTCCTCCGGCGTGTGCGCGGCGAAACCGGCGTGGCCGCCTTCGGTCTGCAGCACGCTGCAGTGGCCGCCGCGCACCAGCAGGCCGCCGACGCCGAGGCCTGTGCCGGGCCCGACGACGGCGAAGGTCTGCTCGTTCTCGGCACCCACCACCGGGCGCGGCACCGCGCCAACGTCGACCAGGTCGTCGCCCTGCAGCAGGGTCACCGCCATGCTCTGCGCCGCGAAGTCGTTGACCAGGTGCACGTATTCCAGGCCCAGCGCGCCGGCCGTCTGCTGCGCCGAGATCGCCCACGGGTTGTTGGTGACCTTGACCGTCTCGCCGTCGACGATGCGCCCGGCGGCGGCCACGATGGCGCGGCTCACCTTGAGGCCGGTGTCGGCGAGGTAGTGCTTCGCGGTGGCCACCAGCGAGTCGTGCTCGGCCACGCGGTAGCGCCGGATGCTGTCGGTCAGCAGCGGCTTGTCGCGCGATGGATCGGCCACCCCGAAACGGACATTGGTGCCGCCGAGATCGACGAGCAGGGTGGGCGCGGAAACGTGCATCGGGACTCCATCGGCGGACACGGAAAGCAGCAAGCCTGCCGCGAATGCGCTCCAGCGTCCAGCACCGATCGCATCGGTCAGGCTCCGGTTGCCCTGTGCGTGTCGGTCGATCCTATGGTTTGCCCTTGTGCTTGCCGCCCTTGGCGGGCGGCTTGTGGCCGCCGGGTTTGGGCTTGTGGCCCCCGTGCTTGGGTTTGTGGCCGGGCGGAGCCGGAATGGGGCTGCCCGGCATCGCCTGCAGGGCGCCGAGCAAGGCCGCGCCGTCCGGGCTGCCCAGTCCGGTACAGGCGTCCCAGCCCGGACCCGCCGCATAGCCGCCATTGTCGCCCCGGGTGATATCGTGGAATGCGCCGTTGCCGAGGCGGTACAGGGCGACCTGGGCCGCACCCAGCGTGCTGCCCAGCTGCTGGTTGAGGCGAGCCACCAGTGCAGCCCACAGCGGCGCCACCGCGCTGGTGCCGCCGACGACCTCGTCCTGGCCATCCACGCGTACGGCATAGCCGGTGAGCGGATCCGCATTGCCCGCGACATCCGGTACGCCGCGTCCGGCGAAGCCTCCGGCCGCCGTGGGTACCTGTGCCGCCGCCTGCCAGCTCGGCAGCGCAAACACCGTGCTCACGCCGCCGCCGGTGGCGCCCTCGTTGGCCGCGGTTTCGTTCCATGTCACCTCGCTGCTGATCGCCTTGCCGCTGCCGAGCAGCTTCGTGCCGCCGCAGCCCAGCACGGACGGGCTGGCGGCGGGAAAATCCACATGCGGCTGGCCGTCGCTTGCGCCGTCGCCGGAGCCGCTGTCGCCGGCCGCCGCGGTCACCGTCACGCCGAGCGCGGCGGCATCCTCCAGCGCGGTTTCCATCGCGTTGCGCGACGCCGTGACCCAGCTGTCCTCGGGAGCGCCCCAGCTGATCGACATCACCGTGGCCGGCAGGCTGCTGTCGTGCGCGGCCTGCGAGATGGCGTTGTAGAAGCCCTGGTCGGTATTCGGGGCGAAGAAGACGGCCAGCTTCGCCGCCGGCGCCAGCGCGCCGGCGATCTCGATGTCCAGCATCACCTCCGCATCCGCGGCGCCGCCGGGCTGGTTGCTGCCGCCGTCGACGGAGACGGCGGTAATGGAGGGCGTGGCCAGGCCGAGCGATGTGAAGTAGGTATCCAGGTCGGCCTGCTGGTAGCCGCCACCCAGTTCGATGATCGCGATGACCTGGCCGCTGCCGTCCGCGCCGGCGGGAAAGTCGTACAGCTGGCCCACCTGCAGCGGCGTGTAGGTGTTCACCGGTTGTGCCTGTGCCACGCGGAAGTGCGGCCGGGCGACCGGGCGCCGGTCGAGGCCGAGCACCGCGATGACCGATGGATCCGGCAGGGTCGGTGCCTGCATGCAGCCGACATAGGACGCCCCGCCTGGAGTCAGCTCGTAGCGCCCCAACTGCACGCCGAACGCCTGCTGCAGGGATTGCACCGTGCCGCGCAGGTGAAGTACCCGCCGCCCCGGCTCCGAGGCCAGTTCCTGCAGGCCATGCTGGCGGCCGAAGCTGCGCACGCGGTCCACGTCGTCCGGATCGGCGCCGTAGCGCGCTTCGAACTCGGCATGCCGGGTGGCGCGCGATGAAGGCGGGGGCATCGTGTCCAGCGGGTTCCTGCGCCGCAGCACCAGGGTCACATCGAGCGACGCATCCGGAGCATGCCGGCCCAGGTAGCGGGCGCCGGGCGGCTGATGCCGGTGGGCGGGCGGGGTGGCGGTTCGGGCCGTGCTCATGGCTTCCTCCCGGAGGAATGGCGGCGGATGCCGTACCGAGAGTGCCCCGGGAAATGTTATGGCCCGGTTTCGCCAGCGTGTCGCGGATGTCGCGGCGGGGCCGCGGGCTTGGTGTTGTGGCCTAAAATGCGTGGATACGACCCGCCAGGACCTGTCATGAGCTTTCCCGCCATCCGCATGCGCCGCATGCGCCGCGACGCCTTCTCCCGCGCGCTGATGCGCGAGCACACCCTGCTGCCCAGCGACCTGATCATGGTCGCGTTCGTGATCGAGGGCGAAGGCCAGCGCGAGGCGGTGCCGTCGATGCCCGGAGTGGACCGGCTGTCCGTCGACGAACTGCTGAAGCTGGCCGGCGAGTGCGTGCGCCTGGGCATCCCTGCGCTGGCGCTGTTCCCGTCGCCGGGCTCCGCGGTGAAAAGCGAGGATGCCGCCGAGGCATGGAATCCCGACAACCTGATGCATCGCGCCACCCGCGCGCTGAAGGCGAAGTACCCCGAACTCGGCCTGATCGGCGACGTGGCGCTGGATCCCTACACCACGCACGGCCAGGACGGCCTGATCGACGACGCCGGCTACGTGATGAACGAGCCCACCGTCGAGGCGCTGATCAGGATGTCGCTGGCGCAGGCCGCTGCCGGCATGGATTTCGTGGCGCCGTCGGACATGATGGACGGGCGCATCGGTTCCATCCGCGACGCGCTGGAACAAGCCGGTCACATCCACACGCGCATCCTCGCCTACTCGGCGAAATACGCCTCCGCGTTCTACGGGCCGTTCCGCGATGCGGTCGGTTCGGCGGCCAGCCTCGGCAAGGGCAACAAGCACACCTACCAGATGGACGTGGGCAACAGCGACGAGGCGCTGCGCGAGGTCGAACTGGACCTGCTCGAAGGCGCCGACGCGGTGATGGTGAAGCCCGGCCTGCCGTATCTCGACGTGCTGCGCCGGGTGAAGGACGCGTTCGGCGCGCCTACCTTCGTCTACCAGGTCTCCGGCGAGTACGCGATGCTGAAGGCCGCCGCGCAGAATGGGTGGCTGGATGAGAAGGCGGTGGTGCTGGAAGCGCTCACCGCGTTCAAGCGGGCGGGGGCAGATGCGATCCTTACGTACTACGCGATCGACGCGGCGCGGTGGTTGCGGGGGGAGTGAGCGCAACGAGCTTGCCCGAAAAAATCCATGGCAGTGATGGCTAAAGGCCATGGGTGGCGTGCAACCTGGGCCAAGCGCCAAAACGGGAGAGCGTCATGAAGCTGTGGGCCATTGCCCTGTGTCTGTTGACTGCGTGCGGCAGCCTGCATGCGAAGACCGCTGTCTGGCAGCCGGCTGCAGGCCACATGCAGATACCTCTATGGCCAGGCGTGGCGCCTGATGCACAGTCAGCACCGGGGCCGGAAACCGAAGCGCCGAGGACGGAACACCTGATTGCAGGAAGGCCGTGGATGGCGGTGACCAACGTGACCCGGCCCACGATGACGGTCTATGCTCCCAAGGGGAAGAACACCGGTGCCGCGGTCGTCGTGTTTCCAGGTGGTGGCTTCGAGGTGCTGGCGATCGACCTCGAAGGCACCGAAGTCTGCGACTGGCTGACATCCCGGGGCATCACTTGCGTATTGCTGAAGTATCGCGTCCCGAGTGTGCCTTATGACTGGCGATGCAATTGCCGTCCCGACGATTTCGCGGTGTCAGTGCCGGCGTTGCAGGATGCCCAGAGAACGTTGAGGCTGGTGCGCTTTCATGCCGCGGAATGGCATATCGATCCGCACAGGATTGGAGTGCTGGGGTTTTCGGCAGGCGGGTATCTGGTGGCGGAGGCCAGCACGAACTTCAAGCGGCGGCTGTATGCGCCGGTAGATGCGGCCGACCAGGAAAGCAGTCGTCCGGATTTTGCCGCTGGGATTTATCCGGGGCATCTTGCCACCGATGACGACAGGTTGAATCCCAATGTTCAGGTCTCCGGCGAGACGCCACCCACGTTCCTGGTGCAGGCGGAAGACGACTACACGGACGGCGTGAATCAGTCGCTGGTCTACTACGCCGCACTGAAGAAGGCCGGCGTGCCGGTGGAGATGCATCTGTATGCGCACGGCGGCCACGCGTTCGGCTTGCGGCGGACGCAATTTCCGATTACTGGCTGGCCCGGATTGGTCGAGGCGTGGCTGCGGACGATCGGCATGGTTCGGAACTGAGCGTCGCCTCCATTCGCAGGGGCGAAATCTCTGAATATCGGGGGTCGGGCTCAGTTCTTGTGGCAAGCCATCGCGTTTTGCAGAAGCAAGAGCTTTCGTGCGCCTTCGGCGCGCGAGTTACTTTCTCTTTGCGTGGCCACGCGCATGCAGTATGCGTGCGCGAACAGCGAAGCTGGCCCGAAGGGCGAAGGGCAGGATGCCCGGAGTAAAGAGAAAGTAACCAAAGAGAAAGGCCACCCCGCTTGGCGCTTGCCGCCCATCCATGGGCGGCAAGTCCGTGAGCCGGGGCCGGGCTTTTCGAGCGGGCTCCTGCCCGCGCGAAAAGGAGCCGACATCCCAGTCGGCTCCCGCTGCGCGGCCTGTCGACCCCGACTCACCGCCGCAGAGGGGACCCCGGGTAGAGCAGCGGGCCCTCCTGGCCCGCACTCGGTGATGAAGCTGAAAAGCAACAGCCAAAACCACAGCCAAAGCCCCAGCAAAGCGGCGCTTTGCCGGGGCTTTGCTCCTGCTCTTAATCTGGCTCTTCTGAAAAGTGCGCGCAGGATGCGCGCTGCTCTACCCGGGTCCCCTCTGCAGCGGCGGGCGGGCGAAGGAAAGCCCGCAGGGTGGCCGGCATGGATGCCGGCCAGTTTGTCGTCAGGGCAGGATGCCCTGTCGACAAACCCCGTAGCCCGCACGCGGACTTTCCGGGCAGGAAGCCCGGAAAGCGCGTAAGCGGGGTGTCGTTTTCTCTTGGGTACTTCTCTTTTGGACAAGCAAAAGAGAAGTACCTCGCCCTCCGAAGGAGGACGAAAGCTCTGCTTTTCAGGATGACGAATTGGAACGCACGGGTCCGAAGCGCGCGCGATACCATTGTCACATCTGACAGCAAAACCGAGCTCGCTAGCCATGACACCACCGCGCCTAGAAATCACCCGCCCCGACGACTGGCACCTGCATCTTCGCGACGGCGACGCGCTGGCCTCGGTGATCGGTCACACCGCGCAGCGATTTGCCCGCGCCATCGTGATGCCCAACCTCAAGCCGCCGGTGACCACGGTGGCGCAGGCCGAAGACTATCGTCGGCGGATCATGGCGAGCCTGCCGGCAGGCTCGAGCTTCCGGCCGTTGATGACGCTGTACCTCACCGAGAACACGGCGGTCGAGGAAATCGCACGCGCCAGGGCCAGCGACAGCGTTTTCGCCGTGAAGTACTACCCAGCGGGGGCCACCACCAATTCGGATTCCGGCGTGCGCGAGCTGTCGCGGGTGTACCGCGTGATCGAGGCGATGGAGAAGCACGATCTCCCGCTGCTGCTGCATGGCGAGGTCACCGATCCCGACATCGACATCTTCGACCGTGAACGGGTTTTCATCGAGCGCCACCTGGTGCCGCTGCAGGCGCGGTTCCCGGCCTTGCGCATGGTGCTGGAACACATCACCACGCGCGATGCGGTCGACTTCGTCAGCGATGCACCGGCCAACCTGGCTGCCACGATTACCGCGCACCACCTGCTGCTCAACCGCAACGCGCTGTTCGAGGGAGGCATCCGTCCGCACAACTACTGCGCGCCGATCCTCAAGCGCGAGACGCATCGCGCCGCGTTGCTGCAGGCGGCGACCAGCGGCAGTCCGCACTTCTTCCTAGGCACGGACAGCGCACCGCATCCTCGTGAGGCGAAGGAAACGGCCTGCGGATGCGCGGGGTTGTATACGGCCCATGCGGCGCTGGAGCTTTATGCCGAAGCGTTCGAGCAGGCGGGCCGGCTGGATCGACTCGAAGCGTTTGCCAGCTTCCATGGCCCGGATTTCTACCGCCTGCCGCGCAACACGGATCGCATCGCGCTCGAGCGCACACCGTGGATCGTGCCGGACGCCTATCCGCTGGCCGGTTCCACCTGCAAGCCGATGCGGGCGGGCGAGTCGGTAGCGTGGTCGCTCGCCACCCCTTCCCGGTAGGAGCCCGCTCGCGGGCGATGCTTTGAAAGCCAGGATTCGGGATTCGCAAAAGCAAGAGCATCGCCCGCGAGCGGGCTCCTACGCTGGGGACGGCCAGCGCGGAACGCCGTCGCTCAGTAGGCGAACTCGCGGAACACCGGGTCGACGCTGCCGTGCCACGGGCCGTGGAACAGTTCCAGCTTGCGCTCGGCCGGGGTCTGGTTGGCCTGCACGATCTCGATCATCGGTTCGAGGAAGATGCTTTCGTCGGCACCGTGACGATTGAGTCGGGCGCGGCGCTTCAGGCCGTGGCCGGCGATCTTCAGTGCCTCTTCGGCGAGGTCGCGTACCGTGCCGCCACGGAACGGAAGCTTCAGTGCGTGCTTCGGCACGCCGTCGCGCAGGGCGTGGCGTTCCTCACGGTTGAAGTCCTTGACCAGATCCCACGCCGCATCCAGTGCCTGCTGGTCGTAGAGCAGGCCGACCCAGAACGCGGGCAGCGCGCACAACCGGTTCCACGGGCCGCCGTCTGCGCCGCGCATCTCCAGGTACTGCTTCAGGCGCACCTCGGGGAAGGCGGTGGTGAGGTGGTCGGCGAAGTCCTTCATCGTCGCGTGCACGCCCGGTAGCGTGGGCAGCTCGCCGGCAAGGAAGCGCTTGAAGTCCTGCCCGGCGAGGTCGATGTAGCGGCCGTCCTGGTAGCTGAAGTACATCGGCACGTCGAGGATGTAGTCGACGTAGCGCTCGTAGCCGAAGCCGTCGGCGAACACGAAGTCGAGCATGCCGGTGCGATCCTTGTCGGTATCGGTCCAGATGTGCGAGCGGTAGGACAGATAGCCGTTCGGACGTCCTTCGGTGAACGGCGAATCGGCGAACAGCGCGGTGGCGATCGGCTGCAGCGCGAGGCTGGTGCGGAACTTCTTCACCATGTCCGCTTCGGAGGAGAAGTCCAGGTTCACCTGCACCGTGCAGGTGCGCGTCATCATGTCCAGGCCGAGCGAACCGACCTTCGGCATGTACTCGCGCATGATCTTGTAGCGACCCTTCGGCATCCACGGCATCTGGTCGCGGCGCCATTTGGGCTGGAAGCCCATGCCGAGGAAGCCCAGGCCCATGCCGTCGGCGACCGAGCGCACCTCCTCCAGGTGCGAGTTCACCTCGCAGCAGGTCTGGTGGATGGTCTCCAGCGGCGCGCCGGACAGCTCCAGCTGGCCGGCCGGCTCCAGCGTGATCGAGGCGGAGTTCCGCGACAGGGCGACCGGAATCTCGCCTTCGCGCGAGATGTCCCAGCCGTAGCGCGTGGCGATGCCTTCGAGCAGGGCGCGGATGCCGCGCTCGCCCTCGAACGGCGGCGGCGCCAGATCGTCGGTGCGGAAGCCGAACTTCTCGTGCTCGGTACCGATGCGCCACGCCTCGCGCGGCTTCTCGCCGGCGGCGAGGTAATCGACGAGCTGCTGGCGGCCTGCAATCGGGGTGCTCTTGACGGCACTGGGTATGGACACGGGCGACGCCTCGCTGGGGGAGCCGACACTATGGGGGCGGCGCAAGGCGACGAAAAGGGGGTGTCGCGGAATGCGGGGTCGGAGCTCCATGAGAGCAGCATCGGGTGGGTGGCACCCTGAGCTGGATCAGGCCGGCGCACAAGACGAAACGGCGGCCACTGGCCGCCGTTTCGTTGCAGGGAAGGACATCGGATCTTGCGATTTCCGGTTTTCCGCTACTTAGCGCTTGTGAAGAAAAACACTTCCTGTGGTTTTCTTCACAAGCGAGTCCGGACATGTGCCGGGCTTCGAGGTCGAAAAATTCATGACCTCTCAGCGCTTCATCGAATTGAAGAACTCGTCGTTGGACTTGGTGTTCTTCATCTTGTCGAGCATGAACTCCATCGCGGCCAGCTCGTCCATCGGGTGCAGCAGTTTGCGCAGGATCCAGATCTTGGCCAGCATGTCCGGGTCGATCAGCAGGTCCTCGCGGCGGGTGCCGGAGCGGTTGATGTCGATCGCCGGGTAGACGCGCTTCTCGGAGATGCGCCGGGAGAGGTGCACTTCCATGTTGCCGGTGCCCTTGAACTCCTCGTAGATCACCTCGTCCATCTTGCTGCCGGTTTCGGTCAATGCGGTGGCGATGATGGTCAGGCTGCCGCCTTCCTCGACGTTGCGCGCGGCGCCGAAGAAGCGCTTCGGACGCTGCAGCGCGTTGGCGTCGACACCGCCGGTGAGCACCTTGCCGGAGCTCGGGATCACGGTGTTGTAGGCCCGCGCCAGGCGGGTGATCGAGTCGAGCAGGATGATCACGTCCTTCTTGTGCTCGACCAGGCGCTTGGCGCGCTCGATCACCATCTCGGCAACCTGCACGTGGCGCACGGCCGGCTCGTCGAACGTGGAGGAGATCACCTCGGCGCGCACGGTGCGGGCAATTTCGGTGACTTCCTCCGGACGCTCGTCGATCAACAGCATGATCAGGTGCGCTTCAGGATGGTTGTACTGGATCGCCTGGGCGATGTTCTGCAGCATCATCGTCTTGCCGGACTTCGGCTGGGAGACGATCAGTCCGCGCTGGCCCTTGCCGATCGGCGCGATCAGGTCGAGGATGCGGCCGGTGATGTCCTCGCTCGACCCGTTGCCACGCTCCAGCTTGAACGCCTTGCGCGGGAACAGCGGGGTGAGGTTCTCGAACAGCATCTTGTTCTTCGACGCCTCCGGCGGATCGCCGTTGATGTCGTCGACGCGCAGCATGGCGAAGTAGCGCTCGCCTTCCTTCGGATGACGCACGCGGCCGGTGATGTAGTCGCCGGTGCGCAGGTTGAAGCGGCGGATCTGGCTCGGCGACACGTAGATGTCGTCCGGGCCGGCCAGGTACGACTCGTCGGCCGAGCGCAGGAAGCCGAAGCCGTCCTGCAGGATTTCCAGCACGCCTTCGGCCCAGATGCCGCCGCCGGAGCGGGCGTGCGCCTTGAGCACGTTGAAGATCACGTCCTGCTTGCGCGCGCGGGCGACGCCTTCGTGCAAGCCCAGCGACTCGGCGAATTCCAGCAGTTGCGGCGCCTTCATGCGCTTCAACTCGGTGAGGTTGATCACCCGGTCGTTGCTGCCCGGATCGGCGTTGTCGTCGTCCACCGGCAGGCCGTTCGGGTTGGGCCGCGGATGACCGCCCTGCGGACGACCCTGCTGCTGGTTCGGGTTGCCGCCGCGCTCGTTGCGCCGACGCCGGCCGCGGCCTTCGCGACCTTCACGGCCGCCGTTGTTCTGGTTCTGGCCCTGATTCTGGCCCTGGTTCGGGTTCTGTGCCTGGCCCGGGTTCTGCTGGGCTTGCGGCGACTCCGGGTTGGGCGCGGTCTGCGGCGCGAAGTCGCGCGGCTCCTGCGCCGGGCGGGCTGCCGCCGGCTGGCTGGCCGCTACCGGCGCGGGAGCTGCGGGAGCCGGTGCGGGCGCTGGCGCTCGCGGAACGGCGGGCCTGTCGGCGACCGCCGCCTTTTCGGCATTCGCCGCCGCGATCGCGGCGGCGGTGCGGCGCGGCGCGCGCGTGCGCGGCTCGGGGCGGCCTTCGGCCACGGGCCGGGCGTCGGCGCCCTGGGCGTCGTTCGGGACTTTGTTTTCGGTATCGGACACGGGCAATCCTCGCGGGGCGCCGTTGAATTACAGGAGGGAGGGTGTGCGTCGCGCGGAGGGCGCAGGGGGACAGGACTGTCCCGACGGACGCGATGAATCTAGCACTCGCTGCGTATCGGCGTAAAGCCTGGCGAGCCTGCCGGGCCGGGCCGGGCAGGCTGCGCGCAGCGGATGGGCAACGGGGGTCAGATGGCCTTGTCGATCATCTGGGTCAGCTGGCCCTTGCTGACGGCGCCGATCTGGGTGGCCTCGACCTTGCCGTTCTTGAACACCATCAGGGTCGGGATGCCGCGGACTCCATAGGTGCGCGGGGTCTGCTGGTTCTGGTCGATGTTGACCTTGACGATGCGCAGCTTGCCTTCGTACTGCTGGGCGATCTCGTCCAGCATCGGCGCGATGGCCTTGCACGGGCCGCACCATTCCGCCCAGAAATCCAGCAGCACCGGGGTTTCGGACTTGAGCACCTGCTGTTCGAAGGCGTCGTCATTCACATGGGTAATCAGGTCGCTCACCGGGGATCTCCGTGGCTGGGAGCCAGAATTGGCAGATGGAAAACAATGGGGCGGCCGGAGCCGAAAAACAAGGAGTGACGACGGGCGACCCTGCCATCGGCTACACTCAGGCGCCCACGAAGCGCGGGTTGGGCCGGACGAGGCCTCGCCATGGCGGCGGGATTTCATTCCAGCGCAACTCCGGGCACGATTCAAGGGCGGCCGGCACGGCCGCCCGTCAGACCGCCGGCAAATACGGCGTCGCCAGCCGCGGCGCGACCTTGTTGACCCTGACATTGAGCCGCTTCGCCGCGCATCGCGCACCGTCCTGCACCGCCCTCCGCCGAACCGGCGCCAGGAGCGGGTGCAGCGCATCACGCCGCCGTCAGGCAAGGTCAACCATCCGCATATGTCACAAACCGTACTCACCGATACCTTCTTCGCCAATTTCGATCTTCATCCGCTGCTGCAGCAGGGCCTGGACGACAGCGGCTTCACCCGCTGCACGCCGATCCAGGAACTGACCCTGCCGCTGGCGCTGGCCGGGCGCGACGTCGCCGGCCAGGCACAGACCGGCACCGGCAAGACCTGCGCGTTCCTGGTCGCCACCATGAACCGCCTGCTGACCACCCCCGCGGTGGCCGACCGCAAGGACAGCGATCCGCGCGCGCTGGTGATCGCGCCCACCCGCGAGCTGGCCATCCAGATCGACAAGGACGCGCGCAACATCGGCCGCCACACCGGCCTGAAGACCGCGCTGATCTACGGCGGCGTCGACTACGACAAGCAGCGCCAGCAGCTCAAGGACGGCTGCGACATCGTCATCGCCACGCCCGGCCGCCTGCTCGACTACCACAAGCAGGGCGTGTTCAGCCTCAACAGCGTCGAGGTGATGGTGATCGACGAGGCCGACCGCATGTTCGACCTCGGCTTCATCAAGGACGTGCGCTTCATCTTCCGCAAGCTGCCGCCGCGCGAGCAGCGCCAGGTGCTGTTGTTCTCCGCCACGCTCAGCCACCGCGTGCTGGAACTGGCCTACGAGCACATGCACGAGGCCGAGAAGGTGGTGGTGGAGAGCGACAACGTCACCGCCGACAAGGTGCGCCAGCTGGTCTACTTCCCGGCCAAGGAAGAGAAGATGCCGCTGTTGCTGAACCTGATCGACCGGCACCGGCCGAGCCGCAGCATCATCTTCGTCAACACCAAGGCCGCCGCCGAGCGCGTCACCGAGCGGGTCAAGCGCCACGGCTGCCGTGTCGGCGCGATCTCCGGCGACGTGCCGCAGCTGAAGCGGCAGAAGCTGCTGCAGCGCTTCCAGGACGGCCAGCTGGACATCCTGGTGGCCACCGACGTGGCCGCGCGCGGCCTGCACATTCCTGCGGTCAGCCACGTCTTCAACTACGACCTGCCGCACGAGGCCGAGGATTACGTGCACCGCATCGGCCGCACCGCGCGCCTGGGCGCCGAGGGCGATGCGATCAGCTTCGCCTGCGACCTGTACGCGATGTCGCTGCCGGATATCGAGACCTACATCGGGCAGAGCATCCCGGTGGCGGCGATGGATCCGGAACTGCTGGTGATGCCGAAGCCGCATGCGATCGACCCCGAATTCGCCGCCAACGCCGCCGCCGACAGCGCCGCGTTCGGCGACGTGGTGGCGCCGCGCCCCGGCGAGAAGCCGCGCCGTTCCGGCGGCACCGGCCGCGGCGAGCGCGGTGGCGGCCGCAGCGATTCGCGCCCGCCGCGCGAGCGCAAGCCTGCCGCGGCCGCCGAGGCGCCGGTGTTGGCAGCCCCGGTGGTGGCCGCGCCGGCCGTCGCCGACAGCGCCAGCGCCGATGCCGCGCACAAGCGTCGCCGTCGCCGCGGAGGGCGCAACCGCCGCCGCGAGGGTGTACCGGGCGTCGGTGCCGAGGTCGCGGGGAACAACAGCCCGGC
This sequence comes from Rhodanobacter denitrificans, assembly GCF_003335105.1. Lineage (GTDB taxonomy): Bacteria > Pseudomonadota > Gammaproteobacteria > Xanthomonadales > Rhodanobacteraceae > Rhodanobacter > Rhodanobacter denitrificans_A. The sequence continues at coordinate 215,483 of NZ_QFWQ01000006.1, forward strand.
CGTCGAGGGCAGCCGCGCGCCGCGCGGCGAGCATCGCCCGTCGCGTGAACGCAATGCGACCGACTCCGCCGGCGCACCGCACAGCCGGCCGTCGCGGCAGGTCGCTGCGGTTGCCGGCAAGCCGGGCGAACACGGCCAGGCGAAGAAGCCGGGATTGTTCCGCCGGCTCACCCGGCTGTTCACCGGCCGCTGAGCATCATCTCCGCCGCGGGCTGAATCCGCGGCGGACGGACGCCGCATCTGGGCGCCGGCATCCCTTATCCTTGCCGTCGTTGCGACGACACGCAGGCTCGGGGACGCGCGGTGATCCAGTTCGATCAAGTCAGCAAGCGCTACGAGGGCGGCCATGAGGCGCTCTCGCAGCTTTCGTTCGCGGTGCCGACCGGCGAAATGGCTTTCGTCACCGGGCACTCCGGCGCCGGGAAGAGCACCCTGCTCAAGCTGCTCGGCCTGATCGAGCGGCCGTCGCACGGCACGATCAGCGTGGACGGCAAGAACCTGGCGAAGATCCGCCACAGCGGCGTTCCGAAGTGGCGCCGGCACATCGGCATGGTGTTCCAGGATCATCGCCTGCTGATGGACCGCAGCGTGTTCGCCAACGTCGAGCTGCCGCTGGCGATCGGCGGCATCGCCCGCGCCGAGCGCGCGCGGCGGGTGCGCGCGGCGCTGGAGAAGGTTGGCCTGCTCGCCTACGAGCGGCAGTTGCCGGCCACGTTGTCCGCCGGAGAGCAGCAGCGCGTGGGCATTGCCCGCGCGATCGTGGCGCGGCCCGGCCTGCTGATCGCCGACGAGCCCACCGGCAACCTCGATCCGCAGCTGGCGGTGGAGATCATGGGCCTGTTCGGCGAATTCCAGCAGGTCGGCACCACCGTGCTGATCGCCAGCCATGATCTGCCGCTGATCAAGCGCATGAAGAAGCGCGTGATCGTGCTCGACCATGGCCGCCTGGTCGCCGACCTGGCAGCGCAGGAGGTGCTGTGAACGCGTCGTCCGAATCCCTGCACGCGCCGGCGGACGCTGCGCCGCGCAATGCCCACAGCCGCGGCAGCCGCTTCGGCAGCTGGCGCGAGCACCACGGCTGGAGCGCGGCGTCCAGCCTGCGCCGGCTCGCCTCGCGCCCGTTCGGCAGTTTGCTCACGATCTCGGTGATGGGGCTGGCGCTGGCCCTGCCGCTGGCGTTCTACCTGCTGCTGGGCAACGTGCAGAAACTCGGCGATGCGCTGGGCCGGAGCCAGGCGATCAGCGTGTTCCTGCAGCCTGGCCAGGCCGCCCCGCAGGCGCAGCTGCTGGCCACGCAACTGGCCGACCGTGCGGAGCTGGCCGCGGTGGTGGTGAAGACGCCGCAGCAGGGCATGGACGAGCTGGCCCGGATGCAGGGCTTCTCCGGCGCGCTGCAGACGCTGGACGACAACCCGCTGCCGTACGTGCTGCAGCTGCAGCCACGCGCGGGGGCGAGCGCGCAGGCGCTGGAGCAGCTGGTCGCCGACGTGCGCGGCATGCATGGCGTCGACATGGTGCAGGACAGCGGCAGCTGGCGGAAACGGCTGGACGCGCTGCTCGGCGTGGGCAACCGCGCGGCGCTGGTGCTTGCCTCGCTGCTGGCGCTGGCGGCGCTGCTGGTGGTCGGCAACACGGTGCGCGTGGACATCGCCAGCCGCAGCGAGGAGATCGGCGTGCTGTTGCTGGTTGGCGCCAGCGGCGCGTTCGTGCGGCGGCCGTATCTGTATGCCGGAATCTGGTACGGCCTGTTCAGCGGCATCCTGGCCGCCCTGCTGGCGGTGCTGATCGAATTCGCGCTGGCCGCACCGGTGGCGCAGCTCAGCCAGGCCTATGATGGCAAGCTGCAGGTCGGCGGCCTGCCGCTGTGGCTGCTGCTGGCGGTGCCGCTGGCCGCCGCCGCGCTCGGCTGGCTGGGTGCGCGGCTGGTCAGTGCGTGGCAACTGCGCAAGGCGGCGTGACGGCCTTGTGCCGGGGTGACGTGAATCGCAGCCGCCGGCACCACGTTTGATGCACGATCGACAGTCGACGCGGGCGCAGGGGTGCGCTCGCCGGTTCATGGGCGAAGGATCGCCACGGTCAGGTGGGTGAACTGAGGCATGAGTACGAATATCAGCGGCCGTCTGCTGACCGATGCACCGCGGGTGCTGGTGGTCGACGGCTCGCGCGTGGTGCGCCAGTTGATTACCCGCGTGCTGCTGGCCGAGTTGCCCGGCGTCGAGGTGGTCGGTTGCGGCAGCGGTGCGGAGGCGCAGCAGGTGCTCGGCGAAGGCGTGTTCGACTTCATCACCATCGCGCTGCGCCTGCCCGACATGGACGGGCTGGAGCTGGCGCGGTTCGTGCGCGAGTCGGCGCCGCAGGCCTACGTGCCGATCGTGGTGGTCTCCGGCGACGTCGAGGACCGGCTGCATCGCCGTTCGCTGGGCGAGCACGTCACCGATTACTTCGACAAGGCGTTGGGCTTCCAGGCGCTCGCCGAATTCATCCGCGGCTACGTGCGGCCGGACGACACCGCGGAGGGCGTGGTGCTGTACGTCGAGGACAGCCGCGTGGTGGCGCTGGCCACCCGCCGCATGCTGGAGAAGATCGGCCTGACCGTGCGTCACGTGGTCAGCGTGGAGGACGCGCTTGCCCTGCTGGAAACTTCGCGTGCGCAGGGCCAGGTCGGCGCCGACGTCGTGCTCACCGACGTCAGCCTGAAGGGCGAACTCACCGGCGGCGACCTGCTCAAGGTGGTGCGCGAGGAGTTCGGCTACGGCAAGGGCCGGCTGCCGGTGCTGGTGATGACCGGCGACGAGAACCCGGCCAACCAGGCCGCGCTGATCAAGGCCGGCGCCAACGACCTGGTCGAGAAGCCGGTCGAGGAAAAGCTGCTGATCACCAAGCTGCTGTTCCAGCTGCGCGTGGCGGAGCACCTGCGCGGGCACGCGGCCGAGGCATGAGCGACGCGGCGCAGATCAAGCTGGAACCGTCGTGGAAGGCGCGCATCGGCGACTACCTTCTGCGTCCCGAGATGCAGGCGCTGGCGGCGTTCCTGCGTGCGGAGAAACAGGCCGGCAAACGGATCTACCCGCCCGGTCCGGAGATCTTCGCGGCGTTCGAACACACTTCGTTCGACGCGGTGCGGGTGGTGATCCTCGGCCAGGACCCGTACCACGGCCCGGGCCAGGCACATGGCCTGTGCTTCTCGGTGCGCCCCGGGGTACGGGTGCCCCCGTCGCTGGAAAACATCTTCAAGGAAATCCAGCGCGACCTCGGCATCCCGCGCCCCGACCACGGTTGCCTCACGCCATGGGCCGACCGCGGCGTGCTGCTGCTCAACAGCGTGCTGACGGTGGAAGAGGGCCGTGCCGGCTCGCACCAGGGCAAGGGCTGGGAAGGCTTCACCGACGCGGCGATCGATGCGCTGAACCGCGAGCGCGAGGGCATCGTGTTCCTGCTGTGGGGCAGCTATGCCCAGCGCAAGGGCCAGCTGATCGACACCCGCCGGCACGGCGTGCTGAAGAGCGTGCATCCGTCGCCGCTCTCGGCCCACCGCGGCTTCCTCGGTTGCGGCCACTTTTCCGCCGCCAACCGCTACCTGGAAGCCCGCGGCCAGCCGCCGATCGACTGGTCGTTGCCGCCGCGAACCGAATTGCAGGGCCATTTCACGCCCACTTGAACGCCGTTTAGCCAGCCTCATGTCGGACCGGGCGGGCGCTGGACAAGGGCGGCAAATATCTGTACTATTTGGTTCATTAAAGCGCGGAACCAATCCCGCGCTTTAGCACTCCAACCACCCGAGTGCTAAACTTCGACGCTATTCAGGAGGTTCCACCCATGTCTCAAGCCTTGGTGACCGCCAACTTCCCGCTGCCGAGTGTCGTCGGCAGTCTGGATGCGTACATCTCCGCGGTCCATCGGATCCCGGTGCTGAGCTCGGAAGAAGAGCAGGCACTGTCGCGCGACTATCTCGAAGAGGCCAACCTGGCCGCCGCGAAGAAGCTGGTGATGTCGCACCTGCGTTTCGTGGTGCATGTGGCTCGTGGCTACTCGGGTTACGGTCTGCAGCTGGCCGACCTGATCCAGGAGGGCAACATCGGCCTGATGAAGGCGGTCAAGCGCTTCGACCCCGACCAGGGCGTGCGTCTGGTCAGCTTCGCGGTGCACTGGATCCGTGCCGAGATGCACGAGTTCATATTGAAGAACTGGCGCATCGTCAAGGTCGCCACCACCAAGGCGCAGCGCAAGCTGTTCTTCAACCTGCGCAAGAACAAGAAGCGGCTGGGCTGGATGAATGCGGCCGAGGTGAGCACGGTGGCGAAGGACCTGGGCGTGCCCGAGGCGACTGTGCGCGAGATGGAATCGCGCCTGTCCGGCCGCGACATCGGCTTCGAGGCTCCGGCCGATGCCGACGACGATGCCAAGCCGGCCCCGGCGGCGTTCCTGGTCGACGACGGCGCCGACCCGTACGAGAACGTGGCCGACGAGGACTACGCCGACAACCAGATGCAGACCCTGAACGACGCGCTGGGCCACCTGGACGAGCGTTCGCGTAACATCATCCAGCGTCGCTGGCTGGACGACGACAAGGCCACGCTGCAGGATCTGGCCGACGAGTACGGCGTCTCCGCCGAGCGCATCCGCCAGGTCGAGGCGAACGCCATGAAGAAGATGCGCGGCCTGTTCGTCGCGGCGGCCTGAGCCCGCGCTTCGCTGCCAATGCAAACGGCCCCGCACGGGGCCGTTTTCTTGTCCGGCCCCCGGCGGCCGGCGTGCCGCTCAGCGATGCGCGGCGGCGGGCTGGCGCAGCGCCATGCCCTTGAGCACGTTCAGCGCCTGTGACAGCGCGTAGTCGCTGGTGGCCAGCTTGGCATCGGCGGCACTGCCGTCGTCGTTGATGTCGCCGCCGGCCTTGGCCTTCTCGTTGGCCAGATGGTTGGGCAGGTCGGCTTCCGAACTGATCAGCACCGGACCGTGGTCGGACGCGTTCACCGAGAGGTCGGCCAGCGCGATGTCGGGCTTGATGCCCTCGGCCTGGATCGAAGTGCCGTTCGGCGTGTAGTAGCGCGCGGTGGTGATCTTGACCGCATGCTCGGCGTCCAGCGGCAACACGGTCTGCACCACGCCCTTGCCGAACGTGCGCTGGCCCATGATCAGCGCGCGGTGGTTGTCCTTCAGCGCGCCGGAGACGATCTCGGCCGCCGAGGCGGTCCCGTTGTTGGTCAGCACGATCATCGGCGCGCCGCCGAGCTGGTCGCCCGGGTGCGCCGTGAAGCTCATGTTCGCGTCCTGCAGCCGGCCGCGCGTGGTGACGATGGTGCCGGCATCGAGGAAGTCGTCGCTGACGCCGACCGCCGCAGTGAGCAGGCCACCGGGATTGTTGCGCAGGTCCAGCACGGCGCCCTTCGGCGGCCCGTTCTTCGCGATCAGCTGGCCCAGCTTCTTCTCGAGGTCGGCGGCGGTGTCGCTCTGGAACTGGCTGATCCGCACGTAGGCGTAGCCCGGCTCCAGCTCGCGCACCTTGACGCTGCTGATCGCGATGTTCTCGCGTACCAGGTGCAGGTCGATCAGCTTGTCGCTGTTCTGGTGCACGATGGTCAGGTCGATCTTGCTGCCCGGCTTGCCGCGCAGCTGCTTGAACATCTCATCGACGTTCTGCGCGTCGACCACGGTGCCGTTGACCTTGACGATGCTGTCGCCCGGCTTGATGCCGGCGCGTGCCGCCGGGGTATCGTCGATCGGCGAGACGATGCGCAGGCCGCCGTCGACCTGCAGCACCTCGATGCCGAGGCCGCTGTATTCGCCGGTGGTGTCCTCGTTGAGTTGGGTGAGGCCCTCCTTGTCGAGGTATTCGCTGTGCGGGTCGAGGCCGCTGAGCATGCCGGTGATCGCCGCCTTCATCAGGGTCTTGTTGTCGACCTTCTCCACGTAGGCCTGGCGGACCACCTCGTAGACGCGACTGAAGTTGCGGATGTCGTCCAGGTCCACCTGGTCGACGGAACTGGCGCTGGCTGGCGCGGCCGCGCGGCTGGTGGCGGCCGGCAGATCGACCGGCGGCGCGACCGTGGCGGCCCCGGCCGGTGCGCTCTGCGCGCGGGCGCCCGGCGTGGCCAGCAGCAGGAATGGCACGGCCAGCAACAGGGTGAACGGGCGGCGAGGGGATGGACGCATGGGTGGCTCCGTACGGCGGCGACGTCGCGCTGTCACGCGACGGAAGGACCAGCTTCCGGCTTTGACAACGGAACGCCAGCGTAATTCATCGGCAGCCGGCGACGCCATGCCGGCCGCGTCAGCGGCGCTGGGCCAGCCAACCGCGCGGATCGACCGGCTGGTTGTTCCTGCGCAGCTCGAAATACACGCCAGTATTGACGCCGGTGGGTGCGCTGGCGGTGCCGATCGCCTGGCCAGCCTCGACCTCGTCGCCGACGGTGTGCAGCAGGGCCTCGTTGTTGCCGTACATGCTCATCCAGCCGTTGCCGTGGTTGAGGATCAGCAGCATGCCGTAGCCGCGCAGGAAGCCGGCGTAGATCACCCGGCCGCGTGCCACCGCGTGGATCTCGCTGCCGCCGCTGGCCTTGATCAGCACGCCGTTGCCGTAACTGTTGACCACGCCGCTGGCCGGCCACGGCAGGTTGCCGCGGATGTTGGCGCCGGCGCTGCCGACCTCGAGCGGCGGTGGCGGCTTGTGCCCGGGATGTTTGCGCGCCGCCGCCGCGCGTTCGGCGGCGGCGCGGGCGGCGGCTTCGTCGATCGCCTTCTGCAGCCTGTCGAGCAGGTGGTTGAGCGACTGCGCGTTCTGCTTCATCGCTGCCAGCCGCTGCGCCTGGTCCCGGTATTGCGCGTCGGTGGCGGCGGCCAGCTTTTGCTGTGCGGCGCGCTGCTGCGCCAGTACCGCAGCCTGCTGCCCGCGTTGCGTCCGGGTCGCCTGCAGCGCCTGCTGTTCGGCGCTGATGGCATGCTCCAGTTCCTGCAACTGCGCCAGGTCGGTCATCAGCTGCTGCACGCGCCGTACGCGGTCCTGCTGGAAGTATTTCGAGTACACCAGCGCGCGTGCGATGCGCGCCACGTCCTCGTCGCCCAGCAGCAGCCTAAGGTCTGAGCCGTGGCCGAGCGCGTAGGTAGCGCGCAGCAGGTCGGCGATCGCGGCGCGCTGGCCGTCCAGCTTCCGGCCCAGTTCGGTGCGCTGCAGTTGCAGCTGGTCCAGTTGCTGCTGCTTGGCGGCCAGTTCGGCATCGGTCTGGCGCACCGCGCGCGCCGCGCCGGCCAGCGCGTTGGCCTGCCGCGCCAGTTCCGCATTCGCGCTGTCGCGACGGGCGGCGGTGTCGGCCTGCTCCTTCGCCAGCGCTTCCATCCGGTGCTGCAATTCGGCCAGCTTCTCCTTCGCCGCGACTTGCTCGTTGCGGCTCCTGCCGTCCTGACGTGCCTGCAGCGCCGGTGGTGCGAGGGCGGTAGCCAGGCCGATGGCAAGGACGGGCAAGGCGTGGCGAAGCAGGCAGGCGGGCTTGGGCATGCCGGGATTATCACCGAGCCGGCTGGCCCAGGCGAGACGGCCTCGCCACGGCCGGCCGGCGACCCCGCGGGCGGATCTCGCCGGTGGCCCGGGAAACCGGCTGCGTATGGCCGTCCAAATCACTTTTGACGCGTCGCAACCGCTGTGCTCTAGTGGACGCCCTTCCGCGTGCCGCGACGGTGTCGCCGACGGGCATGCGCCCGGCACGCCCACGACGGAACACACGATGGTGCAGTCAGGCGACCCCATGCTCCATGCTCCGGTTTCCAGGCTCGACGGCGGCGGCTTCGGCGCACCGGCAAGTGACGGCGGGATCGACACCGTCCGCGGCGAGCATGGCCGGGTGCCGGCATGGCCCGCCCCGCCCGGGTCGTCGCGATGTGCCTGATTGCCTTCGCCTGGAACACCCATCCGCGCTGGCGTCTGCTGCTGGCCGGCAACCGCGACGAGTTCCACGCGCGCCCCAGTGCGGCGCTGGCACGCTGGGACGATGCGCCGATTGTCGGCGGCCGCGACCTCGAGGCCGGCGGCACCTGGCTCGGGGTCACCGATGGCGGGCGCTGCTGCGTGGTGACCAACGTGCGCGACCCGCGCGATCCGCAGCTTGGCACATCGCGCGGCCTGCTCGCCACCGACTACCTCGTCGGCGAAGCCGATGCCGCCGCGCACGCGCAACGGCTGCTGCGTGCGGCCGCCGACTACCGTCCGTTCAACCTGCTCACCTTCGATGCGCGCGCGGCGTTCTATCTCGGCAATCGCCCCGATCCGCGCGCGCAGGCCGTGACCTCCGGCGTGCACGGCCTGTCGAACGCCGACTTCAACACGCCGTGGCCGAAAACCCGCGCGCTGATGCAGCGGCTGCAGCAGTGGATCGACGAAGCCGGCGACGAGGACTTCGCACTGCTGTTCGAGGCGCTCGCCGACGAACGACAGGCGCCGGATGCGCAATTGCCCGACACCGGAGTGGGACTGGAGCGTGAGCGCCTGCTGTCGCCTGCGTTCATCCGCGGCGAGCAGTACGGCACGCGCGCCAGCACCGTGGTGGCGATCGGCCACGATGGCGGCGGGGTGATCGTGGAACGTCGCTTCGGGCCGGGCGGCCGCTTCCACGGCGAGACGATGCTGCGCTTCGGCGCGCTCGCGCCGCACCGCTAGCTCGGCGCCTACGCCGGCGATCGGCATCGCCGGCTGCCCGTGCGTGCGGGCCGGGGCTAGCCTTTCGCCAGGTCCATGGAACGGAACGGGCGCATGCGCAGGGAATGGTTTTCGCTGGCCGTCGGTGTTGCGTTGTCCATCGCCGGCGCGGCGCATGCGGCCGATTGCCCGGACTGGTCGCCGGTGCGGGCGCGGCAGGAGCTCGCCATGCTGCACGACCGGCTGGATGGCTGGAACCGCGCGTACCGGGCCGGCGATGGATCGCCGGTGAGCGATGCGGTCTACGACCAGGCCACGCAGCGCCTCGCCGCGTGGCAGCGTTGTTTCCCCGCGCAGGCGCCGGCACCGCTGGCCCATCTCGCCGATGCCGGCGGCCGGGTACGTTTGCCGGTGGCACAGACCGGCCTGGCCAAGTTGCCGGACGACAGGGCGGCAGGTGCGTGGATGCACGCGCGCGACGACCGCGACCTGTGGGTGCAGCCGAAGGTCGACGGCGTGGCGGTCACCCTGCTGTACGTGGACGGCCAGTTGCGCCAGGCGACCAGCCGCGGCGACGGCCTGCAGGGCTCGGACTGGACGCAGCCGGCGCAGGCGATCGAGGCGATTCCGAAGCGCCTGCCGCATGCGCCGGCGCAGGTGGTGCTGCAGGGCGAACTGTACTGGCGCCTGCCCGGCCATGTGCAGGCCGACGACGGCGGAGCCAACGCGCGCTCGGCAGTGGCCGGCGCACTGGCGCGCAGCTCGCTGGATGCCGACAGCGCGGCGCGGATCGGCCTGTTCGTGTGGGACTGGCCAAACGGCCCGGCCGGCATGCCGGCACGGCTGGCCGGGCTCGCGGCGATGGGTCTGGCCGACAGCGTGGCGTACACGCGACCGGTCGCCACGCTGGATGAGGCGAAGCAGTGGCGCGAGCGGTGGTATCGCCACGCGATGCCGTTCGCCGCCGATGGCACGGTGCTGCGCCAGGGCCATCGGCCGCCGGCCGCAAGCTGGACCGCGGTGCCGCCGGACTGGGCGGTGGCGTGGAAGTATCCGGCCGCATCGGCGCTGGCCGAGGTGCGTGCAGTCGAGTTCACCGTCGGTCGCAGCGGCCGCATCACGCCGGTGCTGGAGCTGGAGCCGGTGCAACTGGACGACCACCGCGTGCAGCGGGTCAGCGTGGGTTCGCTCGGGCGCTGGCGGCAGTTGGACATCCGACCTGGCGACCAGGTCGAGGTGGCGCTGGCCGGGCTGACCATCCCGCGCCTGCAGTCGGTGGCGTGGCGCACGCAGCAGCGGGTGACGGTGACGCCGCCGGATCCGGCGCAATACGGTCCGCTGACCTGCTGGCAGGCCACGCCGGGCTGCGAACAGCAGTTCCGCGCGCGGCTGGTCTGGCTGGGTGGCCGGCAGGGCCTGCAGCTCGAGGGACTCGGGGCGGATACCTGGCAGGCGCTGATCGATGCCGGGCTGGTGCACGGCCTGGTGGACTGGATGAGCCTTACGCCGGAGCAGCTGGCGACCGCGCCGGGTCTGGGCGCCGTCCGCGCCGCGACGCTGGCGCGCAACTTCGCCGAGGCGCGCGATCGTCCTTTCGCGCGCTGGCTGCAGGCGCTGGGCGTGCCCTCCGGCGTGGCGGCAGGACTGCCCGACTGGGCCGCCTCGACTGCGCGCGAGGCGAGCGACTGGCAGGCGTTGGAGGGCATCGGTACCGGGCGCGCAAACCAGCTGGTGGCGTTCTTCGCCTGTCCCGAAGTTCGTGCGCTGGCCGCACGTCTGCGGGTGGCGGGCGTGCAGGGTTTCTGAGCCTCAGCTCTTGGGAAGAAAACCACATCCTGTGGTTTTCTTCCGCCGCGAGTCCGGCACATGTGTGCATGCCATCCTGGCATGCACCCTGCGGGCCAGCCTGCGGCTGTTCAAATCCGTTCCTGACGGATTTGTCCGGACTCGCTCACGCGAATCAGGCACTTGCGGGCCCGATCCGCGCCTGGCCATCGGGCAACCGCTCCTGCGTTGCCTCAACTCGGGTATCGGGCAACTGCTCCTGGGTTGCCTCAACTCGGGCATCCATGCCCTCGCCATGCCCTCGCCATAGCCGGGCTTCGAGGTTGAAAAACCACAACCTCTCAGCTCTTCAACTCGCCGTCGTGGTAGTACCAGCGGCCGTCCTCGCGCACGAAGCGGCTGGTCTCATGCTGGCGCTGCGCGCGACCGCCGCCGAGGCGATAGCGGGCCACGAACTCCACGATGGCATGGGCGTCGTCGATGGCCTGCTGGCGGCGCACCTCCAGCCCCAGCCAGGTCGGCGGCGGCTGCTGCGCGGCCAGCCGCAGGGAGGCCGGGCGGGTGTCGGCATGCCAGCTGGCCAGCAGGTAGTCCTCGCGCTTGAGCACGTAGGCGCTGTAGCGCGAGCGCATCAGCTGTTCGGCCGTGGCGGCGATGGCGCCGTCGTGCAGCGGCCCGCAGCATTGGCTGTAACCGGCCGGGTTGCCGCAGGGGCAGGGGGTCAGCGTGTCGATCGACTTCATGCCGCCTTTGTACCCGGTTCGGCGCGATCATGCAGGTCTGGCGTATGGGCGATGCTCAGCCGTGGACGCGCTGCCACACGCGGCAGCGGTTGTTGGCCGGCATCGCGACGTCGGCGCGCAGGCGGAAACCGGCGGCGTTGGCCAGTGCGTCGACGGCTTCGGCGTCGCGGATCGCCATGTGCTCGCCGCGTGCCTTCAGCCATGCGTCGAACGCGGCATTGCCGTCGCTGCTGTAGCGGCCCTGCTCATTGAACGGCCCGTAGATCGCCAGCACGGCATCGCCGGTGGTGATCGCGGGTAACCGTGCGAACAGCCGCTGCACCTCGGGCCAGGCCATGATGTGCAAGGTGTTGGCGCTGAACACCGCGTCGAACGGGCCGTTCGGCCAGGAACCGCCGACGTCCAGTTCCAGCGGCGGCGGAGTGTTCGGCAGCGCCGCCTCGTCCAGCCAGGCGCGGATGCCGGGCAGGTTTTCCGCGCGGTCGGAGCTCTGCCAGCTCAGTTGCGGCAGTGCCGCGGCGAAATGTACCGCGTGCTGGCCGGTACCGCTGCCGATCTCCAGTACCTGTCGGCGGTCGGCGAAATGTTCGCGCAACACGCCGAGGATCGGTTCGCGGTTGCGCTCGCACGAAGGCGAGTGCGGCTTCTCCACGCGCAGGCGAGCGTCAGACGGGATGCCCGCGCAGCACGCGTGCGGGCAACATCAGCAGCGCAGCGAGGAAGGCGAACACGGCGCCTACGGTGATGCCGACCAGCCGCAGCGGCAGCAACAGCAGCCACACGATCGGGTACAGCACCAGCGCCAGCAGCGCCAGCGGCCAGCAGAACACCAGCAGCAACAGCCAGAGCAGGAAACCAGCCATGCGGTGATCCTCGCGGAGGGGTGGAATGGATACCGACTTTAGCGCAGCTCGATACCCGCGCGCAGGTGACTCTCGGCACCCCCGCGACAGGTTCACGCCATGGGGTTCACGCCGATCAGCCGCAGGTGCAGCCACAGCGCGAACACCGCCCAGCCGGCGATGCCGACCACCACGGCCAGCAGGTCACCGGCCAGGGTGCCGGCCGGATAGACCGTGCCAGCGGCGCGATCGCGTCGGCGCGACACGATGAACAGCAGCACGGCCCACAGCAGGAACGCGCCGAACAGCAGCACGTCGTGCAGCATGCCGGTGGCCAGCAGGTGACCGACCGCCCAAGTCTTCACGCCCAGCAGCATCGGATGGCCGAACTTCGCCTTGAGATGGTTGCGCGGGATGTACGCGGCCGCCACCAGGACGAAGGCAAGCAGGGTGAACAGCGCGTTGAGGTGACGCAGCCACAGCGGCGGCACGTACAGCGGCACGGGATGCTGCCTCGCCAGGCCGAAGCCGTACACGATCAGCACCAGGCCGATGATCGAGGCCACCGAGTAGATGCCTTTCCAGCCCATCTCGCCAAATCGCGCCCGCTGCCGGTTGCGCCAGCCGTCGGCGAAGATGCGCAGCGAGTGGATGCCGAGAAAGATCAACAGGCCGAGGATCAGCACGGGCATGGCCGGACTCCAGTGGCGGTGGGAAGTGGCGAATATAGGAGGCTGCCGCGCAACGTCATAGTGACAATCGTCAGGCGACGGCCTCGACCCGCGCGACCAGGGCCAGCGCGCCCGGGTGCAAGGTCAGCGCCGCGGCGGCGGGCGGCGGCCGCCAGGCGTCGCCCGGGTGCAGCATGCCGTCGGCGCTGCCGATCGTGCCGCGGGCGCAATACACCAGCACGGTGGCGTCGTCGGTCAGGTATGGCCCCGCATCCCGCCATACGTCGATCGCGCCGCGCACCCGGGCACGGCGCAGCATCAGGTTGAAGTCGCGGGTGGGGCCGCCAGCCAGCGTCACTTCCACTTTCGCCTCGCCGGGAAACGCGAATGGCGCGAACGGCGTGGTCAGTGCGTGCACGCGGCCGTCGTCCAGCATCATCGTGAAGCCGGCACCGTCGAGCAGCACGATCTGCCGGTCGATGCCGGGAAACGAGGAGAACGGCGCGGCACTGTCGACTTCGGCGATGCTGACGCGCCAGAGGAAATCGCCGCTGCCGGCAGCGGACGGCTGGACGGCCATTTCGCGAGTGCGGCCCAGGCCGTTCTTCCACGGCTGCGAGGGGCAATCGGCCAGGCGGATGATCATGCGGTCCTCTCGATGATGCGCTGGAACGGCGGCAGCGCCTTCAGCATGCCGGCGCCATAGCGCTTGGTGACCACGCGGCGGTCCAGCAGCACGATGCGGCCGCGGTCGGTCTCGTTGCGGATCAGGCGGCCGCAGTACTGGGTGAGCAGGCGCGTGGCCTCGGGGATGCTGACCTCGATGAACGGGTTGCGCCCGCGCGATTCCAGCCATTCGGCATAGGTGGCGCCGACCGGGTCGGTGGGCACCGCGAACGGCAGCTGGGTGATCACCACCGTCTCGCACAGCTTGCCGGGCAGGTCGAGGCCTTCGCCGAACGAGGCCAGCCCGAACAGCGTGCTGCCCTTGCCGGCCTCGATGTCGGCGCAATGCTCGGCGACCAGCTGCGACTTGCCCAGCGAGCCCTGCGCGCGCACCTTGCGCACCTGCGCGATCGGCAACTTCTGCAATACGCGGTCGAGCTTCTGGCGCGAGGTGAACAGCACCAGGTTGCCGGCGTCCCAGTCCAGGTTTTCCGCCAGCCACTCGCTGATCTCCTCCGCGTGTGCCTCGCGCGCGTCGGGCAGCGTGCGCATCGCCGGCACTTCCAGCCGTGCCTGCGCGGCAAGGTCGAAGGGTGAGGGCAGGCTCAATGTCACCGCGTCGTCGGGCAGGCCCACCGCGTCGGCGAAGCCGCGGAAGTTGCCGCCCGCGCTCAAGGTGGCTGAGGTGAGCAGCACGCCGCTGGCATTGCCCCACAGGACGCTGCGCAGCAGGTCGGCGGCGGATACCGCCGAGGCGTGGCAGACCAGTTGCTGGTCGCCGCCCAGGGTGACCCAGCGCGCCAGCGGCGGCGCGTTGTCCGGATCGTCGCCGGACCATGCGCGCCAGCAGCTGGCCTGCCTGCCGATGCGTTCCAGTGCGATGCCCAGCTCGCGCGCCAGCGCCTCCTGGGTCGGCCCGCCGTCGGTCATCTCGACCACCGCGCGGCGCACCGCGCCAAGCCAGCGCTGCACCTCGCCGGTGAGCAGGCTGAGCAGGCGCGCGCGTTCCACCCACGGCTCGGGCAGCTGGCCCAGCGAGCCGCGGTACATCGGTTCGGTCTCGGCCGGGTCGGGCAGCCATCCTAGGCGGATCTCCTTCTCCAGCTCTTCCAGCGCGTCGCTGAGCTCCTGCAGCTTCGCGTCGCCCTTGTCCAGCGTGAGCTTGCCCAGGCTTTCCTTGTCGGTGAGCGAATACGCCGCATGCACCTGCCGGCCGAGCCGGCTCAGCTGGCGCACGCTGGCGGTCATATAGACCTCGGCTGCGCCGCGGTCGATCGCCTTGCCCGGCACGTGGTGGCCTTCGTCGAAGATGTACAGCGTCTCGTCGGGGCGCGGCAGGATCACGCCGCCCCATCCCTGGGTACCGTCGCCCTCGTCCTCGCCCGGCATGGTGAGGTCGGCCAGCACCAGGTCCTGGTTCGCCACGATGATCTCGGCGTCGTCCACCGCGCGGCGCGCGGCGAAGAACGGGCAGATCATGAACTGACCGCACTTGCGGTTGGTGCAGCCGCCGGCGCTGGTGGTGATCATCGGCCGGAGCAGGTCGCTGACCGGCTCCGGCGCGCTGTCCATGTCGCCGTTCCACTCGTTGCGGTCGAACGCATCGCGCAGCTTTGCCAGCGCCTGCTTGTCGCGCGGCTGCGGCGGCTTGCTCCACAACAGCAGGTCCGCCTCGAAACCGGCCAGGCCCAGTTGCGCGTCGTGGACGCTGTTGGCCGCCATCAGCAGGTTGCGCGGGCACAGGTAGCGGCCGCGGCCCTTGGCCAGCGCCACCTTCGCCTCGATGCCGTTGAGCTTGAGGTACAGCGGGATGTCCCGCTGCACCAGCTGTTCCTGCAGCGCCACGGTGGCGGTGGCGATCAGCAGCTTCTTCTTCTGGAAGCGCGCCACCGCCACCCCGGCGATCAGGTAGGCCATCGACTTGCCGGTGCCGGTCGGGGCCTCGATCACCGCGACGCCGCCTTCGGTGGCCAATGCCTTGGCCACCTCGGCGATCATGCGCCCCTGCGAGGCGCGCGCACGGAAATCCGGCAGGCCGTCCTTCAGGCGCGAGTAGGCGGCGCGGATGGCGTCTTTGGTGGTGTCGGCGAGCATGCGGTGGATCGGGAGCCTGTGGCGCGGGTACGCGTGGACGCGGCGGCGGACGTGGCGCCGGATGACAGGCGGCAGTTTATCGGTATTGCGTGTTCACCCGCAGGCAGGCGGCTGCTCCTCGCCCGGCCAGCTGCGCCCGCTGCCGCCGCGCGGGAATCGGTCGCGGCGCCCCCGCATGCCGGGCGCGCCTACTCCGCGGCGGCGATCTGGCGCAACGCCTGCTCGAACGCCTCCGGCGGCTGCCCGCCGGAAATCAGGTGCCGGCCGTTGATGATGGTGGCCGGCACCGAATGGATGCCGCGCGAGGTGAAGAACTCCTCCTGCGCGCGCACCGTGTCGGCGAACTCGTCGCCGGCGAGGATCTGACGCGCGCGTGCGGCGTCCAGGCCGACTTCGCCGGCGAGCCGCACCAGCGTATCGTGCGCGCCGACATCCTCGCCGTCGGTGAAGTACGCGCGCAGCAGCACCTGCTTCAATGCGAGCTGGCGGCCTTCCAGCCCGGCCCAGTGCAGCAGCCGGTGCGCGTCGAAGGTGTTGTAGACGCGGCGGCGCCGCGCCATGTCGAAGGTGAAGCCCAACGCCGCGCCGCGTTCGCGGATCATTTCCTGGTTCGCCGCCATCTGCGCCGGCGTGCTGCCGTACTTGCGCACCAGATGCTCGACCGCGTCCTCGCCCTCCGCCGCCATCTGCGGGTTCAGCTCGAACGGCTGGAAGTGGATCTCGGCCGTCACCTCGCCGTCCAGCTTCGCCAGCGCCTGCTGCAGCGAAGCCAGCCCGATCGCGCACCATGGGCAGGAAACGTCGGAGACGAAGTCGATACGAAGCGGAGCGGGCGTGGACATCGGGGTACCCTGGTCGTGAGGCAGGCAGTGCAAGTACTGCGGATCCGATCAAGATGCGGCCGCGACGCGGCGCAATCAACCGCCGGTCGGAACCAGGCTGCCGGTGATGCTCAGCGCGACCGCCTCGGCGACCTTGATGCCGTCCACCGCGGCGGAAAGGATGCCGCCGGCGTAGCCGGCGCCTTCGCCGGCGGGGTAGAGGCCGCGGGTGTTGAGGCTTTGCAGGCTGTCGTCGCGCGTGATGCGGACGGGCGAGGAGGTGCGCGTCTCCACGCCGGTGAGGATGGCGTCGTGCATCGCATAGCCGCGGATCTGCCGCTCGAACGTGGGCAGCGCCTCGCGGATCGCGGCGATCGCGTAGTCGGGCAGCGCGCTGTCGAGGCTGCCCAGGGTGACGCCGGGCTGGTAGGAAGGTTGCACGTCGCCGAACTCGCGCGAGGCGCGACCGGCGAGGAAGTCGCCGACCCGTTGCGCCGGGGCGCTGTAGTTTTCGCCGCCGAGCACATAGGCGCGGCTTTCCAGCGCGCGCTGCAGGGCGATGCCGGCCAGCGGGCTGCCGCTGGCATCGAACGGCGCGAAATCGGCGGGTTCGATGCCGACCACCACCGCCGCGTTCGCGTTGCGCTCGTTGCGCGAGTACTGGCTCATGCCGTTGGTGACCACGCGGCCGGGTTCGCTGGTGGCGGCCACCACGGTGCCGCCGGGGCACATGCAGAAGCTGTATACGGAGCGGCCACGGCCACCCTGATTTCCTTTGCCGTGATGCACCAGCTTGTAGTCGGCCGCGCCGAGGATCGGGTGGCCGGCCTGCGGGCCGAAGCGGGCGCGGTCGATCACCGATTGCGGGTGCTCGATGCGGAAGCCGATCGAAAAAGGCTTTGCCTCCAGGTACACGTCGCGTGCATGCAGCATCTCGAACGTGTCGCGCGCGCTGTGGCCGAGCGCCATCACCACCTGGTCGGCACGGAGCTGCTCGCCGCTGGCCAGGGTGACGCCGCGGACGTGGCGCTCGCCGGCTGCATCGGTGTCGATCAGCAGATCGTCCACGCGCTGGCTGAAGCGGATCTCGCCGCCCAGCGACTCGATCGTGGCGCGCATGTTCTCCACCATCGTCACCAACCGGAACGTGCCGATGTGCGGCTTGCTGACGTAGAGGATTTCCTCCGGCGCGCCGGCCTTGACGAATTCGGTGAGCACCTTGCGGCCGTGATGCTGCGGGTCGCGGATCTGGCTGTGCAGCTTGCCGTCGGAGAAGGTGCCGGCGCCGCCTTCGCCGAACTGCACGTTCGATTCCGGGTGCAGCTGGCGCTTGCGCCACAGGTCCCAGGTGTCCCGGGTGCGCTCGCGCACTTCCTTGCCGCGGTCGAGGATGATCGGGCGGAAACCCATCTGCGCCAGGATCAGCCCCGCGAACAGCCCGCAGGGGCCGAAGCCGACCACCAGGGGGCGGTGCTCCAGCCGCGGCGGGGCCTTGGTGACGAAGTGGTAGCTGGTGTCCGGCGTCGGCTGCACGTGCGGGTCGCCGGCGAAACGACGCAGCAGTTCGGCCTCGCGCGGGGTGTCGATGTCCAGTGCGTAGATCAGCGTGATCGCGCCGCGCTTGCGGGCGTCGTAGCCGCGCCGGGCGACGGTGTAGCCGGTGAGCGCGGCGGCGTCGATGTCCAGCCGCCCGAGGATCGCGGCGGTGAGCGCGGCCTCGCCGTGATCGAGCGGCAGCTTGAGGTCGGTCAGTCGCAGCATGGGTGCCCGGGGCGGTCGTCGACTAGGAGGGGCGTTGGCCCGGTCGGCTATTGTCGATGCGATCGCGCGTAGCCGACAAGCGCGGCCGGCCCTGTGACTTGTTGTCCTGTCTCGGCAGGTGCCGGGGCGGCCCCGAAGTGACCCGCAGGGTCAGTTCAGGCCGCGAGCATGGTCAGGATCTGTTCGCCGGTGGCGCGCGGGTGCAGTAGCAGGTAGTGCGGACGCATGCTGCGGTCATGCCGTCGGGCGGCGACGACGCACGGCTCGCCGTCGTCGGCGGTCACGCACAACGGAGCCGGGCGGCGTCGGTCCCACGGGTGGCAGAGCACCAGGCCGTGCTGCGGGCCGCCGACGATGATGCATTTGATCTGTTCCATGACGCGTGCTCGAGAAGCTGCGGGGAGGTATCTCCCTGCAAGCAGGAGCCGGGCCATCGGTTCTTGGCGAAATGTGGAGTGCATCACATTTCAGGGATTCCGCGGCGACGGCCCGTCCCCGGGCCGCCGCCGTGCCAGCTCAGGCGTTGCCGATGAAGTCGGTCTTGCCGATGTCGGTGCCGGCCTGGCGCAGGATGTCGTAGGCGGTGGTGCAGTGGAAGAACAGGTTCGGGATGGTGAAGTGCAGCAGGTAGGCCTGGCCTTCGAAATGCATCTCGCCGTTGCGCATCTTCAGGTGGATCGCGCGGGTCTCGCTGCCGTCGATCTGCTCTGGCTTGAAGCTTTTGATGTACTCGATCGAGCGCTCGATGCGGCTGTAGGCCTGCTCCAGCGTGGCCTCGTTGTCCTCGAAGCTCTGCGGCTCCGCGCCGGCCAGGCGGGCGGTGCCGCGGGTGGCCATGTCGCAGGCGATCTGGATCTGCTTGATCAGCGGCAGCATGTCGGGGATCAGCCGGGTCTGCAGCAGCACTTCGTCGCTGACGTTCTTTGACTTCGCGTGCAGCTCGCCCTTCTTCAGCACATGGGCGAGGTTGCCCAGCGCGCGGACGAAGACGGGAACGGAGGCCTGGTACATGGAAAGCGTCATGGGTGGTCTTCCTGGGGTTTGCGGGAGTGTTCGGGTGAAGGAGCGGCAGCCAGCATGGGCAGGTCGCCGGGAAGCACGATGGGGGCAAGCTCGTCGGGGTCCGGTACCGCGACCGCCGGCAGGTGCCGGGTGACCCGGGCGGCGATCGCCAGGCCGGCCAGCATCAGCGCGGCCGAAAGCACGAAGGCTACACCCGGCAGATGGACGGGCGAAGACGGGGCGATCGACAGCGCGAAGACCTGCGCGAACAGATAGGGCCCGAAGATGCCGGCGAAACTGCCCAGGCTGCTGATCGCGCCCTGCAGCCGGCCCTGCTCGGAAGGGTCGACCTGCTGGGTCATGATCGACTGGATCGGCGGCATCGCCAGCCCCCACAGCGCCAGCAGCGGCACGCCGAACAGGAACGCCCAGCCTACGTCGGCCATACCCATCACCAGGAACGCACCGACGCCGAACAGCATGCCGGCCAGCAGCACGCGGCGTTCGCCGAACCGCGGCGCCAGCTTGCCGGTGAGCACCGCCTGCACGAAACCGTCGCAGGCGCCGACCAGCATCAGCACGTAGCCGACCGCCTGCGGACCCCAGTGGTAGCGGTAATCCGCATACAGCACGAACACCGTCTGCAGCACGTAATGCGCCAGGTAGACCAGGAACAGCACCACCGCCAGGCCGAGCACCTGCGGGTGGCGGCGCAGCAGCTTCAGCGAGCCGAACGGGTGTGCGCCGTGCAGCTCGAGCCGGCGGGTGCGGCGTTCCTTCGGCAGCGACTCGGGCAGGATGAAGCAGCCGTACATGAAGTTGCACAGCGCCAGCGCAGCGGCCACCCAGAACGGCAGCCGCAGGGCGATGCCGCCGAGGAAGCCGCCCACGCCGGGGCCGATGATGAAGCCCAGACCGAACGCGCTGCCGAGGACGCCGAACGCTGCCGCGCGTTTTTCCTTCGGCGTGATGTCGGCGATATAGGCATTGGCGGTGCTGAAGCTGGCCGCCGTCATGCCGAGCAGGATGCGCGCCAGGAACAGCAGCCACAGCGTGGGCGCCAGCGCCAGCACCACGAAATCCACCGCCAGGCCGAGGTTGGAGATCAGGATCACCGGCCGCCGGCCGTAACGGTCCGACAGCGCGCCCTGCACCGGCGCGAACACGAACTGAACGAGCGCGAACACCGTGCTGAAGATGCCCACCCACCACGCCGCCTTCGCGATGCCGCCGCCGGCCAGCTGCTCGATCAGGTGCGGCAGCACCGGGATGATGATGCCGAACGCCAGCATGTCCAGCAGCACGGTGACATAGATGAAGGCCAGCGCGGCCCGGTGGCGCGGTGCGGCGGGAGTCGGCGGTTGGTCCATGGACGTGGCGGGGCGATGGGAGGGGCACGATAACCGAACGGCCGCGGCACGGCATGTGCATCCGGTCAGGCATGACCCGCAAGGCCGACGCCGCAATCGCGATGCGGTTCGCACGATCCGCCGCGCGGGCGCCGCCGGGAGGCATGGCGCGATACCATGGGCGACCGCTTCTTCAAGGAGTCGCCATGGTCCGACGTCTGCTCCCCGTGTGTCTGCTGCTGGCACTGGCCGCCTGTTCCTCCCAGCATGACACGCCGGCACCGGTGTCGAAGGAAGAACTGGCGCCGGCGCCGACCGCCAGCGCGCCTGCCCCGGCGTCGACCAGCGACGCCACCAGCACGGCGGTGCAGCGGCATCTGGCCGACTACGCCACGGTGAAACTCGTCGCCGACCTGTCGCGGTTCGACGCACGGCAGAAGAAGATGATCGCGCTGCTGGTCGAGGCCGCCGACAGCATGAATGCGATCTACTGGCAGCAGGCGTGGGGCGACAGGAATGCGCTGCTGCAGAAGATCGCCGACCCGGCCACGCGCGAATTCGCCGAGATCAACTACGGCCCGTGGGATCGGCTCGACAACGACCAGCCGTTCGTCGATGGGGTCGGTGCGCGTCCGCCGGGCGCGCAGTTCTATCCGGCCGACATGAGCAAGGCGGAGTTCGAAAAGTCCCCGCTGAAGGACAAGACCGCGCTGTACACCCTGCTGCGCCGCGACGCGCAAGGCCAGCTGATCACCGTGCCGTACCACGAGGCGTACAAGGCCGAGCTGGAGAAGACCGCCGGCCTGCTGCGCCAGGCCGCGAAACTGGCGAAGGACCCCGGCTTCCGCAAATACCTCACGCTGCGCGCCGGCGCGCTGCTCAGCGACGACTACCAGGCCAGCGACTTCGCCTGGATGGACATGAAGAAAAACCCGATCGACCTCGTGATCGGCCCGATCGAGACCTACGAGGACCAGCTGTACGGCTACAAGGCCAGCTACGAGTCCTACGTGCTGATCAAGGACCAGGCCTGGAGCGCGAAGCTGGCACGCTTCGCGAAGTACCTGCCTGAGCTGCAGCGCGGCCTGCCGGTGCCGGACAGGTACAAGGCCGAGAAGCCGGGCTCCGACGCCGACCTCAACGCCTACTTCGCGGTCTACTACGGCGGCGACGCCAACGTCGGCGCCAAGACCATCGCGATCAACCTGCCCAACGACGAGCAGGTGCAGCTGAAGAAGGGCACCCGCCGGCTGCAGCTGGAAAACGTGATGCAGGCGAAGTTCGACCAGATCATGCGGCCGATCGCGAAGGAGCTGATCGCCGACGACCAGCAGCACAACCTCAGCTTCGACGCGTTCTTCCAGAACACCATGTTCCACGAGGTGGCGCACGGACTGGGCATCAAGAACACCCTCGACGGCAAGGGCACCGTGCGCAAGGCGCTGAAGGACCAGGCCTCCAGCTTCGAGGAAGGCAAGGCGGACATCCTCGGCCTATACATGGTGACCAAGCTCGCCGACAAGGGCGAGCTGGACAAGGCGAGGCTGATGGACAACTACGTCACCTTCCTCGCCGGCATCCTCCGCTCGGTGCGTTTCGGCGCCAGCGACGCGCACGCCAAGGCCAACATGGTGCGCTTCAACTTCTTCAAGCAGCAGGGTGCGTTCAGCCGCGACGAGAAGACCGGCCGCTACCGCGTCGACTTCGACAAGATGACCGCGGCGATGAACGCACTGTCGGCGAAGCTGCTGACCATCCAGGGCGACGGCGATTACGAGGCCGCCAGGCAGCTCACCGACCAGATGGGCGCGGTCGACGCCGAACTGGCCGGCGACCTGAAGCGGCTCGACCAGGCACATATTCCGGTCGACATCCGCTTCGAGCAGGGCCTGGCCGTGCTGGGGCTGGCCAGCCCGTCGCACTGAAGGCTGCGCTCTAGCGGGGCGCGGTATCCGGGAACCGGAGCTCGACCACCAGCCCGGGTGCCGCGTCGCGCAGCGTCAGCTTGATCCCGTGCAGGTCGCTGACCGCCGCGACCAGCGCCAGGCCCAGGCCGGCTCCCGGCGTGCTGCGGCTGCTGTCCAGCCGCACGAAGCGCTTCAGCACCCGTTCGCGCGACTCGGCCGGGATGCCCGGACCGGTGTCGGCGATGCGCCCGACTAGCGCGCCCGCGCCGGCCTGAAGGTCCACCCGGATATGCGCGTCGGGCGGGGTGTGGCGTAGCGCGTTCTCGACCAGGTTGGCGAGCATCTGGGTGATCAGCGCCCGGTCGCCGCGCATCCGCTGGCCGGGCGCGACGCTGGCTTCGAGGCGACGATTGCCGTCCTCCGCCACCGGCCGATAGGTCTCGGCGATGTGCTCGAACACGGCCGACAGGTCGACCTCCCCGAAGCCGGCCTGCCGCTCCCGCGCCTCAACGCTGGCGATGCGCAGCAGCGCGCGGAAGGTGACCAGCAATCCGTCGATGTCGGCGATGGCCCGATCGACCGAACGTCGCAGCATGGCCTCGTCCGAAGTGTCGGCCAGGCTGGCCTCCAGCTGCTGGCGCACCTTGCTCAGCGGCGTGCGCAGGTCGTGCGCGATGTCATCCGACACCTGGCGCATGCCTTCCATCAGCACCCGCATGCGCTCGAGCATGCGGTTCAGCCGGGCCGCCAGGCGATCGATCTCGTCGCCGCGCCCGCTGCCGACGATGCGCGATTCCGGGGCGCCCTCGAGCATGCGTTCGGCGCGTTCGCCGAGCGCGTCGATGCGCTGCAGGTAGCGCCAGCTGGCGAAGCCCCCGCTGAGCAGCACCAGCACGACGGCGAGCAGGCCGATATCGATGAAGCCGCGGCTGAGCACCTCGCCCAGCTCGACCACCGAGCGGTTGTCGCGCCCGACCACCAGCCAGCGGCCGTCGGCGAGGCGCGCGGCGAACAGCTGCACCTGGTCGGCGTCGCTGTTGTCCTTACCGACCGCACCATGCAGCGGAACCGCGTGCCAGCCTGCACTGGCGGGCCGGTAGCTGAGGTTGCCGGCGATCGCGCGCCCGCCGGCATCGGTGAGCAGGTAGTAGTCCTGGTCGGCCGGCAGCCCGGCGAGCCGCTGGCGCAGTTCCGCTTCCAGGTTATCGCGGGCGTCGGCCTGGCGCAGGCTGGCCATCTCGATGGCGACGTCGTCGCGCAGCTGTTCCTGCGCATAGTCGTTGATGCGCAGCCAGACGATGCCGAGCAGGGCGGCGGCGAGCACGGCGAACAGCGCGGCCTGCCACAGCGCCATGCGGAACGCGGCGGTGCGGAAGACGATCGCGCGCAAGCCCTCAGTCCGCTGCACGCAACGAGTACCCGACGCTGCGGATGGTGTGCAGCAGCTCGTCGTCGAAGCCGCGGTCGATCTTCCCGCGCAGCCGGCTGATGTGCGTCTCGACCACGCTGGTCTGCGGCTCGAAGTGGAACTCCCACACATGCTCGAGCAGCATCGTGCGGGTCACCACGCGCCCGGCGTGCGCCATCAGGTATTCGAGCAGGCGGAATTCGCGCGGCTGCAGTTCGATCGTGCGCCCGGCGCGGCGGACCTCGCGGCTGATCCGGTCCAGCTCGAGGTCGGCCACGCGCAGCCGCGTCGCGGCCTCGCCCAGCCGCGGCCGCCGTGCCAGCGCCGCCAGCCGGGCGTTGAGCTCGGTCATCGCGAACGGCTTGGCCAGGTAATCGTCCACCCCGGCCTCCAGCCCCTCGACGCGCGCGTCCACCTCGCCCAGCGCCGAGACCATCAGCACCGGCATCTCGCGGCCGTCGGCGCGCAGCTTGCGCACCAGGCTCAGGCCGTCGAGCCCGGGCAGCATGCGGTCGACGATCAGCACGTCGTAGTGCTGTCCCGCCGCCATCGACAGGCCTCGCGGCCCGTCGCCGGCGCGATCCACGCAGTCATGGCGGTGATGCAGGTTCGCGGCGATATGCGCGGCGGTCGCCAGGTCGTCTTCGATGATCAGGATCTTCATGCAGGCTCTTGGCCGGATCGTTCAGCGCTTCGGTCCTGTGCATCCTTGCGCTTGTCGCCCTGCGCTTCCTTACCGATCGGTAAGTCCGACGCATCGGGACTGTCATACCACGCGCCTAACGTCGGCCAGATGACAGCCGGCCGACGCCCTGCCGCCGATACCGCAGCGCGCCGCCTGTCGCATCCCATCCCCCTGTGTCGAGGTTGTTCCCATGCATCGTCCACGCGTTCGCAGCCTGCTGGTCAGCTGCACCCTGCTTGCCGGAGTGGGCCTCGTCCACGCCGCCGGCGCACCCGCGGTACTCAAGGGCCAGGTGGAAAACGACCACCAGCCGGTGGCCGGCGCGCGGGTGGAGTTGCGCGAACTGGGCCTCAGCGGCACCACCGGCAGCGCCGGGGATTTCGTGTTCGCCTCGGTGCAGCCCGGAACCTATACGCTGATGGTGACCGCCGCCGGCGAGGCGCCGGTGAGCAGCCAGGTAGTGCTGCACGAGGGGCAGTCGATCGAGCAGGACGTCGAACTGGGCGCCCGCGTGAAGACCCTGCAGGCACTCAGGGTCACCGCGCAGGCTACGCCGGTCGCGATGGCGCGCAGCCTCCAGCAGTACGCGCCGAACATCGTCAACGTGCTGCCGGCGACCGAGATCCAGAAGCTGCCGGACGTGAACGCGGCCGAGGCGGTGCGCCGGGTGCCGGGCATCTCGCTGGAAAGCGACACCGGCGAAGGGCGTTTCATCAATATCCGCGGCCTCGATGCGGACCTCAACGGCACCACGTTCGGCGGCGTCCGGCTGCCGCCGACGAACGTCGCCTCGCCGCTGGGCGGCGGTCGTGCGGTCGCGTTCGATTCGATCCCGGCCGGCCTGATCGGCGCGATCACGGTGACCAAGAGCAATACGCCGGATCAGGACGCGGAGGCGCTCGGCGGCACCATCGAGATCACCCCGCGGCAGGTGCCGCCGGACAAGGACCATTTCCTGCAGGGCGAGATCGGCAGCGGCGTCGAGACGCTGCGCGACAGCCCGATCAAGGATTTCATGCTCAGCGGCGGCGGCCGCTTCGGCGCGGACAACGCCTTCAGCTTCATCGGCACGCTCGCGTACTACGAGGACAAGCGCGGCGTCGACGACATCGAGGGCTCCTACGCCGACGACCAGGCGAACGGCACGCCGGACAAGGTGATGAACGATTTCGAGCAACGCTACTACCGCTACCATCGCCGCCGCGTCGGCTACGGCGGCGAGCTCGACTACCGTCCCGACGCCGACAACCGCTGGTATGCGCGCTATTTCGATGCCGGCTATACCGAGTCGGTCAACCGCCAGCGCCTGACCTACAACATGTTCCAGAACGGCACCGGTTCGACCAGCGCCGATCCATCCAATCCGAACGGCTTCATCGACCCGACGGTGACGTTCGACAAGACGCTGCGCAACGAGAAGGAGCGCATCGACACCCGCGTGGCCACGATCGGCGGCGAGAACGATTTCCACAGCTTCAGGATCGACTACCTGGCCGCGCTGGCGATCGGTTCGTACAACAAGGCGTTCGACTACAACTCCACCTTCTCCACCGCCGGCCCCACCACGGTGGCCTACGACAACATCAGCGATCCGCGCTACCCGCGCTTCGCCTATGTCGCCGGCGTCAACCCGCAGGATCCGTCCAACTACACGCTGGGCGGTTTCCAGAACAGCACCGAGCACGACCACGACCAGGAATACTCCGGTGCCTTCAACCTCACGCTGCCGACCAGCTACTTCCACGGCGACGACGAAAACATGAAGTTCGGCGTCGGCGCGCGCCTGCGCGACCGGCACGGCGCGATCGGGCGATACCGCTACGACGTCCCGTCGCTGCCGCTGACCGGGTTCACCGCCGGCGGCCCGGTCAGCTTCTACCACGATCATTACCAGAACCTGGCGAACATCAACGCCGAGGCCCTGCGCAACTTCTTCATCGGCAACCCCGGGCTGTTCCCCGAGTCCAATCCGCTGGCCGACCAGCAGAACGACGCACAGGGCGCCTCGAACGACAGCGAGGATGTCTACGCGGCGTACGGCCAGTACCAGTTCACGCCCGTCGACAAGCTGGGCGTGCTCGCCGGCGTGCGCTGGGAGCGCACCGTGGCGAGCTATGGCGGCAACCAGATCCTGATCGATCCGGTCAGCGGCAACTTCGCCGGCGCCGTGCCGCATGCGCTGAAGCACAGCTACGGCAACTTCTTCCCCACCGTGCAGTTGCGC
This sequence comes from Rhodanobacter denitrificans, assembly GCF_003335105.1. GTDB lineage: Bacteria > Pseudomonadota > Gammaproteobacteria > Xanthomonadales > Rhodanobacteraceae > Rhodanobacter > Rhodanobacter denitrificans_A. Next base: position 242,064 of record NZ_QFWQ01000006.1, read on the forward strand.
TACGAGCTGCGGGAGGACCTGATCGCCCGCGCCAGCTACTCGAAGACGATCGCCCGCCCCGGCTTCAACCAGGTCACCGCGACCATGCTGATCGACCCGGGCGCCGACACCGTGACCCAGGGCAACCCGGACCTCAAGCCGACCACCAGCGACAACTTCGACCTGTCGCTGGAGTACTACCTCGACAACGGCGGCATCGCCTCGGTCGGCGTGTTCGACAAGGAACTGAGCAATTACATCGTCAACAAGGAGGAGGTCGGCGTCACGTTCCCGAACAACGGCCTGTTCGCCGGCTTCACCGGCGCCGCCAAGGTGTTCACCTTCGCCAACCTGAAGAGCGCGCGCGCCCGCGGCGTGGAGCTCAACTACCAGCAGAAATTCACCATGCTGCCGGGCTGGCTGGCCGGGTTCGGCGCCAGCGCCAACTATACCTATGTCGATTCCAGCGCGGAACTGCGCCCGGGCGACACCGAGCTGCTGCCGTCCACCTCGCGCAATACCGCGAATCTCGCGTTGACCTACAGCCTCGGCGGCCTCGACGTGAACCTCGGCGCCTACTACGTCAGCAAGAACATCTTCGGCGTCGGCGGCGATCCGTCCACCGACGTCTGGTCGCAGCCGCGCTTCTCGCTCGACTTCGGCGCCAGCTATGCGGTCGACGAGCAGTGGTCGCTGTTCCTCAACGCGAAGAACCTCACCGACACCCGCATGAAGTTCACCGAGGGTCCGTCGAACAGCCGGCCGATCCAGCGCGAGTTCTACGGTCAGACGATCACCGCCGGCTTCCGCTTCAAGTTCTGATCGAACCCGCCGGCGTTCCACCACGAACCATTTGGAGAAACCATCGATGAAAGCTCTTGCATGGGCGCTGCTGCTGGCCGCGGGCATAAGCGCTTCCGCGCAGGCCGGATCCGCCACCGGGTCGGACTGGGCGGTCACCCAGCGCTACGCGGTCGGCGGCGAGGGCGGCTGGGATTACCTCACCCTGGACCCGGCCTCGCATCGCCTGTTCATCGCCCGCGACGACCGCGTGATGGTGGTCGATGCGCACAGCGGCAAGCTGCTCGCGCAGATCCCCGGCATGCGGCACGCACACGGCATCGCCCTGCTGCCGGCGCAGCGTCGCGGCTATGTCAGCAATGGCCACGGCGACGATGTCAGCGTGATCGACCTGGATGCGCTCAAGGTCGTCGGTCGCATCGCGGTGAGCGGCAAGGATCCGGACGCGATCATCGCCGACCCGGCGAACGGCCACGTGCTGGCCATGGATGCACGCAGCAACAGCATCAGCGTGATCGACCCGGTGGCCGGCAAGGAGCTGGCCAGCATCGCCGTGCCGGGCAACCCCGAGTTCGCGGTGACCGACGGCCACGGCAACCTGTTCGTGAACCTCGAGGACAAGGGGCAGCTGGTTCATGTCGACCTGAAGGCGGGCAAGGTCGCCGATGTCTGGCCGCTGGCCGGGTGCGAAGGGCCGACCGGGCTTGCCTACGACCTCGCCGCGCAGCGGCTGTTCTCGGTGTGCGACAACCGCGTCATGCTGGTTGTCGATGCGCGCGACGGCCATCCGGTGGCGAAGCTGCCGATCGGCAAGGGCCCCGACGCCGCGGCGTACGACGCCGCGCGGCACCTGGTGCTCAGCTCGAACGGCGACGGCTCGCTGACCGTGGTGCGCCAGCGCGATGCGGACCACTACGACGTGGTGGCGAACGTGCCGACGCAGAAGAGCGCCCGCACGATGGCGCTGGATCCGCAGACGCACGAGGTCTACCTGGTGGCGGCGAAGTCGGCGGCGAGAGGGAAGCCGGTAGAAGGCTTCGAGGTACTGGTGGCGGCCGGGAAGTAGCCGCCGCCGGTCGCCGCGACGGTTCAGGCGGGCAGGCTGGCGTTCGCCCAGCGGGCGACGGCCTGCGGGTGTTCCAGGTGCAGGTGGTGGCCACCGTCGAGATGGCTGACGAGGATGTCCGCCACGCATGCGGCGCGGGCCTGCATCAGTGCGCCGGGCAGGTAAGGCGTGGCCGGTTGCGCCAGCAGCAGGGCGGTCGGTGCCGCGATGCCGCGCAGCAGCGCGTGCACCTGCGCTTCGGCCATCCGCACTGCGCTGGGGCGGGTCAGCCGCGGGTCGCTGCGCCAGCGCCAGCCGCCGTCGGTTTCGAGCAGGCCGCGCTCGACGATCGGCCGCGCCTGTTCGGCGGGCAGGCCGCTGGCGATGCTGCGTGCGCTGACCGCCTGCTCGACATCGCGGAATATCCGCAGCGGCTTGCGGTTGTCGTTGCGCGGCGCCAGCGCATCGCGGAAGCGCTGCAGCGTGTGCGAGCCGTCGTCGCCGAGCGGGCCGAGGCCTTCGATCAGCAGCAACCGCTCGATCCGTTCGGGTCGCGCCGCGGCGACCAGGGCGGCGATGCCGGCGCCCAGCGAATGGCCGAGCAGGGCGTAGCGATCCAGCTGAAGTGCGTCGGCGGCGGCCAGCACCGCCTGCACGTAATCGACGTAGTGGTAGCTGGCGCCGGCGGCGGGATGGCCGGAATGGCCGTGGCCAGGCAGGTCCAGCGCGATCACCTGCCAGCGCGCGGCCAGCAGCGGCGCCAGCCGCGCGAAGCTGCCAGCGTTGTCGAGCCAGCCGTGCAACGCCAGCAACGGCGGCAGGGTTTCATCGCCCCAGACCTGCGCGGCCAGCGGCAGGTGCGGCAATCCGACGCGGCGCTCGACCGGCACCGTCACCCGGCGGCTTCCGGCCAGCCGCCCAGGTGCCGGCGCACCAGCGCGGCGAGGCTGGCCACCTGGTCCGTGCTGTCGTTCAGCGCGGGGATGTAGCGCAGCGCCTCGCCGCCGGCGGCGGTGAAGAAGTCGCGGTTCTGCATCGCGATCTCCTCCAGCGTCTCCAGGCAATCCACCGCGAAGCCGGGGCAGGCCACGTCGAGCGTACGTACGCCGTCGGCGGCGAGCCGGCGCACGGTGGCGTCGGTGTAGGGTTCGAGCCAGCGCTCGCGGCCGACGCGCGACTGGAAGCTGACCACCATTTCGTGTTCGCCAAGTTGCAACCGCTCGCGCAGCAGTTGCGCGGTGCGCCGGCATTGATCGGCGTACGGATCGCCGAGGCGCACATAGCGCTCGGGAATGCCGTGGAACGACAGCAGCAGTTTCTCGCCGCGGCCGTGCGCCGCCCACCAGCGCTCTATGCCGGCGGCCAGGGCCTCGATGTGGCCCGGGTCGTCGTGATAGTCGTTGATGAAGCGCAGCTCCGGCGGCCAGCGCAGCCGCTTGAAGGCGTTGGCGACCGCGTCGATGACCGAGCCGGTGGAGGTGGCCGAGTACTGTGGGTACAGCGGCAGCACCAGCAGCCGGCGTACGCCGTCGCGCTGCAGTTGCCCGATCGCGTGCGTCACCGACGGTTCGCCGTAGCGCATCGCCAGCGCCACCCGCAGCGTGCCGGGCTGCTGCCGGTCCAGTTCGGCCTGCAGGCCGGCCGCCAGCGTCTCGCTGCGGTAGCGCAGCGGCGAGCCGCGTTCGTCCCAGATCCGTGCGTAGGCGTGCGCCGAGCGCCGCGGCCGTACGCGCAGGATCACGCCGTGCAGGATCAGCCACCACAGCCAGCGTGGGTAGTCGATCACCCGCGGATCGCCCAGGAATTCGGCCAGATAAGGCCGCACCGCCCTGGCGGTTGGCGCGGTCGGCGTGCCCAGGTTGACCAGCAGCACGCCAGCCTGAACGGACGGAACGACCCGCGCACCGGAATCGTCGGCAACGCCGGTATAGTGGTTGCTGCGTGGCATCGTGACAGCCGTGGCCGCTGGAGCCGTGCAGTCTGCCACAAGCCCGGCGTACCGCGTGGCGCCGCGCCTTCCCCCGAACCCGAGTGGAGCTGCCCCATGTTGAAGACATCGCTGCAACGCCTGCTGCTTGCCGGACTGGCCCTGCTGTTGCCGGCGATGGCCGTGCACGCCGAGGATCCGCCGCTGGTGCGTGCCGCCAACGCGGTGCGCGTGCTCAACGACATCATGCAGGCGCCGGACAAGGCGATCCCGAAGGACCTGTTGCAGAACGCGAGGGCGATCGCGGTGATCCCGGACATGCTCAAGGCCGGCTTCATCTTCGGCGGCCGTCGCGGCGAGGGGCTGATCTCGGTGAAGAGCCCGGACGGCACCTGGTCCAACCCCAGCTTCGTCACCATGACCGGTGGCAGCGTGGGCTTCCAGGTCGGCGTGTCGTCGACCGACGTGATCCTGGTGTTCCGCACCCAGCGCGGCGTGGATTCGATCGTCAACGGCAAGTTCACCCTGGGCGCCGATGCCTCCGCCGCGGCCGGCCCGGTCGGCCGCACCGCCACGGCCTCCACCGACGCGCAGATGAAGGCCGAGATCTATTCCTACTCGCGCAGCCGCGGCCTGTTCGCCGGCGTGGCGCTGGACGGCTCGGCACTGCGCATCGACTACGACGCGAACGCCGCCATCTACGGCGCCGGCATCACGCCGCGGCGCATCTTCGAAGGCGGCGTCAGCAACGTGCCGGCACCGGTGGTGGATTTCCGCGACCGGCTTGAGGAGTACACTTCGCGCTGATACGGAAGACCGGCGCGCCGCGCGAGGGGGTTTCCGGTCCGGTCCGTTTTCGAGGTAAGACATGAGCATCTGGCATCTGATAATCCTGCTGGTCGTGGTGGTGGTGATCTTCGGCACCGGCAAGCTGCGCCACATCGGCTCCGATCTCGGCAACGCCATGCGGGATTTCAAGAAGGGCCTCAACGGCGACGAGGACGAGGCCAAGCGCAAGGAAGAGGCCGAGCGCCTGCGCGCGGATCCGCCGGCCGGCTCCGCCGACAAGGCGACGCAGGGCCAGCGCGACTCCAGCGACGCGAAGTAAGCCGCGGCGACGGGCGGGTTTGCGGCGATGATCGAGATCAGCTTCGGCAAGCTGGTGCTGCTCGCGCTCATCGCGCTGATCGTGCTCGGCCCGGAGAAACTGCCAGGCGCCGCGCGCACGGCCGGCGCATTGCTGCGGCGCATGCGCAGCGGCTGGGACGACGTGCGTGCCGAGGTGGAGCGCGAATTGCAGGTCGAGGAGATCAAGCGCGCCGCGCGCGAGGCCGCCGCGCAGGCGGAAGCGGCGCAGGCGGAGCTGGATGCCGCCGTGCAGAAGGTGCGCGACGTGCAGCACGTCCTGGTGCCAAATGATGCAGCGGTGACCGGCGACGCGAGCGCGGCGCCGGCCGGCCCCGCCGCCGTGGAGGCCGCGGCGGAAAGCGCGCCGGACCCTGCCACCGGCGACCTGTTCGCGGGCACTGCTGCCAAGGCCGCCGGGGAACCGCCGCATGGCCACGCCTGAGCCCGAGGTCGACCTGCAGCAGGGCCTGTTCTCGCACCTGCTGGAACTGCGTTCGCGGCTGCTCAAGGCCAGCGCCACCGTGCTGGTGGTGCTGCTGGCGCTGGTGCCGTTCGCCAACCGCCTGTACACCGAGCTGGCCGCGCCGCTGGTAGCGCGCCTGCCCGCCGGCGCGCACCTGATCGCCACCGAGGTGGCCAGCCCGTTCGTCACGCCGCTGAAGCTGGCGTTCTACGCGGCGCTGTTCATCAGCATGCCGATGATCCTGTACCAGCTGTGGGCCTTCGTCAGCCCGGGCCTGTACAAGCACGAGAAGCGCCTGGCCCGGCCGCTGCTCGCCGCGGCGCTGGTGCTGTTCTACATGGGCTGTGCGTTCGCCTATTTCCTGGTGCTGCCCGCAGCGTTCCGCTTCCTCACCGCGATCACCCCGCAGGGCGTGGAGATGATGACCGACATCACCCACTACCTCGATTTCGTGATGCTGATGTTCTTCGCCTTCGGGCTGTGCTTCGAGGTGCCGGTGGCGGTGGTGATCCTTGCCGCGGTGGGCGTCGTCGACCTGGACAAGCTGCGCAGCAGCCGGCGCTACGCCATCGTCGGCGCGTTCGCGATCGCCGCCTTCATCACGCCGCCCGACATCACCTCGATGATCATGCTGGCGGTGCCGATGTGCCTGCTCTACGAGCTGGGCGTGCTGGCGGTGCGCTGGCTGGTGAAGCCGGGTTCGCTGAAGCCCGACGCGGGCTGAGCGCGTTCAGTACAGGTCGATCGGGTCGACGTCCAGCGACCAGCGCACCTTGCGCGCCGCCGGCAGTGCGCCGAGCGCCACTTGCCATGGTCGCAGCATCGCGTGCAGCGCCTGTCGGCTGGCCGCCTCCAGCAGCAGCTGGCCGCGATGGCGGCCCGCGCGCAGCGGCATCGGCGCGGGCATCGGCCCGGCGACCTGCAGTCGGTCGTCCGGCGGCAGCGCAGCGTTCGCCGCGGCGAGGAAGGCCTCGACCAGCTCGCGCTGCGGCGCCTCGGCACGCAGCAATACCTGATGGCTGTAAGGCGGCAGCCGGATCAGCCGGCGCTCGGCCAGCAGTTCGCGCGCGGCGGCGGCGTAACCGTGCGCCAGCAGGCTGCGCAGCAGCGGGTGTTCCGGCTGGTGGGTCTGCAGCAGCACGCGGCCGGGCTTGCGCGCCCGTCCGGCGCGCCCAGCCACCTGCACCACCAGTTGCGCCAGCCGTTCGCCGGCGCGGAAGTCGATGCTGTGCAGGCCTTCGTCCACGCCCACGATCGTGACCATGGTGAGGTTGGGCAGGTCGTGGCCCTTGGCCAGCATCTGGGTGCCGACCAGGATCGCCGGCTGCTCGTCGCCGAGCGTGGCCAGCAATTGCTCGAATGAATCACGGCGGCGGGTGGTTTCGCGGTCCACGCGCAGCACCGGCACCTGCGGGAACTGTGCGAGCAGCGCTTCCTCCAGCCGTTCGGTGCCCTGGCCCTGCGCCTTCAGGTCGCCGGCGCCGCACGCGGGGCAGGCGGCCGGAACGCGCTGGCGAAAATCGCAATGGTGGCAGATCAGCTGGCGCCGGCCCGCGTGCAGGGTCAGCGGGCGCTCGCAGCGCGGGCAGGCCGCATGCCAGCCGCAGGCGTGGCACAGCAGCACCGGCGCGTAGCCGCGGCGGTTGCGGAACACCAGCGCCTGCTCGCCGCGCGCCACCGTCTCCGCCACCGCCGCCAGCAGCGCCGGCGACATGCCGTGCTCCAGCCGCTGCGCGCGCATGTCGATGATCTGCACCTGCGGCGGCCGCACCGCACCGGGCCGCGCGCGCAGGTGCAGGGTGCGGTAGCGGCCGGCCTCGGCATTCGCCAGCGATTCCAGCGACGGCGTGCCCGAGCCCAGCAGCACCGGCACACCCAGCGCGCGGGCGCGCACCAGGGCCAGGTCGCGGGCATGGTAGCGGAAGCCTTCCTGCTGTTTGTAGGCGCTGTCGTGTTCCTCGTCGACGATGATCAGCCCGGCCTGCGGCAGCGGCGTGAACACCGCCGAACGCGTGCCCAGGATCACCCGTGCACTGCCGGCGCGAGCGCGCAGCCAGGCACGTGCGCGATCGCCTTCGGACAGGTTGGAATGCAGCACCTCGACGCTCACCCCGAGCCGCTCGCGCAGGCGCCGCACGGTCTGCGGGGCCAGGCCGATCTCCGGCACCAGCAGCAGCGCCTGTTGGCCCCGCGCCAGCACCTGCTCGATCAAGGCCAGGTAGACCTCGGTCTTGCCGCTGCCGGTGACGCCGTCGAGCAGGAACGGGTGGTAGCGGCCGAAGCTGGCACCGACGGCGGCGACTGCCTGCTGTTGCTCGTCGTTGAGTGGCGGTGCCAGCGATGGCGGCAGCCGACGATCGGGCGGCGGCCGTTCGCTGCGTTCGAGCAGGCCGGCCGCGGCCAACCGGCGCGCCGCTTCGCGCCAGCCGGGCTGGCGTTCGCCCAGCTCCTGCGCGCCCAGCGCACCGCCGGCCAGCAGGGCCAGCAGCGCCTTGCTGCCGCCGCGCCGGCTGCCCGCATCGTGGGCGCTCTGGCCGGCGCCGGTGAGCGACCAGTATTCGTCGCCGATCGGCGGCAGCGGCTTCGCCTCGCGCAGGGCGAGCGGCAGGGCGTTGGCATAGGCCTCGCCCGGCGCGCCGAGCCAGTAGTCCGCGGCCCAGGCCAGCGTCTGCATCAGCTCGGCGTCGAGCAGCGCGTCGTCGTCGAGCAGCCGCAGCGCCTGCTTCAGGCGGCCGCCATCGACCGCCGCCTCGGCCTCGATCGCCACCACCACGCCGACCAGCCGATGCCGGCCGAACGGCACCTGCAGCCGGCTGCCCACGCGAGCCTCGCCCGCCGCGGGCGGCAGGTAATCGAACAGGCTGGGCAGGGGAACCGGCAGGGCGACGCGAAGGACGGCGGGCATGGACTACCTCGTGGCGGCACAGTGTAACTGCGGCCGTCGCCGGGCCCGCGGCGAGGGTGTTGATGGGAAGCGTGGCGTACCTGCTCGAGTTGCGCGAACTTGCTGTCCGGTTATCGAGGAATCCAGGCTAAGTGGCTATCCCCGGGAAGTTTTTGCGTTTATCCACAGCAGCTGTGGATAAGTCTGTGGATGCAGCGGGGAGGGGGAGCCTCAAAGCGCGCCGTGGCGCCTTTTTCGTCAGTCTGACGACGTTTTGGTCAGGTAAAAATTCCTTTTACCATCAATTATTTGCAAATTTCGTTGAGCAGCAGTTCACACAATTGACAAACCGCCCCCGGTTGCCTTGACAGGCTCATGACGCTGTGCAAAACCCACGCAGGCCTGCCGGTCGGGGAGTGGCCTCAGTGGGCCGCGCCGAGCAGCAGGGCGATCGCCAGCGCGAATATCAACAGCCAGAAGTAGCACCAGCCGATGCACCAGAATTTCAGCAGGGTCATTGGCCAGCCCTGGCGATAGATCCGTTTCTGCGTGAGCAGCAGGTAGACCGGAATCCACAGGATCAGCGCGGCCTGCAGCCAGCCCAGCGCGTGACCAGCCCAGGCCGCATGCGGCTGCAGCCAGGTCGACAGCATGCCGACGAGAGTGAGCAGCAGCAGGCTGAGGAACATGAACGCGTGGCTGTGCAGGGCCACGATCAGGTGTTCCATGTACAGCCGCCGGCGGAACACGTAGAACAGTTCCAGCAGGACCGCGAAGAGCGGGATCAGCACGAACATGGTCGGCGGCAGCGTGCCGAAGACGCCATTGATCATCCGCTGCTTCGCCTCGGCGCTGGCCGCGGCATCGCCATGCCTGAAGATCCGCAAGTTCTCCTGGAGACGGTGGCCCAGCTCGGTCAGGCGCGCGTTGGCGGCGTCGGGAAGCCAGCGGATCCGCACCGGCGCCGATTCCTGCCGGATCCTCCGGCGCGCGGCATCGTCCGGTGGAGTGGGAGCGGTTTTCGCGGCCTCCGGCGGCTTCACCGCCACGGAAGCGGCCGGGGCTGGCGCCGCGCCGAGTTCGGCCAGGCGGCGCTCGGCCTTCCGGCGCAGGTCGCGCTCGTCGACATCGGCCTGCTCCAGCAGGTTCGGCGGCAGCACGCCGGTTGCGCGGGCGCGCTGCAGATCGTCGAGCTGCTTCTGCAAGGCCTCACGCACCCCGGCCGGGTCGGCGGCGGTTTCGATCGCCCGGCTGTCCACGTTCAGCAGGGGGCGCCCGTTCGCGGGCATCTTGCCGGCGACCTGGTCGATCGCCAGGTGGAACACGAAGAACGACAGCAGGCACAGCACGAACATCAGCCGGAACGGCGCGATGTAGCGCACCCGCCGGCCGGCGAAATACTCCAGGGTGAGGAAGCCGGGCTTGAACAACAGCGGTGGCAGCGTGTGCACGATGCGGCCGTCGATGTGCAGTACCGTCTCGACGGTTTCCTCGACCATGTGGTGCATCGGCTTCAGCATGCTATGGATCGACTGCCCGCACTCATGGCAGAACTCGCCCTGCATCGCGGTGCCGCAGTTGGCGCAATGCAGTCCTTCGTGGCTGGTCAGCTGCTTCATCGCGGTTTCCGTCCGTTGCAGCGGGCGATCTTCGCACACGCCGGTGGCGGGGCGGCCGTGACGAATGGCTCAGGTAGAATGACCGGCCCTGGAGTCTGCTGCGCCGATGAAGTCCCTCCGTCCCGAACGCGCCCATCTGCTGCACGAGGTGAGCGCCACCGTGCGCCTGGCACTGCCGCTGATCGCCGCCCAGCTGGCTGCGGTCGGCAGCAACGTGATCGACGCGGTGCTGGCCGGGCACGTCAGTGCTCACGTGCTGGGTGCGGTGGCGGTGGGCGCCAGCATCTGGTCGCTGGCGATCGTCTGCGGCATCGGCATGATGATGGCGGTGCCGCCGTCGGTGGCCCAGCTCGACGGCGCCGGGCGCCGCGGCGAGGTCGGCGCGGTATTCCACCAGGCGCTGTGGCTGGCGCTGGGCATGGGCGCGCTGCTGTGGTTCGCGGTGCGCCACGCGGAGCCGCTGATCGAGCTGATCGGGGTGACGGCGAGCCTGCGCCACGACGTGCAGCGCTTCCTGCTGGCGATCAGCTGGGGCGCGCCGGCGCTGACCTGCTACTTCGCGCTGCGCGGCCTCTCCGAAGGGCTGTCGCTGACCCGGCCGTCGATGTACTTCAGCCTCGGCGGGCTGGTGTTGCTGGTGCCGCTGGGCTACGTGTTGATGTTCGGCAAGCTGGGCATCCCGCCGCAGGGCGCGCACGGTTGCGGCGTGGCCACCGCGATCGTGCTGTGGCTGGAAACGCTGGCGTTCGGCCTCTACGTGATGCTCCGGCGCAACTACCACGGGCTGGGGCTGTTCGAGCGCTTCGAGTGGCCGCACCTGCGCCGGATCGGCCAGCTGGTGCATATCGGCCTGCCGATGGCGGTGACCCTGCTGGCCGAAGCGGGCCTGTTCGTGGCCACTGCGCTGATCATCGCCACGCTGGGCGAGGACGTGATCGCCAGCCACCAGGTGGCGATCAACATCGCCTCGCTGTTCTTCATGATCCCGCTCGGCCTGGCCATGGCGATCACCGTGCGCGTGGGCAACGCGGTGGGCCGCGGCGACGAGCGCGGCGTGCGCTACGCCGGCTTCTGCGGCATCGGCCTGACCCTGCTCACCCAGCTGTTCTCGGCCGGCCTGATGCTGGGCCTGCCGCACTTCATCGCCGCGCTCTACACGCACGAGCCGAAGGTGATCGCGCTGGCCGCGCAGCTGATCATGCTGGCCGGGCTGTTCCAGTTCTCCGACGGCATCCAGGTCGCCGCGAACGGCGCGCTGCGCGGCCTCAAGGACACCCGCGTGCCGATGGCGATCACCCTGTTCGCCTACTGGATGGTCGGCATGCCGGTGGGCTGGTGGCTGGCCTTCCGCCACGGCATGGGCGCGCGCGGGATGTGGATCGGCCTGATCGCCGGGCTGTCGGTGGCGGCCGCGATGCTGTTCACCCGCTTCTGGCGCAGCGCCTGGAAACAGCGCTGGCGCCGTCACCTGCCGATGACCGCGCCCGCCTGACCGGCTACGCTTGACCCGACGATTCCGGATACCTACATGACGCTTCCGCCACCGCTACCGCCCCGCCGCAACGAATTCTGGGCCTTCCTGCGCATGCTCGGGCGCGGCATCAATCTGCTGCGGCTGGTGATCCTCAACCTGGTGTTCTTCGGCGTGCTGTTCGTGCTCGTCTTGCTGCTGACCGCCGGCATCGCGGGCAGCCGGATGGAGCGCGCGGTGCAGGACGACAGCGTGCTGGTGATCCGGCCGCAGGGCCAGCTGGTCGAGCAATACAGCATCGATCCGCTGCGACGGGCGCTGGCCGGGCTGTCCGGCGAGGAGCCGAAGCAGGTGCAGCTGCGCGACCTGGTCGGCGCGATCGACGCGGCGGCGAAGGACAAGCGGATCAGCCGCATCCTGCTGCTGCCGGACGAACTGCAGGGCGGCGGCTTCGCCGCGTTGCGCGAGGTCGGCGCGGCGCTGGACCGTTTCCGCGCCGCGGGCAAGCCGGTGGTTGCGTGGGCGGTGAACCTGGACCAGGGCCAGTACTACCTCGCCGCGCATGCCGACCGCCTGCTGGTCGACCCGCAGGGCGGCGTGATGCTCACCGGTCTGGCCAACTACCGGCTGTTCTACAAGGACCTGCTGGACAAGCTCGGCGTCGACGTGCACCTGTTCCGCGTCGGCGAGTTCAAGAGCGCGGCCGAGCCGTACATCCTCGACCACGCCTCGGCGGAGGCGAAGCAGGCCGACAGCTACTGGATGGGCGGCCTGTGGGACGGCTACCTCGACGAGGTGGCGGCCATGCGCAAGCTGGATCCGGCGACGCTGCGCGACGACATCGACAACCTGCCGCAGCATATCGCCGGGACCCGCGGCAACCTGGCGCAGCTGGCGCTGGACCAGCATCTGGTCGACGGCCTGGCCACGCGCAGCGAACTGATCGCGATGATGCGCGGGGAGGGCGTGCCGGCGGACAAGAAAGGCCACAGCTTCCGCCAGGTCGACCTGGGCCGTTACGCCGCCGGCCTGCCGCAGGACGGCGGCGCGTTCGCGCCCGGCGTGGCGATCGTGGTGGCCGAGGGCGAGATCGCCGGCGGCAAGCGCGCGGCCGGTTCGATCGGCGGCGAGTCCACCGCGGCGCTGATCCGCAGCGCGCGCGAGGACCGCAAGACCAAGGCGCTGGTGCTGCGGGTGAACTCGCCCGGCGGTGAGGTGTACGCGGCCGAGCAGATCCGTCGCGAGATCGAGCTGACTCGCGGCGCGGGCATCCCGGTGGTGGTGTCGATGGGCAACGTGGCGGCCAGCGGCGGCTACTGGATCGCGATGAACGCGAACCGCATCTATGCCGAACCGAACACCATCACCGGCTCGATCGGCATCTTCGGCATGTACTACACGGTGCCGAACACGCTGGCCAAGCTGGGCATCCAGAGCGATGGCGTCGGCACCGGGCCGATGGCCGGTGCCTTCGACATCACCCGTCCGCTCGACCCGAAGGTCGGCACGGTGATCCAGGCGGTCATCGACAAGGGCTACCGCGACTTCGTCGGCAACGTGGCGAAGGCGCGCGGCAAGAGCTACGAGGCGATCGACACAATCGCCCAGGGCCGGGTGTGGACCGGCAAGCAGGCGCTCGAGCGCGGCCTGGTCGACCGCCTCGGCGGACTGGACGCGGCGGTCGCCGACGCGGCAGGCCTGGCCAGGCTGGGCAAGGGCTATCCGGTGCGCTACGTGGAGGCGCCGCTGGGCGGCTTTGAGCGATTCCTGATCGGGCTCAACCAAGGCGCCGGTGTGCGCCTGCTGCAGTCGTGGGGCGTACGCCTGCCGGTTTGGTTCGCCCAGCTGCCGACGCTGGCACCGGAACTCGAATGGCTGCGCAACGCGAAGGCCGGCACGCCGAACATCTACGCGGATTGCCTGTGCAGTCCGCGCTGAACCGGATAGGTCGCTGAGCGGAAGCGTGCCTACTGCGCCTGCGCCTCGATCTGCTTGCGCTGCTCCTCGGTCTGCTTGTCGACTGTCTTCTGCACGTCCTTCGCGCGCTGCTCATCCGCCTTCAGCGCGTCGAACGGCGTGGCGGTGTCGGCGGACGCCGGCTTGGCCTGGGGTTCCGGCGGCTTGCCGGAGCAGGCGCCGAGGGCAAGGACGCAGAGCAGGAGCGGCAGCGGTTTCATGACGGTTCTCGCGCGGGATCGACCCGCCGAGTGTCCCGCCATGCCCCGCCGCAGGCAAGGCGCCGCCTAGGCGCGGCGTGATCGACGCTTTAAGCTGCGCGCATGGACAGCCGCCTCGACACCTGGCAACTGCACGGCCACACCGCCCTGGTCACCGGCGCCAGCAAGGGCATCGGCTACGCCACCGCGCGCGAGCTGGCCGGGCGCGGCGCCGACCTGCTGCTGGTGGCGCGCGACGAGGACTACCTCGAGCAGGTGCGGGTGGAGCTGGCCGACGAATTCGCCGACGTCGAGGTGCTGGCGTTCGGCGCCGATCTGGTCGACGCGGAGGAGCGCCTGGCGGTGTTCGACTGGATCGCCGACCTCGGCGCGCCGGTGTCGCTGCTGGTGAACAACGCCGGCGGCAACCAGCCCGGCGCCACGCTGGACTATCGCGAGGAGGACTACCGCGCGATCTTCGAGCAGAACCTGTTCTCCGCGTTCGAGATGTGCCGGCTGGCGCATCCGCAGCTGGTGCAGCATGCGAATGCGGCGATCGTCAACGTGGGTTCGGTGTCGGGCATCACCCACGTGCGCACCGGCGCGCCCTACGGCATGAGCAAGGCGGCGTTGCACCAGCTCACCCGCAACCTTGCCGCCGAATGGGCGGTGGACGGCATCCGCGTCAACGCGGTGGCGCCGTGGTACATCCGCACCCAGCGCACCGATCCGGCGCTGGCCGATGCCGACTACCTGGACGAGGTGCTGGATCGCACCCCGCTGAAGCGGATCGGTGAGCCGGAGGAGGTGGCCGCGGCGATCGCCTTCCTGTGCCTGCCGGCGGCCAGCTACATCACTGGCCAGGTGCTGGCGGTGGACGGCGGGTTCCTGAGCTACGGGTTCTGAGCGCCGGGTGGCTCGCCGCCGGTCAGAACTCCGCCTCGTGCTCCTCGGCGGCGAAGCCGACCGTCACCGCGCCTTCGCCCACGTTGACCATGCCGGTGATGCTCATCGGCGCCTCCATCACCTCGACGCCGTGCTCCTCGCAGACGACGCGCAGCTCGGTGTAGCCGGGCAGGTGCGGCAGCACCTCGAGGTCGCCGCCGTAGCTGACGCAAACCATCGGCACCAGCAGGCCGGCGCGTACGCGTTGTGCGGTATAGCCGAACAGCGCCTCCGCGCCCTGCTCGAAGCCGCGTACCTTGCCGACCGGGCCGGTCTCGCCGCGGAAGCAGCGCAGGATCGGTTTGATGTCCAGCGCCGAACCCAGCATCGCGCTGACCAGGCCGACGCTGCGGTCGTTCTTCTTCTTGGCGCGGGCGCGCAGGTAGTAGAGGTCGCGTGGCAGCATGTAGCCGTAGGTATGGTTGGCGAGGTGGGTGAGCCGTTCGCGGATCACCCCAGGCGCCTCGTCGGCCGCGATCAGCCGGGCCGCCTCGTACACCAGCGGTGCGGCGCCGGCGAAGATGTTGCGGGTGTCGATCACGCGCATCATGAACGGGCCGGGCACGCCGGCCTGTTCGCGCACCTGCCGGTAGTTCTTGAGGATCCCGAAACTGGCCTTGTTGACGTGCTCGTTGATCGGGCTGCGGGTGGCGGTGATGGTCAGGCAGAACACGCAGTCCTGTTCCAGCACGAGCTTCTCCAGGAACAGCTTCTGCACCTCCTCCACCGGGCACGGCTCGGTTTCCGCCGAGTGGCTGCGGCTGCCCAGGCGGCGGTCGATGAAGCGCTGGATCTCGGCCGGTTTGCGGTCGTCCAAGAAGACTTCGCCATCCACCCGCACGGTGATCGGCATCACCGCAACATGGTGCTGTTGCAGGAATGCCTGCGACAGGTCGCAGGCCGCGTCGATTGCCAGGCCCATCCGCATACGTTTCCCCCCGTCATGAATGGCAAGTGCAACATAACATGTCACAAGTGACTGCGGTCACAGGAAAAAGTGTCGCTGACGCCGGCGCGCCAGGGGCATGGCGGATGGTCCGGCCCTAGAATGACTGCCGCATGTGTCCGGCCTTCCGCCGGCGTGGCGGCGCCGGCCATCCCATCAGGTATTGCTGCATCCATGAAAAGCAAACAGGAAATCGTCTCCAACTGGCTGCCTCGCTACACCGGCGTGCCGCTCGAGCAGTTCGGCGAGTACATCCTGCTGACCAACTTCGGCCATTACGTGGAGTTGTTCGCGCAATGGCACGGCGTGGAGGTGCAGGGGCGCGACCGGCCGATGCCGAGCGCCACCGCCGACGGTATCACCCTGATCAACTTCGGCATGGGCAGCCCCAACGCCGCAACCATGATGGATCTGCTCAGCGCGATCGGACCGAAGGCCGCACTGTTCCTCGGCAAGTGCGGCGGGGTAAAGAAGAAGAACCAGCTCGGCGACCTGGTGCTGCCGATCGCGGCGATCCGTGGCGAGGGCACCAGCAACGACTATCTGCTGCCGGAGGTGCCGGCGTTGCCGGCGTTCCAGCTGCAGCGCGCGGTCTCCACCATGATCCGCGACCTGGGCCACGACTATTGGACCGGCACGGTGTACACCACCAACCGGCGCGTGTGGGAGCACGACGACGCGTTCAAGGACTACCTGCGGCGTACCCGCTGCATGGCGGTGGACATGGAGACCGCGACCATCTTCGCCGCCGGCTTCGCCAACCGCATCCCGTGCGGCGCGCTGCTGCTGGTGTCCGACCAGCCGATGATCCCGGAAGGCGTGAAGACCGAGGCCAGCGACCGCCGGATCACCTCGGCATTCGTCGAGGCGCACATCCGCATCGGCATCGAGGCACTCAAATTGGTGCGCCGCAACGGTCGCAGCGTGAAGCACCTGCGCTTCGAGGCGGACGGGGAGAACGAGTAGGCCGTGCGACGGCAGCTTAGAGGGAGATGGGCTGTCGAATACAGGAGACAATCCCGCCATCGCAAGTTATTGCTTGTACCGAAAGCCATTGGCAGTAAAGGCATCCATGACCGAATGCGCAAATAATTGCGGATAGATGCGGATTTATTCGTAAATTATTGCTATTGGAAATTTGTTGACAACGCGTAAATGAAGCGTAATAAAGATGGATCGCACATGGATCGAGCTGCGGGGTCGACAAGCCAGCTGTAACGCATTCCCGGTGTTCTCAGCGGTGCTGGCCATGGCGGGGGTGCCGTGTTCTCGCAGTGTTATTTCCCTGTTAGTATCGGCGCGGATCGGGAGTTCCCATGGTTCGGCACTCATCAGGAATCGAGAGCCAAGGCCACGTCGACTCGCAATCGCTTTGTGGGAATTTAAGTTTTACTGACGCATTAAATAATTAATCGGAGGGTGCTTTCATGAAACTTGGGGTCAAGAAACTTTCTTCGGCAGTCCGTCTCGGTCTTTCGCTGGGTGCTGTCATCGCGGTGGGCGTATCCACCACGGCCTTCGCGCAGGATACGGGCACGCAGGACACGGCCAACCAGCCCAGCCAGAAAAAGGCGCAGACGCTGCAGACGGTGGTGGTCACCGGCTCGAACATTCGTCGTGTCGATCTGGAAACGTCCAACCCGGTGGTCACCATCGATGCGGCTGCCATCAAGGCAACCGGCAAGCTCACCCTGGGCGATATCGTGCAGCAGCTGCCGGCAGTCACCGGCGGCAACATCAATCCGCAGGTCAACAACAGCGGCGGCACCGGCGGCTCCTCGATCGGCCTGCGTGGCCTGGGTAGCCAGCGCACCCTGATCCTGATCGACGGCAAGCGCATCATCAACGGCGATCCGAACTCGATCCCGGCCGACATGATCGAGCGCATCGAAGTGCTGACCGACGGCGCGTCCTCGGTCTACGGCTCCGACGCGATCGGCGGCGTGGTGAACTTCATCCTCAAGAAGGACTACCAGGGCGCCCAGTTCTCGGCGACCTACGGCGAGTCCGACCACAATGATGGCGCTTCGACCGGTTACACGTTCACGTTTGGCCAGACGTCCGACAAGGGCAGCATCATGGGCGGCGTGGACTACAACAAGACCGAGTCCGTGCTGGCCAAGAACCGCAAGTTCAGCCAGAACGCCGTCTCGATCACGGGCAGCGCGAGCACCCCGATCTATTCCTATATCGGCGGCTCCAGCTTCCCCGCGCACGACCGCATCCAGCTGCCCCCGACCCTGCGGGCCACCTACGGCTGCAAGAACGTCGCCATCAATCCGGGCGCCAGCGGCCAGAACACGGCGACCGACTACCACTGCTTCACGAACAGCGACAAGTACAACTATGCGGCGGTCAACCTGATCCAGACCCCGCAGGAGCGCACCAGCGCCTGGCTGAAGGGCAGCTACAACCTGGGCGACCACGTGCAGGTCTACCTGACCGGCTACCACAACAAGACCGCCTCGGCCTTCCAGCTGGCGCCGGCATTGCTGGGTTCCATCTACGGCGCAGTGATCTCCAAGGATGCGTACTACAACCCGTTCGGTGTGGAATTCTCGTCCGCGGGCAACGACTACCGTGCACGCCTGGTGTCCGCCGGCAACCGCAGCGCGAACTCCGGCATCACCACGGACCAGATCCAGACCGGCTTCAAGGGTGACTTCACGGTCTTCGGGCAGGCGTGGAACTGGGATGCCGGCCTGGACTACGGCCACTTCTCGCAGAACCTTATCACCCGCGGCCTGCCGAACCAGAACGTCATCAATGCCGATCTGGGGCCGTCGCACCTCGACCCGGCGAGCGGCCAGGTAGTCTGCAATACGCCGTCGTCCGGCTGCACCCCGTTCAACCCGTTCAACCTGTTCGACCCGAACTCGATCAAGGCGCTGCAGGCTGCCGCCGTACCGGCGATCAGCAACAACTACTCGATCGAGAAGACCTACTCGGTGGACCTGAACGGCGGCCTGTTCGAACTGCCCGCCGGCACCGTGCAGCTGGCCGGTGGCGCTTCGTACCGCAAGGAGTACACCAACAGCACGATCGACCCGCTGCTGCTGATCGACCCGGCTACCGGCAACTGCACGCTGGGCAGCCAGTGCAGCTCGCCGCTGCGCGGCGGCTACAACGTGAAGGAAGGCTACGCCGAATTGTTCGTGCCGATCCTGAAGGACATCCCGGGCATCACGGCGCTGAACGTCGACATCGGTGACCGTTACTCCAAGTACAGCACCTTCGGCACCACCAACAACAAGAAGTTCGCCATCGAATACCGCCCGATCGCCGACCTGCTGTTGCGTGGCACGATGTCCGACGTGTTCCGCGCCCCGACCGTGGGCAATGTGTATGGCGCGCCGATCAGCGACGCACCGAAGCTCAGCAGCGACCCGTGCGACCACACCACCACCGCCGGCAACCCGGCCTGCGTGGGTGTGCCCACCGATGGCAGCTTTGTGAACCAGGACGTGGCGCTCGGCCAGCAGATCAAGGCCGTGTCTTCCGGCTCGAAGTACGCCGGCTTCCCGCTCGGGCCGGAGAAGGGCAAGTCGTTCGACTTCGGCGCGGTCTATTCGCCGTCGTGGGCGCCGGGCCTGTCGGCCAGCGTCGACGTGTGGCGCCTCTACCTCAAGAACACCATCACCGCCATCGGTGCGCAGACCGTGCTGAACCTCTGCTACAACGGGGTCACCACCTACTGCCCGCTGGTCACCCGCTCCGGCGCCGGCAGCACCAACCCGGGCCAGATCGCGCAGATCATCGAGCCGACCGGCAACCTCGGCCGCACCGACGCCAGCGGCGTGGATCTGTCGCTGCGCTACAAGGTGCCGCAGTTCGGCTTCGGCAACTTCATGGTGGGCGTTGACGGCACGTACATGAAGCGCTACGACCAGGAGACCTCGCCGGGTCTGCCGGGCAACACGGTTTACCACGAGGCCGGGCACTTCGAGTTCTTCGGTTCGCCGGAATCCGGTGCGTGCCCGACCGGCGGTGGCGTATGCCTGTTCCCGCGCTGGCGCGGTCAGGGTTTCGTGAACTGGAACCTCGCCGGCTGGAACGCTTCGTGGCGCATGCGCTACATCGGTCGCTACGAGCTGGGTTCGCCGGTTCCGGGTTACACGGCCTCGCCGATTCCGGGCATCCCGAACTACGTGATGAAGAAGGGTGCGACGGTCTACAACGACGTGTCGATCGGCTACAACATCGAGCAGTTCAACACGCGCGTGGACTTCGGCGTGAACAACCTGTTCGACAAGCAACCGCCGATGCTGTACGCGAACAACACCCTGAACGCCAACACCGATCCGAGCGATTTCGACCTGCAGGGTCGTTACTTCTGGGGCCGCGTGACGGTGAGCTTCTAACCAGTCAAGTCAGTCCGATTGGTTGATACCATGGGCCGCGCGGGTTTCCCGCGCGGCCCTTTTCTTGATGAGTACGACCTTGAACGAAATCCCGGATATCGTCGCCGCCCTGCAGGCTGGCAGGGCAGTCGACGCCGAGCGGTTGTGCCGCGACAGTCTGCAGCGCTTTCCTGGTGATACGGACACCCTGCTGCTGCTGGCGCTGGCGCTGGGCGCGCAGGGGCGGCAGGAAGAGGCTGTAGCGGTTCACGCAAGGCTGACGGAACTGCTCCCCGACAGCCCTCTGCACTGGGGCAATTACGCCACGATGCTGCGCGAGGCCGGGCGCCTGGACGAGGCTGCCGTCGCCTGCGACACCGCATTGCGGCTGGCGCCGGACGATGCTGCCCAGTGGGTCAATCGCGGCATGCTGCAACTGGAACAGAAGAACTTCGAGGATGCGCGCGACGCCCTGTTGAGGGCGGTCGAACTGGATCCTCGCTCGCCGGAAACGATTGTCCGCGCGGCGCGCGCCTGCGCGATCTGCCGGGACTACCGGGCCGAGGAACTGATCCGTCCATGGCGCGAATGGTTGCCGCTGGAGGATGACCTGCAACTCGAGCTGGCCGACCTGCATCAGTCGCTTGGCGACGGGCGTACCGCGCAGATCCTGCTGGAGGACCTGTGTGCGCGCTCGCCGCGGAATGTCCCCGCCGCCGTCCTGCTGGCGGGAGTGTATGAGCGCGTCAACGACCTGGATGCCGCCCAGTCGCTGCAGGAGAGCCTGCTGCGCCACCCCGGGGCACTGAGCGCGGCGAACCTGCAGGACCTCACGCATCTTCGCGCCACCATGGCCACGCGTCGCGGCGATGCCACGCTCGCGCGCGGGATCCTGGAACAGGCCGGGCCGCGCAACCCCGGCGACTACGCGCATTATTTCGATCTGGCCGGGGTCTGCGACCGGCTGAACGACAACGCCGCAGCCATGCGCGCGCTGGACATGGCGCACCGGCTGCAGGTGGACGAGCTCCGCCAGACCGTGCCGCACCGATTCGAGCCCGGGGCGCCGATCCTGCCCGCGGCGGTGGGGCGCGTCTCTGCGGAGGACTATCTCAAGTGGCCGCAGCTGCTCGCTCCGGCCGGCGTGGAGTCACCGGTGTTCATCGTGGGGTTCCCCCGTTCGGGGACGACATTGCTCGAGCAGATGCTGGATGCCCATCCGTCGCTGCAGTCTATGGACGAACGTCCGTTCTTCAACGTGCTGGCGAACCGTCTCGATGACGACGGGATCTCGGTACCCCGGGACCTGCACCGGCTCGACCAGCATGCCTGCGACGAATTGCGCAAGGATTACCTGCAACTGGTGTGCACCAAGATCGCCCGTCGGTGGGATACGCAACTGGTCGACAAGAACCCGCTGAACATGCTGTGGCTGCCGCTGATCCACCGCATCTTCCCGCGGGCGAAGTTCATCCTCGCGCTGCGGCATCCCTGCGATGTGCTGATCAGCAACTACATGCAGAACTACAAGGCCAGCGTGCTGGCCGCCGCCTGCGCCTCGTTGCCGCAATTGGCGGCGGCCTACGTGACGGCGATGGAATGCTGGCTGCACCATGTCGAGGTATTCAAGCCGGACCTGCTGGTCTCCCGCTATGAGGAACTGGTCGCCGATCCGGAAGCGCACGCGCACCGGATCGCGGAATTCCTGGGCGTGCGGGATCCGTCGCCGATGCTGCGGTTCGACCAGCATGCCCGCGACAAGGGCTACATCGCCACGCCCAGCTACACCCAGGTAATCCAGCCGGTGAATCGCAAGGGCCTGGACCGCTGGAAGCGTTATCAGGGGGAATTTTCCGCAGTGCTGCCGGTGCTGGTGCCGATGCTGCGACATTGGGGCTACGCCGGCGAACCGGGCGCGTGAGACGACCTCAGCGCTCGGGGATTCGCAATAGCTCGGGCAGATGCGCCGCGTAGTGCCGCCAGCGCTCCACCGAGCCGGCATGGATCGGCTGGCGTGCCTGCCACAGGCTGGCGGTACTGATCGCGACGGATGGCTGCCGCAATGTCTGCGGGTCGAATGATGGCAATTCCAGCCAGTTGGCCACCTCCGCCATGGTCGCGAAGGGATCGGCAACGAGCCGCTCGTAGGCCACCGTGTGGATCGCTGCGGGGTGGAGCTGCTCCCATCGCGCCATCAGCCGGAGGCAGTCCCTGATGACCACGGCAATGTCGGCGAAGTCGTAGGCATAGCCGTGCGCATCGTCGAGAAACGACTGCGACCACAGCGACAGCGCCGTATCGCGTGGATTCCGCTGGCAGAACACGATGCGGGCGTTGGGCCACAAGGCGAGGATCAGGTCGACATGCAGCAGATTGAGCGGCTGCTTGTCGATGAACCATGCCGCGTCGGAGTCGTCCTGGCGCAGCTGCGCCGCATAGGTGGCGGCTGCCTGTTCGAATGCCTCGATGCGGCTCTCGTCATGCAGCGACAGCGACTGCGCGACGTGCCTGAGCCAGGGCAGCTCCCCGCGGTTGCACACGTCGGGATGCCGTGCCAGCAGGTCGGCGAGCAGGGTGGTTCCGGAGCGCGGCACGCCGACCACGAACACGGGCGTCCAGCTGTCCGGCGGCACCAGCTTGAAAGGCATGGACGGGCGTGCGAGCTGCAAATCCACTCGGCGGCGCCATTGCTTGCGCGACCACCCGGTAGCCTTGTGCGCGATCGCATTGGCCCGGCGCAGGTAATCCGCCGCCTGGGCGTAATCGCCGATGTCGTCATGCGCCTTGCCCAGTGCGAACAGGGTGGCGCTGCGTGCCTTTTCACTCAGCCCTTCCTGCCGCAGGGTGTCCCGGAACAGCTGGAAATCCGGATGGCCTGCGTCGCGATAGCGCTGCATGCTGCTGAGGCCGATCGGGATGTTCCATTCCGGCGCCCGCTCGTCATGCGCCAGCACATAGGTGTAATGCCGGCGTGCGTCTTCGAACGCGCCCAGCTGGAGTTCCAGCATGCCGGCATACGCGTAAATGCGCGGATCGGTGCAGCCGGCGGCGATCTCGGCCTGGCAGATCGCGGCGGCGTCCTGCTTCCTGCCACAATCGTCGAGCAGTTCCACGGCCTGGATCACGGTAGCCAGAGGGTGCCGGTCGTGGACGAACAGGGTGCGCAGTGCGGCCGCCGCCGCACTCAGGCGGCCTTGCTGGCGCAGCAGCCGGGCAAGGAGAAAAGTGGCTGCGGCGTGCAGGGGCCTTTGTTCCAGCAATTCGCGCAGCAGGAACTCCGCCTGCGCCGGCTCACCCCGTTCGTACAGGATGCCAGCCAGGGCAAAGCGCAGATCGGTCGAGTCGGGATGGACGGTGATGCCGGCGGCAAGCACGGCGTGCGCCGCGTCGAGGTCCCCGCCCAGCACCAGGGCGCGCGAACACTCCAGCCACTCGCTCTCGGCGGCGTCGGCAAGGGCCGTCTGCAAGGCCTGTCGCGCCGCCCGCGTATCACCGATGGTGCGTTGCCGCCGGTACTCGGCCAGTGCCCGGGTACCGGCGGCAGTCGCGTCAGCACTGGCTGCGCGCTCCTGCGTCATGCGTGCCACCGCGGCAGTCCCAGCGCGGTGCGCAATGGATCGAGCAGCGCACCATAGCGTGGCGCACGCGCGGTGTTGTGCAATGGGCGGCGCACCTGGGTGGCGCTGGGCGATCGCACGTCGCGCCGTGTTTCGTGGAAATCGAGGCAACCAGGCTCGAAGGGCAAGCCGCAGAAATCCAGCAATCGCCGGATACCGGCTTCCGGTCCGGCCAGCAGGTCCTCGTACCGGTGCTCGAATACATGTGCCGGGTGCAGTTCGCGCCAGCGCTGCACGCTGCGATCGAAATCGCGCCAGAAACCGGCCAGGTCCTCGAAGGTGCGCGTGTACTCGTTGCCCGCCAGGTGTTGGCGATAGCAGGAGAAGCAGGTTTCCAGCGGATCGCGCCGGCAGGCGACGATGCGCGCCGAAGGCAGCATGGCCCGGACGGCACCGACGTACATCCAGTTGTTGGGCAGCTTGTCGATGAATACGGGACGCTGACGGCGCCAGCGCGCGGTGCGCTCCAGGTAGCGCTGCCCCAGCCGCTCCCAGTCGCCGGCCTGCATCGCGCCGACCCATTGCGGGAAGTGCAGTCCGCGGCGGCGCGACTCCTCGCCGAGTACCTGCGGCAGGTCGGCCAGTTCGCCGGCGCCTTCGACGCGACTATGCGAGGCCAGTATCTGTTCGACCAGGGTCGAGCCGGAGCGGGGCAGGCTGACGACGAAGATCGCTTCGCTGCCCTGCTCCGCCGTGGCGCCGACGGGGGGTGGAGTAAAGGCGCCGAGGATCGCATCGATGGTGGTCGAGAAAGCCGAGGCACTCCAGCGTTGCCGGCGCCGGGCAACGGCATTGGCGTGTTCCAGGGCGGCCAGCGATTCGGCCGGGCGGCCGGCCTCGTCCAGTGCCTTTGCCAGCGCGAAGCCGGTGGCGATCAGGTCGTCCGCATCGATGCCCGGGTCCCGGGCGATGGCACGCATCCGCGCGACGTCGTCATCGTTGAAGCGATTGCTCCTCAGTTCGGCCAACCCCCACCAGGCCATGCCGGTGGCGGGCTGTTGCGCAAGCAGGCGCCGATACTCGATGGCGGCCTGTTCGACCTGGCCGGTGGTGCGCAGCAGGTCGGCCAGCAGTGCGCGTGAGGCGTAATGGTCCGGGTCGATCGCCACGGCCTGCCGCAGCGCGCCCACCGCTTCATCGTTCTGCACGCTGCGGGTCAGCATCACGCCGAGGTTGTACCAGGCAAGTGCCAGCCGCGGCTGCAGCTCGCAGCACCGGCGCAGGGCCACGATGGCGCCGTCGTAGTTGCCGGCCGCGCCCAGCAGGGCGCCGAGGGTGTTGTAATACAGCGCGTCCTGCGGCCGTTGCGCCAGTGCGCGCTGCATCGTGTGGATCGCCTCGCTGTGGAGGCCCCGCTGGCCGAGAATGCCGGCCTGCATGCGCAACACTTCTGGATGGCTGGGGTGCGTGGCCATGACGAACCCGAGGCGGCGGTTGGCCTCGTCAACCCGGCCGGCATCCAGGGCTTCGGCAACGGCGGCGACGTGCTGGACGCCGGCCGAATCCAGCCCGTTCAGTCGCGAGGTTGGGGAAGTGGGCGGCATGCGGCGACCTGTCGGGTGAGTCGGTGGCGGGTTCCGGGACGCCCAGTAACGATGCGCGCATCCGGATGCGTGCCGTTCCTTGACCGGGACACCTCCTGACGAAGACTTTCCCGGAGTCTTCGGCGTGATGTCGCAGTGGCAGTTGGCATCGGGGGTATTATGCCGCTCATGTTTCCCGCCGTGGCGCATGCATGGCGCCGCATCCCCAGTTTCAGGCGAAGCCGGTCATGAACGAGCAGTTGTCGAATCCTCAGCCGGGTTACCGCGAACGCGCGCGCTTCGCCCTGGACCACGGCGACGAGATGGTGGCGGAGCAGTCCTTTTTGCACCTGCTGGACGCCGAGCCGGGTGATGCGGAGGCGCTGCAGTATCTCGCCATGCGCCACCTCGTCCGCGGCGAGGTGGGCAAGGCGATCGAGCGCCTGCTGGCAGCGCATCGCGCGCACCTGCGGGACGCGGGAGTGCTGCATCAGCTGGGCTCGGCGCGGATGGCGGGTGCGGATTACGCCGGTGCCGTCGTCGATCTGCGCGACGCGCTGGCGTTGGCACCGCAGATGTTCGTGGCCCGCCTGCGGCTCGGCTTGGCACTGGAGCAGCTCGGGCAGTCACACGACGCGCTGGTTGCCTACTACGGCGCGATTCACGCCGCGCAGACGCAAGGGCGCTGGCTCGGCGATGCGAACACCGCGCCGGGGATGCGCGACGCGGTGAAGCATGCCATGCGCTACGTCGATGCCGGCCGGCACGACCTGTTCGACGGCATCCTGGAACCGCTGCGCGAACGCTATGGCCGTTCGGAACTGCGGCGCGTCGAGCACTGCCTGGCGATCTACCTGCACGAGCAGCCGGCGAACCTGCCTGATCCGCGACAGCAGCCGAAGTTCCTTTACTTCCCCGGCATTCCCAGCCAGCCGTACTACCCACGCGAACGCTTTCCGGAGTTCGAGGCGCTGGAGGCCGGTACCGCGGCGATCCGCGAAGAGCTGCGCGCGGTGCTGGAGCAGCCGCGCGACCTGGAGGCCTTCCTCAAGGTCGAGTCATCGCAGGACGCGGGGACCATGTTGCGTGCCTCCGGTACGCAGCAGGCGGCGTGGGACGCCTACTTCTTCTATCGCCATGGGCAGCGCTACGACACGCACTGCGCCAGCTGCCCGCAAACCACTGCGCTGATCGAGCGGATGCCGCTGTCGCGGATCCGCGAGCACGGGCCGGAGACGCTGTTCTCGGTGCTGCGGCCCGGCACCCACATCCTGCCGCACCGCGGCGTCACCAACACGCGGCTGGTCACCCACCTGCCGCTGATCGTGCCGCCGGATTGCGCGCTGAACGTGGGTGGGGAGATTCACGAGTGGCAGGAAGGCCGCTGCGTCACCTTCGATGACACGTTCGAGCACGAAGCGTGGAACCGCAGCGGCGAGACGCGCGTGGTGCTGATCATGGACTGCTGGAATCCCGACCTGAGCGAGGCCGAACGCGCCGCGCTCGCCGAACTGGTCGCCGGCATCGGCGATTTCAACCGGAGCTGCGACTTGCCCGGCGACTGAGCCGGGGGAGCGGTTCTCACGGAATGTCCGATCGCCGGCAAACGAAAGGCCCCACGACAGGGCCTTTCGCGATGCGATCCGGTTGGCCGGACGGTCAGTAACGCGGCACGCCCGGGTCCACGTCGCGGGCCCACGCGTCCATGCCGCCCTCGACGTTGTACACGTTGCCGAAGCCGTGCGCGGCGAAGCGCTCGGCCATGGCGCGGCTGGAGATGCCGTGGTGGCAGATGAAGGCCAGTGCGGTCTCCTTCGGCAGGCTGGCGAGGGCCTCGTAGCCTTCTTCCTCCAGCACCCGCGCCTGCGCCAGCGGTGCGGCCATGGCGCGGCCGGCGGCGGGGCGCACGTCGATCAGCACGAGGTCGTTGGCGGCGAGGCGGTCCTTCAGCTGCTGCACGCCGAGCGGCTTGATCTCCTGCGCGCCGGGGAACTTCAGGCTCAGGCCCTCGCCCTGCACGGTGGAAACCCAGTCGATCACGATGCCTTTGGCGCGTTGCGCGCTGGCCGGGTCGAAATGGATCTCCAGCCCGTTGGCGTGCGCCACGATGTCGTGCTCGCCGGCCGGCGCCAGCTGGAAGCCGGCGCTGTGGTCGGGGCCGATCTCCAGGTGCAGCGCCACGCCCTGCGCGTTCGCGGTGCCCTGGCGGATCGCCTCGGCGGCGGCATCGGTGATGGTGATTTCCGGCGCGGTGCGGTCCGGCGCGGCGAGGCCGAACAGCTGGTGCAGCTCGCCGCTGCCGTACATCTGGCGGATGATGTCGGCGCCGCCGACCAGTTCGCCCTCCACGTACAGCTGCGGGATGGTGGGCCAGTCGCCGTAGGCCTTGATGCCTTCGCGGATTTCCGGATCGTCCAGCACGTTGACCGTGTGGTAGTCGGGCAGCAGCTCGTTCAGCGTATTGGTGGCCGCCGCGGAGAAGCCGCACATCGGCTGCTGGCGGTTGCCCTTCATGAACAGCACCACGCGGTGGTCCTTGAGCAGGGTTTCGATACGTTCGCGGGTGGCGCTGTCGAGGGACATGGGGATAACTCCGGCAGGTAAGACGGCTATGATACGCCGCCCCGATATGCGGGGTTCCCGCCGGCCTTCAAGGCCGCCCGTTCAGGCGGCGCGAGGCAGTTCGTCCGGGTCCGGTTCGCCGCGCCGCGCAGCACCCAGCGGCGCCAGCGCCAGCACCGCGGCGGGCGAGGGCCACACCTGCTCGCGGCTGGCGCGGCCCAGCGCGGTGGACTGCTCGCTCCAGTGGATCAGCTCCATCGCGCCGGCATGGTCCTCGACCAGCACGGTGCAGTGCTCGACCCAGTCGCCGTCGTTGAGGTAGAGCACGCCGCCCAGCTCGCGCACGTGGCCGAAGTGGATGTGCCCGCAGATATGGCCGTCGAAGCCGCGCCGCCGCGCGTCGTCGGCGACGCGCTGCTCGTAGGCACGGATGTACGCCAGCGCCTTGCCCACGTGCGACTTGACGATGATCGACAGCGGCAGGTACGGCAGTTCCAGCCGCCGCCGCAATGCATGCAGCCGGCGGTTGCTCCAGCAGATCAGGCGATGCATCGCCTCGCCGAGCAGCAGCATCCAGCGACTGCCGATCCGCTCGGGGTCGAATTCGTCGCCGTGGCTGACCCGGTAGCGGCGGCCGTCGGCACCCACGTGCACGGCGTCCAGCTCGATCCGCACGCCGGCGAAGTTCTGCCCGTGCAGCTTGCGCATGGGTGCGTCGTGGTTGCCGGGGATATAGACCACCTCGACCCCGCGGCGCGCCAGCGCCAGCACTTCCGCGATCACCGCGCTGTGCTCGGCATGCCACCAGTGGCGCCGGGACAGCGCCTCCAGGTCGACGATGTCGCCGACCAGATAAAGTTTTTCGCAACGCAGCCGGCGCAGGAAGTCGAGCAGGTAGGCTGCCTTGCAGTCCGGCGTGCCCAGATGCACGTCCGAGATGAAGGCGCTGCGGCAATGGAAGCTGGTCATGGCACGATCCCCGGTGGTGGCCCGGGGCGCCAGTGTGCGATCGCCACGTCACCGTGCGATGGCGGGCAGGTTGCAGCGCGGTTGCGGTCAGGAACGAAGGGCGGCGCGCGCGGCCGCCTCGATCGCCTGCGCCCACAAGGCGTATTGCGCCGCGGAGGGATGCAGGCCATCGGCGGCGAGCAGCGCGGGATGCAGGCGCGAGATGCCGGTGATGTCGACGAAACGGGCGCCGGCGCGCTCGGCTTCGGCGCAGGCGAGCGCATTGTAGGCGTCCAGTTCGGCGCCGATGCGCGCCGGGTCCCGGCCCTGGTCGCGGGCGAAGCGGGTGACGCCCCAGTCCGGGATCGATGCCACCACCACGCGCGCGGCAAGGTCGCCGGCCAACGCGATCGCGCGGTCCAGCAGGCCGGCGAACTCGCCGCGGTAATCGTCGGCCGGGCGGCCGCGGTACTGGTTGTTCACGCCGATCTGCAGCGTTACCAGGTCGTACGGCGGCGTCAGCGCGGCCGCGTCCATGCCTTGCGCCAGTTCGTCGGTGGTCCAGCCGGTGACCGCGACGATCTGCGGCTCGTCGAGAGGAATGTTGTCCTGGCGCAGGCGCCGCGCCAGCGTGGACGGCCAGTTTTCGTGCGCGGCCACCGCCTCGCCGATGGTGTACGAGTCGCCAAGGGCGAGAAAGCGCGGCAGGGTGGCCGGCATCACGGGATCAGGCGACCGCGGCCGACTGCGGCAACTGCTCGCGCGCCATCCGCGCCAGCACCCGCTCGGTGCGCACGAACACTTCGCGCAGCTGCGCCGGCGGCGGCAGCAGAGTGAGCCGGAAGTGGCGGCTGCATGGCACGTTGAAGCTGCTTCCCGGCACCACCAGCACCGACTCTTCTTCCAGCAGGCGCAGCGCGAAGGCTTCGTCGTCGAAGTGGGCGATGCGGTCGGCGCGTACCTGCGGGAACGCGTACAGCGCGCCCTGCGGTACCACCAGCTCCAGGTAGTCGCTGGCGGCCACGCCTTCGAGCACCAGACGGCGCGCCTCATGCAGGCGGCCGCCGGGCGCGGTCAGCGCGCCGATCGTGGGCGCATCCTGCAGCGCCGGCAGCACCGCCCACTGCGCGGTGACGTTCGCGCACAGGCGCAGCGCAGCGAGCAACTGCAAGGCGTCGCGATACGCCGCGGTGTGTGCGGGGTTGCCGGACAGGCTCGCCCAGCCGACCCGGTAACCGCAGGCGCGGTGCACCTTGGACAGGCCGCCGAAGCTGAGGCAGGGCACCTCGCCGGCTACTTCGGCCAGTGGCTGGAAGCTGGCGCCGTCGTACAGGATCTCGTCGTAGATCTCGTCGGAAAGCAACAGCAGCCGGTGCCGCGCCGCGATGTCCGCCAACCGCTGCAGCAGCGCGCGCGGGTACACCGCGCCGGTCGGGTTGTTCGGGTTGATCAGCACCAGCGCGCGGGTACGCGGGGTGATCAGCGCCTCGACCTCGTCCGGATCAGGCAGGTGGCCGTCGCGGGCGAGGCAGCGGTAGTAGCGCGGCTGGCCGCCGTTGAGGATGGTGGCGGCGCTCCACAGCGGGTAGTCGGGACTGGGCAGCAGCACCTCGTCGCCGGGCTGCAGCAGGGCGCGCAGGCTGAGGTCGATCAGCTCGCTGACGCCGTTGCCGATGAAGATGCGCTCGGGTTCGACGCCGCGCGCACCCCGCGCGCGCTGCTGCGCGGCGATGGCCTCGCGGGCCAGCTCCAGGCCCTGCTCGTGGCCGTAGGCCTCGCTGTCGTGCAGATGGCCGGCGATGGCCTCGCGCAGGTGGGCCGGTGCCGCGAAACCGTAGCGGCCGGGATTGCCGATGTTGAGCTTGATGATGTCGAGGCCGGCGGCCTCCAGCTCGCGCGCGCGCCGGGTCAGTGCGCCGCGGATTTCGTAGCGCACGTCCGCCAGGTGCGCACTGGGGGTGATGGGAGCCACGCCGGTGTCCTTTGCATGTTTGAGGTGGGATCGACAGGCGGCCGCGCCGCCGGCAGCTTGATGCTAGCAGCGTGGTGCAGTGCAGCGCGAGCACCAATTGGGCCGGGTCCCGGTTCATCGTCGGGCAATCCTCAGGCAAGGCATAATCACCGGACCGTGCCGACCGACCCTCCCCATGAGTGACGCCGAAACGATCGAGCGCCTGCGCCACATCGGCTGGCGCGGCGAAACCCTGCCGGCCGGCGGCCTGCGCCTGGCCCGGGTGGTGGCCCAGCATCGCGCCGGCTACGAGCTGCACGACGGCGCGAGCCTGTTCGGCGCGCAGCCCGACGGACGTTTCCTCAAGCGTGGCCTCGACCCGGCCGAGCGGCCGGTGGTGGGCGACTTCGTCGAGGTCGCCGAAGGCACGCCGCCGCATATCGTCAG
This sequence comes from Rhodanobacter denitrificans, assembly GCF_003335105.1. GTDB lineage: Bacteria > Pseudomonadota > Gammaproteobacteria > Xanthomonadales > Rhodanobacteraceae > Rhodanobacter > Rhodanobacter denitrificans_A. The sequence goes on from NZ_QFWQ01000006.1 coordinate 272,816, forward strand.
CGTGCTGCCGCGGCGCACGGTGCTGTCGCGGGCGGCCGCCGGCGAGCGCTACGAACGGCAGCTGATCGCCACCAACATCGACTACGTGCTGGTACTGACCGGGCTGGACGGCGACTTCAACCCGGCGCGGATCGAGCGCTACCTGTCGCTGACCGAGGATTCCGGCGCACAGCCGGTGGTGCTGCTGAGCAAGCTGGACGTGCGCGAGGACGCCGCGGCACAGGTCGATGCCCTGCGCGCGCGGCTGCCCGCGGGCACCCCGATCCATGCGCTGAACGGCAAGGACCCGGCCAGCGTGGCGTCGCTGGCGGCCTACCTGCAGCCGGGCGACAGCGCGGTGCTGGTGGGTTCCTCCGGCGCCGGCAAGTCGACCCTGACCAACACCCTGCTCGGCACGGCGCGCATGGCCACCGCCGAGGTGCGCAGCCACGACAGCCGCGGTCGCCACACCACCACCCATCGCGCCTTGCTGCAGCTGCCCTCGGGCGGTTGCCTGATCGACACCCCGGGGATGCGCGAGCTGAAGCTGACCGGCGAGGAAAACCTCGACCTGTTCGCCGACATCGAGCTGCTGGCCGGGCAATGCCGTTTCGCCGATTGCGGCCACGGCAGCGAGCCGGGTTGCGCGGTGCAGGCGGCGCTGGACAATGGCGAGCTGGCCGCGGCGCGCTGGCGCAATTACCTGAAGCTGCATGACGAACGCGAGGAGCAGGCTGCCACGCTTGAGGCGCGTCTGCGCCGCCAGCGTGGCGGCCGACCGATCGAGCGGCCGCACCCGCACCGCGGACGGCACGAACGGGAGTGAGCCGGCGGAAGGGCCGCAGACACGGGATTTGGACGCGTTGCCGGAACGACCGGGTCCGGCAGTGCACGGCGGGAGATCGAGGGCGATGACGGCGGGAATGGGCATGGCAAAGCGCGGTATGCGCCGATGAGCGCGTCCACGACGGACGTGGCGCTGCAGCACTACGCCGAGCTCGACCGGCGGCTGCTGGCGGCGGTGCGCGGCATCCGCATCCTGCCCACCGTGGCGTGGCCGGCCTCGCTGGAGGACCGCATGATCGCGGATTACAGCAAGGGCCGGTTCGCGCTGCCGCAGGTGGACTACGTGCGGCCGGACCTGGCCGCGGCGCGCGCCGAACTGGCCGCGATCGAGGCGGCCGCGGGCGGCGCCGACGCGGCGGACATCGACCCGTTGGGCGACTACCTGCGGCGTACCGCCGAGTCGTGGCGGATCGCCGCGGAGATGCTGGAGTCGGTCGGCACCAGCGGCTTCGCCGCGCCGTCGATCGTGCTGTATGGACGTCCGGACGACGCCATCCCGGGCAGCCAGCGCAGCAACCTGGACGCGGCGCGCTACTTCGTCGAGCTGTCCGACGAACTCGGCGCGGACCTGCTGGCCGACGACATCAGCGTCAACGTGCCGGCCGACGAGCTGCGCGCGGACCTGGCCGCCACGCTGGACGCGTTCTTCGGCGCCGGCACCATCAAGGTCGAGGTCGATCCCGAACTGACCGCCAAGGCGGCCGCCGGCGCCACCCGCATCCGCCTGCGCGGCGGCACCTGCTTCAGCGAATACGACCGCCACCAGTTGCTGGCGCACGAGGCGTTCGTGCACTCGCTCACCGCGTTGAACGGTCGCCGGCAGCCGCTGCTCGCCTCGCTGGCGCGTACCTCGCCGCGGGTCACCGCGACCCAGGAAGGACTGGCGGTGTTCGCCGAACTGATGTCCGGCGCCATCGACATTGCGCGGCTGAAGCGCATCAGCCTGCGCATCCTGGCGATCGACATGGCGCTCAACGGCGCGGATTTCGTGGAGGTCTACCGTTATTTCAGCGCCTGCGGGCAGAGCGCGGCGGACAGCTTCCACTCGGCCCAGCGCGTGTTTCGGGGGGTGCCGCCGGGCGGCGGTGTGGCGTTTGCCAAGGACAACGTCTACCTCTCCGGCCTGCTCACCGTGCATACGTTCTTCCGCTGGGCGCTGAAGCAGCGGCGGATGGACCTGCTGCGCCACCTGTTCGCCGGCAAGCTGACCCTGCACGACGTGGTCGCGCTGCAGCCGCACTTCGCCTCCGGCGCGATCCTGCCGCCGCGCTGGCTGCCGCCGTGGATGCAGCACGTGCACGGGCTGGCCGGCAAGCTGGCGTTCTCAGTGTTCATCAACGGCATCCACATGAGCCGGGTGCAAGGCGACGAACTGCTGCACGGTGGCTGACGATGTGTCGTCGCGTCGCAGGCGCCGGCCGGGCAGGTCCGCCCCGGTGCTAACATCGCAGGCCATTCCCCGTCGAGGCGCTCGCCGCCCCCTCCACCCGCAAACAAAGCATCCATGAGCCTTCCCGAAGAACTGCGCCTCGCCGCCCTCGAATACCACCGCCTGCCGCGCCCCGGCAAGATCAAGGTCACCCCGACCACCTCGCTGCTGACCCAGCGCGACCTGTCGCTGGCCTATTCGCCCGGCGTCGCCGCGGCCTGCGATGCGATCGTCGAGGACCCGACCACGGCGGCCGAGTACACCGCCCGCTCGAACCTGGTAGCGGTGATCACCAACGGCACCGCGGTGCTCGGCCTGGGCAACATCGGGCCGCTGGCGGCCAAGCCGGTGATGGAAGGCAAGGGCGTGCTGTTCCAGAAGTTCGCCGGCATCGACGTGTTCGACATCGAGATCCAGGAAAACGACCCGGACAAGCTGGTCGACATCATCGCCAGCCTGGAGCCGACCTTCGGCGGCATCAACCTGGAGGACATCAAGGCGCCGGAATGCTTCATCGTCGAGCGCAAGCTGCGCGAGCGGATGAAGATCCCGGTGTTCCACGACGACCAGCACGGCACCTCAATCATCGTCGGCGCGGCGCTGCTCAACGCGCTGGTGGTGGTCGGCAAGAAGATCGGGGACATCCGCGTGGCCACCACCGGCGCCGGCGCGGCGGGCATCTCCTGCCTGGACATGCTGGTGGCGCTGGGCGTGAAGCCGGAGCACATCCTGGCGTTCGACCGCCACGGCGTGATCCACACCGAACGCACCGACCTCGATCCGGACAAGCAGCGCTACGCGCGAGACACGAAGGCGCGCACGCTGGCCGAGATCGTCGACGGCGCGGACGTGTTCCTCGGCCTGTCCGCCGGCGGCATCCTGAAGCCGGAGATGGTCGCCACCATGGCCGCGCGGCCGATCATCTTCGCGCTGGCCAACCCGAACCCGGAGATCACCCCGGAAGAGGCGAAGGCGGTGCGGCCGGACTGCATCATGGCCACCGGCCGCTCGGACTACCCGAACCAGGTCAACAACGCGCTGTGCTTCCCGTACCTGTTCCGCGGCGCGCTGGACGTGGGCGCCACGGTGATCAACGAGCCGATGAAGATCGCCTGCGTGAAGGCGATCGCCGCGCTGGCGCGGCGCGAGTCGTCCGACGTCAGCGCGCGTGCCTACGGCGGCAAGCCGCCCAGCTTCGGCCCGGACTACCTGATCCCGCAGCCGTTCGACCCGCGCCTGCTGCTGCAGCTGCCGCCGGCGGTGGCGCAGGCGGCGATGGACTCGGGCGTGGCGACGCGGCCGATCGCGGACTTCGCCGCCTACACCGACCAGCTGACCAGCTTCGTGTTCCGTACCGGCCTGCTGATGAAGCCGGTGTTCGAGCGGGCCAAGTCCGCGCCGTGCCGGCTGGTCTACGCCGAAGGCGAGGAGGAGACCGTGCTGCGCGCGGTGCAGGTGGTGGTCGATGAAGGCCTGGCCAAACCCATCCTGATCGGCCGCCCGGAAGTGATCGAGAAGCGCATCAATCGCGCCGGCCTGCGCATCAAGCCGGGCGTGGACATCGAGATCTGCAACATCAACTCCGACCCGCGCTTCGACGACTACTGGCAGCACTACCACCGCCTGATGGAGCGCCGCGGGGTGACCCCGTCGATGGCCAAGGCGGTGGTCCGCTCGCGCCCCACCGCGATCGCCTCGCTGATGGTCGAGCGCGGCGAGGCCGACGCGATGATCTGCGGCCTGGTCGGCCAGTACCAGGGCAAGCTGCGCTACATCCGCGACATCATCGGCCTGGATGCCGGCGTGGTCGAGCCGTCGGCGATGGCCGCGGTGTCCACCGACAAGGGCACGTTCTTCTACCTCGACACCCACGTGCAGGACGATCCCTGCCCGGAGCAGATCGCCGAGGCGACCCTGCAGGCCTCGATCCGGCTGAAGCTGTTCGGCATCACGCCGAAGATCGCGCTGCTGTCCGGCGGCAACTTCGGCAGCCGCGACACCTGCGGCGCCAAGAAGATGCGCAAGGCGCTGGAACTGATCCGCGCCCGCGCCCCGCGGCTGGAGGTGGAGGGCGAGATGCAGGCCGACGTGGCGCTGGTGCCCTCGCTGCGCGAGAAGCTGTTCCCGAACTCGCGGCTGGAGGGCAAGGCGAACGTGTTCGTGTTCCCCAACCTGGACGCGGCCAACATCGCCTACAACATGACCCGCATGCTCTCGGACGGCGTGGTGATCGGGCCGATCCTGATGGGCGTGGCCAAGCCGGCGCACATCCTGATGCCGCAGTCGACCGTGCGCCGGGTGGTGAACATGAGCGCGGTGGCCTGCGTCGAGGCGCAGATCCGCGCGCTCAACCGCCAGTCCGGCTGAGCGCGTCGGTCACCGGTCCGGAGTGGCCGGTGCGGCGCGGCAACCCGGTTGCCGTGCGCCGCCGCATGGAGCCTGCATTGGCGGCCCTCCGGGCCAGCGGCTAGACTTGGACAATGATCCCGCCGTCATCCCCCGGCGGCGGGGTATCCCCCTCAAGCATGGGCGCTGCAATGGCGCCGCGGAGAAACTCATGGATCAGCTCGACGACATCCTCAACCAGGACATCGATCCCACCGAGACACGCGAGTGGATCGACTCGCTCGACGCGGTGATCCATCACGACGGTACCGAGCGCGCGCATTTCCTGCTGGAGCAGATGGTCGACACCACCCGCCGCTCGGGTGGTCACCTGCCGTTCGATCCCACCACCGCCTACGTCAACACCATCGCGCCGGCGAACGAGGCGAAGAGCCCGGGTGACGCGGCGATGGAGTGGCGCATCCGCTCGCTGATCCGCTGGAACGCGATGGCGATGGTGGTGCGCACCAACCGCAAGCCCGGTTCGCTGGGTGGCCACATCGCCAGCTTCGCCTCCAGCGCCACGCTCTACGACGTGGGCTTCAACCACTTCTGGCGCGCGCCCAGCGCGGAGCACCCCGGCGACCTGATCGGCTACCAGGGCCACATCAGCCCCGGCATCTACGCGCGCTCCTTCATCGAGGGCCGCATCAGCGAAGACCGGCTCGACCTGTTCCGCGCCGACGTGATCGGCGGCGAGCGCTCGCTCACCTCCTACCCGCACCCGTGGCTGATGCCCGACTACTGGCAGATGCCCACGGTGTCGATGGGCCTGGGCCCGATCCAGGCGATCTACCAGGCGCAGTTCTTCCGCTATCTGGAAAACCGCGGCCTGATTCCCAAGTCCGACCGCAAGGTGTGGTGCTTCCTCGGCGACGGCGAGGTGGACGAGCCCGAGTCGCTGGGCGCCATCGCACTGGCCGGCCGCGAGGGGCTGGACAACCTGATCTTCGTGATCAACTGCAACCTGCAGCGCCTGGACGGTCCGGTGCGCGGCAACGGCAAGATCATCCAGGAACTCGAGGGCGTGTTCCGCGGCGCCGGCTGGAACGCGATCAAGGTGATCTGGGGCAGCTACTGGGATCCGCTGCTGGCGCGCGACAAGGACGGCATCCTGCGCAAGCTGATGATGGAAACCGTCGACGGCGAGTACCAGGCGTGCAAGGCGTTCGGCGGCGCGTACACGCGCGAGCACTTCTTCGGCAAGTACCCGCAGACGCGCGAGATGGTCGCCAACCTCAGCGATGACGACATCTGGCGCCTCAACCGCGGCGGCCACGACCCGCACAAGGTTTACGCGGCCTACCACGCCGCGGTGAACACCAAGGGCATGCCCACGGTGATCCTGGCCAAGACGGTGAAGGGCTACGGCATGGGCATCGGCTCGGGCGAGGCGGAGAACCCCACCCACCAGCAGAAGAAGATGACCGGTGACGCGGTGCGGCACTTCCGCGACCGCTTCCAGATCCCGATTGCCGACGACAAGCTCGACAGCGTGCCCTACTACCACCCCGGCGCGAACTCGCCCGAGGTGGAATACATGCAGGAGCGCCGCCGCGCGCTGGGCGGCTTCCTGCCGCAGCGCCGCCGCCGCACCGACGTGCCGTGCAAGGCGCCGGAGCTGTCTGCCTTCGCGCAGATCACCGCCGGCACCGGCGAGCGCGAGATCTCCAACACCATGGCGCTGGTTCGCGGCATGAACCTGCTGCTGCGCGACAAGCAGCTCGGCCCGCGCGTGGTGCCGATCGTGGCCGACGAGGCACGCACCTTCGGCATGGAGGGCATGTTCCGCCAGATCGGCATCTACGCGCCGTTCGGCCAGAAGTACCGCCCGCAGGACGCCGACCAGCTGCTGTACTACCGCGAGGCGCAGGACGGCCAGGTGCTGCAGGAAGGCATCTCCGAGGCCGGCGGCGTGTCGGCGTGGATCGCCGCGGCCACCAGCTACTCGGTGTCCAACCAGCCGATGCTGCCGTTCTTCATCTACTACTCGTTCTTCGGCTTCCGCCGTGTCGGCGACCTGATCTGGGCCGCCGGCGACCAGCGCGCGCGAGGCTTCCTGATCGGCGCCACCGCCGGCGCCAGCTTCCCCGGCGAGGGCCTGCAGCACTCCGACTGCGCCTCGCAGCTGATGGCCGGCACCGTGCCCAACTGCCGCGCCTACGACCCCACCTTCTCCTACGAGGTGGCGGTGCTGCTGCATCGCGGCGTGCAGGAGATGTACGAGGAGCAGCAGGACGTCTTCTACTACATCACCACCACCAACGAGAACTACACCCACCCGGACATGCCCGAGGGCTGCTACGACGGCATAGTCAAGGGCATGTACCTGTTCCGGGATTCGGGGGCCGGCGCCGCCAAGGGCAAGGGCAAGAGCAGTGCGCCGCGCGTGCAGCTGATGGCCGCGGGCGGTTCCGTGCTCGAGGCGGTCGCCGCCGCGGAGCTGCTGGATGCCGACTTCGGCGTGAAGGCCGACGTGTGGTCCTGCCCCAGCTTCAGCGAACTGTCGCGCGACGGCTTCGACTGCGAACGCTGGAACCGCCTGCACCCGGAAGCCAAGGCACCGCGCGTGCCGCACGTGGCGCAGTGCCTGGCCGACCACGACGGCCCGGTGATCGCCGCCAGCGAGTACGTGCGCGGCGTGGTCGACCAGGTGCGCGCCTTCGTGCCCGACGGACGTTCCTTCACCGCGCTGGGCGCCGACGGCTACGGCCGCTCGGACACCCGCGAACACCTGCGCGAGTTCTTCGAGATCAGCCGCTACTGGATCGCCCACGCCGCGCTGGCCGCGCTGGCGAAGGAAGGCAAGGTCAACGCCAAGGACGTGGCGCGCGCGATCCGCGAGTACAAGCTCGACCCGGACAAGCCGAACCCGCTGACCGTGTGAGCGATCGGCGCTCGGCGTCAAGGTCAGGGAAAGCCGCCGCGAGGCGGCTTTCCTTTGCGGCTATTCCGACAGCGCGTGCTGGATCGCTTCCAGCCCGTGGCCGCGCGTCTCGATGCCGCTGCGCGCCAGCAGCCAGGCGGCAGCGATCATCGGCAGCGCGATCAGCAGCGCGGACAGCATGAAGTGTTCGAACAGGCCGGCCACGCCGATCACCGCGCCGAGGATGCCGCCGAACTTTGAGCCCCCGGCGATCAGCCCCGCGCCGGTGCTGCGCAGGTGCACCGGGTAGATCTCCGCAGCGTACGGGATCAGTGTGGCGATCACCCCGCTGATGCTCAGCAGCAGGGCCACCGTGCCGACGATGGTCAGCGTCGTCGAGCGCAGGTTGGCCAGCGCGATCGCGAAGAAGAACAGCAGGGACAGCGCGGTCAGTCCGATGAACAGCACCAGGGTGCGGATGCTGCTCCAGCGCTGGTAGAACCACACCACCAGGCCGATGCCGGGCAGCGCCAGGATCGCCGAGCGCGCCAGCAGCGCTGCACTGGCCTGCGCGTCGATGCCCAGGGTGACCAGGTTTGCCGGCAGCCACAGCAGGAAGCCGAAATTCGCCAGCCCCCAGGCCACCGCGCATACCATCAACCCCCAGCTGATCGCCGCATGCCTTCCCCGCAGCAGCTGGCGCATGCCGACGCGGGCGGAGGCATGCGGATCGGGCCGGGCCGCTTCGCCCGCGGGGCGGGCAGGCGCCGCCACCGATGCCGCCGTGCCCGAGAACCGCTGCAGCACCGCGCGCGCCTGATCCTCCAGACCGGCCAGCGCGAGGAAGCGCGGCGATTCGGGAATGTAGTGGTTGAGCAGGATGATCAGCGCGCCGGTGGGCAGGTTGAGCAGCCACAGCGCGCGCCAGCCGAAGTCGGGCTCGACCAGGGTCGCGGCGCCGGAGGCGAGCAGGTAGCCGGCCGAGGTGCCGACCCCGCCCAGCGCCACCAGCAGCCAGCCGCGGTGGCGGGTCGGGATGGTCTCCGCCATCAGGGTGAAGGTGATCGGCAGCATGCCGCCGGCGGCGGCGCCCATCATGAAGCACATCACCAGGTTCCAGCCGAACGCCGGCATCGCGCCGCAGATCGAGGTGCCCATGAACATCAGCGCCGACAGCAGGATCGTCGCGCGGCGGCCGAACAGGTCGCCGAGGCGACCCCACACCACCGAGCCGATCACGGTGCCGGTCAGCGCCGACAACGCCAGCAGGCCGGCGGTGGAGGCGCCGATGCCGTATTCCGTCGAGACGCCCGGCATCACGAAGCCGATCGTGGCCGGCTTCATCACGTCCACCGCCAGCGCGATGGTCAGCACGGTCACCAGCTTCCAGTGCTCGCGGTTGAGCGGTACGTGGTCGGCGGCGTGGAACGGCAGCGGGTCGCGATCGGGATGCAGCGTGCGCCGCATCTGTTCCAGCCGGGGCATCAGGCCGTAACCGGCGAGCAGCACGCCGAGCGGCACCAGCAGCATGCCGGCCAGCATGGCATTGTCGATCGGCATGCCGACGAGCCGGTAATGCATCGGCGCGGCCATCGCCAGCATCGGCAGGTGCGCCAGCACGCCGGCGATCACCATGGCGCAGCCGAGCCAGAACGCCACCGGGTGGTGGAAGGTGAGGTCCCTCGAACGCATGCATCGGCCAACCTGACGTACGGATGACCAGCATACCGCGGCGGGCGGTGCGCCGATTCGCGCCAATCGCGTTCAGGCGCGCGCGGCGTTCACTCGTCGTCGTTGCGGAACACGCGACGCAGCAGCAGGAACGCCCCGAGCGTACCGGCCACGATCGCCGCCGTGGCCAGCGGGTGGCGGTTTACCTGGCGGCGCAGGCGGCGGTACTGGTAGTTCGCCTCGTCGGCGAGATCCTCGGCCGCATGCGACAGCCGGCGACCGTACGAATCGCCGTGCCGGTTCCAGCGCGAACCCAGCTCGCGGCCCCGTTCGAACAGGCTATGCGCACGCTCGGCGGCGCCGTCGGCATAGCGACGCGCCTGTTCGCCCGCGCGCTCGCCGGCGTCGCGGAGTCGGCTCTCGATATCGTGGTTGCGCATGGAGTGTTCTCCTCGTCGGCGGGCTTCCGAGGCTGCCAGCGACTTCGTGAGCGAGGCGTAAACAGCGCCGCGCGGCGTCGCGATCCGTTCAGCCGAGCCGGTATTCGCCGCCTTGCTGCAGCGCGCGCTGGTAAGCAGGCCGCGCGTGGATGCGCTGCAGGAAGGTGGCCAGCCGCGGGTAACTGTCGTCCAGTCCCCCGCGCGCGGCAAACGCTTCCAGCGGGAAGCTCAACTGGATGTCGGCGACGCCGAACGTATCGCCGCCGAACCACTCGCTCTTGCCGAGTTCGCCTTCGAGGTAATCCATGTGCAGTTTCAGCTGGGGGTCGACGAAGCCGCCCTGCACCTTGCGCGCGATGCCCTTTGCGACGGGCTTCGCGAAGAATGGCATCGGCGTCGTCTCGATCCGGCGGAACACCAGCTTCAGCAGCAGCGGCGGCATCGCCGAGCCTTCGGCGTAGTGCAGCCAGTAGCTGCAGCGCAGCCGCTCGGGCGTGCCGGGCGCGGGGATCAGCCGGCCGGCACCGTAGCGGTCGGCGAGGTATTCCACGATCGCGCCGGACTCGGCCAGGGTGAGTTCGCCGTCGGTGATCACCGGCGACTTGCCCAGCGGGTGGATCGCGCGCAATGCCGGCGGTGCCAGCATGGTCTGCGGATCGCGCTGGTAGCGTCTGATCTCGTAGGGCACGCCAAGTTCTTCAAGCAGCCACAGGATGCGTTGCGAACGCGAGTTGTTGAGGTGGTGGACGACGATCATCCACGCATCAGAGCGCACTGCGCGGGTGCACGCAAGCTCAGGGTTGCAATGTGGCGGCCCGCGACAGCGTCGATACTCCGCGCTCGTCGAACGCCTCGACCGCCACGACGTAGGTCACGCCCTTGCTCAGCGCACGCAAGGTCAGCCGGGTCGGCTGGTCGGCGAAACGCTGGTACGTCTCGTGCAGGCGGTCGGCGGCCAGCCCCCAGCGCACGTTGTAGCCGACCGCGCCGGGCACCGGCTGCCACACGATCTCGGCATCGCGGGTGTCGGCCAGGCGGCGGGCGGAAACCAGCACCGGCGCCGGCGGCGGCGGGCCGTCGGCGTTGCCGAACACGCGCAGGTCGGAGATCGCCAGGGTGCGTGCGCCGACGTGGCCGTGCACGTAGCGCAGGTAGCGGATGCGTGCCGGATGGTCGAGTTCGAGATAGGCGTTCGACCGGTCGCGGGTTTCGTGCGAGAGGTCGGCCAGGGTGGTCCATCGCCTGCCGTCCGCCGAGCCGTCGAGGCGGAACCGGGTGACGATGTCGGGCGCATCGCCGTAGCGGCCGGAGCGGTAGTCGGCGTAGTCCACCTGCACCGCGCGCACCGTGCGCGGGCCGCCCAGGTCGAGCGTGAGCGTCTGTCCGGCGGTGTTGCTTGCCGCCGCCCAGAACGTGCGCGGGTTCTCGTCGGTGACGGCGGAGGGTGGATGTTTCGGCAGTTGCGACGAAGCGCGCGCGGACTTGCGGTACGACAGCAGCATCCAGCCGGTGAAGGTGCTTTCGCCCTCGCGCAGCGCATGGTCTGGCATGCGCTGCGGGAAATCGCCGAAGCGCGTGTCGACCCACATCTGGCCGTCCGCGTGGAAGCCGGCGGGGAACAGTTCGATGCGCCGCTCGAACGTCCAGTTCAGGCCCACCCACATGGTGCCGCTGTTCCACCAGTTGCCGTAGGCGTCCTGGAAAGTGGAGCCGTGCCCTGCGCCGATGGCGAAGCCGCCTGGCTTGTAGCCGACCGGGTTGTATGGCGCGTAGGTGAACGGTCCCAGCGGATTGCTGCCGACGTAAACGCCGGTGGCGTACACGTTGTACTCGGTGCCGGGCGCGGCGTATTGCAGGTAGTAGCGGTCGCCGTGGCGGTTCATCCAGGCGCCCTCGACAAAGGGCGCGATGCGGGCGTCGGCGTGGTCCTGCCCGAAACGTTCCCAGCCGTGCGCGGCGGGGTCGGCCTTGAGCAGTGCGGCCGGCTTGGTGACGAAGGTGATCCGCTTGCCTTCGCCTTCGTCGGCGCGGTCCAGCGCCAGGTCGATCTGCGCGCCGTACAACGGAAAGACGTTGGAGGAATCCCAGTACAGATAGGTCCTGCCGTCCTCGTCGCGGAACAGGCCCGGGTCCCATGGACCGGGCGGCAGGTCACCCGGTTTCATTTCGCTCTCGTGCCCGGCCCACACCGCGCCCGGTACCGCCGGCAGCAGGCGCGTCCAGAACTGCCAGCGGCCATGCGCCGGATCGGTCGAGTACAGCAGCGGGCGCGGCTCCATCGCCGACGACATCAGGAACAGCTTGCCGTCGGCGACCAGGGTGGCCGGCGCCACCGGGCCGTCGAACGGCCATCGGTCCGGCTGCACGAACTGCCAGTGCACCAGGTCGGTCGAGCACCAGTAGCCGTCGGCCAGGGTCAGGAACAGGTAGTACGCGTCGCCGTAGCGCACGAACGCGGGGTCCGCGCCGGTGCGGTACGAGATGCCCTGGTTCATCTGCTCGTAGTTGTAGCGGTAGTCGATATCCAGCGGATTGGCCCAGGTGCGGCCGCCCGTGGCGGCGGACGCAGACCCCGCGCCGGCCGCGGCCAGGAGGATCGCGAACAGGATCAACCGCAGCAGGCGTGTATAGGATAGCGACGCTGACATGCGCCGAGCATGCCCCGGCGATGGTGGCCGCGCAACGCGGACCGCCTCAGTAGATCTCGCCCACGCAGCAGCGCAGGCTGCCGCCGGCCTTCTCGATCTCGTCCAGTTCCACCGCGCCCACCGCGAAACCGTAGCCGGCCAGCGCTTCGCGCTGGGCGTCGGTGAGCGAACGGGCGGCGCGGGCGCTCATCCACACGCGGTGGTCGGAAAGGGTGATCGCGTTGCCGGCGAAGGCCTGTTTCTGCGCCGGGCTCAGCCAGACCGCGCGGTCACCACAGGCGGTGGCGATCGCCTGCGCCGCAGCCGGGTCGCGGAAGCCGTCGGCGGCGATGATCGCGGCACGGCCGGCCAGCAGGGTCAGCACCACGTTGGTGTGGTACTCGGTCTCGGCCAGCTCGAAGCAGTAGGTCAGGCGCAGGCCGAACGCCTGGTGCATCGCCTCGGCGCCGGCCGGGTCGCAGCGCTCGCTGAGGCCGCAGTAGCCGATGCCGCGGGCACGGTCGATCACCAGCGCGCCGGTCAGTTCGGCGACCAGGTCGCCGCGGGCGGACAGGTCGATCTCGTCGTAGCCCAGCACGTCGCCGAAGAAGCCGCGGATGTCGCCGCGCGCGGCCTCGCGCTGGCGTACCCGGTGGCGCATGCGACCGACGATCAGCCGTCCCGGCGCAGTGGCGAACACGTTGTTCGGAAACACCGCGTCGGGCGTTGCCGGGTCACCGGGAAAGGTGATCACCGGCACGTCTGCGCGCAGCGCCTGCGCCAGCGCGCCGTGCTGGGCCAGCGCCTTCAGCGGGTCGACCATCAGGCCCAGGTCCATGTAGCGGTTGTCGCGCGCCGATTCCTGCGCCAGCGCGAATTCGGCTGGCGCCACCATGAACGCGGCCCGCGCGGTCGCCGCCGCTCCCGGCAACGGCGCCAGCGCGGCGAATGCTTCGAGGAATTCGCCTGGCGAGGTGGTGATCATGGCGCGGCTCCATGCGGGAAGCGTAAAAGCATATCCGCTGCCGGTTCTTCCCGCGCGGCGGCTTCCATCCGTCGCTTGCAGCCAGCCCGATCGGGACCCGCTATCGCGCGTGCATGGCGTCCGGCATCCAGCCTGCCGTTCAGCTGGCAGACGGACGAATTGACGCGCGCTTTCCATGGGGCCAACCACCCTGATGCCCGATCACGTCACGCGAGGCGAATGCCATGGGCAGAGCAGCGGAACGCGTCTACACCGACCGGACCAGCATCCGGCAGCTCGAATCGCTGGTCGAGGAACTGCCGGCCAACGGCCATGTGGTGCTGCTGCTCAAGGACGGCAGCAGCTGCGATGGCGTGGTCGTCACGCGACCGAACGTGCAGCTGTTCCGCGATGCGGACGAGCGCGAAGGCATCAACGCCACCGTGCAGCTGGAACGGCCCGACGTGCCGGAATGGAGCCGGCAGGTCTGGCTTGACCAGATCGTGCGGGTCGAGCACCTCGACTCGTGCATGGCCGGCGAAAATTGAGAGATTGCGAATTCTTCAAGCTCGAGGCCTGGCCAGGGCGAGGCGAGGAGTTGAGGCAACGAAGGAGCAGTTGCCCGATGCCCGGGAGCGGAGCGGGCATACATGTGCCGGACTCGCGACGGAAGGAAACCACGGGAAGTGGTTTCCTTCACAAGCTCCGGGCGCAAGCAGGTTGGCGTTCTAGGTCAGCAAGCGGTTGAAGCCGTCCGCGCTCCACTCCTCGCTGCCGACGCCGTGGTGCACGAAGAACAGGCCGTCGGGGTCGTACCTGCGCTTCGCTGCGGCGAGGCGCTGATAGTTGCCGCCCCAGAATCCCCGCTGCCAGTCGTGCAGGAAGTAGTCGCTTTCCGAGACATAGGAGCCGGCGTCGGGTGCCACGGCACGCAGCGCATCCATCGTCTTGTCGACGGCCGCGGCCATGCGCCGCGCCATGGCCAGATCCGGTTTCGCACCCGGCATGCCGGGAAAGGCGGGATCGCCGCCGCTGGCGCTGATGGCCAGGGCGAAGGCATCGAGCACCTGCGGATGGGTGGCGGTGTCGCGGGCACGGTCGATCGCATCGGCTGGCGCGCCGGCCAGGCCCTTGTTGAAGTGCAGCGAGACGCCGTAGTGCTGCGCGGCCTCGAACAAGGCATCCACCAAGGGCGTCTGCCGCCCTGGCTGCAGCAGCGAAGCCGGCAGCCAGGCCGACTGGTAGCCCTGGATGAACCAGCCGACCTGGTCGTGGTCGCCGGACCACAGGAAGTGGTGGCGGGGGGAGCCGGGCCGGTCGTCCGACACGATGGCGCTCGGCAGATATTTGCGGAGGAATTCGGCGTCCCACAGATGTCGGGCCGGCGCCGCCAGCGCCTGGAAAAGTTTGCTGACGTGGCAATCCTTGCGCGCATGCACCCAGGCCAGAAAGGGCGCCCAGGTCTGTTCGGCCTGTTGCTGGCTGAGGCCCTGGAACATCATGGAAACCTCGAAGGTGTGGCCACCGTAGAATTTCATCTGCTCGCCCCAGTGCGGATTGAACAGCGCGCGCTGGTAGAAGCCCACCGCCTCGGCGATCAGGGCGCGGTAGGCCGCATCCGAGTCGGCCTTGACGGTGAGGTTGACACCGCCGAAGAACTCGGGCAGCTCGAAGGTGCGCAGGGTCAGCCGCGTGACCACGCCCAGGCTGCCGCCACCGCCGCCCTTGAGGCCCCAGAACAGCTCCGGATTCGTGCGGGCGTTGGCGATGCGTACCTGGCCGTCGGCGGTGACGATCTCCGCCTCCAGCAGGTTGGACGCCGCCGTGCCCCAGCGCTTGGAGAAGCTGCCGAAGCCCCCGCTCTGCACCAGCCCGGCCACGCCCACCGTGGTGCAGCCGCCGCCCTGCACGTAGCGGCCGCCGCGGGTGGTCACGGCGTCGTAGGCGTCGATCCACATCGCGCCCGCCTGCACGCTTGCCGCCGCCTGTGGCGCCAGATGGCCGGCGCAGCCTTGCGGCACGAAGGCGTCGTGCAGGCTCACCTGGTTCATGTGGCGCGTCCACACCAGCAGCGAATCCGGCGCGTCCGAGGTGCCCTGGTAGCTGTGGCCGCCGCCCTTCACCACCAGTCGCAGGTGATGCTTGCGGGCGAAGTTGACGGCTGCGACCACGTCGGCCGGGTTCTCGGCTGCCACGGCCCAGGCGCTGGGTTGCGAGCTCCAGGCATCGGCCCAGCCGCTGGTCTGGGTCAGCGCGGGGTTGTCGCCCACCGCGAACGGGTTGGCCAGCTGCTTGAGCGCCTGCGCGCAGGCGCCGTCCGGTTGCGACGGGTCGCAGTGGGCGAAAGGCGATTCCAGCTTCAGCAGCCGGCCGCCGACCTGCCGTTTCAGTTGCTCCCATTCCGCGGCCGCGGGCCAGCCCGGCTGCTCCGGGCGCAGCCGCGAGCGCAGGGTTGTCGCAAGGGTGCCGGCGCCGTGCGCCAGGGCCGTGCCACTGCGCATCAGCAAGGGCAGCAGCGGCAGGGTGACGGCCGCCTTCAGCAAGTCGCGCCTTTTCATCGTATCGCTCCGGGCTGGATGGACGGGGGCCAGCATGGGCCGGTGTTGCCGTCATTCCCAGCCTGGGGTGACGGATGGCGGGCCGTCGGGGACGAAGCGACCCCGGTGCGGGACGGGGCGCGTGGGGATTTCGCCGCGGCCACGTAGAATCGCCCGCATGAGCGAGCAGGCGGATGGTGGATATAGGGATTTTCAGCGTTGGCCACCCTCGGTCGAGGTGGCTTTCTGGGTGGCGCTGTCCCTCCTGAACACGGTGTTCAACGGCTTCGTTGCGCAGATCGACCATGCCCGCACGGCGGCCTGGGAACCGTGGGTGTGGGAATCGAGCAGCGCGCTGCTGGTCCTGCTGCTGATCCCCTTCGTGAAGATGGTGGAATGGCGCTGGCCGTTCCGCTTCGATACGTGGCGTCACAGCCTGCCCTGGCACCTGCTGGCCAGTGTGGCGTTCAGCCTGATCCATGTGGCCGGCATGGTCGGGCTGCGCAGACTGGCTTATGCGATGGCAGGCCGGCATTACCATCTGGGCGCGTGGTGGCCGAACTTCGGTTACGAGTACCTGAAGGACATCCGCAGCTATTTCATCATCGTCGCGCTGATCTGCCTGTCGCGGCTGTGGCTGCTGCGCCAGCAGGGCGAGGCGAAACTGCTGGCCGCGCCGGACGAGGGTGCGCCGGTGGAGCCGGTGGAGCGGCCGGAGCGCTTCCTGGTGCGCAAGCTGGGCAAGGAGTTTCTGCTCAACGCCAGCGAGATCGAGTGGCTGCAGGCTGCGGGCAATTACGTGAACCTGCATGTGCGCGGTCGCGATTATCCCTTGCGCGCCACCATGGCCGGGATCGAGGAACGGCTGGATCCGGCGCGCTTCGTGCGGGTGCATCGCGGCTACTTCGTCAACCTCGACTATCTGGCCGAGATCGAGCCGCTGGAAACCGGCGACGCGCGGCTGCAGATGCGTGACGGCGGGAAGATTCCCTGCAGCCGGCGCCATCGCGCCGCGCTGCGCGAGCGCTTCGGCCGGCAGGATTGAACACGGACGGTTGCGCGGCGACGGCCGATCGTTCCAAGCTAGCCGCCTGTTCCCGCCTGGCAGGTCGCCGATGAATCGCGCTTTTCTCCGTTGTGTTCCGCTGGCTTTCTGCGCTGCCTGGCTGCTGGCCGGCTGCTCGCCCCAGGGCGGCGCTCCGGCACCGACGGCGGAGCAGCAGCAGGCCCAGGCCCGGACGGCCGACGCGGCGCGCAACCTCGATACCTACCGCCAGCTGCTGCGCATCCGCAACGACGAGATGGCGGTGTCGATGGGCAAGGACATCGTCAAGCGGTTTCCGGACAGCGCCGCGGCGAAGGAGGTGCTGCAGACCCTGCCGGCGATCGAGCAGCGCTACACCGAGGCCAGCGAGAAGAACCGGCTGGCCGGGCTGTGGCTGTACCAGGTGGCGCCGATGGCCGGCGGCACGCAGTCCACCGCCACCATCGAGAACAGCCAGCCCGCCAGCGGCGACCGCGTGCGGCTGGTGCTGCGCCGGCACACCGAGTGGGGCCAGAGCGTGTTCCTGTACGGCAGCAAGCCCGGCTTCGTCTGCCGCGGCAACTGCATCATCGCCGGCAGCGCCGACGGCAAGCCGGTGCGGATCAAGGCATTCGCGCCGTCCACCGGCGAGCCGGCGCTGATGATCCGCGACGACAACGGCTTCATCGCAATGCTGCGCAAGGCCAAGAAGATCGAGCTGGACGTCACCCTGGTCGACGGCGAGAAGAGGCAGGCCCTGGTCTACGAAGTGGCCGGCTTCGACCCGGCCAGGTGGGTTGCCGTCGGCAAGCAGAAAAAGAAGTAGCGCGGTACGCGGAAAGCCGTCTCGTGCGTTCTGGTACCTCCCACCGATGGAGACCGACGACATGGGCACCACGACACGTGTTCTGCTGGCGACGGCCCTGACCGCCATGCTCGTCGGCTGCGCCGGCGCGCCCTACACGCAGCGGATCAGCGAGCGCCAGGCCGCGTATGCCGCCGCGGCCGGGGCGCCGGTGCGCAGCTTCCGCTTCTTCAACCTGTACACGTGGGAGCCGCTGGGCGACACCGAGCTGGCCGTCTACACGCGGCCGAACGAGGCGTGGCTGCTCGACCTCGGCGGCTGCCACGACCTGGAATTCGTCAACGCGATCGGGATCACCTCCAGCGTCGGCCAGGTGATGGTCGGCTTCGACAAGGTGCTCACCGGGGCGCGCAATTTCCCCTGCACGATCACCCGGATCCGCCCGGTCGACGTGAAGAGCCTCAAGGTCGCGCAGCAGAAGCAGCGGCAGATCGACAGCAAGGCGCGCACGGACCCGCCCGCCGGATCGCCATGAGCATCAGTGCAGGAACAGCTTCTCGGTGATCTTCGCCAGCGGCTTTTCCAGGGCGCTCTGCAGGCGCGCGGGCAGGTCCAGCGGCTTGAGCAGCATCTTCACCGTCATCCCGGCCGGAATGTGCCGGCGCAACAGGCCCTGGGCGCGGTCGCTGATGCGGCGGAACTCGGCTTCGTTGCCCTGGTGCTGCGGGTAACACTGGTTGAACACGTGGCGCAGCGCGATGTCGCTGTCCTCGCTCTTGATCTCGTTGACCCGGCGCAGGATCGCCCGGAACACCTTGTAGCGGCCGAAGCCCTCGCGCTCGCGATACAGCCGGTAGTGCTGGTAGAAGTACTTGAAGTGGCGGACTTCGTCGCTCTTGATGTGGTTGGTCAGCTGCTTCAGCACCGGCTCGTCGGTGATCTCGTTGAGCGCGCGGTACAGGCTGGCGGTGCCGGTTTCCACCACGCAGCGCGCGGCCAGTTCCAGCCCGCGGCAGGTTTCCAGCTGCTCGGCGGTGCACACCGCGCCGTATTCGCTCCAGAACGCCTGGAAGCCCTTGTCCCAGTCGAATTCCGGCCAGACCTTCCTGACGTAGGCGGCCAGCGCACGGCCGTGCTGCAGCTCCTCCTGCTCCCAGTGCTGGCTGAGCCAGGCTCCCAGTTCCTCGTCGTCGGCGAAGTGGCGGACCAGGTTCTGCGTGTACAGGTCCGAGCCGCTCTCGACGAAGGACGAACTGCACAGCAGGAAAAACAGATCCTCGTCGTGGCGTATGCGCGCGACCTCGATCCGGTCCAGATCGATGCTTTCCAGGGTCCAGGGCAGGTCGGTGGAATAACTCAAGCGGATTTCCCGTAGGGCAACGCGAATGCCGGCCGCCGCGGCAGGCGCCCGCATGACAGAAAGATGTCACAGGATACGACGCGGGCGCGACGGTGGGTTAACGCGGCCCGACTCGCACCGCGGCGTCGCCGCACTTCAGCGCACCACCGTCACCGGCACATGGGCACGTGCCAGCACGTTGCCGGACACCGAGCCGAGCAGCCAGCGCGCCAGCGCGCCGCGCTCGGTATGGCCGATCACGATATGGTCCACGCCATGCTGCTCGACCTGGCTGAGCAGCACGTCGCCGGGGCTGCCGTAGATCAGCTCGACGTCGACCAGCCGGTCGGCGTCCGGCACGATCGCGGTGAGTTCCTCCAGCAGTTCCTGCACGCGCCGGGTGCCGGAGTCGGCCATCATCAACGCCGAGGCGTCCGCGCCGCCCTCGGTCACCTGCAGCACCGACACCACGCGCACCCGGCCGTTGCCGCAGCGGGCCAGCTCGATGGCGAATTGGAACGCTCGGCGCGAGGCTTCCGAGCCGTCGTAACCCACCAGTGAATACTTGACCATGGTTCTCCTTGCGCGGTGATCCGGCATCGGGCCATGCCGAGTCTAGGCACGGTCCCGGTCCGCTCACAAGTCTCGGCGCGGCTTGCGAATCGTTGCCAGCGCGGTGCTTTCGCCGGACAACCTGAACGGGCAGTCAAGCTTCTGCACATCGCTGTCACGCTGACGTAAACACGATTTCCGACCACGCGGCAGCCCGCGATCCATGCGGCCGGTCGCGTCCGTGTCCCCCCGCACGAACCGCAAGGAGAACATCATGATCAAGCGTACTCTTGGAATGGCTGCCCTGGTCCTGGCCTGTGCCGGCGCGATGGCCGCGTGGCCGGCGGGCAACGCACAAGCTGCCGAAGCGTCGGTGAAATGCGATCTCGTCTACAACCTCTCCGGCTGGTCGCTGCTCTACAAGCACGCCGAAGGAAGCGGCACGATTACCTGCGACAACGGCCAGAGCGCGGATGTGAAGATCGCCGTGGTCGGCGGCGGCCTCACCGCCGGCAAGTACCACATCGATCACGGCAAGGGCGAGATCAGCAAGGTGCATGGCATCGCCGACGTCTACGGCGACTACGTGCAGGCCGGCGCCGAGGCTGGCGTGGTGAAGAGCGGCACCGTGCAGGTGTTGACCAAGGGCACGACCTCGCTGGCGCTGTCCGGCACCGGGGAAGGCGTGAATCTGGGTGTCTCGGTGGGCAAGTTCACCATCCGCAAACACTGATGTCCGCACGGTGCGGCGAAGGAGGGTGTCCGTCCGGCGCCCTCCTTCGTCGCGACGGGTAGACTGTGGCGGTTGCCCCCTGGGTTTTCGTTTCCCCGAACTGGAGCCGCCACCGCCATGCGTCGTCTTTCCTGCCTGCTCGTGCCGGGCTCGCGCATGGGCGCGCACTGCGCCTGGCGCGCCACTTTCCCAACCGGCCCGCAGGGCAAGGTCGCGAAGGTCTACGTGGACGTCGATCCGGAGAAGAACTCGGCACAGGTGCTGGGCGACCTGGCCGGCCTGAAGGCGGCCCGCTGATGCCGCTGGCGATGCGTACCGGCCCCGCCTCGGCGCAGCGCTTCTCGGCGTGGATGAGCGCCGTTTGGATCCTGTTGCTGTTCGCCGCGGTGGGGTTCGTACAGTACCTGCAGCACGCCGAATACGCCTACCTGGCGGCCGCGCTGGTGGTGATCGCGGCGTGCGCTGGCTGCATCCTGCACCAGGCATGGGCGCGGCCGACGATGCAGGTGCTGGCCGTGCTGCTGGCGGGGTGGACGCTGGTCACCGGCGTGTTGATGCTGCAGCACACCGGCGACTTCGAGATCGCGCGGCAGCATGCGCGGGCGCAACCGCAGCTGGGCGAGGTGGCGCTGTGGATGATCGCGCGGGCCGAGCGCACTTGGCAGGTCGGCCTGGCGCTCAAGGCGGCCGCGCTGCCGCTGCTGCTGTGGCTGGCCTGGCAGCTGGGCCGCCCGGCGGTGCGTGCGCAGTTCCACCCGCGACGCCCTTGAGCGGCCAGTTCAGCGGCGGTTGCGACGGCGTCGGCTATCGCTGGGCAAGTTCATCCGGAAGCCATCCATGCGCCTGCCACGATTGCTGTTGCTGCTCGCCCTGCCTCTCGCCGCCACTCCGCTGCATGCGCAGGACCTGGCGACGACCTGTCACGCCAGCAGCAGCTACGACGTCACCCTGAAACCCGACAGCCTGCTGTTCGACCGGACCACGCCGGCGCCGTTCCACGTCGAGCTGCAGCGCGGGGTGCTGCGCACCGACGGCGCCGTGGTGCCGCAGAACGCGGAGAACGAGGACCGGCTGGCGCTGTTCGAGCGCGACCTGCGCGCGCTGGCGCCGCGGGTCCGCACGGTGGCGCGCAACGGTGTGGACATGGCGGCGCAGGCGCTGCGTGCCGAGGCCGACGGCATGCAGCTGGACGCCGCCACCCGCGCCGAGTTCGAGCGCCGGCTGGCGGCGCATGCGAACGAGCTGAAGCGCCGCATTTCGCTCAGCCAGAGCACCCGCGACTGGCAGGGCGACGCCGCCAACCAGATGATGAACCAGATCGCCGGCGACCTGCTGCCGCTGCTGGCTGGCGACCTCGGCCAGCAGGCGGTCAGCGCGGCGCTGGCCGGCGACCTGCAGGCCGCGGCCAGCCTGCGCGACCGTGCTGCCGCGCTGGCCACCGGATTGCAGCCGCGCGTGCAGGCCCGTCTGCAGGCGCTTCGCCCGCAGATCGAGGCGCTGTGCCCGTCGATCCGGCAACTGGCATCGTTGCAGCAGGGCGTGCGCGGCGGCAACGGCCGGCCGCTGGATCTGCTGCAGATCCAGCCGTGAGCCGGTGCCGGCCAAGCCCACCTGCGGCTGACTGGCCGGCGATGAAACGCGCCAGGTTAATCTCCCGCTAAGTAGGCGGGAGCGAGGATGGCCGCCGACCAGCCACCCACCGCCCGGAGGCGGCCATGCCGCGGCGCCCGCAAGCATCCACCTGCCATGCCCTGACCCGGCGCAGCATCGACCTGCGCCAGCTGTACCGGCATGCCGCGAGGATGTGCGAACCGGGCCTGCGCATGGTGCTGAGCGACAACGCACGGACGCTGGACCTGCTGATCGCCGACCTGCAGGCGCAGTCGCGCTCCGGCGACCGGGCCTGCCTGCGTGGCAGCTGGCGGGGCGTCGTTCATCGGCATCTGGCCGGCTGGCTGGTGCATGCCGCCAGCCGCCGCGACCAGGCCTGGCTGCGCGTGCTGGCCCACGGCGAAAGCGACCTGCTGCACCGTTTCGAACACGCCATCGCGATCGCCCCGGCGGCGCCGGCGCTGGTCCTGCGGCGGCAACTGCCGCGCCTGCGCGGCATCCACCTGGACATGCACAGCCTGGCCGGCACCGCCCGTTATTGATCCAAGCGATGATGCCCGCGACCGCACAGGACGTTCTCGATTTCTGGTTCGACGAAGCGAACCAGGCGCACTGGTTTGCCGCCGACGCCGCGTTCGACGCGCGGATCTGCATGCACTTCGGCGCTGCCGCGGAAGCCGCCGCAGCCGGCGGCCTGGACGACTGGGCGGCCACGCCGGCCGGCTGGCTGGCCCTGCTGATCCTGCTCGACCAGTGCCCGCGCAACCTGTACCGCGGCGATGCGCGCGCGTGGACACAGGACGTCAGGGCACAGCGCCTCGCATTGTCGGGCCTGGCCCGCGGCGACGACCGGCAACTGCCGCCACTGCGGCGCGTATTCGCCTACCTGCCGCTGGAACACGCGGAAGACCGGGCATTGCAGCAGCGATCGGTGGCCCTGTTCGAAGCGTTGCGCGCCGGCGTACCGGCAGAACAGCGCCAGCTGTTCGATGATTTCCTGGACTATGCTCGGCGCCATGCCGGGGTGATCGCGCGCTTCGGCCGCTTTCCGCATCGCAACGCCGCGCTCGATCGCCCCAGCACGCCGGAGGAAATGCGCTACCTGGCGCAGCCGGGCGCCGGTTTCTGAGAGGCGGCGCGATCCGCGGGTTACGCGATTCCAGCCAGTCCGTTCCAATCAGGCCAGGGAGCAGGTCATGCGCATTCGTCTCGTCGTCGCGTTGTTCGCGTTCAGTGCCGCCGTGCATGCCTCCAGCACCTTGCGCGTCGGCAACCAGGTGCTTGCCGCCGGCGACAGCCGCGAGCGGGTGGTCGAGCTGCTGGGCAAGCCCTCGTCGAAATCGCATGCACCCAAGGCGCGCCGCCACGGTCGCCGCGGCGGCGTCCAGGTGGTGGACAAGCACCAGGGCGGCGAACAGTGGCGGTACCGCCGCGGCGACCACACGACCGTGGTGACCATCGTCGACGGCCGGGTCAGCGAGATCGAGGATCGCCGGCTCTAGCCGTCCGTAGGGGGTACCCGCACCGCCCGCGATGGCGATGTCGTCGCGGTTCTCCTGCTAGGCTGGCCTCCGGTTTTTTTCGGAAGGCGAGACCATGTCCGATGTTTCCGTCGCGCCGGCAGTGGCTCGTGCGATGTCTGCCTACTCCGACCAGGCGGTGCAGATCGGCTTGCACCTGCTCGGCGCCCTGCTGGTGCTGCTGGTCGGCATGTGGGTGGCGCGCCGGCTGGCCAATGTCGTGCAGGGTGCGCTGGGCCGCGCCAATTTCGATTCCACGCTCAGCGGCTTCCTGCGCAACCTCACCTACGGCGTGCTGGTTGCCCTGCTGCTGGTGACCGCGCTGGGTGTGCTGGGTGTGCCCTCGGCGCCGATGGTCGCCGCGCTCGGCACGGCGGGGCTGGCGATCGGCCTGGCTCTGCAGGGTTCGCTCAGCAACCTGGCCTGGGGCGTGTTGCTGGTGGTGTTCCGGCCGTTCCGGGTCGGCGACTACGTGAGTGCCGGCGGCAGCGAAGGCACGGTGCATGCCATCAACCTGATGCATACGCAGCTGATCCTGCCGGACAACCGCGAGGCGATCCTGCCGAACGCGAAGATCGGCGGCGATGTCATCCTCAACTACAACCGCCTGGGCTCGCGGCGCTTCGAGCTGAAGCTCGGCATCGCCTACCGCGACGACACGGACCGGGTGATGGCGGTGATCACGCAACTGATGGCTGCGGACGCGCGGGTTCTGAAGGAGCCGGCCCCCGGCGTGTGGATCGAGAGCCTGGCCACGCAGACGGTGAACCTGGTGCTGCGCGGCTGGACCCGCAGCGCCGACAACTGGAGCACACAGACCGACCTGCTGCATGCGATCAAGCGGCAGATCGATGCACGGCAGATCAGCGTCCCGGCGGGTCCGCAGGAAGTCACCCTGGTGCGGGGCGCACCGAAGGCCGACTGAGCCTACGGCACCGTCACCGCGCGGCGGTTGTCGCTGGAGACCTTGTCGATCAGTTCGTTGTACGGGTCGATGCCGGCCAGTGCGGGCTTGCCGTCGACGGTGACGGTGAGCGTGCTGTCGCCGTCGGGCAGCAGGCGCTTTTCCAGGTACAGCGGCTTGCCGTCCCTGCCGTTGCCCGGGGACGCGGCGAACACGCCGACCTCGATCGGGATGTCCGGCTTCGCCGCGGTTTCCTTGCCGGTGCCGTCGACGTAGACCTTGCCGGCGTGCACCCGCAGGGTCACTTCGTACCTGCCGTTCGGCAGCTTCTTCGCGGTGGCGTCAATGAGGCGGTTGTCGAACAGGGTGATCTTCCAGAAGAAATCGTCCAGCAGTCCGCGCCACTTCGGATCGACGGCCTTCGCCAGTGCATCCATGAACTCCCGCGACGTGGTGTACGGCGGCTGCTGGAAGCCCTTGTCGAGCAGGAACTGCTTCAGCATCGCGTTCAGCGTGCCTTCGCCGAGGTAGTCCTGCAACGCGTAGAACACCAGCGAGCCTTTCCGGTAGTGGATGTACTGCTGGTTCTCCACCTTGGCCAGCGGCTCCTCGGCCAGTTTCTCGGTGGCGCGGCCGGCCAGGTAGCCGTCCAGTTCGTATTTCAGGAACTTGTGCATCTGGTCGGCGCCGTACTTGTGCTTCATCACCATCAGCGCCGAATACTGCGCCAGCGACTCGCTGAGCATGGTCGAACCCTGCATGTTCGCGCCGATCACCCGGTGCGCCCACCACTGGTGCGCTACCTCGTGCGCGGTGACGTAGTAGACGTAGTCGATCTTGCTCTTGTCGCGCAGGTCGGCGATGAAGCCGATCGACTCGGAATACGGGATGGTGTTGGCGAACGACTGCGCGAAGCCGGCGTAGTTCGGGAACTCAAGGATGCGCAGCTGCTTGAACTGGTACGGCGTGAAGTTCGCGTCGTCGTAGTCCAGCGCGTCCTTCGCGCCCTGGATCATCCGCTCCACGTTCCAGGCGTGCGCGGGGTTGTAGTACACCGCGATGTCCACGCCCTTCCACGTCTCGTGCTTCACCGCGTAGCGCGCCGACAGATACAAGAAGAACGGCAGCATCGGCTGGTCCGTCCCGTCCTGGGCCATCGTGTAGTGGAAATAGCGCCGGCCGTTGGCCGTCCATTCCTTCTGCAGCGTTCCCGGCGCGATGGCGATCTGGTCGGGCGTGGTGGAAACGGTGGTGTCGAAGCTGATCCAGTCCGCGTCGTTGCTGATGTAGGTGTCCGCACGCGCCTTCTGGTCGCCCAGCTTCGGCATCCGCGGCACCCCGGCGGAAAGTCCGTACTTGCGGCGGTCGTTGCGATCGGTGAGTTGCGTTCGGGCCTGGTAGCCGAACTGCGGCATCATGGCGTTGTTGAAGAACGTGCCGTTGTGGGCGAGGAACTGGCCTTCCGGACTGTTGGTGAAGCCCTTCGGCGCGTATTCCAGCGTGAAATCGAACGCCATCGACGCACCCGGCGCCAGCGGCGTCTTCAGCCGGTAGATGCTGTACCCGAGCTCCTTGTCCGCGCTGACCGTGTCGTGCGGCGCGAGCGCCAGCGACTTCACGGTGAATTCGTCGGCGAAGTTCACGTGCAGCTCGCTGATCGGCGCAGCGTGCTTGTTGACCAGGATGTAGTGGCCGCGGATCTCCAGCCGGCGCCGGTAGGGGAAGATGTCCACGTCGGCCTTCACCGCAGTGATGCGCGGCTGCGGCAGGTCCTTGTACTTCGAGTACTTCTTCTCGTAGTCGGCGCGCTGGATCGTCTTCGCCACGCTGCTCTGGAAGTGATTCAGCACGTTGGTGTTGTAGTAGATCCACGCGCCGCTGCCGACGAACGCAAGCAGCGCCGTGGCCAGCATGATCTTCGCCGGCGTATGCAGCCTCGTGCGCGCTTCGCGCAGGCGTTCGCGCCACGACTGCCCGGTGCCGCGCACCCAGAGCAGCGCGGCGAGCACCAGCAGCGCCACGGCCAAGCAGGCCCAGTAGAAATCGAACCACAGCACGGCCGGGAGGAAATGGCCGAAGCCGTTCATGTCCGAGTACGGCAGGCCCGGCGCGCTGCCGTAGTTGTACAGGTTCTGCTCCCAGTGCAGCAGGTCGAAGCCGATCGTGCCCAGTACCAGCCACACGATGGTCAGCAGGTAGCCGAGGAACTTGTTGTTGGCGACCACCTGCAGGAACAGCGCCAGCACCGCCAGCAGCACGAACGGGATCGCATTCAGCGCCAGCGTGGCCAGGTACAGCCCCGGTTCCAGCTGCGTGTAGCCGTGGCCCAGCTGCCAGCCGATGCCCACCACGGCGCCGATCAGCAGGAACGCGGCGATCACCGCCAGCAGCGCGCCCAGCTTGGCGGTCAGCGGTACCCAGTCCGGCACCGGGAACGCGTCCGTGACTTCGGCCGAGCGCTGGCTGCGCTCGCGCCACACCAGCTCGCCGGCGTAGAACGTGATGATGATGTACAGCAGCCACTGGAAGCCGCCGCGCACGTTCTCCAGCACCTGGTGCGTCACCGGCCAGGTGGCCGTGCCGTAGATCCGGCTGGACAGCGCCAGCGCGAAGACCAGGTTGAACAAGCCGAGCGCCAGCATGATCAGGAACGGCGCCCCACGTAGCACGCCCAGGGTGTCGAACGCGAACTGCGTGCGCAGTTGCAGCAGGTGCGTGCGCAGGTCGTCGGCCAGCCGCACCTTCGGCAGCACCAGCGCGGCGGCGGCCTGCGGGCGCAGCATCGGCGGCTCCGTCCGCTTCCTTCGCCGCGGCAGCTGCAGGCCTTCGCGGTTCGGCCGGAACAGCGCCATGGTGGCGCCCAGCATGGCCATGCCCACCGCGCCCCACAGCACGCGGTTGAACAGCAGCACGCCGCCCAGCGCCGGCAGCTCGTGGTTGGCCTGGTCCGCCGACCAGTAGCGCGTGACCAGGGCCAGCGTGCGGCCGCCGAACGGGTCGAGCATGGCGGCGATGACATGGTTGTTGACGTCGCGGGTCAGCAGGCCGACCACGGAGTTCAGCACGAAGTAGACGATCAGGCCGATGTAGGTGGCCAGCAGCGAGCGCGTGGTGGTCGCGAGCAGGAACAGCAGCGCGGCGATGAACAGCAGGTCCGGCACCACCATCACGCCGAACGCCCACGCGTAGCCGTGCCAGCTCGCCGGGCCCAGCCGCGCCGCGTCGATCCATGGCATCAGGCCGCCGATGGCCAGGCCCAGCGCGCAGGCCAGCATGACCGCCAGCGCGGCGAGACCGCCGGCGGCGAAGCGGCCGCCGAGGTAGGCGCCGCGGCTGATCGGCGTGGTGAAGAACAGTTCGGACGTGCGCTGGTCGAAATCGCGCAGCGCCGCACCGGCCACGAACACCGTGACCAGGAAGGTGCTGAGCACGCTGAGCACGCCGAGCAGCCGCGCGATCACCAGCGGGGCGTTGCGCAGCACGTTGCCGCTGGCGCCGCCGACGATCACCGCATCGGTGCTGGCCAGCGCGAACGCCAGCGAGCCGAACACCGCCGCGACGATCCAGAACAGCGGCGCCCTGAGCTGCTGGCGCAGTTCGAAACGAAGTATCTCGAAGAACATCGGTATTCCCGTCCGTGTTTCGAAGATGGCGTCAGGCGGCGCGGGCGGTGGCCTGTGCGCGCAGGCGGCCGAAGTAGACGTCCTCCAGGTCGGGCGCCACGGGTTCGAAGCCTTCTTCCGGCAGCGCGTCGGCCAGCACGTGCAGCAGGGTGCGGCCGCCGGCGAGGCGGGTGGACAGGATGTTCATGCGGGCGCGGTAGCCGTCCAGCTCGGCCTTGTCGATCGTGCGCCGCCACACGCGGCCTTCGAGCGAGCGGATCGCCTCGACCGGCTCGCCGCTGAGCAGCACCTGGCCCTGGCCGATGATCGCCATGCGCGGGCACAGGTCGGTGACGTCCTCCACGATGTGGGTGGACAGGATCACCACCACCCGCTCGCCGATCTCGGCCAGCAGGTTGAGGAAGCGGTTGCGCTCCTCCGGGTCGAGCCCGGCGGTGGGCTCGTCCACGATCACCAGCCGCGGGTCGCCGATCAGCGCCTGGGCGATGCCGAAGCGCTGGCGCATGCCGCCGGAGTAGGTGCCGAGCTTGCGCTTGCGCACGTCCCACAGGTTCACCTGGCGCAGCAGCGATTCCACCAGCTCGCGCCGCTCAGCCCTTGCGGTGACACCCTTGAGCACGGCGAAGTGCTCCAGCATCGCCTCGGCCGAGACCTTCGGGTAGACGCCGAATTCCTGCGGCAGGTAGCCGAGCAGGCGGCGGGTGGCCTGCTTGTCGGCCAGCAGGTCCATCCCGCCCAGCCGGATCGTGCCTTCGTCCGGATCCTGCAGCGTGGCGATGGTGCGCATCAGCGAGGACTTGCCGGCGCCGTTCGGGCCGAGCAGGCCGAACATGCCGCAGGGGATGTCCAGTGACACGCCGCGCAGCGCCCGCACGCCGTTGGCGTAGGTCTTCGACAGGTCGCGAATGGTCAGCATGGGGTGTTTTCCTGCGCCGCCATGCGGCAGGGTCATGCGGGTCAGGTTACGGGAAGGGGGCGGCCCGGTGCGTGCGCTCAAGGTCATGCATACGTATGCGCATGGTAAATGGCGCGGCGACCCCACGATCCGGGCATACGGATCGGCCCTGCCTTCGTTATGATTGAACTCTTGTATGCGGCCGCCATCCCCGAGCGGCACGCCATCGCCGCAGGAGTCACCATGGCCGACCTCAAAGAAGCCCGCGTTCCCGATATCGGCCACGCGGACGTTCCCGTCATCGAAGTGCTGGTCAAGGCCGGCGACCGGGTGGAGAAGGAACAGAGCCTGATCACGCTGGAATCGGACAAGGCGACGATGGAAGTGCCTTCGCCGTTCGCGGGCACGGTGAAGGAAATGAAGTTGAAGGTGGGCGATGAGGTTTCCGAGGGCGCGGTGATCGCGGTCATCGAGGCCGATGGCGCAGCCGCCGAGGCGGTCGCCACCAAGCCCGCCGCAGCGGCTCCAGTCCCAGCTCCGGCCCCGGCGGCGCCTGCACCGGCACCCGCCGCAGCCAAGCCCGCGCCGATCGCCGGCCAGGGCGCGCAGCCGGGCAACGCGCCCGAGGGCGACGTGTCGCCGCAGGCGCGCCCGCCGATGGATGCCAGCATCGTGATGCCCGGCGACGCGCCATACGCCAGCCCGGCGATCCGCGCTTTCGCGCGCGAGCTGGGCGTGGATATCCAGCAGGTGAAGGGCAGCGGCCGCGGCGGCCGCATCCAGCGCGAGGACGTCAGCGCCTACGTCAAGCACGCGCTCGCTTCCGGCGCGCGTCCGGTGGCCGGCGCCGCCGCCTCGGTGGGTGGCCTGAACCTGCTGCCGTGGCCGAAGGTCGACTTCGCCAAGTTCGGCGAGATCGAGGAGAAGCAGCTGTCGCGCATCCAGAAGATCTCCGGCGCGAACCTGGCGCGCAACTGGGCGATGATCCCGCATGTCACCCAGCACGAGGACGCCGACATCACCGAGATGGATGCGTTCCGCAAGCAGCTTGGCGCCGAGAACAAGGACCTCAAGATCAGCCCGCTGGTGTTCCAGATCAAGGCGGTGGTGGCGGCGCTCAAGGCGTTCCCGCAGTTCAACGCCTCGCTCGACGAGTCCGGCGAGAAGCTGATCCTGAAGAAGTACTTCCACATCGGCATCGCGGTGGACACGCCTGACGGCCTGGTGGTGCCGGTGATCCGCGATTGCGACAAGAAGGGCCTGCTCGAGCTGGCCCGCGACCTGGCCGAGATCTCGAAGAAGGCACGCGACAAGAAGCTCGGCCCGGCCGAGATGTCCGGCGGCTGCTTCTCGATCAGCTCGCTCGGCGGCATCGGCGGCACCTACTTCACGCCGATCGTCAACGCGCCGGAAGTGGCCATCCTCGGCGTCTCCAAGTCGGTGACCAAGCCGGTGTGGAACGGCAAGGAATTCGCGCCGCGGCTGATCCTGCCGCTGTCGCTGTCGTACGACCACCGGGTGATCGACGGCGCGCTCGCCGCGCGCTTCGCCAGCTTCCTCGCCAACCAGCTCGGCGACATCCGCCGGCTGCTGCTCTGACCGGAGGCGACGACGATGGCGAACACGATCGAGATCAAGGTTCCCGACATCGGCGGCCACGACAGCGTGCCGGTGATCGAGGTGCTGGTGAAGGCCGGCGACACGGTGGCGAAGGAGCAGAGCCTGATCACCCTGGAGTCGGACAAGGCGACCATGGAGATTCCCTCCAGCGCCGCCGGCGTGATCAGGGAAGTAAAGCTCAAGGTGGGCGACGAGGTTTCCGAGGGTGCGCTGATTGCCGTGCTGGAGGTTGCCGGCGAGGCTGCTGCCGCACCGCCGGCGGAAGCTGCGAAAGCGGAAGCGCCCAAGGCTGCTGCACCGACGACGGCCGCCGTTCCGGCGGCCACTCCTGCCCAACCCTCCCCGGCGATCAGGGGAGGGAGTGACGTGGTGCCGCAAGCGGCGGCCGGCACCGGCCGCAAGGCCGACATCGAATGCAAGCTGGTCGTGCTTGGCTCCGGCCCCGGCGGCTACAGCGCCGCGTTCCGCGCCGCCGACCTCGGCGTCGACACCGTGCTGGTGGAGCGCTACGCCAGCCTCGGTGGCGTCTGCCTCAACGTGGGCTGCATCCCGTCCAAGGCGCTGCTGCATGCCGCGGCGGTGATCGACGAGGCCGCGGCGATGGGCGCGCACGGCGTCACGTTCGGCGCACCGAAAATCGACATCGACAAGCTGCGCAGCTTCAAGAACAAGGTGGTCGGCCAGCTCACCGGCGGCCTTGCCGGCATGGCCAAGGCGCGCAAGGTGCGCACGGTCGAAGGCAGCGGCGCGTTCGTGTCGCCGCACGAAATGGAAGTCCAGACGAAGGACGGCGTGAAGCTGCTCCGCTTCGAGCACGCGATCATCGCCGCCGGTTCGCAGTCGGTGAAGCTGCCGGCGTTCCCGTGGGACGACGAGCGCGTGATGGATTCCACCGGCGCGCTGGAACTGAAGGACGTGCCGAAGAACCTGCTGGTCGTCGGTGGCGGCATCATCGGCCTGGAAATGGCCACCG
This sequence comes from Rhodanobacter denitrificans, assembly GCF_003335105.1. GTDB lineage: Bacteria > Pseudomonadota > Gammaproteobacteria > Xanthomonadales > Rhodanobacteraceae > Rhodanobacter > Rhodanobacter denitrificans_A. Next base: position 304,159 of record NZ_QFWQ01000006.1, read on the forward strand.
TGTACGCCGCGCTGGGCAGCGCGGTGACCGTGGTCGAGTTCATGGACCAGCTGATCCCGGGTGCCGACGCCGATTTGATCAAGCCGCTTGCCAAGCGCCTGAGCGGCAAGCTCAAGGGCGTGCACCTGAAGACCAAGGTAGTCAGTGCCAAGGCCACCAAGAAAGGCATCGAGGTCGGCTACGAAGGCGACAGCATTCCCGAGACCACGCTGTTCGACCGCGTGCTGGTCGCGGTGGGCCGCTCGCCGAACGGCGGCAACATCGGCGCGGACAAGGCCGGCGTGGCGGTGACCGAGCGCGGCTTCATCAACGTCGACACGCAGATGCGCACCAACGTGCCGCACATCTTCGCCATCGGCGACCTGGTCGGCCAGCCGATGCTGGCGCACAAGGCCACCCACGAGGCGCACGTCGCGGCGCAGGCAGTGGCCGGACAGAAGAGCCACTTCGATGCGCGGGTGATCCCGTCGGTGGCGTACACCGATCCGGAAATCGCCTGGGTCGGCGTGACCGAGCGCGAGGCGAAGGAAAAGGGGCTGAAGGTCGGCGTGGGCAAGTTCCCGTGGGCGGCGTCGGGCCGCGCCATCGGCATCGACCGCACCGAGGGTTTCACCAAGCTGATCTTCGACGAGGAAACCCACCGCATCGTCGGCGCCGGCATCGTCGGCGTGCACGCCGGCGACCTGATCTCCGAACTGGCGCTGGCGATCGAGATGGGCAGCGAGGCGGCCGACATCGCGCTTACCATCCACCCGCATCCGACCCTGGGCGAATCGGTCGGCATGGCGGCGGAAGTCTACGAAGGCACGATCACCGACCTGTACCTGCCGAAGAAGAAGTGATCCGAGCCGCAGGGAAAAGCCCGGAGCGATCCGGGCTTTTTTTGTGAGCGGGTTTCGGGAGGGACCCGCCCGTGTCCGCGTTCGATCCGAGGCGGCTATTGTCCGGCTCCTCCTGAACGTCGATCATGGCGACATCGCCCGCAGGTTGGCGGGCGCATTGACCACGCAGCGAGGCATCTCATGTCGAAACTTCGCGTCGCGAGCTTTGCCCTTTCCATCGATGGCTATGGCGCTGGACCGGACCAGGATCTCCAGCATCCGCTCGGCATCGGCGGCCCCGCGTTGATGGAGTGGATCTTCCACACCCGCGCATGGTCGAAGATGCACGGCGGCGACGAGGGCGAGACGGGCGTCGACAACGGCATCGTGGAGCAGGGCTTCGCCGGCATCGGCGCCTGGATTCTCGGGCGCAACATGTTCGGGCCGGTCCGCGGCCCGTGGCCGGACGACGGCTGGAAGGGCTGGTGGGGCGACGAGCCGCCGTACCACACCCCCGTCTTCGTGCTGACGCACCATCCGCGCGCGCCGCTCAGGATGGCGGGAGGCACCGAGTTCCGCTTCGTCTCCGAAGGTATCCACGCCGCGCTGGAGCAGGCGACCGTTGCCGCGGATGGCCGCGATGTCCGCCTGGGCGGCGGCGTATCCACCATCCGGCAGTATCTGCGCGCGGGCCTGGTCGACGAACTGCATCTCGCCATGCGGCCGGTCCTGCTCGGTTCCGGGGAACATCTGCTGGACGGCCTCGATCTGCCTGCTCTCGGCTACGAATGCACGGGACACGTCGCGGGCGAACGTGCCACCCATGTGTTCCTGAGCAGGCGGGCGTGACCTGTCGGCCCTGCTGGCCGTGCGCCGTCGTGGGGATCGAGCGTCTGGCCGTGGCGAACGATCGGAACCGGCGATAGTGTCGACTCATTGCCGGCGCTGGAACATCCCCATCAGAACGAGGTCGATATGCCATTGAAAGTATGTCTCGCCGGTGCCACCGGCTGGGCCGGGTCCGAACTGGCGCGCGGGATTGCCGCGGCTGCCGATCTTGCCTTGGTCGCCGCGGTCTCGCGCCGGCAGGCAGGGCGGTCGCTGGGCGAAGTGCTGGGCGAACCGGGGCTCGCCACGCCGGTCTTTGCCAGCGCCGCCGAGGCGCTGGCGCAGCCGTGCGACGTGTTCGTCGAGTACACCCATCCGGACAGCGCGAAGGCGAACATCCTCGCCGCGCTGGAACGCGGCGCGCACGTGGTGGTCGGCACCTCGGGCCTCACCGACGAGGACTACGCGCAGATCGACGCACTGGCGCGCGAGCGGCAGCGCGGCGTGCTGGCCTGCGGCAACTTTGCGCTCACTGCGGTGCTGCTGATCAAGTTCGCCGAGATGGCGGCAAAGCTCATCCCGCAGTGGGAGCTCGTCGACTACGCCAGCGCGGGCAAGCCGGATGCGCCCAGCGGCACGGTGCGCGAACTGGCCACGCGCATGGGCCGCGTGCGCCAGCCGCAGCTGGAGGTCCCGCTGGAGCGGACCGTCGGCCTGCGCGAGACGCGCGGCGGCACGCTGGCCGGCAGCCAAGTGCACGCGCTGCGCCTGCCGGGTTTCGTGATCGGCGCCGAGGCGATCTTCGGCATGCCGGACCAGACATTGACGATCCGCCACAATGCCGGCAGCAGCGCGAAGCCCTACGTTGACGGTGCGTTGCTGGCGATCCGCAAGGTGCCCGGCCTGATCGGCCTGCACCGTGGACTGGATGCGGTGCTGGACCTGTAGCGAGAGTTTTCCGATTCAGTGACGGCTTGCTGACGTGCTGTCGGCCTGCGCGGGCAGTGCGTCCCGCAGGTGGCGCTGCAGTGTCAGCAGGCTCTGCTGCGCCTGATCCAGCATCGTCGCCATCTGGCTGACCACGTGCAGAAATTCGCGTGAGTGCACGTTCCCGGATTAGAGATCAGTCAACGTGTCGATCATCCGCGGGCCATCCATCGCCAGTGCCAGGTTCGTGCTCAGGCCAATGCCGACGTCGCGCTGGTTGGCGTAGACCGCGGAGTAGCGCTGTATGCGCTCTCGGTCGATCCAGCTGGCGGACTGATCCGCCACCGCCACATCCCAGGCTTCGTGGCGCAGGGTCGGCCAGTTCAGGTTGAGGTTGAAATTCCCGGCCGAGACCTGCGACTGGATATGCTGCGCGATGATCGCTTCCGGCGCGTGCGCCTTGAAGTCTTGTATCAGGCTGTCGCGAATCGCGGCGAGTCGCTTCACCTGCCGTGCGTCCTGTGTCAGCGAAGAATCGATCGCATCCAGGTTGGAGCGGATCTCCGCATCGATACGCAAGCTGGCCACCTCGGCGGCGTGGACGTGGTGTGCGTGCTCTATCCATGCTTCCAGGCCGAGCGCGGTGAGAATGCTGAGTACGATCATCAGGTAGTGCTTGGCGAAGTCCTTGAAGGACTCCAGCCGAACCTTCGGCAGTTCGAGGTGCATGCTGTCTCCGGGGATGGCAGGCGGAGTGCGAAGGGTATCGGATTGGCCGGCTCCGGCTCCGGCTTGGGCCGGGTGTCGGGCCGGTTCGGGAATTCAGGCGGTCGGGCCGTCAATATGCTGCTGCCACCGTCCCAGCAGCCAAGACGCGCCGAGGCAGCCGGCCAGCGTCAGCAGCCAGCGGGTGGCGGGTGCGTGCGGGGTCGGCAAAAGCGTAACGAACGAGGGCAACCACGCGCGGCCATACATCGCCACCACCGCCACCGCGGCGATGGCCAGGGCGATGGCCAGTGCCAGCGTCAGCGCGGATTCGAATGAGCCGCCGGTGACAGGCTGTCGCGCCGGGGCGGCCGCGACCCGCGCGGCCAGCTGCTGCGCGAAATCCGCCGGCAACGCCTCCGGCAGCGGTTCGCGCAGCGCCCGTGCGAGCAGGCAGTAGCGCCGGCCGCGCGCATCGTCGCTGGCGGGGTCGAGCTGCAGGCGCTCGCGCCGCATCGCGCGTTCCTGCGCCAGCCATTCGCGCTCGTGCGCGTCGTCGTCGAAGGCAGGGATGGGGTCGTCGGTGTGCTGGTTCATGCTGCAACTCCGGTCCGCGCTTCGAGCGCGCCGCGCAGGCGCAAACGTGAGCGGAACAAGTGGCTCTTGATGGTGCCGCTGGCCAGTCCGGTGATCCGGGCGATCTCCGGGATGGTCGTTTCTTCAAGGTAGTACAAGGTCAGCAGCGTGCGCTGCAACGGCGGCAACGTCTCGATCGCCGCGTGCAGGTGCCGCGCCGTTTCCGCATCCGCGCAGGCGGCTTCCAGGTCGAAGCCGTCGCCGATGTTGTCCACCAGCGAGTAGTCGTCATCGGCGCCGGCCGGTTCGACCAGCGCAATGCGCTTGTGCTGCAGGTGGCGCAACGCGATGGTGTACGCCACGCGCCCGATCCAGGATTTCAACGCGCTCTCGTGGCGGTACTGATGCAGGCATTGGTGCACGCGCAGGAAGGTGTCCTGGCACAGCTCGCGCGCGTCCTCGGGGTTGCGCACCATGCGCTGGATGATGTGCCAGCACAGCCCCTGGTACTCGCGCACCAGGCGTTCGAACGCGCCCGGCCGGTTGGCCAGCACGGCATCGACCAGCTCGCGGTCGGGGCTGCTGCGGATGTCATCCATGGGCAAGGGATACGCGCAGACGGCGGACGGTTGCAAGTGGACGGCTGCAACCGGCGCGGCGGCGGCTGTATCTAACTCTCCGACAGCCACCATCACCACAGCCACGCACCAGGAGAGCACCATGAATTTCGGCGAACTCATCCCGATCAGCCTGTTTGTCTGCATCGCCTATTCGATCAAGGTCTGCGTCGATGCCATGGTGCGGCGGCACATGGTCAACGCCGGCGGTTCGGAAGACCTGGTCAATTCGATCCTGCGCGACGAGGATCAGCGCCGGCGCCACTCCTCGCTGCGCTGGGGCATCGTGCTGGTGGCGCTGGCGATCGGCTTCGGCCTGATCCAGTGGTTCGACTGGCACGAGGTCACTCCCGGCCTGATCGCCGTGCTGGCCGGCGCGACCGGGTTGGGCAACCTGGCGTTCTTCGCGATCTCGCGGCGGATCGGCTAGATTTGACGGCGGTTGTCCGCCGTCTGGTCGGCGCGCCATGAAGGAAGCGGGTCGGCAGCATGAACGAGCAACTGCTGTTCAACGTGGTGGACCTGGCCGGCACGTTCGCGTTCGCGATCAGCGGCGCGACCGCGGCGCGGCGCTGCAACCTCGACGTGTTCGGCATCCTGGTGATCGCCTATATCACCGCCTGTGGCGGCGGCATCGTGCGCGACCTGTGCATCGGCGCGATCCCGCCGGCGGGCCTCACCGACTGGCGCTACCTGCTTACCGCGGTCGTGGCGGCCCTGCTCACCATCGTGGCGTACCGCTGGGTGGAACGGCTGACCTACCCGGTGCGCCTGTTCGACGCGATGGGGCTGGGCCTGTTCGCGGTGTATGGCGCGCACAAGGCGCTGGCGTTCGGCCACAACGCGGAGGTCGCGATCCTGCTCGGCATGGTCACCGCGATCGGCGGCGGCATGGCGCGCGACATGCTGCTGGCGCGCGTGTCGATCGTGTTGCAGCAGGAGATCTACGCGCTGGCCGCGCTCGCCGGCGCGGCGCTGGCGGTGGTCGGCGAGTACCTGCATTGGCCAGCAGTATGGGCGACCTGGCTGCCGATCCTGTTCTGTTTCGGGCTGCGCTTCGCGTCGCTGCACTACCACTGGAACCTGCCGCGCTTCGGCCGCGACCGCCAGGGGTGACGAGCCACGCAATTCCGGGCCAGCAGGCCCTCGAGGCGATGGCGGGGGAGCTGGACAAAACCGAGGGGCCGGATCGTGCGATCCGGCCCCTCGCTGTGCACAGTGTGCGCAGGATACTCAGTGGTGGTGATGATGGGTCTTCGAGTGGCCCTTGGCCTCGTGCTTGCCCTTGTTCTTGTCGTTGGCGACCGGGCTGACGGCCTTGCCGACGTTGGCGTCGTCCGCCTTCGCCGTCTGCGCGGCGGAGGACACGGCGTCGCCATGCGAATCCTGGTTCATCGGCATGGACGGCGCGCTGGGCGGGGTATGGCCGCCACCAGCACCATGCTGCGGAGCAGCGATGGCAAACGAGACCGGCAGGGCAAACGCGGCGGCAATCAGGACGGCAGTGATGGTCTTGGTCATGGCGTATCCTCTGTTTGATGTGACCATGCGGCGCATGGCGTACCCACCATAGGGCGGTGTCCGGCCGGCAGGATGAATGGCGGATATGCGCAAGAAACTGCGTGAGACCCGCGTCACGCCAGCGATGCCTGGCTGACGTGCCGCCAGCCCTGCATCGTGTCAGCCGGCGCCGAACAGGTCCGCCTGCGCCTGGTAACTGTCGCGGTCGACGAAGCCCGCCAGGCCCACGCCGACCAGGCGGTAGCGGCTTTCGGCCGGCCGTTCGACGCGTTCGCGCAGGCTGCAGGCGATGCCGGCCAGTTCGGCGGCGGATTGCGGGCGTTGTGCCGGCGTGAGGCTGCGGGTCAGGGTGTGGAAGTCCGAGGTCTTCAGTTTCAGCACCACCGTGCGCGCGACGCGAGCGTGTTCCTGCAGATAGCCCGCCCACGCCTTCTGGGCCAGCCGGTGGATGTGCGGTTCGAGTTCCTCCAGCCGCAGATCGTGCTCGAAGGTGTCTTCGGCGGAGATCTGCAGGGTGGGTCGTTCCGGCTGCACCGGATGCTCGTCGATGCCGCGCGCCAGTTCGTGCAGGCGGCGGCCCCAGCGGCCGAAGCGCTGCTCCAGTTCGGCCTGCGCATGCGCGCGCAGTTCACCCACGGTGGCGATGCCGAGCGCGGCCAGCTTCGCCTCCATCACCTTGCCCACGCCGGGCAGGCGGTCTACCGGCAGCGGGGTGAGGAAGGCCTCGACCTGTTGCGGCCGGATCACGAACAGGCCGTCGGGCTTGCGGAAGTCCGAGGCGATCTTGGCCAGGAACTTGTTCGGCGCCACCCCGGCCGAGGCGGTCAACTGCGTCTCCTCGCGGATCGCCGCGCGGATCGCCTCGGCGGTGGCGGTGGCCGAGCCCAGGCCGCTCCGTGTCACGGTGACGTCGAGGTAGGCCTCGTCCAGCGACAGCGGCTCGATCAGCGTGGTGTGCCGCGCGAAGATCTCGCGTACCTGCCGCGACACCGCCTTGTAGCGCGTGAAATCCGGCGGCACGAAGATCAGCTGCGGGCACAGCCGCTCGGCGCGGATCGCCGGCATCGCCGAGCGCACGCCGAACACCCGCGCCTCGTAGCTGGCCGCGCACACCACCGAGCGCGCGCCGCGCCATGCCACCGCCACCGGCTTGCCGCGCAGCGAGGGGTCGTCACGCTGCTCCACCGACGCGTAGAACGCGTCCATGTCGACGTGGAGGATCTTGCGCGGCGAGGCGGACACGCGGACAACCATGGCGGGGCGATGCACCGATTCTAGAGGCGTGCGTCGTCGGAGGGTGTCAGCAGTGATGCCGCGCCGATCGCCGCAGGCGCCATTCGAAGCCGGCCAGCGCCGCGCTGGCCAGCGCGAACGGCAGCAGGTTGTAGGTCAGCCGGTAGCACAGCATCGCGGCGAGCAGGTCGGCGCGCGCCTCGGGCGGAAACGAGGCCAGCATGATCGTCTCGAACACGCCCAGGCCGCCCGGCGCGTGGCTGACGATGCCGGCCAGCACCGCGCCGACGTAGATCGGCAGGAAATCGACGAACGGCGGCGCTGCGCCGGGCGGTAGCAGCACGTACAGCGCGCTGATCGCGGCAAGCATCTCCACACCGCCGATCAGCATCTGCGCCGCCGCGGTGCCGGCGCCCGGCAGCGGCAGTGTCAGCCGTCCCAGCGCGAGCGTGCGCGGTCGCGCCAGCCAGCCCAGCAGGGCGAGCAGCAGCAGGACCAGCGCCATGCCCGGCCAGCGGCCCCAGCCTTGCGTGATCTGCGGCTGCCAGCAAAGCGCGCCAGCGATCACTACGGCGAAACCCAACCCCACGCCGAGTCCGGCCAGGGCCACGATGCGCGCGATGTCGCCGGCACCCAGCCCGACCGCCGCATAGATGCGGTAGCGCAGCGCGGCACCGGTGATCGCATGGAAGCCCAGCGTGTTCGAGATGCCCTGGGTGACCGCGCCGGCGAACGCCGCCAGCCGCGCGGAGACGCGATCGCCCACCACCGTGCGCGCCGCCAGCACGTCGAACAGCGCCAGCATCGTCAGGCTGACCGCCGCCGCGATCACCGAGGCTGCGATGTGCCGCGCCGGCAGTTGCGCCCAGGCGGCCACCACCTCGCGCCACGACAGCCCGGTGACGTAGCGCTGAAGCAGCCACGCCGCCAGCGCGAACGCCGCCAGCGAACCGCCCCACGAGGCCAGGCGCAGCCAGCGCGGCGGCGAACGCGCGGCGTCGTCTTGCCGGTGCGGCGGCTCAGCGCGCACGGGCCACCATGGTCGCCTCCGGACGGTGGATCCGCGCGGCCACTTCCCGCGCCAGCCGCTCTGCCGCCGCCGGATGCCCGGCCAGGTGCAAGAACGGCTCGATCAGTTCCAGCTCCATCACCAGGAAGTGGCCGCCGCTGACCACGCCATCCACGCGCAGGTAGGCGTGGTTGCCGTGGCCGAGCGCCGCCAGCGCGGCCAGCGCACGATCGGCGGCGGCCAGGATCGCGGCGTCGGGCTGCGCCGGCTCGGCGCTGCCGCCGTACTCGCCCTGCACGCGGTAGTCGCCTGCGGCCGGGCGCTTGATCACCGCATAGCCGAATTCGCCGGCGAAATACAGCAGCGACCATTCGCCCTCGTTGACGACTTCCGGCACGAACGGCTGCACCAGGTAGTCGCGTTCGCGCGGCAGTTGCGCCACGGCATCGGCGAACGCCGCGTCGCCGGCGGTGCCGCGCAACGTGTGCCAGGCACTGCCGCTGACGCTGGGCTTGATCACCACCGATTGCCCCGCCAGGGCCGCCAGCGTATCGGGCAGCGCCGCGGCATCGGCCAGCCGGGTGGGGATGATGGCGACGCCGTGCTGCGCCAGTTCGAGCAGGTAGCGCTTGTCGCTGTTCCAGCGCAGCAGCGCGCTGTCGTTGATGGTGGGGACGCCCAGCGCATCGAGCCGGTCCAGCCAGTGCAGGAACGCCGCATGGTGCTTGAAGTAGTCCCAGATGGTGCGGATCAGCACCGCGTCGAACGCCGACCAGTCCACCGCCGGGTCGTTCCACACGCAGACCGCCGGCGGCAGGCCGAGCTGCTCCAGCGTGGCGGCCAGATGCGCGTCGTCGGGTTGAACCGACGGATGGTCCGCGGAAGTGGCGAGGGCGAGCCGGCGAGGGGCGGCGGGAATGGGCATGGCGACGTCTCCATTGTGCGGAAAGGGCGCCCTTGCGACGGATTCGCACATCGAGCGTGGCGGACGGCGTCCGCTGCAGCACCCCTCGACGGCGATGGCGCGGCGGCATCGCCGCAACGCCAAAAAATGACGGCACCTGCCATGCCGACCACGACAGTCTTCCGGCGCGCCGCCGGGTTGTCAATTTGCCGGGCGGTGGCGCGGCATGCCGGGCATGTGCCGGGCGGGACTGGTGGAACCGGCACGGACGATGGCAAGGTAGCCGCCATGCCAATCGAACCCGCCAATGCCTATGCCCGCCGCCTGAACACCTGGGACGCCGCGATGATCGTCATCGGCGGCGTGATCGGGGCAGGCATCTTCCTCACCCCGGCCACGGTGGCGCGCAACACGTCGTCGGGCACGGAGGTGCTGATGCTGTGGGCGATCGGCGGCCTGCTGACCCTGGCCGGCGTGCTGTGCTACGCCGAACTGGGCGCGCGGCGGCCGCAGGCGGGCGGCATCTACGTCTACCTGCGCGAGGCGTTCGGGCTGCTGCCGGCGTTCCTGTTCGGCTGGACCATGGCGCTGATCAACTACCCGGGCAGCGTCGCCGCGGTGGCCACCATGTTCGCCGAATATTTCTGCACGGCGGTCGGCCTGCCGCAGCTGTACGTGAAGCCGGCGGCGGTGGGCGCGATCGTGTTCATCGTCGGCGTGAACCTGTTCGGCATCCGTGCCGGCGCGTGGATGCAGAACGTGTTCACCGTGCTGAAGCTGGCGGCGATCGCGCTGCTGGTGGTCGCCGGGCTGGTGCTGGCGCACGGCCGCCTCGGCCTGGCGCCGGTGGCGGCGGCCAGCCACCCGACGTCGCCATGGTCGTTCGTCGGCGCCTTGCTGCCGGTGCTGTTCACCTACGGCGGCTTCCACTACCTCAACGATCTTGCCGGCGAAGTGCGCGACCCGCAGCGCACGTTGCCGCGCGCGCTGGGCCTGGGCATGGCCGGCGTGGTGCTCTGCTACCTGCTGGCCAACTTCGCCTACCTGGCGGGCCTGGGCCACGCCGGCCTCGCCGCCAGCCAGGCGCCGGCGGCGGACCTGATGCGCCGGCTGTTCGGCGCGCACGGTGCCACCGTGATCGCGGTGGGCATCGCCTGTTCCACCTTCGGCTACTGCAGCATCGCGATCGCCGGCGGCGCGCGCGTGCTGCAGACGATGGGCGCGGACGGGGTGTTCTTCCGCGCCGCGGGCCGCGTCGATGCGCGCACGCGCGCGCCGCAGATCGCGCTGGCCCTGCTCGGCGCCTGGGCGGTGGTGCTGACCCTGTCGGGCAGCTTCAACCAGCTGCTCAACTACACCACGGTCGGCGAGTGGTTGGGCCACGTGTTCGGCATCGGCACGCTGTTCTGGTACCGCAAGCACTTCATCGACGATCCGGCGCCGTACCGGGTCCCGTTCTACCCGCTGCTGCCGCTGGTCTTCGTGATCACCGTGTTCGGCGTGATCGTGGCCAGCGCGATCCACGCGCCGGGCGACGCCGGCATGAGCCTGCTGATCATCGCGCTGGGCGTGCCGGTGTACTACGGCTGGCAGCGCTGGGCGCGCCGCCAGCCGGTTTGAGGCATTACGCTCCGTAGGGCGGGCACTGCCCGCCGGCTCCTGGCTTCATGATGCTGGAGCGGCGGGCAGTGCCCGCCCTGCAAAGCCGATTCACGCGAGGATGCCGATGATGAAACGTCATGCATGGATCTGGCTGGGCCTGTGCGGTCTCGGTGCCTGCCACGCCGCGACCGCGCCGGGCGTGGCCGACCTGGCGGCGCCCGATGCCAGGGTCCGCATCAGCCTCGACCATGTGCAGCGCATCGGCGGTACCGAACGCGCCGGCGATGGCGTGGCGCAGCAGCGCTACGCGTTCCAGCCGGCGGCGCAGCCGCAGCTCGTGATCGCGCCGGCGAGCGGTGCATGGGACTGGTCGGGCCAGGGCGAGCTTCGCCTGCGCGTGCAGAACGCGATGCCGTGGGCGGTGACGCTCATGGTTGAGATCGACGGTGCGGCCGACCAGCGCCTGCAGGCGACGGTCGGCGTGCCGGCCGGGCCGGCGCAGACGTTGGTGGTTCCGCTGCAGGCGACGTCGCCGCGCGGCGAAGGCATGCAGGTGGGGCCGCCGATGCCGTTCGACGACCGCGGCCGGCCGACTCTGCTGGCAACCACGGTGCAGGGCGCGCTGGACCTGCGCAAGGTCGGCGCGGTCCGGCTAGGCATGCCCGCGCCGCAAGCTGCGCAGACCATGCTGTTCGGCCGCGTCGAGGTGGCGCCGGGCGCGGCTACCCTGCGCGACGCGTATGCGGGCATCGTCGACCGCTACGGGCAGTACACCCGCGGCCGCTGGCCGGAGAAGATCGGTTCCGACGCCGGGTTGCGTGCGGCAGTGCAGGCGACGCCGACCGCGGCGCAGCGCGCCGGGCTGGATGCGTACGGCGGACGTCTGGACGTCCAGGGCCTGCGCAAGACCGGCTGGTTCCACACGCAGAAGCAGGACGGTCGCTGGCACCTGGTGACGCCCGACGGCCATGCGTTCTTCTCGCTCGGCGTCAACGCGGTGATCACCGACGGCGGGCGCAGCTACGTCGAGGGCCGCGAGTTCATGTTCCGCGACCTGCCGCCGGACAGCGGCGAATGGGCGGCGTTCTACGGCCATGACGACAACCGCAACCCGGAGCAGGGCGCCAGCCGCGGCATCGGCTACAACCACGGCCGCTGGTTCGACTTCTATGCGGCGAACCTATATCGCGTCGACGGCAGGGACTGGTTGGCGGCATGGCGCACGCGCGCGCTGCAGCGGCTGCAGGCCTGGGGCTTCAATACCCTCGGCAACTGGAGCGACGACGCGCTGGGGCAGGCGCACCGGTTGCCGTACACGCGCTCGATCGACATCGGCGGCGACTATGCCAACGTCTCGAGTGGTTACGACTACTGGGGCCGCATGCCCGATCCGTTCGACCCGCGCTTCGCGCAGGCCGCCGAACGGGCGGTAATCAAGGCCAGCGCCGGCGTGCGCGACGATCCGTGGCTGCTCGGCTACTTCGCCGACAACGAGCTGGCCTGGGCCGGCAGCGGCCCGCAAGGCCACTGGGGGCTGGCGCTGGGCACGCTGGCCGGCGACGCGAAGAGCCCGGCCAAGCGGGCGTTCATCGCCGACCTCAAGGCCAGCTACCGCACACCCGCGCAGCTGGCCGCGGCGTGGGGCATCGCGCTCGCCTCATGGGGTGCGCTCGACGCCACCGGCTTCGCCGCACCCGCGCCGAGCGAGGCGCATCCGGCGATCGCGCGCGACTACAGCACGTGGCTGCGCCGCTACGCCGACACCTACTTCCGCACCGTGGCCGAAGCGATCCGCCGCCACGACCCGCACCACCTGTTCCTCGGCGGCCGCTTCGCGGCGCGCACCCCCGAGGCCGTCGCTGCCTGCGCCGCGTACTGCGACGTGCTCAGCTTCAACGTCTACGCCGACCTGCCGCAGCACGGCCTCGACCTCGCCGCGCTGCACGCGCTGGACAAGCCGGTGCTGATCGGCGAATTCCATTTCGGCTCCGACGACCGCGGCCCGTTCGGCAAGGGCGTGGTGCCGGTGTGGAACGAGGCGCAGCGCGGCGAGGCCTACGCGAAATACGTCGCCGCCGCCGCTGCCGATCCCGCCATCGTCGGCGTGCACTGGTTCGATTACGCCGACCAGCCCGTCACCGGCCGCGTGCTCGACGGCGAGAACAGCCATGTCGGGCTGGTGGGGATCACCGATGTGCCGTTCGGCGGGTTTGTGGAAGCAGTGCGTGCGGCGAATCGGAGCGCCATGCGTCCGCACGAGTGAAGAAGTGCGATGGCTCACGGCTTGTTTCTCAAGGGGCCGATGGCATGGCCCGGTCCGATCGCGCCGCGGGAGACGCCAGTGCGGCCATCGGCTAGGCTGGCGCCACCGCCGGGGAGGGCGGGCGGCATGGGGATGCCGCCGGGCGGTTCCATCGACTGACAGGGGGTTCCATGGGTACTTCGACGTTTGCCGTGCTGGCCGGCATGGGCATGTTCGCGGCTGTGGTGATGATCGTGGTGGGCGTGCTGCTCGCGGCGCTGGTGCTGAGCGTGGCGTTCCGGCTGGTGGTCGGCTACATGCCGTCCTACCTGCGCGCGCTGGGTGTGGTGCTGCTGGCGGCGATCGCCGCGGTGGTGGTGTCGATGGTGCTGGGCATGCTGACCGGTTCGCTGCTGCATGGCGGCCCGGGTGGCCTGCTCTCGATGGCCGTGCAGTTCCTGGTCGGCGCTGCGCTGGTCAACTATCGGCTGCCTTCGCAGACTGGTGCCCAGATCGGGTTCGGCAAGGCGTGCCTGGTGGAACTGGTCTACCTGGTGATCGGCGCCGTGCTGGCCATGATCATCGGCTTGCTGATGATGATGGTGTTCGGCGCGGCCGTGTGGGGAATGCACTGAGCGGAGCCTGCCCGGCGGCATGGCGGATGCGGGAAAAGGCGGCGGCATGCCGCTCTTTTCGCGCGATCTGCCCGTGGATCAGGCAAGGCTGGTGGCGACGCCGAAACCGAGCGCCATGATCACCGCCACTGCCATGCAGGCACTGCCGGGACGAATGCGATGCGCATCGACGCGCGGCACCAGCCGCCACAGCAGCACGCTGCCGATCAGCATGTCCAGCACCAGCGCGCCGCGCAGCAGGCCGGAGCCCAGCAGGGCGCCGTAGGGCGGATGCAGCCGGCCTTCGTGGGCCGCCACGCCGACCACCAGCAGCATGCCGGCCAGGGTCCACAGCAGGCAGGCCAGGTAGATGCGGTTGAACACCACCGCGCAGCGCTCGGCCCAGCGCAATACGGACCAGCCGATCAGGGCGAACGCCAGTGCAGCCATGCTGCTGTACAGCACCCACCAGAGCAGGGTGCTGATCACGGTAAGCAGGGTGGTCATGTGACTTGCGTGAATCCCAGTTTGCGCAGCAGCTTGGCCATCAGCCAGGCCGGGCCGATCAGCAGGTAGGAGAGGTCGGTGAGGAAGCTGGGCTTGCGTCCTTCGAACTTGTGCCCAATGAACTGGCCGATCCAGGCGACCACGAACACGCCGGCCGCGAGCCAGCACAGTTGCGCCGCGCCGAGCCGCGCGTACAGGAAGTTGGTGAGCAGGCCGAGCAGCGCAAACACGATCAGCAGGCCGACCGCCAGCCGGTGCGAGCGCCGCCAGTACCAGTAGAACGCCAGCACCATCACCAGCACGGCCCAGGAGCCGGGACGCAGCTGGCTGACCGGCACCGGGATCGCCCACAGCAGCGCGATCACCGACCACACGATCGGCGGCACGCAGAACCAGTGGAACACCTGGTTGGTCGGGTTCCGATGGTCGCCGCTGTAGCTGTCGAGCCAGTCCTGCATGCTGCGCATGGCGTTCCCCGGTGGATGCCTCAGTCGAGCCGGATGCCGGCGAGGCGCTCCAGCGCCTCGGCGTACTTGGCGGCGGTGCGCGCGATCACCTCGTCCGGAATCACCGGACCGGGCGGGGTCTTGTTCCAGCCCTGCGCCTCCAGCCAGTCGCGCACGAACTGCTTGTCGTAGCTGGGCGGGCTGATGCCGACCCGGTACTGGTCGGCCGGCCAGTAGCGCGTGGAGTCGGGCGTCAGCATCTCGTCCATCACGTACAGCTTGCCGTCCGCATCGGTGCCGAACTCGAACTTGGTGTCGGCGAGGATGATGCCGCGTTCGGCCGCATAGGCGGCGGCCCAGCGGTAGATCGCCAGGGTGGCGTCGCGCACCTTTCCGGCCAGCTCGCGGCCCACCAGGTCCACCACGGCGTCGAAGCTCACGTTCTCGTCGTGGTCGCCCACCGCGGCCTTGGTCGAGGGGGTGAAGATCGGCTCGGGCAGCTGCTGCGCCTGCTTCAGGCCCGCGGGCAGCGCGATGCCGCATACGGCGCCGGTCTTCTGGTAATCCTTCCAGCCCGAGCCGATCAGGTAGCCGCGGGCGATGCATTCCACGGGCACCGGCTTCAGCCGCCGCGTCACCACCGCGCGCTTCGCGTAGAGCGCGAGGTCGGTGCCGGGCGGCAGCACCTCGGCCAGCGGCACGTCGAGCAGGTGGTTCGGTATCAGGTGCGCGGTCTTGCCGAACCAGAAGTTGGAGATCTGGGTGAGCATCTCGCCCTTGCCCGGGATTGGGTTGGGCAGCACCACATCGAACGCCGACAGCCGGTCCGTGGCGACCATCAGCAGCCGATCGTCGGACAACGCGTATACATCGCGCACCTTGCCGCGGTGGATCAGCTCGAGGCCGGACAGGTTCGATTGCGGCAGGGTGGTGGGCACGGCGGCGGGTTCCACGTGGCGGGGAAGCGCCCATTCTAGCCGCTGCGGCCGTGGCGCCGGAAACGCCGCCTCGGGAAATCGGGGCGCGCTGCTAGAATTGGCGACCTTTGGCCCCCATTGGTTGCCGATGCGAATCCTATTGCTCGCGGCGCTCTGCCTGCTCGCCGCCCTGCCGCTCCGTGCGCAGACCCCGACGCCGCCGACCCGGCTGGGCCTGTGCGCCGCCTGCCACGGTGCCAGTGGCCACGCCAGCATGCCAGGCGTGCCGCACCTGGCCGGGCAGCGGCTGGACTACCTGCGCGACGCGCTGAGGCAGTACCGCGATGGCCGCCGCAACGTAGCGGTGATGCGCGCCGCGGTCGGTCCGATCAGCGACGCCGAGCTCGACGCGCTGGCGCACTGGTATAGCGCGCAGCCACCGCAGGCGCAGGGGAATCCATGAGTTACACCTATACGTTGTGGTTCGCGTTCTTCGGCCTGATCATCGGGCACCTGCCTGGCGCGATCACCGGCGCGGTGATCGGCCTGATCTTCGACAACATGCGCTACAGCCAGCGCAGGAACGCCACGCCGGAAGCCGGCGGCTTCGTCGGCCCGCTGTTCACCCTGCTTGGTGCGGTGGCGAAGTCCGACGGCCGCGTGTCGGAGCAGGAGATCGCAGTCGCCGAACGCCTGATGACGCGGATGAACCTGGACGCCGAGCTGCGCAGGCAGGCAGTGGTCAGCTTCAACGTCGGCAAGCAGCCGGAGTTCGACGTCACCCAGACCATCGCCGCGCTGCGCAACTGGGTCGGCCTGCGCCGCGACCACGCGTTCCCGGTGCTCGACGTGGTGATCGAGACCGTGCTGGCCGAAGGCAACCCGCCGCCGGAGAAGATGGCGATCCTGCGCCAGCTGGCGTTCGCGCTGCGGGTCAGCGACATGGAGCTGATGGCGCTGATGGCGATGAAGGGTTACGCCTGGAACGCCGGCCCGGGCGGCTCGCGCGGTTACGGTGGCGGCCAGGCCCACGGCAACGGTGGCGGCTACGTACCGCCGCAGCGCGCCGCGCAGGGACCGGACCCGTATGCGGTGCTCGGCATCGACCGCAGCGCCGACGACCGCGCGGTCAAGCGCGCCTACCGCAAGCTCATTTCCGAACACCATCCCGACCGCCTCGGCGACCTGCCCGAGGACATGCGCAAGCGGGCCGAGGCACGCGCCAGCGAGATCAACGCCGCGTACGACCGGATCAAGGAAGCGCGCGGATTCAAGTAGGAGCCCGCTGGCGGGCGATGCCTTTTTCGCCCTGATGTCACTTCGCAACACCAGAGCAGGAGCGTCGCCCGCCAGCGGGCTCCTACAATCGCGTCTCCGACATACCGGATAGCCGTCATGAGCAAGCAAACCGCCGTCATCGCCCCGTCCATCCTCGCCGCCGATTTCGCCCGGCTCGGCGAGGACACCGCCGCGGCGCTCGCCGCCGGCGCCGACTGGGTGCACTTCGACGTGATGGACAACCATTACGTGCCGAACCTCACGATCGGCCCGATGGTGCTGCAGTCGCTGCGCAAGTACGGCATCGCCGCGCCGATCGACGTGCACCTGATGGTCAAGCCGGTCGACCGCATCGTGCCGGACTTCGCCAAGGCCGGTGCCAGCCTGATCAGCTTCCATCCGGAGGCGAGCGAGCACATCGATCGCACGCTGGGGCTGATCAGGGAGTCGGGCTGCCAGGCCGGACTGGTGTTCAACCCGGCCACGCCGCTGGATTACCTCGATTACGTGATGGATAAACTCGACCTGATCCTGATCATGTCGGTCAACCCCGGCTTCGGCGGGCAGAAATTCATCCCCGGCGCGCTGGAGAAGCTGCGTCAGGCGCGTCAGCGCATCGACGCCAGCGGCCGCGCGATCCGGCTGGAAGTCGACGGCGGCGTCACCGCCGACAACATCGGTGCGATTGCCGCCGCCGGTGCCGACACCTTCGTCGCCGGTTCCGCGATCTTCCATGCGAAGGATTACCGTGCCGAGATCGCCGCCATGCGCAAGGCGATCGGGTAGGCCTGCGCGGTGCCATGCGCCATGCGTTAGGCGCTAGGCCAGCTACTCCGGCCGCGGCCGGTCGGCCACGCACATAAAAATCCCGGTGCAGCGGGGGCTGCACCGGGAAAAACGTCGTCTTGGACGTGAGAGGGAACACCATTGATTGGTGTGCCGGCACGGCCGCTTTACAGGGGAGAGTCGACTGCCGTGCCGGCACGTTCCACGGCAAGAGGAACGCTACCAATCAGTAGTGTTGACCGGGTCG
This sequence comes from Rhodanobacter denitrificans, assembly GCF_003335105.1. GTDB lineage: Bacteria > Pseudomonadota > Gammaproteobacteria > Xanthomonadales > Rhodanobacteraceae > Rhodanobacter > Rhodanobacter denitrificans_A. Next base: position 321,939 of record NZ_QFWQ01000006.1, read on the forward strand.
TTCCGGTTTGGTTCCCACGCGTTCATGAACGGGCCGCCGGCGCGCCGCGATGCGCCCTGGTGCGAAAAAATCCCCTCGGGGGAGGGGACAAGGAACCACCATGTCGGACGGAATGGGCGCAGGGTTACAGGGGTTGCCAGTCGGGATCGGGGTCGTCCTGCCCCGCGCCCGGCGCGATTCCCTTCGCGCCGGGCGCAACGCGGCCTTCCACGGCAAACCGGTCGAGCGGATTCGGATCGGGACGGAGCGGGTTCACGGCGTCCCCCTCAAAGGCTGAGCAGCAGGGCGAGCAGCAGGGCGCCCAGCGCCAAGGCGACCCGCAGCGGTTCGAAGCCGTGCAGTTCGGCGTTGGGGTCGCGTTCGGTGGATTCGGTTCTGGGCATCGCGGCATTCCCGGTCGGCTGGCTGGGGCCTATCAGACCGCGGCTGCGGGCGCTGGCGCCGGCGCAATCGGGCCGGGCGGCTGCCGGCATGTGGCAAAACGCGGGCAACCGCGCCGCGCGGCTTGCGCGCGTGCGATTCGCATAGCACGCTGCGCGCACTGTCATCAGGGAGCGCGCCATGGGCCGCAGCATTGCCATCGTCGAGGACGAACCGCTGATCCGCGCCAACTACGTCGAGGCGCTGAACCGCTTCGGCTACGACGCGCGCGGCTACGGCTCGCGGCAGGAGGCATCCGGCGCGTTCGCGATGCGCCTGCCGGAGCTGGTGATCATCGACATCGGCCTGGGCGACGAGCCGGAGGGCGGTTTCGACCTGTGCCGCGAGCTGCGCGCGAAATCGGCCACGCTGCCGATCATTTTCCTCACCGCGCGCGACTCGGATTTCGACGTGATCTCCGGCCTGCGCCTGGGCGCCGACGACTATCTCAGCAAGGACACCAGCCTGCACCAGCTGGCCGCGCGCATCGCCGCGCTGTTCCGCCGCATCGAATCGCTGAAGGTGCCGGCCAGCAGCGAGACGGTGATCGAGCACGGACCGCTGAAACTGGAATCCGAGCGCATGCGCATCACCTGGAACGGCGAGGAGATCCCGCTCACCGTCACCGAATTCTGGATGGTGCACACGCTGATCCGCTTCCCCGGCCACGTGAAGAACCGCGACCAGCTGATGCGCGAGGCGGAGCTGGTGGTGGACGACGCCACCATCACCTCGCACATCAAGCGCATCCGCAAGAAGTTCATCGCGGTGGCGCCCGAGTTCGACGCGATCGAGACGGTGCACGGCGTCGGCTACCGGTGGAAGCCGTGAGGCGGCGCGTCTGGGCGGCGCTGGCGCTGTGCGCGTTCGCTGCGCTGGCGCAGGCCAGCGGCAAGGACGACGGCGTGCTGGCGCGCGGCGCACGCGACGGCGCCGCGCCGGCCTGGGCGATCAGCGCGGCCACCCCGGCCGGCTGGACCCGCGACTGTTGCACCTACGCGCGCGCGATCGGCGTCAATGCGGTGCTGTACCAGGGTGAATGGAGCGGCAAGCCGCAGCGGGTGATGGTGCTCAACGTGTGGCCGCGCCAACTGGCCACGCTGGCCGACGAGGTGCAGGCCGACCGCAAGCGCTACCTGCAGCACGACCCCGCCGGCAAGGTATCCGGCTTCGCCGTGCGGCATCCGGTCATGCCGTGCGAGGCCTCGGTCTACCAGGGCAGCGACCATGTCGACGACGTGCTGGTGTTCTGCGATCCGGGCACGGCCAGCGGCGTGCGGCTGAGCTGGTCGATGGCGTTCGACGACGCCGACCCGTCGAGCCGCGCGCTGCTCGACGACTTCATGCGCGTGGTGGTAGCCACGCGCTGGTCAAGGGACCACACCGTGACCTCGCCCGCGCGTGGCCGCTGACCGCCGGCGCCGATGACCCTGCGCCGCAAGCTGCTGCTGGTTGCGCTGTGCACGCTGGCGTTGCCGGTGGCCGGCTGGCTGTATGTGCGGCAGATGGAGACGCTGCTGCGCGAGGGGCAGTCGCAGGCGCTGCTGGCCTCGGCCGGCGCGGTGGCGCGCAGCCTGGTGGTGACCGGCGCGGTGGCGCCGGATTCCGCCGGCCCGGGCTGGTACGTGCAGCAGGCGCCGAACCCGATCACCGTCGACGGCTACGGCGACGACTGGGCGCCGCTGACGCCGTGGAGCCAGCCGCTGGGCGCGCGCGGCAAGCTGCTGCTGGCCGCGGATGACGACTGGCTGTATCTGTACGCCGACGTGCGTGCCACCCGCCGCAGCCGCGCCGATGCGGACGATGCGGATGCGCTGGCGGCCGATCACCTGATCCTAGCGCTGGACAACGTCAACGGGCGGCGCCGCTACCTGCTGGCCAGCGCGGCGCCGGGGCCGTTCACCGCGCGGCCGCTCGATCCGCCGGTCGACGGTTTGCCGGAGGCGATCGCCGCGCAATGGCAGGAGGACGGCAGCGGCTACCGGGTCGAGCTGCGCCTTCCGCGTGATCTCCGTCTGCGCGCGCTCGGTGTCGGCGTATACGACGCGGCGGCGGGCGGCGATCGGATGGCTGCCGACACGCGGCCGCTGCTCGGCTATTCGGACAAGCTCGCCAGCGAGCTCGCGCAGCTGGTACCCGATCGCGTGCAGGCGCGCGTGCTGGCGTCGCGGGGCTGGCTGCTGGCACGCAGCGGCCGCCTGAACACCGCGCCCGGCAGCGACGGCCAGCCGGGCTGGTTCGCCGCGCTGGTCTACCGCTCGCTGCTGGCGACCCGGCTGGAGGACGCCAGCCTGTGGTCGCAGGACGTGCCGCGGCTGGATACCCGCGAAGTGGCCGCGGCGGCTGCCGGCAGGCCGGTGTCGGTGTGGCGCAGCGGCGAGGAGCGCGGCAGCGTGGTGCTGGCCGCCGCGGTGCCGATCGAACACGCTGGCAGGGTCGATGGCGTGCTGCTGCTGGAGCAGGCCAGCCGCACGGTGCCGCTGCTGGCCAACCGCGCGCTGTTCGGCCTGCTGCTGACCAGCTTCGGCGTGCTGCTGGTGGCCGGCGGCATCCTGCTGCTGTTCGCCACGCGGCTGAGCCTGCGCCTGGGCCGCCTGCGCAACGCGGCCGAGCGCGCCCAGCTCAACGATGGACGTCTGGACGGCCTGTTCGAGCGCGGCAAGTTTCCGATGACCGACGCGCCCGACGAGATCGGCGACCTGGCACGGAGCTTCGAGCGGCTGTTCGAGGTGGTCGGCAGCTACACCGATTACCTGCGTACGCTGGCCTCGAAGCTTTCGCACGAACTCAACACGCCGCTGGCGATCGTGAAATCGTCGCTGGACAACCTCGAGCATGCCGCCTTGCCGGCGGAGGCGCAGCCGTACCTGGCGCGCGCCCGCGATGGCGTGGCGCGGCTGGGCGCACTGGTGCGCGCGATGAGCGAGTCGAGCCGGATGGAACGCTCGATCCTTGCCGCCGAACCCGAGGACGTCGACCTGCGCGACGTGGTGCGCGGCTGTGCCGATGCCTACCGGCCCCTGATCGGCGCGCGCCGGCTCGACTGCATGCTGCCCGATGCGCCGCTGTACCTGCACTGTGCGCCCGAGCTGATCGCACAGGCGCTGGACAAGCTGCTCGACAACGCGTTGTCGTTCACGCCGCCGGATGGCTGGCTGCGCCTCGCGCTGCGCGCCACGCCCGAGGGCGCCGAGATCGAGCTGGCCAACCAGGGCCAGCCACTGCCCGCGGCGATGCAGGGCCGGTTGTTCGACTCGCTGGTCAGCCTGCGCGACAAGGCCACCCCCGGCGACGCCCCGCACCTGGGCCTGGGCCTGTATGTGGTGCGGCTGGTGGCCGAACGCCACGGCGGCATCGCCGGCGCACGCAACCTCGACGACGGCAGCGGCGTGGCGTTCTCGCTGCGCCTGCGCGGCATGCCGCGGCAGCGGCTGAGTGGCTGAGGCCGCGCTTCGCCTACAATGGCCGCTTCCTCGTTTGGCCATCCGGATCCCCCCTACGTGATCTCCCGAGACGAATTTGACGCGCTGGCTGCCCAGGGGCATACGCGCATCCCGCTGGTGCGTGAGGTGTTCTCCGACCTCGACACGCCGCTGTCGGTGTACCTGAAGCTGGCCGACGGGCCGTACACCTTCCTGTTCGAGTCGGTCGAGGGCGGCGCCACCTGGGGACGCTATTCGATCATCGGGCTGCCCGCGAAGCGGGTGTACCGCCTGCGCGGGCATGAGCTGGAAGTGGAAGACGCCGGCGAGGTCACTGGGCGCCGGCATCTCGATGACCCGCTGGCGGAGATCGAGAAGCTGCGCGCGCAGTACGACGTGCCGCGGCTGCCGCAGCTGCCCGCATTCTCGGGCGGCCTGGTCGGCTACTTCGGCTTCGAGACGATCGGCTACATCGAGCCGCGCCTGGCGCAGTGGGATCGCGCCGACGAGCTGGGCACGCCCGACGTGCTCCTGATGCTGGCTGAGGAAGTGGCGGTATTCGACAACCTCAAGGGCCGGCTGTACCTGATCGTGCATGCGGACCCCGCGCAGCCGCAGGCCTACGCCGCCGCGCAGCGCCGGCTCGACGCGCTGGTCTACCGGCTGCGCCAGGGCGGAGCTTCCTACCCGCAGCTCACCCAGTCGACCGCGCTGGACGAGGGCGACTTCAAGTCCTCGTTCACCCGGGACGAGTTCGAGGCGATGGTGGAGAAGGCGAAGGAATACATCCGCGCCGGCGACATCTTCCAGGTGGTGCCGTCGCAGCGGCTCAGCGTCGGCTTCAACGCGCGGCCGGTGGACGTGTACCGCGCGCTGCGCGCACTGAACCCCTCGCCGTACATGTACTTCGTCGACCTGGGCGAAACGCAGATCGTGGGCTCCTCGCCGGAAATCCTGGCGCGTCTCAAGGACGGCAAGGTGGTGGTGCGTCCGCTGGCCGGCACGCGCCGGCGCGGCGCCACAGAAGGGGAAGACCAGGCGCTGGAAGCCGAGCTGCTGGCCGATCCGAAGGAGCGCGCCGAGCACGTGATGCTGATCGACCTCGGCCGCAACGACCTGGGCCGGATCAGCGAAACCGGCAGCGTGGAAGTGAGCGACTCGTTCGCGATCGAGCGCTACTCGCATGTGATGCACATCGTGTCGCAGGTGCAGGGCACGGTTCGCGAAGGCCTGAGCTACATGGACGTGCTGAAGGCCACCTTCCCGGCCGGCACGCTCTCGGGCGCGCCGAAGGTGCGCGCGCTGGAGATCATCCAGGAACTGGAGCCGGCCAAGCGCAACATCTACGGCGGCGCGATCGGCTGGATCGGCTGGTGGGGCGACGCCGACACCGCCATCGCGATCCGCACCGCGGTGATCCACGGCGGCCGCCTGCACGTGCAGGCCGGCGCCGGCATCGTGTTCGACTCCGACCCCGCCGCCGAGTGGGAGGAGACGATGAACAAGGGCCGCGCGTTGTTCCGCGCGGTGGCGCAGGCGGCGAAGGGGCTGTAGGCGCGCGGTCATCGTCGACGGCCTCGTCCGGCCGGCCATCCATTCGAACGGCGCGTCCATGCGCGGTTGTCCCTAAGTCCGGGACGCAAACCGACGGCCGGCCGACGCGTCCCATGGCATGGCTGGCCGCCCGTCGCCGAACGTAATTTCTTGCAGGGTTTCGCGACGATGTTGGTACGTTATATCGTTGCGTCTCCGATCCTTTGGCCAAGACGCGTCCGCATGAACAACCCGTGGTTCGAGTGCATGGCGGCGCCGTCGACGTGATGGCCACGATGATCGGGCGGCTGCGCTCGTTGCCATTTGCGACGCGGTTGCCGCTGCGGCGGCTGCTTGCGGCTGCGGCCGTGCTGGGCCTCGCCGGGTGCGCGGTGGGGCCGGATTTTCAGCGGCCTGCTGCGCCCGCAGTCGGCCGCCTGACCGCCGCCCCGCTGCCGGCCACCACCGCCAGTGCGGACGTCGCGGGCGGAGAGCAGCAGCGCTTCGTCCCGGGTGGCGACATTCCCGCGCAGTGGTGGACGCTGTTCCATTCCGCCGAGCTCAATGCGCTGATCGAACAATCGCTGGCGCACAACGCCGACCTGAAGGCCGCGCAGGCGGCGCTGACGGTGGCGCACGAGAATGCCCGCGCGCAGCGTGGCGCCTACTATCCCGCCGTCGACGGCAGTTTCTCGGCCACCCGCCAGAAGCAATCGCAACAGGTGGCACCCGGGCCGAACTATCCGGTGGTGCCGCAGGAGTATCTGTACAGCTTCTTCACTCCGCAGCTCAGCATTTCCTATGCGCCGGACCTGTTCGGCCTGAACCGGCGCGCAGTGGAGTCGGTGGAGGCGCAGGAGCAGTCCGCGCGTTTCCAGATGATCGCCGCGCGCATCACGCTGAGCACCAACGTGGTGGCGACGGCCGTGCAGCAGGCTTCGTTGCGCGCGCAGATCGACGCGACCCGCGAGCTGATCGCGATCGACTCGAAAATGGTGGACATCCTGCGCTACCAGCTGGCCAAGGGATATGCCGGCCGGCTCGATCTCGCCGCGCAGGAATCGCAACTGGCCCAGCTGCAGGCCACGCTGCCGCCGCTGCTGACCCGGCTTGATCAGCAGAACGATCTGCTGGCGGTGCTGGCCGGGCGGTTGCCGAGCGAAGCGCCGGCGCAGGCGTTCGACCTGGCCAGCCTGCAGTTGCCGCAGCAACTGCCGCTGAGCCTGCCATCCACGCTGGTGGCGCAACGGCCCGATGTGCGCCAGGCCGAAGCGAACATGCACGCGGCCAGCGCCAATATCGGCGTGGCGATCGCGAACCGGTTGCCGAATATTTCATTGACCGCGAACGTGGGCAGCACCGCGGTGGCGATCGACCAAGTATTCAAGAGCGGCACTGGCTTCTGGGGTATCGGTGCCGATATCGCCGCGCCGATTTTTCACGGCGGCAGCCTGCTGCACCAGGAGCGCGCGGCGAAGGCGGCCTACGTGCAGGCGTCAGAGCAATACCGCAGCACGGTGCTGACGGCGTTCCAGAATGTGGCCGATACGCTGGCTGCGCTGCAGCACGATGCCGAAGGCCTGCAGGCGGCGAGCAGCGCCGCGCAGGCGGCAAAGCTCACCCTGGATCTGTCGCAGCGGCAGTACAAGGACGGCTATGCCGGCTACCTGTCCCTGCTCGGCGCCGAGCAGGGCTACCAGCAGGCGCGCATCGCGCTGGTGCAGGCGCAGGCCAGCCGCTACGCCGACACCGCGGCGCTGTTCCAGGCGCTGGGTGGCGGCTGGTGGAACGCCGCGGACGCTACGCAGGCCGACGCCGCGTCGAAGCAGCCGCACCCCTCCGATTCGGATCACGCCAAGGCAGACCGGGACAGCGATGAAAAGTAGATCATCTTCGGCGCCGTGCCTGATGCCATGGCGTCCCGCGGCGTTCCTGCTCGCGCTGGGCGCGTTGCTTGGTGCGGCCGGCTGTTCCTCCAGGCCCGAAGCGCAGCACGCTGCAGTGTCCGATACGCCGCAGAACGTGACGATGACGCCGGCGCAGCGCCAGCGCATCCACCTGTTCACCGTCGCGCCGGCCAGCTTCCATCGCGCGATCGAGACCACCGGCGTGGTGGATTTCGACAACGACCAGGCGACCAGCGTGCTGGCCCCGTTCTCCGGGCCGGTGGCGCGGCTGCTGGTGGCGCCGGGCGACAAGGTGCGCCAGGGCCAGCCGCTGGCGCTGGTGGACTCGCCGGACTTCTCGGCCGCGATCGGTGCCTATCGCAAGGCCCTGGTCAGCGCGCGGAACACCCGCCGGCTGGCCGATATCGACCAGGACCTGCTGCAGCACGAAGGCGTCTCGCGGCGGGAGGCCGAACAGGCGCAGACCGACGCCGCCAGCGCCGAAGCCGATCGGGACGCGGCGCTGCAGGCGCTGGTGGCGCTGCATGTCGATGCCGGCACGATCAAGGCGATCCAGGCCGGCGGCACGGTGGCGCGCGTGCAGGGCATCATCCGCGCGCCGGTCGCCGGCACCGTGGTGGAAAAGCTGATCACCCCCGGCCAGCTGCTGCAGGCGGGCACTACGCCCTGCTTCACCGTGGCCGACCTGTCGAAGGTGTGGGTGATGGCGCAGGTGTCGGCGGCGGAACTTGCCGGGATCAAGGTCGGTGATCCGGCACAGGTCGACGCCGGTGCGCCGGGGACGGCGCTGGCGGGCGTGGTGGACAACATTGCCGCGGTGGTGAACCCGGACACCCGCGCGGTCGCCGCGCGCATCGTGCTCCGCAACCCGGAGGGCGCGCTGCGCAAGCAGATGTACGTGCGCGTGCGGATCCAGTCGCGCCAGGCCGGCGAGGGCCTGCTGATCCCGGCGTCGGCGCTGCTGCGCGATGACGAGAACCTGCCGTTCGTCTACCTCGTCCAGCATGACGGCAGCTTTGCGCGCCGGCACGTCACGGCGGCCCCGCGCACCGGCGACGACTACCTGGTCAGCGAAGGGCTGCAGCCGGGCGACCGGATCGTGGTCGACGGCGCCATCTTCGTGCAGTTCATGCAAAACCAATGAGCGACCAGTTGCCGCCCATGCCGCCGCGCGCGGCGTCGCTGATGAACCGGATCGTCGGTGCCTCGCTGGCGCAACGTTTCCTGATCGCCCTGCTGGTGCTGGTGCTGATCGGCGCCGGCGTGCATGCGCTGCATCGCCTGCCGGTGGACGCCTATCCGGACCTGTCGCCGCCCAGCGTCCAGCTCGTCACGCAGTGGCCGGGGCATACCGCCGAGGAAGTGGAACGGCTGATCACGGTGCCGGCCGAGCGGGGCATGACCGGCATTCCGAAGACCGACAATGTCCGCTCGATCTCGCTGTACGGCCTGTCGGTGGTCACGCTGACCTTCGACATCGGCACGGACAACTATTTCGCGCGCCAACAGGTGTTCAACCGGCTTGGCGACCTCTCCCTGCCCGATGGGGTGAAGCCGTCGGTGTCGCCGTTGTCGTCGCCGTCGGGGCTGATCTATCGCTACGTGCTGCAAAGCTCCGACCGCTCGCCGATGGAGCTGAAGACCTTCGAGGACTGGGTGGTGGAGCCGCAGTACCGCACCGTGGCGGGCGTGGCCGACGATTCGGGTTTCGGCGGCGGCAGCATGCAGTACCAGGTGCTGCTGGATCCGGCGAAGATCGCCGGCGTCGGGCTCAGCGCGCAGCAGGTCAAGGCCGCGCTGGCCGCCAACAACGGCAACGCCGGCGGCGGCTTCTACTCGCAGGGCGGCCAGTTCTACTACGTGCGCGGCGTCGGCCGGCTGCAGACGCTGGAGGACATCGGCAACGCGGTGCTGGCGGTGCACGACGGCAGCCCGGTGCTGGTCAAGGACGTGGGGCGGGTGGTCATCGGCATTGCGCCGCGGCTGGGCCAGTTCGGTTTCGAGAAGCAGGACGACGCGGTCGAGGGTGTGATCTCGCTGCGTACCGGCGAGAAGACCCAGGACGTGCTGAAGCGGGTCGAGGCGAAGACGCAGGAACTCAACGAACAGATCCTGCCGAAGGACATCAAGGTCCATCCGTTCTACGACCGCAGCGACCTGGTCGCGGTGACCACCCAGGTGGTCAGGGACAACCTGCTGCGCGGCATGCTGCTGGTGGTGGTGGTGCTGATCTTCTTCCTGTACGACGTGCGTGCCGGGGTGATCGTGGCGGTCACCATCCCGCTGTCGCTGCTGGTCGCCTTCATCGGCCTGGATCTGCAGGGCGCCTCGGCCAATCTGCTGTCGATCGGTGCGGTGGATTTCGGCATCCTGGTCGATGCGGGGGTGGTGATGGTGGAGAACATCTATCGCCAGCTCGCCGATCGCGAGGGAACGAAATTCAACGTCATCGAGGTGATCCGCGATGCCGCCGCGGAGGTCGATCGTCCGCTGTTCTATGCGGTGGCGGTGATCGTGGTCAGCTTTTTGCCGATCTATGTGCTGTCCGGCCCGTCGGGCATCCTGTTCAAGCCGATGGCGGACACCATGGTGTTCGCGCTGATCGGTTCGCTGGTGGTCACCCTGACCCTGTTGCCGGTGCTGTGTTCGTGGTTCATGCGCAAGGGCGTGCGCGAGCGGCGCAACCGCGCGTTCGAGGCGATCAAGGCGGTCTACATCAAGGGGCTGGATTTCTGCCTCGCCCGCGTATGGGCGACCACTCTAGCCTCGGCGGCGCTGCTGGGCCTCGCGCTGCTGCTGATCCCGCGCATCGGTGCGGAGTTCATGCCGCACCTGGACGAAGGTGCGTTGTGGGTGCGCGCGACCATGCCGTACACCATCTCGTTCGACGAATCGGCGAAGATCGCGCCGCAGATCCGCGACATCCTGCGCTCGTTCCCGCAGGTCACCACGGTCGCCTCGGAGCTGGGCCGGCCCGACGACGGCACCGACTCCACCGGCTTCTTCAACGTCGAGTTCTACGTCGGCCTGAAACCGTATGCGCAGTGGAAGGGTGCGTACCACGACAAGGCCGAGCTGATCGCGGCGATCAACCGCAAGCTGCAGGTCTTTCCCGGCATCACCTTCAACTACACCCAGCCCGCCGAGGATGCGGTGGACGAGGCCGAGACCGGCCTGAAGAGCGCACTGGCGGTGAAGGTGTTCGGTGCGGACCTGGACACGCTGCAGCTGAAGGGCAAGGCGATCAAGCACGTGCTGGAACAGGTGCGCGGCATCCGTGATGTGACCCTGGTGCAGGAGCTGGGCCAGCCGAGCCTGGCCATCACGATCAACCGCGCGGCGATCGCCCGCTATGGCCTGAACGTGGACGACATCAACGGCCTGATCCAGACCGCGATCGGCGGCGACGTGGCGACCCAGGTGATCCAGGGCGAGAAACAGTTCGACCTGGTCGTGCGCCTGGATCGCCCGTACCGCGACAACCCCGAGGAAATCGGCAACATCCTGGTGGCCACGCCGGGCGGCCAGCAGCTGCCGCTGAAGGAGTTCGCCGATATCCGGGTGACCACCGGCGCCTCCTTCATCTACCGGCAGAACAACTCGCGCTACATCGGCGTGCAGTTCTCGGTGGAAGGGCGCGACCTTGCCGGCGCGGTGGAGGATGCGATCGGACAGGTCCACGCGAAGGTGAAGTTGCCGAGCGGCTACCGGCTGGACTGGGGCGGCGAATACAAGGAATACACCGCCTCGCGGGCTCAGTTGAACCTGGTCGTGCCGCTGACGGTGGGGCTGATCTTCCTGCTGCTGTTCACCCTGTACAGCAACCTCAAATTCCCCTTCATCACCGTGGTCGGCGTGGTGCTGTCGGCGCCGGCCGGCGGCATCATCGCATTGTGGCTGACCGGCACGCCGTTCTCGGTGTCCTCGGGCATCGGCTTCCTCGCGCTGTTCGGCGTCTCGGTGCAGACCGCCGTGGTGTACATCTCCTACGTCAACGAGCTGCGCCGCAATGGCGTCGCGGTGGCCGAGGCGGTCCGCGAAGGGGCGATCCTGCGTCTGCGCCCGATCATGATGACCGCGCTGGTGGCGGCGCTCGGCCTGCTGCCGGCCGCGCTGGCAACGGGCGTGGGCACGGATACCCAGCGGCCGTTCGCCCTGGTCATCGTCAGCGGCCTGTTCACGCGGCTGTTGATCAGCATCTTCCTGATGCCGGCGCTGTACGCGATCGTGGCGCGGCCGGACGACCGGCTGGAAGTGTGAACGGGTAGCTCAGTTTCCCTCATCGCCGGATTCGATCTGCTGCGCCAGGTTGTACAGGATGCGCAGGTCCTCGCCGTCCAGCGCGTCGCTTTCGATGCCGCGGAAGTGGTGGTGGAAGGAGCGCACGGCGGCAGTGCGGTCCTCCAGCGGGTAGCCGACCACGGCCAGCGCCATCCACGGGTCGAAGCCGGCAGGCGGGTCGGCCAGCGCGCCCTGCGGCCATCGTCCGTAGCCGGCGTCGGCCAGGGTTTTCCAGGGAAACAGCGGGCCGGGATCGTCCTTGCGGCCGGGGGCGAGGTCCTCATGGCCGATGATCTGCGTACGCGGGATGCGCAGCCGCGTGGTGAGGTCGGCGAGCAGGCGCAGCAGGCTGTCGATCTGCGGCTGGGCGAACGGCGTGGCGCCGTCGTTGTCCAGCTCGATGCCGATCGAGGCGGAGTTGAGGTCGGTGATGGTGCCCCAGCGCCCGGGGCCTGCCTGCCATGCGCGTAGCTGGTCGGACACCAGCTGGTAGATGCGGCCGTCGGCGCCGACCAGGTAGTGGGCGCTGACCGGGCCGGTGCTGTTGGCGGTGCGCAGGGTGTCCAGGCTCTCCTGCACCGAGTGCTGGTTGGTGAAGTGCAGCACGATCAATACCGGGCGGCGGATGTCGTGGTTCGGCGACGGCACCCACGTCGCCAGCGGGTTGCGCGGCGGCAGCGGGGCGCAGGCGGCGAGCAGGGCGAGCGGGATCAGCAGGCCAGCGATGCGCAGAAGGCGGGACGCAGGGAGTGTCGGGTACATGGCGGTGGGCTTCATGGCTCGTCATTCCAGCTTGACCAGCCCTTCGGCTGTTGAAAAGCGCCTCGCTGGAATGACGGTGCGGGTGAGCGAAAATGGTGGCAGGGTCAATGCAGGTACGGCTGGGCAATCGCCAGCGCGGTGCGGTACGGCTCCGGGTCGTTGCGGTTGCTGAGCAGGATCACCGTGAGGTGCTGCTTCGGCCAGCGCACGATCACGTTGCGGAAGCCGATGCTCTCGCCGGAGTGCCACAGCGTGTCGCCGGTGATGCGCCAGCCGTAGCCGTAGCTGGCCTGGTACGGCTCGCCAGTGATCTTGACGTGCGGGCTGAAAGCGAGCCGGCGCGAGGCGGCGCTGAGCAGGCGGTCGTCGTACAGCGCGGCGTCCCACCTGGCCAGGTCGTCGATCGAGGAGTAGATGCCGCCGTCGCCGCGGGTGGCGCTGGTGACGCTCTGGTCGGTGCGCGTCCAGCGGCCGTGTTCCTCGCTGTAGCCGTAGGCGCGGTTCGCCACTTCCGGCCCCTTGCCGTGCTCGTAGAGCAGGGTATGGTCCATGTGCAGCGGCTGGAAGATGCGCTGCTTGAGGTACGACGGCAGCCCGATGCCGGAGGCGCGTTCCACCACCAGGCCGAGCAGCACGTAGCCGGAGTTGCTGTAGCGGTACGCGCTGCCCGGCGCGAAATAGGTCTTCGGCGTAGCCGAGAGCATGCGCAGCACGTCGTCGTCGCTGACCTGGGCTGTGGTGCCTGGCGGGATCAGGTCCTCGTAGTCGACCAGGCCGCCGGTGTGGGTGAGCAGCTGGCGCAAGGTGACGGTGGACGTTGTCTCCGGCAGCGAAGGCAGCCAGCGGCGCACCGGGTCGTCGAGGTCGAGCCGGCCGTGCTCGGCCAGCAGCAGGATCGCCGCGGCGGTGAACTGCTTGCTCACCGAGGCGAGCCGGTAGTTGGTGGCCGGCGTGGCCTTGTCGCCGTCTTCGAGGTTGGCCATGCCGTAGCCGCGGCGCACGATCGGCCTGCCGTCCTTGAGCACCAGCAGCGAGGCGCCGGGCACGTCGCCGGCGTAGCGCGCCATCAGCGCGTCGGTCGGGTCGACCGGCTTGGTGCCCGAACCGCAGCCGACGAGCAGGATGGCAGCAAGGCCGATGAACAATCTGGGCAAGGCAGAGATCCCCCGGTTGATCAATGTGTAGGGCGGGCAAGGCCCGCCGTGTTTGCGGAGCGCGTGGGACGGGTCGAAGGGCCGGCGGGCAGTGCCCGCCCTGCGGGTCATTGCACCGGCACGTCGTAGAGCGTGTGCGGCGTGGGTTCGGGCGTGAAGGTGTAATGCCACCATTCCATTGGATAGTTGCGGAAGCCCTCGCGCGCCATCGCGTCGCGCAGCAGCAGGCGGTTCGCGTGCTGCGCGGCGGTGATGCCGGGCGCATCGGTGTGGGCGCGCACATCGAAGAAGTCGAAGTCGGTGCCCATGTCCAGCGGCGCGCAACGGGTGCCGTCGGCGGCGCAGCGTTGCAGGGTGAGGTCGGCGGTGGCGCCGCGGCTGTGGCCGGAGACCGGTGCGATGTAATCGCCGAGCAATTTCGACTTGTCCAGCGTGGGGTAGTGCTGCGGCTTGGTGCGCTGATCGGTCAGGTCGTGCGCCCAGCGTACGAAGTGCGCCACCGCGCGGGCGGGGCGGTAGCAGTCCCAGATCTTCAGGCGCAGCTGCCGCGTGCGCAGTTCGCGCTCGACCCGCGCCAGCGCTTCGGCGACCGGACGCAGCAGCAGGCACTTCGGTGCCAGGTAGCCATCGACCGGCGCGCCCACGAAGTTGTCGTGGCCGGCGTACTTGATGTCCTCGGCGATGTCGGGCACCAGCGTGCGGATGTCGACCAGGTTGGCCGCGGCGGCGGTCGTTGCCGGCGACAGGGCGGGTGGCTGATCCGCGCGGGCGGCTCCGCCAAGGGCGACGAGCAAGGCGAACACGATGAGATGCGCGGCTTTTGCGGGAGCGCGCTTGCGGGCGATGCTCCTGCTCTGCAGCCCCAAGGAAAGAGCATCGCCCGCAAGCGCGCTCCTGCCGGTAGTCATGGACGATGGGTTGGTCATGGATGGCAGCTCCCCACGCGGTGGAAGTCGAGGTCTTCGTAGTCGGAACTGAAGTCGCCCAGCGGATCGAGCTTGGCCATGCGCAGGGAGACCGGCTGCTGCCCGGCGGCGGCACGGAAATCCAGCCAGGCGTCGAGGTCGGCCGAGTCGTCCCAGTGCACCAGGTAGCGGTCGCCCAGGCGCATCACGGTGCCGGCCAGCGTCGGCGACTTCGCGGCGGCGAAATGCATCGTGCCATCGCGCGGGCACAGCGTGACGTCGCCGAACCATGGGTCGCGATACTGCCCGCTCCAGCGCGCAAGTTCGGCGGCGCTGGCCGGCTGCAGGCGCGAAGTGTCCGGGGCGGACGTTGCCGCCGGCCTCTGTTTCGCCCGCTGCTCCAGCGCGTCGGCGTACCAGTCCACGCCGCGACGGTCGTCCGGCGCGGTGAAGTGCTTCATCAGCACCTCGCCGAGCACGGTGCGCGCGTCGCCGGCGTCGCCATTGATCATGAACACGAAGCCGCTGCCGCGATCCGGCAGCAGGGCCAGCATCGAGTACATGCCGTTCAGCGTTCCGGTGTGCCACACGCTCCACTGGCCGTCGACGTCGGCCATGCGCCAGCCGTAGCCGTAGGCCATCACGTGGGTGTGGTCCCACGCGCGGCGTTGCGCGGAGACCGGGATCAACATGTGCGGCGCCTGCAGCACGTCGCGCTGCACCGGCGACAGCCACTGCAGCTGCGCGTGGGTGGGCGCCAGCCAGTTGCGCGCCCACGCCAGCATGTCGGTGAGGTCGCAGCGGATGCCGCCGGCGGCTGCGGAGGTGATCGCGGGGATCGCCGCATCCTCGGCTATCGCCACGTTGCGCCCGCCGTCGCGGCGATGCGGAGTGGCGACGTCGCCGACCGTGTCGCGGTTCCATGCGCCGACCTGGCAGCGGTCCAGCCCCAGCGGCGCGAACACCTCGCTGCGCATCAGCGTTTCGTACGGCGCGCCGCCCGCCGCCGAGGCCACTTCGCCGGCCACCACGTAGAGCAGGTTGTCGTACTGGTACTGCGAACGGAAGCTGTAGCCGGGCTTGATGAAGGCGAGGCCGTGGATGATGTCGGCGCGGGTGAACGCGTTCGGCTCCGGCCACAGCATCAGGTCGCCGCCGCCCTCGGGCAGGCCGCTGGAGTGGGTGAGCAGGTCGGCCACGCGCATGTTCGCGGTCACCCAGGGATCGTGCATGCGGAACTGCGGCAGATACGTCGTCACCGGATCATCCCAGCGCAGCTTGCCCTGGTCGACCAGCCGGCCGAGCAGCGCGGTGGTCATCGCCTTGCTGTTGGAGGCGATCTTGAACAGCGTGCGCGGGGTGATCGGCTGGCCCGAACCGGCGACGGTCTCGCCGGCGGTGCGCACGTAGACGACCTTGCCGTTCTCGATCACGCCGACGGCGATGCCGGGCAGGTGATAGCGTGCGATGGTGGCGTCGACGATCTTGTCGTAGGTCGGCTTGGGAGCAGAGAGAGATTCGGCGCGCACCGGCATGGTCAGTGAAACCAGGCCAAGAAGTGCCGCGCCGGAAAATGCGAGCGAGCAGCGGAGAACCCCCGTCATCCCGGCGAAAGCCCGGATCCCGTGCCGCCGGCTTTTCCCGAAGCGACACCAAGGCGAAAGACCCTGGATCCCGGCTTTCGCCGGGATGACGAATGCCGGTGCTTTCGGGCGGGTATCGACGCCGCTTCTCACCGAAGCCCCCGCGGTGTCAGCGTTGTGCATGGCGCTCCACCTCGCCCCACACGCGCAGCAGGTTGCCGCCCCACAGCTTGGCGATGTCGGCGTCGCTGAAGCCGGCCTTGCGCAGCGCAGCAGTGACGCTGCGGGTTTCACTGGCGTCCTTCCAGCCGGTGATGCCGCCGCCGCCGTCGAAGTCGGAGGCGAGGCCGACGTGGTCGATGCCGGCCACCTGCACCATGTGCCGGATCTGTTTCACGTAGTCGTCCAGCGTGGCCAGCGGGTATTGCTTCTGGATCTCGGCCATGCCCGCTTCCATCTCGGGCCGGTAGTCGTCGTTGTCGCTGTCGTATTCCTTCTCGCCGGCCTGTTTCGCCACGGCCGCCTGCAATTTTTTCTCGGCGGCCTCGCGGCCAGGATCCTTCTTCAGGAATTCCTTGTAGGCGACGGCATCGATCACGCCGCCCCTGGCGGCGATCGCGCGCAGCAGGTCGTCGGGCAGGTTGCGCGGGTGGTCGAGCACGGCGCGGGCGCCGGAGTGCGAGGCGTAGATCGGTGTCGTGGAAACCTTGAGCGCATCGCGCACGCAGTGGTCCGAGGCGTGCGAGATGTCGACCAGCATGCCGAGCTGGTTGGCGCGTTTCACCACGGCGCGGCCGAAGTCGCTCATGCCGGTGTCGGCCGCGCTGTTCATCGCCGGCTCGCCGTGCTCGGTGTCGGGCAGCGAGCTGGTGCACAGGTCGTTGTTGCCGACGTGGACCAGGCCGACCGAACGGGCGCCGCGGTCGAATGCGGCGTCGAGGCGGCGGAGGTCGTGGCCGAGCGAGTAGGCGTTCTCGATCTCGATGGTCGCCGAGAGCAGGCCGGCCTTGTGGTTGGCCACAAGCTGCTCCGGTGTGGTGGCCAGGCGGATGCGGTCGGGATACATCATCAGCATGCGGCCGATGCCGTCGTATTTCTGGCTGGCCTGTTGCACTGCCTTGGCGTAGCCGGCGGCGTCGAGCTGGTGCTGCGGCACCCAGACCACGAAGAACGCCGCGTCGAGGCCGCCGCGCTCCATCTTGCCCAGGTCGACCAGCAGCCGGGTGTCCTTGCCGGCGTCGAAGCGCGGCTCGGCCATGTAGGTGAACGGGATATCGACGTGCGTGTCGATGGTGACCGGCGGGTCCTGCGCGGCCTGCGCGTTCAGTGCGGCGGGCAGCGCCAGGGCGGTGAGAAGGGCGAGGCGGACGGTCAGGTTCATGCGGTTTCCCAATTCCGTGCCGGCTGCTCGCCGGCGATCATGTCCTCGAAGTGCTGCCGACGGCGCACCACGGCGTAGCGGCCCTGGTCGAGCAGCACCTCGGCCGCCAGCGGCCGCGAGTTGTAGGTGGAGGCCATCGACGCACCGTACGCGCCGGTGGCCCTGATCAGCAAGAGGTCGCCGGCCGCGCATTCGGGCAGCTCGCGGGCACGGGCGAAAGTATCGCCGGTTTCGCAGACCGGGCCGACGATGTCGTAGGTGGTCGGCGGGCGCGGCTCGTCCGTCACCGGCACGATATCGTGCCAGGCGTCGTACAGGCTGGGTCGCTGCAGGTCGTTCATCGCCGCGTCCAGCACCAGAAAGCGCCGCTCGGTGCCTTGCTTGATGCGCAAAACCCGGGTCAGCAGCACGCCGGCCTCGGCCACCAGCCAGCGGCCCGGCTCCAGCAGCAGGCGGCCGCGATAGCCGGCCAGCGCTTCGCGGATCGCGTCCACGTAATCGGCGGCGGCGACCGGCCGGTCCACGCCTGCGCGGTAGCACACGCCGAGGCCGCCGCCCACGTCGATGCTGTTGACCGGATGGCCGGCCTGTTCGAGTTCGCGCCAGAACGCGGTGACCCGCTGCAGCGCGAGCCGGAACGGGTCCAGGCTGAGGATCTGCGAACCGATGTGCACGTGCAGGCCGTCGAGCTGCACGTGGGTCAGCGCCTTGCGATCGGCGAACCAGCGGCGCGCCTCGTCGATGCCGACGCCGAACTTGTTCTCCGACTTGCCGGTGGAGATCTTCGCGTGGGTCTGCGCGTCCACGTCGGGGTTGATGCGCACGGCGGCGCGCGCAGTCACTTCCTGCGCCTTCGCGACCCGCTGCAAGGTGTGCAGTTCGTCCAGCGATTCGACGTTGAAACGCAGGATGCCCACGTTCAGCGCGCCGGCGATCTCGTCGGCGCTCTTGCCGACGCCGGAGAACACGATGCGCTCGGCCGGCATGCCGGCGTTGAGCGCGCGGCGCAGTTCGCCGACCGAGACGATGTCGGCGCCGACGCCGGCGTTCGCCATCAGCTGCAGGATGGCGAGGTTGGGGTTGGCCTTCACCGCGAAGCAGATCGTGGCGTCGAGGCCGGCGAGTGCGATTTTGAGATCGCCGATGCGCTGGCGGATCGAACTGGTGGAATAGGCGTGCAGGGGGGTGCCCTCGCGCTGTGCGAGGGCCGCCAGGTCGACGCCCTCGCATGTTCCTCCAGTGATGGAGGCCTGATGTTCCTGCATGTTGCTGTCCCGGAAAAAGCGGCGGCCCGATCGGCGGGCCGCCTAGGGAGGGAAGCTTGGGTCAGTAGGTGTAGGTCACGACCAGCTGCACGTAGCGCGGCGATTGCCAGTTGGTGCCTTCGCCGAAGTAGGGCATCTTGGTGCCGGGTGCGCTCTCGTAGCGGGAATGCAGGTTGATCATGGTCTGCCGGTTGAGCAGGTTGTAGACGGAGAGGCGCGCCTTCAGGTCGATGTCCTTCACCGGCAGCGTCCAGGTCACGTTGGCGCCCAGGTTCCAGTACCACGGCATGCGGCCGAACGCGCCGCGTGGGCTGTAGGTGAGCTGCCGCGTACGCCAATCGGAGCAATTGTTTGTCGGCGAACTCGTGCACAGCCAACCTGAGCCACCACCGCTGTATTCGCCGGGTCCACCCGCCGAGCGGTTGTCGTTGGGCCAGACCACGCCGAAGGCCGTGATCGGTCCGCCCGAGCGCGCGAACAGCGTCGATCCGAAGCTCCACATGTCATTGAGCTTGTAACTGCCGTTCAACTTGATCTGGTGGCGATAGTCGTTGAACGTGGGGCCGAAGCGCTCGTTCACCGCCGGATGGTCGTAGTACTGCACCAGACTGGTGTCGTTGTAGCCGGTATCAGAGTTCACCGGGCCTTCGATATTGCCCTCGCTCTTGGACCAGATGTAGCTGGCGTTGAAGGCCCACTTGCCGTCCCAGGCGCGGTCCAGCTGCAGCTCGACCGCCTTGTAGGTACGCCGCGGCTTCTTGTAGCCCATGATGGCGCCGCTGCCCGACGCCTTGTAGCCATCCTTCGAGGTATCGAAGGTGACCCAGTTGTTGGTATCGGGGCACCACAGGGTGGCCTTTTCGCCCGGGTTGAGGATGGGCCAGTCGCCGGAGTACCACGGGCAGCCGTCGACGTGGTTGATGCGCACGTCTTCCACCGCGCGGGTCATCTTGCGGTAGGTGACGTTCACGCCGTACGACCAGGTCTGGTTGATCGCCTGCTGGAAGCCCAGGATGTACTCGTCCTGGAACACCTGCTTCAGGTCGCGGTCGACCGCGGTGCGGACGTCGTCGGGCGCGGGCGTGTTCCCGTCGGTATTGACCGGGCCGAGCTGGGCGCCGAGCTTCGGGAAAAGATAGGGGGCGCCGGTCACCGGGTCGTTCTTCTGGGTCCAGCCGTCGAGTGCGTAGTAGGTATGCTCGTCGGTGGTGCCGCCGCCGAAATAGTCGGTGAGTTTGTTGGTCAACGGGATGTAGTAGCGCCCCGCATTGCCAAATACCTTGGTGCTGCCGTCGCTCTTGACGTCCCAGCTGAAGCCCATGCGTGGGGAGATCATGTCGCTGAACTCGGCTTTGGCGAAGGTCGCGCCCGACGCCAGCTTGTTGTGGAACTTGTCCGCACGCACGCCGAGGTTCAGCAGCAGGTTGGGGGTGACGCTCCAATTGTCCTCCACGTAGAACGCCTGCGCCTTGGTGCTGACCGGGGCACCGGTGACGTAGCGGCGCGCATCGACGATGGCCGTGACGCCGGCGGGAACCACGGCGCCGTTGGGCAGTATGCCGCCGGGAGTGGCGGCTTGGGCCTGATAACTCGCCCCGTCGCCCGGATACACCCTCGAGCTCTTCGAATCCATGAGCTCCTGGTCAAGGCCGAAGCGCAGCAGGTGGTTGCTGAGGGTCCATTCGAAGTCGAGTCGCGCCGCCTTGCGCTGGTCGTAGCGGTTGCTGATGCTGCTGTTGCTCGGGTGGCAGCCTTCCTGCGCGGTCTTCGGCCCGAACGCGGCGGTATAGCTGCTCGAGCGGGTGACAATGCTGCACTCGGCGTCCCACGGGCTGCTGCTGGTGGCGCTGCGCTTGTTCACGCCATACATTGCCTTGGCGACGAAATTTTCGCCAAGATGGCCGGTGTAGGTGAGCGAGCCGTTGTCGCCGCCGGAACCCGAAGTGCTCTCGCCCTGCTTTTTGCCGAACGCGGAGGAGTCCCAGGTGTAGTCGTACTTGCTGGTGGTCGCGTCGGCCTTGTCGGAGAACGCCAGCAGCTCCAGCAAGTGGTCATCGTTGATGTGCCAGTCGATCTTGGCACCCCAGAAATTGTTGGCGTCCCTGGTTTTCCAGGCCTCAGAGGTGTCGATGTCCTGCGGCCTGGAATCGCGCCGTTCGTACATGCCGAAGAAGAACAGCTTGTCCTTCACGAGGGCGCCGGACGCCCACACGTTGGCCTTGTAGAGCGGGTTCACGTCGCGACTGGTGCGATCCTGGGAGCTGATTTTCCCGTCGGGATAGAAATGATCCTTTGCCGACGACGCCCACGCTGAGGGTTCCATCGTCACTTCCGCGCCGGCATGGAAGTCGTTGCCGCCGGAACGCGTCACGGCGTTGATGACGCCGCCCGTGCTGCGGCCGAATTCCGCCGAATAGCCGCCGGTCTTGACCTGGAACTCCTCGAAGAATGCAAACGGCACCGTGGAGAAGCCCTGGCGGCGATACGGATCGGTGACGTCGAGGCCATTGATGTAGACGACGTTCTCGGCCACCGACGAGCCGCCAAAGGTGAGGCCGCCGAAGGAGGCGCCCGAGGAGACCACGCCCGGCGCCAGCAGCGCGACCGAGGCCAGGCTCTGATCCACCGGCAGGCGCGCGAGTTCGGCACGGGTAATGTTGGTGGCCGATTCGGTGGAGAACACGTCCACGCGGTTAACCACCTGCGAGCCCATGACCTGGATCGATTGCAGGTTGGTCACGTTGCCGCCGCTGCCCAGGTTGACGTTGGTGGTGCCACCCAGGGACACGGCCACCGACACCGGCGTGCCGACAGCTTGGCCGTCGCGCGATACCTGCAGGCTGTAATCGCCCACTGGCAACTGGGCGACTCGGTAGGTGCCGTCGGCGTTGACCGTGACGGAGCGCGCCTGTCCGGTCGCGGCATTGGTGACGGTGATCTGTGCGCCGGCGTCGGCACGTCCGGCGACGGCGCCGGTGACAGCCTGGGCCAGCACGGGGCCCCCAGCCAGCGACCCCAAGCCTAGGCCGAGCGCCGTGCCAAGTACGGTCCTGCGCAATGTGCGGATGTTGCTCATTTCCCATCTCCCCCCATCGATCCTGTCGATGCCATGTTCATGAAAAGCTGCGGGTTATTTGTCGCCGTGTCCCTGCGCCGCCGGCAGGATCTGCCAGTCGAAGTCGTAGTCCAGTTGGTCGAAATAGATGTTGCCGCCGCGCCACTCGGCCTCGCCGCGCTGCGAGTCCACGTTGTCGGAGCGGAAGTGCCGCTTGGGCGGCTGGAAGCGGCGGCCGAAGTCGTCGTTGAAGGCGATGCGCCAGTTGTCGAGCCCGCCGAGGTAGAACCACTCCAGCGCCTTGTCGTCGCCGGGTGCCGGATGCAGGCGGCCGGTGGTGACGTCCATCGGCACCCAGCCGTAGGGCGGCAGATAGAGGTAGCCCCAGTCGTGGATGTTGCTGTAGCGGCTGCCGTCGTCCGAATACACCATGCCGGACTGCCAGCGCGCGGGGATGCCGTTGAGCCGTAGCAGGGTGATCAGCAGCAGGGTCTGCTGGCCGCAGTCGGCGTGGCCGGCGTGCAGCGCGTAGTCGCTGATGTTGGAGATCGTCGAGTATTCGCGCGCGCCGGCCCAGGGGATGCGGTCGACTGCGGCAAACAGCTTCTGTGCGATGCGGTACGGGTTCTTCTCGTCGCCGACCACTTCATGCGAGAACTTGCGCATCGCGTCGGTGAACACGATGTGCGGCGCGCGCTCGGCCACGAACGGGGCCAGCTCCGGGGTGATGTTTTCCGGCCGCACCCGGTCCGGGTCGATCGGGTGGTATTGCGCCAGCAGGGTCAGCTCGTAGGTGATCGAGAACACCGTCTTCCGGCCGGCCACGGCGGCCTTTTCGAGGTACACCGTGCGCTGCGGTGCCGACTCGGGCGCGATCCGGTGTTGCGCCGGCACGCTGGCCACGTAGCGGATGTCTTCCTGCTGGCCCGGCACCGCCCGTGGATACGGAATCCAGGCGCGCACGGTTTCGCCGGCGGGCACCGCATCGGCATCGACGGTCAGCGTCTGCGTCATGCGCAGGCGGCGCGGCAGCACGCTGCTGCGGTGTTCGGCCAACGCGGCCTTGTAGATCGCGCGCTGCTGGTCGTTCAGCGTTTCCATCGGACCGTCGGTGATCGGCGTCTGCACCGCGCGCCGCGCCACTGCTTCGGGACTGAGCCGGAACAGGTTGCCGGGCGAGCGCTTGAAGTACAGCGTCCTGCCGTCGATGACCTGGTGCTCGAACAGGCCGGCCGCGTTCCACTTCGCGAATTCGGCATCGGTGAGGCCCGGGATCTGCTTGCGCACGCGTGCCTCGACGTCGTCGGCGCCGAGGGTGAAGTCGAGCAGGATGCGGCGCATGCGTTCGCGCTGGAACGCGAGCGCGTCGCGTGTGCCGGCGGGCAGGCCGGGTTGCGCCAGTGCGCCGGCGATCTCCGCCTCGGCCGCCTTGAAGTGGCCGGCGTCGATCTGGGCGATGATGGGCGTGACGACCTTGTCGTTGATGGCGTTGCCGGCGAAGGCGAGCGGTGCGGCGGACAGCAAGGCGAGCAGGGTCACGACGAGGCGCAGGCCACGGGCGTGGCGGCGTATTCCCGATGCGACAGGCAGCAACGTATCCATCGACAAACGTCCCCTGCAATGAATCCCCTGAAACCGCTGTGTAACATGCTTGCAAATGCCGGTCAATAATTTATGCTTTGATCAAAGTTCATAAGAATCAACTATTCCTTGATGGTGCAAGCCGGCCAGCCTGCGAATACCCGCGAACGATCCACGAGGGGATGCCTGTGATCCATACGGTCTGGCCTTACCTGGCGCTGATGCTGCTGGTCGCCGGGCTGTTTCCGGCGATGGAACGCCGCTTCGGCTGGAAGGTGTTTTCGGTGCTGCCGCCGATCGTGCTGACCTATCTGTTCGTCACCACACTGGCGGTTTCCGGGCTGTGGCAGGTCAACGCGGAGATCAAGGCGGCGCAGTCGATGCTGGTGTCGCACCTGGTGCCGGCGTTGCTGTTCCTGCTGATGATCAATTGCGACCTGCGCGCGATCTGGCGGCTCGGCCCGCGGGTGCTCGGCGTGTTTGCCTGCACCTCGATCAGCCTGTTCGTGGCCTTCATCGGCACCTATCTGCTCTATCGCCGCTGGTTGCCCGGCGACGACTGGCAGCCGCTGGCCGCGCTCTCCGGCAGCTGGGTCGGCGGCAGCGCGAACATGATCGCGGTGAAGCAGGCGATCGGCATGTCCGATGCGCATCTGGCAATGTCGTTGCTGACCGATGCGCTGGGCTACTCGATGTGGGTGGTGGTGCTGTTCTCGGTGGCGCGGCTGGCGCCGGCGTTCAATCGCTGGACCCGGGCGCAATCCAGCGGCGACATCCCGCTGGCGCCGGTGAAGACCAAGGCACCGACCACCTACGACAGCGTACTGCTGTGGCTCGGCATGGCGCTGGCGGTGGCGGCGCTGTCGGGCTGGCTGGCCGACTGGCTGCCGGCATCCGGCATGATCAGCGCCACCACCTGGACCATCCTGCTGGCAACCGGCTTCGGCCTGGTGGTGGCGCACACGCCGCTGGCGGAGTTTCCGGGCGCCAGCACGATCTCCAGCGCGATGCTGATCAGCGTGGTGGCGGTGCTGGCCTCGCAGAGCAACTTCCAGGGCATCGCCGCGGCGCCGCTGTACCTGCTGTGCGGCGTCACCATCATCGCGATCCACGCGGTGCTGCTGGTCGGCTTCGCAAAACTATTCCGCTTCGACCTGTACCTGTGCGGGATCTCCTCGCTGGCGCATATTGGCGGGGTGGCGGCCACGCCGATCCTGGCGGCCAGCTATTCCGCCGCGCTGGTGCCGGTCGGTATCCTGCTGGCGCTGCTCGGCTACATCCTGGGCACCGGTTTCGGGCTGGTGGTGGCAACGGTGTTGTCGGCGCTGGCCGGCCCGTGATGCGGCTTCAACATAGGACCTGAGACGATGCGACTTTCCCTGCTTGCCGCCACCGTGTTCGCGCTCGTCTTCGCCAGCGCCACGCTGCAGGCGCGCGAGGCCAACGAAGCGCTGACGGTGCCGCCGTCCGGCGTGCTCGGCGTCGGCGAGGCGCAGCTCGCCCCGGCGTTCTGGATCGGCCTGCAGGCCGATCCGGACCGGGTGATCCTCGACCGCGCGGCGATCGAGGCGCAGAACGCGAGGCTGCTGCAGGTCGATCCGTCGATGCACGACCTGCGCGCGTTGCCGAAGACCTTGAGCCGCGAGCAGGTCGCCGGCTGGATCGAGAAACTGTCCGAGCGGCCGGATCGCCCGTTGTTCGACGTCGACGGCCAGCCGGTGCCGACCGCCACGCTGGATGCCGTGGTCGGCAACCTCGCGCTCGACGCGATCCCAGCGCAGCAGAATACGCGCTACGGCCTGGTGGTGCGCCGCGCTGCGCTGCGCACGTTCCCCACCGCGCTGCGCGTATTCAGCACGAAGGGCGACACCGACATCGACCGTTTCCAGGAGACCGCCGAGTTCCCCGGCACGCCGGTGGCGATCGTGCACACCAGCGCCGACGGCAAGTGGCTGTTCGTGATCAGTCCGCGCTACGCCGCCTGGACCGAGAAAGAGAACGTGGCCGAGGGCAGCGCGGGCGAAGTATTCGGCTACGCCGGCAGGACGCCGTACCGGGTGATCACCGGTGCTGTCGAGCGTACCGTGTTCACCCGCGAGCAGCCGGCGGTATCGCAGCTGCCGCTGGACATGGGCACGCGCGTGCCGCTGGTGACCGACCTGCCGCCGGACCAGCCGGTCAACGGCCAGACGCCGTACGCCGCGCACGTGATCGAACTGCCCTTGCGCAAGGCCGACGGCTCGCTGGGGTTCAGTCCGGCGCTGCTGCAGAAGAACACCGACACGGCGGCCGACTACCTGCCGTTGACCCGCGCCAACATCATCCGCCAGGCGTTCAAGTTCCTCGGCGAGCGCTACGGCTGGGGCCATGCCTACGACGGTCGCGACTGCTCGGGCTTCGTCTCCGACGTGTACCGCAGCATGGGTGTCGAGATGCCGCGCAACACCAGCAGGCAGGCGGTCAGCCCGGCGCTGGAGCATCGCGTGTTCACCGCGAAGGACAGCCGCGAGGCGCGCATCAAGGCCGCGCAGGCGCTGGAGGTGGGCGACCTGGTCTACATCCCCGGCCACGTGATGATGGTGATCGGCCGCCTGCACGGCCAGCCGTACGTGATCCACGACGTGGGCGGCATGAGCTACCGCAAGGCCGACGGCGGCAAGGCGCGGATCAAGCTCAACGCGGTGTCGGTGACCCCGCTGCTGCCGCTGCTCTACAACGACAAGCAAAGCTATGTCGAGCGCATGACCAGCATCGTGCGCATCCGCCGCTGAGTGCGCCGGCACCAAGAAGAAAACCAGGACACGGATTCCATGAAGGCTTGCCCATGAAAATCACCGACATCCAGTTCGGCATGCTGCGGGTGCCGCTGAAGACCCCGTTCAAGACGGCGCTGCGCACGGTCGGCACGGTGGAGGACATCGTGGTGATGGTGCACACCGACTCGGGCCAGGTCGGCTACGGCGAGGCGCCGGCCACCGCGGTGATCACCGGCGACACCCACGGCTCGATCATCGACGCGATCCGCCACTACATCTCGCCGCGGCTGATCGGCCAGGACATCGCCGAGCTCAACCACCTCACCCAGCTGATCCAGTCCTCGATGGAGAAGAACACCAGCGCCAAGGCGGCGGTGGAGATCGCGGTGTACGACCTGTGGGGCCAGCTCTATGGCGCGCCGCTGTACAAACTGCTGGGCGGCGGCGATCCGGTGATCACCACCGACATCACCATCAGCGTGGACTATATCGACAAGATGGTGGCCGATTCGGTCTCCGCGGTGGAGCGCGGCTTCGAGTCGCTGAAGATCAAGGTCGGCAAGGACATCGGCGTCGACATCGAGCGGGTCAAGGCGATCTACGCGGCGGTGCAGGGACGCGCGTTGCTGCGGCTGGACGCGAACCAGGGCTGGACCGCCAAGCAGGCGGTGTACGCGCTGCAGACGCTGGAGGAGGCCGGCATCAAGCTGGAGCTGATCGAGCAGCCGGTGAAGGCGCGCGACCTGGCCGGCATGCGCTACGTCACCGAGCGCGTGCATACGCCGGTGATGGCCGACGAGAGCGTGTTCGGCCCGATGGAGGTGATCGAGCTGATCCGCCTGCGCGCGGCCGACATCATCAACATCAAGCTGATGAAGACCGGCGGCATCTCCAACGCGATCCGTATCGCCGACATCGCCGCGATGCACGGCATCGAGTGCATGATCGGCTGCATGCTGGAGACCTCGATCAG
Source organism: Rhodanobacter denitrificans (assembly GCF_003335105.1). Lineage (GTDB taxonomy): Bacteria > Pseudomonadota > Gammaproteobacteria > Xanthomonadales > Rhodanobacteraceae > Rhodanobacter > Rhodanobacter denitrificans_A. The sequence goes on from NZ_QFWQ01000006.1 coordinate 348,917, forward strand.
CGTGGCCGCGGCGGTGCACGTGGCGGTGGCGAAGTCGAACGTGATCACCAAGGTCGACCTGGACGGCCCCTCGCTGTGCCAGTTCAACCCGGTCGACGGTGGGGTAATCTTCAACGAGTCGGAAATCTCGGTGACGGACGCCCCCGGACTGGGCATCCGCGAGATCCGCGGTCTGGAGAGGCTGGGGGATTGATGATGTCGGCGCTGGTCAAAATCCGTTCGGAGCGCGACCAGATGTCGGCGGTGGAGCGGCGCATCGCCGACTTCATCCTGGAGAACGCGCAGCTGCTGCGCGACTACTCTTCGCAGCAGCTGGCCAATGCGCTGGGGATCAGCCAGTCCAGCGTGGTCAAGTTCACCCAGAAGCTGGGCTTCAAGGGCTATCCGGACCTGAAGTATTCGGTGGGCGAGGCGATCGCCCGCGCCGACAACGGCGACGCGCCGCAACCCGATGCGGCCAACGACAGTGAGCGCGGCGGCGCATCCGCCGGCAACCTGTGGCGGCGCAAGTCCGAGGCCGAGGAGGCCACCCGGCTGATCAATCCGCCGCAGACGCTGCACGCGATGGCGGCTGCGATCGAACAGGCCGGCCGTACCGGCAAGGTGTTCATCATCGGGCTGGGCGAGGACGACATCCATGCGCGCGGCTTCGCGCTGAAGCTGTCGCTGCTGGGCATCCTTACCGTGCACAACTTCGACACCGCGCGGATGACCGCAAACGTTTCCGCGGCCAGCGCCGGCGACGTGCTGCTGGTGTTCTCCGAGCACGGCAACCATCCGGCGCTGTGCAAGATCGCCCGCTATTTCCGCGAGCGCCGCGGCCAGGTGATCACGGTGACCCGGCACACCGCCAACCCGCTGCGGGCGCTGGCCGACCTCTCCCTGGTGGTGTCCGCGCACGACGAGCTGCCGTACATCCAGCCGCTCTTGTACCAGTCGGCGCTGCAGCACCTGCTCGACGGCGTGTTCGTGCAGTTGTGCGAAGGCCATGACGACCTCCACGCGCAGCTGCTGGCCAACCTCGACCGCATCCAGCTGATGCTGGAGCCGTAGGGACGTGCGCCGCAACAGTGTTTGCCGGGATCGTAGGGCGGGCATTGCCCGCCGCCTTTCCGATACTTCACCGGCGCTTTTTCACGAGAACGGCGGGCAGTGTCCGCCCTACGAGGCCGAGCGCATCTTCACCCTGCAGGACGGAAACCGATGACTGTTCGCCGCCAAACCGTTGTCTTGTGGACGCTCGCCGTCACGCTCGCCGGTGCCGTGCACGCCGGTTCGGCGGCCACGCCCTGGCACGATGCCCGCCAGCTGGTGCTGGTCACCACGGCCGACTGGAACGCCAACCACGGCGAGTTGCGCGCCTTCGAGCGCAGCGGCGACGGCTGGAAGGAGGTCGTCGCGCCCGCGCCGGTGACCATCGGCAAGAACGGTGCCGGCTGGGGCCTGGGTTTGAACGCGCCGCAAACCGGCGGCCCGGTGAAGCGCGAGGGCGACAACCGCAGCCCGGCCGGCGTCTTCCGCATCGGCGAGGCATTCGGCTACGCCGCGCAGGCGGCCACCGCGCTGCCGTACCGCGCGCTCAGCGCCACCGACTGGTGCATGGATGTCAGCGGCACGGCGCAATACAACCGCATCGTCGACGCGAACGTGGTCGGCGCCGACGCGGTGAAGGGTTCCAGCGAACCGATGCGGCGCGACCTGCACGCGAACGGCGACCAGCGTTATCGGCTCGGCTTCGTGATCGAGCACAACGCACAGGCGGCGCCGCAGGGCGGCAGTTGCATCTTCGCGCACCTGTGGAAGTCGCCGGCCGATGCCACCGCCGGCTGCACCGCGATGACGCCCGCGTTGATGCAGAAACTGCTGGCCTGGCTGAAGCCGCAGGATCATCCGGTGTTCGTGCTGCTGCCGCGAGCCGAGTACGAGCGGCTACGCGCGCCGTGGCAGCTGCCGGCACTGGCCGCCGCGGATGTCGCACGGTGAGTGCGACCACGCGGATCCTGATAGGACTGGCCGCCGGCGCCTTGATCGGCCTGCTGCTGGCCGGCTGGAACGAGTCCGTGGCGCTGCAGGTGGCGAACGTGGCGCAGCCGATCGGCAAGCTGTGGCTGAACGCGCTGCAGATGACGGTGGTGCCGCTGGTGCTGGCGCTGGTGGTGGTGGGCGTCAACACCGCCACCGACGCGGCCGCCTCGGGCCGCATCGCGCGCCGTGCGATCGTGGTGTTCATCGTGGTGCTGACCGGCGGCGCGGTGTTCGCTGCGCTGGCCGCTCCGCTGGTGTTTTCGTTGTTCCCGCACAACCCGGCGCTGGTCGCCGCGCTCGACCACGCCAGCGTGCCCGCGGCCGCGCAGACGGCGCCGAACTGGATCGACACGCTGGTGGCGATCGTGCCGAACAACGCGGTCATGGCCGCGGCGCAGAGCGCGATGCTGCCGCTGGTGGTGTTCGCGCTGTTCCTCGGCTTCGCGCTGACCCGGATCGCGCCGGCGCGGCGCGCGCTGCTGATGGAATTCTTCCAGGCGGTCGCCGACGCGATGATCGTGATCGTGCGCTGGGTGCTGTGGATCGCGCCGCTGGGCGTGTTCGCGCTGATCCTTTCCGTGTGCGCGCGCTCGGGCCTGGGCATGCTCAGCGCGCTCGGCGTGTACGTGTTGGCGGAGTGCCTGCTGTATCTCTCGGTCACCGTGATGATGCTGCCGCTGGCGGTGGTGTTCGGCGGCGAGAAGCTGCGCCGTTTCGCGCTGGCGCTGGTGCCGGCACAGGTGGTGGCGATCAGCACGCAGTCCTCGCTGGCCTCGCTGCCGGCGATGCTGGAGAGCGCCGATCGCCGGCTCGGCTATCCGAAGCAGGTGGCCGCGCTGGTGCTGCCGATGGCGGTGAGCCTGTTCCGCCTGACCAGCCCGGTGCAGTACGTCACCTCGGCGGTGTTCATCGCCTGGGCCTACGGCATCGACCTCGGTACCGCGCAACTGCTCGCCGGTGCGCTGCTGGCGGTAGTGATCAGCCTCGGTTCGGTCGGCCTGCCGGGCCAGGTCACCTTCATCGCCACCAACCTGCCGGTGGCGCAGGCGATGGGCCTGCCGCTGAGTCCGCTGGGCCTGATGCTGGCGGTCGACACCATCCCCGACGCACTGGCCACGCTGGGCAACGTCACCGGCGACCTCACCGCCACCAGCGTGGTGGCCCGGCAGTCGCGGCGCGACCTCGCCTGAGCACCTCCGTGAATTGAGGCCGTTGCGACCGCCGCCGGCGTGGCCGATGCCCGGCGGCGCCGGTCGGCGGGGCCGGCGGTCCGCAGTCGGCGACTGCCCCGCCACTGGCCGGATGTCGGCGATCCGGCGCGGTGACGCGCGGTGCACGTACTGCGGTTATCATGACGCACTGCGCCAATGCGACCGAAGCGATATCCCGCCATGCTGCTGATGATCGACAACTACGACAGCTTCACCTACAACCTCGTGCAGTACCTTGGCGAGTTGGGGCAGGCGGTCAAGGTGGTGCGCAACGATGCGCTGGACGTGGCCGGCATCCGCGCGCTCAGGCCCTCGCACATCATGATCTCGCCGGGGCCGGGTACGCCGGACGATGCGGGCGTGTCGCTGGACCTGCTGCGCGAGCTGGCCGGCGAGATCCCGGTGTTCGGCGTATGCCTGGGCCACCAGGCGATCGGCCAGGTGTTCGGCGGCAAGGTGATCCGCGCGAAGCGGATCATGCATGGCAAGACGTCGCCGGTGATCCATCGCGGGCAGGGCGTGTTCGCCGGCCTGCCGAATCCGTTCGATGCCACGCGCTACCACTCGCTGGTGGTGGAGCAGTCCTCGCTGCCGGATTGCCTCGAAGTCACCGCATGGACGGAAAACCCGGACGGCTCGATCGACGAGATCATGGGCCTGCGCCACAAGACGCTGGCGGTCGAGGGCGTGCAGTTCCATCCCGAATCGATCCTGACCCAGCACGGCCACGACCTGTTGCGCAATTTCCTGGGCCAGCCGCTGAGGGCGGCGGCATGAACGGCCACGCCCGCGAGATCACCATCACGCCGCAAGAGGCGCTGCAGCGCACGATCGAGCACCGGGAGATCTTTCACGACGAGATGATTGCGCTGATGCGGCAGATCATGAGCGGCGAGGTGAGCCCGCTGATGACGGCGGCGATCATCACCGGCCTGCGCGTGAAGAAGGAAACCGTGGGCGAGATCACCGGCGCGGCGCGGGTGATGCGCGAGCTGTCGGCGAAGGTGGACGCGCCGCCGCACGAGCACTTCGTCGACATCGTCGGCACCGGCGGCGACGGCGCCTCCAGCTTCAACATCTCCACCACGGCGATGTTCGTGGCGGCGGCGGCCGGCGCGCGCATCGCCAAGCACGGCGGGCGCAGCGTGTCGTCGAAGTCGGGCAGCGCCGACGTGCTGGAGGCGCTCGGCGCGGCGATCGAGCTGCCGCCGGCGCAGGTGGCCGCGTGCATGGCGGAGACCGGCATCGGCTTCATGTTCGCGCCGAACCACCATCCGGCGATGAAGGTGGTGGCGCCGGTGCGCAAGGAGATGGGCGTGCGCACGCTGTTCAACATCCTCGGGCCGCTGACCAACCCGGCCGGCGCGCCGAACATCCTGATGGGCGTGTTCCATCCCGATCTGGTCGGCATCCAGGTGCGCGCGCTGCAGCAGCTCGGCGCGCGGCACGCGCTTGTGGTGTGGGGCCGCGACGGGCTGGACGAGATATCGCTGGGCGCCGGGACCCTGGTCGGCGAGCTGCGCGACGGCGTGGTGCGCGAGTACGAGGTGGAACCGGAGGATTTCGGCCTGGCGATGGCGTCCAGCCGCAACCTGCGGGTGGAGAATGCGGGCGAGTCGAAGGCGATGCTGCTGGACGTGCTGCAAGGGCGCCATGGCGTAGCCTACGACATCGTCTGCCTGAACGCCGGCGCGGCGCTGTACACGGCCGACGTGGCTGCTTCGATCGGCGAGGGTATCGAGCTGGCCCGCGCCACGATTGCCAGCGGCGCCGCACATGCGAAAATGCAGGCCTTCGTGGCGGCCACCCGTCGGCTTGCCCATTCATCGTAGGGTGTGCATGGTGCGCGAAACTGCCGTGGCCCGCTGTCCGGGCCCTCGTCGCGCATGGGATGCGTTCCTATACCACCAGTGAGATGCCATGACTGACATCCTCAATCGCATTCTTGCCCGCAAGGCGGAAGAGATTGCCGAACGCCGGGCACGGCTGCCCGAGGCCGAGCTGGCCGCTCGCATCGCGGATCTGCCTGGCACCCGCGGCTTCGCCGCGGCGATCGAGGCGAAGATCGACGCCGGCCTGCCGGCGGTGATCGCCGAGGTGAAGAAGGCCAGCCCCAGCAAGGGCGTGATCCGTCCGGATTTCGACCCGGCCGCGATCGCACGCAGCTACGAGGCCGCCGGCGCGGCCTGCCTGTCGGTGCTGACCGACAGCGACTTCTTCCAGGGCAGCGAGGCATTCCTGCAGCAGGCGCGCGAGGCCTGCTCGCTGCCCGTGCTGCGCAAGGATTTCATCATCGACCCATACCAGGTGCAGGAAGCGCGGGCGATCGGTGCCGACTGCGTCCTGCTGATCGTCTCGGCGCTGGACGACGACGTGCTGCTGCAGCTGTCGCTGCAGGCCGCAGAGCTCGACCTGGACGTGCTGTGCGAAGTGCACGACGAGGAAGAAATGGAACGCGCGATGGCGCTGCCGGTGCCGCTGATCGGCGTCAACAACCGCAACCTGCGCAGTTTCGAGACTTCGCTGGAGACCTCGCTGCTGCTGCAGGGGCTGATCGAGTACGACCGCATCCTGGTGGCCGAGTCCGGCATCCACACGCCGGAAGACGTGGCGTACCTGCGCGAGGGCGGCATCCAGGCGTTCCTGGTCGGCGAGGCGTTCATGCGCGCCGAGGATCCGGGCAGCGAACTCAAGCGGCTGTTCGCCCTGCCGTGACCGTCATGTCGGAGGGGGAGATGGAGGCCGCGTCGCCGCGGGTGGTGCTGTTCGATTTCGACGGCGTGCTGATCCGCGGCGATTCGTTTTACCAGTTCATGCGCGAACGCTACCGGCGCTCGCCGTGGCGCTGCGCGCTGGCCTTGCTGTGTTCGCCGCTGCTGCTGTTGCAGCGACCGTTCTCGCGGCGCTGGCCGATGTACACGCTGGTGCGGATCGCCTTGCTGGGGTTGGGCGAGCGGCGCTACCAGGTGGCGGCGAACGCGTTCGCCGCCACGCTGGCGCGCCGGCCGAAGCAGTTCTGCCGTGACGGCCTGCAGGCGCTGCGCCGGCACCAGCTGGCGGGGGATCGCGTGCTCGTGGTGACCGGCTGCGAGCAGACCCTGGCCAGCGGCATCCTGCAGCAGCTGGGCCTGACCGGACTGGAGGTGCTGGCCTCGCAGCTGCGGCCGGGCTGGTTCGGCATGCGGCTGCTGCGGCACAACGTGGGCCCGCGCAAGGTGCGGTCGCTGAGCGAGCACGGGGTCGGCGCCTGGCAGGTTGCCTACGGCGACTCGATGCACGACGTGGCGATGCTGAAGCTGGCCGCCGAGGCGGTGCTGGTCAACGGCACGCCCGCGCTGTGCAAGAAGGTGGAGAAGGCTCTGGGGCGGGCGGTCACCCGCGTCGAGTGGTTCTGACCGCCCCGCGGAGAATCACCACCACTGGCGCGCCAGCTGGCCCAGGCTGATCAGCACGATCAGGCTGCCCACCGCCGCCATCATGGCGCGTTCGGGCAGGTGCCGCACCAGCCATGCGGCGAACGGCGCGGCGATCACCCCGCCGCACAGCAGGCCCAGCACGATTGGCCAGTGGCCGACGCCGACGTGCATGACCAAGGTGGCCGACACGCTGACCGTCACCACGAATTCGGCCGCGTTGACCGAACCGATCGTGCTGCGCACGCTGCCGCCGCGGGCGATCAGGGTACTGGTGGCCAGCGGTCCCCAGCCGCCGCCGCCGATCGCATCGAGCAGGCCGGCGAAGAAGCCCAGCACGCCGCTGTGCTGCACCTGGTGGCGGCTCAGCCGCTTGCCGAACGCGCGCAGCAGCACCATGGTGCCGAGGATCAGCAGATAGGCGTTGACGAAGGGGCGGATCGTCTCGCCCGGCACGTTGGCGAGGAAGAGGGCGCCGATGACGCCGCCGACCGCGCCGGGAATCGCCAGCTGCCAGAACAGCCGCCAGCGCACGTTGCCGAACCAGGCATGCGAGGCGCCGGAGACGCCGGTGGTGAATACCTCGGCGGCATGCACCGTGGCGCTGGCCACCGCCGGTGGCAGCCCCAGCGCCAGCAGGATCGAGTTGGAAACCAGGCCGTAGGCCATGCCCAGCGCGCCGTCGACCAGCTGGGCGAGCAGGCCGACCCCGGCGAAGATGAAGAACTGTCCGTAATCCAAGCGCGGCCTCGCAACCGGTGGCGGCGAACCGTCCGCACCCGGCCCCCGCGAGGAACCGGTTGCGGCGGCGGCCGGGGACGCTCCGCGAGGTCAGCGCGTGCCGCGCACCACGATGGTCTTGCCGGAGACGTCGATCATCCGCTGCTCTTCCAGCTGCTTGAGCACGCGTCCGACCATCTCGCGCGAGCAACCCACGATGCGGCTCACTTCCTGGCGCGAGATGCGGATCTGGGTGCCGTCCGGGTGGGTCATCGAGTCCGGTTCCTGGCAGAGATCCAGCAAGGTGCGCGAGATGCGGTTGGTGACGTCCATGAACGCCATCCGGCTGACCTGGCGCGAGGTGCGCAGCAGGCGGTTGGTCAGCTGCGAGCCGATCGCGAACAGGATCTTCGGACATTCCTCGCGCAGCGGGCCCTCCATCAGCTGGAACAGCCGCTCGTAGCTGACCTCGGCCATCTCGCACGGGGTGCGCGTGCGCACCATCGATTCGCGCTGCGCCTGCTCCACGAACAGGCCCATTTCGCCGATGAACTGGCCGCGGCTGATGTAGGCGAGGATCAGCTCGCGCCCCTGTTCGTCCTCGGTGCACACGGCCAGCGAGCCGTCGATCACGTAGTACAGGGTGTTGGCCGGGTCGCCGGGACGGATGATTGCGGTCTTGCCCGGGTAGCGCCGGCGGTGGCACAGAGCCAGGAAACGCTCCATGGAGGCGGGATCCGGGGCGAAGCCGAGCGGCGCCTGCGAACGTTCGAAAGCCTGTTGGAGCTGGTACTTGAGTTGCGCCACGTTATCCCCCACAGATGGTTGAAGTCACAGCGGCGGCCATTGCCACACGGCACTGCTTGTCCGCGGACCATCCCTGCAAGCTTGGCATTATGGCAAACCTGACGATTTGCGGCAGGTTCAATTTTTCATTCTTTTGCCCCATAATTCGCGGTCTTCCGGATGCGGCAGGATTGTCGCATGCGGTACACAAGGGTCGTGCAGGCTGCCGCCTGCGCTTCACACCATATCGCGGGGACCCTTGTCGCTAACCCGCCTCTGCTGCTGGCCGAACATATCGGTCATGGAGAGCCGCCCGTGGTCAAGCCACTCCCCCGTCTGCGCCTGCAGGGTTTCAACAACCTGACCAAGGCCCTGAGCTTCAACATCTACGACATCTGCTATGCGGTGTCCGAAGACCAGCGCCAGCGCTACATCGAGTACATCGACGAGCAGTACGACGCCGACCGGCTCACCCAGATCCTCACCGACGTGGCCGAGATCATCGGCGCGAACATCCTGAACGTGGCCCGCCAGGACTACGATCCGCAGGGCGCCTCGGTGACCATCCTGATCTCCGAGGAGCCGGTGGTCGAGAAGCTGGGCCGCGATTCGATCGCGGGCGCGGTGGTGGCGCACATGGACAAGAGCCACATCACTGTCCACACCTACCCGGAAACGCATCCCCACAACGGCATCGCCACGTTCCGCGCGGACATCGACGTGGCTACCTGCGGCGTGATCTCGCCGCTGAAGGCGCTGAACTACCTGATCGACAGCTTCGAGTCGGACATCGTCATCGCCGACTACCGCGTGCGCGGCTTCACCCGCGACGTGAAGGGCAAGAAGCACTTCATCGACCACAAGATCAACTCGGTGCAGGACTACCTGGCCAAGCACATCCGCCAGAAGTACGAGATGTTCGACGTCAACGTGTACCAGGAAAACATGTTCCACACGAAGATGCACATCAAGGACTTCGACCTCGACACCTACCTGTTCGAGGCGCATGCCGACGACCTCTCGTTCAAGGAACGCCAGCGCATCGAGTCGCTGCTGCGCCGCGAGATCGAGGAACTGTTCCACGGCCGCAACCTGATGTGACGAAAAACCCGCCGGAAGGCGGGTTTTCTCTTTGCGATGGCGTGGCACGTACTCTTCGTCTGCAGCCGCAACCGTCTCCGCAGCCCGACGGCGGAGGCCGTGTTCGACGGCATGCCCGGTGTCGAGGTGGACTCCGCCGGCCTGGCGCCGGACGCGGAGACGGTGCTCGATGCGGCGCAGGTGGACTGGGCCGACCTCATCGTGGTCATGGAGCGCCGGCACGAAGCGCGACTGGTGCAGCAGTTCGGCGCCCGGCTCAAGGGCAAGCGTGTGACGTGCGTGGCCATTCCCGACCGGTACGGCTACATGCAGCCAGAGCTGGTGGCAATGCTGGAACGGAAGGTGCGGCCGCTGCTTGTCCGGTGAACGCGGTCCGACCTAGATCCGGTATGCCACCGTCTTCATCACCATCGAGCTCAGGTGCATCAGCTGCGGCAGCGGGAACGGCAGCTCGATGCCGCCGCGCGCCTGCGCCGCCTGCGCATGGCGGATCTCGTCCGCCTGCATCTGCACCAGTACGGCGTGCGAGCGCCCGTCCTGCGCGGGCAGCTTTTCCAGGTGCTCGGCCAGGTGTGCCTCCACCTGGCGTTCGGTCTCGACCACGAAGCCCAGGCTGACCGGGTCGCCGGCCAGCGCGGCGGCCGCGCCGATCGCGTAGCTGCCGGCGTACCACAGCGGATTGAGCAGGCTGGGCCGGCTGTCCAGCTGGCGCAGACGTTCGGCGCACCAGGCCAGGTGGTCGGTTTCCTCGGCTGCGGCGTGCAGCAGGTGCCGGCGGTTGTCGGCGTCGCGCGCGAGCGCGGCCTGGCCGAAGTACAGCGCCTGCGCGCAGACCTCGCCGGTGTGGTTGATCCGCATGAGGCCAGCGGCGTGGTGCCGCTCGGCCTCGTCCAGCACCGCCTCGGCGACGCCGGTGGCCGGCGAGGGGCGGTGCGCGGAAGGTGCGCCGGCGATCGCCTCCAGTGCGCGTTCGCCCTGGACGAGCAGGCGGTCGAGGGGGCTCAGGGTGCGCACGTTCATGGGGTTTCCCGTTGCAGTTGTTCGGCCAGCAGGGTCAGCGCGTGCCGGTTCGGCCAAGCCAGGCGCTGCGCCGCGAGGGCGGCGGGCAAGGTGCAGGCAGCAGCCGGTATTGGACGACAACAGCGCCTGCGGCGCCAGCGTGGCGGCTTGCCGCAGTGCATCTTCGTACAGGCCGGGTACGCGCGCCGTTCCGCCGGGAGGACGGTCAGCCCGCGGGCAAGCGCGATGCGTCCGCGCGCATGGGGGGGCTTTCCAAGCGCCACGGTGGTCATGCTATCATTGCCAGCTCACAGCTCGCCGGCCGGTGGGCTTGCGCCGTGGATGACGGCTCCGCTATCATCTCGCGCCTTTGTTCCACCGAAGCATGCTTTCCTGAATCATGCGTACCGCCTCACGGCGGCAGACAGGTATTCTGAAATGAAAACGTTTAGCGCCAATGCCGACAACGTCAAGCGCGACTGGTTCGTGGTCGATGCCACGAACAAGACGCTCGGTCGCCTGTCGACCGAAATCGCCCGTCGTCTGCGCGGCAAGCACAAGCCGGAATACACCCCGCACTGCGACACCGGCGATTATATCGTGGTGATCAACGCGCAGAAGGTGGCCGTCACCGGTGCCAAGCTGGACGACAAGAAGTACCACCGCTTCACCGGCTACGTCGGCAACCTGAAGACCACCAGCCTGAAGGACCTGCTGGCCACCTACCCGGAGCGCGTGATCGAGATCGCCGTCAAGGGCATGCTGCCGAAGAACCCGCTGGGCCGCGAGATGTACCGCAAGCTCAAGGTCTATGGTGGCGCCGAGCATCCGCATACCGCACAGCAGCCGCAGGCGCTGGAGATCTAAGGAAATGAGCATGGCAACCCAGCAGAATTACGGCACCGGCCGCCGCAAGACCTCCGCCGCTCGCGTGTTCCTGCGCAAGGGCAAGGGCGAAATCGTGGTCAACGGCAAGTCGCTCGAGCAGTTCTTCGGTCGCGAGACCTCGTGCATGATCGTGCGCCAGCCGCTCGAACTGACCCAGAGCACCGACAAGTTCGACATCAAGGTGACGGTCGCCGGCGGCGGCATCACCGGCCAGGCCGGAGCGATCCGGCTGGGCATCGCCCGCGCGCTGATCGAGTACGACGAAAGCCTGAAGTCGTCGCTGCGCAAGGCCGGCTTCGTGACCCGCGACGCCCGCGAGGTCGAGCGCAAGAAGGTCGGTCTGCACAAGGCACGTCGCGCCACGCAGTTCTCGAAGCGCTAAACTCAGCTTCCTAGCCCCGTCGCCAAGCGGTAAGGCACCTGACTCTGACTCAGGCATTCGGTGGTTCGAATCCATCCGGGGCTGCCAATCCAGACGCCGATGCCGCCGCAATTGCGGCGCTCCGGCACCAAAGCCCGCCTTATGGCGGGCTTTTTCGTCGGCAGCGGGCCGACGTGCTGTTGGCAGCATGAAATTGCGAGTCAATTCATGGACTTCTGCCCTTCGGTTTTGCGCCGCACCAGCGTAAAATCCGCGCCTTTGTTCCCCCGTGGTGGATCCATGACTGCAAGCGAAAACGAGCCGGGTCGCCCGGCCGTACGAACCGAAGGCAGTACCGACGCCCTTCCGCTTGCACCGACGATGGGCATGAGCCTGGACGCGGCGAAGATGCCGCGCCGCTCGACCCTGGTCGACCGCCGCGTATTGCGGATCACCGCGGTATCGATCGTGCTGGGTGTGCTGGCGGCGCTGATCGCCCGACTGCTGACCGCGCTGATCGGCGTGGTGACGAACCTGGCGTTCTACGGCCGCTGGTCCACCGCGTTCTCCTCGCCCGCCGATGCGGTGCCGCATCTGGGCTGGTGGGTGGTGCTGGTGCCGGTAGCCGGCGGCTTGATCGTCGGCGTGATGGCGCGCTGGGGCTCGCGCGCGATCCGGGGGCACGGCATTCCCGAGGCGATGGAGCAGGTGCTGCTGAACGAGTCGAAGATCCCGCCGCGGATCACGTTCCTGAAGCCGATCTCCTCGGCGATCGCGATCGGCACCGGCGGCCCGTTCGGTGCCGAGGGCCCGATCATCGCCACCGGCGGCGCGCTGGGCTCGTTCATCGGCCAGGTACTCAAGGTCACCGGCAGCGAGCGCAAGGTGCTGCTGGCGGCGGGCGCGGCGGCCGGCATGGCGGCGGTGTTCTCCGCACCGATCGCGGCGGTGGTGCTGGCGGTGGAGCTGCTGCTGTTCGAACTGCGCCCGCGCTCACTGATTCCGGTGGCGCTGGCCTGTGTCGCAGCCACTGGCATGCGTTACCTGCTGCAGGGCACGACCCCGGTGTTCCAGATGCCGGTGCTGGCCGCACCGGGCGCCATGGCACTGTTCCTGTACGTGCTGATCGGCGCGCTGATCGGCGTGGTCAGCGTGTGGACCACGCGGCTCGTGTACGGCATCGAGGACTGGTTCGAGAAGCTGCCGATCCACTGGATGTGGTGGCCGGCGCTCGGCGGCGTGGTGGTCGGCGTGGTCGGCTACTTCGCGCCGCTGACGCTGGGCGTGGGCTATACCAACATCGAGAACATCCTCAACGGCCGGCTGACCCTGGCCGCGCTGGCGTTCCTGTGCGTGATGAAGTTCCTGTCCTGGTCGATCGCGCTGGGCAGCGGCACCTCCGGCGGCACGCTGGCGCCACTGTTCACCATCGGCGGCGCGCTGGGCGCGCTGATCGGCATCGGCATTGCCGCGCTGGCGCCGCAGTTCGGCATGGATCCGCGCATCGCCGCGCTGGTCGGCATGGCGTCGATCTTCGCCGGCGCCTCGCGGGCGCTGTTGACTGCGGTGGTGTTCGCGTTCGAGACCACCGGCCAGCCGGTCGGCCTGCTGCCGCTGCTGGGCGGCTGCACTGCGGCCTACCTTATCTCGGCGCTGATGATGCGCAACACCATCATGACCGAGAAGATCGTGCGCCGCGGCGTGCGCGTGCCGTCCGAGTACGTGGCCGACTACCTCGACCAGGTCGGCGTGGACGAGGCCTGCTCGCGCAACGTGGTGACCCTCAGGACCAGCCAGGCGCTGGCCGAAGTACGCCGCTGGCTGGCCGAGGAGTCGCCGCAGGCTCAGCACCAGGGTTATCCGGTGGTGGACGAACACGGCCACGTGCAGGGCGTGCTGACCCGGCGCAGCCTGCTCGATCCGCAGTGGCACTACACGCTGACCCTGAGCGAACTCGTCACGCGGCCGCCGATCGCGGTCAGCGAAAGCCATTCGCTGCGCGAGGCCGCCGACCATATGGTCGCCGAGAGCGTGGGCCGGCTGGTCGTGGTGAGCAAGGACGACCCCCGCAAGCTGGTCGGCATCATCACCCGCGGCGACATCCTTGCGGCGCACGCGCGGCGCCTGCGCGAGGCTCGACATTCGGCGCGGCATCTGCGTTTCCGCGACGGGCTGAAGCCTCGGCCGGCGCCATAAGAAAAACGGCCCGTACGGGCCGTTTTCGCGGATAACGGTGCGGCGGCGGATCACATCTCCTTGTCGCCGACCAGCACCACGTCCGCCGGCCGCCGCGCGAACAGGCCGACGGTGACGATGCCGGGCAGCTGGTTCAGCTCGCCTTCCAGCGCAGCCGGGTCGACGATCTGCCAGCCGTGCACGTCGATGATCCAGTTGCCGTTGTCGGTGACCACGCCGTCGCGCCATACCGGGTGGCCGCCGCGCTTGACGATCTCGCGGCCGATCAGGCTGCGCGCCATCGGGATCACCTCGATCGGTACCGGGAACTTGCCCAGCAACTCGACCCGCTTGCTGGAGTCGATGATGCAGACGAACTTCTCGCTGGCCGCCGCCACGATCTTCTCGCGGGTCAGCGCGGCGCCGCCGCCCTTGATCAGGCGCTTGTACGGATCGCACTCGTCGGCGCCGTCGACGTAGAGCGTCAACGGGCCGGTGGCGTTGAGGTCGAGTACCGGGATGCCCAGCTTCTTCAGCTGTGCGGTGGACTGTTCCGAGCTGGACACCGCGCCCTGGATCCGATGCTTCAGGTCGGCCAGCGCGTCGATGAAGAACGCCACGGTGGATCCGGTGCCGACGCCGACGATGGCGTCGTCCTCGACGTAGCGGATCGCGGCCTCGCCGGCCTGGCGTTTTTCGTTTGCGTTGCTCATGAATGGGTTCCGGTGGAAGAGGATCGGGCGGCGCTCATTCCAGCGCCAGGATGTATTTCCAGTGGGCGGCGTCGACCGGCATCACCGACAGCCGGTTGCCCTTGCGCAGCAGCGGCATGTCGGTGAGGGCGGGGTCGTTCTTCAGTTCGTCCAGGCTGATCGTGCGCTTGAGCTTCTTCACGAACTTCACGTCCACCAGCATCCAGCGGGGGTTGTCACGCGAGCTGCCGGGGTCGAAGTACTTGCTCTTCGGGTCGAACTGGCTGGGATCGGGGTATGCATCCGTGGCTACCTCGGCGATGCCGACGATGCCGGGCACGGCGCAGTTGGAGTGGTAGAAAAAGACCTTGTCGCCGGGGCGCATGCCGTCGCGCATGAAGTTGCGCGCCTGGTAGTTGCGCACGCCGTCCCAGGCTTCCCGCTTCTTTCGCTTCAGGTCGTCAATCGAGAACGCATCGGGTTCGGACTTCATCAGCCAGTGATTCACGCGGCAGTCTCCGGATGGGGGGCGGGCGCGTGGCAGTCGATCAGTTCACGCTCGGTGGCGACGAAGTCGAGCGGAACGTCCCAGTCCTCCTCGTCGACCTCGGGCAATTCCTGGAACGCGTAGCCGATGCCGACCAGCAGCGGCTCGGTCGGGCGCACCTGCTCGTTGAGGAAGGCGAAGCTGCGGTCGTAGTAGCCGCCGCCGTGGCCGAGGCGGTTGCCGCGGCGGTCGAAACCCAGCAGCGGCACCAGCACCAGGTCGAGCTGGAACGGCTCCAGCAGTTCGGCCGGCGCGACCGGCTCGGGGATGCCGTAGCGGTTCGGCTGCACCGCATCACCGGACTGCCACGGCGCGAAGCGCAGTTGCTTGCCCGTGCGGATCACCGGCAGCAGGAACTGCTGGCCGCGGCTGGCCAGCGGCGCGATCGCCAGGTTCAGCGGCAGCTCGCCGTGGCTGGCCCAGTAGCCGGCCACGCGCGCGTCAGTGAGGTATTCGGGCAATTGCTCGAGACTGCGGCGCAGGCCCTGCGCGGCGGCGATGCGCTGGGTCGGTGGCAGGGCGCGGCGCTGATCGGCCAGGCGCTGGCGAAACTCGCGTCGTCGGGCGAGGGCGTCCACGTATCGCGCAGCTCCGTCGTGGTGCGCCCCGTCCGTCGCGTGACGGGCGGGGCGCGGGAAAAGGTGGCGTCAACCGCGATGCCGCTGCCCACCGAACGACCTTGATCCACGATGGATCAGGTGGGAGGGCTACATGGCCTCAAGGCTTTCCGCACGTGGCGGACATGCACAACAGCCGATGTGAAGCCGACCCGGGGCCGTATTTAGGAACAAGGCAAATGTAAGAGTGTGCTGGCGCACATCGCAGAAAACGCCGTGGATGATTTTAGGCGCTTGCTCCGGAATGTGCCACTGCCGACGCCAGCCGGGATTCATGTGGGCGCGGCGGTCAGCGTCGGGTCGGCTCGCCGTCGAGTGCGGCATCAAGCTTGCTTCGCAGCGCGGCGAGGCCGTCGCTGAGGCGACGTTCCTGGTTGTCATGCTCCTTGCGCAGGCTCAGGAATTCGTGCGCCACACTGATTGCGGTGAGCACCGCCAGCCGTTCGAAACTCGGCGCCTTCGCGTTCGCGCGCAGCTCGCGCATCTTGCGGTCGAGGAAGCCGGCGGCTTCGAGCAGCCCCTCGCGCTCTTCCGGCGCGCAGGCGATCAGGAATTCTCGGTCGATCAGTCGCAGCGCGACCGGTTCACTGCTGGACATGGTTTCTATCAGCCGTTGCTTTCAAGCGATTTGAGCCGCTGGATCATCGCCTCGACGCGGCTGCGTGCCTGTTCATTGCGTGCCAGCAGGCCGGCGCGTTCGCCGGACAACTGCTCCTGGCTCTGGCGCAGGCTGCGATTTTCCTCGGTGAGAAGACGCACCGTAGCGAGCAGCCGGTCAAGCTGCTGCGCCAGGGCTGCCAACTCTTGATGGACCGGATCGGTCCGGACGGACTCGGGCGTGCTCATGCCCAAAACTATAACAGGACGCCGGCGGAAATCAGCCGGGTCGGTGACGGGGCCGTGCTGCATTAAACTGGCGCCTATTTCCTGACGGAGCAACGCCATGACGGCACCGGGGCTGGTAGGCCACGACGACATCGATGCGCTGGTCGGACGCCTGCGCCTGGGCACCGCGGCCAGCGAACTGCATGGCTCGCTGTGTGGCTACCTGGCCGCCGGCGGCTCGTTGCGCGGTACCTCGATATTGGCTGCGCTGCAGCTCGATGGCGAGGCGACCGACGTGGGCGCGGACGACCTGGCCCTGCTCGACCGGCTGGCGCGACAGAGCGAAACCGAGCTGGCCGATCCCGAGCTGGGCTTCGAGCCGCTGCTGCCGGAGGACGACCGCCCGCTGGCTGAACGCGCCGAGGCGATGGCTGACTGGTGCCGCGGGTTCCTCGGCGGTTTCGGCCTGGCCGGCACCGCGGCGCACGCGCAGTTGTCGGACGAGGCGCAGGAAGTGTTGCGCGACCTCGGCACGGTCGCCGGCTCGTCGTTCGATTTCGGCGACGAGGAAGAGGATGAGGATGCGCTGGTCGAGGTGCAGGAGTTCGTGCGCGTGGCCGCGATGCTGCTGTACACCGAATGCGGGGCACCCGACCCGTCCGCCAGCGGCAGCGTGCATTGATCCCTCAAGCGTCGAAGCTGGCCGCGCTGGCGATTGGCCCGGACGAGTTCGCGCGGCGCCGCCGCCAGTTGATGCAGATGGCCGGCGAGGACGCGGTGGTGCTGGTTGCCGCCGCCCCCGAGCGCATGCGCAACGCCGACGCAGCGTGGCCGTACCGGCAGGATTCGGACTTCCATTACCTGGCCGGCTTTCCCGAAGCCGACGCGGTGCTCGCACTGCTGCCGGGACGCCGGCACGGCGAGGCGGTGCTGTTCTGCCGCGAGCATGATCCGGCGCGTGAGCGCTGGCACGGGCCGGCGATCGGCACCGAGCAGGCCGTGGCCGGCTACGGCATGGACGATGCCTTTCCGATCGAGGACATCGACGACATCCTGCCCGGCATGATCGAGGGCCGCGGCCGCGTGTACTGCCACTTTGGCCGCGAGCCGGATTTCGACGCGCGCCTGCTCGGCTGGATGCGCCGATTGCGCCAGCTGCGCGGAGGCGGCGTGGTGCCGAAGGAGTTCGTGGCGCTCGGCCACCTGCTGCACGACCTGCGCCTGTACAAGTCGCGCGCCGAGCTGAAGCTGATGCGCGCTTCGGCCGCGATCGCGGCCGAAGCGCACCTGGCCGCCATGCGGGTCGCCACGCCGGGCCGCCACGAGTACGAGGTGGAGGCCGAACTGCTGCGGGTGGTGCGCGGCCGCGGTGCGGTGTCGGCGTTCCCGCCGATCGTCGCCGGCGGCGCGAACGCCTGCGTGATGCACTACCAGAGCAACCGCGCGACGCTGCGCGACGGCGAGCTGCTGCTGATCGATGCGGGCGCCGAACTGGACTGCTACGCGTCCGACATCAGCCGTACGTTCCCGGTCAACGGCCGCTACAGCCGCGAGCAGCGCGCACTGTACGAAGTGGTGCTGGGCGCGCAGCTGGCGGCGATCGACGAGGTGCGGCCGGGCCGGCCGTTCGGTGCCGCGCATGCGGCGGCGGTGCGCGTGCTGGCCGAAGGCCTGTGCGAGCTCGGCCTGCTCAAGGGCGGTGCGGACGCGGCGATCGCCGATGGGAGCTACCAGCGCTATTTCCCCGCCAAGACGGGGCACTGGCTGGGGCTGGACGTGCACGACGTCGGCGATTACCGGGTCGACGGCGAGTCGCGCCTGCTCGAGCCGGACATGGTGCTGACCGTGGAGCCGGGTCTGTACGTGCCGCCGGACGACCGCTCGGTGGCCGAGCGCTGGCGCGGTCTCGGCATCCGCATCGAGGACGACGTGGCGGTGACCCGCGACGGCAACGAGGTGCTGACCGCCGCGGTGCCGAAGGAGGCCGAGGCGATCGAGGCGTTGCTGGCGGCGCGTTAGCGATGCGCTGGATGGATCAGGGCATCCCTAGGTCAATTCGTCCGGCAATTCGGAATCCTCACGCAGGCGGTTCGCCTCGTCGGTGGCGTGCACCTCGTACCACATCGCATTGAGGATCGCGAAGGCGCAGGCCAGGCCCAGCCCGAGGATCCACGAGAAGTACCACATCGGTCCGCACTCCTTTCAATAACCGCCGTGCGCCTTGCGCACTTGATCCAGCGTGATCCGTCCGCGCATTACCCGGTATACCCAACCGGTGTAGAGGATGACGACCGGCAGCAATACCGCCGTGACCACCAGCATCAGTTGCAGCGTGCCGCGGCTCGACGAGGCGTCCCACACGGTGAGGCTGGAACGCGGGTCGAGGCTGGCTGGCAGCAGGAACGGGAACAGCGCGAAACCGGCCGAGGCGATCGTGCCGCCGACCATCAGGCTGCTGGCGAGGAAGCCGGCCACGCTGCGCCGGTCGACCAGGGCCTGCACGCCGACTGCCGCGGCCAGCGCCAGCAGCGGTGCCGTCCAGAACCACGGATAGCGCATGTAGCCGGCGAACCAGCTGCTGCCGACGGCGACCTGTTTGTACAGCGGGTTGGAAACGCCCTCGGTCGCCGCCGGCCCGACGATCGCGTAGCCGGGAATGCCCCAGGCCAGCCACACGCCGGCAAGCACGTACAGCACGGCGAAGACCAGCGTCGCCCAGCGCGCGGTCGCCACCGCCCGTGCGGCGATCGCGTGATCGGCCTTCATCGCGGCAAAGCACGCGCCGTGCGCCAGCAGCATGGAGAGCGAGACCAGCCCGCACAGCAGCGCGAACGGATGCAGCAGGTCGATGAAGCCGCCGTGCCAGCTCATGCGCAGGTCGTCGTCGAAGCGGAACGGCAGGCCGAGGAACAGGCTGCCGAACGCGATGCCGGCAACCAGCATCACCGCCAGCCCGGAGCCGGTCAGCACCCAATCCCACAGCGAGGCCCAGCGCGGGTCGTGGATCTTGCCGCGGAAGTTGAAGCCCACCGGGCGCAGGATCAGCGCCAGAAGCACCAGCGCGATCGCCAGGTACATGCCGGAGAACGCCACCGCGTACAGCATCGGCCACGCCGCGAAGGTGGCGCCGGCAGCCAGGATGAACCACACCTGGTTGCCCTCCCAGGTCGGCTCGATCCCTTCGAGCAGCACCTGCCGTTCCTCGTTGTCGCGGCCCAGCACCTTCAGCAGGCCGGCGACGCCGAAGTCGAAGCCGTCCATGATCGCGAAACCGATCAGCAGCGTGCCCAGCAAGGCCCACCAGATCACCCGCAACGTGGCGTAGTCGAGCATGGCGGTTTCCTCAGGGCCGGTCGGAGGGGATGGCGGTGATCGCCGGCGGCCAGATGCCCAGCCCGTCCGGTCCCTTGCGCGCGAACTTCAGCATCAGAAACACGTCGACGATCGCCAGCGCGGTATAGAAAAACACGAAGCCGCCGAGCGAAGTCAGTACCTGGCCGGCGCTCACCGACGACACGCCCAGCGCCGTCGGCAGCACGCCCTCGATCGCCCACGGCTGGCGGCCGTACTCGGCCACGATCCAGCCCAGCTCGATGGCGATCCACGGCAGCGGCAGGCTCCACAGCGCCAGGCGCAGGTACCAGCGCTGGCTGTCCAGCGTGCGCGTGCTGGCCTTCCAGAACGAGAACGCGAACAGTGCGATGAAATAGAAGCCGCAGCCGACCATGATGCGGAACGCCCAGAACAGCACCGGCACGTTCGGAATCGTGCTGTCGGCGGCCTTCTGGATGTCCGCCGGCGTGGCCTGGCGGGGATCGTCGACGTATTTCTTCAGCAGCAAGGCGTAGCCCAGGTCCTTGTCATGCGCGGCGAGGGTCGCCTTCGCCTGCGGATTGTCCTTGTCCTGACGCAGCATCAGCATGGCGTCGTAAGCCTGGATACCGTTGCCGATACGGCCCTTGGCGGCATCCACCAGCTCGGCGATGCCGGGCATCGTCTCGTCGATCGAGTGGGTACCGATCAGGCCCATCACCCAGGGAATCTTCACCGCGTAGTGCGTGGTGCGCTGTTGCACGTCGGGTATGCCGAACAAGGTAAACGACGCCGGCGCCGGCTCGGTATGCCACATCGCCTCGATCGAGGCCATCTTCATCTTCTGGTTCAGCGACACCGTATAGCCCGATGCATCGCCCAGCACCACCACCGACAACGCCGCGGCCAGGCCGAAGCTCGCCGCCACCGTCATCGAGCGCTTGGCGAAATCGAGATTACGCCCGCGCAGCAGGTACCACGCGCTGATCGACAGCACGAACATCGCGCCCAGCACGTAGCCCGCGCTTACCGTGTGCACGAATTTTTCCTGCGCCACGGGATTGAAGAACACCTCGGAGAACGAAGTCACTTCCATGCGCATCGTCGCCGGGTTGAACTCCGAACCGACCGGATGCTGCATCCACGCATTCGCGATCAGGATCCACAGCGCCGACAGACTGGTACCCAGCGCGAGGAACCACGTCACCAGCAAGTGCTTGATCCGCGAAATGCGATCCCAGCCCATGAAGAACACGCCGATCAGGGTGGCTTCGAGGAAGAACGCCATCAACCCCTCGATCGCCAGCGGCGCGCCGAAGATGTCGCCGACGTAATGCGAGTAATACGCCCAGTTCATGCCGAACTGGAATTCCATCGTCACCCCGGTGGCCACGCCCATCGCGAAGTTGATGCCGAACAGCACGCCCCAGAACTGCACCATGCGCTTCCATACTTCGCGCCCGGTCATCACGTAGACGCTCTCCATGATGGCGAGCATCCACACCAGGCCCAAGGTCAGCGGTACGAACAGGAAGTGGTATAGCGCGGTCAGCGCGAATTGCAGGCGCGACAGCGTGACGACATCGGTGTCGATCGGGATCATGGCTGGGCTTCCGGCGGCGCGTGGACGGTGGGCGCCAGCCGTTGCGCGATGGCACCCGGACTGGCGTCGGGCTTCGGCTGCGGCGCGAACACCACCCACCAGATCAGCGCGAGCGCCGCGATCTTCAGCGCGACGATGCCGAACAGCTCGAGCGTCAGCCGCCGCAGCGGGCGTGGCGGCGTGCGAAGGCCTTCGGGCGGAACGCTGGAAACCGCGGGACTGGACATGCGACGAATCCGTGCATTACCTGCCCGACAGCATACGCCGCGCGGATGTGGGCGCGGTGTGGATGGATGTCGCAGCAGGATACGGTCGCCCCGAGCCGCCTTCCATGGCGTGGTCCGGTCCAGAGCGAAGAGCTTTCACCCTCTTATGGAGGACGAAGGCTCCTTCGTTCCGGAAAAGAAAAAAGCAGAAACGAGGGGCTGGTCCGGTTCAGGCCGAAGCGAAGGCATCCCGCGTGAGGTTTTCCGGCGCGGCGTCGGTACACACCACGTCGTCCTCGATGCGGATGCCGCCGTACTGGCGGAACGCGTCGACCTTTGCCCAGTCGATGTCGGCCGCGACCGGTTTGTCGCGCAGCTCGGCCAGCAGCATGTCGATGAAGTACACGCCGGGCTCGATTGTCACCACCATGCCCGGCTCCAGCACGCGGGTCATGCGCAGGTACGGATGGCCGTCCGGACGCGCGATGCTACCGCCGCGTTCGTTCTGCTGGAAGCCGGCGACATCGTGCACCTGCAGTCCGATCGGGTGGCCGAGGCCATGCGGGAAGAACGCGCTGCTGACGCCCGATTCGACCGCGCTCTCGGCGCTCATGCGAATGAAGCCATGCTCGCGCAGCACGCCGGCCAGTACGTGGTGGGCGTGGATGTGCAACTCGGAGTAACTCTGCCTGGCGCGCACTTTCGCCACGAAGCTCTGCTGCGCGGCATCGACGCTGTCGATCAGCGCCTGGAATTCCGCGGCCTTCGGCGAGGCGTAGGTGCGCGTGATGTCGCTGGCGTAGCCGGCGGCGCTGGCGCCGGCGTCGATCAGGAACGAGCGGCTGTGCGCCGGCGGCGTGCGCTCGAAGTTCGTGTAGTGCAGCACCGCGCCGTGCTCATTCAGCGCCACGATGCTGGCATAGGGCAGCTCGGCGTCGATCTGCTTCGCCGCGGCGAGGTAGGCCAGGTGGATGCCGAACTCGCTTTCGCCGGCGCGGAACGCGGCCGCGGCGGCGCGGTGCGCACGCGCGCCGATGCGGCTGGCCTCGCGCATCAGCGCCAGCTCATACGGAGTCTTGTAACTGCGATGCCAGTGCAGATAGTCGAGCACAGCCGGCGGATTGTTCGCCTCCACGCCATCGTTGGCGGGGCAGGCGGCAGCGATCACGGCGCGCTTGCCGCGCGGCAGCTGCGCGATCGCCTCCGCCGCGCTGCGCACGATCACGATGTCGAAGTGCTCGACCCAGTAGCCGTGCGGCGCTTCCGGCACCACGTGCCAGTAGTCGCGCGGCTGCACGAACACCAGCTTCGGCTTCGCCCCCGGCGTGTACGCGACCCAGCTGCCCGGCGCGTCGGTCAGCGGCAGCCAGTGCTTGAAGTGCGGGCTGACCACGAACGGGTAGTCCTGGTCGTCGAGGAACTTGCGCAGCGGCGTACCGGCGGCGACCAGCAGATGGTCGAAGCCACCCAGCGCGAGCGCCTTGTCGGCGCGTTCGCGCAGGGTGGCCAGGTGGTGCGAATACAGCGAGGCGGGTTGGTCGTGCATGATGACTCCTCGGCGGCGGGCTGCTCTGCTGCCGGAGCGCCTGCGTGTGCCGTGGCCGCCACTGGCGGCCTCCGCGCAGGGCCGGTACAGCCCGTGGTGAACTGGGGATGGGAAAGCGACGCCCATGATGACGTGCGCGCGTGGCGATCGCCAGTGAAGCGCCTGCCGACGTGGAGTCAGTCCTGCGCCAGCCAGCTCTCGATCCGGGCGGCGTCGGCATCGGTGATCGCCACGATGCGGTAACCGGCCCAGACCTGTCCCGAACTGGCGGCGGACTCGTGCCACTGTTCCTGGATGCCGGCTTCGATCGGTTGCGACTGGGCCAGCATGCGGTCCGAGCCGGGCAGGGTCATGCTGACCTGGTACAGCGCCTCGCTGCGCGGCGCCTGCGCGCTGATCAGCAGCATGCCGGTGTTGGAGAGATTGCCCAGGTGGCCGATCGGCAGGCCGCTGATCACGTCGGTGACGACGGCGTTGACGGTGGTGCGCTTGCGCTCGGCCCGGCGCTGGTTGAAGGCATCGGTCATCGGCGCGGGAGCTCCGTCGGGGCGGGGGGGCGCCGGGTGGCGACCGGTTGTCGCAGGCTGCCGGTGAGGTTGCGCCAGGCGCGGTCGAGCAGGCTCTCCGGCTGCGCCGGCACCTCGCAGGCGCGGCCGCTGGCGATCTCATGGGCCAGTTGCGCCAGGCTTATCTCCTCGCCGCGCTGACCGCGCCGGCTGACCAGCAGGCAGCGCCCGGACATCGGCGAGTACCAGGCCAGCTTGCGCCGGGCGATCTGCCCGGTATGCGGATCGACGAACTCGAACCAGCTGCCGAACGGCAGCTCGCGCAGGTGCTGTTCGATGCGCTGCTCGCGCGGGTCGGCCGCTGCGGCCGCCGGTACAACGGCCGACGCGGGGGCGGCGACCGGCTCATGACCGGCTTGCTGCTCGCCGAGCCGCTGGTGCTGCTTGAGGCGCAGCGCAAGATCCGTGGCGCTGGGCAGTTCCGCGACCGGGTCGGGCTTGCCCGCGCCGAGCAGACGCTGCGCCACCTGAACCGCTTCTTCGGCGTGCATGCCGATCTGCTGCAGGCCGGATTCCACTTCCACCTGCAGCTGCAGGCGGTCACCCGTCGGCAGGCGGCCGAGCAACTGGTCGGTGATCGCCAGTTGCGCGCGAAATGCCTCGCTTTCCTCGCCGTGCCGCAGCAGGGTCAACGCCAGCACGTCGGACCAGGCGCGGTCGAGCAGGGCGCGCAGCAGGCCGCGCGGCGGCGACTGCGCGAAGCGTTCGGCCATCAGCTCGCCGGCGCGGTGGCGTGCCTGGTCCAGCCGCTCGCGCCCCTGCGCCGCCTCCACGTGACGCCGTTCGGCGGCCTGCGCCTTGCGCGTGAGCAGCGCCAGGTGATGCTCGATGTCGGCCAGCAGCGTGGTGTACAGGCCCGCGCTGGGCGGCTCACGGCTGGCACGGGCGACCAGTTGCTCGAGCTTGGTCGCCAGCGGCCGGTTGCTCTCGTCGTCGCTGCCGTCGAGCCAGTCGTTCGCCGCGGCGGTCACCGTATCGAGCAGCCGGCGCGCCGGATGTTCGCGTTGCTCGAAGAAGCCGCGGTCAGTCACCGCCATGCGCAGCACCGGCAGCTGCAGGTCGCCGAGCAACTGGTGGGCATTGCTGCCCTGCTGCAATTGCTGGCCCAGTTGCTCGAACAGCCGCGCGACCAGTTCCACCTTGTCGCCCTGCTCGTCGCTCAACTGGGTGCGCGGCGCGTCGCCGGGCTTGCCGAAGTTGAGCTGGGCCAGCAGTTCCTCGCGCAGCCGCGCCGCGCTGCGCAGTTCGCGGCCGGCCTGGTCGGTGACCTGGGCCAGGTGCTGCTGCAGTGCGCCCAGCGCGGATTGCAGTTCCTGCTCGCTGGCGGCACGACCGGCCGGCTGGCCGCCGAGGCCGCTCTGGCTGGCACGTTGCCGCGCCAGCAGGTCGCGCAGGGATTCCAGCACCTCGATCGGCGCGCCGGGGCCGCCGACCGCAGCGGTACCCGGTACCGTGCTGGCGCTGCCGGTCGCCGGCTCGCTGGCGGCCTCGGCGCGTCCGGCGACCGGGCGCGCCCGTTTGCCGAGGTGCCGCGGGATCGGAATGCTGCGCAGTTGCGGCAGGATGCCGTCGCCCTGCAGGTGCGTGTTGATGGTGTCGTACAGCGGTGCCAGTGCCTGGATCACCCACTGGTCGAAATGCTGCAGCAGCAGCAACTGGTGCTTCAGCGGCAGTTCCAGTTCGGTGCCGGCTTCGCTGCAAGCCTGCGCCAACGCGTGCGGTCCCAGCGGCAGCACCTGGCTTTCCAGCGGCGGGGCGCCGATCAGCACCGCCAGCCGATGGCCGAGTTCGTACAGCGCGCTGCTGTGGCGCACTTCGCCACGGGCGCCCAGCTGCTCCAGGGTCATCGACACTTCCTGCTCGGCAGGGTCGATCAGGGCCAGTGTCTGCCGTGGGTTCACGCCGGTGGCGGCCGCGGTCGGCGCGGTCCCGACGTTGCCGATCTCGTCGAATGCGCTGCCGAGGCGCTCCATGAAACGCTGCACGAAGGCGGTGCGACCCTGCAGCACACGCTGCCGGCTGGCGAAGCAATTCTGCTGCTCGCCGCCGTGGTGGGCACGCTCGGCCAGAGCAAAAAGCTGCTTTTCGAATTCGCTCAGGCAACGGCGCAGCGGTTCCTGCAACCCCTCCATGCAGAGGTGGCAGCTGGCTTCCAGCAGGCGTTGCGCCCGCGCCGGCCAGCGTGCGTTACCTGCGCGCCCGCCCGGCTGCGACGCAAACGATTGCCGTCGATCGTGCCCGACATCCATGCATCAACCTGTGAATTCCCCTAGTGCGGCAAGTCTATGCCGGTTGCCGTGGCTGCGCCATACGGGTGCCGGGCAGCCGGAGCGCAGCTTTCAGTCCAGAAATGCGCCGATCACGTCGTTGAGGAACCGCTGGCCCAGCGTGGTGGTATGCAGCCGCTGCGGATCGTCGTGCAGCCAGCCGCGGCGGCGCGCAGTCGCCAGTGCGGCGGCGATCCGTTCCGGCGGCAGGCCGGTGCGTTCGGCAAACGCGGCCATCGGCACGCCGTCGACCAGGCGCAGCGTGTTGAGCATGTATTCGAACGGCAGCTCGTCCGCGCCGACCACGCTGTCGCCGCCGATCCGGGCGGGGCCGCCGGTGGCATCCATATAGGCGCGCGGCCCGCGAGTCTTCCAGCGCCGGCGGATTTCGCCGCTGGCCGCGTTGCTGAGCTTGCCGTGCGCGCCGGCGCCGATGCCGAGGTAGTCGCCGAATTGCCAGTAATTGAGGTTGTGCGCGCAGCGCTGACCCGGTTGTGCATACGCGGAAATCTCGTACTGGCCGTAGCCGGCGGCGGCGAGGCGCGCCTCGCAGGCTTCCTGCATCGCCCAGGCGTGGTCGTCGTCGGGCAGCGGCGGCGGGTTGGCGGCGAACGCGGTGTTCGGCTCCAGCGTCAGCTGGTAGTGCGAGATGTGCGCGGGCGCGAGCGCCAGCGCGCGGTCCACGTCGGCCAGCGCGCCGTCCAGGTCTTGCTGCGGCAGCGCGTACATCAGGTCGAGGTTGATGTTGGCGTAGCCGGCGTCCTGCGCCGACTTCACCGCCGCCTCGGCCTCGCTGGCCGAGTGGATGCGGCCGAGCCGGCGCAGCTTGTCGTCGTCGAAGCTCTGCACGCCGAACGAGATGCGGTTGACGCCGGCGGCCAGGTAGCCGTCGAAGCGGCCGTGCTCCACCGTGCCGGGGTTGGTCTCCAGGGTGATCTCGGCGTCATCGGCCAGCGGCAGCCGCTCACGCACGCCGTCGAGCAGGCGCGCGATCAGTTCCGGCGCGAACAGGCTCGGCGTGCCGCCGCCGAAGAACACGCTGACGACGGGCCGGCTGATGCCCCGGCGGCCTTCCAGCGCCGCGGCGAAATCCGCGCGGTCGGCGTCGAGGTCGGCCAGCAGATGGCCAATGTAATCGGCGTACGGCGGGGGCTCGTTGCGCAGCCCATGCGAGTTGAAATCGCAGTACGGGCACTTCTTCACGCACCACGGCATGTGCACGTACAGCGACAGCGGCGGCGCGAGCAGGCTCATGCGTGGCGTTCGGCCAGCCTCGCGTGCAACTGCGCCAGGGCCTGGCCGCGGTGGCTGAGGCGGTTCTTCAGCGTCGGCTCGAGTTCGGCGGCGCTGCGCGACTGGCCGTGCGGCAGGAACAGCGGGTCATAGCCGAAACCTTGCGCGCCGCGCGGCGAGTCGAGCACGCGGCCGTGCCAGCGGCCTTCGGCGATCAGTGGAGCCGGGTCGTTGGCATCGTGCAGCAGCACCAGCGCGCAGATGAAGAACGCATCGCGCTGCGCCGGCG
Organism: Rhodanobacter denitrificans; assembly: GCF_003335105.1. Classification (GTDB taxonomy): domain Bacteria; phylum Pseudomonadota; class Gammaproteobacteria; order Xanthomonadales; family Rhodanobacteraceae; genus Rhodanobacter; species Rhodanobacter denitrificans_A. The sequence continues at coordinate 376,299 of NZ_QFWQ01000006.1, forward strand.
GCACCCCGTCCAGCGCGCGCAGCAATTTCGCGTTGTTCGCCGCGCTGTCGCCGTGGCCGCCGGCATAGCGCGCCGAATACAGGCCGGGCGCGCCGTGCAGGTGCGCCACGCACAGCCCGGAGTCGTCGGCCAGCGCGGGCAGGCCGCTGGCCCGGGCCGCGTGGCGCGCCTTGAGCAGGGCGTTCTCGACGAAGCTGAGGCCGTTTTCCTCGGCGTCCGCGATGCCCAGGCTCGATTGCGTGACCACCTCGAAGCCGCCGCCGGCGAGCAGAGCGCCGAACTCCGCAAGCTTGCCGCGGTTGCTGCTGGCCAGCACGATGCGCTGTGTCATGGACTCACTCCGTAACCTTTGGAAATGCGCGTAGGGCGGGCACTGCCCGCCGGCCGCCGAGTGGACGATGGCGGACAGTGCCCGCCCTACGCTATCGGGCTACGCTATCGGGCCAGCGCTGCGCGCTGCGCCGCGACCAGCTCGCCGACGCCCTTCTCGGCCAGCGTCAGCAACGCGTCCATCTCGTCGCGGCGGAACGCGTGGCCTTCGGCGGTGCCCTGCACCTCGATGAAGCCGCCGCCGTCGTTCATCACCACGTTCATGTCGGTGTCGCAGTCGGAGTCCTCGGCGTAGTCGAGGTCGAGCACCGGCAGGCCCTTGTAGATGCCCACCGAGACCGCGGCGACCGCGCCCACCACCGGGTTGCGCTTGAGGTTCTCGCGCTTCATCAGCAGGTTCACCGCATCGACCAGGGCCACATAGGCGCCGGTGATCGCCGCGGTGCGGGTGCCGCCGTCGGCCTGCAGCACGTCGCAGTCCAGCGTGATCACGCGCTCGCCCAATGCCTGGCGGTTGACGCAGGCGCGCAGGCTGCGGCCGATCAGCCGCTGGATTTCCATGGTGCGCCCGCCCTGGCCGCCACGGGTGGCTTCGCGCTGGGTGCGCGTGCTGGTGGCGCGCGGCAGCATGCCGTATTCGGCGGTGACCCAGCCCTCGCCCTTGCCGCGCAGCCAGGCCGGCGCGCGGTCCTCGATGCTGGCGGTGCACAGCACGCGGGTGTCGCCGAAGCTCACCAGCACCGAACCCTCGGCGTGGCGGGTGTAGTGGCGTTCGATGCTGACGCTGCGCAACTGGTCGCCGGCGCGGCCACTGGGACGGCGGATGTCGTTCATGCGGGGGATTTCATGGAGAGGTCCTGGGGTCGCCTGGCCGGATTGGGCAAGGCGGGACGGGAGAGTTTACCATTGCGTCCTTTCCCCATGTCCGGAAGGCGCCGATGATCCGCAGCATGACGGCTTACGCCAGTGCCGAAACCACCGGCCCCGCCGGCACACTCAGTTGCGAGCTGCGCACGGTCAACCACCGTTACCTCGAGCTGAGCCCGCGGCTGCCGGACGACCTGCGCGCGTTCGAATCGCAGCTGCGCGAGCGGGTGGCGGCGAAGCTGTCGCGCGGCAAGCTGGACCTCACCGTGCGCCGTACTGGCGATGCGCGCGGCGAATTGCTGCAAATCAACAACGCGCTGCTGACGCGTCTGTCCGAGTTGAATCTGGACATGATCGCGCGGTTTCCGGGAATGCAGGTGCAGTTCACCGAGCTGTTGCGCTTTCCCGGCGTGATGCAGCAGGCCGAGGTCGATCCGGAGGCGCAGCAGGCCGCGCTGTTCGACGTGCTCGACCGCGCGCTGGACGCGCTCACCGCCACCCGCGAGCGCGAGGGCGAGAAGCTGGGCGGGATCCTGCGCGACAAGCTGGATGCGATCGAACGAGTGGTCGCCGACGTGCGCGGCTGGATGCCGGAGATCCGCGCCGCGTTGCGCACCCGGCTGGAAACGCGGCTGGCCGACCTGAAGCAGCCGGTCGAGCCGGGCCGGCTGGAACAGGAGCTGGTGCTGCAGATCACCCGTACCGACGTCGACGAGGAACTGGACCGGCTCAGCACCCATATCGGCGAGACGCGCCGCGTACTCGGCCTGAAGGAACCGGTCGGGCGGCGGCTGGATTTCCTGATGCAGGAATTCAACCGCGAGGCGAACACGCTGGGCTCGAAGTCGGTCGATGCGCGCAGCACCAACGCGGCGGTCGAGCTGAAGGTGCTGATCGAGCAGATGCGCGAACAGGTGCAGAACATCGAATGAACGCTCCGTTCGAAGGCACCCTGTTCGTGGTCGCGGCGCCCTCGGGCGCGGGCAAGTCCACCCTGGTCAATGCGCTGCTGGAACGCGAGCCGGGGATATCGCTGTCGGTGTCGCACACCACGCGGCCGCCGCGGCAGGGCGAGACGTACGGGCGGCATTACTACTTCGTCGAGCGCGCCGAGTTCGAGCGCGAGATCGCCGAGGGCATCTTCCTGGAACATGCCGAGGTGCACGGCAACCTGTACGGCACCTCGCGCACCACGGTGCAGCAGTTGCTGGGGCAGGGGCGCGACGTGCTGCTGGAGATCGACTGGCAGGGCGCCCGGCAGATCCGCCGCAGCAAACCCGACTGCGTCAGCGTGTTCATCCTGCCGCCGTCGCGGGCGGAACTCGAGCGGCGCCTGCGCGGTCGTGGTTCGGACAGCACCGAGGTGATCGAGCGCCGGCTGCGCAATTCGCGCGGCGAGATCGCCCACGCGCACGAGTTCGACTACATCCTGGTCAACGACGTGTTCGACGAGGCGCTGGCCGGGCTGCAGACGATCGTGCAAGCGGTGCGCCTGCGCAGCGCGCTGCAGCTGCAGCGGCACGAGGCGCTGATCGCCGAGCTGCTGGCCGCCGGAGCCTGAAGGCCCGTTCCCGCCGTCACATGGCCTTCGAACCACGCTTCCGCTACCTTGTCATCCTCCCCACAGTTTTTGCCGCCCATGACCGAACCCGTTCGCGCCACGCCTGACGACGCCACCCTGGTGCGGGTCCGTGGGCTGACCACGGTGCTCGGCGGCAAGACCGTCTTCGACGCGCTGGATCTCGACATCCCGCGCGGCAAGATCACCTCGATCATGGGCCCCAGCGGTACCGGCAAGACCACCCTGCTGAAGCACATCACCGGGCAGATGCGCGCCGATGCCGGCAGCATCCACGTCGACGGCCAGGATGTCGCCGGCCTGTCGCGCGAGCAGCTGTACAAGCTGCGCGAGGGCGTGGGTTACCTGTTCCAGAACTCCGCGCTGCTGACCGACTTCGACGTGTTCGAGAACGTGGCCTTCCCGCTGCGCCAGCACACCAAGCTGCCGGAAGTGCTGATCCGCGACCTGGTGCTGATGAAGTTGCAGGCGGTGGGCCTGCGCGGCGCGGCGCGGCTGATGCCGAACGAGCTTTCCGGCGGCATGGCACGGCGCGTGGCGCTGGCGCGGGCGATCGTGTTCGATCCGCAGCTGATCCTGTACGACGAGCCGTTCGTGGGGCTCGACCCGGTGGCGCTGAACCAGGTGCTGAAACTCATCCTGACGCTGAACCAGACGCTCGGCATCACCAGCGTGTTGGTGTCGCACGAACTGGCAGCGGTGCAACAGATCGCCGATCACGTGATCCTGCTGGCCAAGGGCAAGGTGGTGGCGCAGGGCGATCCGAAGACCATCGCCGACGACGGCTCGCCGTGGACGCGGCAGTTCTTCGGCGGAGAGGCGGACGGCCCGATCCCGTTCCGCTATCCGGCCGGCGACTACGCCGCCGAGCTGGGTTTTGCCGGAGCGGCGAAATGAACGCGCGTGCGCCGCAGCACGACAACGTGGTGACCCAGTCGCTGGCCCAGATCGGCCAATGCGGGTTGTTCCTGCTGACCCTGCTGGCGGCGATCCCGCGCAGCTTCCGCTACCTGCGCGAGACGGTCCGCCAGTTGTGGTTCGTCGGTGCGATGAGCCTTACCATCATCATGGTCTGCGGCCTGTTCGTCGGCATGGTGCTGATGCTGCAGCTGTACCACGTGCTGTCGATCTTCGGCGGTACCTCGGCCAGCGGCATGGTGGTGGCGCTGTCGGTGTACCGCGAGCTGGGGCCGGTGGTCACCGCGCTGCTGTTCGCCGGCCGCGCCGGCACCGCGGTCACCGCCGAGATCGGCCTGATGCGCGCAACCGACCAGATCGACGCGATGGAGATGATGGCGGTGGACCCGATCGCCTACGTGGCCACGCCGCGCTTCCTGGCCGGGCTGATCGCGATGCCGCTGCTGTGCTGCGTGTTCTGCGCGATGGCGATCTTCGGCGGCCACCTGGTCGGCGTGACGTGGCTGGGCGTGGACAACGGCACGTTCTGGTCGAACATGACCGCACAGGTCGACGTGCACACCGACATCGTCAACGGCGTGCTGTTGAAGAGCCTGGCGTTCGGCGCGGTGGTGTCGTTGATCGCCGTGTTCCAGGGTTTCACCACGCCGCCGACCAGCGAAGGCGTGGCCTATGCCACCACCCGCACCGTGGTGGCGTCGTCGATCGCGATTCTGGCGCTGGACTTCGTCCTCACCGCCTTCCTGATGTGACCGCCATGACCCATCGTTTTCCGAGGATTCCGCCGTGAGCCAACCGAGAAGTTCCTATGCCGTCGGCACCGGCCTGTTCATCGTGCTCGGCTTTGCCGCACTGGCCTACCTGGCCACCCAGACCAGCTCGGTGGCGAACGTGCACCAGGGCGACAGCTACGTCGTCGATGCGCAGTTCACCAACATCGGCCAGCTGAAGGAGCGCGCGCCGGTGAAGATCGCCGGCGTACGGGTCGGCCAGGTGCAGTCGATCACGCTGACGCCCGATCGCGACGTCGCCGAGGTGAAGCTGTCGATCGACAAGAGCTACAACCACATCCCGCTCGACTCGGTGGCGACGATCTTCACCAGCGGCCTGCTCGGCGACCAGTACGTCGGCATCGACTACGGCAGCTCGAAGCAGACGGTGGCCGCCGGCGGCACGCTGGCGCGGACCAAGTCGACCCAGCCGCTGGAGGAGATGCTGGGCAAGTTCTTTGGCGCCGGCGGCGTGGTCGACAATGTCGGTGGCAGCTATGCCGTGAAGGCGGGCTTCTCCAACGTGGGCACGCTCTCGGCCGGCGCGCCGGTGAAGATGGCCGGCGTGGTGATCGGCAGCGTGCAGTCGGTGCACGCCGACCCGGTGAAGCTGAACGCCCAGGTCGTGCTTTCGATCGACAAGCGCTACAACGCGATTCCCGACGACTCCTCCGCCGCGGTGTTCACCAGCGGTTTGATCGGCAGCCAGTATGTTGCGATCCAGCCCGGCGGCTCCCCCGAGATGCTCAAGGACGGTGACGAGATGATCCTCACCCAGTCCGCGATGCAGCTGGAGGACCTGATCGGCAAGTTCCTCGTCAATGGTTCGCCCAGCGACAAGAAGGACGCCGGCAACGGCGGCAAATAGTCCACCATTCCCATCGGCTCGCCGAGCCGGTTCCCCTGAAGGAGTTTCCCATGTTGCGCAGACTGGCTCTTGCCACCGCCATCGCGTTCGGCAGCGTCATCGCCGCTCCGGTTCTTGCCCAGGGTGCCACGGCCACGGCCGCCGCCGCGCAGGCGCCGGTGCAGGTCGTGCAGGGCATCGCCGACCAGCTGGCTTCGGCGATCGAGGGGCATCGCGACGAGCTGAAAAAAAACCAGGAAAAACTGATCAGCGTGATCGACGAGGCGTTCCTGCCGCACTTCGACGTCGACTATGCCTCGATCCTGGTGCTCGGCCAGCATGCCCGCGAGACCACTCCGGAGCAGCGCGAGCGCTTTGCCCACGCGTTCTACAACTCGATCACCCACCGTTATGCCGAGGGCCTGCTCAACTACACCCGCGGCCGGGTCAAGGTGTTGCCGTTCAATGGCGACCTCAACGACAAGCGCACCGTGGTGCGCACCCAGGTGGTGCTGGATGACGGCAAGCTGGTCTCGGTCGACTATGCGTTCCGCAAGAGCCGCAACGGCGACTGGAAGGCCTACGACGTGATCATCGAGGGCATTTCCTACGTCACCAACTACCGCAACCAGGTGGACGCGGAAATCCGCAAGGCCGGCATCGAGAAGCTGATCACGAACCTGGAAACCCAGGGTTCGAAGGCGCTGGAGACGATGGACAAGGACAGCAAGAGCGCGTCATGACGGGCCAGACCGGACAGGGCTTCCGGCTCGATACCACCACGCCAGCCACCCTGGGCGTGGACGGCGAGCTGAGTTTCGACACGGCGGCAGCCGCATTGCAGGCGATCCAGTCCGCACTGGCGGCCGGTTCGGCGTCGCGGCTGGACCTGGCCGGCGTGCTGCGCAACGACAGCGCGGGGCTTGCCTGCATACTGGCGGTCATGGCCGGCGCCGCCCGGCGCGGACGGCCCTTGCAGGTCGTTCATGTGCCGGCCGGCATGCAGGCGCTGGCGCAGGTCTGCGAGGTTGATCGCCTGATCGCCTGATCCGCTTGGGCGGCAACGACGGAAACGTTGGGGGGCCTGCGGCCCCTCTACGTTTCCGTGGCCGTGCCCCGGACGTGACTACGGCTGCTTGGTCGCCTGGTCCGGATGCTTGTTCTCCCACTGGTGCTGCTGTTCCAGCAACTGCTCGGGGTCGAAATTCTGGTCGTTCAGGCCCTGCATCTGCTGGATGACCTCGAGCGGCGGGTTGCCGTCGTAGATCTTGTACAGGCGCTGCTGCCGGTAGGCATCGCGGATGAATACGTAAGGGTCGTAGGCGGACTGCAGGAAGCTTTCCGCATCGATCGCACGCGAACGCAGGGTCACCAGGTAGATCGCCGTGGGCAGGTACTGCAGGCCGTTGTAGTGGTGGTTGTTGGCGTACAGGGTCAGCGGGTCGAAGAAATAGCTGTCGACCGGGGCCTGCCAGATGTCGCGCACGGTGCTTGGGCCCAGGAACGGGACCACCAGGTAATCGCCTTCCGGCGCACCCCAGCGTGCCAGGGTGATGCCGAAGTCGTTGGATTCCAGCGGCAGGCCGAGCTGGCTGGCCGGATCGAAGAAGCCGCCGATGCCGAGCGTGAGGTTGACCAGGAACCGCCCGGTGCTCTGCAGCGCTTGTTTCGGCCGCGCCTGCAGCAGGTCGTTGGCGACCGTGATCGGCATGCGGATGTTGGTGAAGAAATCGCTGAACGAGCGGCGCACCGGCGGATTGGTCACCTTGCGGTAGCCCATCGCGACCGGGCGCACCACCGCCTTGTCCAGCGTGTCGTTGAATTTGTACGCGCTGCGGTTGTACTTCTCCAGCGGGTCGTCGGTGCGCGGCTTGGCGATGGTGCAGCCGGCCAGCAACGCCAGCGCAAGCACGGGCAACCAGCGGCGCGACATGGGGAATCGAAGCTGTGGAGTCATTGGCGCAGAGGATTCGCGTCGGGGAGACAGTTAAGTGTACTGTCTGGTTTTATATCCTGCACGGCTTTCGGAGCGCTTTCCCGGGCACCGCCGATCCGTGGCCAGCCCGCCATGATACGCGCGTGCTCATTGCCAGCAAAGCACCTGCTGGCTACACTGTAAGACTACATAAGTCATTTATTCCCTAAGGATTTCACATGGCACGCATTACCGTCGAAGACTGCCTCGAGGTGATCGACAACCGTTTCGAGCTGGTGCTGATGGCGACCAAGCGCGCACGCCAGCTTGAAAAGGGCGCCGAACCGGCCGTCAATCCCGATCACGACAAGCCGACCGTGCTGGCGCTGCGCGAAATCGCCGCCCGCCGCATCGACCAGGCCACCATCGACCAGATCGACAAGGCCGAGCGCGAGCGCGCCGAGCGCGAGGCGCTGGAGTGGGCTGCGGCCGAGGTGGACGACGATCTTTCCAAGGGCGGCGACGACTGATGGATGGCGGCTGCTGTAGCATGCGCATCCGTCGCGCCGGCGCGTCCGGTGCGACGGCCTGCGTGCGCCGGGCAGCCGAATCCCCCATCCGCCGCGAGGTAGGCGCCTGAGCAGGCGCCGGCATCCGATGACTGCGGCCACCCCTACCGCCACGGTCGACCTGTCCGCGCTGCCACCGTACGCGCTGGCCCTGAAGGAACGCATCGCCTACCTGCCCGAGGCGCAGGTCGAGCGCGTGCTGCGCGCGTTCCAGCTCGGCGCGCAGGCGCACGCCGGGCAGGAACGCAAGAGCGGCGAGCCGTACATCACCCATCCGGTGGCGGTGGCGGGCATCCTGGCCGAGCTGGGGCTGGATGCCGAGACGATCATCGCGGCGATCCTGCACGACACCCTTGAGGACACCGAGCTCAGCCGCGAGACCATCGCCGAGGAATTCGGCGAGGTGGTGGCCGAGCTGGTCGACGGCGTCACCAAGCTGGACAAGATGCGTTTCGGCAGTCGCCAGGAGGCCGACGCGGAAAGTTTCCGCAAGATGCTGCTGGCGATGGCGCGCGACATCCGGGTGATCCTGATCAAGCTGGCCGACCGGCTGCACAACATGCGCACGCTGGGCGCCAAGGATGCGGATTCGCGTCACCGCATCGCACGCGAGACGCTGGAAATCTTCGCGCCGATCGCCCAGCGTCTGGGCATGAACAAGTTCAAGGCGGAGCTGCAGGACCTGGGCTTCCGCGCGCTGTACCCGGACCGCTACCGGGTGATCAGCGAGCGCATCCGCGCCGCGCTCGGCAACCGTCGCGAGGCGATGGGCAAGATCGAGGCGGCGCTTTCCGCGCGGCTCGCCGCCGAGCACATGCCGGCGATGGTGGTCGGTCGCATCAAATCGCCGTGGAGCATCTATTCGAAGATGCGCGGGGACCACAAGAGCTTCGCCCAGCTGATGGACGTCTACGGCTTTCGCGTGGTCGTGGACAGCGCGATGAGCTGCTACATGGCGCTGGGCGTGGTGCATGCGCTGTACAAGCCGGTCGACCGCCGCTTCAAGGACTTCATCGCGATTCCCAAGGCGAACGGCTACCAGTCGCTGCACACCGTGTTGCTGGGGCCATTCGGTGCGCCGATCGAGGTGCAGATCCGCACCGCCGAGATGGATTCGGTCGCCGAGCGCGGCGTGGCCGCGCACTGGGCCTACAAGACCGACTCGGGTCCGGCCAACAGCGCGCAGGCGCGGGCGCGCGAGTGGCTGTCCTCGCTGGTCGACAGCTCGGCGAATACCGTGTCGTCGTCGGAGTTCATCGAGAACGTCAAGATCGACCTGTTCCCCGACGAAGTCTACCTGTTCACACCGCGCGGCGACATCCTGTCGCTGCCGCGCAACGCCACCGCGCTGGACTTCGCCTACGCCGTGCACACCGACGTGGGCGACCACGCGGTGGCGGCGCGGGTCGACAAGAAGCTGCTGCCGCTGCGCACGAAGCTGGAATCGGGCCAGCTGGTGGAGATCATCACTGCACCGTCGGCGGTGCCGAATCCTGCATGGCTGGAAGTGGTGGTCACCGGCAAGGCGCGCACCGCGATCCGCCAGTACCTGAAACACCTGCAGCACGAGGACGCGGTGGACTTCGGCCACCGCATGCTCGACCGCGCGCTGGACGCCCAGGGCAGCAGCCTGGACGGCATCCCGCCGGCGGTGCTGGACCGGTTCCTGGAAACCTCCAAGCTGAAACGGCTGGAGGAACTTCTGTCCGACATCGCGCTGGGCAACCGCATGCCCGACGTGGTCGCCAGCCAGCTGCTGGCCTCGCGCGGCAGGAAGGCCGGCAAGCCGCAGGCGTCGGCGCACGCGCACGAGAAGATCCGCATCACCGGCGCCGAGCGCGGCGTGCTCAGCTTCGCCAATTGCTGCCATCCGCTGCCGGGCGACGACATCATCGGCTACCTGTCCTCGGGCAAGGGTATCGTGGTGCACCGCGAGGAGTGCCCGAACGTGATCGAGCTGCGCAAGTCGCCCGAGCGTTGCGTGGCGATCGAGTGGGACCGCGACGTGCAGGGCGACTACCGCGCCGAATTGCGCATCGAGGTGATCAATCGCCCCGGCGTGCTGGCCACCGTGGCCGCCGCGATCGCCGCGGCCGATTCGAACATCGAGAACGTGGAATACGTCGAGCGCGACGCCGCCGCGGCCACCTTGCTGTTCGCGCTGGAAGTGAAGAACCGCAAGCACCTGGCCGACGTGATCCGCCGCGTGCGCCGCACCGGCGTGGTCAGCGGCGCTTATCGCTATCCCCTGTAGGAGCGAGTGGAGCGGAGCGGGAAACGAGTGCTGGTAATATCGCTCTCGTTTTCCATTTCTCTCCCCTGGCCACCCGAGGCAAGCCCATGTCCCGCAGCATCATCTCCACCGAACAGGCGCCGGCCGCGATTGGCCCGTATTCGCAGGCCGTGCGTGCCGGCAATACCGTGTACTTCTCCGGCCAGATCCCGCTGGACCCGGCCACCGGAGCGCTGGTCGACGGTGACATCACGGCGCAGACGCGGCGGGTGTTCGACAACCTCGCCGCGGTGGCGGCGGCGGCCGGCGGCTCCCTGGCGCAGATCGTGCGCGTGGGCATCTACGTCACCGACCTGGCGAACTTCGCCGCGGTCAACGCGGTGATGGCCGAATACTTCCGGCAGCCGTACCCGGCGCGCTCCACCATCGAGGTGTCCGGCCTGCCGAAGGCGGCGCAGGTCGAGGTCGACGCGGTGATGGTGCTGGACTGAGTCCCGTCGGCGCCGCACGCCGACAGCCGGCGTCGGCAAGCGGCTTACGGCAGGCGACGGCGCTCGGTTAGGCTTGCAGGCCATGGTCACCCGCACTGTCCGCCCCGCTTCCGCCGTCGACGCCGACCCGGGCCTCACGCCGGTCGGCGCGCTGCCGGGGGTGGGTCCGGCGCTGGCAGCGTCGCTGGCCCGGCTGGGGCTGGAGCGGGTGCAGGACCTGTGGTTCCACCTGCCGCTGCGCTACGAAGACAAGACCCGGATCACCGCGATCGCCGACTTGCGGGCGGGCGAGCGGGCGCAGGTCGAGGGCGTGGTCGAGGCGGTCGAGCGCGGTTTCCGCTATCGGCCGCAGCTGAAGGTGGCGATCGGCGACGCCAGCCGGCAGACCCTGCTGCTGCGCTTCTTCCACTTCAACCGCGCGCAGGCCGAGCAGTTGCTGCCGGGCACGCGGCTGCTTTGCTACGGCGAAGCACGCCACGGCGCGCAGGGCCTGGAGATGGTGCACCCGAACTACCGGCGCCTGGACGAGGCTGCGGCAGCCACCGTCGACGAGGCGCTGAGCCCGGTCTATCCGACCACCGAGGGGCTGGGCCCGAAACGGCTGGCCGGGGTGATCGGCAAGGCGCTGGCGCTGCTGCCGCCGGCCGCGCAACTGGAACTGATTCCGCCGGAATGGTGCGCCCGGCACGGACTCACCTCGCTGCGCGATGCGCTGCTGTACGTGCACCGCCCGCCGCCGGACGCCCACCTCGGCCAGCTGATGCTGGGTCGGCATCCGGCGCAGCAGCGGCTGGCGTTCGAGGAACTGCTGACCCAGCACCTCAGCCTGAAGCGCATGCGCGCGGCGGTACGCCAGCGGCGCGCGCCGCAACTGGGCGGCACGGGCGAGCTGCGCCAGCGGCTGCTGGCCGGGCTGGCGTTCCGGCTGACTGCAGCCCAGCAGCGTGTCGGCGAAGAGGTCGGGCGCGACCTGGTGCAGCCGCGGCCGATGCTGCGGCTGGTGCAGGGCGATGTCGGCAGCGGCAAGACCGTGGTCGCGGCGCTGGCGGCGCTGGCGGCGGTGGAGTCGGGTTGCCAGGTCGCCTTGATGGCGCCGACCGAACTGCTGGCCGAGCAGCACCTGCGCAATTTCCGCCACTGGCTGCAGCCGCTCGGCGTCGAGGTGGAGTGGCTGGCCGGCAAGGTCACCGGCAAGGCGCGCCAGCGGGCGCTGGCGAGGGTGGCCGAAGGTGCGTCGGTGGTGGTCGGCACGCACGCGCTGATGCAGGAAGGCGTAGCGTTCGCGCGGCTCGGCCTGGTCATCGTCGACGAGCAGCACCGCTTCGGCGTGCAGCAGAGATTGGCCCTGCGCGACAAGGGCAGGGACGGCGATCTGGTGCCGCACCAGCTGGTGCTGACCGCCACGCCGATTCCGCGCACGCTGGCGATGAGCGCCTATGCCGACCTCGACGTGTCGTCGATCGACGAGCTGCCCCCCGGGCGCACGCCGGTGCAGACCGTGGCGATCTCGAACGCGCGGCGGATCGAGGTAATCGAACGCATCCATGCTGCCTGCCGCGAAGGGCGCCAGGCGTACTGGGTATGCACGCTGATCGAGGAATCCGAACAGCTGCGGGCGCAGGCGGCCGAGGTGGCGCACGCGGAACTCTCCGCTGCGCTCGCTGGCTTCAGGGTCGGACTGATCCACGGGCGCCTGAAGCCGAAGGAGAAGCAGGCGGTGATGGACGCGTTCAAGGCCGGCGAACTGGCCGTGCTTGTCGCCACCACGGTGATCGAGGTGGGCGTGGACGTGCCCAACGCCAGCTTGATGGTGATCGAGAACAGCGAGCGGCTGGGCCTGGCGCAGCTGCACCAGCTGCGCGGCCGGGTCGGCCGCGGCGAGGTCGCCTCCAACTGCGTGCTGCTGTACCAGCCACCGCTGGGCCAGCTGGCGCGCGAGCGGCTGCAGGTGATGCGCGACACCAACGACGGTTTCCGCATCGCCGAGAAGGATCTTGAGCTGCGCGGCCCCGGCGAGGTGCTGGGCACCCGCCAGACCGGCCAGCTCAGTTTCCGCATCGCCGACCTCGCCCGCGACGCGCATCTGCTGCCCGCGGTGCAGCAGGTCGGCGAGTACATGCTGGCGGAGTACCCGCGGCAAACCACGCAATTGATCGAACGCTGGATCGGCGGCGCGGCGCGCTACGCGCATGCGTGATTTTTGCGATCATCCCTGATCGCAAGGTCAAACGGGCGGTCACCCCCGGCCGCATTTTTCAATATTCTTGCAATCGTCCCTGATTGGGAAGATCAAACGGGCGGCCATCCCTGGCTGCACTTTTCAATTCTTGAAATCATCCATTCATGAGCAAGCCGCAACTCCTGATCGATACCGACCCTGGCGTCGACGACGCACTGGCTATCCTGATGGCCTACGCGCACGCCGACATCGCCGGCCTCAGTATTGCCGCGGGCAACGTGGGCCTCGGCCATACCGTGCGCAATGCGCGCACCCTGGTCGACCTGGTCGGGGCGGCGACGCCGGTGTTCGCCGGTTGCGCCGTGCCACTGGTGCGCGCGGCGGATGAGGATGCCGCGTTCGTGCACGGCCAGGACGGGTTCGGCGATGTCGGCTTCCCCGCGCCGACCGCCGTACTGGCCGACGAGCCGGCCGCACTGGCCCTGCTGCGGCTGACCCGCGAGCGGCCGGGCGAACTGACCCTGGTGGCGCTGGGGCCACTGACCAACCTCGCGCTGGCGCTGCGGCTCGATCCGACGCTGCCCGACCGCGTGGCGAGGCTGGTGGTGATGGGCGGGGCGGTGACCGGCCATGGCAACACCGGCAGGGTGCCGGCGGAGTTCAACGTCGGCTTCGACCCGGAGGCGGCGCACGTGGTGTTCGAGGCGTTCCCCACGTTCGACCTGGTCGACTGGGAGGCCACCCTGCGGCACGCGTTCGACGATGACGAATTCGACGGCTGGCTGGCGGCCGGCGATCGGCGTGCGGACTTCTTCCGCCGGATCGTGGCCACGGCGCGCCGCTACAACGCGAAGCACGACCGCCACGGGCTGGTCGCCGCCGACGCGCTGGCGATGGCGGTGGCGCTCGATCCCGCCATCGTCACCCGCCGCGAGACCCGCTCCGTGGCGGTCGAGCTGGACGGCCGGCTGACCCGCGGCGCCACGGTGGTCGACTGGAAGCGCCGGCTGGGCCGGCCGGCCCGGGCGAACATCGTGTTGGAGGTGGATCAGGCCCGCTTCGCCACGATGGTGCGGCGCGCGCTGGGCGTGGCAGGTTGAAGCGTGCGAGCCGCCGACTTGCGGCGATGGCTGCTAGCCCGCTACAATGCCGCTCTTTTCACCACCGCTTTAGAGCCAGCCATGAAGCCTGACATCCATCCGAAGTACGTCCCGGTGGTGTTCCAGGACCTGTCGTCCGACTTCGCGTTCCTGACCAAGTCGACCATGTCCAGCAAGGAAACCATCAAGTGGGAGGACGGCCACGAGTACCCGCTGATCAAGGTGGATATCTCCAGCCATTCGCACCCGTTCTACACCGGCAAGCAGAAGACGCTGGACGTCGGCGGTCGCGTCGACAAGTTCCGTCGCCGCTACGCGGGTTCCGCCAAGGAATAACCGGGCGGCCGCGGCCCGGCCCGCAAAGGCCGGCCGGATCCGATTCCAGACACGGGGCGAGCGCAGGCTTGCCCCGTGTTTTTTCGTGCCCGGCCTACGACCATTCGCCATCGAATGCATCGGTGGCCTTGTGCGATAATGGCCGGCGAACCGGCGCCAAGGCGTCCGTTGCGTCGCACGCTTTCCCCGGCGTGCGGCACCAGGCATTCCCCCGTTGGACGGCACCGACCTTGCGGCCGCCGTCAATGGCGACCCACATGTAAGGAGGTTTCCGTGTCCGACCCCAAGATCGTCAAGCTGGTGGATGAGTCGAGCAAGCGCAGCAGCGAGCTGCCGCTGGTCAGCGGTACGCTGGGGCCGGCGTGCATCGACATCGGCACGCTGTACAAGGACACCGGCCACTTCACCTACGACCCCGGCTACGGCTCGACTGCCAGCACCAAGAGCGCGATCACCTATATCGACGGCGACCAGGGCGTGCTGCTGTACCGTGGTTATCCGATCGAGCAGCTGGCCGAGAAATCCAGCTTCCTCGAGGTGGCCTACCTGCTGCTCAACGGCGAGCTGCCGAAGCCCGCCGAGTTCGCCGCGTTCGAGCACGACGTCTCGCATCACACGATGATGCACGAGTCGCTGAAGAACTTCTTCCAGGGCTTCCACCACGATGCGCATCCGATGGCGATGCTGGCGGCCGCAGTGGCCTCGCTGTCGGCGTTCTACCACGATGACCTCAACGTCGAGGATCCGGCCGACCGCAAGATGGCCGCTATCCGCCTGATCGCGAAGATGCCGACGATCGCCGCCGCCTGCTACCGCTACTCGATCGGCTGGCCGTTCCGCTATCCGCGCAACAACCTGGAATACGTCGACCGCTTCCTGCACATGATGTTCGAGGTGCCGAGCGAGCCGCTGCAGATGAACCCGGTCGCCGCCAAGGCGCTGGACCTGCTGTTCATCCTGCATGCCGACCACGAGCAGAACGCCTCCACCTCCACCGTGCGCCTGGTCGGTTCCACCGGCGCGAACCCGTATGCGTCGATCGCCGCCGGCATCACCGCACTGTGGGGCCCCGCGCATGGCGGCGCCAACGAGGCGGTGCTCAAGCAGCTGCAGGAGATCGGTTCGCCGGACAAGGTCGAGACCGCGGTGCTGCGCGCGAAGGACAAGAACGACAGCTTCCGCCTGATGGGCTTCGGCCACCGCGTCTACAAGAACTTCGACCCGCGCGCGAAGATCATCCGCGAGATGTGCCACAAGGTGCTGGCCGAGCTTGGCGTGAACGACCCGCTGCTGGACGTGGCGATGAAGCTGGAGGAGGCGGCGCTGAAGGACGAATACTTCGTCGAGCGCAAGCTGTACCCGAACGTCGACTTCTACTCCGGCATCATCTACAAGGCGCTGGGCATCCCCACCGAGATGTTCACCGTGATGTTTGCCATCGCCCGCACCGCCGGCTGGATCGCGCACTGGATCGAGCAGCACGAAACCCCCGGGTCGCGCATCGGCCGCCCGCGCCAGGTCTACACCGGCGCCAACGTGCGCGATTACGTGCCGACGGCCAAGCGCTGAGCGCTGGCCTGCACTGAAGCACGAAAAAAGCCCCGGCATCAGCCGGGGCTTTTTTTGGTGGGATGGATGACTGCGGATGTCAGCGCAGCGCAGCGCTCAGCCGCTGCTCGAAGTCGCTGGCGGATTCCTCCTCCAGCAGGGCTTCCGCCTGCGGCAGCGAGGCGCGGCGCATCGGCCGGTCGTCGGCACGGTCCAGCGGGGCCCGGCGCAGAGCGTCGCGCGGCAGCACGGTCAGGTCGAACGGCAGCCCGTCGGCGGCGAACAGCAGCACCGGATATTCAGGCTGCTCGTCGCGGCCGTAGCGCAGCCGCCGCACCTGGGTTTCGATCGGTACGCCGCGCTCGCGCAGGTACAGCACGACCGCCTCCGGGTCGTCGCTGTATACGTGCAGGCAGACCGCGGAATGCGCGTCGGCGGTGCCGTCCAGCACCGCGCCGACCAGCCGCGGCTCGAACGGAACGAGGAAACGCATCGCCTCGACCGCCGCCTCGCGTCGTTGGCGCAGCAGTTGCGGCTGGCTGTCGGCGAGGAACAGCCGCTGGTGCTCGCGCAGTGCCTGCTCGATCTCCAGGTTGCGCGGCAGCGCCTGCGCATCGAGGATGCCAAGCCGTTCGGCGGCCTTCAGCTTGGCGTGATGGAAATCCCGGATGCCGTGCTCGCTCATCAGCCGCGCGGCTTCCTGGGCCACCCGCAGGCGGTTGCGCTGCGCACGGTCGTGCGCGTGGATGCGGTGGTGGTCGCCTCGGGACATGGGGCACTCCTCAACGATGGATGAGCGACGGCCGGGCCGAACCTGGCCCCGGAGGGGCATCAGAAGATGTCGTAGGCGTGCTGCTGGTCCTGCTCCTTCTGCTGGGCCGCCTGGCTGCGCAGCCGGTCGACGTCTTCCACCTTGAACATCTCGTTGATGCCGTCCGGATCGCCCGCCGCGGTGGGCAGGCCGCTGTTGCGGTTGATCAGTACCGTACTGATTCCCGGCGGCATCGGCAACGTGCTCGGCGGCAGGCCCTTCAGCACCGTGCCGGTGTACTCCATCCAGATCGGCAGCGCCGCCTTGGCGCCGAACTCGCCGCGCCCGAGCGAGCTGTAATCGTCGAAGCCCACCCAGACCGCGGTCGACAGGTCGCCGTTGAAGCCGACGAACCAGGCGTCGCGATGATCGTTGGTGGAGCCGGTTTTGCCGGCCAGGTCGTCGCGGTTCAGTGCGCGCGCGGCCGAACCGGTGCCGCGCAGGATCACATCCTTCATCAGCGAGGTGATCAGGTAGTCGTTGCGCGTATCGATCACCCGCGGCGCGAGCACCGGCGGTGCGTTTCCGCCGTGCACGTCGGCCGGCAGCACCGCCTCGCCCACGCCGTCGACGCTGCTGGATTCGGCGGGCTCGCCGGCACTGCCGGCACGGGCCAGGTTGTTGGCGGGGGTGGCCGTCATGTCCGCCGGCGGCGGGCCTGGCGGGCGCGTGTCGAGCAGGCGCTCCTGGCAGTTGCGGCAGGCACGCGCGGGGTTTGCCACGTACACCGCCTTGCCGTTGCGGTCGTCGATCTGGTGGATGAAGTACGGCGTGACCAGATAGCCGCCGTTGGCGAACACGGCGTAGCCGCGCGCCATGCTCATCGGCGATACCGAGGCGGTGCCCAACGCCATCGACAGGTTGGCCGGGATCGCGTCCTGCGAGAAGCCGAAACGGGTGGCGTACTCGCGCATGTAGCGCACGCCGATGGCGTCGAGCAGGCGCACCGAAACCAGGTTCTTCGACTGCACCAGCGCCTCGCGCAGGCGCATCGGTCCGGCAAACTTGTCGTCGTCGTTGGATGGCGTCCAGATGCCGTTCGGGCGCGATGGGTCGGGTAGGGCGAGCGGCGCGTCGTTGATGATCGAGGCCGGGGTGAAGCCGCGCTCGAACGCGCCCGAATACAGGTAGGGCTTGAAGCTGGAGCCGGGCTGGCGCGCCGCCATCACGGCCCGGTTGAATTTGCTGCGCACGAAGTTGAAGCCGCCGACCAGCGCCTGGATCGAGCCGTCTTCCGGGTTGATCGAGGTCAGCGCCGCTTGCGCCGCGGGGATTTGCGCCAGCTGCCATTCGCCCTTGTCGTCGCGCGACAGCCGGATGATGTCGCCGCGCTTGAGCACCGCGTCGACCTTGGTCGGTGCGGCGCCCACGCGATCCTCGTTGATGTGCGGTCGCGCCCATTGCATCGCGGGCAGTTCGAGGATCACGCTCTCGCGGCTGGACAGGTAGACCGTAGCCTGCTTCTCGCTGCTGGCGGTGACCAGGCCGGGCTGCATGCCGGAAACGCTGCCGTAGCCGGACAGGGCCCGGTCGAAATCCGCGTCGCCCGCGTCGGCGGGCAGCTCCAGGTGGGCTTCGGGTCCGCGCCAACCGTGCCGGCGGTCATAGGCGACCAGCCCGGTGCGCACGGCTTCCAGGGCGGCCTGCTGGCGCCCGCTCGGCACGGTGGTCCAGACCACGTAGCCCTCGGTGAGCGCATCGTTGCCGAAGCGATCGAGCACCTGCCGCCGCACCATTTCCGCGAGGTAGGGTGCGTCCACCTCGATCGGCTGCTCGTGCGGATAGGCGCGGTTCGGCTCGGCCACCGCCTGCTCGTAGACCGCCCTGGTGATGTAGTCGTGCCGCAGCATCTCGCCCAACACCCAGTTGCGCCGGGCGAGTGCGCGCTTCTGGCTGTTGATCGGGTTGACCGCCGAGGGCAGCTGGAAGGTCGAGGCGAGCATCGCGCATTCGGCCACGCTCAGCTGGTCCAGCGTCTTGCCGTAGTAGTACTCGGCCGCCGCGGCCACGCCGTAGGAACGGTGGCCGAGGAACATCTTGTTGAGATACAGCTCGAGGATCTGGTCCTTGCTCAGCTCATGCTCGATGCGCAGCGCGATGAAGATCTCGGTGAGCTTGCGCGAGTAGAGCTTCTCCGGGCTGAGGAAGAAGTTGCGCGCGACCTGCTGGGTGATGGTGGAGCCGCCGGGGCCCTTGTCGCCGCCGGTGACGATGACGTGCCAGCCGGCCCGTGCGATGCCGTGCCAGTCCACGCCCGGGTGGTGGTAGAAATCCGCGTCCTCGGCCGACAGCACGGCGTGCTTGAGCCGGTCCGGCACGTGCCCGATGTCCACGGGGATGCGCCGGGTTTCGCCGAAGGTGGCGATCAGCTTGCCATCGGCGCTGAGCACCCGCAGGGGTACCTGCATCGGATAGTTCTTCAGCTCGGCCACCGAGGGAAGCCGGGGGGCAATTAGCCAGTACGCCACACCGACCGCAAGAACTGCCAGGAGCAAGCCGGAAAACGCCAGGATCAGGGCCCAGCGCAACAAACGTCGGAAAATTTGCATGGTGTGGGGGATAGCGAGACCTGAGTCAAAACATGGCGAAGTATAGATGTAGCAGTATCTGCCGCACTGAGGCGTGATCCGCCAAAGCAAGGGTCACGCCAGCGCAGGGCCGATGGCGCAAATGTGGCCGACATCACGCCAATTACTTGAGAAAGTTTCTGTAGGCCGTTGCCATTACGTTAATTTTTAGATTTAATGCCACTGCGCACCCCGCCAGGATCCTGGCCATGGGCGTCAGCGGCAAGGGGGAAACACCGTGGGGCTCTTTACACCGAAGAAGCCGGCGCTGATTGGTGTCGACATTAGTTCGACTGCCGTCAAGCTGCTGCAGCTCAGTCAGGCAGGTGGCCGCTATCGCGTGGAGCATTACGCGGTCGAGCCGCTGCCGCCCAATGCCGTGGTCGAGAAGAACATCGTCGAGGTCGAAGCGGTCGGCGACGCGATCCGTCGCGCACTGGCGCGCTCGGGATCCAAGCTCAGGCATGCGGCGGTGGCGGTGGCCGGATCGGCGGTGATCACCCGCGTCATCCCGATGAGCGCCGATCTTTCCGAGGACGACCTGGAAGGCCAGATCCAGGTCGAGGCGAACCAGTACATCCCGTATCCGATCGACGAGATCAGCCTTGATTTCGAGGTGCTCGGCCCGGTGCGTGACAGCCCCGACATGAACAACGTGCTGCTGGCCGCCTCGCGCACCGAGAACGTCGACATGCGCGTGGCCGCGCTGGACCTGGGCGGACTGGCCGCCGGGGTGGTCGACGTCGAGGCGTTCGCGATGGAGAACGCCTTCGCGATGATCGCCGACCAACTCAACGTGGGTCGCGACGCGCTGGTGGCGGTGGTCGACATCGGCGCCACCATGACCACGCTGTCGGTGCTGCGCAACCAGCGCACGATCTACTCGCGCGAGCAGGTCTTCGGCGGCAAGCAGCTGACCGACGAGATCATGCGCCGCTTCGGGCTCTCCTACGAGGAGGCCGGTCGCGCCAAGCGCAAGGGCGGCCTGCCCGAGTCCTACGAGACCGAGGCGCTGGAGCCGTTCAAGGAGTCGCTGATCCAGCAGATCAGCCGCCTGCTGCAGTTCTTCTTCGCCGGCAGCGAATTCAGCAAGGTTGACCAGGTGGTGCTGGCCGGTGGCTGCGCCTCGATCGAGGGGCTCGGCCCGATGCTGGAGGAGCAGCTCGGCGTGTCCTGCATCGTCGCCAATCCGCTGGCCCGCATGTCGCTGTCGCCGCGGGTACAGGCACAGTCGCTGGCGCAGGACGCCCCCGCGTTGATGATTGCGGTCGGCCTCGCCTTGAGGAGCTTCGACTGATGGCACACGTCAATCTACTTCCGTGGCGGGCAGCGCGGCGCAAGCAGCGCGAGCGCGAGTTCTACATGCAGCTCGGCGCTGCCTTCGTGGTGGGTCTGGGCGTGCTGCTGCTGTGGATCTTCTGGATGGACCAGCGCATCGACAACCAGAACAACCGCAACACCTACCTGCAGACCGAGATCAAGCAGCTCGACGTACGCATCGCGAAGATCAAGGATCTGGAAAATGTCCGCGAGCACCTGCTGGCGCGCAAGCAGATCATCGAGCAGCTGCAGGCCGACCGCTCGCAGATGGTGCACCTGTTCGACGAGCTGGTGAAGACGATCCCCGCCAGCGCCCGGCTGAGCGGGCTGAAGCAGAACGGCCAGTCGATGTCGCTCGACGGCGTAGCCCAGTCCAACGCGAGCGTCGCCGAATACATGCGCAACATCGAGGGTTCGCCGTGGATGGGGCATGCCGATCTGCGCAAGACCGAAAACACCCATAACGGCAGCCGCATGCCGTACGTGTTCGGCCTGAACGTATCGCTGAGCAAGCCGAAGGCCGACGAGAACGACACCGGCAAGACCTCGGTACTGCCGGCCGGCAGCAGTTCCGGCACGGCTCCCGCGGTTCAGGCCTCGGTCGCCGCCGCGGCGAAGGCCGTCATCGCGCCGGCGAAGCCGTCCACGACCGCGGCGCCCGCGACGGAAGCCAAGCCGGTGAGTGCGGCGGCCCCCAAGGGAGGTGCCGGATCATGAGTTTCCTTCACGATATCCAGAACCTCGACCGCAACAACGTCGGTGGCTGGCCGCAGTCGGTCAAGATCTTCTTCACTGCGCTGCTGCTCGGCGTCGTGCTGCTGGTCGGCTGGTATTTCTTCGTCAGCGGCCAGCAGGACAGCCTGAAGGCCCTGGCCGGCAAGGAGGACCAGCTCAAGCAGGAGTTCTCCACCAAGCAGGCGAAATCGGTCAACCTCGAAGCGCTGCAACAGCAGCTCGACGAGATGCAGGACATGTTGCGCCAGCTGCTGCGCCAGCTGCCCAGCAAGACCGAGATGCCCGAACTGCTGATCGACATCTCGCAGACCGCGCAGGCGGCCGGCCTGGAGAGCGACCTGTTCCAGCCCGGTCCGGAGACGCCGAAGGATTTCTACGCGGAGAAACCGATCGCATTGCGTTTCACCGGCACCTATCACCAGTTCGGCACGTTCATCAGCGGCGTCGCGTCGCTGCCGCGGGTGGTGATCCTGACCCTGCACGACGTCTCGCTGACGCCGAAGTCGCCGGGCAAGGACGGTACCGCGAATGGCCAGCTGGTACTGCAGGGCACCGTGAAAACCTACCGCTACCTGGATGACGAAGAGAGTGCCGCCGCGAGCAAGGGCAAGAAAGCCGGGGGGGCGAAGTGATGAAGAAGTTTGCTGCCGTCAAACCCGCCCAGGTCCTGCGACTGGCGCTGATGCTTGGCGTCGCGCTGGTGCTGGCCGGCTGCACCCGCGGCATGTCCGACCTGCGCAACTGGGTGGCGCAGGAAAAGGCCAAGAAGGGCGCGCCGATCCAGCCTCTGCCGGTGATCAAGACCTTCGAGACCTTCACCTACAGCGACCAGGACCGGCGTGATCCGTTCAGCCCGAGCACGGCCGAACTCGACAACAACAGCAACACTGCAAGCGGTCCGCGTCCGGATGCCAACCGCGCCAAGCAGCCGCTGGAACTGTTCGCGCTGGACAGCCTGAAGATGGTCGGCACCGTCGGTACCGGTGCGGGCATGGAAGTGCTGGTCAAGGATCCGGGCGGCGTGATCCACCGCGTCCATGTCAACGAGTACATGGGTCAGAACTACGGGCACATCACGGCAATCAGCGAAGACCACATCGATCTGGTCGAGCTGGTGTCCAACGGTAATGGTGGCTGGATGGAACGTCCCGCCAGCATCGCGCTCGACGCGAAATAGGTAGACAGGGGCATCATGCTAATGACCAACCAAATCCAATCCGTCCGGGGCCGTGTCATGCGCCATGCAAGCCGCTACATGTCGATGTGCCTGCTGATCGTGGGCGCCGCCTGGGCCAGCGTCGCGATGGCCGCGACCACCACGCTGAAGAACATCAGCTACGACGCGCTGCCTGGCGGCAGCGTCGAGTTGCGCCTGGACTTCGGCGGCGGTCCGGTGCCGCAGCCGAAGATCTTCACCACCAACAATCCGCCGCGCATCGCCGTCGATTTCGCCGACACCGACAATGCGGCGCCACGGCATCTGGACATCGGCAAGGGCTCGACCTCCGGTGTGTCCGCGGTGTCGGCCGGTGGTCGCACCCGCGTCGTGGTCGAACTGATGCGCGAGTCGAGCTACCGCTCGCGGGTCGATGGCAACAGCCTGGTGCTGACCGTCGACAACGGCAGCGCGAACCAGTCCGTCACCACCGCGGCCACGATCGATCCGACCAAGGCATTGCCCTCGGCCTCGAATGGTCCGGCCATCTCCAACATCGACTTCCGTCGCGGTCCGAACGGCGAAGGCCGCGTGCTGATCGACTTCAGCGGCAGCGGAGCGAATGCCGACATGGTCCGCAAGGGCGACAAGGTACTGGTCACCATCGACCATGCGAACCTGCCGCCCAACCTGGCCCAGCGCCTGGATACGCTGGACTTCGCCACGCCGGTGCAGTCCATCGTCACCCGCGCCGGCGCGGGTGGCGGCGCGCGCATGGAAATCGCGGTCAAGGGCAACGTCGAGACCTCCGCCTACCAGACCGCCAACCAGTACGTGGTGGAAGTCGCGCCGAAGAAGGCCGAGGACAAGCCGGCCGACCGCCTGGCCCGGCTCACCCAGGAGCCGAACTACAACGGCAAGCGCGTCACCTTCAACTTCCAGGACATCCCGGTGCGCTCGGCGCTGCAGCTGATCGCCGATATCTCGGGCCTCAACCTGGTCGCTTCCGACAGCGTCGGCGGCAGCGTCACGCTGCGGCTGGTCAATGTGCCGTGGGATCAGGCGCTGGACGTGATCCTGCGTGCCAAGAGCCTGGACAAGCGCCGCAACGGCAACGTGGTGTGGGTTGCGCCGCAGGCCGAGCTGGCCAAGTACGAGCAGGACGTGGCCGATGCCAAGCTGAAGGCGCAGGACACCGCCGAACTGCTCACCGACTACGTGCCGATCAGCTACGGCAAGGCGGCGGACATCGCCAAGCTGCTGACCAGTGGCAGCATGCAGGGCAGTGGCGGCGCCGGCGGCAGCGGCAATACCCAGCGCGGCTTCCTGTCGCCGCGCGGCAGCGTGTCGTTCGATACGCGCACCAATACGCTGCTGCTCAACGACACGCCGGAAAAGATCAAGCAGCTGCGTGAGCTGATCGCCGTGCTGGACAAGCCGGTGCAGCAGGTGCTGATCGAGTCGCGCATCGTGGTCGCCTCCGACGACTTCACCCGCGAACTGGGCACGAAGTTCGGCGTCACCGGCCGGGTGAACAACACCCAGTTCCAGAATGCCGCCACGGCGACGCCGGCCCTGACCGCCGGCCTCGGCGGCGGCAACGTGACCAGCGCTGGGCTCAACGTGAACCTGCCGGTCGCCCCCGCGGCCGGAACCTTCGGGCTGGCCATTCTCGGCGCCAACTACGCGATCGACCTGGAGCTCTCCGCCGCGCAGACCGAGGGTCGCGGCGAGGTGATCTCCAGCCCGCGGGTGATCACCGCGAACCAGCAGGAGGCGGTGATCCGCCAGGGCCAGGAAATCGGCTACGTCACGTTCCAGAACAGCGGCGGCAGCGGCGCCGGCAGCGGTACCGCCACGGTGCAGTTCAAGGATGCCGTGCTGGAGCTGAAGGTGACCCCGACGATCACCGCCGACAACCGCGTCTACCTGATGATCAACGTCAAGAAGGACGCGCTCGCCGGCTACGTCGACGCACCGGGCAGCGGCAAGATCCCGACCATCGACACCCGCGAGATCAACACCTCGGTGCTGGTCGACAACGGACAGACGGTGGTGCTGGGCGGCATCTACGAGATCAACAAGGCCAACACGATGACCAAGGTGCCCGGCCTGGGCGACATCCCCGGCGTCGGCGTGCTGTTCCGCAAGACCTCGCGGACGAACACCAAGGCCGAGCTGCTGATCTTCGTGACGCCGCGCATCCTGAGCGCCTCGCTGCAATAGGACCAGCGTACACGCAGCGAAAGAGGCGGCTTCGGCCGCCTCTTTTTTTGCGTCATTCGGCGGGGCGGTACCGGCCGGACTAAACTTCCGGCGCCGGCGATGGTCTGTAGCACGCCGCCCGGCCCCGCGCCTGCCTGCTCTGCAAGCCGGGCCACGCCGTTGCCACGCCAAGTACGGAACCGTTCATGGACATGCCCGAAACCAATCCGCCGAACCGTCTGCAGCAGTCGTTCGCGCAACTGCGCGATGACCTGCAGCAATGCATCATCGGCCAGCCGCACCTGATCGACTGCCTGCTGGTGGCCCTGCTCGCCGACGGCCACCTGCTGGTCGAGGGGGCCCCCGGCCTGGCCAAGACCACCGCGGTGAAGGCACTGGCGGCGCGGATCGAGGCGGATTTCCACCGGGTCCAGTTCACCCCCGACCTGCTGCCGGCCGACCTCACCGGCACCGACGTGTTCCGCCCGCAATCGGGCAGCTTCGAGTTCGAGTGCGGCCCGCTGTTCCACAACATCATCCTCGCCGACGAGATCAACCGCGCTCCGGCCAAGGTGCAGTCGGCACTGCTGGAGGCTATGGCGGAGCAGCAGATCACCGTCGGCCGGCGCACCTGGCAGCTGCCCGAACTGTTCATGGTGATGGCGACGCAGAACCCGATCGAGCAGGAGGGCACGTTCACCCTGCCGGAAGCCCAGCTCGACCGTTTCCTGATGCATGTGACGATCGGTTACCCGGATGCCGCCGCCGAGTTGGCCATCCTCAAGCTCGCACGCGAACAGGCCAGTCGCCGCGCTCATCCGGTCGCGGCATCGCCGGCCCTGCTGAGCCAGGCCGACGTGTTCGCCGCGCGCGATGCGGCGATGGCGGTGCACATGGCGCCGGCACTGGAGGAATACCTGACCCAACTGGTGCTGGCCACCCGCGATGCGGGCCGCTACGGGCCCGAACTGAAGCGCTGGATCGCCTGGGGCGGCAGCCCACGGGCCACCATCGCGCTGGACCGCTGTTCGCGTGCGCAGGCGTGGCTGGCCGGGCGCGATTACGTATTGCCGGAAGACGTGCACGCGATCGCCCACGAAGTGCTGCGCCATCGCTTGCTGCTCAGCTACGAGGCGGAAGCCGAAGGCGTGCGGCCGGACCAGGTGGTCGATCGCCTGCTGGATCTCGTGCCGTTGCCGTGAATGCCGTCGCGTCACATCCCGCGGATGGCGACGGCCGCAGCCAGGTTGCGTTGGCCGAGCTGATCGCGCTGCGCGCACGGGTCGGCCGCGCGCGCATGGCGCCACTGCTCAGCCGCGCCGCACGCAGCGGCCAGCAGTCCAGCCGTCTGTACGGTCGCGGCATGGACTACGCCGAGTCGCGCGTCTACCAGGCCGGCGACGACGTGCGTCGGCTCGACTGGAGGCTCACCGCGCGCAGCGGCAAGCTGCATACCAAACTGTTTCAGGAGGACCGCGAAGGTTGCCTGCTGATCCTGCTCGATACCCACGCCAGCATGCATTTCGGTACCCGTGTGCGCTTCAAGTCGGTGCAGGCGGCGCGCGCTGCCGCGGCCGCCGCGTGGTACGCCGTGCGGGCCGGCGAACGGGTGGGCGTGATGGCCTTCGGCCACGCCGACCCGCTGCTGCGGCCGCAGGCCGGGCCGCGCGGCGCGCTGGCGGTGTGCGGTGCGCTGGCCGAATGGGACGCGCAGCCGGTCTCCGGGCGGGTCGAGCCGTTGTCCGATGCGCTGGCGCGCGCCGGCCGCGTGCTGCACGGCGCCAGCCGCGTGCTGCTGGTCAGCGACGGCTTCAGCTGTGACGCCTCGGCGCGGCAGCGCCTGCGCGATCTCGGCCGGCATGCCGGGGTCAGTGTGCTGGTGGTGGCCGATGCGCTGGAACTGGCGCCGGCGCCGCCTGGGCGCTATCCGCTGGAACATGCCGGCGAGCGCTGCGAAGTGCTGCTGCAGTCCGAGCGCCAGCGCGGCGATTTCCAGCGGGCGCTGGGTGCCGGCGCGGCGCGGCTGGGCGAACTGGCGCAATCGCTGGGCCTGCGCTGGAACAGCATCGACACCGCGGCCGATGCGTTCGACGCGGTCAGCGGCCTGCTCGGCGCACGGAGGACAACGCGATGATGCTGCAACCCGCGTCATCGCCCGGCCCGCAGCTGCGCGATATCCATCTGCCGCCAGCGCCGTCCTGGTGGCCGCCGGCGCCTGGCTGGTGGGTCCTGGCGGTGCTGCTTTTGGTGCTGTCGCTGCTCGGCATCGAATGGTGGCGACGCCGGCACCGTGCATGGCGCCAGCGTCGACAGGTGCTGGACGAACTCGAGCGGATCGCGGGGCAACACCAGCACGATGACGATGCGGCCGCGCTGGCCAGCGCACTGCACCAGCTGCTGCGCCGCGTGGCGCGCCAGCATGACGCGCTGGCCGTGCGGCAACGCGGCGATGCGTGGCGGCAGACGCTGGCGCGGGTACCGGTCGATACGACCACGCTGCAGCAACTGCTGGCGCTGGAGCAGCGGATGTATCGGCCATCCGTACCGTTCGATCGTGCGGCCAGCGTGGCGGCCGCCAGGGCATGGCTGCAACTGGCGTTGAAACCGGCGCGCTGGAAGCCGGCCGCGACGGAGCATGCCGATGCCTGAATTCGCCTGGCCCTGGGTGATCGTGCTGCTGCCATTGCCGTGGCTGCTGCGCCGCTGGCTGCGACCGGCCGCGCCGGGGCAGGCACTGCACCTGCCGCAACCGGGCGTGCGGCTGGCCGCCGTTGCCGGCAACCGGGCGCGTGGCGCCACGCCGTGGCTGCTGGCGCTGGCCTGGCTGTGTCTGCTGGCCGCGGCGGCACGGCCGCAATGGATTGGGCCGCCGCAAACGCAGCAGCGCAGCGGCCGTGCGCTGATGCTGGCGGTGGACCTGTCCGGCAGCATGCGCACCGAGGACATGCAACTGGCCGGGCAACCGGTCAGCCGCTTCGGTGCGGTGGAGGCGATCGCTGGCGACTTCATCGATCGCCGCAGCGGCGACGAGATGGGCCTGGTCATGTTCGGCAGCCAGGCTTTCCTGGTGACGCCGCTGACCTACGACCTGTCGGCCGTGCGCGCACAGCTGCAGGGCGCCGCGGTGGGACTGGCCGGCACCGAAACGGCGATCGGCGACGCCATCGCGGTGGCGGTGAAGCGACTGGCGGCGCTGCCCGAGCAGGCGCGCGTGCTGGTACTGCTCACCGACGGCGTCAACAACGCCGGCAGCATCGCGCCGCGCGACGCGGCGCGCGCGGCGAAGGCGGCCGGCGTGCGCATCTACACCATCGGTATCGGCGCCACGCGCATGCGCATCCCTGGCTTCTTCGGCAGCCAGCTGGTCAACCCATCGGCCGACCTTGACGCGGACATGCTCACCGGCATCGCCAACGAGACCGGCGGCCGCTTCTTCCGTGCCACCGACAGCGCCGAACTGGCCGATGCGTATCGTGCGATCGACGCGCTGGAACCGATGCCGCAGCACGGCCCCAGCCTGCGGCCGCGGCATGAACTGTTCCGCTGGCCGTTGCTGGCCGCAGCCGCGCTGCTGTTGCTGGTGATCGTGCCGCGCCGCTTCGCGCGCGTGCGGGAGCTCCCCGCATGAGCGCGCTGCTGCAGCAATTCCATTTCCTGCGGCCGTGGTGGCTGGCCGCGCTGCTGCTGTTGCCGCTGCTGGGTTGGTTCGGCGTGCGCCGCAACGTGGCGCAAATGGAACTGTCGCGACTGGTCGACGCCGAACTGCTGCCGCATCTGCTGTACGGGCGCGTCGGCAACCGCAGCCTGCCGCTGTGGCTGTTCGTGCTGGGCTGGACGCTGTGCGCGCTGGCCCTGGCCGGGCCGACCTGGAGCCGCGTGGAGCAGCCGCTGTATGCCAGGCGCGCGGCGCAGGTGGTGGCGATCTCGCTGTCGCAGCACATGCTGGCGCGCGACGTGGCGCCGAGCCGGCTCGATCGCGCACGCTACAAGGCGCGCGACCTGCTGCATGCCAACCAGGACGGGGTCAACGCGTTGATCGGCTACGCCGGCGAGGCGTTCGTGGTGGCGCCGCTGACCTCCGATGCGCACAGCCTCGGCGACCTGCTCGACGCGATGGCGCCGGATACCATGCCGGTGGACGGCGACAACGCGGCGGCGGCGATCGAACGCGGCGCGGCACTGATCCGCGATGGCAAGGCCGGCGGCGGTTCGCTGGTACTGATTACCGACCAGGCCGATGCCGCCGCCGAGGCCGCCGCGCGCAAGGCGAACGCTGCCGGCGTGCAGGTATCGGTGCTGGGCGTGGGCACGCCGCAGGGCGGGCCGGTGCCGTTGCCCGACGGCGGCTTCCTGCGCGATGCGCAGGGCGGCATGCTGCTGGCCCGCCGTGACGATGCGGAGCTCGCCGCGCTGGCCGCAGCCGGCGGCGGCCACTACGTGGCGATGAGCGCGGACCAGCACGACGTCGATACGCTGCATGCGCAACTGCGCAGCGCGAAGGCGACCCTGGCCGACGGGCAGGTCGGCGATGCCTGGCAGGATCGCGGCGCATGGCTGCTGCTGCCGCTGTTGCCGCTGGTGGCGCTGGCGTTCCGCCGCGGCTGGCTGCTGTTGCTGCCGCTGGCCGTGTTGCCGCTGTGGCCGGGCACGGCCGCGGCGACGAGCTGGCACGACCTGTGGCAGCGCCCCGACCAGCAGGCCGCGCAGGCCTTGCGTGCGGGCGATGCGAAGCGGGCGCAGCAGCTCGCGCGCGATCCGGCCTGGCGCGGTGCGGCGGCGTATCGCGCCGGCGACTACGCCGCCGCGGCGCAGGCCTTGCCACAGGCGCCCGGCAGCGACGCGGCGTACAACCTCGGCAACACGCTGGCGAAGCAGGGCGCGTACCAGAAGGCGCTGGCGGCCTACGACCATGCGTTGCAACTCGATCCGGCCAACGCCGACGCCAAGGCGAACCGCCAGGCAGTCGAGGACTGGCTGCGCCAGCAGCAACAGCAGCCGTCGGACCAGAGGGAACACGAAGGCCACGACGGCAAGAAAAACCAATCGTCGCCCGGCGAACAGGGCAAGACCGGCAAGCAGGATGCGAAGAACCAGTCGTCCGCCTCGGATGATGCCGAGCCGCCGGGCCAGGACGGCAAGTCGCAAGCGCAGGACCCGTCCGGCCAAAACGAATCGTCGCAGGGCAAATCAGGGCAGGGCGACGCCGGTCAGCCCAAGCCGCAGACCGCGCAGCAGCAGGCCGAGCAGGAGGCGCAGGCGGAGCAGGCCCGGCAGGCGCTGAAGCAGCAGATGGACGAGGCGCTGGCAAAGCCGGGCGAGCGCCAGTCCGAGCACCAGCTCGGCGCGCTGGCCAAGGACGACCCGCAGGCGAAACTGCCTGCCGACCTGCGCCACGCCCTGCAGCGCGTGCCGGACGATCCCGGCGCCCTGCTGCGGCGCAAGTTCGAACTGGAATACCAGCAGCGCCACGGCGGCGCGCCGAGCGAGGATCAACAGCCGTGAAGTTCCGACATGTCGTGCAAGGGTGCCTGCTGATGCTGGCGCTGGTTCCGGCGCTGGCTGGTGCCGCCGAGGTGACCGCCACGCTGGATCGCGACCACGTGCAGCTGGGCGAGACGGTGACGCTGAACGTGCGGGTGGAGGGCGACACCGGTGCCGCCGCGCCCGACCTGCGCGCGCTGAGCCAGGATTTCCAGTTGCTCGGCACCTCGCAGAACAGCAGCCTCAGCGTGGTCAACGGCCGGGCGAGCGCCGAGCTGACCTTCGGCGTGGCGCTGCGCCCGCGCCATGTCGGCGTGCTGCAGATCCCCGCGCTGAGCGTGGCCGGCGGCCGCACCGCGCCGCTGCAGCTCACCGTGGCCGCGCCGGACCCGGCCGCGGCGGCCGCCACGCAGAGCGACGTCTTCATGGAATCGCAGGTCGAGCCGGCGCACGGCTACGTCGGCCAGCAACTGACCTACGTGGTGCGCCTGTACTACGCCAACCGCATCGGCGGCGAGGCGCCGCCGCCGCAGGTCGACGGCGTGGAAGTCAGCGCGCTCGGCAAGGGCCTGAACTACGACGCCGAACGCGGCGGGCGCAGCTATCACGTGCTGGAACAGCGCTATGCGCTGATCCCCCAGCACGCCGGCAAGATCGAGATCCCTCCGGTGGATTTCCAGGGCGAGACGGCCGATCCGGCCGACCCGAACAGCTTCTTCGGTGCCACCGTACCGGTCAGCGCCAGCGCGCCGGCGCAGACGATCGAGGTGAAGCCGGCACCGGCCGGCTGGGGCGCCAGCGCATGGCTGCCGGCACGCCGGCTGAGCCTGAGCCTCGACGGCTGGCCGGCCGCGCAGGGCGCGTCGCCGCGGGTTGGCCAGCCGCTCAACCTCACCATGAATCTCGAGGCCGCCGGCCTGTCGTACGAGGCGCTGCCGGCGCTGAGCCTGCCGCCGCTGGACGGCGCCACCGTGTACCCGGACAAGCCGGTCACCGGCAACCGCCAGGACGGCCAGTGGATCATCGGGCGGCGCCAGCAGTCGTTCGCGATCGTGCCCGAGCGTGCCGGCACGCTGACCATTCCCGCCACCACGCTGAAGTGGTGGAACGTGCTGACCGACAAGCCGGAGGTGGCGCAAATCCCCGCGCACAGCATCACCGTGCTGCCGGCGATCGGTGCGGCTGCCGCCGCCGCGCCGTCCGCACCGGCCGAAGCGGGGAGCGGCGCCGCTGCCACACCCGGCCCGGCGGCGCCCACCGCCATGCCATGGCGCCGGATCGCGCTGGCCAGCCTCGGCCTGTGGCTGCTAAGCGCACTGGCCTGGTGGCGGTGGCGGCGCCGGCGCGCGTCGTCGGCGCCGCCACCGGTCGCAGCGCGCACTTCGGCGCGCAGCTGCCAGCTGGCCTTTCTCGCGGCGGCGCGCGGCGGCGACGCGGCCGCGCAGGTGCGAACCCTGCTGGCCTGGGCGCGTGCGGAACGGCCGGCGATCCAGCACCTGGGCGAGTTGTCGGCGGCACTCGACGATGCCGCGCAACGCGCGGCGATCGCCGTGCTGCAGCAGCGCCACTACGCCGGCACGCCGTCACCCGGCGTCGGTGCGAACCTGGCTGAAGCGTTCAAGGACGGCTTCGCCTGGCGTGCCGTAGATGCGACCGAAGAAAACTCCGGGCTGCCGCCGCTGTACCCGTTCAAGCTGCATTGAACAGCTCGCGCCGTGGAGCGGCCGTCGGGCGCCGGTTTTTGCCGGCGCGATCGGGGGCGGCGGGCGGTGCCCGCCTTATGGCGCCAGCGCCTGCTGGAACACCGCGCGCATGGCATCGCTGAAGCAGCACAGCGTCACCTCGATGTCGTCGTCGCGGGCCAGCTCGTCGCGCAGCGTGGCCGTGGCCACAGCGGCGGCCTGCTCGGCGGGGTAGCCGTAGACACCGCAGCTGATCGCCGGAAAAGCAATCGTGCGCAGCCGGCGTTCGCGTAGCAGGTGCAGCGCATTGCGGTGGCAACGCGCCAGCAGTTCGGCTTCGCCGTCGTCGCCGCCACGCCAGACCGGGCCGACCGTATGGATCACCCAGGGTGCGGGCAGCGCGAAACCTGGCGTGATGCGCGCCTCGCCGGTGCGGCAGCGCACGCCGGGGGCGGATTCGGGGAGCGTGCGGCAGGCCCGCAGCAGGGCCGGCCCGGCGGCGCGGTGGATCGCGCCGTCCACCCCGCCGCCGCCGAGCAGGCTGGGGTTGGCCGCGTTGACGATGGCGTCCACGGACAGGCGGGTGATGTCGGCGCTGATGATCTGGATGGGCATGGCTTCGCGGGAGCTGACGGCTTGGCTTATGCTTCGGGCAGGCATTCGGGCGCGGCGGGGTGGCAACGGACCATGGCGAAAACGGAAGACATTTCCTTCGGCTACCTGCTCAGCGACGTGACCCTGCTGTTCCGCAAGCACTTCGACCGGCGCGCGGTGAAATTCGGCCTGACCCGCGCGCAGTGGCGTGCGACCAAGGTGTTGTACCACCGCGAGGGCCTGCGGCAAACCGAGCTGGCCGAATTCCTGGAAATGGAGCCGATCGCGGTAGGCCGGGTGATCGACCGGCTGCAGGCGGCCGGGTTCGTCGAGCGCCGGCCCGACCCGAAGGACCGCCGCGCCTGGCGGCTGTACGTCACCGAGCAGGCGCGCGTGATCGTGGGCGACATGGAGCTGATCGCGCGCGAGCTGCGCAAGGACGCCACCCGCGGCATCGGTCACGACGAGCTGCAGCATGCGCTGGCGGTGATCGGCCGGATCAAGGACAACCTGCAGGCGCTGGAGCAGGGCGACGGCACGCCGTGATGCGCCTCTGCGGCGGCGCCGGCCAGTGCCATAGGTCGGGGGCGCATGCGGCGGAATTCGCGGCATAGTGACGACGGTCGTGTCTCGCGGCAGGTCAACCCGAAGACGCCGCCTGCGTTGTAACGAACTTGGTGCATCGTCATCAGCCCCGCGGTATCTGACCACGTAGAACCCGCATCGCCACCGCGCGTGGCGCGAAGATCGAGAAGCCCCCGCGCATGTCCTGGAAAAAGATCGTCCTGGTGCTGGCTGTCCTGCTGGCGATCGCCCTGGCCATGCATTTCGGGCGCGGTCGCGGTGACAGCAGCAAGGCCACCCGGGCGCCTGCGGCGGTGCCGGTCGAGGTGGCCAGCGTTACCCGGGGCGACGTCGAGCTCTCGCTGAAGCTGGTCGGCCGGGTCGAGGCGTGGTCGACGGTGAGCCTGCGCGCGCGCGTCTCCGGCCAGCTGCAGTCGCTGTCGTTCACGCCCGGCGCGCTGGTGCGCAAGGGCAGCGTGCTGGCGCAGATCGACCCGCGCCTGCTGCAGGCGCAGCTGGACCAGGCGCGCGGCAACGTGGCGCGCGACCAGGCGCTGCTGCAGAAGGCGCAGGCCGACCAGCGACGCTATGCCGACATGCTGGCCAGGGGGTTCGTCTCGAAGGCGGACTACGACCTGTACCAGGCCAACCTGGCGGTGGCCCGCGCCACCTTGCAGAGCGACCGCGCCGCGCAGGAACTGGCGCAGACCCAACTCGACTACGCCAGCATCCGCGCCCCGTTCGACGGCATTGCCGGCGCGCCGCTGGTATGGCCGGGCGCGCAGATCAGCGCCGACAACACCGACCTCGTGGTGCTCAACCAGGTCGAGCCGGTGCGTGTGGCGTTCAACATCCCCGAGGACAGCCTGCCTACCGTGCGCGCCGCGCTGGCCAGCGGCGCGATCGCCGTGCAGGTGACCGTGTCCGGCGACAAGGGCAAGCCGCTGGCCGGCACGCTGGAATTCATCGACAACGCGGTCGACGCCACGACCGGCACCATCGTGCTGAAGGCGCGCTTCGACAACACCGAACACCGGCTCACCCCGGGCCAGTTCGTGCAAGTGAGCCTGCCCACCACGCGCCTGGCCGACGTGGTCAGCGTGCCGGTGCAGGCGCTGCAGAGTGCCAGCAGCGGCAGCTTCGTGTTCGTGCTCGGTGCCGACGGCAAGGTGCAGCAGCGCTACGTCACTCCCGGTCCGACCAGTGCCGGGCGCACGGTGATCGACAAGGGCCTGAAGGCCGGCGAGCAGGTGGTGACCGAAGGCCAGATGCTGCTGGTCGACGGCAGCACCGCCACGGTCAGGCGCTGAGCCGATGAACGTCCCCGAGCTCTGCATCCGCCGCCCGGTGATGACCACGCTGCTGATGACGGCGTTGCTGGTGTTCGGCCTGGTCGCCTATCCGCAGCTGCCGGTGAACGAGCTGCCGAACGTCGACTTTCCCACCATCAGCATCAGCGCGAATCTCCCGGGCGCCTCGCCGGAGACGATGGCCTCGGCGGTGGCCACGCCGCTGGAAGGCCGGCTGTCGACCATCGCCGGGATCAGCTCGATGAGCTCGACCAGCGCGCTGGGCTCCACCTCGATCACGCTGAGCTTCGAGCTGGACCGCAACATCGACGCGGCGGCGCAGGACGTGCAGGCGGCGATCTCCTCGGCGCTGCGCCAGCTGCCGAAGGAGATGAGCACGCCGCCCACCTTCCGCAAGGTGAACCCGGCCGACGCCGCGATCCTGTACCTGGCGATGAGCTCCTCGACGCTGCCGCTGACCCAGGTCGACGAATACGCCGAGACCGAGCTGGCGCAGCAGCTGTCGATGATCGACGGCGTGGCCCAGGTGAACGTGTACGGCTCGCAGAAGTACGCGGTGCGGATCAGCGTGGACCCGGACCGGCTGGCCGCGGCCGGCATCGGCATCGACCAGGTGCAGAACGCGATCGCCGACGCCAACGTCAACCAGTCCACCGGCTCGCTGTACGGCAGGCGCCAGCAGCTGCCGATCCGCAGCGACGGCCAGCTGCTGCGCGCGGCCGCCTACAACGACGTGGTGGTGGCGTACCGCAACGGCGCGCCGGTGCACGTGGGCGACATCGGCCGCGCGCACGACAGCGTGCAGGACGACCAGCGCAGCAGCTCGTACAACGGTGCCCAGGCGATCGTGCTGGCGATCCAGCGCCAGCCGGGCGCGAACACGGTGGCCACGGTGGACCGGATCAAGGCGGTGCTGCCCAGTTTCCGCGCCGGGCTGCCGCCGTCGATCACGCTGGATACGCTGTACGACCGCTCGCAGTCGATCCGCGAATCGGTCGACGACGTGCAGTTCACCCTGCTGCTGGCCGGCGCGCTGGTGGTGTTCGTGATCTACCTGTTCCTCGGCAACCTGTCCGCCACGCTGATCCCGGCGGTGGCGCTGCCGATCTCGGTGCTGGGCACGTTCGGCGTGATGTACGCGCTGGGCTACAGCTTGGACAACCTCTCGCTGCTGGCGCTGACCCTGGCGGTCGGCTTCGTGGTGGACGACGCGATCGTGATGCTGGAGAACATCGTGCGCCACATGGAAGCGGGCGTGCCGCCGTACGAGGCTGCGTTGCAGGGCGCCGGCGAGGTCGGCTTCACCATCTTCTCGATGACGCTGTCGCTGATCGCCGTGTTCATCCCGGTGATGTTCATGGGCGGCATCGTGGGCCGGCTGTTCCACGAGTTCGCGGTGGTGATCAGCGTGGCGATCCTGATTTCCGGCATCGTCGCGATCACGCTGACGCCGATGCTGTGCAGCCGCTTCGTCAGGGCGCACGACCATGAAAGGAAGAACTGGCTGGTCGCCGGCTTCGACCGCGGCTTCAGCGCCGTGCAGCGCAGCTACGCCGACAGCCTGCGCTGGTGCATGGAGCGCCCGCGCCTGGTGCTGGCCGGTTTCGGTGTGAGCCTGCTGGCCACCGCGCTGCTGTTCTACGTGGCGCCGAAGGATTTCATCCCGGCCGGCGACAATGGCCAGCTGCGAGTCAACACGGAAGGGCCGGAAGATGTGTCGTTCGATGGCATGCTGGCGCGCCAGCAGCAGCTGGTCGAGATCGTGGCAAAAGACCCGAACATCGCCGGCTACATGTCCACCGTGGGTGCCGGCGGGGCGCGCGCCACCATCAACAACGGCTCGATCCTGCTGCTGTTGAAGCCGGCAAACGAGCGCAAGCTCGGTCCGGACGGCATCATCCAGGAATTGCGGCCGAAGCTGGCGACCGTGGCGGGCATCCGCAGCTACATCCAGAACGCGCCGGCGATCCAGATCGGCGGGCGGCAGTCCAAGGCGCAATACCAGTACACACTGCAGTCGGTGAACCTCGACCAGTTGTACGAGTGGAGCGGCAAGGTGACCCACGCGTTCGCCGCGCTGCCGGGTTTCGAGGACGTCACCAACGACCTCGACCTCAACAGCCCCTCGATCATGGTCAAGGTCGACCGCGCCAAGCTGGCGCCGCTGGGGCTGACCATGGCGCAGGTGCAGACCGCGCTGGGCATCGGTTTCGGCCAGAACCAGGTCTCCACCATCTACGGTTCGGCCACCCAGTACTGGGTGATCCTGCAGGTCGAGCGCAGGCTGCAGGACGACCCGGCGGTACTGTCGCAGCTGTACGTCACCTCGAACCGCGGCAGTCTGGTGCCGCTCAGCGCGGTGGCCAGCTTCAGCCGCGAGCCGCAGGCGCTAACGGTGAACCACCAGGGCCAGCTGCCCGCGGTGACGGTGTCGTTCAACCTGGCGCCCGGCGTGTCGCTCAGCGACGCGGTGACCAGCATCGACGGCGCGATGGGTAGGCTAGGCCTGCCGGCGACGATCAGCGGCAGCGTGCAGGGCACCGCGCAGGCGTTCCAGCAATCCATGCAGGGCATGGGCATGCTGTTGCTGCTGGCGGTGTTCGTGATCTACCTGGTGCTGGGCATTTTGTACGAGAGCTTCATCCACCCGCTGACCATCCTGTCCGGCCTGCCGGCGGCGGCGGTCGGCGCGCTGCTGACCCTGGTGATCTTCCACGCCTCGCTGGACCTGTTCGCCTTCGTCGGCATCGTGATGCTGATCGGCATCGTCAAGAAGAACGCGATCATGCTAATCGACTTCGCGCTGGAACGTCAGCGCGAGGAAGGCATGTCGCCGGCGCAGGCAATCGCCGATGCCTGCCGCGTGCGCTTTCGCCCGATCATGATGACCACCATGGCGGCGATGGCCGGCACCCTGCCGATCGCGCTGGGTCTCGGCGCCGGTGCCGAGGTACGCCGTTCGCTGGGCCTGGCGGTGGTCGGCGGCCTGGTGTTCTCGCAGGTGCTCACGCTGTACCTGACGCCGGTGATCTACATCTGGATGGATCAGCTGCAGCGGCGCTTCGCGCGACCGGGCAAAGCGCTGCCCGGGCGGTAGCTTGCGACGCTCGGCCGTCCGCGACTAGGCTGGCCATTCCGTCATCGCAGGAGCGGACATGCGCAGCCTGGCCATGATCGCCGCCGGATTCGCCATCGCCTGCGCCCATGCCGGCATGCCCGCGCCGTTCGACGCCGCCGCGCTGCAGGCCTGGGCCCGCAAGCCGTGGGACAAGGCCGCGCTGATGAACACCACGGTGGAAGTGGGCCGCTACCGCGGCGTGTCGGTGGTCGCCGAACATCCCTGCTCGGACGTGTGCCCGCAGTACACCGTGCGCATCATCCACTACCGGCTGCCGCCGGGGGCCGCGTGCGCCAGCGTGGGTGGCGTCGAGCGGGAAGTGCTGGTGCCGATCGCGATCACCATGCGGTCGGAGATGTTCTGCATCCCCGAACCGCTGGTGGCGTCGGGGCTGTACTACGCGAAGTGAGGAATGAGTGGGGAGGAGTGGAAAAAGAGTAGGAGCCAGCCTCGTTCTTCACCCTGCTCCGCTCGGGTCGCAACCGCGGCGGGCAGTGCCCGCCCTACGGAGCCTGCCCTGGTAGGGCGGGAAGTGCCCGCCGCACTGCTCTCACTCGTTCCTCGCTCCAGAGCTCACTCGCCGGCGCCGTCCTTCGCGAACGCGCCCGGCGCGGAGCCGAAGTCGCCGTTGGCCTGGGCGGCCATGTACGAGAACGCGGCGTAGACCGCCACGTTCTGCGCAAGCTCGGCGGGGTCGATCTTGTCCAGCGTGTCGTTCGGGGTGTGGTGCCAGTCGAAGTACTTCGTGCCGTCCTGGGTCAGCGACAGCGCGGCCATGCCCTTGGCGTGCATCTGCGACAGGTCCGAACCGCCGCCGCCGGGCTTGCCGGCATCGTAGGCCACGCCGACCGGTTCCAGCACCCTGGCGATCTGGCCGATGGCACCGCGTGCTTCGGGCTTCACGCTGGCGCTCATGCGCCAGATCCTGCCGGCGCCGAAGTCGGACTCGGTGCCGAGCTGGAACTTCGCCACGTCGGCGGCGTGTTTCTCGGCGTAGGCGCGGCCGCCCCACAGGCCCATCTCCTCGTTGGCGAACGCGATCACACGGATCGTGCGGTCCGGCCGCTGCGGCAGGTCGCGGATCAGCTTGCCGGCTGCCATCGCGATCGCCACGCCGGCGCCATCGTCGATCGCGCCGGTGCCCGGGTCCCACGAGTCGAGGTGGCCGCCGATCGCCACCACCTGGTCGGGGTGCTTGCGGCCGGTGATCTCGCCGATCACGTTGGCGCCGGTGTATTCGCCGACCACGCCGCAGTCGAGGTCGAGCTTCAAGGTGACCGGCTTGCCGTAGGCCAGCACGCGTTCGAGCTGGTCGGCGTCGGGGTTGGTCAGTGCAGCGGCAGGGATCGCCTTGGCTGGGTCGCGGAAGCCGGTGACGCCGGTATGCGCGGCGCGCTGGTGCGCATCGGTGCCGGCCGAGCGCAGCAGGTAGGCGGCGGCGCCCTTGGCCTGGGCGAT
Source organism: Rhodanobacter denitrificans (assembly GCF_003335105.1). Classification (GTDB taxonomy): domain Bacteria; phylum Pseudomonadota; class Gammaproteobacteria; order Xanthomonadales; family Rhodanobacteraceae; genus Rhodanobacter; species Rhodanobacter denitrificans_A. The sequence continues at coordinate 414,982 of NZ_QFWQ01000006.1, forward strand.
CACGGCGCCCATCGTGCGCACGGCCGAACCCATGCCGTAGCCGTGACCGTCCTTCGCGCGCTCCATGCGGTAGCCGACGTAGACGATCTTCCCCTTGATGCTGGCCGGATCGGCCGCCTTCAGCGCCTCCAGCGTGTCGAACTTCACCACCTCGGCGGTCAGCCCGCCCTTCGGCGTGCCGGCCGAATAGCCCAGCGCGGTCAGCGTCAACGGCTGCGGGAACGGCGCCACGATCGCGGCGTGCTCGCTGCGGCGTTCCCACAGCGGGTAGGTCACCGCCTCGGTGTAGACCTTGTCGTAACCGAGTTCCTTGAACTTCGCCACGGCCCAGTCGCGCGCACGCTGGTCGTTCGGGCCGCCGGCCAGGCGGGCGCCGACTTCGGTGGTCAGCGAGGCGGTGACCTTGTACGCGGTGTCGTCATGCAACGCCTTGTCGCGCAGCAGTTCGGCCGTCTTTACGGCTGTGGCAGGAATCGTGGTGGTGGCGGCGCTGGCGATGCCGCTGGCCAGCAGGCTGGCGGCGAGCAGGGTAAGGGTTAGACGGCGCATCGGGGGACTCCGCGTGGGAAACCCCGATTATGGCGTCACGGGCCGTTGCCGCTTAGGCCAGAAGTCATGGGTGGCGGAGCGGGGCTTCGCAGGGTGGGCATCGGCCGCCCCGCGAAGCCGGCAGTTGCCGTTCGGTTACGGCTTGTTCTTCAGCAGGTCGCGGATCTCAGTCAGCAACGCCACGTCGGCCGGCGGGGCGGCGGGTGCCGCTTCCTGCTTGCGGCTGAGCTTGTTGATCGCCTTGACCACCATGAAGATCGCGAACGCGATGATGATGAACTGGATCAGGGTGTTGATGAAGGCGCCGTACTGGATTGCTACCTCGGCGATCTTGTGTTTCGGGTCGCTGTCGTCGCCGGGCTTGAGCACCCACTTCATGGAGGAGAAGTCGATGCCGCCGGTGAGCCAGCCGATCGGCGGCATGATGATCTGGTCGACCAGGGAAGTGACGATCTTGCCGAACGCGCCACCGATGACTACGCCGACGGCCAGGTCGATGACGTTGCCACGCATGGCAAAGGCCTTGAACTCGCTGATCATGCTCATGCTGCTTCTACTCCCCTCGGGTTGGGCCGGATGGCGGTGCAACTTTAATGCGACAACGTAGGCGCGCACAGATGAAGGTTGCGTGGAAATCCCGGATCAGGAACAGGTTCTCAGACGATGTGCCCGTCCAGTTCCGCCACGCCCACCAGCTCGGCGTGGAAGCAGTCGCCGCGCCGCAGCGCGGCCACGCCGGCCGGGGTGCCGGTGAAGATCAGGTCGCCGGCTTTCAGCTCGAACAGCGTGGACAGCGCCGCCAGGATGTGCGGCACGTCGTGCACCATCTCGCCCAGCGTGGTCTGCTGGCGCAGCTCGCCGTTCACGCTGAGCCGCAGCACGGTTTGTCCGCCCACCGCCACCTCACCGGCCGGGCGCAGCGCGGAAACCGGGGCGGAGTGGTCGAAGCCCTTGGCCACATCCCACGGCTGGCCCTTCGCCTTGGCCTGCGCCTGCAGGTCGCGACGGGTCAGGTCCAGTCCTACGGCATAACCCCAGACCAGGGCGGCAGCTGCGTCCGGAGCGAGGTCACGTCCGCCGGCACCCAGCGCCACCACCATCTCCACCTCGTGATGCAGGTCGGCGGTGGCCTGCGGGTAGGGCACGTCGGCGCCATCGGCGACCACCGCGTCGGCCGGCTTGCAGAAGAACATCGGCGCGGACTGGTCCACCGTGGCGCCCATCTCGCGCGCGTGCTCGGCATAGTTGCGCCCGATGCAGAACACCCTGCGGATCGGGAAGCGCTGGTCGGAACCGGTGATCGGCAGGCTGGGGGTGGCGGGCGGGGCGATGGCGTAGTTCATGGCTGCAAGCGTAGCAAAGCCTGGAGGGGCGTGGCCGGAACAAGGCCCCCGACGGCGGCTGGCGCTGCATGTCGATCCTCCGCGTTCCCGTTCGTCATGTACGGATGGCCACGGGATGCGGATGACAGCTGTCACCGTCGATGGTTGATGCGGTGCTCTGGCAGCGTGCCGGCAGGGCGTCCATGATGCACCTCATTGCCTGGAGCATGGCCGTTTGAACGGGAGTGGATGTGGGCAACGCTGAACTGTTGAAGGAACTTCGCATCGAACGCCATCAGCGCGAGGACCACGGGAGCCATCCGGGCCGCTGGCCGTGGATTGCCGCCGCCGTGGCGGTGCTGCTGTTGTTGCTCGGTGGTGGCGCGTGGCTGTTCTTTGGCCATCGCCCGGTGATCGTGCAGACGGCCACGGCGGTGGCGCCCAGTGCAGGCAGCGAGGCGGGCGCGGTGCTGCAGGCAACCGGTTACGTCACCGCGCGGCGCCGGGCCACCGTATCGGCGCAGATCACCGGCACGCTCACCGCGGTGCTGATCGAGGAGGGCGATCACGTCACCCGGGGCCAGGTGCTGGCACGGCTGGACGACAGCGGCTACAAGGCCGGCCTGGCCGCGGCAAGATCGCAGGCCGACGCGGCGCATGCCCAGGCGGCCCAGATCCAGGTGCAGCTGGCGCAAGGCATCCACGATGCGGCGCGGCTGGAATCGCTGGTCGCCCGCGGGCTGGTGTCGAAGCAGGCCGCCGAGCAGGCCCGTACCCAGGTCGACAGCCTGCGCGCGCAGCTCGATGCGCAGCGGCAGCAGGCCAGGTCCGCCGACGCCCAGGCCGCGGTGGCGCAGGTCAATTTCGACTATTGCGTGGTGCGCGCGCCGTTCAGCGGCGTAGTCACCACCAAAGATGCCCAGGTCGGCGAGATCATCTCGCCGCTGTCCGCCGGCGGCGGTTTCACCCGCACCGGCGTGGGCACCATCGTCGACATGCATTCGCTGGAAATCGACGTCGACGTCAACGAGGCCTACATCGGCCGGATCAAGCCGGGCATGCCGGCCGAAACCGTGCTCGACGCTTACCCGGACTGGAAGATTCCCGCCCACGTGGTCGCCATCGTGCCCACCGCGGACCGCGGCAAGGCCACCATCAAGGTGCGCGTGGCGCTGGAAAAGAAGGACGCCCGCGTGGTGCCCGACATGGGCGCGCGGGTATCGTTCCTGGAAGAAAAACCGAAGGGCGTCGTCAGCGTGCCCCAAGGCGTGCTGGTGCCGGCCGCGGCGATCGTGCAGCGCGACGGTCGCAGCGTGGTGTTCGTGCTCGACGGCAGCCAGGCGCGCCAGCGCGTGGTGAACCCCGCCGCGCAGGCATACGGCGAGCTGCGCCTGTTGCCGGCCGCGGTGAAGCCGGGTGACAGCGTGGTGGTATCGCCGCCGCCCGAGTTGAAAGATGGTTCGGACGTCCAGACGAAGAAGCCGTAGATCGTTTCAATCCCTGTGGAGCCCGCGAGCGGGCTCCTGCACAAAATTCCCGGTTATTGGAGAACCACCATGGGCACGCTGATCGAGATCAAGGACCTTGCCAAGACCTACGAGCGCGGCAAGCAGAAAGTCGAAGTGCTGCACCACGTCAACCTCGGCATCGCCGAAGGCGATTTCCTGGCGCTGATGGGGCCGTCCGGTTCCGGCAAGACCACCTTGCTCAACCTGATCGGCGGCCTGGACGCGCCGAGCGCCGGCAGCATCAGCGTCGGCGGCCAGCGCATCGACCAGCTGAGCGGTGGCGCGCTGGCGAAGTGGCGCGCGTCGAACGTGGGCTTCGTGTTCCAGTTCTACAACCTGATGCCGATGCTGTCGGCGCAGCGCAACGTGGAGCTGCCGTTGCTGCTGACGAAGTTGTCCGCGGCGCAGCGCAGGAAGAACGCAGCCATCGCGCTGCAGCTGGTCGGCCTGGCCGATCGCGGCAGCCACAAGCCGGGCGAGCTTTCCGGCGGTCAGCAGCAACGCGTGGCGATCGCGCGCGCGATCGTCTCCGACCCCGAGCTGCTGGTCTGCGACGAACCCACCGGCGACCTCGACCGCCAGTCCGCCGAGGACGTGCTCGGCCTGCTGCAGCAGCTCAACCGCGAACACGGCAAGACCATCGTGATGGTCACCCACGACCCGAAGGCCGCCGAGTACGCCAGCCACACGCTGCACCTGGACAAGGGCACGCTCGTCGAACAGGCAATGGCGTAAGGAGGCCACGATGAAATACCTCCACCTGATCTGGGCCGCGCTGTTCCGGCGCAAGACCCGCACCGTCCTCACCCTGGTGTCGATCGCCGCCGCGTTCCTGCTGTTCGGCATGCTCGATGGCGTACGCACCAGCTTCGCCAACGCCGGCAAGAGCGCGGCCGGCGCCGAGCGCCTGCAGACCGGCTCGAAGCTTTCGTTCATCCAGCCTTTGCCGTCGGCGCTGCAGACGAAGATCGCGAACGTGCCCGGCGTGAAGGACGTGGCCTCCGCCAACTGGTTCGGCGGCGCCTACCAGGATTCTCACAACCAGATCTTCACCTTCGCGGTCAGCCCGAACTACATCGACATGTATCCGGAGATCATCATCACGCCGGCCGAGCGCAAGGCTTTCGACAGCACCCGTACCGGCGTGCTGGTCGGTGACGTGCTGGCGAAGAAGTACCACTGGAAGGTCGGCGACAAGATCCCGCTGATGTCGAATATTTTTCCCAACCGCGACGGCAGCAAGAACTGGACCTTCGACATCGCCGGCATCATGCACGCCAAGGATCCGGATCACGGCGAATTCCTGCAGGGCGGCATCCTGATGCACTGGAAGTACTTCGACGAATCCAACCCTTACAACCAGGGCCAGGTGGGCTGGTACGTCAGCCGCGTCGCCGATCCCGCCCAGGCCGACCAGGTGGCCCGGGCGATCGATGCGCTGTCGGCCAATTCCGACCACGAAACCAAGACGCAGACCGAGCAGGCCGCGATGGCATCGTGGATCAAGCAGATGGCGAACATCGGCCTGATCGTGTTCTCGATCATGGGCGCGGTGTTCTTCACGCTGCTGTTCCTGACCGGCAACACCATGGCGCAGGCAGTGCGCGAACGCACTTCGGAGCTGGGGGTGATGAAGACCATCGGCTTCTCCAGTACCAGCGTGCTGATGATCGTGCTGGCCGAATCGGTGCTGCTGGTGCTGATCGGCGGCGTGCTGGGACTCGGGCTGGCTGCAGTGCTGGGGCCGATCGTCAGTGCCGGCAGCGGCGGCGTCCTCAACATGCCGCCGGTGCATGCAGGCAGCTGGCTGCTGGGCGTGGGCCTGATGGTCGCCATCGGGCTGCTGGTGGGAGTGCTGCCCGCGCTGCGGGCGATGCGCCTGAACATCGTCGACGCACTGGCCGGCCGCTAAAGGAGATTCCCTCATGGGCAAGTTGAAATCGTTTCTGCGCGGCCTCGGCCTGTGCCTGATCATCGTCGTCGGCATTGCCGCCTGGACCGTGTTGCCGTGGCCGGCATTGCTGGCACTGGCCGTGCTGTTTGCGTTGTGGATGCTGCTGGCGCGTACCGGCCGGCAGGCCGGCTCGGTCACCCGCGTCGGCGTAAGCACCCTGCCGCAGCGCATCGGCACCTCGTCGGTCGTGGTCATCGGCATCGCTGGCGTGGTCGCGGTGCTGGTGTCGCTGCTGGCGATGGGCGTGGGCTACCGCGAGACGCTGAGCCGGAGCGGCAGCGCCGACACCGCCATCGTCCTGCGCGGGGGCTCGGCCTCGGAGGTGTCCTCGGTGCTCGATCATGCAAGCACCACGGTGATCGAACAGGCGCCGGGCATTGCCCGCGATGCCGCCGGCAAGCCGATCGCCTCGCCGGAGTTGGTGGTGGCGGCGAACCTGCCGCTCAACGACGGCAGCGGTGACGAAGGCAGCGTGCAGGTGCGCGGCGTCGGCGACCAGGCATGGACACTGCGTCCGGAAGTGAAGATCGTCGCCGGGCGCAAGTTCACGCCGGGTCTGCGCGAACTGGTGGTGGGCAAGGGTGCGCAACACCAGTTCGCCGGCTTGGCGCCGGGCCGCGAGATCAAGCTGGGCAGCCAGACCTGGACCGTGGCCGGCGTGTTCGAGTCGGGCAACGCGATGGACTCGGAACTGTGGGGCGATGCCAACGTGGTCGCCGACACCTACCGCCGCGGCAGCAGCCGTACCTCGGTGTTCGTGCGCCTGACCGGTGCCGCGGCGTTCGACGCGTTCAGGGCGGCGCTCTCCAGCGACCCGCGGCTGCAAGTGGACACCAGCACCACGCTGGACTACTTCCGCAAGCAGTCCGAGGGCGTCACCAAGGCGATCACCATCATCGGCATCGTGGTCGGCGTGATCATGGGCATAGGCGCGGTGTTCGGCGCACTCAACACCATGTTCGCGACCGTCGCCGCGCGCGCCCGCGAGATCGCCACGCTCCGCGCCATCGGTTTCCGCGGCCTGCCGGTGGTGGTGGCGGTGATGCTGGAGACCATGCTGCTTGCGCTGCTCGGCGGCGTCATCGGCGGTCTGCTGGCGTGGCTGGTGTTCAACGGCTACAGCGCATCGACCCTGGCCCAGGGAACGGTCGGCACGCTCAGCTTCAGGCTCGCGGTGACGCCGGCGCTGTTCTGGACCGGGCTCAAATGGGCGCTGGCGATCGGCTTCATCGGTGGCCTTTTCCCCGCGGTGCGCGCCGCGCGGCTGCCGGTGACCACGGCGCTGCGCGAGTTGTAGCGCTTGGAGCTTCGTAGGGCGGGCACTGCCCGCCGCTCTTTGTGAGTCCGAAGGCCGGCGGGCGGTGTCCGCCCTACGTTCAGGGCATCACCGGTGGCACGTAGTCCAGCGTCAGCCCCAGCAGCCACAGCATGCCCAGCACCAGCGGCACGTGCACCACCAGTTGCACGAAGGTGTAGCCCACCACGTCGCGTGCCTTCAGGCCCAGCACACCGAGCAGCGGCAGCATCCAGAACGGGTTGATCAGGTTTGGCAGCGCCTCGGCCGCGTTGTACACCTGCACCGCCCAGCCCAGGTGCACGTGCAGGTCGTTCGCCGCCTGCATCACGTATGGCGCCTCGACCAGCCACTTGCCGCCGCCGGACGGCACGAAGAAGCCGAGGATCGCCGAATACGCGCCCATCACCGCGGGGAAGCTCTCGGTGCCGGCGATGTGCACGAACAGGTTCGACAGCCGGTGCGCGAGGGTGGCGCCGTCGGCGCCCGGCACGTGGGTAAGCAGGGCGGCGATGCCGCCGTACAGCGGGAACTGGATCAGCACGCCGGCCGTGCTCGGTACCGCGCGGTGCACCGCGTCGAGGAAGCTGCGCGGCCGCCAGTGCAGCAGGATACCCAGGGTGAGGAACAGGAAGTTGTAGGTGTTGAGGTTGGCGATCGCCGTGACCGCCGGCTTGCTGGCGAACTCGTGGCCGAGCCAGCCCAGGCCCAGCAGGCCGATCGCCAGCGCCAGCAGCGGGCTGTATTCCAGCCATTCGCCCGGCCGCGTGCGCGGCGGCAGCGCCGGCGTCGAGCTTTCGCTGACGTCGAAATCCGCCGCGGTGCGCGCGTTCGCGTCCGACGGCGCGGTGGTCCAGCAGATCAGCAGCGATACCACGATCAGCACCGCGGTCAGCACGATCGACTGCCACAGGAAGATTGTCTGGCTGAACGGCAGTACGCCGGTGATCGCCAGCAGGCCCGGCGGCATGCTGGCCGGGTTCGCCTGCAGCTGCGCCGCCGACGAGGACAGGCCCATCGCCCAGATTGCTCCCAGGCCCAGGTAGGCCGCCGCGCCGGCGGCGCGATAATCCAGGCGCAGGTCGCTGCGCCGCGCCAGCGCGCGCACCAGCAGGCCGCCGAACACCAGCGAAAAGCCCCAGGAAAGCAGGGAGGCCAGCATGCTGACCAGCGCGATGTACACCACCGCACCGCGGCCCGTGCGCGGCGCCCGCGCCAGCACGTCGATGAAGCGCGCCACCACCGGCGCGGTGGCCAGCACGTAGCCGCCAATCACCACGAACGCCATTTGCATGGTGAACGGGATCAGGCTCCAGAAACCATCGCCGAACGCATTGACCGTGGCCGTGGGCGTGGCGCCGAAGGCGAACGCCGCCAGCGCCACCACCACCACGCCCAGCGCGGCGAACACCCACGCATCCGGAAACCAGCGTTCCGCCCACGCCGCACTGCGCAACGCCGCGCGCGCCATCCAGCCGTCCTGTCTCGCGTTCATGCCGCTCTCCGCAGGTGAATCGCGACATCGTCGCGCGGCGGTGGATGGGCAGGCAAGGCGACAATGGTCGAAGCCCCGCCTCAATGAAGCGAAGCTGCGTCGCCGCAGGCGACGCCTCGTTCACCCTTCCCCCTGCAAGGCAGGGGGAAGTTGGAAGGGGGATGGCGCTTTCGACCTAGCGCTTCTGCTTCGCCAGCGTGATCACTGCCACGCCGGCCAGGATGATCGCCATGCCGGCGAGGTCGAACGGCCCCACCTTCTCGCCGGCCAGCAGCACGCCGAACAGCACCGCCACCGGCGGGTTCACGTAGGCGTAGCTGGTGGCCACCGCAGGGCGCGCGTGCCTGAGCACGTAGAGGAACGCGCTGAACGCGATGATCGAGCCGAACACCGCCAGGTAGACCACCGCCAGCGTGGCGCGGGTGGTCGGGTGCGCGGGCAGGTGCTCGCCGCTGGCGAAGCCCACGACGAGCAGTGCGACGCTGGCGCACAGCATCTGCGCGGCGGTGTTCATCGGACCCGGCGGCATCGTCTGGCGCCGGCTCCACACCGAGCCGAACGCCCAGGCCGCCGCCGCCACCAGCAGGGCGGCCGCGCCCAGCGACGAGCCGGCCAGGCTGCTGCCCAGGTTCAGCACGATCACGCCGGCAAAGCCGATCGCCAGGCCGATGCTTTCGCGCCGGTGCGGCCATTCGCCGTACAGGCCGGAAAACAGCGCCGCGAACAGCGGCATGCTGGCCACCGCCACCGCGGCGATGCCCGAGCTCACCCGCTCTTCCGCGAAGCACACCAGGCCGTTGCCCATGCCGAGCAGCAGCAGGCCGGTGATCGCCGCGTTGCGCCATTGCAGTGGCGTCGGCGGGGCCATTCCGCGCCAGCGCAGGAAGCCGTAAAGCGCCACGCCGGCACCGAGGAAGCGCACGCCGGCGAGCAGGAACGGCGGGTAGCTTTCCAGCGCGAAACGGATGCCCAGATAGGTCGAGCCCCAGATCACGTACAGCGCGAACAGCGACAGCGGTATCAGGAAGCGGGGATCAGTCAGGCTGCGCGGCGTTTCGACCGCGACGGAGGCAGGGGTGTCGGACATGGGGGCGGATCGTGGGGGGACGGTACATTATCCGTCGGTTCCCCTGCGGTTTGCTCAATGCGCGACCGGCCGTCCCTGGCGGATCACCACGAATTCGCCTTCCAGCACGGCAGGCCGCGCGTGCACGCCGGATGCTGCCAGCATGCGACCCTGCTTCCACTGGCGCACGGCCAGCAGCACGAGGCCGCCGACCAGCAGCACGCCGGCCACCACCAGCCCGAACACCAGCAGCACGCCAAGCACCACCACGCCAAGCAGCAGCGACAGGGCACGGGCCAGCGGGTGGCGGGGACGACGAAGGGAAGGCAGGGCGAAGTGCATGTGTTAAAAATCCGTGTGGTAAAATCAACGACTTACGCGTGCAACCATGGGGCCAACCGCCCCGCGAGGCAAGTGCCGATGGATACATTCACCCCCGCCGCATCGCAGGACCGGCGGACGCTGTGCCGGCTGGACGAGATCCCCGATGGCGGCGCCACCGCGGTGGACGCGCACCTGTCCGACGGCGACGAAAGCCTGATCCTGCTGCGCCGTGGCGAGCAGGTGCGAGGCTACCTCAACGTCTGCCCGCACGCCGGTCGCCGCCTCGACTACGCCCCCGGCAAGTTCCTGCTGAAGAACGACACCCTGATCTGCGCCGTGCATGGCGCCACCTTCGACCAGGTGGGCGGCCTGTGCATCGCCGGCCCGTGCCGCGGCGAACACCTGCGCGCGGTGGCGGTGCGGGTGGAAGCGGGTGAGGTGAAGCTGGCGCAAGACAGCGCCTGATGGGGCGCGACCCGGACCGCAGCGGGTCGCTTGCCTGGCCTGCATTCAGTGGAACAGCAGGTTGATCGCCAGCAGGGTGACGACGAGGACGAGGAACGTCAGCGGCAGGCCGACGCGCAGGAAGTCCTTGCCCTTGTAGCCGCCGGGGCCGGTGACCATCATCAGCGCGGGGTGGCCGGAGCTGAGCAGGAAGGTGTTGGAGGAGGACACCGCCACGATCAGCGCGTATGCCGAGGGGTTGCCGCCGGTGGCGACGGCCACGCTGATCGCGATCGGCACCATCATCACAGTGGCGCCGACGTTGGACATTACCTGCGAGAACAGCAGGGTGAGCACGGCCAGGCACAGCTGCAGCAGCCACGGCGAGGCACTGCCCAGGTGGTCCAGCACCACCTGGGCGATCCACGCGGCGGTGCCGGTGGCGTCCATCGACCAGCCCAGCGGGATCAGGCAGGCGGTGACGAAGATCGTCTTCCAGTTGACCGCCTTGTACGCCTCGTCCATGTTCAGCACGCCGGTCAGCAGCATGCCGATCGCGCCGGTCATCATCGCCACCGACAGGTCGAGGTTGGTGAACAGCGCCAGGCACTTCGCCAGCACGAAGAAGCCCACCGCCTGCCAGATCTTGCCCGGCCGCTGCTGTTCTTTCGGGATGTCGGTGACGACGACCAGGTCGCGGTCTTCCGCGGCCAGCGCCAGGTCGCGCCAGTTGCTGTGCAGCACCACGGTGTCGCCGGCGCGCAGGCTGACCGAGCGCACGTCGTCGCGGAACACCTGGTCGCCGCGGTTCACCGCCAGCACCGAGATGCCGAAGCGCTTGCGCAGGCGCAGCTCCCCCACGGTGTGCCGGATGAAGCGCGACACCGGCGGAATCACCACCTCGGAAATGCCGGCGCGGGTGGGGTTGAACAGCTCGCCCAGCTGGCGCATGCGGGTGGACAGCCGGCACAGCTGGTTGTTGGCGAACTGGTTCAGCTGTTCGCGCGGGCCGAGCACGCCGAGCACCGAGCCGACCCAGATCACGTGGTCGGCCGGGGGCGCCATGCGCGCGTCGTTGCCGCTCTTGATCGCCAGGATCAGCGGCGCGCCGTGCAGTTGCTCGACCTCGCCGATGCTCATGCCGACCAGCGGACTCTCCGCGGTGACGGTGAGCTCGGCGGTTTCGCCGACGATGCCGTAGGTCTCGGCGAAGTAGCTCTCGGTGCGCCCGGGCGTGACCTTCAGCCGCTCGTCCTCGTGTCCGGGCAGCAGCCTGTGGCCGAAGAAGTAGAAATAGCCCACGCCCAGCAGAGCCAGGGTCAGGCCGACCGGGGTGACGCTGAACAGGCCGAACTTCGGAATGGTGTGCGCGCCTGGCGGCAGGTTCACGTTGGCACTGGCGATCAGGTCGTTCAGCACGATCAGCGGCGAGTTCGCGATCAGCGTGGTGTTGGTGGCGGTGAGAATGCAGAACGCCATCGGCAGCAGCAGCCGCGACAACGGCACGCCGGTGCGTGCCGCCAGCCGGCTGCTGACCGGGATCATCAGCGCCGCCAGCGCCTGGCTGGGGATCACCGCGCTGAACAGGCTGGCGACCAAGTTGATCACCAGGCCCAGGCGCGACTCCACGCCGCGCGCCATGCGCATCACGAAGTTCGCGGTGAGGGCGAGCACGCCGGCGCGGTCGAGTCCCTCGCCCATGATCATGATCGCGATGATCGCGATCACCGCGTTGCCGGCGAAGCCGTTGAACACGCGGTCGGACGGGATCAGCCCGGTCAACCCGATCACCACCACCACCAGCAGCGCCACCATGTCGGCGCGGATCCACTCGAGCACCAGCATCAGCATGGTGAAGCCCACCAGCCCGAGTACCAGGACCATTTCGGGGGTGAGCGAGAGCGCCACTAGCTGACGCCCCTGCAGGACAGCTGGTTACGGTGGATACGGCGGGGCAGTGGAAGCTTCACGCTGCGGTCGATTCGTCCCTGGGCGGATGAGCGTGAGTATAAGCGGGGTGGTGCGATGGCTGGTGAACCAAGAGCCAAGAGCGACCCCACCCCAGCCCTCCCCTGCGAGCAGGGGAGGGAGTACGGCACGGCGGCGTGGGAGTACCGGCTTCTACTCCACCCCCTGCTAGCGGGGGGTGGTCGGGAGGGGTAAAGCTCTTCGCTCACGCCAAGCGAAGGACTCGCCATGCATATCAAATGGATCCGCGCCCGCCGGCTCCGCAACGACAGCACCGACGCCGAGCGCCGCTTGTGGCGTTTTCTTCGGCGGCAGCAATTGGGCGGCCACAAATTCCGCCGGCAATATCCGCTGGCCGGTTACATCGCGGATTTCGTCTGCGTGCCGGTGCGGCTGGTGGTCGAGCTGGATGGCGGACAACACCTCGACGCACTGGCGTACGACCAGTGGCGCACCGAAGCCTTGCAGCGTGAGGGTTATCGCGTGCTGCGCTTCTGGGACGACGATGTGCTGTTACGCACGCAGGATGTGGTGGCGGAGATTTTTCGGGTGCCGGAGGAAAGGTCAAAAGCCTGACCCCGCCCCAACCCTCCCCTACTTCGCAGGGGAGGGAGAAAAGCTACCCGGCCCGCCTGGTGCACTCCCTAGGGGAGGACACCGCCGCTCTGCTCCTCCCCCTGCGAAGTAGGGGGAGGTTGGGAGGGGGTCAGGCTTTGCGGTAAAGCAGATCCCACACCCCATGCCCGAGCTTCAACCCGCGCCGTTCGAAGTGCGTCTCGATGCGCCATGCGGGCTTCTCGGCGTATTCGCCAGGGCCGGTGGCGTTGCGCCACGTGGGCGCGGCTTCCATCACCTCGAGCATGTGCTCGGCGTAGGGCTGCCAGTCGGTGGCCAGGTGCAGCAGGCCGTCGGGGGCCATGCGCGAGGCGAGCAGGGCGACGAACCCGGGCTGGATGATGCGGCGCTTGTTGTGGCGCTTCTTGTGCCACGGATCGGGGAACCAGATGCGCGCCTCGGCCAGGCTGCCGGCGGCGATTTCGTGTTCCAGCACCTCGACCGCGTCATGCTTGTACAGCCGCACGTTGCTGGCGTCGCGCGCGGCCAGGGCGTTCATCAGCCGGCCCACGCCGGGGCCGTGCACCTCGACGCCGATGAAGTCGCGCGCCAGGTCGTGCTCGCTGGCCCAGGCCAGCGCCTCGCCGTTGCCGAAGCCGATCTCCAGCACCAGTGGCGCGGTACGGCCGAAGTTCGTATCGAAGTCGCGCGAAGCGCCCTGGTAGTCGATGCCGTAGCGCGACCACAGTGTGTCGAACGCGCGCTGCTGCGCCGGCGTCATGCGCCCCTCGCGCAGCACGAAACTGCGGATGCGGCGCAGGTGTTCGGGAGCGTCGTGGCGGGGCGTGTCGGTCATGCGGGTCCGAAGAAAAGGGGCTGTCGCTGCAAGCGGGGTGAGGCGCAGCGCCGTCAGCCGATGGTGCCATCGATCGGGCTGGAGGCGGAGGCGTAGCGCTTGCGCGGGATGCGCCCGGCCTTGAACGCAGCGCGGCCGGCCTGGATCGCCAGCTTCATCGCATGCGCCATCAGCACCGGGTCGCGCGCACCGGCGATCGCGGTGTTCATCAGCACGCCGTCGCAGCCCAGCTCCATCGCGATCGCCGCATCGGAGGCGGTACCCACGCCGGCGTCGACGATGATCGGCACCTTCGCGTTCTCGATGATCTCCAGCAGGTTGTAGCGGTTCTGGATGCCCAGGCCCGAGCCGATCGGCGCGGCCAGCGGCATCACCGCGACGCAGCCGATCTCTTCCAGACGCCTGGCGAGGATCGGGTCGTCGCTGGTATAGACCATCACCTCGAAGCCGTCGGCGACGAGTGCCTCCGCGGCTTTCAGCGTCTCCACCACATCGGGGAACAGCGTTTTCTGGTCGCCGAGCACTTCCAGCTTCACCAGCCGATGGCCGTCCAGCAGCTCGCGCGCCAACTTGCACGTGCGCACCGCGTCGGCCGCGTTGTAGCAGCCGGCGGTGTTCGGCAGCAGGGTGAATTCGCCTGGCGGCAGCGCGTCGATCAGGCTGGGCGCGGAAGGATCCTGGCCGATGTTCACGCGGCGGATCGCCACCGTGACGATCTCCGCGCCGGCCGCCAGCGAGGCGGCGCGCGTCTCGTCGAAGTCGCGGTACTTGCCGGTGCCGGTCAGCAGGCGCGAGCCGTAGCTTTTCCCGGCGATGATCAGCGGGTCGGTCGGGGCGGTGGTCTTGAGGTTCATGGGAGACTCTGGAGTGCGCAAAGCGGCGTGGACTCAGCCGCCGCCGATGGCATGGACGATTTCCAGCCGGTCGCCGTCCGCCAGCAACTGGCTGTCGTGCCGGCTGCGCGGCACGATTTCCTGGTTCAGTTCCACCGCCACGCGGCGACCGGCGTAGCCGGCCTGTTCCAGCAGCCGGGCGATGGTGGTGGCGGCGTCGCAGTCGCGCGGCTGGCCGTTGAGAATGATCTGCATGCGGACATTGTAGCGGCTGGCGTCGCGAGCTACCGACGGGAGCCTCGAAAGCCCCGGACGCCGCTTTCCGCCGGTCACCGGAACGACGGCGCCATCGGGCGGGGCGCGTGCGCCTCGCCCGAACGGGGCGGTTTCAGTCCTGCTGGCGGTCCTGGTTGTCGCGTGGCGCGGGTTTGCGCGGCGGCTGCCGCGGTTCCCCGCGCGGCGGCTGCGGCGCCTGCTGGACGCGCGGCGGCGGGTTGAAGCGCGGCGGTGGCGGCTGATAGGACGGCTGCGGACGCGGTGGCTGCATCATTTCGCGCGGCGGTGCGGCTGCAGTCGGCGGCGCTTGTTCGTGAACATAGCCGCGAGGCATCGGTTCCTGGCGCTGGAAGCGCGGTGCCGGTTCGGGGCGCTGGAAACGCGGCTCATCCGCGGCGCGCGCCGGCATGGTGTCGCGTTGCATCGCGCGGTTCGCCGGTTCGTAGCGCGGGGTGCGTTCAGCCGCCGCTGGCACCGACTCGCGGTCGGCCGGAGTGGCGCGCCGGATCTGCGGCACCGGCGGAAGCGCGGTGCGGGCGGCGGACGGCGGGCCGGCCCGGTCCGCGGGCGCGATGTAGCTGACGCCGGGCCGCGGATGATCGGCGATATCGCGGCCGCGCGGATGGGCGAAGCGCGCGGAGCGCAGTTCGGCACCCTCGCGCGGCGCGGACGGGTTGCCCTGCGCTGCGGCCGGGGTGATCCGGTTGACCGCGGGGAGCGTCGTGCCAGGAGCCTGCGGCTGCCGGAACCCGTTGCCGTCGCGTCCGACGAGTGCCGGGCGCGACCCACGGTCGGCATTGCCGCGCGCGTCCAGCATGCGCACATTCGGGTGGGAGGCCTCGTCGCGCGTGGCGGCGGCCGACTGGGCAATCCGGCCGCGGGCGACGGCTTCCGGCGTCACGCCCGGTGGCGCATGGCGCGCCACTACCGTCCGCTCGAAACCGCCGGTCGGCAGGTCGCGCACGTGGGCGCTGCGCGGTGGCATCGCGCTGCCGGCTACCGGCGGCGACCGGTTGGCGCCGCGCACCAGCACCGGGGCGTCGGCCAGCTTGCGCGGGTCGACACGGATCCGGTCGCGCTGCACGCGGCTGCCGTCGGCGAAGGCATGGCCCGGCACGGCGGTGAAACCGCGTGGCGCCATGCGGTTGGCATAGGCGGCTTCGCGCAACGGGCGGCCGGCGCGGTAATTGTTGTACTGGTTGTCGATGTTGTTGATGACGGTGGTGCGGTTGATGGTGGTGTTGTTCACGTAGATGTTGGTGACGTTGACGCGCGTGTAGTAGCTGCGGTCGCAGCGGTACCAGGGGTTGTAGACCTCGCCCGGGCCGAGCGGGAACCAGCCGACTGGCGCGCTGCCGATGCCTATCGACCAGCTGCCGCCGCCGACGAAGGCGACCAGCGCCGGCGCGTATATCGGGCGCACGTCGACCGGGCCCGGGATCCAGCCCCAGCCGCCGCCCACGTAGGCCCAGCGTCCGTAGTGGTAGGGCGCGAAGCCCCACGGCGCATCGTCCACCCAGGTCCAGCCCCACGGCGCGATGTACGCCCAATGGCCGGTGCGGTACGGGGCCCAGTCGGAATCGACCTGGCTCGGGAACCACACCGCGCCGTATTCGCTGGTGTCCCGCCAGCTGCCGTACTGGTCGAGATCCTGATAGCCCACCACGTCTTCCGATACGTAGCGGCGGCTTTCCGACCGCGCGTAGCGCCGTTCGCGCCCGTTGACCCAGTCGTCGAACGCGTCGCCGCCATCGATGTCGGTGATCGTCACTGTCGCCAGGCTGGCGTCGGTGAAGCGGTAGCTGCGACCGGGGTTGATCGTGCGCTGGGCGTTGTTCTCGCCGAATACGGTCGCGTCGCCGTCGAATGCGGTGACCTGGGTGCCGCCGTCGCGGTCGTCGACGTCGACGCGGAAGGTGCCGGGCCGGTCGACTACCAGCGCCACCGTCGGTGTATCGATCTCGTAGCTCTGGCCGTCGCCCAGCCGGCGGACGGTGAGATTGAGCGTGCCGCGGGTGAGTTCGAGCTGGGCCAGCTTGTCATCGAGGTCGAGCAGGCCGACGTCGGTGCGGTCGTCGATGCGCAGCGTGCCGCCGCCGAATTCCAGTTCGGCACGGGCATCCCTTGCGCTGGACAGCTTGTCGCCGGTGGTCAGCGGACGGTTGATGTTGGCGTCGCTCCAGTCCCTCGCACCGGCCGGCAGGAGCCCGAGGTCGCCGGCAATGTATGACAGCCGCGCCACCCGGCTGGGCGGATCGACACCGTCGCCCGGGCGCGATTGCGCCTGAACCAGACCCGCCGCCGCGCACAGCAGCACGATCGCCAGCGCTCGCCAGTGACGGCGCCACGAAGCAGACAACTCGGCAGACCTGGGCATGGATGTTCTCCTCACAAGCAAAGGCGGGTGCGGCACGGGGTTCCGTCCGACACACCTGCCTCAACGTCCATTGGAGTACAGGTGATGACCGCATGGGAGCCCTGCGCCCGCTGCCGTTCAGCACGCGTTGGCCCGACGGGCGCCGCAAGAAGGAGCGGGTACGCGCTTTCCAACCGTGCGAATCCCGGGTTACCATCCGCCCGCCAAGGCGGGTGTAGCTCAATGGTAGAGCTGTAGCTTCCCAAGCTACTGACGAGGGTTCGATTCCCTTCACCCGCTCCACTCCCCGATCCCCGAGCGACTCCCCGAACCGACATGGCGGATCTGATCACACTCGGCTGGCGGGAGCGGCTGGCGTTGCCGCAGCTGGGCATCGGCGTGCTCAAGGCCAAGCTCGATACCGGCGCGCGCAGCAGTTCGCTGCATGTGGATACCCTGGAAACCTTCCTGCGCGACGGCGCGACCTGGCTGCGTTTCACCATCCATGCCGGCCGCCGCCAGCCGCTGGAGATCCGCTGCGAGGCACCTGCGCTCGACCGCCGCGCGGTGACCGACACGGGCGGCCGGCGCACCGAGCGCTGGTTCATCCGCAGCGAAGTGCAGCTGGCCGGACAGCGGTTCGGCGTCGACATCAACCTGACCGATCGCCGGCATATGCTGTTTCCGATGCTGCTGGGCCGCAGCGCGCTGAGCGGGCGCTTTGCAGTGGATCCGGCGTGCTCCTACACACAGCCACGGCCGCCCCGGGTGGCCACGGACCTTTCCGCATGAAGATTGCGATCCTGTCGCGCAATACCCGTCTCTATTCGACCAAGCGGCTGGTCGAGGCCGCCCGCGTGCGCGGCCACGTGGTGCGCGTGCTCGACCCGCTGCGCTGCTACGTGCGCATCGCGCCCGGTGCCTCGTCGATCCGCTACAAGGGCCGTGAGGTGCGCGACATCGACGCGGTGATCCCGCGTATCGGCACCACCAGCACGTTCTACGGCACCGCCGTGCTGCGCCAGCTGGAGATGATGGGCGTGTATACGCCGAACCCGTCCGACGCGGTGCTGCGCGCGCGCGACAAGCTGCGCTGCCTGCAGATCCTGGCTGCGCAGGGCATCGACATGCCGGTGACCGTGTTCGGCGACAACCCGGACGATGCCGACGACGTGCTGGCCCTGCTCGGCGATCCGCCTCACGTGATCAAGCTCAACGAAGGCAGCCAGGGCACCGGCGTGGTGCTGGCCGAGAAACACGCCGCGTCGCAGAGCGTGATCGAGGCGTTCCGCGGCCTGTACGCGAATTTCCTGGTGCAGGAGTTCGTGGCCGAGGCGAAGGGCAGCGACCTGCGCTGTTTCGTGGTCGGCAAGAAGGTGGTGGCGGCGATGCAGCGCGACGCTACCCCAGGCGAATTCCGCGCGAACCTCCACCGCGGCGGCACTGCGATGGCGGCCACGCTCAGCGTCGAGGAGAAACGCATCGCCGTGCGCGCGGCCGGCGCGCTGGGGCTGGGCATCGCCGGGGTCGATCTGCTGCGCTCCAACCGCGGCCCGCTGCTGCTGGAAGTGAACGCCTCGCCAGGCCTGGAAGGCATCGAGGCCGCCACCGGCGTGGATGTGGCCGGCGCCATCGTGGACCTGCTGCAGGCGACCATCATGGGCGCCCGTTCCGAGGGACGCTTGCGCCGGGACGAACTACGAAAGTCATAGTACGAAAATTTTCGTTGATACGGCAGGCAAATGGCGGGATCGACGCGAAAGCGGCTGGTCATATCTGTCGTGGATCGTGATGGGATGGCAGACACAGGCCGAAGCTGGACCGAGTGGTCGGCGCCATCCCGGATGCTGGCTACCGCCGGTGCAGCGGCAAGTCCGCGATGCTGCGGGACGTTTAACGGCCAGGTGAGAACGGGTTAACTGCACTGTAACCATCCACCCCCTATAAAGTTCACACTGTTTTTTGCCCGGCACGCGATCCGGTGGCGGCAGACGATGGTATCGGGGTAGTAGTTCGGGCCCAGGCGTGGCGATGGCGAGTCGCGCGTCTGGGCTTTTTTATTGCCCGCGCGGCGCCCGTTCAGTTTCGTGGCGCGCCGGGTGCGCCGCATTCACGCAAGCTTGTTAAGCTTGCCACTCCAGCGGGCCCGTGCGCCGGCTGTGCAGGAGTGACACATGCGCGTTCTGGTGATCGAAGACAACAGCGACATCGCGACCAACATCGGCGACTATCTGGAAGATCGTGGCCACGTGGTGGATTTCGCGGGTGATGGCGTGACCGGCCTGCACCTGGCGGTGGTGCACGACTTCGACGTGATCGTGCTCGATCTCACCCTGCCCGGGATGGACGGCCTGGAGGTCGCCCGCAAGCTGCGCCATGAGGCGCACAAGCAGACGCCGATCCTGATGCTGACCGCGCGCGACGCGCTGGAGCAGAAGCTGACCGGCTTCGAGTCCGGTGCCGACGACTACATGACCAAACCGTTCGCGCTGCAGGAACTGGCGGCGCGGCTGGAAGTGCTGGCGCGCCGCGGCAAGGGTCCGCAGAGTCGCGTGCTGAAGGTGGCCGACCTCACCTTCAACCTCGACACGCTCACGGTGAACCGCGAGGGCAAGTCGATCCAGCTCAACCCGATCGGCCTGAAGCTGCTGCAGGCGCTGATGGAAGCGAGCCCGTCGGTGGTTACCCGGCAGGACCTGGAGCAGCGCGTGTGGGGCGAGGAGCTGCCGGACAGCGATTCGCTGCGCGTGCACATCCACGGCCTGCGCGCGGCGATCGACAAACCGTTCGACAAGCCGTTGATCCACACGCGGCACGGCATTGGCTATCGGATGGTCGAGCCGGATGCAGTCCAGGCGTAAGCTGCGGTTCCGCCTCATCGTCTCGTTCGCGCTGTTCGGCTTCGGCCTCAGCGCGCTGTTCGCCGTGGCCGCGTTGTACGTCCGCGCCAAGGTGGAGGAGCAGCTGGTGGCCTCGGCGCTGCAGCAGGATGCCGACAGCTACGTGCAGCAGATGCACGAGTCGCCGGGGCAGCCGTTCTATTCGAAGCTGATGACCGGCTGGGGCTGGAGCGACCGCACCCTCTACAAGGCGCCGCTGGCATGGCAGCCGCTGCCCAGCGGCGTGCACGACATCCACGAGACCGACGCGGACGGCCGCCAGCGGCATTACAAGCTGGCGGTAAGCCGGAAATACGGCCTGATCGCCTTCGTCAAGTACGACGTCAGCCGCGACGACCTCGGCAAGCGGCAGCTGCTGATCAGCGTGATCGGCGCGGTGTTCCTGTTCGGCCTGTTGTCGCTGGTGCTGGGTCTCTGGTTGTCGCGCAAGGTGCTCAAGCCGGTCAGCGAACTGGCCAGGCGCCTGCGCGATTTTCGCAAGGCCGGCAAGGCCGAACCGCTGGCGCCGCATTTCGCCGACGACGAGGTGGGTGAGCTGGCGCACGCGCTGGACGAATACTCGGCGCGGCTCACCGCGATGGTCGAGCGCGACCGCGAGTTCAACTCCGATGTCAGCCATGAGCTGCGCACGCCGCTCGCGGTGATCGCCAGCACCACCGAACTGCTGCAGGGTTCGCCCGACCTCACCGAGAAGCTCAGCGAGCGGCTGAAGCGCATCGAGCGCGCCTCGCGCCAGGCCACCGAGCTGATCGAGGCGCTGCTGCTGCTTTCACGCGCCGAGCGGCGCGGCCCCACCCGCGGCGAAACCACCGACGTTGGCAAGGTCGCCGCCGACGTGATCGAGAGCCAGCGCCCGCAGGTGCGCGGCAAGTCGCTGGAGATCGGGCTGGCGGTGAACGAGTCGGTCAGCGTCAACGCGCCGGCTTCGGTACTGTCGGTGGCGCTGACCAACCTGATCGGCAACGCCATCAAGTACACCCTCGAGGGCAGCGTGCGCGTGGTGGTGGAGAACGGCTCCATCGAGGTGATCGACACCGGCCCCGGGATCAAGCCCGAGGATGCCGAACGCCTGTTCCAGCGTGGCGTGCGCGGCGAAGGCGCTGGCGGCAGCGGCGCCGGCCTCGGCCTGGCGATCGTGCGCCGGTTGTGCGAACTGTATGGCTGGGACGTCTCGATGCGCCCGCGTGCCGACGCCAACGGCGCGATCGCCAGCATCAGGTTCGGCTGAAGCCTCCAGTTCCTCCCCCTGTGGAACAGTAGGGCGGGGACCGCCTGCCGTTTTGTCACTCAACCACCGATCGAAAAGCCGGCGGGCAGTGCCCGCCCTACGAAACTTGGCCCGAGAACGTGCGCGGAAGAGTGGAAAACGAAGGCTCTATGCTCTCGTTCCGCACTCTTCGCCCCACACGCACTTCTGCTCTCAGACCTGCTCCAGCCAGCCCCACTTGTCGTGGGTGCGGCCGTCGAACAGGCCGAAGAACAGCTCCTGCAGGCGCAGGGTGACGCGGCCGGCCTTGCCGGTGCCGACCTGCTTGCCGTCGACCGAACGGATCGGGGTGATCTCGGCGGCGGTGCCGCACATCAGCACCTCCTCGGCGAGGTAGAGGTATTCGCGCGGGATGTCGCGCTCGACCACCTCGATGCCGTCCTCGCGGGCCAGCGTCATCAGCGTGTTGCGGGTGATTCCGGTGAGCAGCGAGGCACTGGCCGGCGGGGTATGCAGCACGCCGTCGAAGACCAGGAACAGGTTCTCGCCGGCGCCTTCGCTGAGCAGGCCGGTGGAAGCCAGCGCGATGCCTTCGCCGAAGCCCAGGCGACGCGCTTCGCGCGCGATCAGCTGGCCCGAGAGATAATTGCCGCCGGCCTTGGCGCCGGCCGGGATGGTATTCGGCGCGAAGCGCTGCCAGCTCGACACGCAGGCGTCGATGCCGTTTTGCAGCGCCTCGGCGCCGAGGTACGGGCCCATCGGCCACGCGGCTACGGCCATGTCGATCGGAGTTTCGGCGGACAGGCCGAAACCGCCCAGGCCGCGCCAGGCAACCGGGCGCAGGTAGGCGGCGCCAAGGCCGTTCCTCTTGATCACCTCGCGGCAGGCCGCGGCCAGCTCATCCGCCGTGTACGGCAGCGCCATGTCGTAGATCTTGGCCGACTGGTACAGCCGGTTCAGGTGGTCGGTGAGGCGGAAGATCGCCGCGCCGTCGGGCGTGGCGTAGCTGCGGATGCCCTCGAATACTGACGAGCCGTAGTGCAGCGCATGCGACATCACATGCGTGGTCGCTTCGGCCCAGGGCTTGATGCTGCCGTTCTGCCAGATCCATTCGGGGTATTGCTGCGCCATGTCGATTCTCCAATGGTGACCGCCCATGATAACTGGTGGGCGTCGGGCCGGCGTCAATTCGCGTCGCGCAGCCACAGGCATCCGGCCTGGCGCACGATGTCGAAGCGCAGTTCGCGCGGGCCGCCGCTGCCGTCGCTGCCGGCGGTGTGCAGCACCAGCCGGTCGGCGGCCGGCGATGGCGTGGATGGCCGGTCGGTGGCGAATGGATCGCCGGCGCTGGCGGCCGGCGCCGGTTCGGCGGCGCCCGGAATGTCCACGTCCAGCAGCGGCTGTTTCATCAGCTCGGCCAGCGAGTGGATGTCCGCGATCGCCGTGCCGCGGCCGTAGCCGTTCCACAGCATCAGCCCGGCCAGGCGATTCGCGTCGCGGCTGGCGAACGCGTCGATCACGCTCTGGCGCAGTTCGTGGCGGCTGGCCGCGCACAGGATCGGTGGCGGTGCGGCGGCCGGCGTTGCCATGTCGCCGGGTTTGGCGGCGGCGGCCGGGGTGGCCTGCAGCGCCGCGCAGGGTTGATCGGTGAACACCGCGCCGCCGTTCGCGCCGATGCAGCGATGGATCGGCGCCTGCGCTGCGGCGGGTACGGTACACGCAAGCAGGATCTGGCAGGAGAGAATGGCTGACCGGCGCATCGCGCCAGCATAGCCCTCCCCTGGATCAGGAAAGTTGCTGCAGTACCGCCTGCGTCGCCCTGGCGCGGTTGAGCGTGTAGAAGTGCAGGCCGGGCGCGCCGCCGTCGAGCAGGCGCCGGCACAGCTGCGACACCACCTCGGCACCAAGCGCGCGGACCGAATCGGCGTCGTCACCGTGAGCCTGCATGCGTTTGGCGATCCAGCGCGGGATTTCGGCGCCGCACAGGTCGGAGAAGCGCTTCAGCTGGCTGTAGTTCGCGATCGGCATGATGCCCGGCACGATCGGCACGTTCACGCCGAGCTTGCGCACGTCGTCGACGAAGCGGAAATACGCGTCGGGGTTGAAGAAGTACTGGGTGATCGCGCCGTTCGCGCCGGCGTCGATCTTAGCCTTGAAATGCTGCAGGTCGCGCAGCGCGTCGTCGGCCTGCGGATGGGTTTCCGGGTATGCCGCCACCTCGATGTGGAAGTGGTCGCCGCAGTGCTCGCGGATGAAGCCCACCAGTTCGGCGGCATAACGGAAGTCGCCCGCCGTGGCCATGCCCGAGGGCATGTCGCCGCGCAGCGCCACGAGGCGCCGATAGCCCGCGGCGCGGTAGTTGTCCAGCAGTGCGGCGATCTCGGCCCGGGTGCCGCCCATGCACGAAAGATGCGGGGCCACATCAAGGCCATGCTGCGCGTGCAGGCGTGCCACCGTATCGCCGGTGTAGCTGAGCGTGGAGCCGCCGGCGCCGAAGGTGACCGAGGCATATTCCGGCTGGTGCGCCTTCAGCACCTGTGCCGCCCGGTCCAGTTGCGTGCGCTGCTCGTCGGTCTTGGGCGGGAAGAATTCGAAGCTGATCGAAGGCATCGCACGGGTTCCTGGTTGCGGTGCCGGCGAGTATATATCTTTATGTCGCGATGAAGCGATGGATAAAAGACAACCCCCGACCCCCTCCTTCGCAGGGGAGAGCAAGGCGTCGTAGGTGGGCAAAAAAAACGGGGTGCATTGCTGCACCCCGTTTTGCCTGGAGCATCGGGCGTTTACCCCCGATCCGCCGCCATCAGTAGCGGTAGTGCTCCGGCTTGTACGGGCCTTCCACCGGCACGCCGAGGTAGGCGGCCTGTTCGGCGCTGAGCGTGGTCAGCTTCACGCCGATCTTCTCCAGGTGCAGGCGCGCGACTTCCTCGTCGAGCTTCTTCGGCAGGATGTAGACCTTGGCCTCGTAGCGGTCCTTGTTCGCCCACAGGTCGATCTGTGCCAGCGTCTGGTTGGAGAACGAGTTGGACATCACGAAGCTCGGGTGGCCGGTGGCGCAGCCCAGGTTGACCAGGCGGCCCTCGGCGAGCAGGAAGATCGCGCGGCCATCCTTGAAGGTGTACTTGTCCACCTGCGGCTTGATGTTGAGCTTGGTCACGCCGGCCATCGCGTTGAGCGCGTCGACCTGGATCTCGTTGTCGAAGTGGCCGATGTTGCAGACGATGGCCTGGTCCTTCATCGACTTCAGGTGCTCCAGCGTCAGCACGTCCTTGTTGCCGGTGGTGGTGACGTAGATGTCGCCGCGGCCCAGCGTGCTCTCGACCGTGTTGACCTCGAAGCCTTCCATCGCCGCCTGCAGCGCGTTGATCGGGTCGATCTCGGTGACCACCACGCGCGCGCCGTAGGCGCGCAGCGAATGCGCGCAACCCTTGCCGACGTCGCCGTAGCCGCAGACCACCGCCACCTTGCCGGCGAGCATCACGTCCATCGCCCGCTTCAGGCCGTCGGCCAGCGACTCGCGGCAGCCATACAGGTTGTCGAACTTGCTCTTGGTGACCGAGTCGTTGACGTTGATCGCCGGCACCAGCAGCGACTTCGCCTCGGCCAGCTGGTACAGGCGGTGCACGCCGGTGGTGGTCTCCTCGGAGACACCCTTCCAGTCCCTGACCACGGTGTGCCAGTAGCCCGGACGCTCGGCATGCACACGCTTGAGCAGGTTCTTGATCACCTGCTCCTCGTGCGAGGACGCCTTCTCGTCGACCCACTTCGAACCGTTTTCCAGCTCGTAGCCCTTGTGGATCAGCAACGTGACGTCGCCACCGTCGTCGACCACCAGCTGCGGGCCGAGGAAACCGCCCTTGCCGTCGGGGAAGGACAGCGCGTCCAGCGTGCAGTCCCAGTATTCCTCCAGCGTCTCGCCCTTCCAGGCGAACACCGGCGTGCCGGTGGCGGCGATCGCGGCGGCGGCGTGGTCCTGGGTAGAGAAGATGTTGCACGAGGCCCAGCGCACGTCGGCGCCGATGTCCTTCAGCGTCTCGATCAGCACCGCGGTCTGGATCGTCATGTGCAGCGAACCGGTCACGCGCACGCCCTTCAGCGGCCGGGTGGCGGCGTATTTCTTGCGGATCGACATCAGGCCCGGCATCTCGTGCTCGGCGATGTCCAGTTCCTTGCGGCCGAAGTCGGCCAGCGCGAGGTCGCGGATCTTGTAGTCGTGGGGGTTTTCTTTGAGTGCGGCGTTCATAGGTATCTCCGGTTCTTGAAACAACCGGGCGCCGTTGTGGAACGTGCCGCGCCGAGCCTGGCCGCTTTCTGTGAAGGTCCCGCAGGGAGATGCGGGATTTTGCGGATGAATCCGCCTTCACGGCAACGGTCGCAGCGCCCCTCGGCGGGCAGTACAGAGGGGGCATTGTAACGGCAGACATGAGCTTATGCCGCATGGTTGGGTGTCCCCCGCGCCGGGATTGGTTACGCTGGAGGCTTGGCCCGTCATGGAGCAGCTGCGTGGAACAAAGTCGCGAACCCGAATTCCTGCCGCCCGACGGCCCGTTGCGCGAGGACGTCAGCCGGCTCGGCGCGATGGTCGGGCAGATGCTGGCCGAGCAGGGCGGCACGGCGTTTTTCGAGCGGGTCGAACAGGTGCGTACCGCAGCGATCCGCCGTCGCCGTGAAGGAGCTTCGGTCGACGACCTGGCCGACTCGCTGGCCGGCCTCGACGCCGCCGATGCCGAGGCGCTGGCACGCGCGTTCGCCACTTATTTCCAGGCGGTGAACACGGCCGAACGGGTGCACCGCATCCGTCGTCGCCGCGACTACCAGCGCGAGGGCAGCGCGCCGCAGCCTGAATCGCTGCTCGACGTGCTGGGCCGGTTGAAGGCCGAGGGTGTGGGCGCCGACGAACTGGCCGGCTGGCTCGACCGGCTGTGGATCGAGCCGGTGTTCACCGCGCACCCGACCGAGGCGGTGCGCCGCTCGCTGCTGGAGAAGGAGCAGGCGATCGTCGCTTCGCTGATCGACGGCTTCGACCCGCAGCGGACGCCGCAGGAGCGGCAGGAGGACGACGACCGCATCTACATGGCGCTGTCCGCCGGCTGGCAGACCGCCGAGGCCTCGCCGGTACGGCCCAGCGTGCAGGACGAACGCGAGCACGTGGATTTCTACCTGGCCAACCCGCTGTACCGGATCGTGCCGGCGCTGTACGAATCGCTGGCGCAGGCGCTGCAGGAAACCTACGGCGTGGCGATCCGGCTGCCGCAGCTGCTGCGCTTCGCCAGCTGGGTCGGCGGCGACATGGACGGCAATCCGAACGTGGGCGCCGACACCATCGCCGACTGCCTCGACTCGCAGCGCGCGCTGGTGCTGGAGCGCTACCGCGAGGACGTTGCCACGCTGGCGCGGTCGCTCAGCCAGACCGAGGGAAGGGTCGCCGCCTCGGCGGCGTTGCGCGCACGGTTGGCGGACTACCGTGCACGCTTTCCCGCCGCCGCGGCGCAGATCCGTCCACGCCACGCCGACATGCCGTATCGCTGCCTGCTGCAGCTGGTCGGCGCGCGGCTGGCGCTGACCGGTGACGAATCGTCGGACGGCTATCCGTCCAGTGACGAATTGCTGGACGACCTTCAGCTGATCGCCGACAGCCTGCTCCAGCATCGCGGTGTGCACGCCGGCGCCTACGCGGTGGAGCGCCTGCTGTGCCGCGTGCGCAGCTTCGGCTTCCACCTGGCGCGGCTCGACGTGCGGCAGGATTCGCGCGTGCACGACGACGCGCTGGCGGCCCTGCTGGCCGATCCGGACTGGTCCGCCCGCGACAGCACTGCACGCGCCGACCGGTTGCGCCCCTACGCCAGCGGCGAAGCCGTGTTTGCGCACAGCAGCGACGCGAATGCCGAGTCGCTGCAGGCGGTATTCGCCACCTTGCGCGACAGCCGCCGCAGCCACGGCCGCGACGCCACCGGCCTGTACATCATCAGCATGGCGCGTTCGGCCGCCGACGTGCTGGCGGTATTGGCGCTGGCGCGGCGCGGCGGCCTGGTCGATGCGGCGGGCGACGTGCCGCTCAACATCGCGCCGCTGTTCGAGACCGTCGACGACTTGAAGAGCGCGCCGGCCACGCTGCGCGCGCTGCTCGGCGATCCGGTCTACCGTCGCCACCTCGCCGCGCGCGGCGACCAGCAATGGGTGATGCTTGGCTACTCCGACAGCGGCAAGGACGGTGGCACGCTGGCCTCGCGCTGGGGCCTGCAGCGCGCCCAGGTGGAATTGCTGGAGGTAGCGAACGCGGCCGGCATCCACCTGGCCTTCTTCCACGGCCGCGGCGGCTCGGCCAGTCGCGGCGGCGCGCGCATCACGCCGGCGCTGATGTCCTCGCCGCGCGGCGCGGTGGCCGGCGTGCTCCGGGTGACCGAACAGGGCGAGGTGATCCATCGCAAGTACGGTATCCGCGCGCTGGCACTGCGCAACCTGGAGCAGACCGTGGGTGCGGTGCTGCGCGCCAGTTTGCGCCCGCGCGAAGACGAGCCGCGCGAGGAGCGCTGGCGCGAAGTGATGAACACGCTGTCGGCGGCCAGCCGGCAGACCTATCGCGCCTTCGTCGAGCGCGACGGATTCGTCGACTATTTCCGCAGCGCCACGCCGGTCGACGTGATCGAGCGGATGACCCTGGGTTCGCGCCCGGCCAGCCGCCGCAGCATGCGCGGCGTGCAGGACCTGCGCGCGATCCCGTGGGTATTCGCCTGGACCCAGTGCCGCTCGATCCTGCCTGGCTGGTACGGCCTGGGCAGCGCGCTGGAGCAGGGGGTGCAGCAGTTCGGCGAAGCCGTGCTGGCGGAGATGGCGCGCGACTGGCCGTTCTTCTGCAACCTGCTGGACGACGTGGAGATGGTGCTGGCCAAGTGCGACCTGGACATCGCCGAGGCCTTCTCGAAACTGTCCGGCCCGCTGCATGAGGAATTCTTCGGCCTGATCCGCGCCGAGTTCGCGCGCACCCGCCACTGGCTGTTGCGGTTGAAGGGCAGTGAGGTGCTCTTGCGCGGCGAGCCGCGCCTGGCCGCCTCGATCCGCCTGCGCAATCCCTACGTCGATCCGATGAGCCTGCTGCAGGTCGACCTGCTGCAGCGCTGGCGGGCAGGCGATCGCGCGGACGATGCCGTGCTGCAGGCGCTGGTCGCCTGCGTCAACGGTGTATCGCAAGGCCTGCAGAACACCGGCTGATCCGGCCGCGTAGGGCGGTGCCCGTCCTACGGGAGGGGCGTGGGGCGTTTGCTTTCGCGCAGGGCGGCGATGCGGGCTTCGCGCGGCAAGCGCTTCCACGCGATCTCCAGCTTGAGCGCCTCGCTGCGGCTGGCGACCCAGACCCAGCCGAGCAGCCGTTTCGGCGGGTTGGCGCGGGTGAAGCGGGCGCCCTTGCCGCCGAGGTGTTTCGCGTAGCGCTGCTCCGGGTCGCGCGCGATGCCGGTGTAGACGCGCCCGTCCACGCATTCCAGCAGGTAGACGGCCCAGGCGTCGTCGCCGGGCGCATCCGCGTCGCTCATCCCCTCAGGCCCATTCGATCAGGCCTTCGGCATCGCAGACGCGTTTCCATGACGGGCGCGCCTTCAGTCGCGTGGCCAGTGCGGCCAGTTGCGGCCACGCTGTTGCCGGCTTCGGCATGTTGCGCGACCAGCGCATCAGCATCAGGGCGTAAAGGTCGACCACGCTGAAGTTTTCGCCGAGCAGGTACGGGCCATGCGTTGCGAGGTGGGCGTCGATCTTCGTCCAGCACTTTTCGATGCCGGCACGGGCGGCCTGCTTGATCGCGTCGGCGCCTTCCGGCAGATGGTCCCCGGGGTAGAACCACTGGCGAAACAGTGGCTGCAGGGTGTTGGCGAGGTACAGCATCCACTGCAGGTAGTCCGCGCGTTCGGTACTGCCGGGGACCGGCGCCAGTGTGGCTTCGGGATGGCGTTCGGCCAGCAGCATCGCCAGTGCCGCGGCTTCGCCGTGCGGCACGCCGTCGATCATCAGGGTGGGCACCACGCCGTTCGGATTGATCGCCAGGTACGCTGCGCTGCGCTGCTCGCCTTTCTCGATGTCGATGCGCTTGAGCTCGTGCGGCGCGCCGATTTCCAGCAGCGCCAGGTGCACCAGCAGGTTGGCCGAACCGGGGGCGTAGTAGAGCCTGTACATGGTGGGTTTCCGTGGAGACAAGTTGCGAATTGTACGCCGCGTCAAGCCATTCAGTTCCGCTCGGTGTGCATGGGCCGCATCGAATCCGCCCCGCAGTTTTGTGATCGCCTTGTTGGCGGTAACGTCTTCTGTCACGTCATCGGCGATGCGCAGATCATTGGCGAATACAACATCGGGTTTCGGCGGTCCGGGGTCCGTCAGCGCCTCCCTTCCAGCTCGGCGATGGCATGCTGAAGGTTCACTATGGCCTGCTGTTCCATTGCATCGGGAAAGCAATCGCTAGTGTAGATTTTTGGCCGTTCCAGGAAGCTGCGCAGGATCGCTGCCCGCTTTTCCCGATAAAGAAAAGCAGGCACGAGTTTGTATTCACGGCGCACCTGCTGCTCATAGCGCGCGTACACCGGCGGACTCGTGCCAAGTATCGACAGGTCGATGTCCACCAGTGTGGCCTCATCCCTGGTTTGCGCAGAGCCTATGTGGCGAGTGGTCATGATGAGCCGGTGCACGCGGGTGGCGGCATCCGTGGCTGCACCGTTATCCCGCATGAAAGCAGCAGCCCAATCTGCGCTGCGCAGCTCGTTGTCGTGGGACAGGGGCTTGTAGATCGCGTCATGGAACCACAGCGCGATCTCCACCTCATGAGGGGCATCAAGCAGGGCAGTGGTCAGGTCCAGATGCCGAAGACACGCCGAGATATGTTCGGCTGTGTGGTAATGGCGCCAGCTTTCCGAGTAGGCAGCCACCAGTTTGTCGAAAACTTCACGCCTGCGTGGGAAGCCCCAGGCAGTCATCAGCCGTGACCAGCGCTCAGGCGTCATCTGTGAGTCGTGGAGCATCGTCCTTCCTCAATCCGAGGGCCTGCACCAGGTTTTTGCCAGCCAGCACGGTGTACAACCATGCTTTGCGCCAGCGGTTGCCAAGCAGAATGACATGAACGTGCCAACCTTTCTCGCGTCTTGCGCTGTACCCGCTGTAGAGAACCGTGAAGGCTTGGGTGTCGTTGAGTAGTTCCTGTGACAGGCGTTGTGCCTGGCGAATGCCAAAGTCGAGCATCTCTGCCACCTCCTCGGCAGACGGCTGACCTTGGCTCTTCGGGAAGGCCAGCAAGTAGTAATTCGGAATCAGCTCGTTCCGGATGGCGGAAAGCTCACAGCGCCGACCGGAGGCCAGGTGAAGGGTTTCCGTCTTTGGAATGGTGGGCACGTCGAGTCTCCTTCGTCCATGGTCAGGGAAGGCCGGAGCAATCGGTTTCTTGCAGCGGGAAGCTTTTCAACAGCTTAAGGGTTGGTCAAGCAGAGTCACACTGTCTTCGCATGCCTTCACTTGAAGGCGCTGGATCCCGGCTTGACCGGCCCTTCGGTCGTTATGAAGCGCCTCGCTGGGATGACGGGCAAAATCACGGTTTCCCTCCCACGCTCAGGCAGAGGCTGCGTGCTCAGCCGTCCAGTTCCGCCCAGCGCGCATAGGCCGCTTCCAGTTCGCCCTGTAGCGCGACCAATGCCTCGTTCGCCTTGACGATGGCGGCGCTGTCCTGCTGGAAAAAGGCCGGCTCGTTCATCGCCGCCGTGCGCGCGGCTATGTCGCCTTCGAGCTGCTCGATGCGTTTCGGCAGCTGTTCCAGTTCGTGCTGTTCCTTGAAACTGCGCTTGCGTTTCGTTTTTTTCTCGTCATCCCGGCGAAGGCCGGGATCCAGCGACTTGTTCGTGGCGGAAGGCACTGGCTCCCTGCTTTCGCCGGGATGACGGGGTTGAGGCCGCTGGCGCAGCCAGTCGCTGTAGCCGCCCACGTACTCGCCGATCCGGCCTTCGCCTTCCAGTACCAGCGTGCTGGAGACCACGTTGTCGAGGAAGGCGCGGTCGTGCGAGACCAGCAGCAGGGTGCCCTGGTAGTCGGTCAGCAGTTCTTCCAGCAATTCCAACGTCTCGACGTCGAGGTCGTTGGTCGGTTCGTCCATCACCAGCAGGTTGGACGGCTGGGCGAACAACTTGGCCAGCAGCAGGCGGTTGCGCTCGCCGCCGGACAGGCGGGTGATCGGCGCGCGCGCACGCTCGGGCGAGAACAGGAAATCCTGCAGGTAGCCGATGATGTGCTTGCGTTGGCCGTTGAGCTCGATGTACTCGCGCCCCTCGGCCACGTTGTCCAGCGCATTCAAGTTGTCGTTGAGCTGCAGCCGGTGCTGGTCGAAGTAGGCGACCTGGATGCCGGTGCCCAGCTCCGCGGTGCCGCGTTGCGGCTTGAGCTCGCCCAGCATGATCTTCAGTAAGGTGCTCTTGCCGGCGCCGTTCGGGCCAATGATGCCGATGCGGTCGCCGCGCATCACGGTGGTGGTGAGATCGTCGACCAGCACGCGGCCGCCGTAGGCCTGGTGCACGTGCTCGAGGTCGATCACCTTCTTGCCCGAGGCCTGCGCATTGGCTGCGGTCATCTTCACGTTGCCGCCGAGATTGCGTCGCTCGGCGCGTTCCACGCGCAGTGCCTTCAGCGCGCGCACGCGGCCCTCGTTGCGGGTACGCCGGGCCTTGATGCCCTGGCGGATCCACACTTCCTCCTGCGCCAGCTTCTTGTCGAACAGCGCGTTGGCCTGCGCTTCGGCATGCAGCCGCTCCTCGCGCCGGCGCAGGTAGTTGTCGTAGTCGCCGGGCCAGTCGGTCAGCGCGCCGCGGTCGATCTCGACGATGCGCGTGGCCAGCGCGCGCAGGAAGCTGCGGTCGTGGGTGACGAAGATGATGCTGCCAGCGAACTGCTTGAGGAAGGTTTCCAGCCAGCCGATCGCTTCGATGTCGAGGTGGTTGGTCGGTTCGTCCAGCAGCAGCACGTCGGGCTTGCGCACCAGCGCCTGCGCCAGCAGCACGCGGCGCTTCATGCCGCCGGACAACGCGGCGAAATCGGTTTCGCCGGGCAGTTCCAGCTGGGTCAGCACGTCGCTGACGCGGCGGTCCAGGTCCCAGCCGTGCTGCGCCTCGATTTCGTGCTGCACGTCGCCCAGCGCGTCGAAGTCGCCTTCGTCGAGCAGGTGGTGATAGCGCGCCAGCAGGTGGCCGAGATCGCCCAGGCCATCGGCGACCACGTCGAACACGCTGCCTTCGGTGCCGTGCGGCACTTCCTGCGCCATCCGCGCGACCACGATGCCGTTCTGCACGCGCACCTCGCCGTCGTCGGCGTGCAGCTCGCCGGCGATCAGCTTCATCAGGGTGGATTTGCCTTCGCCGTTGCGGCCGACGATGCACACCCGCTCGTTCGCCTCGATCGACAGATCGACATGTTCGAGCAGGAGTGGGCCGCCGATGCTGAAGTCGACGCGTTGCAGTTGGATAAGGGACATCCGGTCATTGTAGCGGTAGCGACATTGAAAACCTGCTTTTGGAGAGCCGGCCGGCTTGAAAGAAAACGGACCAATACTTTCAATGCACTGGCATCCGGCGGCCGAGGCCTCGTTCATCCCGACGCTGGACAGGATGAAAGAGTTTTGCTAACCTAATGGGTAATAAACAAGGTGCCACGGATGGACATCTGCTTCGCTGATCGCAAGCTCGAGAAGGAATGCAATAATGCTCGCCTGTTGCTGCGCAGGCATGGCGAACGCCGTGCCAAGCTCTTGAAGAGCCGGCTCGCCGTGTTGGCCGCCGCCACTTGTCTCGCCGATATCGGGCCGCCTTACCGCGGCCCCATGCGCTGCCACGAATTGACCGGCGACCGTGCCGGCCAACTCTCGATCGACCTCGATCACCCTTACAGATTGATCTTCTCACCCAATCACGACCCGCTGCCGGAGCGTGATGCGGGTGGCCTGGATTGGAGCCGTGTCAATGGAATCCGCATCCTCGAAATCGCAGACACCCATGAATAGTCGCAACACCTACCTGCCCGATCATGCCGTCTCTCCCGGCGACGTGCTCGACGAACATCGCGAAGCCATCGGGCTGACCCAAGCCGAGTTGGCCCAGCGCATCGGCTTTTCCCCCAAGCACGTCAACCGGCTGCTGGCGGGCCTCGAGCCGGTGACGCCGGAAACTGCGCTCAAGCTGGAGGCGGTATTCGGCTTGCCCGCGCGGGTCTGGCTGGCGCTGGAGGCGCGCTACCGCGAGCACCTGGCGCGCGAGGCAGAGCATGCCGGCCTCGCTGTCGAGCTGCCGTGGCTGGATCAGCTGCCGCATCGCGCCCTGGCCAAGCTCGGCTGGATTCCCGCGCGCCTGCGCGACGTGGAACTGGTACGTGCCTTGCGCGCATTTTTCTGCGTCGGCTCGCTCAACTACCTGCCGGACGTGTGGGGCAACGTGCAGGCGGCTTATCGCAAGGCCGAGGCGTTCCAGTCGCACGAATGGGCGCTGCTGGCCTGGCTGGCGCAGGGCGAGCGGGAGGCGGAGCGGCTCGGCTGCC
Source organism: Rhodanobacter denitrificans (assembly GCF_003335105.1). Lineage (GTDB taxonomy): Bacteria > Pseudomonadota > Gammaproteobacteria > Xanthomonadales > Rhodanobacteraceae > Rhodanobacter > Rhodanobacter denitrificans_A. Next base: position 448,429 of record NZ_QFWQ01000006.1, read on the forward strand.
GGCCGTTTGACGCCGCCGGCCTGCGCGCGGTGCTGCCGGAGCTGAAGGCGATGTCCCGCCTACCCGGCGTGACCTTCGTGGAGCCGCTGGTGCGGCGTTGCGGCGAGTTTGGTGTGGCGCTGGCGTTTGTGCCGGCGCCGGATGGTGCCCGCGTCTGCGGTGCCACCCGCTGGCTCAGCAAGGACAAGGTGCTGGTGCAACTGAGCCTGCGCTACAAGACCGACGACCAACTCTGGTTCACCCTGTTCCACGAACTCGGCCATGTGCTGCTGCACGGCAAGCGCAGCCAGTTCATCGATTTCGAGAAAGCGCACGACGTGAATGTGCAGGAACGGGAGGCCAACGAGTTCGCGGCAAGCCAATTGGTTGCGCCCAATGCCCTGGCGCAGCTCATTGAAGCCGGGGATTTCCGCATCGCCACCGTACAGGCGTTTGCCGGGCAACAGAACGTGGCACCTGGTATCGTCGCCGGGCAGCTGCAGCATCGTGGCGCAGTTCCGTTCCGGCATCCTCTGAGCAAACTCAAGACCAGTTTCCGCTGGACTCACGAAACTCGCGCGGCCTGACCTGGAAGAGAACAACCCATGCCTGAACTGAACTGGCTCGGCGACCGCAAGGCCAAACTGGCCGCGCGCCAGGTGCCGTATCGCCTGCTGCAATCCGTCGAACAGGTGGGCGACCCGGCGTCGGACAACCTGCTGATCCTGGGCGACAACCTGGACGCCCTGTCGTGTGGGCGGCTGCCAGCGAGGGGCGCTGGGTGTTCCTGATGGCGACGGATGCGGTGACGGTCGGGACCTCGGTCGCGGCGCAATTACGTCGAGCCATCAGTGGATAAAGACGGGTCCGATCGAGATGACTGCCTTCCGTTGCACCGCCAAACTGCTCAAGGCGATGAAGGCCACGCCGGTGGCCGATCCGGCGCCCGCCGACAATCGCCTGGGCGAATGGACGGCCAACCTGATTCGTGCCTCGCACATCCAGCTGGTGCTGGCAGTGAGCGAGCCGACCCGTCTCGGCGTGGTGATCGATGCGGCACCCTACAAGCTGATTCCCGAGCGCTTCGGCCACGCCCTGTTCAAGGCGCTGCTGCATCTGGAGATTCCGGCTGATATGGCGGCGGCGGAGGCCGAGTCGATGCGGGACGTGCAATTGGCGTCGAGCAACTCGCGTTCGGTGCTGGCCACCTTGAACCAGTTCGCGTTTCATATCGAAAGCGACCTGTGGCATGGCCAGGCTGCTTCGGCACGCGAATTGACCGAGCGGCTGAGCGAGGTCGTGGTGATCAAGCCGAAACACATCGGCTTTCCCGCCGACCGCGTGCGCGAGGCTTTCGGCCTGCCACCGATCGATCACCGTCGCCGGTTGGCCGCGTATTTGCCGCCGGGAATGTTGCTGCAGTGAGCGAACAGGAAAAGGCCGCCCGGGGGCGGCCTTTTCTTCACGTGCAAAGCGAATGCGGCTTACTTCAGCTTCGCATCCTTGCGCAGCGCCTCGGCGCGGTCGGTCTTCTCCCACGAGAACGCGGTGAAGGCCTTGCCGTCCGGACCCTTCATCTGGTGCGGGGTGCGGCCGAAGTGGCCGTAGCTGGCGGTCTGCTGGTACATCGGGTGGATCAGGTCGAGCATCTGCAGGATGCCGTACGGGCGCAGGTCGAAATGCTTGCGGATCAGCTTCTCGATCTTCTCGTCGCTGATCTTGCCGGTGCCGAAGGTGGTGACCGAGATCGAGGTGGGGTGCGCCACGCCGATCGCGTAGCTCACCTGCACCTCGCAGCGGTCGGCGATGCCGGCGGCGACGATGTTCTTGGCCACGTAACGCGCCGCGTAGGCGGCCGAACGGTCGACCTTGGACGGATCCTTGCCCGAGAACGCGCCGCCGCCGTGACGGGCCCAGCCGCCGTAGGTGTCGACGATGATCTTGCGGCCGGTCAGGCCGCAGTCGCCCACCGGTCCGCCGATCACGAACTTGCCGGTCGGGTTGATGTGGAACTTGGTGCCCTTGTGCAGCAGCTTGGCCGGCAGCACCGGCTTGAGGATGGTCTCGCGCACGGCCTCGATCAGGTCTTTCTGCTTCACGTCCGGATCGTGCTGGGTCGACAGCACCACGGCGTCGATCGCGGTGGCGATGCCGTTCTCGTAGCGCAGGGTGACCTGGCTCTTCGCGTCCGGGCGCAGCCACGGCAGCGGCGAGTTCTTCCGCTTGCGGACTTTCGCCTGCTGCTCGACCAGGCGGTGCGAGTAGTAGATCGCCGCCGGCATGAAGTCCTTCGTCTCGTTGGTGGCGTAGCCGAACATCAGGCCCTGGTCGCCCGCGCCCTGTTCTTCCGGCTTCTTGCGGTCCACGCCCTGGTTGATGTCCGGCGACTGCTTGCCGATCAGGTTGATCACGCCGCAGGTGGCGCCGTCGAAGCCGACGTCGCTGGAGTCGTAACCGATGTCGAGGATCACCTTGCGGGTGATCGCTTCGAGGTCGATCCACGCATTGGTGGTGATTTCGCCGGCGACGATCGCCACGCCGGTCTTGACCATGGTTTCGCAGGCGACGCGGGCGCGCGGGTCCTGCGCGATGATCGCGTCGAGCACGGCGTCGGAGATCTGGTCGGCGACTTTGTCCGGATGGCCTTCGGAGACCGATTCGGAGGTGAACAGGTAGTTGGACATCGCGGTTTATATCCCTTTGTACGGATAGAAAGATAAATGAAGTCGGGCATGATACATCGCCGCCCGCGGTTTTGCAGCCCGCGGCGATTCTGGGTCCTGTGGGGTTAGGTCCATGTTCAGCCGTTTGGACGGCCGCAGGATCGCCCGCTCCCGCGAGAGCGGACGATCGCCGGTGACACGCTATCCGGGAATGGCCGCCAGCTCGGCGCGCAGCTGCAGCGCGCCGTCGACCATGTGGCGCAGGGCCTGTTCCACCTCGGGCCAGCCGCGGGTCTTCAGGCCGCAGTCGGGGTTGATCCACAGCTGCCCGGGCTGCAGCACGTCGAGCGCCTTGTGCAGCAGAGCGAGGATTTCCTCCTGCCCGGGCACGCGCGGGGAGTGGATGTCGTAGACGCCGGGACCGATGCCGTTCGGGTAGCGAAAGCGGGCGAAGGCGTCGAGCAGTTCCATCCGCGAACGGCTGGTCTCGATCGAGATCACGTCGGCGTCCATCGCCGCCACCGCCTCGATGATGTCGTTGAACTCCGAGTAGCACATGTGGGTGTGGATCTGGGTTGCATCGCGCACCCCGCCGGCGGCGATGCGGAAGCATTCCACCGCCCACGCCAGGTAGCCGGGCCAGTCGGCGCGACGCAGCGGCAGGCCTTCGCGCAGGGCCGGCTCGTCGATCTGGATCAGCCCGATGCCGGCCGCTTCCAGGTCGTGCACCTCGTCGCGCAGGGCCAGCGCGATCTGCCGGCAGACGGTTTCGCGCGGCAGGTCGTCGCGTACGAACGACCACTGCAGCATCGTCACCGGGCCGGTCAGCATGCCCTTCATTGGCTTGTCGGTGAGCGATTGCGCGTAGCGCGACCAGCGCACCGTCATCGGCGCGGGCCGGGCCACGTCGCCCCAGATCACCGGCGGTTTGACGCAGCGCGAACCGTAGCTCTGCACCCAGCCGAGCCGGGTGAACAGGTAGCCGTCCAGTTGCTCGCCGAAGTACTCGACCATGTCGTTGCGCTCGGGCTCGCCATGCACCAGCACATCCAGGCCGAGGCGCTCCTGGAAGCGCACCACCCGGTTGATTTCCGCCTGAAGCCGCTGCTCGTAGGCCGCGTCGTCGAGCTTGCCGGCGCGATGCGCGGCGCGTGCCTTGCGCAGGTCGTCGGTCTGCGGAAACGAGCCGATCGTGGTGGTGGGCAGCGGTGGCAGGTCGAGGACTTCGGCCTGGGTCACCCGGCGCTTCGCATGGGCGGATCGGCGCAGGGAGGCCTGCGGGCCGAGCGCGTGCAGGCGGCCACGCACGCCGGCAACGACCACGCCGGGCGCATTCGCCTGCGCGTCCAGCAGCCCCTGTTGCGCGACCAGTGCGGCATCGGCTTCGGGCTGGCCGGCGAGGGCATCGGCGTACACGCGCAGCTCCTCGAGCTTCTGCCGCGCGAACGCCATCGACGCGCGACGCTGCGGGTCGAGCCCGGTTTCCGCTTCAAGGTCGATCGGCACATGCAGCAGCGAGCACGATGGCGCCAGCCACAGGCGTTCGCCGCCGATCCGCGCCTGTGCCCTGCGCAGCAATGGCAGCACGCGCGCGGGATGGCTGCGCCAGATGTTGCGGCCGTCGACCACACCGGCGCTGAGGATGCGGTCGGCGGGCAGCGCATCCAGCACGGCATCGAGCTGCTCCGGTGCGCGCGCCAGATCGACGTGCAGGCCGTCGGCCGGCAACGCGGCAGCCATGGCCAGGTTGTCGCCCAGCGCGCCGAAATAGCTGGCCAGCAGCAGCCGCGGCATGCGCGCCGCGGCGAGCGTCGCGTACGCATGGCGGTACGCCGCGCGGTCGTCGTCGTCCAGGTCGAGTACCAGGCAGGGCTCGTCCAGCTGCACCCAGTCGGCGCCGGCGTCGGCCAGTTGCCCGAGCAGGTCGGCATAGGGCGGCAGCAGGGCATCGAGCAGGGTGAGCCGGTCGCTGCCGTCCACCGTCTTGGAGAGCAGCAGGAACGACACGGGACCGAGCAGCACCGGCCGCGCATGCAGGCCGAGCGACCTTGCCTCGCGGAATTCCGCCAGCGGCTTGTCGCCGCTGAGCGCAAAGCGCTGGCCGGCCTGCAGCTCCGGCACCAGGTAGTGGTAGTTGGTGTCGAACCACTTGGTCATCTCCAGCGCGTGCAGGTCGTGGCCGCCACGCTTGTGGCCGCGGGCCATCGCGAAGTAGCCGTCCAGCGCATTTTCCGCAAACACCGGCCGGTAGCGCTCGGGGATGGCGTCGAACAGTACGGCGGTATCGAGCACGTGGTCGTACAGGCTGAAGTCGTTGCACGGCACGACATCGGCGCCGGCAGCGCGCGCCAGTTGCCAGTGGCGAAGGCGCAGGATGCGGGCGGTGTCCTGCAGCGCCCGCGCGTCGGTGTCGCCGCGCCAGTGCGATTCGAGTACGCGCTTGAGTTCGCGTTTCAGGCCGATGCGCGGAAAGCCGGCATGGGTAACGAGTGCCATGGATATTCCTCCTGCAGGATGGGCAAAGAGGAACGAAGGAGATGGCCGACGGGATTGCCGGACCGTTGACCTTCGCCCCCGCGGGCGAACCGGTGTTGCCGCGGGCAGGCGAAGCCGGCGCGAGGCCATGGGGGCCGCGACGCGCAGGCAACGGTGTTTCCCCGCGGAAACGCCAGGCCGGACGGAAACGCATGTGGGCGCTTCCGGCTGAGGCAGGTATTCGGGCTCGTGGACGTGTTGCGCGGCCTACTGTCCGTCGCTTCCCGGATGCATCGCATCCAGTGCCTGTGACGGAGGTCGTTTCCACATACCGCTGCGGGGCAGCGCCGGATTCGCACCGGCTTCCCTTGAGGCCGTCGCTTCACTCACATGAGGCGACGGCTACCATCAACGTTTCGCAAATTAGACGTATGGACGTCCAAAGTCAAACGTCCATGCCGCCACGCCAACGGGATGAGTCAGGCGGCCAGCCGTTCGCCGCTGGCCAGCGCGGCGAAGTAGTCGCGGGTCAGGCGCAACTGCTCGCTGGCGGTCTCGGCGCGGTTGACCACCTGCCGGAACGCGGCGTTCTCGGGGCGGTCCTTCGCATACCAGCCCAGGTGCTTGCGCGCGATGCGCACGCCGGCCGGTTCGCCGTAGAACGCGTGCAGGTGCTCGAGGTGGCCGAGCAGGATCGCGGCGACTTCGGCCGGCTCCGGTTCGGGCAGCAGTTCGCCGGTGGCCAGGTAGTGGGCGATCTCGCGGAAGATCCATGGCCGGCCCTGGGCGCCGCGGCCGATCATCACGGCGTCGGCGCCGGTGACGGCGAGCACGTGCCTGGCCTGCTGCGGCGTGCAGACGTCGCCGTTGGCCAGCACCGGGATGCGCACGGCGGCCTTCACCGCGGCGATGGTGGCGTACTCGGCCTCGCCCTCGTACTTGTCGGCGCGGGTGCGGCCGTGCACAGCCAGCGCGGCGATGCCTGCGTCCTCGGCGATGCGCGCGATGTTCAGAGCGTTCCTGTTGTCGCGGTTCCAGCCGGTGCGGATCTTCAGCGTCACCGGCACCTCCACCGCTTCCACCACCGCCTTCACGATGCGCGCCACCAGCGGCTCGTCCTGCAGCAGCGCGGAACCGGACCACACGTTGCATACCTTCTTCGCCGGGCAGCCCATGTTGATGTCGATCAGCTGCGCGCCGTTGGCGACGTTGAAGCGCGCCGCCTCGGCCAGCATCGCCGGGTCGTAGCCGGCGATCTGCACGCTGACGGGCTCGGGCTCGCCGGCGTGGTCCATCCGGTGCAGCGACTTGCGCGTGTGCCACAGCTTCGGATCGGCGTTGGTCATCTCCGACACGGCCAGCCCCGCGCCCAGCCGCTTGCACAGCAGGCGGAACGGCTTATCGGTGACGCCCGCCATCGGGGCTAGCACCAGCGGCGGGTCGATCAGGTAAGGGCCGATTTGCATCTCGCCATTGTAACTGCGCCGGTTCGGGCGCGATGAACCGGGCCGTTCAGCCGCGCCGCCGTGTGCGCGCACGCCAGAACAGGAACCCGGTCACCAGGAAGAATGGGGGCAGCGTGCCGGCCACGGTCACCGCGAGCCGCCACGCACGGCCGCCGACGCCGCCCGAGTGCAGCGGATAGACCGCGTTGTTGATGCGCGTGCCGATGCCATCGGCGGTGGCGTCGTGGCTGCCCAGCACGGTGGCGTCATAGGGGTCGAGCCAGATCGTGCTGCGCCCGACCGGGTGCCACTCGCCGGGCGCCTGCGCGCGGATTGCCACCTGGCCGTTGCGCGCTCCCGGCAGCGTCACGCGATGCAGGGCGGCGCCGGGCAACGCACGTTGCGCTGCGGTCAGCACGGCGGCCCAGTCGATCGGGGCGTCGCGCCGCGCGATCGCCGCGGGTGGTGGCAGCGGCGTCGCCTCGGCGAATACCGCGCGCAGCACCCGGCCGGTGCCGGCGCCATAGACCATCAGCGTGCCGGTGAGGCTGAGCAGCAGGATCAACGGCAGGGCGAGCACGCCGGTGCTGCGGTGCCAGCTCAGCCAGCGCCGCGTGGGCGGCTGCGCATGCGGGCGCAGGCTGGCGGCGAGGTGGCGCCGGCCCGGCCACCACAGCAGCGGCCCGGACAGCAGCAGGAGCATCACCAGCCAGCCGAGCACGCCCAGCACTTCCTCGCCGGTTTTGCCGGCCAGCAGGTGGGTGTGCCACTCGCGCAGCACCTGCAGCGCGTCACCGCGCGGCGCGCGCGTCAGCAGCAGTTCGCCGCTGGCCGGGTCGAGGTAGCGGCGTGCGCCGTCGCCGAAATACAGCTGCCAAACGGGCAGGCCGGGCAGCGGCAGGTCGGCCGCGCGCAGGTCCTGCGGCTGCCATTCCGCGGCGATGCGCGAGAGCACCGCAGCGCGTTGCGCCGCGTCGGGCGGGGCGTGTCCGGCGAGCTGCGGGTAGACCATGCGCAGCCATGACTGCTGCCAGGCGAGCAGGCTGCCGCTGAGCGCGATCAGCGCGTACGCCACGCCGACGCTGAGGCCGATCCACAGGTGCAGCCGCTGCAGCCACTGCCGCGCGCGTCCGCGCAGCCGCCAGGGCGTCGGTTCGGCGGCGGGCCTGATCAAAACACGTGCTGCCAGGTCAGCGGGGCCATGCGGCGGCGGGCGAAGTACGTATTGCTGTCGCCCATGGTCTGCGCGACGTAGTTGATGTATCGGACGATCGCGCGAACGTGCGGGCGGACAGGGAACGGCATGAGGCCTCCGGTTGGTGGAGGCACATGTTAAATGAAAATGATTCGCAATAACAATCAACCAGTGCGGCCGGATAGTCGCGACTCACACGTGCAGCGGCATCCCCGTCTCACCGCGCACATGCTTATGCCGGAACAGGATCGCGAACAGCACCGCCACCACCAGCGAGTAGGACGCGAAGCTGATCCAGATGCCGTGCCAGTCCTTGCTGCCGTCGGCGTGGGTGAACCAGATGTCAATGATCACACCGCTGATCGAACTGCCCAGGATCGCGCCGATGCCGTTGGTCATCAGCATGAACAGGCCCTGCGCGCTGGCGCGGATCGCCGGGTCGCTCTGCTCCTCGACGAACAGCGAGCCGGAGATGTTGAAGAAGTCGAACGCCATGCCGTAGACGATGCACGACAGCACGATCATCCACAGTCCCGGGCCCGGATCGCCATAGGCGAACAGGCCGAAGCGCAGCACCCAGGCGACCATGCTGATCAGCATCACCGTCTTGATGCCGAAGCGCTTGAAGAAGAACGGGATGGCCAGGATGAACAGGGTTTCGGACACCTGCGAGATCGACATGATGATCGCCGGGTAGCGCACCGCGAGCATCCCCTTGTACGCGTCGACCTTGGCGAAGTCGTGCAGGAAGGTGTCGCCGTAGGCGTTGGTCAGCTGCAGCGCCGCGCCCAGCATCATCGCGAACAGGAAGAAGATCGCCATCTTGCCGTTGCGGAACAGCGCGAACGAGGTCAGCCCCAGCGTATCCAGCCACGACGTGTGCGCCTGGCCGCGCAGCCGCGGCGGGCACTTGGGCAGGGTGAACGCATACAGGCCGAGCAGGAGCGCCGCGCCGGAGGCCACATAGAACTGGCCGCCGGAGGTCTCCAGGTGCAGCAGGCTCACCGTCCACATGGCGGCGATGAAGCCCACCGTGCCCCACACGCGGATCGGCGGGAACACCAGCACCACGTCCGCTCCGTCGCTCTTCAATGCGTTGTACGCCACCGCGATTGCCAGCGAGATCGTCGGCATGTAGCACATCATGTTGAGCAGCATCACCCAGAACAGCGCGTTCGGGTTGTCGATCGAGGGCACGATGAACAGCACGACCGCACCGCCGATGTGCAGCAGGCCGTAGAGCTTCTCCGCGTTGAGCCACTTGTCCGCGATTACGCCCATCAGCGAAGGCATGAACAGCGAGGCGATGCCCATGGTCGAGAAGATCGCGCCGAACTGCGCACCGGACCAGTGGCGGTACTGGAACCAGTACGCGCCGATCGTGATCAGCCACGCGCCCCACACGAAAAACTGCAGGAAGTTCATTGCCACGAGGCGGAGCTTGATGCTCATCGGCCGCTGTCCAGCATGTCGGATTCCCCAGGAAAGGCCGAGGGAACGGCCCCGTGGCCATGAAGCCCGGGCAGGGTAGAGGAATCGGCTGGCGGGCGGCAAGGCGCGCCGCGGCGCGGCTCAGCCCGGTGCGTGCAGCGCCGCGGCCACGCGTTCGCGCAGCACCGGCAGCAGTTCCGTTTCGAACCACGCATTGCGTGCCAGCCACAACCGGTTGCGCGGGCTGGGATGCGGCAGCGGCAGCACGCCGCGCGCCAGGTGCTCGCGCCAGGCCAGGACGGTGTCGGTGAGCGTGCGGCCGCGCCGCTCGCCGAGCATGCCGGCCTGCGCGTACTGGCCGATCGCCAGGGTCAGTCGCACCTGGACCAGTCGCGGCAGCAGCAGCGGATGCCAGGCGGGCGCGCATTCCGGCCGTGGCGGCAGGTCGCCGCCCTTGCCGCTGCCGGGGAAGCAGAAACCCATCGGCACGATGGCGATTTTCTGCGCGTCGTAGAAGGTGGGCTTGTCCACGCCCAGCCAGTCGCGCAGGCGGTCGCCGCTCACGTCGTTGAACGGGATGCCGGTCTCGTGCACCTTGCGCCCCGGCGCCTGGCTCACGATCAACAGGCGCGATTGCAGCGACGCCTGCAGGACCGGGCGCGGTCCCAGCGGCAGGTGTTTCTCGCAGAGGCGGCAGGCGCGGATGCGCGCCATCAGGTGCTCGAAGGATTCGTCTCGGCTCATGGCAGCAGCTTGCCGGGGTTCAAGATGCCGTCCGGGTCGAACGCCGCCTTGATCCCGCGCATCAGGCCCAGCGTCGCGCCCGACAGCGCCAGCGGCATGAACTCGCGTTTCACCACGCCGATGCCGTGCTCGCCGGATATCGTGCCGCCCAGCGCGATCACCCGTTCGAACAGCTCGGGCAGGGCGGCGTATGCGCGCTCGATCTCGTCCACGTCGCGCGGCAGGAAGTTCACGTGCAGGTTGCCGTTGCCGGCGTGGCCGAAGCTCACGATCGGCACGGCGTGCTTTTCCGCCAGCGCGCGCACGTTGTCCACCAGCGCGGGCAGGCGCGAGACCGGCACCACCACGTCCTCGTTGATCTTGTGCTGGGTGACCGCTTGCTGGGCGAACGACAGTGCCTTGCGCGCGGCCCACAGCGCGCGGGTCTGCGCTTCGTCGCGCGCCACCTCCAGCTGCACCAGGCCATCCACGCGGGCGGCGGCCTCGACTGCGGCGCAGGCCTCCTCCAGCGCATCGGGCGCGCCGTCCAGCTCGATCAGCAGCAGCGCTTCGGCCTCGGGCACGCCTGCCTCGGGCTGGTGTTCGCGCGCCAGCCTCAGCGCCAGCGCGTCCATGAACTCCAGTGCGCAGGGCGTGGCCGGCTGCGCCATGATGCGCGCCACCGCGTGCGCGGCGCTGGCGGCGTCGCGATAGCTGGCGCGCAGGCTGCGCAGCGCGGCGGGCCTCGGCGTGAGTTTCAACGTGGCCTCGGTAATCACCGCCAGCGTGCCTTCCGAACCGATCAGCAGGCGGGTGAGGTCGTAGCCGATCGCGCTCTTGCTGGTCTGCGTGCCGCAGCGGAAGCTCTCGCCGGTGCCGGCCACGGCGGCCAGTCCCAGCACGTTGTCGCGGGTGGCGCCGTATTTCACCGCATGCGGCCCGGCGGCGTTGCAGGCGAGGTTGCCGCCCACCGTGCACCAGGGTGCCGAACCCGGGTCCGGCGCCCAGAAGAAACCAAGCGGCGCCAGCGCCTTCTGCAGCGCCTCGTTGGTGACGCCGGGCTCCACCATCGCAAGGCGGTCATCCGGAGCGATGCGCAGAATGCGGTTCATGCGCATGAAGTTCGCCACCACGCCGCCCGCCACCGGCACCGAGGCGCCGGTGGAACTGGTGCCGCCGCCACGCGCGGTGAGCGGCACGCCGTGCGCGCGGCAGGCGCGCACGAGTGCTTCGACCTGCGCGTGCGAGGTGGGAAACACCACGGCATCGGGCAGATGTTCGTGGCGGGAATTGTCGCGGGCGGCGGCGCGCCGATCGTCGTCGGTCGTGGCGAGCGCGTCGTCGGGGAAGATTTCGCGCAGGCGGGCGAGCAATGCGGCGGGCAGGGGCATCGGCAAAGCGTAATCCACTCGTGGAAGGAATTTGCTGCCCCAGATCAGCCGGGTCGGGTCAGTCGGGCGGGATCAGTTCGGCCGGATCAGCCGGCTTCGAATGCACCACGCAGCCATTCGCGCCGGATCGCATCGGGCGGCCCGTCATAGCTGACCACGTCGAAGCGGCAGCTGCGCCGCGCGTGTTGCGGATGCGCGGCCAGCCAGTGTTGCGCGGCGAGGATCAGTTTCGCCTGCTTGGCCGCGGTGACCGAGCTGGCGGCATCGCCGTGGCTGGCGCTGCGGCGGTAGCGCACCTCGACGAAGACCACGGCGTCGCCATCGCGCATCACAAGGTCCAGCTCGCCGTGGCGGGTGCTGTAGTTGCGCGCCAGCAGCTTCAGGCCGGCGCGTTCCAGCTCGGTGCAGGCGCGCTGTTCGAAATCGTCGCCGGCGGCGCGCATCAGCCCGGGACGGACTGGAAGCTGCCGCCGCTGGATGACGAGCTGGCCGGTGCAGGCGAGGTGGCCGGCGGTGCGTTCGACGGCACGTCGTCCATCTGCAGGCTCCCGCCCAGCGGGCGGGCCAGTCCGTTCTGGAACTGGGCCCAGATCAGCACGCGGCGTACCCGGCCGAACTGGTCGGCGGTGAGCTGGCCGCTGGCGCCGGGCACGTAGCTGCCCGGGTGGGCGCGCAGCCATTCCAGGTACGGCACCAGGTTCCAGGCGTCCATGCCGAACGCGAACAGCCGCGCCGCGCCGCCGCGGGCGGCGGGCAATCGGGCGGCGATCTCATCGTGGTTCGGCAGGCCCGGCTGGGCGTTGAAAAGCCACGGTGCATCGCAGAATTCCACGCCGTCCAAGTCGCGGTTGGACGAGGCGTCGTCGCTGCCTTCGTAGACGTGCGAGGTGGCAATTACCGGCAGCTCGACCCGCGCGATGCGCAACTGCGGCAGCAGCAGACGCGCCTGGTTCGGACGCATGCTGATGAAGATGCCGCTGTCGCCCGCCGGGCCCGCGGTGGCGGGGGCGCCGGCCGCCGCAGGCCCGGCGGGGGCGGCCGTGGCGGCCGCGCTGGCAGGCAGGTGCAGATCGGCGATCAGGCTGGCGTAGCTGGTGGCGCCCGGCGGCAGGGTGATCGTGCCGGCGAGTTCCCCGCCACGGGCGGCCAGTTCGGCCTTGAAGGCGCTGGCCGCACGCTGTGCGAAATCGTCGGTGGAAATCACCACGTAGACCCGACGCAGGCCGCGCTCGACCATGTGGTCGGCGGCCTGGGCGCCCTCGCTTTCCGGCAGCAGGCCGAATTCGCTGGCCTCGCCGCTGGGCAGCTGCTTGTCGTCGGGGTGGTTCAGCGCGAGCAGCGGCACCGGCAGGGTCGGCTGGCTGAAGATCGCCGCGACCTCGCCGCGGGTCAGCGGGCCGACCACCAGCCTGGCGCCGTCGCTGGCCGCCTGGCGGTAGGCCTTGACCGCGCCGTCGGCGGTGCCCTGGCTGTCGTAGACGCGCACCGACGGGCGTGGCGCGCGGTTGCGCCCGGCATCGATGTAGGCCGCGAAGAAGCCTTCGCGGATCGCTGTGCTGGCGGCCGCGTAGTTGCCGTCATTGGGCAGCAGCAGGGCGATCTGGGCAGGCACCTTGTAGCCTTCGCGTACGTTCGCGTCGGCACCGGGCAGCAGGGTGCCGACCGGCTGCTGCAGTTCCGGCGGCGGTTGGGCCACGGCGACGCCGAGCCGGCTCAGCGCCTCGTTGACCCACGGCAGCATGCGGTCGCCGCGATGCATGGCGGCGGCGCGCTGCTTGAGCGAGTCGACGCCGACCTGGCCGAGCAGGTCGAGGATCTGCTGGCGGTTCTGCGCATGGTCGAGGCCGCTCAGCTGGTCGTCCATCTGCACGCGGGTGCGGGCGGCGCCCCAGTGGTCGCCACTGGCTGCCATCGCACGGGCGCGCCACTCCAGCAGGCGCAGCTGCAGCGGCGCGGGCACCGCCACCGTCGGCTGGGTGGTGAGCCGCAGCGCGGTGGCCGCGTCGTTCCGGTCGAGCGCCAGCTCGGCGCGCAGCAGGTCCAGGCGCACGGGTTCGTCGCCGCTGAGACGCTGGCGCTTGATGCCATCCAGTACCGGCGCGGCGCGGGCAAGCTGGCCTTCCTCGCGCCATGCCTCGGCAGCCAGCAGGCGGTAGCTGTCGGCGTGACCGCTCGATTGCGTGGCCAGGTTGAGGTATGCCTGTGCGGCCTGGTCGTACTGCCCCTGCCGCGCCAGCGATTCGGCGGCCTGCGCGGCGGTCATCTCGGCCGGCGAGCGCGGCGCGTTCGCCGGCACGCAGGCGGCCAGCACCAGCGAAAACAGCAGTCCGGTCGCGACGGCGCGCGGATGGCGCATGAAGCGCATGGGAAATCCCTTGTTCGTCATGGTCGTCAATGCGCGATCATAGCGGATCGACTTGCCGGCTTACGGCGCAGGAGTTCGCAGATGTCACCAAAGCCAGGCTGCCTGTGGGTGGTCGCCACGCCGATCGGCCACCGCGACGACCTGTCCGTCCGGGCGATCGAGACCCTGCGCGCGGTGGCGGTGATCGCCGCCGAGGACACCCGCCACAGCCGGCCGCTGCTGGTGCATCACAACATCGACACGCCGCTGATCGCGCTGCACGAGCACAACGAGCGCGATGCGGTGGAGGCGATCGTGCGCCGGATGCAGGATGGCGCTGCGGTGGCGTTGATCTCCGACGCGGGCACGCCGCTGATCAGCGATCCGGGTTTCCGGCTGGTGCGCGCGGCGCGCGCGGCGGGCATCCGCTGCGTTCCGGTGCCCGGCGCGTGCGCGGCGATCGCCGCGCTGTCGGTGGCCGGCCTGCCCAGCGACCGTTTCGTGTTCGAGGGCTTCCTGCCGCCGAAAACGGCCGCGCGGCGCAGTCGCCTGCAGGAACTGGCGGGCGATGCGCGCACGCTCATCTTCTATGAGTCGTCGCATCGCGTCGCCGAGAGCCTGGCCGACATGCGCGAGGTGTTCGGCGCCGACCGCGAGGCGGTGCTGGCGCGCGAGCTGACCAAGATGTTCGAGACCGTGCTCGGCGAGCCGCTGGGCGAGCTCGCCCAGCGCGTCTCCGTCGACCCCGACCAGCAGCGTGGCGAATGCGTGATCCTGGTCGCCGGCCGCGGCGAGGAGGCCGACGCGAAGCTGGCCGAGGGCCAGCGCGTGTTCGCGATCCTGCGCGAGGAACTGCCGCCGGCGAAGGCGGCGAAGCTGGCGGCGGCGATCAGCGGCGCGCCGCGCAAGGAGCTCTATAGGAGTGAGTGATGAGAAGTGAGAAATGAGAGAAAGCGTGGATTGGCGAGCTTTTCTCTCGTTTCTCGTTCCTCTTCACTCTAAACTAGACCACGGAGTCGGCCGGACAGTCGCGTCGCACGCAAGTGCATCGAGGAAAGTCCGGGCTCCGCAGGGCAGAGTGCCAGGTAACTCCTGGGCAGCGTGAGCTGACGGCCAGTGCAACAGAGAGCAGACCGCCGATGGCCCCGCAAGGGGATCAGGCAAGGGTGAAAGGGTGCGGTAAGAGCGCACCGCGTACGGGGCCAACGCCGTACGGCACGGTAAACCCCACTCGGAGCAAGACCAAATAGGGGAACGATAACGCGGCCCGCGTTGTTCCCGGGTAGGTTGCTGGAGCCAGGCGGCGACGCCTGGCCGAGAGGAATGACTGTCGCGCCGCAAGGCGTACAGAACCCGGCTTACAGGCCGACTCCACCTCTTCAACGCCTGCATCGCCATCGCGACCCCTCGTCGCGGTGGCGATGCAGGCGCCTGCGTGAACGGTGGTTCATGCCGGAGTGCCAACGCGGCGCCGATCCGGTGGGATTTCGCCCGGCGCGGGCCTGAGGCAACGTGTTTTTATTTATAAAAAATTCCCTGCTTTCAAACACCTTGCCGGCGTTTCTCAGAAAATGCTGCACGTATGGTCAGTATTCTGCCTTTACTCCTTGATTCACAAGCGAAATTCCCTTGACAGTCTCATGGGGCGAGATTATCGTGGGCTCCAGTGTGAAATCGTGGGTTTTAGTGGAGTCTACTGATCGTGTTCCAGGGCGAAACCGCCATCACCATCGACGACAAGGGGCGCCTGACCATCCCGACCGTTTACCGGGAGCAGGTGGCGGGCGAGTGCGCCAATCGTCTGGTGATCACCTACAACCCGTTCGAGTCGGGCTGCCTGTGGCTGTTCCCGTACACGGCGTGGGAGTTGGTGCGCGATCAGGTCAACGCGCTGTCCAAGGTGGTCAAGGCGCATCGCGACATGCAGATGAAGCTGGTCGGCGCGGCCGCCGTGGTCGAGCCCGACAGTGCGGCACGCATTCTGCTGCCGACCAGCCAGCGCGCCACCACCGGCATCGAGAAGAGGGCGGTGCTGCTGGGCATGGGCGACAAGTTCGAGTTGTGGAGCGAACAGGAGCACCTGAAGAAGATCCGCCAGACCATCGGCGAAAGCGAGATCACACAGGCAATGGCGGAATTGCGCCTGTAAGGCGCGATCGGCATGTGGGCGGGACGGGAACGGGAGTGCGGCATGGCCGAGCAAGTTTTGCGGCACATCCCGGTAATGCTGGGTGAAGCAGTGGAGGGACTCGCCGTGCAGGCTGGCGGGCGCTATCTCGATGGAACCTTCGGTCGCGGCGGTCACGCCCGCGCGGTGCTGTCGCGCCTCGGCCCCGACGGCCGGCTGCTGCTGATGGACCGCGATCCGACGGCGATCGCCGCCGCGCGGGCGGAGTTCGCCGCCGATCCGCGCGTGACGATCCGCCACGCGAATTTCTCCAGCCTGGCCGAGTGGGACGAGACTGCGGCTGGCCTCGATGGCGTGCTGCTCGACCTGGGCGTGTCCTCGCCGCAGCTGGATGAGGCCGCCCGCGGCTTCAGCTTCATGGCCGATGCGCCGCTGGACATGCGCATGGATCCCAGCCAGGGCGAGAGCGCCGCGGATTTCCTGGCCCGTGTCAGCGAGCGCGAGATCGCCGACGTGCTGTGGCATTACGGCGAGGAGCGCCACAGCCGGCGCATCGCCCGCGCGATCGTGGCCGACCGCGACGCCACCCCGTTCACCCGCACCGGCCAGCTGGCCGCGCTGATCGAGCGCGTGGCCGGCCGGCGCGAGCCGGGCAAGCACCCGGCTACGCGCAGCTTCCAGGCGCTGCGCATCCGCGTGAACGGCGAGCTGGATGCCCTGCAGCAGGGGCTGGATGCGGCGCTGGAACGGCTCCTGCCCGGCGGCCGGCTGGCGGTGATCAGCTTTCATTCGCTGGAGGACCGCGCGGTGAAGCTGTTCATCCGCGACCACTCCGGCCGCGTGCAGAACAGCCGGCGCGGACCGCCGGTGCAGGCCGCCCCGGCGCGACTGGCGGCGGTCGGCAAGGCGCAGTTCCCGTCCGATGCCGAGCAGGCGGCGAACCCGCGCTCGCGCTCGGCCGTGCTGCGCGTGGCGGAGAAATTGTCGTGAAGGCGATCGGCGCCTTGTGCCTGATGCTGCTGCTGGTCGCGGCGCTGGCCAGTGCGCTCGGCGTGGTGTGGACGCGCCACGAGAGCCGCGTGCTGTTCGTCAACCTGACTGCGCTGCAGAACCAGCGCGACGAGCTGAACATCGAATACGGCAAGCTCGAACTGGAGCAGGCCACCTATGCCGAGCCGCGGCGCATCGACGACGAGGCCCGGCAGAAGCTGGGCATGGTCGATCCGCGTCCGCAAGACATCCGGTTGCTGCGCTGATGAGCTGGCGCAACCACATCGCCCCCGCCCAGCCCGGCCGTCGCCGCGGCGCCGGTCCCAGCGCGCGTCGGCGCATGGTGGTGGTGGTCGGCCTGCTCGGCCTGGTCTCGGTTGCGCTGATTGCGCGGGCGTTCGACCTGCAGGTGGTACGCAAGCAGTTCTACCAGAAGCAGGGTGATGCACGCTTCCTGCGCGAAGTGCCGATCCCGGTGTCGCGCGGCACCATCTTCGATCGCAACGGCGAGCCGCTGGCGGTATCGACCCCGATGATGTCGATCTGGGCGAATCCGGCCGAGGTGCTGGACAGCGACGAGCACATCCCGGCGCTGGCGCGGGCACTGGGCGTGGATGCGGAAGGCTTGAAGGCGCAGCTGGCGCAGCGCTCCGACCGCGAGTTCGTCTACCTGCGCCGGCAGATGGCGCCGGCCGCGGCACAGGCCGTACTGGACCTGGGCATTCCCGGCATCAACGGCCAGCGCGAGTTCAAGCGCTACTACCCGTCCGGCGAAGTGACCGCGCACGTGCTCGGCTTCACCAACATCGACGACCGCGGCCAGGAAGGCCTGGAGCTGGCCTACGACGACTGGCTGGCCGGCAAGCCCGGCGCGAAGCGGGTGATTCGCGACCGCATGGGCCACGTGGTGGAGGACATCGAGCAGGTGCGCGCGCCGAAGCCGGGGCAGAACCTCACACTCAGCATCGACCGGCGCATCCAGTTCCTGGCCTACAGCGAACTGAAGACCGCGCTGGAAAAATCGCAGGCCAGCTCCGGTTCGATGGTGGTGCTCGACGTCAGGACCGGCGAGGTGCTGGCGATGGCCAACCTGCCCACCTACAACCCGAACGCGCTCGGCGGCAGCCGGCCGGACCAGCGCCGCAACCGGGCGATGACCGACGTGCTCGAGCCGGGCTCCACGGTGAAGCCGATCCTGATGGCGGCGGCGCTGTCCAGCGGCAGGTTCACGCCGACCGGTCCGATCATCGACACCACCGGCGGCCACTGGTACTTCCAGGGCCATGACATTCACGACACACACAACTACGGCCTGCTGACGCCGACCGGGGTGATCACCAAGTCCAGCAACGTGGGCGCCGCGCGCATCGCCATGCAGCTCGACACCTCGCTGATGTACGACACCTATCGCGCGTTCGGCCTGGGCAACAGCACCGAGAGCGGCTTTCCCGGCGAGGCATCCGGCCATCTGCGGATCGGCCGCGACTGGCGGCCGCTGGAGAAGGCCATCCTCGGCTATGGCTACGGCCTCAACGTGACCGTGCTGCAGCTGGCCAACGCCTACGCCACGATCGCCGACGGCGGCGTGATGCACAACCCCACGTTCATCAAGGGTGGCGAGAGCGAGGCCAAGCAGATCATCTCGGCGGAAGTGGCGAACCAGCTGATCCGCATGATGGAGACCGTGACCGGGCCCGGCAGCACCGGCACGCTGGCACGCATCGCCAACTACAGCGTGGCCGGCAAGACCGGCACGGCGCACAAGGCCAGCGCCGGCGGCTACGCCAAGAGCAACTACACCTCGGCTTTCGCCGGCATCGTGCCGGCATCGAATCCGCGCCTGGTCGGCGTGGTGGTGATTGACGATCCGCAGAAGGGCAGCTACTACGGCGGCACGGTGTCCGGCCCGGTGTTCTCCAAGGTGATGGAGGGCGCGCTGCGCCTGCTCGACGTGCCACCGGACAACATCGGCCGCTGGTACGTGGGCGGCCCGCTGCAGAATGTGGACGGGCTGGTCGGCAGCAAGCCGCCGGTGGATGCACCGCTCGACGATGCGCCGATCGACGGGGGCACGCCATGAGCACCGGCCATCTCGACCAGTTGCTGCTCGGCATCGCCGATGCGCAGGTTGCCGCCGTGCCGGGCGCCGGCCGCATCGTGGTTTCCGGGTTGGCGCTGGATTCGCGCCGGGTGCGGCGTGGCGATGCGTTCTTCGCCCTGCGCGGCACCCGGGGGCATGGCATCACGTTCGCCCCGGGTGCGGTGCAGCGCGGCGCGCAGGTGGTGCTGGCCGAGGCGCCGGTGGTCGACGACGCCGCCGCGCTGGACGTGCCGGTGCTGTGGATCGAGGGCCTGCACGGCCAGGTCGGCGAGATCGCCGCGCGCTTCTACGAGCGCCCCAGCGAATCGTTGCGGATGGTCGGCGTCACCGGCACCAACGGCAAGACCTCGTGCGTGCAGTTGCTGGCGCAGGCGCTGACCCTGCTCGGCCACCGCACCGCCTCGATCGGCACGCTGGGCGCCGGCGTGCACGGCCGGTTGCGCGAGGGCGAGCGCACTACGCCCGACGCCGTGACGGTCCAGGAATTGCTGGCGGAGTTCCGCGACGCCGGCGTCAGCCACGTGGCGATGGAGGTCTCTTCGCACGCGCTGGAACAGGGCCGCGTGGCGGCGGTGGATTTCGAGGTGGCAGCGTTCACCAACCTCACCCGCGACCATCTGGATTACCACGGCAGCATGGAGGCCTACGGCGCGGCGAAGGCGAAGCTGTTCGCGTGGCCGGGCCTGCGCAGTGCGGCGATCAACGTCGACGACGCGTTCGGCCGCGAGCTGGCCGGGCAGCTGCCGGCCGGCGTCCAGCGGCTGCGCTTCAGCATGGCCGGCGACGGCGAGGCGGAAGTCGCCGCCAGCGCGATCGCCACCTCGGCCGAGGGACTGTCGTTCATGCTGCGTACGCCGTGGGGCACGCGGGCGGTGCGCAGCCAGCTGATCGGCCGCTTCAACGTGGCGAACCTGCTGGCGGTGGTGGCCTGCCTCGGCGCGCTGGGCGAACCGTTCGCGCGCATCGTCGAGGCGGTCGCGCAACTGCAGCCGGTGAACGGCCGCATGAGCGGCCTCGGCGGCCTGCATGGTCAGCCGCTGGTGGTGGTCGACTACGCGCACACGCCGGACGCGCTGGAGCAGGCGCTGGCCGCGGTGCGCGCGCATTGCGCCGGCAAGCTGATCTGCGTGTTCGGCTGCGGCGGCGAGCGCGACGCCGGCAAGCGTCCGCTGATGGGCGCGATCGCGGCGCGGCTGGCCGACGTGGCGATCGTCACCGATGACAACCCGCGCGGCGAGGACGGCGACGCGATCGTGGCGCAGATCGTCGCCGGCATGCAGGCGGCACGCGCGATGGCGGTCGAGCGCGACCGTGCGACGGCGATCGCCGATGCGCTGCAGCTGGCGCGTGCCGGCGACGCGGTGCTGATCGCCGGCAAGGGCCACGAAACCTACCAGGAAGGCGCCGACGGCAAGCATCCGTTCGATGATCTGGCGGTGGCGCGCGCCGTGCTGGAACGGATCGGCGGGGAGGAACGGCCATGATGCAGCTTGCCGCCATCGCGCTGTGGACCCACGGCCGCCTGCTCGGCAGCGACGTCGAGGTGACCGGCGTCGCCATCGACACGCGCAAACTGCGGCCCGGCGACCTGTTCGTGGCGATCAGGGGCGAGCGGGTGGACGGCCACGACTACCTGGCCGAGGCGGTCGCGCGCGGCGCGGTCGCCGCGCTGGTGACGCACAAGGTCGACAGCGCACTGCCGCAGGTGCTGGTGGACAACACGGAACTGGCCCTCGGCGACCTGGCCAGCGCGGTGCGCGCGCAGCGCAACGTGCACGTGGTCGGCATCACCGGCTCCAACGGCAAGACCACGGTGAAGACATTGGTCGCCGCGATCCTGGCGCGGCACGGCCGCACCCATGTCAGCGCGGGCAACTTCAACAACGAACTGGGCCTGCCGCTGAGCCTGCTGGCGATGCCGCAGGACACCGAATATGCGGTGTTCGAGATGGGTGCGGGCAAGCCGGGCGACATCGCCTACCTGGCCGCCATCGCACGGCCAGATATCGGCCTTGTCACGCTCATCGCGCCGGCGCATCTTGCGCGCATGGGCAGCATCGAAGGCGTGGCCGAGACCAAGGGCGCGCTGTACCAGGCCTTGCCGGCAGACGGCATAGCGATCATCAACGCCGACGACGCGTTCGCCAGCTTCTTCACCGGCCTGGCCGGCGCGCGCAAAGTGTTGCGCTTCGGCCTCGACCAGCCGGCCGATGTCGGCGCCGACATCGTCGAGCAGCGCGTGGACGGTTCGCGTTTCGTGCTGAGCACGCCGCAGGGCGACGCCGAAGTGGCACTCCCATTGCCCGGCCGCCACAACATCGCCAACGCACTGGCCGCGACGGCGGTGGCGCTGGCGCTGGAGGTGCAGCTGGACACCATCGTGGCGGGGCTGGAGCAGGTTCCCGGGGTGGCTGGCCGGCTGCGCCGCGAGGCGATGGCCGGCGGCTGGACCGTGATCGACGACAGCTACAACGCGAACCCTAGCTCGATGGCGGCAGCGATCGACACCTTGCTGCTGGCCGGCGGCGAACGTTGGCTGGTGCTGGGCGACATGGCCGAATTGGGCGCGGATGCGCGCGCGCTGCATGCCGGCATCGGCGCGCGGGCGCGCGAGCGCGGGGTCGAGCGGCTGTTCGCCGTCGGTCCGCTCGGCGCGGCCACGGTCGAGGCGTTCGGCGCGGGCGGCGAACATTTCGACGACAAGGCCGCGCTGATCGCGGTACTGCAGGCGCAATTGCACGCGGGCGTCACCTGCCTGGTGAAGGGTTCGCGCTCGGCCGGGATGGAGCAGGTGGTGGCGGCGCTCGGCGGTCATGCCGGCAAGAACAAGGGGGGCGCATCCGATGCTGCTTGAACTGGCCGACTGGATGGCACGGCATTTCACCGCGCTGCATCTGTTCCAGTACATCACCTTCCGCACGATCATGGCCGCGCTCACCGCGTTGGCGATGTCGCTGCTGTGCGGGCCATGGCTGATCAACCGGCTGGCCGCGCTGAAAGCCGGCCAGGTGGTGCGCAGCGACGGTCCGCAGACGCATCTGGTCAAGGCCGGCACGCCGACCATGGGCGGCGTGATGATCCTGCTCTCGGTCACCGTCGCCACCTTGCTGTGGGCCGACCTGCACAACCGCTACGTGTGGGTGGTGCTGGTGGTGCTGCTGAGCTTCGGCGCGATCGGCTTCTACGACGACTACCGCAAGCTGGTACTGAAGGACAGCCGCGGCCTGGCCAGCCGCTGGAAGTATTTCTGGCAGTCGGTGTTCGGCCTCGGCGCCGCGCTGTTCCTGTACTACAGCGCGCCGCATGCGACGGCCGCCGGCCTGCCGGTGGCGGAGACCGCGCTGTACGTGCCGTTGTTCAAGCACGTGGTGCTGCCGCTGGGGCTGTTCTTCGTGGTGATCACCTATTTCATGATCGTGGGCTTCTCCAACGCGGTGAACCTCACCGACGGGCTGGATGGCCTGGCGATCATGCCCACCGTGCTGGTCTCCGGCGCGCTCGGCGTATTCGCCTACCTGGCCGGCAACAAGGTGTTCTCCGAATACCTGGGCATCCCGTCGATTCCCGGCGCGGGCGAGCTGGCGATCTTCACCGGCGCGCTGGCTGGCGCGGGGCTGGGCTTCCTGTGGTTCAACACCTATCCGGCGCAGGTGTTCATGGGCGACGTCGGCGCGCTGGCGATGGGCGCGGCGCTGGGCTGCGTGGCGGTGATCGTGCGCCAGGAGATCGTGCTGCTGGTGATGGGCGGCGTGTTCGTGATGGAAACCGCGTCGGTGATGATCCAGGTGGCGAGCTTCAAGCTCACTGGCAAGCGCGTGTTCCGGATGGCGCCGATCCATCACCACTTCGAGTTGAAGGGCTGGCCCGAGCCCCGCGTGATCGTGCGTTTCTGGATCATCAGCGTGGTGCTGGTGCTGGTCGGTCTTGCCACGTTGAAGGTGCGCTGATGCCGATCTTCGACGCCGCCACCCAGGCCAAACGCCGCAGCGGACCGCGCGGCAGCTTCGACACGTGGCTGCTGGTCGCGCTGATCGGGCTGGCCAGCGTGGGCGTGGTGATGGTGACGTCAAGCTCGATCGCGGTGGCGGACAGCCAGCACATCGGTGCGTTCTATTTCCTGAAGAAGCACCTGCTGTTCCTCGGCCTGGGCATGGTCGCCGCCGGCCTGGCGATGCGCACCGAGCTGAAGCTGCTGGAGAAGTTCGCGTTCCCGCTGCTGGCGCTGGCGTTCCTGATGCTGCTGGCGGTGTTCGTGCCGCACTTCGGCATGCGCATCAACGGTGCGCGGCGCTGGCTGAACCTGCTGGTCACCACGTTCCAGCCGGTGGAGGCGGTAAAACTCATTCTGGTGGTCTATGTGGCGAGCTACCTGGTGCGCCACCGTGAAAATGTGGAAACGAAATTCCTCGGACTGTTCAAGCCGGTGCTGGTCGCCGGCATGATCGTGCTGCTGCTGCTGGCGCAGCCGGACTTCGGTTCGGCCACGCTGGTGATCGCGGTGACCATCGCCATGGTCTGGCTGGGCGGCGCGCGGCCGATCTTCCTGTTCCTGATGGGCTTGCCGCTGATGCCGCTGCTGTATATCGCGGCGACCGGCGAGAGCTACCGCATGAAGCGGCTGACCTCGTTCATGGACCCGTGGAAGGACCCGTTCAACGACGGCTTCCAGCTGACCCAGTCGCTGATGGCGATCGGCCGCGGCGAGTGGACCGGCGTAGGCCTGGGCTCCAGCGTGCTGAAGCTGTCCTACCTGCCGGAGGCGCACACCGACTTCATCTTCGCGGTGATCGGCGAGGAGCTTGGCCTGGCCGGCGTGGTGCTGGTGGTCGGCCTGTTCGGCCTGGCCGTGGGGCGCGGCCTGTACCTGGGCCTGAAGGGTGTCGAGGTGGGCCAGCGCTTTGCCGGCTACGTCGCGTTCGGCGTCTCGCTGATGCTGGCAATGCAGGCGTTCGTGTCGGTCGGCGTGAACCTGGGGGCGCTGCCGACCAAGGGGTTGACCCTGCCGCTGATCAGCTACGGCGGCTCGTCGATGGTGCTGACCTGCGCCATGGCCGGCGTGCTGCTGCGTGCCACCTGGGAGATCAACCGCGCGCTGGACGCGCGACAGATGACCACGCGGATGCCGGCGGCGGTGGCTGCGGCCGACGCGAACGTCGCGGCGAAGCCGCGCGAGGCGGTGCCCGCATGAATACGCAGGCACCCGTGCTGATCATGGCCGGTGGCACCGGCGGCCACATCTTCCCCGGCCTGGCGGTAGCCGAGTGCCTGCGTGCGCAGGGCGTGCCGGTG
The DNA here is from genome assembly GCF_003335105.1 of Rhodanobacter denitrificans. GTDB lineage: Bacteria > Pseudomonadota > Gammaproteobacteria > Xanthomonadales > Rhodanobacteraceae > Rhodanobacter > Rhodanobacter denitrificans_A. The sequence goes on from NZ_QFWQ01000006.1 coordinate 472,583, forward strand.
GTGTGGCTGGGTGCGGTCGGCGGGATGGAGACGAAGGTGGTGCCGGCACAACGGATCGAACTGCACACCGTTGCGGTCGGCGGCCTGCGCGGCAAGGGCATCCGAACCCGGCTGCTGGCGCCGCTGATGCTGCTGCGCGCGCTGTTCGCTTCGCTGGCGGTGCTGCGCCAGGTGCGGCCGCGCAGCGTGCTGTCGATGGGCGGCTATGTGGCCGGTCCCGGCGGTCTTGCCGCATGGCTGCTGCGCCGTCCGCTGCTGGTGCACGAGCAGAACCGCGTGGCCGGCTTCACCAACCGCAAGCTGGCCGGGCTGGCGAAGCGCGTGCTGGCCGGTTTCGCCGATGCCTTGCCGCGCGCCGAGTGGGTCGGCAATCCGGTGCGCGAGGCGATCGCCGCGCTGCCGCCGCCGGCCGCGCGCATGGCGGGACGCAGCGGCAAGCCGCGCCTGCTGGTGCTGGGTGGCAGCCTCGGCGCTCGCGCGCTGAACCTGGCGCTGCCGCAGGCGCTGGCCCGGCTGACCCCGGCGCAGCGTCCCGAGGTGCTGCACCAGTGCGGCAGTCGCGGTCTCGACGAAGCAGGCGAAGCGTATGCGCAGGCTGGCGTCGAAGCGCAGGTGGTCGCGTTCATCGACGACATGGCCGGCAGCTACGGCTGGGCCGACCTGGCCGTGTGCCGCGCCGGTGCGCTGACCCTGGCCGAGCTGGCTGCCGCCGGACTGGGTGCGGTGCTGGTGCCGTTCCCGCATGCGGTGGACGACCACCAGACGCGCAACGCCGAAGTACTGATGGCGGCCGGGGCCGCCGAACTGATGCAGGAGAACGAGCTGGACGTACAGATACTGGCGCAGCGGCTGGCATCGCTGCTGGACGATCGCCAGCGACTGCTGGCGATGGCCGAGGCCGCGCGCACGCTGGCGAAACCCGACGCGGCGCAGGTCATCGCGCGCGCTTGCCTGGAGGTCGCCGCATGACGCCGCGTCGATTGCATGCGCACGAAGACCCGATGAGCACATTCCGCCGGGTGCACTTCATCGGCATCGGCGGCGTCGGCATGAGCGGCATCGCCGAGGTGCTGCACAACCTCGGCTACGCAGTGTCCGGTTCCGACCGCGCCAACTCGCCGACCGTGCAGCGGTTGCGCCAGCTGGGCATTGACGTGCACGTCGGCCACGCGGTGGAGAACATCGGCGCCGCCGACGTGGTGGTGACCTCCAGCGCGATCCGGCAGGACAACCCGGAGCTGGTCGCCGCCCGCGAGGCGCGCATCCCGGTGATCCCGCGCGCGGAGATGCTGGGCGAGCTGATGCGCTTCCGCCGCGGCGTGGCGATCGCCGGCACCCACGGCAAGACCACCACCACCAGCCTCACCGCCAGCGTGCTGGCCGAGGCTGGCTACGACCCGACCTTCGTGATCGGTGGTCAGCTCAACGCGGCCGGCGCCAACGCGCGGCTGGGCACCGGCCAGTACCTGGTGGCCGAGGCTGACGAATCCGATGGCTCGTTCCTGCTGCTGTCGCCGGTGATCGCCGCGGTCACCAACATCGACGCCGACCACCTGGAGAACTACCACGGCGATTTCGCCGAGATGAAGAAGGCGTTCGCCGATTTCCTGCACCGGCTGCCGTTCTACGGCTTGGCCGTGCTGTGCGTGGACGATCCCGAAGTGGCCGTGCTGGCGAAGTCCACCACGCGCCGCGTGATGACCTACGGCATCGACGCCGCCGACGCCGACGTGCGCGCGCAGAATGTGAGCCAGCACGGCTTCGAGATGCATTTCGAGCTGCTGCTGCCGGGGCGGGCCGACGCGCTGCCGGTGAAGCTCAACCTGCCGGGACGGCACAACGTGCTGAACGCGCTGGCGGCCGCCGCGATCGGCTGGCAGCTGGGCGTCGAGGCCGATGCGCTGGCGCGTGCGCTGGAGAACTTCCAGGGCGTCGGCCGGCGCTTCCACCGGCGCGGCGAGATCGCGCTGGAGCAGGGCAGCGTGCTGCTGGTCGACGACTACGGTCACCATCCGCGCGAGCTGGCCGCAGTGTTCGCCGCCGCGCGCGGCGGCTGGCCGGAACGCCGCCTGGTGGTCGGTTTCCAGCCGCACCGCTACAGCCGCACGCGCGATCTGCTGGACGACTTCGCCAACGTGCTGGCCGAGGTCGACGTGCTGGTGCTGACCGACGTCTACCCGGCCGGCGAAGCGCCGATCGCCGGTGCGGACGGCCGTGCGCTGGCGCGGGCGGTGCGCGCCCGCGGCAAGGTCGATCCGGTGCTGGTCGAACATCCGCGCGACCTGAAGGACACCCTGCCGACGCTGCTGCGCGACGGCGACCTGCTGCTGCTGCTCGGCGCCGGCGATATCGGTGCGGCGGCGGTCGAGCTGGCGCAGACCGGCCATTTGAGGGCAAGCAAGTGAGCAGCATGATCAAGGATCCCGAACAATTCGGCCGCGTCGCCGTGGCGATGGGCGGCAGCTCGGCAGAGCGCGCGGTATCGCTGGACTCCGGCCGCAACGTGCTGGAAGCGCTCAGGGCGCGCGGCGTGGACGCGCAGCCGGTCGACGGCATCCCCGCGCTGCTCTACGCGCTGCGCACCGGCGGCTTCGCGCGCGTGTTCAACATCCTGCACGGCCAGCACGGCGGTGGCGAGGATGGCGTGCTGCAAGGCGCGCTGGAGGCGCTGAACGTGCCGTACACCGGCTCGGGCGTGCTCGGCTCGGCATTGTCGATGGACAAGACGCGTTCGAAGCGCGTGTGGCAGTCGCTGGGCCTGCCGACGCCGAAGTTCGTGGCGCTGCCGCGCGGAGCAGACGTGCATGCGGCGGCGAAACAGATAGGCTTCCCGCTGATCGTGAAGCCGGCCTGCGAGGGTTCCAGCGTGGGCGTGACCCGCGTGTTCGAGGAATCCCAGCTGGACCAGGCGGTCGAGCTGGCCGCGAAGTATCCGGGCGACCTGCTGATGGAAACCCTGATCGAGGGCGACGAACTGACCGTCGCCATCCTCGGTCGCCAGGTGCTGCCCAGCATCCACATCGTGCCGAAGGGCGCGTTCTACGACTACAACGCGAAGTACATCGCCGAGGACACGCTGTACCTGTGCCCCGGCCTGGAAGGCGATGCCGAGACGGAACTGCGCGCACTGGCGCTGGCCGCGTTCGACGCGCTGGGCTGCAGCGGCTGGGGCCGGGTCGACGTGATGCGCGACCGCCAAGGCCGCAACTGGCTGCTGGAGGTGAACACCGCGCCCGGCATGACCTCGCACTCGCTGGTGCCGAAGGCGGCCAAGGCGGCCGGCATCGACTACCAGGAGCTGTGCTGGCGCGTGCTGGAAACCAGTTTCAGGGAGGGCATGTGAAAGGAGCCATCCGCCTCGTCGCCTGGTGCCTCGCGATCGCGCTGGTCGTGCTGCCGATCGTCGGCGTGCTGCGCGGCTGGTTTGCGGCCGGGCGCTGGCCGGTGACCCAACTTACCGTGCAGGCCGAGTTCCGGCACGTCAGCGCGGACGACATCCGCGCCGCGGTACGGCCGCGGCTGGGCAAGGGCTTCTTTGCGCTCGATCTCGATGCGGTGCAGAAGGCCGTCGCCGCGCTGCCGTGGGTGGAATCGGTGGAGGCACGCAAGCGCTGGCCGGATACCCTGCAGCTGCGCATCTACGAGCGGCAGCCGTTCGCCCGCTGGAACGACAAGCAGCTGATCAGCCGGCAGGGGCTGGTGTTCGAGGCGCCCGGCATGGCCGGCATCGGCGCGTTGCCGGATCTGCGCGGGCCGGACGCGCGGCTGGCCGAGGTGGTCAGCTTCTACGCGGAAACGAGCAAGGCGTTCGCCGGCACCCACCTGCAGATCACCGGCGTGGCGCTGACCGAGCGTGGCAGCTGGAGCGTGGGCACCGCGAACGGCGCACAGATCGTGATCGGCGATCGCGAGCAGGCCGGGCGCCGGTTGCGCCGCTTCCTCGACGTCTACCCGCAGCTGATCGCCGGCCATGCCGACGGCTTCGCCTACGCCGACCTTCGCTACACCAATGGATTCGCCGTGCGCTGGCCGCAGGCGGCCGCCGCCAACGAGGGAGGTTCGCCCCGTTCATGAGCATTTCCCTATGAAGCCGCGCAACGACAAGCAACTGGTGGTGGGACTCGATATCGGCACCTCCAAGGTGGTGGCGATCGTCGGCGAGTACGAGCCGGGCGAGCCGATCACGGTGATCGGCATCGGCACGCACGTGTCGCGCGGCATGAAGCGCGGCTCGGTGGTGGACATCGAATCGACCGTGCATTCGATCCAGCGCGCGGTGGAGGAAGCCGAGCTGATGGCCGGCTGCGACATCCGTTCGGTCTACGCCTCGATCTCCGGCAGCCACCTGGAAACCCGCAACTCGCACGGCAACGCGGCGATCCGCGACCGCGAGGTGACCGCCAGCGACCTGGAACAGGTGCTGGAAGCGGCCAGCGCGGTGGCGATCCCGGCCGACCGCAAGGTGCTCTACAAGGAGTCGCAGGAATACCGCATCGACGGCCAGGACGGCATCCGTGCGCCGATCGGCATGAGCGGCGTGCGGCTGGAGGCGAATGTGCACCTGGTCACCGGCGCCGCCGCGGCGGTGCAGAACGTCACCAAGTGCATCCAGCGCTGCGGCCTCACCGTGGACGAACTGGTGCCGTCGGCGGTGGCCAGCGCGAAGGCGGTGCTGACCGACGACGAGCGCGAGCTCGGCGTGTGTCTGGTCGACATCGGCGCCGGCACCACCGACATCGCGATCTATACCCAGGGCTCGATCCGCTACACCGCGTCGCTGCCGGTCGGCGGCGACCAGGTCACCAGCGACATCGCCTACGGCGTGCATACGCCGACCGCGCATGCGGAGGAAATCAAGATCAAATACGCCTGCGCGCAGACCGGACTGGCGCACGCCGAGGAAACCATCCAGGTGCCCAGCGTCGGCGATCGCCCGCCGCGCCGGCTGGCGCGGCAGTCGCTGGCGCAGTCGGTGCAGGCGCGCTACGAGGAGATCTTCGAAATGGTGCAGGACCAGTTGCGCCGCTCCGGCTACGAGAGCCTGGTCGCGGCCGGCGTGGTGCTGACCGGCGGGGCCTCGAAGATGGAAGGCGCGCTGGAGCTGGCCGAGGAGATCTTCCACAAGATGGTGCGCATCGGCGTGCCGCAGCAGATCGACGGCCTCGGCGAAGTGGTCTCCAGTCCGCTGCATGCCACCGGCGTGGGCCTGCTGCTGCATGGCGCGCGCGCCGGCGGCACGCGAGCGGGCGGGCCGATCGGCGGCAGCGTCGGCGGCGTGGTCGGCAAGCTGCGCAGCTGGCTTACCAGGAATTTCTGAGCGACAGGTTTCAGGGTGGCGCAGGAGGCGTCGCCCCGGGTGGAGGGACATCCGCCCACCACCATGGACCGACAGGAGTCGCCACCCATGGTTACAACGACAACAACTCTTAGGAGGACGGGAAATGTTTGAACTGATCGATAAACTCGCACCCAATGCAGTCATCAAGGTGATCGGCGTGGGCGGCGGCGGCGGCAACGCCGTGGCGCACATGCTGAATGCCAACATCGAAGGCGTGGAATTCGTCGTCGCCAACACCGACGCGCAGGCGATGACCAGCTGCGGTTCGCGCACCCATCTGCAACTGGGTGGGAACGTGACCAAGGGCCTGGGCGCTGGCGCCAACCCCGAGGTCGGCCGGCAGGCGGCGCTCGAGGATCGTGAGCGCATCGAGGCGATGCTGGAAGGCGCCGACATGGTGTTCATCACCGCCGGCATGGGCGGCGGCACGGGTACCGGCGCGGCGCCGGTGGTGGCGCAGCTGGCCAAGGAGAAGGGCATCCTCACTGTGGCGGTGGTGACCAAGCCGTTCCCGTTCGAGGGCCGTCGCCGCATGCAGGTCGCGCTCAAGGGCATCGAGGACCTGTCGCAGCACGTCGACTCGCTGATCACCGTGCCGAACGAGAAGCTGCTCAGCGTGCTCGGCCGCGAGGTCACCCTGCTCAACGCGTTCAAGGCCGCCAACGACGTGCTGCAGGGCGCCGTGCAGGGCATCGCCGACCTGATCACCGCTCCCGGCCTGATCAACGTCGACTTTGCCGACGTGCGCACCGTGATGTCCGAGATGGGCCTGGCGATGATGGGCTCGGGCACCGCCCGCGGCGACGACCGTGCCCAGGCGGCAGCCGAGGCGGCGATCAAGAACCCGCTGCTGGAAGACGTCAACCTCAACGGTGCCTGCGGCATCCTGGTCAACGTCACCGCCGGTCCGAACCTGACCATGCGCGAGTTCGACGAGATCGGCCGGATCATCCACGATTTCGCCAGCGAGGACGCCACCGTGGTGATGGGCACCTCGCTCGATCCGGAGATGAAGGACGACGTGCGCGTCACCGTGGTCGCCACCGGCCTCAACCGGGCGATGGCCTCGCGCCAGCACCCGCCGATCCGCATGGTCGAGACCCAGCAGGTGCAGATGCGGCCGCGTCCGGTGGTGCTGCGTACCGGCACCGGCAACGAGGTGGTCGACTACGCCCAGCCCGAGATGGCGGTCAGCCAGGGACGTGCGGAACCTGTCACGTCGGCGAAGCACGCCGAGCCGGGCTTCGACTACCTGGACATCCCGGCGTTCCTGCGCCGCCAGGCCGACTGACGGAGGTTGGCTTCCAAACAACTTGCACCGGTTAAAGAGTTGCGAAAATATTGAACAAATGCTCGTCGGGCTGGTCACTCTTTCCGGTGTGCCGGATTGGCTGCCTGCAGCCGGGTCGGTATCGTCCGTAAAATCTCAGTCATCTTGAGATGCGGGGAGTGGCCGCGGGCGGGCTGGTTCATTGTGGCGAGCAACAAGACTGTGCGTCGGGATGACGCACGGCTGCCTGCGGCGGATCCGTCCGCGCCGGCGGCTCGATGTCCCGTGCCGGATTCCCGTCCCAGGCGCGGGGCGTCGTGTCGATTCCGTGGTTTGATCGGATCAGAGAGGGTGGACGCACGAAGCCTTCAAGGATGAAAGAAACATGAAGGCTTAATCAGACTGTACGGTACGGTTTGCTTTCATCACAGGTTAAAACTGTGTTAGCATCCGCCCCTGATTGGCTGCTGCCTACACAGGTACCAACAACAATGATCAAGCAGCGTACGCTCAAGAACATCATCCGCGCGACTGGTGTAGGCCTGCATACGGGCGACAAGGTGTACATGACCTTGCGTCCCGCGGCGCCGAATACGGGCATCGTGTTCCGCCGCACCGACCTCACTCCGCCGGTGGATCTTCGCGCCCGCCAGGACAATGTCGGCGATACCCGGCTGTCGACCACCCTGGTCAACGGCGAGGTGCGTGTCTCCACGGTCGAGCATCTGCTCTCGGCGATGGCCGGCCTGGGCATCGACAACGCCTATGTCGACCTGTCCGCGCCGGAAGTGCCGATCATGGACGGCAGCGCCGGTCCGTTTGTGTTCCTGCTGCAGTCCGCCGGCATCGAAGAGCAGAACGTGGCCAAGCGCTTCATCCGCATCAAGAAGCCGGTGAAGGTGCAGGAAGGCGACAAGTGGGCCGCCTTCGAGCCGTTCGAGGGTTTCAAGGTCGGCTTCTCGATCGACTTCAACCATCCGATCATCAGCCAGCGCACCTCGCGCGCCGAGATCGACTTCTCCACCACCTCCTTCGTCAAGGAAGTGAGCCGGGCGCGCACCTTCGGCTTCATGCGCGACATCGAGATGCTGCGCGAACACAATCTGGCGCTGGGCGGCTCGATGGACAATGCCGTGGTGCTGGACGACTACCGCGTGCTGAATGAGGACGGCCTGCGTTACGAGGACGAGTTCGTCAAGCACAAGATCCTCGACGCGATCGGCGACCTGTACCTGCTCGGCCACAGCCTGATCGGCGCCTACCATGCGCACAAGTCGGGCCACGAACTCAACAACAAGCTGCTGCGCACGCTGATGGCCGATGCCACGGCATGGGAAGAGGTCAGCTACCAGGACGACCCGGCCACCTCGCCGATCTCCTACGCGCACCCCGCCCAGGCAACCTGAGCCCGCCAAGCTCATCCTGCCCCGACCGAGGCTCCACGAAAACGGCCGTGTCGCATGACACGGCCGTTTTCGTGATGCGCATGACATTCTCACCGCGCTCGGCTTCACGCCTCCATGACGAGGCGGGTTATGTCTTAACAAACCCCGTGCTATAAAACCCGTCGCCGGCATCCGGATGGGGCGAGTCAGTCCGGGTCGGACGAGGGGGGATCAGCGGTTTCGGCGAAGGATGCCAGTTCGAGGAACAGTGCCCGCAATTCGGGGTCTGTGAAGGATGCGGCGGCTGCCCTGAGGTGGGTGGCCGCGGCAGGCGAAAGCGGTTTCGACCGATCCGGCGGCGTTGCGACCGGTGGTTGGGGGGCCACTTTCACGGTGACTGAACTGGCGCGTATGCCGATGGCATGCGCGGCGGCAAGGATCTGCGTCTGCATCAAGCGCAGGCGTGATGCCCAGCCCGGTGAAGACACCAGGAAGACGAGGCGGTCGTTGCGCAGGTCGGCGAATCTGGCCTGCTCGCGCAACGGCGAGGGCAACGTCTGGCGCAGTGCGCGGTCCAGCGCTTCCAGCGCGCCGGCCTTTCGGGCCAGCGTCGCGAAGGAGCCGCATTCGGCGAGGGGCTTCGGCCCGTTGCCGGCGCGGCGGGAAGTGGCCGGGGTGGCGCGTTGCATGGTGCCGGAATTCGATCGTGGAAAGTCATGCAAATCATACTCGTCTCACGTGCCGGAAAATTGCCGAAAACCCTCGACCTGGCCGACCGGCGCCTGCGCTGGAAGCTGCTGGCGACGGTCTCGGCGGCAGTGCTTGGCTGCATGGGTACCGGGGTGGCGCTGGCGTTGCTGCTGGCCAGTCCGCGTGACCGCGCGCTGGCGGACATCCACGACATGCAGCGGCAGATCCGGCAGCAGAACACCCAGTTGGCCGGCGTGCGTCAGGACGCCCATCGCGACCTCGACGCGCTGGCCGTGAAGCTCGGACAACTGCAGGCCCAGTCGACCCGGCTGAACGCGCTCGGCGAGAGGCTGGCCGAGGTCGGCAAGCTCGATGACGGCGAGTTCAACTTCGACCAGCAGCCGGCGGTCGGCGGCGTGGAGGACACCGCCGGGGTCGCCTATGCGCTGCCGCCGACGCTGGAAAGCAGCATCAACCAGCTGGCCGGCCAGTTCGACACCCAGCAGGCGCAGCTGTCAGCACTGCAGAGCCTGTTGCTGGACGCGAGGATCGAATCGAACCTCAAGCCGACCGGGATGCCGGTGCAGGGCTACATCTCCTCGTATTTCGGCGTACGTCCGGATCCCTTCGACGGCCGGTCGGCGCGGCACACCGGCATCGACATCGCCACCCCGTTCGGCACGCCGGTGCACGCCGTGGCCGAGGGCATGGTGACATTCGCCGGCCAGCGCAGCGGCTACGGCAACGTGGTCGAGATCGACCACGGCAATGGCTACATGACCCGCTATGCGCACAACAGCGCGCTGGATGTGCGCCCGGGCCAGCATGTGCAGGTGGGCGATGTGGTCGCCAAGGCCGGGTCCACCGGTCGTTCCACCGGCTCGCACGTGCATTTCGAGGTCTGGTACGACGGCCGCGTGGTCAATCCGCTGGCGTTCGTCCGCAACCGCCGCTGACGTCGTTCCCCAGCCGCGATATCCCTTGAATCCGGCCTCGGCCGGTACCATGCAGGGCGGGTCGGCATCTCCCCGTTCCCGCAGGATCCCTGTGCGGGCGGCGTCCCGATGGCATGTAGTAACATGCCCGATTGGCCCGTGCACATGGCGGGCGCCTTGTTCCCCAATCCGGAAGATCGATGTTCAATCGTGCCCTGACGAGCCTGTTTGGTAGCCGCAACGAGCGCGTTTTGCGCCAGCTCTCCAGAAGCGTCAACCGCATCAATGCGCTGGAGGCCGAGTTCGAGAAGCTGGACGATGCCGCGCTGCGCGGCAAGACCGACGAATTCAAGCAGCGCGTCGCCGCCGGCGAGGCGCTGGACAAGCTCCTGCCCGAGGCTTTCGCCGTGGTCCGCGAAGCGGCCAAGCGCACCCTGGGCATGCGCCACTACGACGTGCAGATGATCGGCGGCATGGTGCTGCACCAGGGCAAGATCGCCGAGATGCGCACCGGCGAGGGCAAGACCCTGGTCGGCACGCTGCCGGTCTACCTCAATGCACTGGCCGGCAAGGGCGTGCACGTGGTCACCGTGAACGATTACCTGGCCCGGCGTGACTCGGCCCAGATGGGCAAGCTGTACGGCTTCCTCGGGCTGAGCGTGGGCGTGGTGTACCCGGGCATGGACCATGCCGACAAGCACGCGGCCTATGCCGCCGACATCACCTACGGCACCAACAACGAATTCGGTTTCGACTACCTGCGCGACAACATGGCGCTCAGCAAGGAGCAGCGCTACCAGCGCGGCCTGCACTACGCCATCGTCGACGAGGTCGACTCGATCCTGATCGACGAGGCGCGCACCCCGCTGATCATCTCAGGTCCGGCCGAGGACTCCCCGCAGCTGTACATCGCGGTGAACAGGATCGTGCCCCACATGATCCGCCAGACCGAGGAAGACGGCGCCGGCGACTACTGGGTCGACGAGAAGCAGAAGCAGGTGCACCTTTCCGAGGAAGGCATGCAGCACGCCGATGAACTGCTGCGCGCTGGCGGGGTGATCGAGCAGGACAGTGGCCTGTACGACTCCAAGAACCTGGCTGTGGTGCATCACCTCAACGCCGCGCTGCGCGCCAACGGCATCTACCAGCGCGACGTGGACTACATCGTGCGCGACGGCGAGGTCATCATCGTCGACGAATTCACCGGCCGTACCCTGCCTGGCCGGCGCTGGTCCGACGGCCTGCATCAGGCGGTCGAGGCGAAGGAAGGCGTGCCGATCCAGCGCGAGAACCAGACGCTGGCCACGGTGACGTTCCAGAACCTGTTCCGCATGTACAAGAAGCTGGCCGGCATGACCGGCACGGCCGACACCGAGGCGTTCGAGTTCCAGAGCATCTACGGCCTGGAGGTGGTGGTGATCCCTACCCACAAGCCGATGATCCGCAAGGACAACTCGGACATGATCTTCCTGTCGCAGACGCCGAAGTACAACTCGGTGATCGAGGACATCAAGGACTGCCACAAGCGTGGCCAGCCGGTGCTGGTCGGCACCACCTCGATCGAGGTGTCCGAGCTGCTGTCCGGAATGCTGCAGAAGGCCGGCGTGGTTCACGAGGTGCTGAATGCCAAGCAGCACGAGCGCGAGGCGCACATCGTGGCCCAGGCCGGTGCGCCTGGGCAGGTCACCATCGCCACCAATATGGCTGGCCGCGGCACCGACATCGTGCTCGGCGGCAGCCTGGACGCGGCGCTGGCGGCCTTGCCGGCGGACGCCAGCGAGGTCGACCGCGCCCGGGTCAAGGCGGAGTGGAAGAAGCTACACGAACAGGTGCTCGCCGCCGGCGGCCTGCACATCATCGGCACCGAGCGACACGAATCGCGGCGCATCGACAACCAGCTGCGCGGCCGGTCCGGCCGCCAGGGCGATCCGGGTTCCTCGCGCTTCTACCTGTCGCTGGAAGACAACCTGTTGCGCATCTTCGGCGGCGAAGGCCTGGTGCGCTGGATGAAGCGCTTCGGCATGAAGGACGACGACGCGCTGGAAGACCGCATGATCAGCCGCCAGATCGAGAAGGCGCAGCGCAAGGTCGAGCAGCACAACTTCGACATCCGCAAGCACCTGCTGGAGTTCGACGACGTCGCCAACGACCAGCGCAAGGTGATCTACCGCCAGCGTGACGAACTGCTCGACGGCGACGACGTCTCAGCCACCGTGGCCGACATCCGCGACGACGTGGTGCAGTCGATGGTGCGTGCCTACGTGCCGGAAGACAGCATCGACGAGCAGTGGGACCTGGCCGGCCTCGACCGCGAGCTGGAAAGCGAGCTTGGCTTGTCGCTCGACCTCAAGCACTGGATCGAGCAGCAGCACGAGATCGACGCGGGGATGATCCTTGAACACGTACGCGACGGGGTGAACGGGCTGTTCCAGGCGAAGGAGGCGCAGATCGGCGCCGAGACCATGCGCCAGCTGGAAAAGCACATCATGCTGACCGTGGTCGACAACGCCTGGAAGGATCATCTGGCCAGCATGGATTACCTGCGCCAGGGCATCTACCTGGTTGGCTACGCGCAGCAGGACCCGAAGCAGGCGTTCAAGCGCGAGTCGTTCAAACTGTTCTCGGCGATGCTGGACCGGATCAAGGCCGAAGTGACCCAGATGCTGGCGCGCATCCGGATCCGCAGCGAGGAAGAAGTCGCCGCGATGGAGGCCGAGCAGCGGCGTCTGGCCGACCGGCTGCAGAAACAGATGCAGGCGACCGGCGGCGGAGCCCCGCCGGCGGGCGCGTTCGGCGGCGAGGCGGAGGCGGCGGTCGGCGCCGGCATGCGTCTGGCACAGCAGCCGGCGCAACACGACGGCCCCAAGATCGGCCGCAACGATCCGTGCCCGTGCGGCTCGGGCAAGAAGTACAAGCATTGCCACGGCCAACTGGCCTAAGGACGGAATGGGTAGCGAGGAAGATGCCCCGCACTCCACGCAACCGCTCACTGCCCCGCCCATAAAAAAAACGAGAGGCTGTGCCTCTCGTTTTTTTTATGTCGATCAGCGGTCAGCGGGATCTTCATCCGCCCCTCGCTTCTCACTCCACGTCACCCTCGCTCCGGGCGCTCAGTCTTCGCCGCCCGGCGGCCGCTTGCGGTGCGGTTCGGCATTGACGGTGAAATACCGGGGTTCCTCCCCGTCCAGCTGCAAGGCGGTGAGCTGCCCGCCCCACACGCAGCCGGTGTCGATCGCGTACACGCCACAACCGGCGAAGCGGCCCAGCGTGGACCAGTGACCGCAGACGATGCGGGTGTCGCGGCGGCGCATGCCGGGCACTTCGAACCACGGATACAACCCGGGCTTCTGCGTGCCGGGCATGCCCTTGGCCTCGAAGTCGATGCGGCCGTTGACGTCGCAGTAGCGCATCCGCGTCATCGTGTTGATGGTGGCGCGCTGGCGGTCGAGCCCCTGCAGTCGGCTCGACCACAGCGCCGGCCGGTTGCCGAACAGGTTGCGCAGCAGCCGCGGATGGCGCGGGCTGGCCAGCTCGTGCTCGACATCCTGCGCGGCGCGTTGCGCCTGCCGCAACGTCCACATCGGCGCCAGGCCGGCGTGCACCATGGTCCAGTTCAGCTGTTCGTCGTGGTGCAGCAGCTTCTGCGAACGCAGCCACTCGAACAGCACGGATGCGTCGTCGGCGAACAGCACCTCGCGCAGTTCGGGATTCACCCGTGCCTGCGCATCGGGCCGGCGCTGGGCGATCGCCAGCAGGCTGAGGTCGTGGTTGCCCAGGGTGACCACGCTGTGTTCGCGCAGGCCGTGGATCAGCCGCAGCGTGTCCAGCGACTGGCCGCCGCGGTTGACCAGGTCGCCGCAGAACCACAGCCGATCCTGCGCCGGGTCGAAGCGCAACTTGTCGAGCAGGCGTTGCAGTTCGGGGTAGCAACCCTGCACGTCGCCGATCGCGTACGTAGCCATGTCAGCGCAGGACCATCAATGCAGCGTACGCGGAATGGACAGGGTGAAGGTCGGGATGGGCGCCTCGAACTCCGTGCCGTCGTCGGCCAGCATGCGGTAGCTGCCGCCCATGGTGCCCACCGGCGTCTCCAGCACCGCGCCGGAGGTGTACTCGAAATCGTCGCCGGGGCGCATCCACGGCTGTTCGCCGACCACTCCGTCGCCGGTGACTTCCTCCACCTTGCCATTGGCGTCGGTGATCATCCAGTGGCGGCCGAGCAGGCGCGCGGGCATCTTGCCGGCATTGCGCAGGGTCACGGTGTAGGCGAAAACGTAGCGATTGTCGCCGGGCTTCGATTGGTCGGGGACGAAGCGGGTTTCGACCTGCACGTCGATCGTGTAGGAGGATTTTTCAGTCATGCCCCGATTGTAAGGCCTGCCGCCGCGATTGGGGGTGGTAGCCGCCGCCGGCATGTGCCCTCACGGCGGGAGGTTGCGGCAAGCCTTGGCCAGCCGCACGAAGTCGGCCGGGGCTAGGGTTTCGGCGCGCGCCTTCGGATCGACGTCGGCACGGCGGATCGCGTCGGCGTCGAGCACCTGCCTGAGCGCATTGGCCAGCGTCTTGCGGCGCTGCCCGAACGCGGCCTTGACCACGGCATGGACCTGCTCGGGCGGCGCGTCGTGGAGCTCGTGCGCCGGCAGCGGCACGAGCCGCACCACCGCGGAGTCCACCTTCGGCGGCGGCCGGAACGCCTCCGGCGGCACGTCGAACAGCGGCTCGACCCGGCACGCCAGCTGCAGCATCACCGACAACCGGCCGTATACCTTGCTGCCCGGCGCGGCGGCCATGCGCTCGACCACTTCCTTCTGCAGCATGAAGTGCATGTCCTGGATCGCCGCGGCATGTTCGACGCAGTGGAACAGGATCGGGCTGGAGATGTAATACGGCAGGTTGCCGGCAAGCCGCAGCCGCGGCACACCATGGCTGTGCGCCAGCGCGCCGAGATCCACCTTCAGCACGTCGGCGTGGATGATGTGCAGCTCGCCCACGCCGGCGGCGCGCGCCTGCAGGCCGGGGATCAGGTCGGTGTCCAGCTCGATCGCGGTGAGCGAGCCCGCCGCCGCCAGCAACGGCAAGGTCAGCGCGCCCTCGCCGGGACCGATCTCGACCACGAAATCGCCGGGTCGGGGCGCCATCGCCGCGACGATGCGGTCGATATAGCGCCGGTCGTGCAGGAAGTGCTGGCCGAAGCTTTTCTTGGGGCGCGCGTTCATGGGGCGAGGAACGAGTGGGGAGGAATGGGATGCGGGAAAAAACGGAGGCCGTTCACTCGTTGCCCGCTCCCATCGACTCGTCTCTGCGCCGCACCAGCGCGAGCGCCATGTTCGCCGCGGCAATCAGGCTGGCCGGATCGGCGCTGCCGCTGCCAGCCAGGTCCAGCGCGGTGCCGTGGTCGACCGAAGTGCGGATGAACGGCAGGCCGAGGGTGAGGTTCACGGTGCGGTCGAAGGCTTCGCTCTTCAGTACTGGCAGCGCCTGGTCGTGGTACATCGCCAGCACCGCGTCGTAGCGTGCGCGCTGGGCCGGCACGAAGGCGGTGTCGGCGGGCAGCGGCCCGAGCAGGTGCATGCCCTCGCGACGCAAGGCGTCGAGCGCCGGGATCACGGTGTCGATCTCCTCGTGGCCGAGGTGGCCGCCTTCGCCGGCGTGCGGGTTCAGGCCGAGTACCGCGATGCGCGGTTCGGCAACGCCGAACTTCGCACGCAGCTCGGCATGCACGATGCGCAGCGTGCGGGTCAGCGATGCCCGGGTGATCGACGCCGGCACCGCCGCCAGCGGCAGGTGGGTGGTAGCCAGGGCCACCCGCAATTCCGGACTGGCCAGCATCATCACCACGTCGGCCTGCGTGCGTTCGGCGAAGAACTCGGTGTGTCCGCTGAAGCGGATGCCGGCGTCGTTGATAGAGGCCTTCTGCAGCGGCGCGGTGACCACCGCATCGTAGCGGCCGGCCATGCAGCCATCGGCGGCCTCGGCCAGTGTGGCGAGCACGTGGCGGGCGTTGCGCGGGTCGGGCTGCCCGGGGACTTCGTCGACCGCCAGCGGGATGTGCCGCAGGCGCAACGTGCCGGGTCGGCGTGCGGGCTGCGTGCTGCCGTCGTCGTCGACCAGTTCGATGGCTACGCCGCAGCGCGACGCGGCTCGTTGCAGCAGGGCGCGGTCGGCCACGGCGACGAGGCTGGCCGCCAGCGGTGTGGCGGCCAGCCGGACCAGCAGTTCCGGGCCGACCCCCGCCGGTTCACCCGCGGTCAGTGCGAGTCGCGGCAGAGGCATGTCGTCCAATCGCTTAAGGTGCGCCGGCGCCGGCCTGGGTGTCCGCGGCGCGCAGCTCGGGTACCAGGATGTTGACATAGGCGCCGGAGCGCAGGTCGCGCAGGAAGTCGTCGTAGACCTGGTCGGACTTGCGCGTGCCGATCGCCTGGCGTGCCTGATCGCGCGCGATCTGCACGGTCTGGTCGCTCTGGCGTTCGCCGAGTCGCTGCACGATGTGCCAGCCGGCGGAACTCTGGAACGGCTTCGACACCTCGTTGTCCTTCAGCTGGGCCAGCTGGCCGGCGATCGCCTCGCCCCACGACTGCGGCGGGAACCAGCCCATGTCTCCGCCAAGGTTGGCGGTGGTGTCGTCCTTGGAGTTTTCCTTCGCCAGGGCGGCGAAATCCTCGTGCTTGTCGACGATGCGGTGGTACAGGTCCTGCGCCTTCTGCTCGGCCTGCGCCGGCGACACCAGCTCGCTGGGCTTGATCAGGATCTGCCGCGCGTGCAGTTCGGTGACCATCTTGCGGCTGTTCTGCCGCTGGTCGATCAGCTTGAGGATGTGGAAGCCGGTGGGGCCGCGCAGTGCCGGGCTGACGTCGCCGGGTTTCATCGTGGCGATGGTGTCGGCGAAGGCCGGCGGGATCTCGTCCATCCGGCGCCAGCCGAGGTCGCCGCCTTCCAGCGCGTCCTGTGCATCGGAGTAGCGGATCGCGGCGGCGTTGAAATCCATGCCGCCCTTGATCGCGGCCAGCGTCTGCTCGGCCTTGGCTTGGCTGGCCTGGATCGCGGCGGCGTCGGCGCCGCCCGGAATGCTGATCTGGATGTGCGCCAGGTGCACCTCGCCGGACTTGTAGGTCGGGCTGTGCAACAGGTTGTCGATTTCGCTGTCGGTGACCGAGACCGAATCCTGCACCACGCTCTGGTGCAGCCGCTGCACGGTGATCTGGTCGGCGATCTGATCGCGGAATGCGGCGTAGCTGCCGCCGCTGCGCTCCACTTCCGCGCGCAACTGCTCGGGGGTGAGCTGGTTCTGCTGCGCCACGCCCTGGATCGCCTGGTCGATGTCGGCGCTGGAGACGTGGATGCCCTGGTCCTGCGCCTTCTGCACCTGCAGCCGCATCAGCACCAGCCGGTTGAGCACCTGCTGCTGCAGCACGTTCATCGGCGGCAGCTGTTCGGCGTGGCCGGCGTACTGCTGCCGTACCGAGGCCACCGCGTCGTTCAGCTCGCTCTGCAGGATCACGTCGTCGTTGACCACGGCCACGATGCGGTCCAGCGACTGCCCGGCCTGCGCGGCGGGTGTCAGCAACTGGGCACGGGCGGGGAGCACGATCGCGAGCGCGAGCAGCAGGAATGCAATGGGTTGCTTCATCGGTGGACAGCCTGGATCGCCGGGGCGAATGCGTTTATTGATAGCCGAGAATATCACGGCGCAGAAGTGGATCGATCTGGCCGCCGGTGGAGCCCAGCCCCTTGAAAACCACCTCGAACATCACCGCATTGTCGCGATGGTTGAGGTTGGTGGGCGCCGGGCCGAAGCCGTAGTAGTACTGGTTGACGTAGCTGCGACCGACCAGCCGCAGCGACACGCAGCAGCTGTCGTATTCCACGCCTGCCAGCGCATCGACGCTCTCGCGATCCTTCACCGAGTAAGTCCATGCGCCCACCAGCCGCCAGCGTTCGGATACCGGGTAGACCAGCGATGCGCTGTATTGTTCCAGCAAGCCGCGGCGGAAGCGGTAGGAGAAGTTGAAGATGCCGTCGGTGCGTACCCGCCGCTGCAGTTCGACCGCCGCCATGTCGGTGAGACGGGTGTTCGGGTTCCACTGATAGGCCGTGTTCAGGCGCCAGCGGTCGTTGAGCTGCACGTCCAGCTGGGCCACGTAAGCCGAGTGGACCCAGTCGGTACCCAGCACCTTCTGCGGGCTGAAATAGTGGATCTGGCCGATGCTGGCCGACACCCGCTCGACACCGCCGTCGTCGAGCAGGCGGGTGCTGAGCGCCGCGGTGAGGTTGTTGGCGTCCATCTGGCGGTCGGCGCCGGAGAACTGGTTGGTCGAGAACAGCTGCCAGTAGTCGAACGACATCACGTTGGTGTCGAACAGCGGCAGGTTGTTCTGGTTGCGGTACGGCACGTACAGGTAGTACAGCCGCGGCTCCAGCGTCTGCGTGTAGCTGCTGCCGAACAGCGTGGTGCTGCGGTCGAACACCAGTCCGCTGTCGAGGCTGACGACCGGCAGCGCGCGGCTGGGCGACTTCTGGTCGAACGGCGAGGTGGCGCCGCCGCCGAGCCGCCCGCCATAGCCGTAATCGCGATAGTCGCTGTCCAGCTGGTAGGCGGTGTAGCGATAGGCCAGCCGCGGCCGCACGAACCAGGCGGAGGTGCCGAAAGTGGCGGCGAGGTAGGGGTAGAGGTCCTCGCGCTGGCCGCCGATGAAGCCGTTCTTGCGGAACGCCACCGCCGAGCTGTCCATGCCGACTTCCAGCCAGCGCGACAGCGGCACGTCCATGCCGAATCGCGCGTAGGGCAGCTGCTTGTAGGGCAGCACACTGTCGGTCACGAACGGGTTCAGGTTCTGGTAGATGGTGCCGCCGAAGGAGGCGTTCCACCACTTGCCGCCGCCCATGATCGCGGCGTTGGAATCCAGCATGTAGACCGCGGTGTGCGACAGGTTGTTGCCGAAGTCGTACAGGTAGCTCCCGTCCGAGGCGTGGTTGTACGAGCCGACGAACTGCCAGCCTTTCCACAGCTGTGTGTGGTCGGAGAACTGGACCAGATAGCGCGAGTCGCCCTGGGTGTCGGCCAGGCCGTCGTTCTTGCCGTGGTCCCTGGGCACGTACTCCGCGTTGAGCTGGCCGCCGGTGCCGGGCAGCAGGTAGCGGAACTCGCCGGCCAGCATCGCGCCGCGGTCGCTGTAGTAGCGCGGGTCCAGCGTGGCGTCGTAGTTCGGAGCCAGGTTCAGGTAGTACGGGGTGCTGATTTCGTAGCCGGAGCGGCTGCTGTGGCCGATGGTCGGGTAAAGGAACCCGCTCTTGCGCCGGTCGTCGACCGGAAAGCTGAAATACGGCAGGTACAGGAACGGCACGTTGCCGATCCGCATGGTGGCGTTGCGCGCCACGCCGACGCCGGTGTCCTTGTTGATGGTGATCGACCTGGCGCGGAATTCCCACAGGTGGTGGCCAACGTCGCAGGTGGAATACGTGGCCATCGAGTAACGGGTGTGCAGCGCGTCCAGCATGTGGCCCTGTTTGGCCGAGCCGTTGCCGCGCGCCTCGAGCAACTGGTAGCGCACGTCGTCGGCGATGCCGCGGCTCGCGTCTGTGTTGCCGCGCAGGTGCGAGGCCGCCAGCAGCTGGCTGGCCTCCTGGTAGCGCACGTTGCCGCGGGCGTCGTAGTCGGTGCTGCTGTCGTTGTAGTCGACGCGGTCGGCCTGCAGCAGCTGGTCGGCGCGCTGCAGCCGTACCTCGCCGGACAGGTGGTAGACCGACTGGTCCGAACTGTCCACGTGCTGCGCCTGCACCTGGGTCGGGCTGGTCTCGCGCAGGCTGCTGTCATTGCTCAGGGTGGGGTCGTAGAACTCGAGCAGCGCGTTGGGCCGGCACATCGCGTAATTGAGCGGGCGCCGTGCGCAATGGAACGAGCCCAGCGGGCAAGCCTGGTCGGCGCCCTGGTCCGTGCCGCCGGGGGCCGGGGTCCGGGCAGGGTTGGCGTCGGCCTGGCCGCCGATCAGGGCAAGCGCAGCAGCGACCGCGAGCAGGCGGCGTGGGGGTAGCTTGGGCATCGCGGGAAATCTGCCGGCTTCGAAGGCTCGTTAAGCTAGCAGAAAGACCCCGTCGGCGGCAGGTAAACGTTGGCCCGGGCAGGGGCGGGATTCAGTCTGGAGCGGCCTGACCAGGCACTTCAATCCAGGAGGGCGGCGACGTGGGCGCTGGCGCTGGCGGCCAGCGCGGCGAGGTTGTAGCCGCCTTCCAGGCTGGAAACCAGCCGTCCGCCGGCGTGCGCATGGGCCAGTGCCACCAGCCGCTCGGTGATCCAGGCGTAGTCTTCCGGCCCCAGCCGGAGGTCGGCCAGCGGGTCGTCGCGGTGGGCGTCGAAGCCGGCCGAGACCAGTACCAGCTGCGGCTTGAAGGCATGCAGCCGAGGCAGCAGCACGCCGTCCCACAGCTCGCGGAATTCGTACGAGCCGGCGCCGGGCGAGAGCGTGCCGTTGACGATGTTGCCCACGCCACGTTCGTCCTCACTGCCGCTGTCCGGGTATAGCGGCGACTGGTGGCTGGAGACGAACAGCACGCGCGGCTCGTGCTCGAAAATGTCCTGGGTGCCGTTGCCGTGGTGCACGTCGAAATCGGCGATGGCGACCCGCTTCAGGCCGTGCGCGGCCAGCGCATGGGCGGCACCCACGGCGATGTTGTTGAACAGGCAGAAGCCCATCGCCCGCTCGCGCGTGGCGTGGTGGCCGGGCGGACGCACCGCGCAGAACGCGCGCCGTACCTCGCCGCCGAGCACCGCGTCGACCGCGGCCACCACGGCGCCGGCCGCATGCAGCGCCGCCTCGGTCGAGCCGGGGCCCATCACGGTGTCCTGGTCCAGCGCGAGCATGTCGCCTGGCGGCGCACCGAGCAGGATTTCCCCGACGTGGGCCGCGCCGTGCACGCGCCAGAGCTGTTCGCGGGTCACCTGCGGCGCCTCGATGCGGTCGAGCGCGGCGAAACGGTCGTGGTCCAGCGCCTGCAGCACGGCGCGCAGCCGCGCCGGTCGTTCGACGTGTCCCGGGCCCGGGTCGTGCTGCAGGCAGGCAGGGTGGGTGTACAGCCGCAGCATGCCGCGGCTTACCCGACAGGCTTGGGCTTGCGGCGGCGCTCGTGCTGCCACAGCACCTCGCCGTGGCCGCTGGCGCGGGCCAGCACGCGCGAGATCACGAACAGCAGGTCGGACAGCCGGTTCAGATAGCGCTGCGGCTGGCTGCGGATCTGCTCCACCCGCGACAGCGCGATCACCTCGCGCTCGGCGCGGCGGCACACGGTGCGCGCCAGGTGGCCGCAGGCGGCGGCCATGCCACCGCCGGGCAGGATGAATTCCTTCAGCGGCGGCAGCGGTTCGTTGAGTTCGTCGAGGAGGCGTTCCAGCCGCTCGATGTCGCTGTCCTCGACCATCGCCATGCCGGGGATGCACAACTCGCCGCCGAGGTCGAACAGGTCGTGTTGCACCTGGGTCAGTGCCTCGCGCACTTCGTCGCCCACGCCGTCGGCGGCCAGCAGCATGCCGATCGTGCTGTTGAGCTCGTCCACCGTGCCGTAGGCGTTGACCCGCAGCGAATCCTTGCCCACCCGCGAACCGTCGCCGAGGCCGGTGCTGCCGTCGTCGCCGGTGCGGGTGTAGATCTTCGAGAGCCGGTTACCCACGTCGATGCCGGGGTCAGTGCCGGATCTGGCCGCTGCGCTGCGATGCGTGCGCCAGCTGGGTCGCCAGCACGTGCAGCACGGCGCCCAGCGCCACGTAGACGGAGGTGCCGGCGAGGAACGGCAGATACCAGTCGCCGAGATTGCCGAGCCAAGCGCCGAAGCTGCGCGGCGCCGGCACGCTGGCGCTGATCCAGTAGAAGCTGCCGTTGGAGACCAGGTAGCAGACGCCTTCGGCGACCAGCAGCGTGGCCACCGCGAGGCCCAGCGTACGCAGGTTCAGGCCCTGCTGGCGCTTCGCCAGCCAGCTGCCGCCCACCCACAGTGCCGCGTAGGACGGCAACAGGAACCAGTAGGCCGGCGACACGCAGTAATGACTCCAGAAGTCGATGCCCTGGCCGCTGATGACGAGGTAGTCCACCAGCACCGCCTCGGCCATCAGCAGCGCAAATGTCGTCCAACCGGCCCAGCGGCCCTGGCCGCGCAGCCAGAAGCCGGCGAGGAAGAACACGCCCCACGAGGCATCCCACAGCGCGTGGTGCAGCAGCGAGGGGTGGAAGCGGGTGACGCCCATCACCAGGGCCAGGCCCAGGAAGATGGCCAGGCGTCGGGTCGTTGCGATTGCCATGTGGACTCCGTGCTGCTCGGCTGAATACAGATGTCGAAGTTTAGCCCAATGCGGCCGGGCCGATGCGCCGATGTCACGCCGCCCGATGCGGAGACGCCATGCCCGCGCGTATTATCCGGGCATGAATCCCTCCACCACCCCTGTCGAGGGCGGCGTGCTGATCGTCGGCGGAGGCCTGGTCGGCGCCAGCCTGGCGATCGCGCTGGATGCCGCCGGCGTCGCCGCCACCCTGGTCGAGGCCGCCGCGCCGCGCGTCGACGCCCAGCCCAGCTACGACGAGCGCAACCTGGCGCTGGCCCGCGCCACCGTCAACGGGCTGGCGGCGATCGGCGTATGGCAGCATGCCGCCGCCCGTGCCACGCCGATCCGGTACATCCACGTCAGCCGCGCCGGCGAGTTCGGCAGCGCACGTATCGACGCGGACAAGCAGGGCGTCGACGCGCTGGGCTGGACCCTGCCGGCGCGCGAGCTCGGCGCCGCGCTGCTGCGCCGGCTGGACGAATGCGCCCAGCTGACCCGGCTGGCGCCCGCCACGCTGTCTGCGCTGCAGCCGCTGGCCGGCGGCTGGCGCGCGCAGGTCGAAACCGCCGACGGTACGCGCAGCCTCGACACGCCGCTGCTGGTCGGCGCCGACGGCACGCATTCGTTCGTGCGCGCGCAACTGGGCATCGACGCCGAACCGCACGACTACCGGCAGACGCTGTTCGTCTGCACGGTGACGCCGGAACGCGACCACGCGAATCGGGCGTGGGAGCGCTTCGCCGACGAAGGGCCGGTCGCGCTGCTGCCTCTGGCCGAGCGCCGCTGCGGGCTGGTACTCACGGTGTCCGCCGACGAGGCCGATACAGTCGCTGCGCTGGACGATGCGGGTTTCATCGAACTGGCGCAGCGCCGCTTTGGCTGGCGACTGGGTCGCCTCAGCCGACCCGGCAGGCGCCATCCATACGCGATCCACCGGGTGGCGGCGACGCAGCTCGTCGCGCCACGCGCGGTGCTGGTCGGCAACGCGGCGCAGACCGTGCATCCGATCGGCGCGCAGGGGTTCAACCTCGGCCTGCGCGACGCGTTGACCCTGGCCGAGCTGGTGGCGGGCGCACCCGATCCGGGCGCTGCCGATCTGCTGGCGCGTTACGCCGCGCGACGCGCGCCCGATCGCGAGGGCACCATGGCCATGAGCCATGGCCTGGTGCGGCTGGCCTGCCTGCCGCAACCGCTGCTGGCGCCACTGCGCTCGCTGGCTTTGCTGGCTTGCGACCGGCTGCCGCCGCTGCAGCGCTTGCTGGCGCGGCGCGGCATGGGTTTTCGCGGCGAGCCGCCGCTGGCGGTGCTAGAGCGCCTGCCATGAACACTTCGCTGCAGGACATGCCCTCCCGCCGCCGCGCGCCTGCGCTGGACGTGGCCGTGGTCGGCGGCGGCATGGTCGGCGCCGCCGCTGCGCTGGCGCTGGCACGGGCCGGCTTCAGCACCGCCTTGCTGGAGGCGCGCGCGCCGGCGGCATGGAACGCGAACGCCGAGGTGGACCTGCGCGTGGTCGGGCTGGCGCCGTCGTCGCTGGCGCTGCTCGACGAACTGGACGTCTGGACGTCCATCCGTGAGGCCCGCGCAGGTCCGTACGCGCACATGCACGTGTGGGACGCCGAAAGCGGCGCGGCGATCGACTTCGACGCGGCCAGCGAAGGCCACGACCGGCTCGGCTACATCGTCGAGAACAGCCTGGTGCAGTGGACGCTGTGGCAGGCGCTGGACGCCGCACAGGGAGGTGCCAGTGCCGCGGGAGCAGGACGCGCAGGAGCGGCCGCTGCCGGTGTGCGCCGGCTGTGCCCGGTCGAAGTGCGGGGCTTCGAAGCGCGCGAGGATCGCATCCAGCTGGAACTGGCCGGCGGCGAGACGCTGGCGGCGAGCCTGCTGGTGGCCGCCGACGGCGCGGGCTCGCCGCTGCGCGCGCTGGCCGGCATCGGCACGCGTGGCCGCGACTACGCGCAGCGCGCGGTGGTGGCGCACGTCGTCACCGAGCGCCCGCACCAAGACACCGCGTGGCAACGCTTCCTGCCGGGCGGCCCGCTGGCGCTGCTGCCGCTGGCCGACGGGCGCAGCTCGATCGTGTGGTCGCTCCCCGAGGCCGAAGCGCAGCGTGTGCTGGCGCTGGACGACAAGGCTTTCCTCGACGAGCTCGGCGTCGCCAGCGATTTCCGGCTGGGCCGGATCGCCGCCACCACGCCGCGCGCGGCGTTTCCGCTTAAGCTGCAACTGGCCGAGCGCTATCAGGCCGACCGTTTCGTGTTGCTGGGCGATGCCGCGCATGCGGTGCATCCGCTGGCCGGGCAGGGCGTCAACCTGGGCCTGCGCGACGTGGCCGAGTTGCGCGACACGCTGGTCGACGCCCGCGCGGCTGGCCGCGACATCGGCGCCGCCCATGTGCTGCGCCGCTACGCGCGCCGCCGGCGCAGCGCCGATACGCTGGACGCGCTGGGCTTTGACGCCCTGGCGCGCATCTACGCGTGGCAGTCGCCGGCGCTGGTCGCCGCGCGCGGCGTCGGCGTGCGCCTGCTCGACCGATTCGCGCCGTTGAAGCGGCGGCTCTCGGAACACGCTGCCGGACTTTGATCTTTGCTCCTCTCCTTGTCCGCAGGGGGAGGTCGGGAGAGGGTGAAGCTTCTGGCTTGAAGATCAAGAGCGACCCCACCCCAACCCTCCCCTGCGCGCAGGAGAGGGAATCCACGCCACCGGAGGATCGATCATGCGCATCGCCCGACTCTGCTGTCTGCTGCTGCTTGCCGGTTCAAGCCTTGCCGCCCAGGCGAAGATGGTGCACCGCCCGGTCGAATGGACGCAGGACGGCACCCGTTTCCACAGCGTGCTGGTCTACGACGACGCTTCGACCTCGAAGCGCCCGGGTCTGGTGATGGTACCGAACTGGTACGGCATCAACGACGCGGCCGTAAAGAAGGCCGAGATGATCGCCGGCAAGGATTACGTGATCCTGCTCACCGACATGTACGGCGCCGGCGTGCGCCCGCAGCAGGGCAACGCCGATCAGGCGCAGGCGGCGGTGAAGCCGCTGTACGGCGATCGTGCGCTGATGCGCAAGCGGATCAACCTGGCGCTGGACCAGCTGAAGGTGCAGGCAGCCGGCGCGCCGCTCGACGCATCGAAGCTGGCCGCGATCGGTTTCTGTTTCGGCGGCTCGGCCGTGCTCGACCTGGCACGCAGCGGTGCGGACGTCGCCGCGGTGGTGTCGTTCCACGGTGGGCTGGACACCGACAACCCGGCGTTGGCGAAGAACATCAAGGCGCGCGTGCTGGCGATGAACGGCGCGGACGACAAGGGCACCATGCCCGACGCGGACAAGTTCATGGACGAGATGCGCATGAGCCCCGCCGACTGGCAGTTCGTGGTGCTCGGCCACGCCGTGCACTGCTTCACCGAAGTGGGCGAGAACTCCACCGGCTGCCGCTACGACGAACGCGCCGCGACCCGCAGCTACCGCCTGATGCACGACTGGCTGCGCGCGGCGTTTGCGGGCACGCCATAGGTTCTTGTTGGTCTCGATGACGCTGTTGGTTCGGGAGCAGGGGTCTTCATCTGCCAGCGGTGGTCGAGTCACTTCTTTTCTCTTGCGTGGCTATGTAGAAGCGCACTCTGTCCGCGAGGGACTTCCTGCGGTCGTGCGCGATGCTCTTGCTTTGTTCGGAGCGAAAAACATCAGAGGCAAGAGCTTTCGTGCGCCTGCGGCGCGCGAGTTACTTTCTCTTTGGGTGGCCAAAGAGAAAGTAACCAAAGAGAAAGGCCACCCCGCTTACGCGCTTTCCGGGCTCCTGCCCGGAAAGTTCGCGGCCGGGCTCCGGGGTTTGTCGACAGGGCATCGGGCAACCGCTCCCTGCGTGGCCTCAACTCCGGCATCCATGCCGTCGCCTGTGCTGACGCCAAACTGGTTCGCATTCATGCGAACCACCCTTCGGGCTTTTCCTCCACCCGCCCGCCGCTGCAGAGGGGACCCCGGGTAGAGCGGCGCGCATCCTGCGCGCACTTTTCAGAAGAGCCAGGTCAAGAGCAGAGCAGAAGCAGGGCGACGCCTCGCTGTTGCTTCGGCCTTTCGTCTTTCCACCGTGTGCGGGCCATGATGGCCCGCTGCCCTACCCGGGGCCCCTGTGCGCCAAGCGGGGTGGCCTTCTCTTTTGGTTACTTTCTCTTTGGCCACGCAAGAGAAAAGTGACTCGGTCGCCGCAGGCGATCGACCGCTCTGCACCTGAGCAATTTTGTAGGTGCAGCACGCCACAGGCGTCATCCACAGCGCCGTCCCTCAATCCGCGCGCTCGCGCACCGCATCCATGGTCAACGCCGCCAGCTGGCGCAGGCGCGTGCCGCCGGCGTCGGCGAGCAGTTCCTTGAGGCGTTCGCCGGCGTCGTGCTGGTCGAGGCTTTGGCGTTCGGCCAGCGAGGCGGCGAGGGCGCGGCCCATCGAGTCGAAGATCAGCGCGTAGGCGAAGGCGTGCAGCACGCCGCCACCCAGGGTGCCGAGGCCGGGGAAGGCTTTCATCGCGTTGCCGGCGACAGCCAGCACGATCGAGCTGCCGGTGCGCAGGGTGAGCCGGGCCTGCTGCACGAAATCCTCGATCTGCACCTCGCTGACCTTCACGCCGTACAGCTCGGCCAGGGCGCGGGTGAGGCCGGTGGCGAGCACGCCCTGGATCACCAGGTCGCTGCCCGGTGCCACCGCGGCCAGCGCGCCGACGATGGCGCGGCGGGCGTATTTGCGCACGATGCGCTCGGCTTCCTCCGCGCGGGTCTGTGCTTCCAGCGTGCCGGTACGCTGGTGCAGGCCGGCCAGCACGGCGTTCTCGCGCAGATCCTCCAGGCCTGCGGCGCCGGGTGCGGTGAGCCGTTCGAGTGCCTGCAGCAACGGTTCGATCGCGGGCTTGCGCTGGCGCTCGACCGACTCGGTGCTGCCGTCGGCGAGCTGGCGTTGATAGCGCTCGCTGCCGCCGGCACTGATGGCCAGCACCGCGCTGGCGACGCCGCGCGCGTGCCGGCGCAGGCGCGCCAGCAGTTGATCGAGTTCGGTGCTGCTCCACTGGTCGGTCTTGTTCAGCACCAGCAGCAGCGGCTTGCCGAAGTCGGCCAGCCAGCGCAGTTCGTCAACCTGACTGCGGTTGAGATCGCCGGCGCAGAGGTAGACCACGGCGTGCGCGCGCAGCGCTTCCTCGCGCGCCAGCGTTTCGTGCGCCTCGCCGCCGGCCTCGCGGCTGCCGGGCACGTCGGCCAGCACCAGCGTGCGGCCGTCCGGCAGGCTGCCGTCGTAGTGGCCGATGGCGCGGGTGGTGCCGCCGCGGGCGTCGCTGGCGACCTGTGCGTGCGGCGCCAGCGCGCGGATCAGGCTGGACTTGCCGGTGGAGATTTCACCGAACAGCGCGACGTAGACGCGTGCACTGGCGCGGCGGCGGTCGAGTTCGCCAAGTTCGGCCGTCAGCGTGCCGATGTCGGCGCCGCGTTCGTGCAGCTGGCCGATGCGCTGCTCCAGACTGCCGCGGTCGGGCACCGGCATCGGCCGGCGTTTGCGCCGCGGACGCAGCAGCCACCACAGCACGCTCAATCCCGCCGCGGCAAAGATCGCCAGGATTCCGCCCAGCGTCCATTGCAGCCAGGTCGGCAACGCGAGGAAGCGTTGCGCCAATGCCAGCGCGCGTTCGGCGGCCGCGAACAGCAGCCACAGGAGCGCGGCCATGGCCAATGCGGTGAGCAGCAATCGCAGGCGTCGGGACATCCGCGCATTCTAGCCAGCTTCGTGCGGCTGGCCCGGCTCGCACCCGGTGCTAGGTTTTGGCACTATCGTGTGTCGGAAGCACGGCAGCGGCCGAAGCCGGCGCGGATTTCGCGGCACCGCTTCGCGGGGGACGGATGGGGAACGGATCGAGGTTTTCCGCTTGGCTGCTGGGCGTGGCCCTGGGCGTTTTCGTGTCCGCAGCGGGTCATGCCTTCGTCGCGCCGGCGGCATCCGGCGCACGGGCTGCCGGCCCGTTGCCGACGCCGCAGTTCCGTCGCTACGGGACCGCGGATGGACTGCCCAGCGGGGCGGTCTATGCGGTGGCGCAGGACCGCAACGGCATGATGTGGTTCGGTTCGGCCGGCGGCCTGATGCGGTTCGACGGAATCGATTTCAAGGTGTTCCGGCATGCGGTGGGCGACCCCCTCTCGCTGCCGGCGAACCAGACCTACACGCTGTTCGTCGATCGCGACAACCGGATCTGGGCCGGCGGCGTCTCGACCGGGCTCACCGTCTATGACCAGGGCAGCGGCCGCTTCCGGCACTGGGAGCACGACGACGGCAAGCCCGACAGCCTCGCCGACAACGAAGTCTGGAGCATCGCGCAGACGGCCGACGACCAGCTGTGGGTTGCTACCCAGGGTGGGCTGGACCGCCTGCGTGCGGACGGCAAAGGTTTCGACCACATCGTCCCGCTGGATGTCGAAGGCGACCGCCCCGGATCGTTCGGCGCCACCCGCGCGCTACTGGCGGAGGCCAACGGGCGGTTGTGGATCGGCGCGCACAGCGGGCTGTACCTACGCCGGCCGGATGGCACGATCCGGCGCGTGCCGGTGGATCCGGCGTTCCGTGGCGAGCTCGGCAAGGTCTGGCACATCGACGGTGGCGGGGACGAAGTGCGGGTGGCGCTGGAGGGCGGCCTGCTGGTGATCGGCGCCGATGGCGTGGCGCGTCCGTTGGCGCGTCCGCAACTGTCGCCGCTGCGCCTCCTCGGCAGCGCCCGCGATGCTCAGGGCCGGTTGTGGATGGGCAGCTTGAATGGCGTGTGGCTGGACGACGGCCGCGGCCGGTTGCAGCACATCATCGGCCAGCCGCTGCTGCCCGGCGGCCTGCCCGGCGACCGTCTGTGGCAGTTGCTGCGCGATCGCGAGGGCGGCCTGTGGTTCACCTTCGACCAGTCCAGCATCGCCTACCTGCCGCCGGGCTGGAACGGTTTCACCCGCTTCACCCACGTGCCGGACGACCCGCGCAGCCTCGCCGACATCGCCGCGCTGTCGGTGCGCCGCAGCCGCGACGGCCAGCTGTGGGTGGGCGGCTTCAACGGCTGGGTCGACAAGCTGGACCCGGCCACTGGCGAGGTCAGCCACGTGCTGAAGGACCTGCGCGGCAACCTGGCCGCGTTGGCGGAAGACACCCGCGGCCGGCTGTGGATCGTGGGGCCTGGCGAGATCTACCGTTACGACCACGGCAAGCTCACCGCCATAGGGGCCGCGCGGAGCGGCATCAACCGGCCCACCGCCATCGTCGCCGGCGACGACGGCGGCGTCTACGTTTCCTCATGGGGCCAGGGCGTGTTCGCGATCGATCCGGAGCGCCTGACCGCGACCTCGCTGATGCCGGCGGGCGCGCCGGACAACGCCCGCTTCCACGACCAGCTGAGCTTCCATGCCGGGCAGTTGTGGTACGCCAGCGCCGGTGGCCTCCTGCGCGGGGCGGGTCCGGGCCAGCGGCTGGACTTCGTGCCGGGGGTGCCGCGCCGGGAGATCCTCGCCTTCGCGTTCGATGCCGGCGGTTTCTGGACCGCCACCGACCAGGCGCTGGAGCATTACCGCTACGCCGGCGGGCGCGCCGAGCGCAACGCCAGCGCCGATATCAGCCGCATGCCGTTCGCCGCCGACCTGATGGCGATCCGGGTGGACGACCAGGGGCGGCTGTGGCTGTTCGCCAATCCGGGACTGTGGCGGTTCGATCCGCAGACGAAGCAGTTCGCCGCATTCGGGGCATCGCAGGGCCTGTCGAGCAGCGAGTTCACCAACGGCTCGGTCGAGCTGGCGGCAGACGGCACGCTGTTCGCCGCCAGCAGCGGTGGCGTGGTGGCGTTCCGGCCCGAGCGCCTGGCGCAGCCGGTGCCGCCGGGTGCGCCGCCGGTGCTGGCGCTGGCCCAGGCCACGGTGCGGCGCGACAACCGCACCCGGACGCTGCCGCTGGGCCTGCCGCTCCGGCTGGGCTGGCGCGATCGCGACTTGCGCATCGAGGCCAGGGTGGCATCGTTCGTCGATCCCGGCGCCAACCGCTACCGCTTCCAGCTGCAGGGTTTCGACAGCGACTGGGTGGACACGGGCCATCGGGGAGAGCGGGATTTCACCGGTCTGGGCGCAGGCAGCTACACG
>NZ_QFWQ01000006.1:502767-502891 GCF_003335105.1 Rhodanobacter denitrificans
GACGCTGAGCCACGAGATCCGTACGCCGATGACCGGGGTGATGGGGATGGCCGAGCTGCTGCTGAGCACGCCGCTGGACCCGCAGCAGCACGACTACACCAAAGCGATGCAGCGCTCCGGCGGG
>NZ_QFWQ01000006.1:503053-506148 GCF_003335105.1 Rhodanobacter denitrificans
CAGCAACGCGCTGAAGTTCACTGAGCACGGCAAGGTGACGCTGCGGGCGCAGCGCACGGAAGAGGGCCTGCTGCTGAGCGTGAGCGACACCGGTCCGGGCATCCCGGAGGCGAGCCAGGCGCGGCTGTTCCAGCGCTTCGAGCAGGCGGAGGGACCGCAGCGGCGGGTGGGCAGCGGGCTGGGCCTGGCGATCTGCCGCGAGCTGGTGGAGATGATGGGCGGCAGCATCGAGCTGGAGTCGCGGCTGGCGCACGGCAGCACGTTCCGTGTACGGCTGCCGCTGGCGGTGCCGGCGTCGTCAACGCCGGTGGCGTGGGCGCCGGGCCGTCCCTGCCACCTGCTGCTGGTGGAGGACGACACCATCGTGGCTACGGTGATCCGCGGCCTGCTGGAGCGGGAAGGACACACGGTGGTGCACGTGGTGAACGGGCTGGCGGCGCTGGCCGAGCTGGCGCATGCGGACGTCGACGCGGTGCTGCTGGACCTGGACCTGCCGGGGGTGGACGGGTTCCAGGTGGCGCGGCTGATCCGCCAGCGCGAGCGCGCGGGGCAGCACCTGCCGATCGTGGCGGTGACGGCGCGCTCGGGCAGCGGGGATGAGGCGAAGGCGCGGGCGGCGGGGATGGACGGCTTCCTGCGCAAGCCGGTCAGCGGCGAACGCCTCGCCGATGCGCTGGCCTGTGCCGCGGCAGCGCCGGCGACCCGCACCCCGGCATGATCTCCGACCTGCGTGTCGGCTCGCGCCGACATGGGGGTTTTGGCATCATGGCCGGCACGGGACGGCAGCCGCCACGGCGCCTCGCTCGCGGGCAGCCGGTTCGCGTACGGGATGGCACGGGCAGGCGGGCAGGTCCGAAGGGGACAACCTGATGTTTTCGGCAGTCTTGCTGACGATGGTCCTCGGGCTGGCTGCGCCCGTGCCGGGCGTGCCTGCGGCGGCTCCGTCGGTCGCGCCCCGGGTCGATCCGCTGCCGACTCCGCAGTTCCGTCGC
Source organism: Rhodanobacter denitrificans (assembly GCF_003335105.1). Classification (GTDB taxonomy): domain Bacteria; phylum Pseudomonadota; class Gammaproteobacteria; order Xanthomonadales; family Rhodanobacteraceae; genus Rhodanobacter; species Rhodanobacter denitrificans_A. The sequence goes on from NZ_QFWQ01000006.1 coordinate 504,046, forward strand.
TACGACACCTCGGACGGATTGCCCAGCACGAGTGTGTACGCCGTGGTGCAGGACCGCGACGGCGCGATGTGGTTCGGCACCAAGGGCGGCCTGGCGCGTTTCGACGGTGTCGGCTTCGAGGTGTTCCGGCATGCCGAGAACGACCCGGGTTCGCTGTACAACAACGGCATCGCCACGCTGCAGATCGACCGGCAGGGGCGCCTGTGGGCCGCCGGCCTGAATGCGGGGTTGAACCGCTACGACAACGCCAGCGGCACGTTCCGGCACTGGGGGCATGACCCCGCCGACCCTGCCAGCCTGGCCAGCGACCGGGTCTGGGCGGTGGCGCAAACTCCCGACGGCGCGCTGTGGGTGGGCAGTGCGGGCGGGCTCGACCGGATGCGCCCGGACGAACGCGGGTTCGAGCACGTGGTCGATCCGGTGCTCGGCGCGACGCCGGCCGAGGTCGGCATCGTTGCCGCCCTGTACGTGGATGCGCGGGGGCGGATGTGGATCGGCAGCAACCATGGCGTGTTCGTGCGCGCGGAGGATGGCGCGATCCGCCGGGTGCCGTCGGCCGATCCGCAGCGGACCATCGACGCCTGGCGGATCGAAGGCGATGGCGACGAGGTGCGCGTGGCCGCCGCGAACGGCCTGTGGATCATCGGCAAGGATGGCGTGGCGCGCCGCTACGGCACCGGCGTGATTCCCGACACCAACGTGATGACCAGCGTGCGGGATACCGCCGGCCGGTTGTGGACCGGCACGCAGAAAGGGCTGTTCCTGCAGGAGCGCCCGAGCGATCCGGTGACGGCGGTGACCGACCAGCCGGTGCTCTACGGCAACCTGCCGGGCACCTGGGTGTGGCAGCTGGCGGTCGATCGCGAAGGCGGACTGTGGGCCGTGCTGTTCGACGGCGGCGTGGCGTACCTGGCACCGGGCTGGAGCCGGTTCAGCCGCTTCACCCACATGCCGGACGATCCGTCCAGCCTGCGCGACGCGATCGCGACCACGATGGCGCGCGGCAAGGACGGTCGTCACGTGTGGGTCGGCCAGCGCGGCGGCCGGATCGACCGGCTCGATCCGGTGACCGGCAAGGTCGAACACGTGCTGTCGGGGTTGCACGGCGACGTGATCGGCATGACCGAGGACGCGAAGCATCGCCTGTGGGTCGTGGTGCAGGGCGCGCTGTATCGCAACACCGAGGGGCGGCTCGAACGCGTTGATCCGGACGGTAAGCTGATGCAGCGCCCGCTGGAGGTGGAGCCCGGACCGGATGGCCAGATGTACGCGCGCACCTTCGGCCAGGGCCTGTTCCGCATCGACCCGGAGACGCTGGCGGTACACCCGGTGCCGATGGACGGCGCCAGCGACAGGGTGCATTGGGGCAGCCAGATGACGCTGCGCGACGGCATTTTCTGGTACGCCAGCGATGGCGGCATGATGTGGCTGGACACGGCGCGTGACCGCTTCGTGATGGTGCCGGGCGGTCCGTCCGGGCAAACTGTCGACGCCTTCGACTTCACCGGCGACGGGCTGTGGATGGCCAACGCCGACGGGCTGACCCATTACCGCCGTCGCGGCGACGGCATCGTGGCGGATCGGCGGATCGATGCGGCGCACGGCTGGCCGTCGCTCAACGTCACCGACCTGCACGTCGATGCCACGGGTCGCGTCTGGGTGTTCGGCCACGACGGCTTGTGGCGTTTCGATCCGCGCAGCGGGGCGTTCCGCTCGTTCGGCCTGCAGGACGGCCTGACCAACGGCGAATTCTTCCGCGGCTATGCGCGGATGCCGAACGGCTACATCTACGCCGCCACCCTGGGCGGCGTGATGGCGTTCAATCCGAACCGCAGTAACCGGCAGACCAGCGTGCCGCAGATGGCGCTGACCCAGGCCAAGGTGCGCCGCTACGGCGCCATCCAGGTGCTGCCGATCGGCACACAGTCGCTGCAGGTCGGCTGGCGCGACAGCCAGCTTGCGGTCGAGGCGCGGGTGTTTTCCTATATCGCTCCGTCGGCCAACCGCTACCGCTTCCAGCTGCAGGGTTTCGACAGCGACTGGGTGGACACGGGCCATCGGGGGGAGCGGGATTTCACCGGCCTGGGCGCAGGCAGCTACACG
>NZ_QFWQ01000006.1:506292-506416 GCF_003335105.1 Rhodanobacter denitrificans
GACGCTGAGCCACGAGATCCGCACGCCGATGACCGGGGTGATGGGGATGGCCGAGCTGCTGCTGAGCACGCCGCTGGACCCGCAGCAGCACGACTACACCAAGGCGATGCAGCGCTCCGGCGGG
>NZ_QFWQ01000027.1 GCF_003335105.1 Rhodanobacter denitrificans
CCATAGGCGCCACGCCGTTTCTACGGCCGTCTGTTCCAGCAACTCGCAACCGTTGCTCACGGGCGGCTCGAATCTGTTGTACAGCTCTGGATGCTGCTGGCTCTGCTCGTACTCCCACATGATCGTTACTCCCGTTCGCTGGTTTTTTCTGGCGGACTTCCGCACGGTTAAGATGTCTTGCTAGTTTTTGCTCCCACTGGACCTGGTGAAACGCCCTGCCTTCAACCTGCCAGTACGCGATGAAGCTGCTTAACTCGGCAGCAAGATTTATCCCCGGTCTTAATGGCATTCCCCAAATCGTTGACAGTCGGGGAAAATCCTCGGAAGGTTTCCACCCGAAA
>NZ_QFWQ01000028.1 GCF_003335105.1 Rhodanobacter denitrificans
AAAATTGTACAGACCTCAGAACTCAGGACAGATAGAAATAATAAATAAAACTCTAAACAGACCTTGACAAAATTAATCCTAGAGACTGGCACAGACTTACTTGGTGCCCCTTCCCCTTGCCCTATTTAAAACTGAGAATACTCCCTCTTGATACAGTTTTACTCTTTTTAAGATCCTTTATGGGGCTCCAGTGCCCATCACTGTCTTAAATAATGTGTTTAAACCTATGTTGTTATATATGATCTATATGTTAAGTTAAAGGCTTGCAGGTGGTGCAGAAAGAAGTCTGGTCACAACTGGCTACAGTGAACGAGCCAGGTACCCCAAGGACATCTTACCAGTTCCAGCCAGAGATCTGATCTGCGTACACCTGC
>NZ_QFWQ01000007.1:0-172148 GCF_003335105.1 Rhodanobacter denitrificans
CGCTTTTTACGTCCGTCAACATCCGCAGCGAAGAAATTTTTCAGCGAGGGATGTTGCAGAAACCCTCTCGAGAGGGCGTCTCGTCGAAGGGGCGAGAATCATAGCGCCGAGTGAAGCATCTGGGAAGGGGCAAACGCGCTCTGCGCGTGAAAAGCGCAACCGATCGCAGCGCTACACTGCACAACGTTCCCAAAACTGCGACACGTGCCGCGATGAAAAGATGGCTTGTCCCGCTGCTTCTGCTGCTGGCCGGATGTTCCCGCAGCATTCCCGCTCCGCACGCAGGAATCGCTGTTGTGCTGCACGGACAGCGTTTCTCGGTGGAGCTCGCCACCGACGACGCCAGTCGCCAGCATGGCCTGATGATGCGCACCACGCTGGCACCCGACCACGGCATGCTATTCGTGTTTCCCTACACAGCGCCGCAGGCGTTCTGGATGAAGAACACGCTGATGCCCTTGGATATCCTGTATTTCGACACGGATCGCCGGCTCGTCTCGATGCAGTCGGGCTTGCCGCCGTGCAAGGCGGATCCCTGCGCGACCTACCCGAGCGATGCGCCCGCGCGCTACGTGCTGGAACTGTCCGCGGGCACCGCGCAGCGCATCGGCGCGCGGCACGGCGACGAACTGAAGATCGACGGAGAAATCGGCGCGGTGCGCTGAACGGAAGCACTACCCGCATCCAGCATGCCGACCCGGTAGGGAATCAAGGCCTCGGGACGCAGGGTCTCCAGGATGTCCCAGTTGTCTTCGAACGGAATGAACTGTTGCATGGCGATGTTCCTCGCATGACGCGCCACGCGAAGGGGGCGCAGGAGCATCAGAACAGGCGGCCCGGCCAATACACTGACGGGATCGGGCCGTTTGCTGGCAGAAACAGGCGTTCAGTCGATCTCGATCATCTCGAAATCGGCCTTGGTGGCGCCGCAGTCCGGACAGGTCCAGGTATCGGGCACGTCCGCCCAGCGGGTGCCGGCGGGAATCCCCTCGTCGGGCACGCCCGCGGCTTCGTCGTAGATGTAACCGCAGACGACGCACATCCATTTACGCAAGGCAGCGGTTTCGGTGGAACTCTGGCTCATGATCGGGCTTCTTCGGATCGCAACGGAATTGCCCATTCTCGCAACTCGCCAGACATTGCGAAAGCATGGATCATCATCGCCCGCTTCACCAACCCAGAGATCATGCCTTGAACATGCCCACCGCCCATTCCGGCCACGGCCTGTATGCGATCACCGACGGGCCGCGCGCCGATCTTCTGGCCGCGGTCGCGCAGGCGCTGGCCGGCGGCGTGCGGCTGCTGCAGTATCGCGACAAGAGCGCTGACGCGGAACGACGCCACGCCGAGGCGATCGCGTTGCTGCAACTGTGCCGCGGCCACGGCGTGCCGCTGATCATCAACGACGATATCGCGCTGGCCCGCGCAGTGGGCGCGGACGGCGTGCACCTGGGTCGGGAAGACGACGATCCCGCCAGCGCCCGCGCAGCGCTCGGCGAGCACGCGATCATCGGCGTATCGTGCTACGACTCGCTGCAGCGCGCGCAGGCGGCGGCCCGCGCCGGCGCGAGCTATGTCGCGTTCGGCGCGTTCTTCCCCTCCCCGACAAAGCCGCTGGCGCCGCGCGCGCCGCTCGAACTGCTGAGGCAAAGCGCCGCGCTGGGCGTGCCGCGGGTGGCGATCGGCGGGATCACGCCGGACAATGGCGCCTCGCTGGTCGAGGCGGGTGCGGACTACCTGGCGGTGATTTCCGCCGTATTCGCCGCCGCCGATGTGCGCGCCGCCGCGCGGCGCTTCGCCGACCTGTATCCCTCCGATCGAGAATCCGCACGATGAGCAACCACGAACTCTTCCAGCGCGCCCAGAAGCTGATGCCCGGCGGCGTGAACTCGCCGGTGCGCGCATTCAAGTCGGTCGGCGGCGAACCCTTCTTCACCGCGCGGGCGGATGGCGCGTATCTGTGGGATGTGGAAGGCACCCGCTACATCGACTACGTGGGCTCGTGGGGGCCGATGATCGTCGGCCACAACCACCCCGCCGTGCGCGAGGCGGTGGAGCGCGCGGTGAAAAACGGCCTCTCGTTCGGCACGCCCTGCCCGGCCGAAGTCACCATGGCCGAGACGATCATCCGGCTGATCCCCTCGGTCGAGATGGTACGCATGGTGAACTCCGGCACCGAGGCGACGATGTCGGCGATCCGCCTCGCGCGCGGCGCCACCGGCCGCAGCAAGATCGTGAAGTTCGAGGGCTGCTACCACGGCCATGGCGACAGCTTCCTGGTCAAGGCCGGCTCCGGCGCGCTGACCTTCGGCGTGCCAACCTCGCCGGGCGTGCCGAAGGCGAATGCCGACCTCACGCTCACCCTGCCCTACAACGACCTCGCCGCCGCGCAGGCGCTGTTCGCCGAACACGGCAGCGAGATCGCCGGCCTGATCATCGAGCCGGTCGCCGGCAACATGAATTGCATCCCGCCGGTGGACGGCTACCTGCAGGGCCTGCGCGAACTGTGCACGCAATCGGGCGCGCTGCTGATCTTCGACGAGGTGATGACCGGTTTCCGCGTGGCGCTTGGCGGCGCGCAGGCGCATTACGGCGTGATGCCGGACCTCACCACGTTCGGCAAGATCATCGGCGGCGGCATGCCGGTGGGTGCCTACGGCGGCCGCCGCGAGCTGATGGAGCAGATCGCGCCGAGCGGACCGATCTACCAGGCCGGCACACTCTCCGGCAACCCGGTGGCGATGGCGGCAGGCCTGGCGATGCTGGAGCTGATCCAGGCGCCAGGTTTCCACGACAAACTGGCCGCCCGCACGCGCCTCCTCTGCGACGGCTTCCAGTCCGTCGCCGACGGCGAAGGCATCGCGTTCAGCACCAACCGCGTCGGCGGCATGTTCGGGTTGTTCTTCCACGCCGAAAAAGTGCAGAGCTACGCGCAGGCCACGGCGGCGGATACGGCGCTGTTCAACCGCTTCTTCCACGGCATGCTGAAGCGCGGCGTGTACCTGGCGCCCTCGGCGTTCGAAGCCGGCTTTCTGTCCAGCGCGCACAGCGACCAGGACATCGCCGACACGCTGGAAGCCGCGCGCGGCGCCCTGCGCGACGCGAAGGGCTGATTCACCAGCTGCCGGTGTTCGGCATCGACGCCCACGGCTCGCGCGGCGGCAGGTGGCCTTCCTGTAGCAGCTCGATCGAGATCAGGTCGGGCGAGCGCACGAAGGCCATGTGGCCGTCACGCGGGGGCCGGTGGATGGTGCAACCGATCGCCTGCAGGCGCGCGCAGGTGGCGTAGATGTCCTCGACGCGGAACGCGAGGTGGCCGAAGTTGCGGGCACTGCCATAGTCCTCGGTCGAACCCCAGTTCCAGGTGAGCTCGATCTCGGCCTCGGGGCTGTCCGGCGCAGCCAGGAACACCAGCGTGTACTTGCCCTCCGGCACCTCCTTGCGGCGCACTTCGCGCAGGCCGAGGCCTTCGACATAGAAACGCAGCGAAACGTCGAGGTCGCGCACGCGCACCATGGTGTGCAGGTATTTCATCGGGATGCTCCTGATCGTCCGGCTTCAGCCTGCCGCAAAATCGCTCAACGCCGCGTGCAGGCGCCCGAGGCCGTCGGCGAGCTCCTCGTCGGTGATGGTCAACGGCGGCACGAAGCGCAGCACGTCCGGCCCCGCCTGCAACAGCAGCAAGCCATGCGCGGCGGCGTGGTCGAGGATCGCGCCGGCCTTGCCCTTGTGCGCCTCGGCCAGCACCGCGCCGATCATCAAGCCACGGCCGCGCACCTCGGCGAACACTTGCAGCTCATGGTTGATGCGCGCGAGCCCCACGCGCAGGTCGTTCGCCTGCCGCTCCACGTTCATCAGCACCGCCGGCGAGGACAGCTTGGCCAGCGCGACGCGCGCCACCGCCGCGGCCATCGGGTTGCCGCCGAAAGTGGTGCCGTGCGCGCCGTACTGCATCACCTCGGCCACCCTGGGGCCAGCCAGCATCGCGCCGATCGGGAAGCCGCAGCCGAGCGCCTTGGCCAGGGTCACGATATCCGGCCTGACATTCTCGTGAGCATGCGCGAACAGCGTACCGGTGCGGCCCATGCCGCACTGGATCTCGTCCAGCACCAGCAGCGCATTATGTCGGTCGCACAGCTCGCGCACGCGCTCGAGGAAGCCCGGCGCGGCGGGCAGCACGCCGCCCTCGCCCTGCACCGGCTCCAGCATCACCGCAGCGACATCACCAGCGACGAAGGCCGCCTCAAGCGCCTGCGCGTCGTTGAAATCGAGGTAGCGGAAACCCGCCGGCAGCGGCTCGTAGCCCTGCTGGTACTTCGGCTGCGCGGTGGCGGTGACGGTGGCCAGCGTGCGGCCGTGGAACGAACCCTTGAAGGTGATGATGACGCGCCGTTCCGGCGCCCGGCCCTGCGCCGCCGCCCACTTGCGCACCAGCTTGATCGCCGCCTCGTTCGCCTCGGCGCCAGAGTTGCACAGGAACACCCGCTCGGCGAAACCCGAAGCCTGCACCAGCTCTTCCGCCAGCCGCAGCGGCGGCTCGGTGTAGAACACATTGCTGCTGTGCCAGAGCTTGTGCGCCTGCGCGGTCAGCGCGGCGAGCAGGTCCGGATCCTGGTGGCCGAGCGCGTTCACCGCGATGCCGGCGCCGAAATCCACGTAGTCACGCCCCTCGGTATCCCACACCCGCGCGCCCCTGCCGTGGTCGAGCACCAGCTCGCGCGGCTTGTACACCGGCAGCCAGTAATGTTTGCCGAGCGAAGTCAGGGCCTCGGTGGAGGAATCGGAGCGGGTCATCGATGTTCCGGCGTGCGTGAAAGGGGATGGGTGGCGCGCATGCTAGAACCTGATTCCGGCAATTGCACGGCCGATTTCAGTCCAGGAAGAGATCCGGCAGCAAGGCCGCGCCCGGCTGCACGGCATAGCCGTCGAAGTCGCTGACGCCGGCCTCGCGCAGGATCTCCTCGTCGATCGCGAAATGGCCGGTGTAGCCACGCGCCGGACGGGTCAGGATGGCGTGGGCGGCATCGGCCACGATCTCCGGCTTGCGGCAATGCTCGGCCTTCACGCCGTCGATCATGCTGATCGCCGCGGTGGCGATCACCGTGCGCGGCCACAGCGCATTCACCGCAATGCCCAGCGGCGCGAATTCCGGGCTCATGCCCAGCACGCACAGGCTCATGCCCATCTTGGCGATGGTGTAGGCGGTGTGCGGCGCGAACCATTTCGGGTCAAGGCTCGGTGGCGGCGACAGCATCAGCACATGTGGATTGGCCGCTTTCTTCAGGTACGGCAGGCAGGCCTGGGTGACCAGGAAGGTACCGCGGGTGTTGACCTGCTGCATCAGGTCGAAGCGCTTCATCGGCGTGCCTTCGGTACCGGCGAGCCAGATCGCGCTGGCGTTGTTGACCACGATGTCGATGCCGCCGAAACGGTCGGCCGCCTGCGCCGCGGCGGCCACCACCTGGGCCTCCTCGCGGATGTCTACCTGCAGCGCCAGCGCCTTGCCGCCGGCCGCCTCGACCGCTGCCGCTGCGCTATGAATGGTGCCGGGCAGCTTCGGGTTCGGCACGCCGCTCTTGGCCGCGATCACGATGTTGGCGCCGTCGCGCGCGGCGCGCAGCGCGATCGCCAGGCCGATGCCACGCGAGGCACCGCTGATGAACAGGGTCTTGCCGGCAAGGTCGGCCATGCACGTCGCTCCGTCGAATAATGTGCCCAGTGTAGAACCCGTCGGGCTCACGGTTTCTGGAAGCGCGGCAGGATGTCGCGCAACTGGGCCAGCCGCTGCACCGGATCATCCAGTTCGAGCATGTGCTGCTGCTCGCCGGCATCCAGCGGCAACAGCTCGGCCAACCGGAAGCCCAGCCAGCTGGCATCGTCGTAGGCGCTGCGCGGCGCATCGCGCCACTGCGGCGCCATCGTCTCGATCAACCGCTCCAGGATGGTCTGCAGCAGGGCGAACTCCACCGGCACCGGCTGCTTCGGCTCGTCCGGCCAGACCTCCACGTCGCCGCGCAGCAGGCCGTCGGACCGCGCCCGGCTGCGTGCCACACGAAAACGCGAGCCGCCCTCGGCGACGATGCCGAGCAGACCACCGTCGTCGCGATGGAAATCGCTGATCCGCGCGATCGTGCCGATCGCCGCCGGCACCGCCGGCTCGCCCGTTTCCTGGCCCTGCAGGATCAGGCACACGCCGAAGCCGGTGCCGTGACGCGTGCATTCGCGCACCAGGTCGAGATAGCGCGGTTCGAAGATGCGCAGCTGCAGCCGACCACCGGGAAACAGCACGGATGCCAGCGGAAACAGCGGCATTTCGACGAGCGGCGATTGGGACCGGACAGCCATGCGACGAGTGTACCCAGAGCCGGCATCCCGGGTCTGCAGCGGCCGGATCAGGCCTGCCGCAAGCTCTCCACGAAACGGCGCGGCGCCGCCTCGAAACCGCCGTTGGACATGAAGATCACCTGGTCGCCCGCGCGCGCCTGTGCACGCAACGCGCCGATCAGTGCATCGACCGTCGGCGCCGTGGTGCCGCGCCCGCCCAGCGCCGCGGTTACGCGGCCGGCGTCCCACGGTAGTTCGGGGCGATGCAGGAACACCACCGCATCGGCGTCGGCCAGGGACGGCGCCAGCGCCTCGGCGTGCGCACCCTGGCGCATCGAGTTGGAACGCGGCTCCAGCGCCACCAGGATGCGCGCATCGCCCACCTTCGCGCGCAGCCCCGCCAGCGTGGTGGCGATCGCGGTGGGGTGATGGGCGAAGTCGTCGTACACGCGCACGCCATCCACCTCGCCGACCAGTTCCATCCGCCGCTTCACGCTCTCGAAGCCGGCGAACGCCGGCAGCAGCGCCTGTGGATCGGCGCCGGCGGCGGCCGCCGCGGCGAGCGCGGCCAGCGCGTTCATCACGCTGTGGTGGCCGAGCAGCGACCAACGCACCTCGCCCACTTCTTCGCCGTGACGCGTCACCCTGAACGCGCTGCCATCGGCCTCGATCAGTTCCGCCTGCCAGTCACCGGTTCCGATGCCAAAGCTTTCCACCGGCGTCCAGCAGCCCATCGCCAGCACCTCGGCCACGCGTTCGTCATGCGCGTTGACGATCAGCCGGCCGTTGCCCGGCACGGTGCGCACCAGATGATGAAACTGGCGCTGGATCGCGGCCACGTCGGGGAAGATGTCCGCGTGGTCGTATTCGAGGTTGTTGAGGATCGCGATGCGGGGGCGGTAGTGCACGAATTTCGAGCGCTTGTCGAAGAACGCGGTGTCGTATTCGTCCGCTTCGATGACGAAAGGCCTGCCTTGCCCGAGCCGCGCCGACACTCCGAAATTGCCCGGCACCCCGCCAACCAGGAAGCCCGGTGCCATGCCCACGCTCTCGAGCAGATGCGCAAGCAGGCTGGTGGTGGTGGTCTTGCCGTGGGTGCCGGCCACGGCCAGCACGTCGCGGTCGGCCAGCACGGTCTCGCCCAGCCATTGCGGGCCGGAGATGTAGCGAAGACGCTCATCGAGCATGTACTCGACGGCCGGGTTGCCGCGGGTCATCGCGTTGCCGACCACGACGAGATCGGGGGCCGGCTGCAGGTGCTCGGCGGTGTAGCCGCTCATCAGGCCGATGCCGAGCGCCTCAAGCTGGGTGCTCATCGGCGGATAGACGTTGGCGTCGGAACCTTCGACCGCGTGGCCCAGCTCGCGCGCGAGCGCGGCGACCCCGCCCATGAAGGTGCCGCAGATGCCGAGGATGTGCAGGCGCATGGTGAGCGATTCCCTTGCAGGGAGCGGGAAGTGTGCTCAGCCGTTTGCGGCGGCGGCTTCGTTCTGCAGCGCGCGCTCGATCCGTGCGGTGACCTCGGCCAGCTCGCCGACGCCGTCCACCACCTGCAGCTTGCCGCGGCTGGCGTAGAAATCGGCCACCGGCGCGGTCTGCTCGGCGTAGACGCCCAGGCGCTTGCGCACGGTGTCCGGGTTGTCGTCGGCGCGGCCTTCGGCCTTGAAGCGGATTTCGCAGCGCCCGATGATCGTCGCGTTCGGCACGTCCAGCTTCACCACCGCATCCAGCGGCTGGCCGAGCTTGGCCAGCAAGTGATCCAGCGCGTCGGCCTGGGCCAGGTTGCGCGGGTAGCCGTCGAGGATGAAGCCAGCCTTCGCGTCGGCCTGGGCGAGGCGCTCTTCCAGCATGCCGAGCAGGATGTCGTCGGAAACCAGCTGGCCGGCGTCCATCACCGCCTTGGCCTTGAGCCCCATCGCAGTGCCGGCGGCGACGGCGGCGCGCAGCATGTCGCCGGTCGAGATATGCGGAACGCCCAGCGCCGTCTTCAGCCGGGCCGCCTGCGTACCTTTGCCCGAGCCGGGCGCACCAAGTAGGACGAGTCGCATAATGCTCCACAAGTTCGGCGGGCCGCCGCACACTGCAACAGCCCGCCCGATGCACGGAATTGTGCGTCAAATTAGCCGCTGCACCGGATGTCGTCAAACAGAGACCTTCGTCGCAACCGGCCAAGTGCTTGTTGCAGAAAAAGATTTGCCGGCACCATTGCCACGCTTCCACCGCCCGATCGAGGATCCCATGAGCCCGAGCCGCCGTTCGCCCGCCATCACCGGCAACCTGCTGTACGCCCAATCCGGCGGCGTCACCGCGGTGATCAACGCCACCGCCGCCGGCGTGATCGAAGCCGCGCGCGGCAAGGGAGTGAAGGTATACGCCGCGCGCAACGGGATCCTCGGCGCACTGCGCGAGGAGCTGATCGACACCTCGAAGGAACCGGCCACGGCGATCGCCGCGCTGCGCCACACTCCCGGCGGCGCGTTCGGTTCGTGCCGCTACAAGCTGAAGTCACTGGACGAGAACCGCGCCGAGTACGAGCGGCTGATCGAGGTGTTCCGCGCCCACGACATCCGCTGGTTCCTCTACAACGGCGGCAACGACTCGGCCGACACCGCGCTGAAGCTGTCGCAGATCGGCAAGGCACTCGGCTACGATGTCCGCTGCATCGGCGTGCCGAAAACGGTGGACAACGACCTCGCCGTCACCGACTGCTGCCCGGGCTTCGGCTCGGTGGCGAAATACACCGCGATCTCCACGCTGGAAGCCAGCCTCGACGTGGCCTCGATGGCGGAGACCTCAACCAAGGTGTTCATCCTCGAAGTGATGGGTCGCCACGCCGGCTGGATCGCCGCGGCCGCCGGTCTCGCTGGCGATGGGGCGGATGCGCCACCGCACATCATCCTGTTTCCCGAGAACACGTTCGACGAGACTGCGTTCCTGGCGAAGGTGAAGGCCACGGTCGGACGGGTGGGCTGGTGCACCGTGGTCGCTTCCGAAGGCGTCCGCAACGCGGCCGGGCAGTTCCTCGCCGAAGCGGGTACGCGCGATGCGTTCGGCCACAGCCAACTGGGCGGTGTGGCGCCGGTGCTGGCGGCGCTGGTGAAGGAGAAGCTCGGCTACAAGTACCACTGGGCACTGCCCGACTATCTGCAGCGCTCGGCGCGGCATGCCGCCTCAAAGGTCGACGCGGAGCAGGCCTACGCGGTGGGCCGTGCGGCGGTCGACTACGCGCTGGCGGGGATGAATGCGGTGATGCCGGTGATCGTGCGCACGTCCGACACGCCGTATCGCTGGAAGATCGAACCGGCCGCGCTGGCGAAGATCGCCAACCGCGAAAAGAAGATGCCGAAGAACTTCATCACCCGCGACGGTTTCGGCATCACCGCAGCCGCACGCCGTTACCTGGCACCGCTGATCCGCGGCGAAGCGCCGCTGCCCTATGGCAAGAACGGCCTGCCGCGCTACGTGCAGCTGAAAAACACGGCCGTGGCAAAGCGCCTGGCGGCATTCCAGCGCTGAACCGCAGCGATGGCGTGATGCGCTTCACGTGCCGAGCGCCCCCTCCTGAAACCGGGAGGCGTCGTATCGGCTTGCGTTCAGCCGCATATTCTTACGATCCACCTGCCTGGGTCGATCGTCGCATGCTGCGGCCACGGCCCTCCACGGAGGAGACCTGCAAATGAAATTCATCCCCCGCCTGTTCATCGTGCTTGCCTTGCTCGCTACCGGCAGCCTGGCACTGGCTGCCCCGGGCCCCGGCCCGGGCGACCACGGCCGGCATGGCCACGATCGCGGGCACGATCGCCGCCATGACGATGGGCGCCGCGACCATCGACACCACGGCGACCGCTACCGCGGTCACTACCATGACCACCGCTACGCCGGCCCGCGCTACTACCCGGTGCGCCACCATCGCTGGGAACGCGGCCACCGCTACCGCGGCCCGACCTACGTGGTGCGCGACTACGGCCATTACCGCCTGCGTCGACCGCCGCGCGGCTACCACTGGGTACGCGCCAACAACGACTACCTGCTGGTCGCGATTGCCACCGGCATCATCCTGGACGTGGCGCTGCGTTGAGTCTGTTGCGGCACGAACCGACCGGGCCATGCATCCGTGCATGGCCCTTTTCGTTGTGGGCCGCGGCGTTGCGCCGCACAACGGCTTGCGCCGCCACGTCTGCCTATACTCCCGGGGACCGCCCGTTCCGGACGGCCACATACAACCCATGGGGAGGCTCCGATGCTGCAGCAGTATGGCTGGTGGATCGTCGTTGCGTGTGCGGTGGTGGCGGTTCTGTATGGCGCGTTCTCCGCGCGCTGGATCCTGGCGCAATCGCCGGGCAACGAGCGGATGCAGGAAATTGCCGCTGCCATCCAGGAAGGCGCACGCGCCTACCTCAATCGCCAGTACACCACCATCGGCCTGGTCGGCGTGGTGCTGTTGCTGCTGATCGGCTTCTTCCTCACCTGGGCGACCGCGGTCGGCTTCCTGATCGGCGCGATCCTGTCCGGCGCGGCCGGCTACATCGGCATGAATGTGTCGGTGCGCGCCAACGTGCGTACCGCCGAGGCGGCGCGGCGCGGCCTCCGCGCGGCGATAGACGTGGCGTTCCGCGGCGGCGCGATCACCGGCATGCTGGTGGTGGGGCTGGCCCTGCTCGGCGTGGCCGGCTACTGGCTGATACTCGATCGCATGGGCATCGGCGGCGAGACGGCGTTGCATGCGCTGGTCGGCCTGGCGTTCGGCAGCTCGCTGATCTCGATCTTCGCGCGCCTGGGCGGCGGCATCTTCACCAAGGGCGCCGACGTCGGCGCCGACCTGGTCGGCAAGGTCGAGGCCGGCATTCCCGAGGACGACCCGCGCAACCCGGCGGTGATCGCCGACAACGTGGGCGACAACGTGGGCGACTGCGCCGGCATGGCCGCCGACCTGTTCGAGACCTACGCGGTGACGGTGATCGCCACCATGCTGCTGGGCGGCCTGATGGCCGGTGAAGTCGGTCCCAACGCGGTGCTGTATCCGCTGCTGCTGGGCGGCGTGTCGATCGTCGCCTCGATCATCGGCACGCTGTTCGTCAAGGCGAAGGAAGATGGCTCGATCATGGGCGCGCTGTACAAGGGCGTGTTCGTCTCGGCAGTGCTCGCCGGCGCCGCGTTCCTACCGATCACCATGCAGCTGATGCCCGGTTTCGGCCACGGCGCGATGAACCTGTGGGTGTGCTCGCTGATCGGCCTGGCGCTGACCGGCGCGATCGTCTGGATCACCGAGTTCTACACCGGCACGCAATACGCTCCGGTGCAGCACATCGCCGCGGCGTCCACCACTGGCCACGGCACCAACATCATCGCCGGCCTGGGGGTGTCGATGAAATCCACCGCGATGCCGGTGGTGGTGATCTGCGCGGCGATCTGGGGCGCCTATGGCCTCGGTGGCCTGTACGGCATCGCGATCGCCGCTACCGCGATGCTGTCGATGGCCGGCATGGTGGTGGCGCTGGACGCCTACGGCCCGATCACCGACAACGCCGGCGGCATCGCCGAGATGGCGGACCTGCCGCCGGAAGTGCGCGGCGTCACCGATCCGCTCGATGCGGTGGGCAACACCACCAAGGCGGTGACCAAGGGTTACGCGATCGGCTCGGCCGCGCTGGCCGCGCTGGTGTTGTTCGCCGACTACACGCACAACCTGCAGGCGGCGCATCCCGGTGACGTGTTCACCTTCGACCTGTCCGACCACATGGTGATCATCGGCCTGCTGATCGGCGGCCTGGTTCCCTACCTGTTCGGCGCGATGGCGATGGAGGCCGTGGGCCGCGCCGCCGGCGCGGTAGTGGAGGAAGTGCGCCGGCAGTTCCGCGACATCCCGGGCATCATGCAGGGCACCGCCAAGCCTGAGTATTCGCGTGCGGTGGACATGCTGACCCGCTCGGCGATCCGCGAGATGATCGCGCCGTCGCTGCTGCCGGTCGCGGTGCCGATCGTGGTCGGCCTGCTGCTGGGGCCGAGGGCGCTCGGCGGCGTGTTGATCGGCACCATCGTCACCGGCCTGTTCGTGGCGATCTCGATGACCACCGGCGGTGGCGCCTGGGACAACGCGAAGAAGTACATCGAGGACGGTCATCACGGCGGCAAGGGTTCCGAGGCGCACAAGGCCGCGGTCACCGGCGACACCGTGGGCGATCCGTACAAGGACACCGCCGGCCCCGCGGTGAACCCGCTGATCAAGATCATCAACATCGTGGCGTTGCTGCTGGTTCCGCTGCTGTAAGCCGCGCCTCCGTGCTCGCGAAGATCCCGCCCGCGTGGCGGGATCTTCGTTTCCGGCCCGCGCGCCTGACTTTAGCCACGGGCGGCCCCGCGACCGCGGCGTTACGCTCGGCCGGCGGCGGGCGTGCCCCGTCCATCACGTCCACTCGCGTACCTGGGAGCACACGATGAAATCGGTCTGGCTGATGCTGGCACTCGGCGTCACACTGGCGGGCATGAATGACACCCACGCCCGCGACACAACACCCCGCTCCACGCCCGAGGCCGCGCCGGCCGGCGACGACCGGTTCCTGTGGCTGGAGGACATCCACGGCGCCCGCGCGCTGGACTGGGTGAAGCAGCAGAACGCGGCGACCGCGAAACAGTTCGTCGACAACGCCGAGTTCGCGCGTACCCGCGACAGCATCCTCGAGGTGCTCGACTCGGAAGCGCGCATTCCCTACGTCAACCGGATGGGCAGCTACCTGTACAACTTCTGGCGCGACAAGGCGCACCCGCGCGGCATCTGGCGGCGCACCACGCTGGCCGAGTACCGCAAGACCGAACCGGCGTGGGAAGCGTTGCTGGACGTCGACGCGCTGAACCGGGTCGAGAACAAGCGCTGGGTGTTCAAGGGCGTGGAATGCCTGAAGCCGGCGTTCGAGCGCTGTCTGGTCTCGCTGTCGCCGGACGGCGGCGACGCGGTGGCCGTGCGCGAGTTCAGCATTCCGCACAAGGCGTTCGTGAAAGGCGGATTCGAATTGCCGGTGGCGAAAAGCCAGGTCGGCTGGATCGATGAAAACACCCTCTACGTCGGCACCGACTTCGGCCCCGGCTCGATGACCGAATCGAGCTACCCGCGCATCGCCAAGGAGTGGAAGCGCGGCACGCCGCTGGCGGCGGCCGTCACCGTGTACGAGGGCAAGCCGACCGATCTCGCAGTCGGCGCATCGCACGATCGCACGCCGGGCTACGAGCGCGACTTCGTCTCCGTCGCCAAGGATTTCTTCCACAGCGAGCTGTACCAGCGCATCGGCAACCAGCTGAGGCGCGTCGAGATGCCGACCGATGCGAACGCCGACGCCCATCGCGAATGGCTGCTGGTGCAGACGCGTTCGCCGTGGACGATCGGCGGCGACCACTACCCGGCCGGCGCCCTGCTGGCGACGAAGTTCGATGATTTCATGGCCGGCAAGCGCCGGTTCGTCGTGCTGTTCGCACCGGACGCGCGCACCTCGCTGGACTCGTACGCCTGGACGAAGGACCACCTGATCCTCAACCTGATGGACGACGTCAAGAGCCGGCTGGAGGTGCTGACCCCGCCACAGATGGCCACGCCCGACGGCAACTGGAAGCGCGAGGCCATGCCGGGCGCGCCTGCAATGAGCACCATCCGCGTGGTCGACACCGACCCCGACCACAGCGACGAGTACTGGCTCGACGTCACCGGCTTCCTGGCGCCGTCGTCGCTGAAGCATGGCGTGCTTGGCAGCACGGCGGCCGAGACGATCAAGCAGGCGCCGGCATTTTTCGACGCCGCGAAGTTCGCGGTCAGCCAGCACTTCGTGCAATCGAAGGACGGCACCCGCGTGCCGTATTTCGAGATCGCCCCGAAGGGCCTCAAGCTGGACGGCAACAACCGCACCCTGCTGTACGGCTACGGCGGCTTCGAGGTCTCGCTGCAGCCGCAGTACAGCGGCAGCGTCGGCCGCGCGTGGCTGGAACGCGGCGGCGTCTACGTGATCGCCAACATCCGCGGCGGCGGCGAGTACGGCCCGCAGTGGCATCAGGCCGCGCTGAAAGCGAACCGCCCGCGCGCCTACGAGGACTTCGCCGCGGTGGCGCAGGACCTGGTCCGCCGCGGGGTGACCTCGGCGAAGCACCTCGGCGCCGAAGGCGGCAGCAACGGCGGCCTGCTGATGGGCAACATGCTCACGATGTATCCGCAGCTGTTCGGCGCGATCGCCTGCGAGGTGCCGCTGCTGGACATGAAGCGCTACATCCACCTGTCCGCCGGTGCCTCGTGGATGGCCGAGTACGGCAACCCCGACGGCACCGACTGGAGCTTCATCAGGACCTTCTCGCCGTACCAGAATGTGAAGAGGGACGGCCGTTATCCGCCGGTGCTGTTCTACACCGCCACCAGCGACGACCGCGTCGGCCCGGTGCAGGCGCGCAAGATGGCCGCGAGGATGCAGGCGCAAGATCACGGGAACGTCTGGTTCTACGAGAACCTGGAAGGCGGCCACGGCGCCGGCGCGGACAACCAGCAATCCGCCCACATGCACGCGATGGCCTACGACTTCCTGTGGGACCAGCTGAAGTAGGCAAAGACGTATGCGCCACCCGCAAGACGTCCCATGGCGTCTTGCGCCACGGGAATCGGCTTGGCAGTGTGGACCATTCCGCGTTTCCAAAGATGCCCGGATTCGACTCGAGTGCTCGCGCATCCGAGCCGAGAGGCTGTTATTTCACGGCATCTCCGCCGCGCGCAGCCATACGGATGGCATAGGGTCCGGACATGACGGCGGCCATGCGCTGTCCGCACAGGTCTGCGTGGTCGCAGAGCACGGCCACGTTTGTCATGGGGTGATCGGGCGTGCCTGCGAAAGTGTAGCGGACGGCCATCGCTCGGTCGGTCGAGATGTCGGTGAAATACCAGAGCTCGTGCGGCGCGAGATGGGCATCGTAGATCCGGTAGATATGGAATTGATCGCCCGTGCCGTCGTACACGGCCTGGTGAACCCGTGCCGCCACCCCGGCAACGGCTGCCGCCACCGAGGTGTAGCCGATAGGTACCCGATCGACGCTGATCGGCGCCTGCCGATAGGCCTGCCACCAGTCCGGCTCGTTGGTGAGCGTGTCGGTGAACACCACCGGGACACGCACGTAACCGTCGACCGCGTAGCCGTATTTGATTTCCGGCCGGAACCGCCACGCGATGGCCGCCGTGATAGCCGCCCGGTCAAGGTTGCGCGAACCCGAGCTGCGGACAACCTTGATGTCGAGCGGGCTGCCTTGCTTGCCGATCAGGATCAGCAGCATGGTCGTGCCCTGCACGCCGTAGATCGCTTCAAAGCCCGGATAAACCGGGGCTTTGTAGAACGATCGCATGGCTGCCGGATTAGCAAAATAGCCGGAGGGCGGCGGGGGTGGTGGCGGTGGCAAGGGGCGCGGCGACAGGAAGGGTTGCGGTGGAGCGGGGGTCGAAGCCATGTCGTCGACGGGCTTCTGGGCCGGTATGGCCGCACAACCGGCGAGCGACAGGCAGCAAAGAGCGGCCGCGGGTATCCAGCGCATGAGTCACCATGGTTTGCCAGGCAAGGCGGCAGGGTAAACGTCGACGGGCGGCGGGTTCAAGCAGGCAAGCGGACCTTAACCGGTGGCTTCGCGTCGATCCTGAATGGCGTGAAGTAAGCTTGGACAGGTCCACGCCCGCACCGCCATGCACCCACACACCACGATCAGCCCCGAACTGCGCGAATGGATCCTCGCCACCACGCGCGCCGGCCACGGCGTGCCGGAGGTGCTGAAGCTGATGAAGGAACATGGCTACGACCCGCGGCAGAGCCGCAGCATCGTCGCCGAGGTGCTGAAGCTGCCGCTGGCGGCGCTGCTTGCCGGCAGTGCCAAAGGGGCGCAGCCGGGCCTTCGTACGAAGCACCCCGAGGCTCCGGAAGTCCATGTGGACGGGCACGCCATCGGCGTCTCGCTCAGCGTCGACGCGCCGGCGCTGCGCATACTGGAGAACGTCCTCGGCGCACAGGAATGCGACGAACTGATCGCGCTGGCGCGGCCGCGCCTGCAGCGCGCGCTCACCGTGGACAGCGAGGGGCGCCAGCAGGTGGATCGGCGACGCACCAGCGAGGGCATGTTCTTCACCCTGAACGAAGTGCCGCTGGTCGGCCGCATCGAACAGCGCCTTGCCGCCCTGCTCGGCGTGCCGGCGAACCACGGCGAGGGGCTGCAGATCCTGCACTACCTGCCGGGCCAGGAATACGAGCCGCACTTCGACTGGTTCGATCCGGAGCAGCCGGGCTACGAGGCGATCACTGCCGTCGGCGGCCAACGCATCGCCAGCGTGGTGATGTATCTGAATACACCCGCCCGGGGCGGCGGCACGGCGTTCCCCGAACCCGGCCTCACCATCACCGCGCGGCGCGGCACGGCGGTGTATTTCGCCTACGAGGGCGGCGACCGCAGCTCGCTGCACGCCGGCCTGCCGGTGCTGGAGGGCGAGAAGTGGATCGCCACCAAATGGCTGCGCGAACGGCCTTACAAGAAGCCGGCGAAAGCCTGACCGGCCAGTGTGGCACCCCGCCACTGCTGCATCGCAGCAGTGTTTGGCGTATCCTTGCGAACCTCATTTTTCCCTTTACCGCCAAGGACAGTCCATGGGTCTGCACCTCGTCTCCGCCGGCCGCAACGTGCCGGAAGAAATCAACGTCATCATCGAAATCCCCAAGGATGCCGAGCCGGTCAAGTACGAGGTGGAGAAGGAAAGCGGCGCGATCTTCGTGGACCGCATCCTGTCCACCCCGATGCGCTACCCCTGCAACTACGGCTACGTGCCGCGCACGCTGGGCGGCGACGGCGATCCGCTGGACGCGGTGGTGATCCTGCCGCTGTCGCTGGCCGTCGGTTCGGTGATCCGCTGCCATCCGGTCGGCATGCTGAAGATGACCGACGAGGCCGGCAGCGACGAGAAGCTGGTGGTGATCCCCTCGCCCAAGGTGTTCCCCGGCTATGCGCACATCAACGACATGAAGGGCGTCTCGCCGCACTGGCTGGAACGCATCGGCCACTTTTTCGAGCACTACAAGGATCTTGAGAAAGGCAAGTGGGTGAAGGTCGAGGGCTGGGTCGGCGCCGACGAGGCGAAGGCCGAGATCCTGGCTGGCTTCCAGCGCTACCAGGACGCCATCAGCGGCTGAGCCTGTCAGGTGCGGACTCCCTGCGGAACACGTGGCCGCACCGCGCACAAACCCCGCTTCGGCGGGGTTTGTGCGTTTTGGCCAACCGCGGCCGGGCGGGACGCGGGGCACGTGCAGGACCGGCCCTCAGCTTCCATCCGCTGAGTGTCACGGCTATCGGCGCCTCGACGGCGCCCGCCGGATCTCGGCGGCGGCCGGGCTGGCGCCGTATCCTTGTCGCTCCGCGGGAGCAGACCATTCGCCGAGCGCACTCCGCTTCCGGCACCGGCCCTCCCGGTCTGCTGCCGGAGTTACCCCATGAAAGCCGTCGCCCTAACCCGCTACCTGCCGATCGACGACCCGCAGTCATTGCTCGACGTCGAACTGCCCACCCCCGTACCCGGCGCGCACGACCTGCTGGTGCGCGTCGAAGCGGTATCGGTGAATCCGGTCGACACCAAGATCCGTTCGCCCAAGCCGCAGATCGAGGCGCAGCCGAAGGTGCTCGGCTACGACGCCGCCGGCGTCGTGGAGGCGATCGGCGATTCGGTCGGCGGCTTCCGGCCCGGCGATCGCGTGTACTACGCCGGCGACGTGACCCGCGCTGGCAGCAACGCACAATTCCAACTGGTCGACGCACGCCTGGCCGGCCATGCGCCGCGGTCGCTGGAGCTGGCCGAGGCGGCGGCGTTGCCGCTGACCGCGCTGACCGCGTGGGAGCTGCTGTTCCAGCGCATGCCGTTCGACAGCGAACTCGGCGGCGAAGGCAAATCGCTGCTGGTCATCGGCGGCGCCGGCGGCGTGGGCTCGATCGCGATCCAGCTGGCGCGGCGCGCGGGCTTCACGGTGATCGCCACCGCCTCGCGCGTCGAGACCATCGACTGGTGCCGCACGATGGGCGCGCACCACGTGCTCGACCACCACCATGCGCTGGCGCCGCAGCTGGAGGCGCTGGGTTTCGGCCAGGTCGACGCCGTGCTCAACCTCGCCGATACCGACCACTACTGGGAAGCGATCGGCCAGCTGCTGGCGCCGCAAGGCCACGTCGGCCTGATCGTGGAACCGGCCAACGCGCTGAGGATCGGCGATCCGTACAAGGCCAAATGCATCGGCATCCACTGGGAATTCATGTTCGCGCGGCCGCGCTTTGGCACCGCCGACATGGCCGAACAGGGCCGCATCCTCGAACGGGTCGCCGGACTGATCGACGCCGGCGAACTGCGCGGCACGCGCACCGGGACGCTGGCCCCGATCAACGCGGCGAACCTGCGCGAGGCACACCGCCGGCTGGAATCGGGTCGCACGATCGGCAAGCTGGTGCTGGCCGGCTGGTGACGGCACCGGCGGCGCGCGCCGGTGCCGCCTGGGACAATCAACTCCGCTTGCCCACGGCCTTCCTGGCGGGCGAAGGCTTGGCCGGCTCGCCCTTCTTGCCGAGCTGTTCCAGCAGCGTGTTCATGTCCTCGGCGTGCTCCTCCTCCATCGCCAGGATGCCCTCCAGCATGCGGCGGGTGGTGGGATCGTCGCTGCCGATGTAATCGATCATCTCGCGGTAGCTGTCGATCGCGATGCGCTCGGCCACCAGATCCTCCTTGATCATGTCGACCAGGTCGTCGCCTTCCGCGTAATCGGCGTGGCTGCGGCTGAGCAGGCCTTCCGGCGACAGGTTCGGCTTGCCGTCGAGCTGGGTGATCCGTTCGGCGATCAGGTCGGCGTGCCCCTGCTCCTCATTCGCGTGCTGCAGGAACTCGCCCTTGATCGCCTGCGAGTTGATGCCCGACGCCATGTAGTAGTGGTACTTGTAGCGCAGCACGCAGACGATCTCGGTCGCCAGCGCATGGTTGAGCAGCTTGACCACGGTGGTGCGGTCGGCGCTGTAGCCCGCCGTCATCGCGCCCTTGTCGATATCCTTGCGCGCGCGTTTGCGGATGTTCTCGATGTCGCTGACGAAAGGTTTGCTCTTGGCCATGACCTGCTCCTCTGGATGACGTGGCTTTCCAGCCTAGGCAGGCGCGCGAAAAAGCCGGGTGAAGAGCGCTTCAACCGCCCGCTCAGGTGCGGCGATAGACCTCGGCGCCCCGCGCGCGGAACTCGGCGGCCTTCTCCGCCATACCCTCGTCGATCGCCGCGAACGCCTCGACGCCATGTTCGGCAGCGTAGTCGCGCACGTCCTGGGTGATCTTCATCGAGCAGAACTTCGGTCCGCACATCGAGCAGAAGTGCGCCGACTTGTGCGCATCCTTCGGCAGCGTCTCGTCGTGGAACTCCTTCGCCTTGTCCGGATCGAGGCCGAGGTTGAACTGATCCTCCCAGCGGAACTCGAAGCGCGCCTTGCTCAGTGCGTTGTCGCGCACCTGGGCGCCGGGATGGCCCTTGGCGAGGTCAGCCGCGTGCGCGGCGATCTTGTAGGCGATGATGCCGTCGCGCACGTCCTGCTTGTTCGGCAGGCCCAGGTGCTCCTTCGGCGTCACGTAGCAGAGCATCGCGGTGCCGAACCAGCCGATCATCGCCGCGCCGATCGCACTGGTGATGTGGTCGTAGCCCGGCGCGATGTCGGTGGTGAGCGGCCCCAGCGTGTAGAACGGCGCCTCGCCGCACTTCTCCAGCTGTCGGTCCATGTTCTCCTTGATCAGCTGCATCGGCACGTGGCCGGGGCCTTCGATCATGGTCTGCACGTCGTGCCTCCAGGCGAGCTGGGTGAGCTCGCCCAGCGTGTCCAGCTCGCCGAACTGCGCCGCGTCGTTGGCATCCGCGATGCAGCCGGGGCGCAGGCCGTCGCCGAGGCTGAAGGACACGTCGTAGGCCTTCATGATCTCGCAGATGTCCTCGAAGTGCGTGTAGAGGAAGTTCTCCTTGTGGTGCGCGAGGCACCACTTCGCCATGATCGAGCCGCCGCGCGAGACGATGCCGGTGACACGCCCGGCGGTGAGCGGCACGAAGCGCAGCAGCACGCCGGCGTGGATGGTGAAGTAGTCGACCCCCTGCTCGGCCTGCTCGACCAGCGTGTCACGGAACAGCTCCCAGGTGAGCTCCTCGGCCACGCCGCCCACCTTTTCCAGCGCCTGGTAGATCGGCACCGTGCCGATCGGCACCGGCGCGTTGCGCAAGATCCACTCGCGCGTCTCGTGGATGTGCTTGCCGGTGGAAAGGTCCATCACCGTGTCGCCGCCCCAGCGGATCGACCACACCATCTTCTCGACCTCTTCGGCGATCGACGAGGTCACCGCGCTATTGCCGATGTTCGCGTTGATCTTGGTGAGGAAGTTGCGGCCGATGATCATCGGCTCGCTTTCCGGATGGTTGATGTTGGCGGGAATGATGGCGCGGCCGCGCGCCACCTCGTCGCGCACGAACTCCGGCGTGATCAGGCGCGGCAGCGCGGCGCCGAACGACTGGCCCGGATGCTGGACGCGGAGCGCGCTGTCGCCCAGCACCTCGATGCGCTGGTTCTCGCGGATCGCGATGTACTCCATCTCCGGCGTCACGATGCCGCGGCGCGCATAGTGCATCTGGGTGACGTTGGCGCCAGCCTTGGCGCGGCGAGGCGCGGGCAGATGCGGAAAGCGGATCGCCGCCAGTTCCGGCGCGGCGGCGTGGCGGCGGCCGAATTCGGAACTCCGGCCACCGAGCACCTGGCTGTCGCCGCGTTCGGCGATCCATGCGGCACGCAGCGGCGGCAGGCCGGCGACCAGGTCGACGCGATGGTCCGGATCGGTGTACGGGCCGGACGTGTCGTAAACGGTGACCGGCGGATTCCTCTCCACGCCGAACATCGCCGGCGTATCGGCCTGGACGATCTCGCGCAACGGCACGCGCAGGTCGGGCCGGCTGCCCGGCACATGGATCTTGCGCGAACCCGGGATCGGCCGCACGACGGACTCGGAAAGTTCCTGCGCGGCGCGCGCAAGGTCGAAGGGCTGGGCATTCATCGGCATGGCTCCGGCATTCACCCGCGTCCCCGCGGGGACGCGCTTTGTTGTGGGTCCGCGCAAGGACGTGCGGATCCTTGCGAGGAATTCGCATACAGCAACAAAGCGGCGATGCCGGACGCACGAGGGTGGATGTCGTGCGACGAAGCTCCCTACACCGGTACGAGCCGGATCAGGTTCGAAGGGACTCTCTCAGCCGACCGTGGTCGGCACCCCCGCTTCAGAACGGCGCCATTCAAGCACGAAGCGGGGGGTGCAGGCGAGCACTGCCGAGGATAATGGGCGGTAGGAACCGTCCGGGCTCCTAGCGCGGCAGGTAGGCGCGCAGGAATGTCTCGACGCCGGCGCGTGCCGTCGCCTCGATTTCCTCGATATAGCTGTCGGTGCAGCCGGTGCAGCCGAACATCTGGCGCATCATCAGGTTGCCCTTGATCAGGGTGAGGAACTGCACGGCGGCGCGCGGCACGTCGTCGATGTCCAGCCGGCCGGCGTCAACCGCCTGCTTCAGCAGGCGTTCCATCAGGCCATGCGTTCGCATCGCGCCTTCCTCCCACATCAGCTTGCCGTAGCGCGGGTTGCCCTGGCGACAGTCGCTGAGGATGGCACGGAACGTGCCCACGGTCTCGGCGTTGCAGTCCAGGTGGGCATGGGTCAGCGCCACCCGCATCAGCACTTCGCGGATGTCGGCCTTCGGATCGAAGGAGTAGGTCTCCTCCGGCAGCAGGTCCTGGATGCGCGAACGGATCACTTCGCGGAACAGGTTGTCCTTGTCGCCGAAGTGGCTGTACACGGTGAGCTTGGACACGCCGGCGTCCGCGGCGATCGCATCCATGCTGGTGCCGGCAAAGGCATTGCGGATGAACAGCGCCTTGGCTGCCGCCAGGATAGCCGCACGCTTCTCCATGTCCTTCGGGCGGCCTGGTCCCTGGGATTTGATTTGCGTGCTGCTGCTCATGCCTCCACCTTCACAAACGGATGTTCAAGCTTTATTATACGCATCGGTTCAATTATTTTCCAGAAGGCCGCCTCCCATGGCCCGGCGCCTGCCGCGCCGGCATCCGCATGGAGCGGCTGACCCTCGGTCGGCCGCGATGACTTCCGGCACTTCGTAGGGCCGCCGGCAACCGGCAGGCTTGCCTGCGTCGAAGGTGTCATTGTAGGGCCGGGCGCCAGCGCTTATCCTTTTTGACCTTTTTCGATCCGTACGGGACACGAGCAGATGGCGATGAACATCGAGCAGGCGCGGCTGAACATGGTGGAAAACCAGGTGCGCCCTTGGGAAGTGCTGGACGGCCGCGTGCTGGACGTGCTCGGCCGCGTACGCCGCGAGGATTTCGTCGCTGCCGAGCACCGCCAGCTTGCCTTCGCCGACCTGTGCCTGCCGCTGGGCCACGGCGAGGTGATGATGAAGCCGGTGGTGGAGGGCCGCGTCCTGCAGGCGTTGGAACTGCTGCCCACCGACAGCGTGCTGGAAATCGGCACCGGTTCGGGCTTCCTCACCGCCTGCCTGGCCAGCCTGGCGGCCCGGGTGAGCAGCGTCGACATCCATGCCGATTTCACCGCGGCCGCCGCCCGGCGCCTGCAGAATGCCGGCATCGCCAACGCCAACGTGGCCACCGGCGAGGCGGTCAACGAGTGGCAGCCCGACGGCCTGTTCGACGCGCTGGTGGTGACCGGCGCGGTGCATGCGATCCCGCCGCGCTGGCTGGCCTGGCTCAAGCCCGGCGCACGCGCGCTGGTCATCCGCGGCCAGTCGCCGGTGCAGCAGGCCACCTTGCTGACCCACGAGGGTGCCGGCCGCTGTCGCGAAGAAACCCTGTTCGAAACCGACCTTCCCTACCTGACCCATGCCGAGCCGCCGCAACGGTTCGTGTTCTGACCTCTCCCGAACCATCCCCACGAGGCATCCCATGCGCTTGAAGCTGCTTACCCTTGCACTGGCCCTGGCCGCCATCTCGCTGCCCAGCCACGGCGAGGATCTGCTCGATGCCTACCGCGAGGCGCGTGCCAATGACCCGGTGCTGTCGCAGGCCGACGCCTCCCGGCTGGCCACCGGCGAAGGGGTGGACCAGGCGCGCGCGCTGCTGCTGCCGCAGGTCAACGCCAGCCTGAGCCTGGACCAGACCCACGGCGGCAACCTCATCGGCCATGCCCGTTCGCGCTCGCTCAAGGGTACGCTCAGCCAGACGGTGCTCGACTTCAGCAAGTACGCCAACCTCAAGGCCGCGCACTCGGCGTCGGAGGCCCAGGACGAGCTGTACCAGGCTGCTGCGCAGGAGCTGTACGTGCGCGTCGCCTCCGCCTATTTCGGCGTGCTGACCAGCGACGACGAGCTGACCTACGCCAAGGCCAACGAGGATGCGTTCCGGCAGCAGTACGAGCAGTCCGACCAGCGCTTCAAGGTCGGGCTCTCGGCGGTCACCGATGTGTATCAGGCCAAGGCCTACTACGAGGCGGCCAAGTCGCAGACCATCGCTGCGCAGAATGCGGTGAACGACGCCCGCGAGGCGCTCGCCCAGATCACCGGCAAGCCCACCGGCGACCTGAAGAAACTGCGCGACGACCTGCCGATGCAGCCGCCGGAGCCGGCCGACCAGGACAGCTGGGTGAAGCAGGCGCTGCAGACCAGCCCGAGCCTGCTCGCGCAGAAGAGCAACGTGCAGACGGCCGAACACAACATCAGCGCCGCACGCGCCGGCCACCTGCCCACGATCACCGCCGGCGTCAGCTACGGCAAGGATGCCGGCTGGTCCGACACCAACGCCTCCGCGCGCTACCACGATCCGGCCTCGACCACGATCGGGCTGACCCTCAACGTGCCGATCTTCTCCGGCGGCGCGACCCAGTCGCGCGTGCGCCAGTCGATCTACCAGCGCGATGCCGCTGCCGACGCGATGGAAGCGCAGCGCCGCCAGATCGTGCGCGACACGCTCAACTACTACCGCTCGGTGATCGCCGGCATTGCCCAGGTGGAGTCGGCGAAAGCCTCGGTGGAATCCGGCCGCAAGGCGCTCGAGGCAACCCGCGCGGGCTTCGAGGTCGGCACCCAGACGATGACCAACGTGCTGCTGGCGATCCAGGTCCTGACCTCCTCGGAGAGCAGCTACTCGCAGGCCCGTCACCAGTTCATCCTCAACAAGCTGCTGCTGAAGCAGACCGCCGGCACTGCCGACCTGAAGGACATCGAGACGATCAACGCGCTGCTGCAGTAAGCCGCTGCGCCACGCACGCGCCAGACGGCCGGGCTTGCCCCGGCCGTTTTGCCGTCTGCGGAATCACTCCTGCAGCAGCGCGTCGATCAGCCGCATCACCCGCTGCACCGCACCGCGCTCGCGCTGGAACACCTGCTGTGCCGCCTGCCCCATCCGCTCGCGCCTGGCGGTATCGCGCAACAACGTCAGCACGCCGGAGCCCAGCCGCGCGGCGTCCGCCACGCGTTCGGCGCCCCCGTGCTCGATCAGGCTGCGGGTGATCTCCTCGAAGTTGAACGTGTGCGGCCCCACCAGCACCGGCACCGACAGGGCCGCCGGCTCCAGCACGTTGTGGCCGCCGATCGGCACCAGGCTGCCGCCGACGAAGGCGACGTCGGACGCCGCGAAGAAAGGCATCAGCTGGCCCATGGCGTCGATCACGAACACCTGGTGCGACACCGACGGCACGCCCTCACCACTGCGCGTGGCGACCGAGAAGCCCAGGCTGCGCA
The DNA here is from genome assembly GCF_003335105.1 of Rhodanobacter denitrificans. Taxonomy (GTDB): domain Bacteria; phylum Pseudomonadota; class Gammaproteobacteria; order Xanthomonadales; family Rhodanobacteraceae; genus Rhodanobacter; species Rhodanobacter denitrificans_A. Next base: position 25,116 of record NZ_QFWQ01000007.1, read on the forward strand.
CCGCATTCTCGGCCAGCTTGAAGCGCTCCGGGTGGCGTGGCGCCAGCAGCAACAGCGCGTCCGGCAGCCGCTGCAGCACCTGCAGGTGCGCCTCCAGTGCCGCCAGTTCCTCGCCTTCGTGCGTGCTGGCCGCCATCCATACCGGCCGCCGCCGGCCCCAGTGCTCGCGCATCTCCGCGCCGACGGCCACCGCGCCGTCCGGGATCGGCATGTCGAACTTCATGTTGCCGGTGACAAGCACCTGCTCCGGGGTAGCGCCGAGCAGCCGGTAGCGCGCGGCGTCGGTGCGCGACTGCGCCGCGATCAGCCGCACGCAGCGCAATGCCGAGCGCGCCAGCCCGCGCAGCGGCGCATAGCCGCGCAGCGAGCGTTCGGACAGCCGCGCATTGACGATCATCAATGGAATGCCGCGCCGGCGGCAGGCGAAATACAGGTTTGGCCAGATCTCGGTTTCCACGATCAGCGCCAGCCTCGGCCGGATCTTCTTAAGGAAGCGGCTCACCGAGTACGGCAGGTCGTACGGCAGGTAGACGTGGAACACGCTGTCGCCGAACAGCTGGTGCACGCGCGCCGTGCCGGTCGGCGTGACCGTGGTGACCACCAGCGGCGCGTTCGGATAATCGCGGCGCAGCGCCTTGATCAGCGGCTCGGCCGCATTCACCTCGCCCACCGACACCGCGTGCACCCACAGACTGCCGCTGAAGCCGGGCGGATCGAAGAAGCCGAAACGCTCCGGCCAGCGCCGGTGATAGGGCCGCGAACGCACCCCCCGCGCCAGCAGGCGCAGCACCAGCAGCGGCGTCACCAGGAACATTGCCAGGGTATAGAGGTAGCGCAACGTCACGGCCCGTCAGTCCAGCGCGGCAGTATACGGGACCGGGGAATCGCGAACCGGGGGCCATGACCGGGGCCTGCGGCACGCTGTCGCCCCGCGGTCCGTTGCCGGTTCCCGCCTCCACTACAATGCGCACGATGCCCGGCATGCCCCGCCCCACCTTCACCCGCTCGCTGCTTGCGCCGCGCCACTGGCCGGCCTGGCTGGGCGTGGCCGCGATCTGGCTGATCGCGCGGCTGCCGCAGCGCGCATTGATGGGGCTGGGGCGCCGGCTGGGCGCACTGGTGCCGCGGATCCCTTCCGAGCGGCGGCATATCGCCGCGGCGAACATCGCGCTGTGCTTCCCCGAACTCGATGCCGCGGCGCAGAAGGCGCTCGTCGAGACGAACCTGCGCGACATCGGCCTGATGCTGGTGGAGTTCGCGCTGGGCTGGATGGGCAGCGACCGCCGCATGGCCGCCATCCCCACCCGCATCGAAGGGCTGGAACACCTCGAGGCGGCGCGCGCGCAGGGCAAGGGCGTGCTGCTGGTGGGCGGCCACTTCTCGCACTTGGAGCTGTGCGCGCGGCTGGTCTCGCAGCGCATCCGCATCGCCGGGATGTACCGGCGGATGGATTCGGCCGTGTTCGAATGGGCGGTGCTGCGCGCGCGGCTGGACTACGCCGACGCGATGTTCGAGAAGGACGACATCCGCGGCACCGTGAAATACCTGCGCGGCGGCGGCACGCTGTGGTACGCGCCGGACCAGGACATGCGCAGCAAGGACAGCGTGTTCGTGCCGTTCTTCGGCGTGCCGGCGGCCACCATCACCGCCACCCATCACCTGGCGCGGATGTCCGGCGCGCTGGTGGTGCCGTTCTTCCATCGCCGCCTGCCCGGCGGCGATGGCTACGCGCTGCGCCTCGGCGCGCCGCTGGAAGGTTTTCCCGGCACGGACGTGCTGGACGACACGGCGCGCATCAACGTCTGCATCGAGCAGATGGTGCGCGAGGCGCCCGAGCAGTATCTGTGGGTGCACAAGCGCTTCAAGACGCGGCCCGCCGGCGCACCCGCGGTCTACTGACGCCGCACGACAGCTGGGCGAAAGCCTGACCCGCTGAAATGGCGCCGTCTCCGCGAACGGGCGCCGACCACGTCGAACCGTCCTCGCGCCGAATGCCGGCCTCGTGCAGGAAGCTCCCGATGCCCGCCCGGCAAGTCGCGCGGGCGTCGCGGCGTTCCGTATCATGGCCGTCTCTTCACCACACCGTCGGCGGAGGAGTCGGCATGGGTCAGGTCAGATCGCAGGGAACGCATGCCCTGCCGATCCTCATGTATCACAACATCGCGCAGGCGCCGCGCGACCTGCGCGTGTACCGCAGCCTGTTCGTGAGCCCGGCCGCGTTCGCGCGGCAGATGTGGCTGCTGCACCGGCTCGGCTATACCGGCCTGTCGATGTCCGCGGCAATGCCCTACCTGCGCGGCGAGCGTACCGGTCGCGTCGTCGTCATCACCCTCGACGACGGCTACGCGGACAACCTGGACGCGGCGCTGCCGGTACTGCAGCGTCATGGCTTCAGCGCCACCTGCTACGTCGTCAGCGGCAGCATCGGGCGCTACAACCAGTGGGACTCCGAACGGTTGGGCCTGCGCAAGCCGCTGATGTCGACGGAGCAGCTGCGCGAGTGGCATCGCGGCGGAATGGAAGTCGGCGCGCACACCCAGAGCCACCCGCGGCTGACGCAATGCAGCGACGCGCAGCTGCGCGACGAGATCCACGGCTGCAAGGTGACGCTGGAGGACCGCCTCGGCGCGCCGGTCACGCAATTCTGCTACCCCTACGGCGACGCCGACGACCGCGTGGCCGGCGTGGCGCGCGAGGCCGGCTACGCCGCCGCCACCACGACCCGGCGCGGCCGGGCGCACGCCGGCATGGACCTGTGGCAACTGCCGCGGATCCAGATCGCGCGCCACCACCTGCTGCCGCAGTTCGCCATGCGGACCCTGACCGGCTACGAGGATCGGCGCGGGTGAAACTGCTCTTCGTCGGCACCAATCCGGAGAACACCGGCGCCGCCAGCCATTTCGTCGCGCTGGTGCAGGCCATGGCCGAGGCCGGGCACGACGTCGGCGTGGTGGCCTATCCCGACGGCCTGATCTGGCAGGGACTGTCGACATCCCGTGTCCGCCTGACCAAGGCGAAGTTCCGCAACGTGTTCGACCTGCGCGGCTATGCCGCCGTCTTCGCAGCGGCGCGGCAGCTGCGCCCCGACTGGCTGGTCGGCAATTTCGGCAAGGAGTACTGGCCGCTGATCCTGGCCGGGCGGTTGTTGCGCGTACCGGTCGCGCTGTTCCGGCACCGCACGCCGCCGATGAAACGCCTCTCGGCGTGGCTGGTCCCGCGCCTCGCGCAACGCTTCCTGGCCGTCTCCCGCCACGCCCGCCAGGCCTATCTCGACCGCGGCATCCCGGGCCGGCTGGTGCAGGTGCTGTACAACCCGGTGAACATGGAGCTGTGCCGGCCCGATCCGCAGCGGCGCAGCGAGATCCTGCGCTCGCTCGGCCTGGATGAGGGCGCGATCGTGCTCGGCTACAGCGGCCGCATGCACAACGGCAAGGGCATCTTCCCGCTGTTCGAGGCGGCCAGCGCGGCCATGGCGGAACAGCCGCGGCTCCATTGCCTGTGGCTGGGCGACGGCCCGGATGCGCAGGCGCTGCGCGAACGCGCCGCCGCCCACCCGCTGGCCGCGCGGCACCACTTCCTGGGCTGGATCGCCGATGTCCATCCCTATTACAGCGTGATGTCCATGCTGGCCTTCCCGTCGATCGCGACCGAAACCTTCGGCCGCGTCTCGATCGAGGCGCAGGCCGCCGGCGTACCGGTGCTGGGCAGCGACATCGGCGGGATTCCGGAGACGCTGGACGCGGGCGTGAGCGGCCTGCTGCTGCCGCCGGGCGACGTGGCCGCATGGCGGGACGCCATCCTCGCCCTGTGCGATCCGTCCATGCGCATGCCGATGGGCGTGGCCGCGCACGCGTTCGTGCAGTCCCATTTCAGCACCGGCGTGATCGCCGACGAGTTCGTGCGGATCCTGACCACCGACCGCTGATCCGCGCACCCGATCAGCCCTGCTGCCGGCGCCGCTGTTCGTACAGCTTCGCGTACTTCAGGAAGGCATAGAACGCGTGGATGCGCGCCGCGATGAAACCGGCCCAACCGGAGCGCCAGTGTCCGCGCAGCAGGTAATAGCGCAGGAATGCCACCGCCGGATACGCCACCATGCGCAAGCGCAGCCAGCCGACCTGGCGACCGTCCAGGTCGGCCAGTTGCAAGGTGGAGTAACGGTTCGCCTTGGCCACGCGACCGGCGATGTCGGGTTCGCCGTAGTGGTCGATGACCACGTCGAGCACGCCCACCGGGCCATCCACCAGCACGGATTCGTGCACCTCGTGGCCACTCATGCGCGCCCGCTGCCGGTCGAACAGGCGCACGTAATGGTTGAGCCGACCGCGCCGCGACTGCCAGCGCCAGAACTGCCACTCGCGACGCCACAGCTGGTAGCCCGCCTGCGCCGGTGCACGCAGCGCCTGCTGCAGCGGCACCGCGGCGTCCGCATCCAGCGACTCGTCGGAATCCAGCAGCAGCACCCAGCGATGGCTGGCCAGGTCGATCGCCGCCTGCTTCTGCGCGCTGTAGCCGGCGAATGGCTGGGTGTGGATGCGCGCGCCGTGGTGCGCGGCGATCGCCACGGTGGCGTCGGTCGAGCCCGAGTCCAGCACCACGATCTCGTCGGCCCAGGCCACCGAGCGCAGGCAAGCGTCGAGCGTGCCGGCGCTGTTGAACGTGGTCACCACTACCGACAGCTGTTCACGCCCCACCGCGCGTCCCCTGAGGGCGTGCTTCTTTGAGGAGTCCGGCACGGATGCCGGGCTCTTCTTTGCCGGCAGGGATGCCGGCTACAAATAGACTGGCGCACCACAGCCCGAGCAGCCAGGCGAACAGCAGGCCCCACCACGCCGAATAGAACGCCAGGTGGGTGTTCAGCGGGAACAGCATCACGCCCAGCGCCAGCGTGGCCGGGAACGCCCGCGCCCGCGCTGCCGCGCCGACCCGGCGCCATGCGCGCAGCGCCAGCACGAGTCCGGCCAGCCACAGCAGCAGGCCGAGCGTGCCGGTCTCGGTGAGAATTTCCAGCACCAGTTGATGCGCATGGCAGGCGCCTTCGCCCACCCCGCAGGCCTCGCCGCCGGCCACGAAATGATCGTTCGCCGGCGCGTACTGCGGATAGGCATAACGGAAACCGCGTACGCCGACGCCGTTGACCGGATGCGCCGCGAACATGCCGAGGCTGGCGTGCCAGATATCGAGCCGGCCGCTGAGCGCGGCGTCGACCGACTGGTCGGTGCCGTGCAGCGCCAGCAGGGTGCGATCCATCCGGTCATGGAAGCGCGCCGAGGTTTTCCAGGCGAGGCCGCCGGCCAGTGCCAGCAGCACCGCCGCGATCGCGCAGAATCCCGCGAAGCGCAACGGCGACCTTGCCTCGCGCCAGGCGAAGCCAAGCGCCACCAGCGCATAGCACAGCCAGGCTGCGCGCGAGCCGGCCAGCAGTACCGGGCCGAGCACCAGCAGGAAGGCGACCAGCAGGCCCGGCAAGCCCCAGCGTCGCCGCGCCGCCCACAGTGCGAACGGCGACAGCACGGCGAGGCTCGGGCCCAGCTTGAGGTTGTCCGCGCCGAAGATGCCGGAGACGCGCTGGGCCTCGGCGTGCCCGCCGAGGCTCCAGCCGGTCAGTGCCTGCACCCAGGCATCGGCGCACCACAGCGCCAGCACCCATGCCACCGCCACGTACAGCGCCTGCAGCTTCTGCTCGCGGCGGATCGCGAAGCAGGCGTACAGACCCAGCGGCGCGTAGCGCAGCAGCGCCACCACGGTGCCCCAGCTCTTGCCGGGCCGGATCGCATCGACGGCAGACAGCAGCGCCGCGCCCACGTAGGCGGCCAGCAGCCACAGCAGCAGGCGCCCCCCCGGATGCCCGCGCAAGGCCTGCGGGTCGCGCAAGAACAGCATGATCACGCCGAGCAGGCACAGCGCCGTGCCCAGTTCGGAGCTGCGCCCGAACGGCAGCAGCGCGATCACCAGCCAGAACGGCAACAGCGGGGAACGCAGCGCAGCCTTGAGCGAGGTAGCGAAGGAATTCATGCGCGGACCGGTACGGAGACGATCACGCATTGTAGGCGAGCGGACGCGCCCGCTGCCGCCTCAGCCGGCGGCCACCTCGTCGTACAGCGCCAGCGTGGCCTGCTGCATGTCGCTCAGGCGATAGCTCTGCAGCGGCGAGATCGGTGGCGCTACCCGCAGCAGTTCGGCGGCCCGTTCCACCAACCGCTCACGGTCACCGGGCGGCACCCGGCCGGCCGGGTACAGTTCGGCCAGCAATTCGCCGACGCCGCCGTGCGCGTAGCCGAGCACCGGCCGGCACAGCGACAACGCCTCGATCACCGTGCGCCCGAACGACTCGGGCCGATTCGACAGTTGTAGCACCAGCGCCGAAACCGCATAGATGTCGCGCACGTCGTGGCGCGGCGGCGTCATCACCACCTGCGAGGCCATGCCGCGCAGCTGGATCAGCTCCTGCAACTCAGCCAGGTAGGCCTCGCGCCCGGGCTCGATCACGCCCAGCAGCAGCAAGCGCGCCTCGATGCCGCGGCGCTTGAGGTCGGCCAGCAGCTCGATCGCGTCGTGATGGCCCTTCAGCCGCGTGCCGCGCCCCGGCAAGGTCAGCAGCGGCGCCTCGGCGAGCACGGGGAACTCGGCGAAGAACGCCTTGCGCCAGGTCTCGTCCGGCCGGTGGCCGTAGGGAAACGCCTGCGGATCGATGCCGCGCGGGATCACCCGCACCCGCCCCGGTTCCAGCCAGCGATAATGGCTCAGCACGTAGTCGCGCAGAGTCTGCGAGACCGCCACCACGCGCTCGCCGCGCAGCAGGATCGCGCTGTAGCGACCCGGCGAGTTGAGCCCGTGCACGGTGGTGACGAAATGCGGCCGCGGCGACATGCCCTTCAATGCCCACCAGCCCATCCAGGCGGGCAACCGCGAGCGGGCATGCACGATGTCCGGCTTCAGCTCGCGCAGCACCCGCCGCAGCGCACCGAGCCGCGCCAGCGTGAACAGTGACTTGCGACCCAGATCCAGCGTGACATGTTCGCTACCCTCGGCCTGCAGTTGCTCGACCAGGCGCCCTCCGGCCGAGATCACCACCGAACGGTGGCCGGCCTGCACCAGCGCACGCGCAATCTCCAGCGCCGAGCGCTCCGCGCCGCCGGACTGCAGCGCAGGGATCAGTTGGACCACCGTCAGCAGCTTGGCAGGCACGGCGATGCTGGACATGAGTTCGGGGCTGGATGCCTTCATTCCCTGGAGGCATGCAAAAACAGTGCCGCCAGTAGCTCGGGGACCGGCCGCCGGGTCAGTCGCGCAACACGTAGCACGCGCCGCAATAGGCGCAGACTGACTCGCCGCCGTCATCGACGATCGGCAGGTACACCTTCGGGTGCGAATTCCACAGCGCCATGCCGGGCATCGGGCAGGACAGCGGCAGGTCCGCGCGCGTCACTTCGTAACGATTTTCGGCATTTGCCGGCACCAGCGGCGCCGTCGGGGAATGAGGGGATGGCATCGGAGGGCTCCGGACTGGACAGCAGGCCGCAAATGGTAGCAGGCTGCAGCCTTCTGTCGGGGGGCAGACAAGGGAAAGCGGGATGCAGCCGTGGCCGAACCGCTGCCAGGTTGCCGCAGCGATTGTCACGAAGCGAGTACACCAGCCCCGGTCCGCCGCCTTGGGTCGGGTCCACTGACACGAGCTTGGGGAACCGACCATGGACTTCGGAAAGATCATCGAGCGGATCAAGGCCATCCTGACCACGCCGAAGACGGAGTGGCCCGTCGTCGCCGCCGAGGCGACCTCGGTGAACGGCCTCTACAGCGGCTACATCGCGGTGGTCGCCGCCCTGCCGATCATCGCCAGCTTCATCAAGGGCAGCCTGATCGGCAGCGGTGCGTTCGGCATCACCGTGCGCACGCCGATCGGCATGGGCATCGTGGGCATGGTGCTGCACTTCGTGCTCGCGATGGTGCTCGTCTACGTGATGGCGCTGATCATCAACGCGCTGGCGCCCACCTTCGGCGGCCAGAAAGACATGACGCAGGCGCTGAAGACCGTGGCCTACTCGTGGACTGCCGGCTGGGTCGCCGGCATCGCGGTGATCGTGCCGTGGCTGGGCTGGCTGATCTGGCTCGCCGGCGGCATATACAGCATCTATCTGCTTTACCTGGGCCTGCCGCATACGATGAAGTGCCCACCGCACAAGGCCGGGGGCTACACCGCGGTCAGCGTGATCATCGCCATCGTGCTGAGCTGGATCGTCGGCGCCATCGTCATTGGCGTGGTCGGCACCGCCGCGATGACCGGCGCCACGATGGGCGGCACGCAGGTCACCGGCAGCAACGGCGACAGCGTCACCATCGACGGCAACAGCGCACTGGGCAAGTTCGCCGCGATGAACCAGCGCGCCGAGCAGGCCGGCAAGGACGCGGGGGCCGCACAGAAATCCGGCGACGGCGCCGCGCAATCCGCCGCGATGGGCAAGATGATGGGTGGCGACGGCGGCGTGGAGGCGCTGGCGCCCGACCAGATCAGGGCCTTCCTGCCCGACGACCTGGGCAACTTCAAGCGCACCAGCCTGTCCGCCCAGCGGAATGCGGCGATGGGCATGCAGATCTCCCAGGCCAGTGGCGACTATTCGGCCGGCAACGGCCAGCACATCACGCTGGAAGTTTCCGACACCGGCGGCGCCAGGGGCTTCATGTCGCTGGCCGCCGCGATGGAGTCGGAGGAGGAGAAGCAGACCGACCACGGCTACGAGAAGACCTACAGCGCCGACGGCAACCTGGTCCACGAGGCGTGGGACACGCAATCGAAGTTCGGCGAGTACAGCATGGTGGTCGGCAAGCGCTTCACGGTGAAGGCGAACGGCAATGTCGACGGCATCGACCAGCTGAAACAGGCGGTGGCCAGCATCGACCTGGCCAGGCTCGAATCGTTGAAGGAAGCCGGCGTGCAATCGAACTGAGCCGGACATCCATCCACAAAAAAACCGCGCCGGTGATGGCGCGGTTTTTTATGCCACGGAAGCTTACTTGGCTGCGGCTTTCTTCGGCACCGAACCCTCGGTGGTGATGCGGATCGCGAGTTCGTCGCTGACGTTCGGCACATAGGCGCCGACGCCGAAATCCGAACGCTTGATGCTGGCGGTGGCGTCGAAGCCGATCGACGGCGCCTTGGTCATCGGGTGCGGGCCGACCTTGTTCAGCGTCGCATCCAGCACCACCGGCCGGGTCACGCCGTGCACGGTGAGGTTGCCGGTGACCTTGAACTTGTTGCCGCCCAGCGGCTGCACTTCGGTGCTCTTGAAGGTCACTACCGGATACTTCCCGGCATCGAGGAAATCCGCTTCCTTCAGGTGCTCGTCCAGCGCCGGCACGTGGGTATCGAGCTGGGCCAGCGGCAGGGTCACTTCCACGCTGGACTTGGCCGGATGCTGCTCGTCGAACACCACGGTGCCTTCGCCCAGGCCGAAATTAGCGGTGGGGTTGGAGTAGCCGAAATGGTTCCAGCTGAACAGCACCATCGTGTGGCCGGGGTCGAGCTTGTAGGTGACCGGGGCGGCCTGCACCGACACGGCGGCGCCGAGCAGGCCGGCGAGAGCGAGATACTTCAATGCACGCATGGAAAGGCTCCTTGGAAATGGAAATGGGAATGGAAAAGTGGGGATGGAACGTGGACTTCAGGCGATCGTGCAGGCTTCGTCGAACGTCAGGCGGGGACTGCGCGGGAACAGGTTGCGGCTGGCGTCGCCGTAGCCGATGCTGATCAGGAAGTTCGACCTGATCGCGGTCCCGGCGAAGAACGCCGCATCCACGCCGGCATTGTCGAAACCGGACATCGGGCCGCAGTCCAGCCCGACCGCGCGCGCCGCCAGCAGCAGGTAGGCACCCTGCAACGTGGCATTGCGGAATGCGGTGGTGTCGATCAGTGGCTGGTTGCCGACGAACCAGCTCTTCGCGTCGGCATGCGGGAACAGCTTCGGCAACTGCTCGTAGAACTCATGGTCGGTGGCGACGATCGCGGTGACCGGCGCTTCCATGGTCTTGGCGCGGTTGCCCTCGGACAGGAACGGCTCCAGCTGCGCCTTCGCCGCCTTCGACTTCACGAACACCACCCGCATCGGCGAGGCATTCGCGCTGGTCGGACCGAACTTGGCCAGCTCGTAGAGCTGGTGCAGCTGCTCGTCACTCACCTCTTTCGGCAGCCACGCATTGAACGTGCGGGCACTGCGGAACAACTGGTCGAGACTGGCCTCGGAAAGCAACTCGCTCATCGGTATCCTCTGTGGAAAGACGCGTCTGCGGCGACGCCATTCCATCAGTGTATAAGTGTTGGCCGACGAACAGTCCAGCCGTCGATAGAACATAGAGTGCTCATTTGGGAAACAGTGACGCGATGCCCATGCCGAGACTGCACGGCGAATGCTGGGTGATCACCGACGGCGCCGCCGGCAACCAGCGCCAGGCACTGGCGCTGGCCGAGTATCTGCAGTTGCCGCTGCGCCACCTGGTGTTGCAGCCGCGGGCACCGTGGTCGTGGCTGGCACCGCGGTTGACGCTGGGCGGCCGGCTCGCCCTGTCCGGTGGCGAGCGTCGCCTGTTCGCGCCGCCGTGGCCGGCCGTGGCGATCGGCTGCGGCCGCGCCGCCGCGCTGTTCACCCGCCTGCTGCGCCGGCTGTCGGACGGCCAGTGCTACACCGTGCAGATCCTCGACCCGCGTCTCGATCCCGCGCACTGGGACACGGTGATCGCGCCGCGCCACGACCAGCTCGACGGTCCCAACGTGCTGCGCCCGCTCGGTTCGCTGAACACGGTGGACGACGAGTGGCTGGCTGACGGCCGCGAAGCCTGCCCCGGCTTCGCCGAACTGCCGCAACCACGCGTGGGCGTACTGCTCGGCGGACCGCGCCGGGGCATCATGCTGGACACGGACTATGCGCGCCGGCTGGCCGACTGCCTGCTCGAACGCCGACACCGGGAAGGCGGCAGCCTGCTGGTGCTGGGTTCGCGGCGTACGCCGCCGGCACTGATGGACATTTTCCGCGCCGCCCTGCGCGACGTGCCCGGCCTGGTCTGGGCCGGCCCCGACGACGGCCGCAACCCCTACCCGGGCGTGCTCGGCTGGGCCGACCGGCTGGTGGTCACGCCCGATTCGGTGAACATGCTGAGCGAGGCCTGCGCCGTCGGCTGCCCGGTATCGACCCTGGTCACCAGGCCGCTCCCGGCCAAGCTCGAACGCTTCCATCAGGCCCTGCGCACAGCCGGTCTGCTGCACGACCTGGACGCCGACACCGGCATGACGCCCGCCCCGCCGCTGCGCGAGACCACGGCGATCGCGGCGACCTTGCGCGAGCGCATCCTCGCCCGTCCACGCGATTCATGACGCCTCTCGTACCCAGCGCAGGCGACCGGCGGCGAGCAGCGCGTCGAGCTGCGGCCCGAACGGAACGCACAGGACGTCCGCCGGCAGCGGCGTGCTGGCGACCAGGCCGACGCTGACGTTGCGACCTTCCTGCTTGGCGCGGTACAGCGCAAGGTCGGCCAGTTCAAGCGCGATCTCGAACGTGTGGTCGTCGGCATGCATGGCCAGCGGGTGCATGCTGAAGCCGATCGAACAGGTCAGCCTGACACTGCCGCCACGGCCATCGGGGAAGGCCTGCGCGGTGATCTCCCGGCGCAGGCGTTCGGCGATGCCCAGCGCGCCGGCAGCATCCACGTCCGCCAGCAGCAGCAGGAACTCCTCGCCGCCCCAGCGCACGGTGATGTCGCTGTCGCGCCGCGCCGCAGCCAGCATGTGGCCCAGCTCGCGCAGGACCGCGTCGCCGACTGCGTGGCCGTAGCTGTCGTTGATCTCCTTGAAATAATCGATGTCGATCTGCAGTACCCCGATGCAGGCGTCGGCGGCAAGCACGCCGGGCAAGTGCTTCAGCAGGTAGCGGCGATTGTGCAGCGAGGTCAGTGCGTCGGTATGGCTTTCCTCGGCCAGCGCCAGGTTGGTCACGCGCAGCCGTTCGACGGCACGCGTCAGCTGCTCGGTGCGCTGCGCGACCTGCGCTTCCAGCCAGGCGTTGCGGCGGCGTTGCGAACGCATGCTCCAGCCGAGCAGCAGGGCCACGACCAGGCCCAGCAGCAGAATTGCCGCCAGGCGTACCCAGGTGCGTTCGTACCAGTACGGCGTGATCCCGATCGGCAGATCCGCCTCGACGCCGTAACCGGATGCGCCGGACACCGTGGCGGCGACGCGAAAACGGTAGCTCCCCGGCGGCAGGTGCGTATAGAACGCGATGCGCCGCTCGCCGGCATCCTGCCAGGCCGTGTCGTAGCCCTCCAGCCGATAGCGGAAACTCAACGTCCCCGGGTGCAGGTAGGGCGCGGTGTAGTGGATGGCCAGGTCGCGTGCACCCTCATGCGGTTTGAAGCCGTCGTCCAGGAACTGCCGTCCGGCACGCTCGACCGATTCGATCATCGCCGGCGGCGGCCTTGGCAGCGGACCCAGCGCTCGCGTGTCCACGCCAAGCGCGCCATCGGTGGTGCTGTACCAGATGATGTCGCCGTCGACCAGGCTGCGGGCGCTGGCGCCGCCGTTGCAGCAACGCCCACTGTTCACGCGGCTGCTGCGCTCTTCCCCGGCTATCCGCTGCGGCGCGACCCGGCGTGCCGGCGAGCCGGGCCGCGGCAGCTGTGCCAGCGGCAGCCGCCAGGCGCCGGCGATCGAGCCGACATAGAGATCGCTGCCGATCACGTCCAGGGTCCAGGCATTGTCGCTGGGCAGGCCGTCCTTCTGCCCGGTCATGCGCAGTTGCCCGTCGACCATCACGCCGATGCCGGCATCGCTGGTCGCGACGCCGAGCAGGCCGGGCCCGAGCATGGCCAGGCGGGTGACGAAATGGCCACGCAGCGGCCGGGCCCATGCCGGCTCCTCCAGCTTGCCGTCATGCCACTCGCGCACGCCGTCCTCGGTGCCGAGATAAAGATGGTCGGGCGCCAACGGCAGGATCGAGCGGATGATCGCCGCCGCCGAGGATGCGCCCGGATCGGCGCGCACGAGGCTACCCTGGCGCCAGCGGTAGAGGCCCTCGGAGCTGCCGATCCAGAAGTCGTCGTCGGCGACTTCGCGGATATTGTCGATGCGCAGATTGTCCAGCGCGGCCAATGCCGGCGGGGTGACCTTGCGGCCATGGTCGAACACCGCGATGCCCGCGCGGGTACCGACCCACAGCCGGCCCCGATGATCGTGGAACAACTCGTACGCCGAGGGGTTCGGCAGGGTGCTGCCCGGGATCAGCGGATGCACGCGCTTGCCGTCGAAGAGCTGCACGCCGGAATTGGTGCCGAGCACGATGCCGCCCTGCGGCGCACGCACGATGCTCCAGACCAGCGTGTCGTCCACCCCGTCGCTGCTCGACACGCGGCGCGTCCAGCCGTTCCACACCCGGTACAAGCCATCGATCTGGGTCCCCATCCACAGGTTGCCCGCGTGGTCTTCGAATAGCGCACGGACCCATGGATGGCGAACGAGATCGTCGTCGCCGATCTGCTCCAGGCTGCCGCCCGGCAGGTGCCGGTACAGTGCCGGCACGGTGCCGATCCACAATGTGCCGCCGCGGTCGACCAGCAGGCTCTCGATCCCGGTGGTGTCGAGCCCCGCGCCCAGCCCGGACGGCACGATGCGATCGCCGTCCAGCCGCATCAGACCCAGGCGGGTACCCAGCCACAGGCCACTGCGGCGCGTACCCGCCATCCGGCTGATCGCCACCGGCTGGGAACCCGCCCCCTGCTCGACGCAGGTCGCGGCGGGCAGGCTGGCCGCCGGATCAAGCCGGCATACGCGCCCGAGGCCGCCGATCCACAAGCTACTGCCATCACGCAACAGGCTGAATGCGGCGCCGCTGTAGCCGGGCACCGCTTCGATCCGGTCGTTGCGCACGCGCGCCAGGCCCTTCGCCGTGGCCAGCAGCGGGGTGCCGTCGCCCGCATCGATGATCGCATTGACCGTATCGCCGCCCAGTGCAATGAAGCGACCATGGCGTTCGCGCAGCAGCCCATGCGCTCCGCCGAACCAGACCTGTCCCTGCGGGTCGGCCCATGCCACAGCCAGCATGCTGGTGTCGACGCCGGTACCGGCGCGGTCGAAGGTGACGAAACGCGTGCCGTCGAAACGCGCCACCGCGGCCTGCGTGTTGATCCACAGGAAGCCCGCGCGATCCTCCGCGATGTCCAGCACGGTGATCTGCGGCAAACCCTGTTCGACACCCCAGTGATCGAGCACGAAGGCATGGAATGGAACCTGCGGATCCATGCCCAAGGCCGCCCGCATACCGGATATGCAGATCACTACCGTGAACAGGATGGTGTACGACACCCTTGCCATGATTCCCCTGCGGCGAGGCCGGCACTGCCTCGATGACACCGCGCTGCCGGCCCGATCTTGCCCTGTCCGCGAGGCGCCCGACAAGCCCGGTCGCGTGGGTCACATGCGGACCGGCGAACCTACGTCTGGCTGCCGGGTCCGCCAAAGGCGAAGCCGAGCGCGGCGGCAACCTCGCGCACACCGGCGCATATCTGGCTGAGTTCCGCGTCGCGCGGCGCGATGCGCGGGCGCAGGTCGAGCGTGCAGGCGAGCGCGCGCTGCAGCAGGTCGGCGTGGGCCACGGCGAGAATCGCCGCCTGGTTGTCGTCGAGCAGGCCGGCGACGCGGCACGCCTCGATCAGCCCGGCGTTCGCGGTGACGCCGAGCAGGGCCGGCTGCCCGGCCGCATGCGCCAGCACCAGTCCCTGCAGCGCGAACTCGATGTCGAGCAGGCCGCCATGGCCCTGCTTGAGGTCGAACTGGCGCTCGTCGGAGCGGTCGCGCTCGGCGCGCCAGCGCTGGCGCATGCTGCCGACCTCGGCCAGTACGATGGCGCGCTCGCGCGGCACCGCCAGGATCGCGCGGCGGACCCCGGCCAGCTCGGCGTTCAGCGCTCCGTCGCCGGCCACCGGCCGTGCGCGCAGCAGCGCCTGGTGTTCCCAGGTCCACGCGCGGCTCTGCTGGTAGGCCACGAAGGCGTCCAGGCTGCCGACCAGCAGGCCCTTGGAACCGTCAGGGCGCAAGCGGGTATCGACTTCGTACAGGCGGCCGCCGCGGGTCAGCACGGTGAGCCAGTTCATCACCCGCTGGGCCAGGCGCTGGTACCAGCGCGAGCCCTCGATCGGTCGTGCGCCATCGCTCAGCACCTGCGCGCGGCGACCGTCGTAGACGAACACCAGGTCGAGATCGGAGGCGAAGCCGAGCTCCTCGCCGCCGAGACTGCCGTAGCCCAGCACGGAAAACCCGGAGCCCGGCTGCCGGTCGGTTCCCGGCAGGCGGCCATGCTGGGCGACCAGCTCGCGCTCGGCCAGCGCCAGCACCGCAGCGACCACCGACTCGGCCAGCGCGGCCAGCCGGCGCGCGGTGGCCACTGCATCGGCACGGCCGTCGTTGAACGCCAGGCCGAGCCGGAACGCGGTGGAGGCCTTGAACTCGTTGATCCGCTCCAGCTCCGCTTCGGCCTCGCGCTCCTCCAGCGTGCCCAGCACGCGGGCGATCTCGGCCGTGATGTCGGCGCGCTTCAGCGGCAATTGGTCGATGCGCGGGTCGAGCACGTCGTCCAGCAGCAACGGCTGCGCGATGACGCGCTCGGCCAGGAACGCGCTGTCGGCGAACAGCCGCACCAGCCGTCGCCGCGCCGCCGGCTGCTCCTCCAGCAGCGCGAGGTAGGACGAACGCCGCGCCACCGCCTGCATCAGCCGGCACAGCCGCAGCAGGCTGGCCACCGGCGCCGCGGTGGCGCGGGCGGCATCGAACAGCTGCGGCATCAGATGGTCGAGCCGCTCGCGCGAGCGCGGCGACATCGCACGCACCGCCGCGGCCTGCGGCAATTTCAGCAAGGCATCCGCCAGCTCGGCGCCGGGCACGAAACCGGAGGCTTCCAGCGTGGCGGCGTCCAGCGATTCGTCGCAGGCACGCTGCCACAGCAGCTTGTCGGCGGCCGGCACGCTGGCCGCGCGACCGCCTTGCGGCATCAGCACCGCGGCGAATTCCTCGCTGACCACCGCGCGCTGCTTCGCCAGCGCCGCATGCAGGCTGTCCCAGTCGGGATAATCGAGGCCGCGCGCGATGCGCTCGCGGCTCAGTGCGTCGGCGGGGATGTCGTGGGTCTGCGCGTCGCGCAGCATCTGCACGCGGTTCTCGACCCGGCGCAGCAGCACGTACGCCTCGCGCAGCATGCGCGCGCGCGCCGCGCCGATGTGGCCGCGCGCCTCACAGGCGGTCAGCGCGCCCAGCAGGCCGCGCACGCGCAGGGACGGTTCGCGGCCGCCGCGGATCAGCTGGGTCAGCTGCACGATGAACTCGATCTCGCGGATGCCGCCGGGGCCGAGCTTGAGGTTGTCGGCCAGATCCTTGCGCGCCACCTCCGCGTCGATCAGCGCCTTCATCTCGCGCAGCCCGGCGAACGCGGTGTAGTCAAGGTATTTGCGGTAGACGAACGGGCGCAGCAGCTCCTGCAGCTGCTTGCCCGCGGCGCGGTCGCCGGCCACCGGGCGCGCCTTGATCCAGGCGTAGCGTTCCCAGTCGCGGCCCTCGCTCTGGTAGTACTGCTCCATCGCGGCGAAGGACAGCGCCAGCCGGCCGGCGTTGCCGAACGGGCGCAGGCGCAGGTCGACCCGGGCACAGAGGCCGTCCATGGTCGGCTCGTTGAGCAGGCGCACCAGCTGGCGGCCGAGCCGCACGAAGTATTCGCTGTTGTCGAGCGTCCGCGCGCCGTCGCTGTGGCCGCCATGCGGGTAGGCAAACACCAGGTCGATGTCGGAGGAGAAGTTCAGCTCGCTGCCGCCGAGCTTGCCGAAGCCGACCACCAGCAGCCGCTGCAGCGCACCGTCGGAATCGCGACCTTGGCCGTAGCGCGTGGCCAGCGCGCGTTCGGACCAGCCCAGCGCCGCATCCAGCAGCGCCTCGTACAGCACGCTGGTGGCGGACAGCGTTTCCGGCAGGTCGTCCAGGGCGTTGACGTCGCGGAACACCAGCCGCAGCGCCTCGGCATGGCGGAAGCGGCGCAACGCCGCCATGCAGGCGGCCTCGTCGTCCGGCAGCTTCAGCGCGTCGATGCGCGCACCGGCGTCGCTGCCCGAACGCAGCCGTTCCAGCCCGGCCGGCGCCAGCAGCTGCGGTTGGCGGCACCACACGTCGAAGGCGAAATCGCTGGCCAGCAGGGTGCGCCGGATCCGCTCGGCTACGCCGGCGTCGTCGTGCAGCGGCACGCCGGCGGCGCGGCAATGGGCGGCCAGGTCGGCGTAGCGGTCGTCGATCAGCGCACGCAGCGCGGGGGACTCGGGGATAACCATCCGCGCATTGTGCCGCAGTGCGGCAACCGACGCCGCCCCGCAAGCCGGTACACCAAGCTTGCGCTGGAGCGTTGGACCACCTGCGCCAGTCCCGCACCCGGCGTTTCCCCACCTACACGCGGTTCATCTGTGCCGGATTACATTTGAGTGTCCGCAACATGACAGCAAGCGCAGGACTGCCATGCCCCTGACCCGTGCCCACCTGCCTGCACGCTGGCGCGCCGTCGTTCCGCGCGTCGCGCTGGTGCTGTTGCTTGCGCTGGCCTTCGTGCTGCTGACCGGCCTGCTGGATGGTGGCGTGGGCGTGAGTCCGCCGCGCATGTTCGACCAGGCTCGCTATCCGCTGGCCAACGCCTGGCCGGGGCTGCTGCTGGCCCTGGTGCTGCTGGTCGCCAGTCGTCGCGCCGTGCTGTCGTTCGCCCTCGCGTTCCTGCTGCAGGGACTGCTGTACGCGGCCAACGTGTTGAAGAAGGCGAATCTTGGCACGCCGCTGCTGCCGGAGGATTTCCGCATCGTCGGCCAGCTGCGCAAGGGCGGCCTGCATATCCTGTCCGGCTACCTGCCGCACAGCCCCTGGCCGTATCTCGGCGCACTTGCTGCGGTGGCGCTGATCGTCGCGGCGTGGCGGCTGGAGCCGCCCCTGTTCCCGCGGCGCACGCGCGGCCTGCGCCTGCTCGGCGGCAGCGTGTTGGCGCTGGCGCTGGCCAGCCTGCTGGCCGGGCGGCCGGTGTGGAGCCGGGTCTACAACGCCAATACGCTGTGGCTGGAGCCATGGTCGGCAATTTCCACCGCCACCCACTCCGGCCTGGTCAGCTCGCTGATGCTGTTCCACCTGGAATACAACAAGGGCGAGCGCAAGCCGGATCGCGCTGCGGCCACGCAGCTGATCGAACAATCCACACCGGCCCTGCTGCAGTCCATGCGGGCGCCGGCAACGGGCGGCGAATTGCCCGACATCGTGGTGGTGCAGAGCGAGTCGTTCTTCGACCCCGCCATCATGCGCGGCTACGAGCACAGCAACTTCACGCCGAACCTGCGCCGGCTCGCCGCCCACGGCACCAGCGGCGCGCTGCATGTGCCCACTTTCGGCGGCGGCACCATCCGCACCGAGTTCGAGGTGCTCACCGGGCTGTCGCTGCGCTATTTCGACAACCTGCAGTTCCCCTACCTGCAGATGGGCCACAAGCCGCTGCCGGGGCTGGTTCGCGCGCTGGGCCGGCACGGCTATTCGACGCTGGCGCTGCACGGCAACGATCCGGCGTTCTGGAACCGCACCGCCGCGTTCAAGATGCTCGGCTTCGACCGCTTCGTGTCGCAGTCGTCGTTCCCGCACGACGCGCCCAACGACGGCAAGTACATGGCCGACAGCGCGATGACCGGCGAAATCATGGCGCAGCTGAAGGACCACGGCCCGCCGCAGTTCATCTTCGCCATCAGCATCGAGGCGCATGGCCCTTACGACGTCGAACCCGCCCACGCTGCCGAGCGCGACGCGATCCCGGTGCCCGCAGGCATCGAGGGCCGCGACAAACTGGAGCTGCAGACCTACCTCTACCATCTGAAGCACGCCGATGCCGAACTCGGCCGGCTGGTTGAGCTGTTGGCCCAGCGCCAGCGGCCCAGCGTGGTGCTGTTCTACGGCGACCACCTGCCCGCGCTCAGCAACAGCTACCGCACCACCGGTTTCGTCGACGGCGGTGACATGCTGAACCAGGCCGGCGTCTGGCTGCTGGTCGATCCGAAGCATCCGGGCCAGCGCGCGCAGGTGGACACCGCTGCATGGCTGCTGCCTGGCAAGCTGCTGGCGCATGTCGGCATCCACGACGACGCGTATTTCGCGCTGACCGAACTGGTCGGCCCGCAACTGGCGGTACTCACCGAGGCCCCCGGTGCGCCGCCGCTGCCCGAGGGCGACGATCAGCGCCAACTCGACGCGGCGATGGGCAGCGTCGGCCAACTGCGCATGCGCGGCAAGCTGGACCGCCTGCTGCCGCAACCGCCCGAGCCCTCGCCCGCCAACGTCGCCCACAACGACGAGCCGCCAACTTCGCCGCCCGCGGGCGCGATGTTGTTCGATGCAGCGGACTGGCGCGGCCATCGGCCACTGTTCAGCGAGCTGTCCGCCGACTGAAGGCCGCGGCGCCCTGTTCAGACGGGAGTCTGGCAGCGGCACCTAGTTTGGCGGCGTCCGCGAAGCCGTGGCACGGCCTTGGTTCGCGGCATCCCCTACATTGGAGGTCAACCCCATGCGCAAGACCATGCTCTCAGCCCTCGTTCTCGGTGCCAGCGTTTTCACCGCATCCGCCTTCGCCCAGGCCAGCCTCGGCGGTGCCGCCCAGGTCGGCGCCGGCGTCCATGCGGGCGCGGTCGTGCCGAGCGCCATGCACACGGCCGGCCAGACCACGGCCCAGACCGGGCAGAGCCTGCATCGAGCCGGCTCCCATATGAAGCACAAGGCCCGCATGGTCACCGACAAGACCGCGTCGGCCGTGAATGACAACGCCAACGCCAATGCCAACGGCGCGATCGGGGCGGGCGCCGGCGATTCGCATGCCAACGCCAACGCCAATGTCAACGCGAATGTCGATGCCGGAGAAGGCCTCGATACCGCTGCCACCGCTGGCAAGGCCGGCAACATGGGCCAGGGCGTGGGCGGCAACGTGCGCGACGCCGCACACTCGGCGATCCAATCCACCGATCGCACGGCCGGCTCGGTCGGCAACGCGGTGAAGGGCCTCAACGCCAGCGGCAACGCCGGCGCCAGCGGGAATGTCAACGCCAACGCCCACGGGCACTGAGCCGGCCACCACCGTCCGGGCATATCGCCCGGGCCGGCAGCGCAAAAAGAAAACCCCGCCTTGGCGGGGTTTTCTCTGGTCGTGCCTTGGATGCGGGCTGGGAAATCCATGCCCATGCCACCCGTGCCCTCAATCATGTCGCCGCTCCTTCTGCCGTATCGCTCGGTCCGCCGAACATCTCGATATACGCCTGATATCGGAACAACCGGTTGCGCCGGTAGCCGGTGGTTTCCACCAGCACACTCAGTTCCACCAGCCGCGATACCAGGTTGTTGGCGGCGGTGTAGGTGGTACCAGTGAGTTCCTGCACATCGGAAACCGAGACGATCGGGCGCCGGTAGAGATGCTCCAACACCTTGTGCCCATTGCCGGCAGCGCGACCGAGGCCGATGGTGACGCGGGCGCGATGGTCCTCGCGCAGGGCAAGGACGCGCCGCGCTGTTTCGGTGGCTTCGCGGCTGACGCTGGTCACGCCGCGCAGGAAGAAGGCCAGCCAGCCTTCCCAATCGCCGTTGTCGCGCACGGCCTGCAGGCGCTCGTAGTATTCGACGCGGTGCTGCTTGAAGAAGTGCGAGAGGTACAGCACCGGCTTGACCAGGATCTCGCGCTGGCACAGCAGGAAGGTAATCAGCAGGCGGCCCACGCGGCCGTTGCCGTCGAGAAAGGGATGGATGGTTTCGAACTGCGCATGCGCCAGCCCGATCTGAATCAGCTGCGGCAAGGTGCTGTCGGCATGCAGGAAGGTTTCCAGCGCGCCGAGGGCGAGTGGCACTTCGTGCGGCGGTGGCGGGACGTAGGTCGCTTCGCGCAGTGTGCAGCCGCCGGGGCCGATCCAGTTCTGCGAAACGCGCAGTTCGCCCGGCGTCAGGCGTATGCCACGCACACCTTGAAGCAGGCGCTGGTGGATTTCGCGGATCAGACGCACGGACACCGGCAATTCCTGCAGCCGATGCAGACCATAATTCATCGCGGCGACGTAGTTGACCACCTCGTCGACGTCGCGCGGGCGATCCGGCGCCAGAATATGCGCCTCGGCCGCCAGCAGATCCTGCAAGGAACTCTGTGTACCTTCGATCTGGCTGGACAGCACCGCCTCTTTGCGCACGTACATGAAGACGAACAGGTCGGGGTTAGGCAGGGTCTGGATGGAACCGTCGAGCCGGCCCAGCGCGCGGTCGGCGTGCGACAGCAGTATCTGCAGCTCGCCTTCCAGCCGAGGCAGCGGTTGCGGCGGCAGCGGCGCGGGATAGAAGGCGCGGTAGCCGGTGGGCTGTGCGATATAGCGCCCGGCGCGATGGCGCAGGGTCTCATTGCTGCCGGGGGGATCGACCGTACTCATGCGAGGCTGTCCTGCATTTGGCTCGAATCTCCGCCCATATTTAACGCAGCCTATAATGTAAGGACAAGTCGGCGCTGTATGCAAGACAGCCTGCGACATGCACTGCCCTCGTGGGGTCATGTCGTCGACGATGTCCGACAACGGGCCGTCGGCCTCCCTGCTCCAGTGCGGGGATGGGCCGTGCCAATGTCGCCACAGTGGGTAGCAGCATCTGCGCGCGGGACTACCAACCCCCGATACGAAAAACCCCGCCGGGGCGGGGTTTTCGTATCGCGGAGCCCTCGACTTTGCCGCTGCGCGGCTAGGTCCGGGACAAACGGTGGGGCTTAGAAATCCATGCCGCCCATGCCACCCATGCCACCGCCCATGCCACCGCCGCCATGGCTGTGGCCTTCGTCCTTCTTCGGCAGCTCGGCGACGATCGCCTCGGTGGTGATCGCCAGGCCGGCGACCGACGCGGCGTGCTGCAGCGCCGTGCGGGTCACCTTGGTCGGGTCCAGGATGCCCATCTCGACCATGTCGCCGAACTCACCGCTGGCGGCGTTGTAGCCGTAGTTGCCCTTGCCTTCCTTCACCTTGTTGAGGATCACGGACGGCTCTTCGCCGGCGTTGGCGACGATCGCGCGCAGCGGCGCTTCCAGCGCGCGGCGGGTGATCGCGATGCCCAGGTCCTGATCGGTGTTGTCGCCCTTCAGGCCTTCGACCGCCTTCAGCGCGCGGATCAGCGCGACACCGCCGCCTGGGACCACGCCTTCTTCGACAGCCGCACGGGTCGCGTGCAGGGCGTCTTCGACGCGGGCCTTCTTTTCCTTCATCTCGACTTCGGTGGCGGCACCGACCTTGATGACGGCCACGCCGCCGGCCAGCTTGGCCACCCGCTCCTGCAGCTTCTCGCGGTCGTAGTCGGAGGAGGTCTCCTCGATCTGCGCCTTGATCTGGCCGATGCGCGACTGGATGCGCGCGGCTTCGCCGGCGCCGTCGATGATGGTGGTGTTTTCCTTGGTGATCACCACGCGCTTGGCGCGGCCCAGGTCGCCGATGGTGGTCTTCTCCAGCGACAGGCCGACTTCTTCGGACACGACCTGGCCGTTGGTGAGGATCGCGATGTCTTCCAGGATCGCCTTGCGGCGGTCACCGAAGCCCGGCGCCTTGACGGCGGCAACCTTGACGATGCCGCGGATGGTGTTGACCACCAGCGTGGCCAGCGCCTCGCCCTCGACTTCCTCGGCCACGATCAGCAGCGGCTTGCCGGCCTTGGCGACAGCTTCCAGCACCGGCAGCAGCTCGCGGACGTTGGAGACCTTCTTGTCGTGGATCAGGATGTACGGGTCGTCCAGCTCGACCTGCTGGCTCTGCTGGTTGTTGATGAAGTACGGCGACAGGTAGCCGCGGTCGAACTGCATGCCCTCGACCACGTCGAGTTCATTGTCCAGGCCCGAGCCTTCCTCGACGGTGATCACGCCTTCCTTGCCGACCTTCTTCATCGCGGTGGCGATGATGTCGCCGATGTTGGTGTCGGAGTTGGCCGAGATGGTGCCGACCTGGGCGATTTCCTTGTCGTTCGCGGTGGGGTTGGAGAGCTTCTTCAGCTCGCCGACGGCGGCGATCACCGCCTTGTCGATGCCGCGCTTCAGGTCCATCGGGTTGATGCCCGCGGCGACGGCCTTGAGGCCTTCCTGGATGAACGCCTGCGCCAGCACGGTGGCGGTGGTGGTGCCGTCGCCGGCGACGTCGGAGGTCTTGGAGGCGGCTTCCTTGACGATCTGCGCGCCGAGGTTCTCGTACTTGTCGGCCAGCTCGATCTCCTTGGCGACGGACACGCCGTCCTTGGTGATCGTGGGGGCGCCGAAGCTCTTCTCGAGCACGACGTTGCGGCCCTTCGGGCCCAGGGTGACCTTGACGGCATTGGCGAGCGTGTTCACGCCCTTGAGGATGCGCGAGCGGGCGTCTTCGCCGAAACGGACTTCTTTGGCGGCCATAAATTTTTTCCTTGAAAAAATTGAAATAGGTACGGGCAATCTTGCTAAAGGGGTGCGGGAAGGAGCTAAAGGCGACTGGCGTGCGCGCTTGTTTCGCGCTCGACCAGTCAAGCGTGGATCAGCCCTCGATCACCGCCACGATGTCGTCTTCCTTCAGGAAGACCAGCTCTTCGCCGTCGATCTTGATTTCCTGGCCGGCGTACTTGCCGAACAGCACCACGTCACCGGGCTTCAGCGACATCGGGCGCACCTTGCCGTCGCTCATGATCAGGCCGGTGCCGGCGGCGACGACCTTGCCGCGGGTCGGCTTCTCGGTGGCGCTGTCGGGGATGACGATGCCGCCGGCGGAGACGCGCTCTTCTTCGAGACGCTTGACGATGACGCGATCGTGCAGGGGACGCAGTGTGCTCATGGATGACTCCAGCTGACTTGAGTTGTTGATGGACAAGGCTTTCAAGGCCCGGAACGGCGACCCTGTTAGCACTCAAAGTTGGTGAGTGCCAATTTTACGGGTATGCGACCCCGCTGCAAGAACTTTGAACCGGGGGGGGATGCCACAGCTAATTGGGCGGACGGGTGCCGCTTTCAAGGGGCGCCGGCGAAATCGCCCCACGACCCGGGTACGCTTCGGCCATGACCCTGACCCACCCCGCCACCGTGCTGCTCTGCTACTGCAGCTGCCCCGACGCCGCCAGCGCCCGTGCCATTGCCGAGGCACTGGTCGGCGAGCGGCTGGCCGCCTGCGTCAACCGCCTGCCGGCCGTCCAATCCACCTATCGCTGGCAGGGCACCGTGACCCACGACAGCGAGGAACTGCTGCTGATCAAGACCACCGCCGCCCGCTTCGACGCGCTGAAGGCGCGCCTGCTCGAACTGCACCCGTACGAGCTGCCGGAGCTGGTCGCGGTGCCGGTGGAGCGGGGCCACACGGCCTATCTGGACTGGGTGCGCGCCGGCGTGGCGGGCTGATCGGCGACATGGAGCCGGGCCTGCGGCCGGGCCACGAACACCACCAGCATGGTTGCCGTCTCGCTGCGGCTGGCGTTGCCGCAGAGCACATGGTGCGCCCCGGCCGGCTCGAACCAGCTCTCGCCGGGGGCGTAGACGCGCGCTGGTGTCGCGTCCAGCTGGCTGCGCACGTGGCCGGCGAGCACGTAGACGAAGGCATCCGCCTCATGGCGGTGCGGTGCGGAGGATTGGCCCGGCCGGTAGGTGACAGTGAGTGCGGTGAAGCGGGCGCCCGGGGCTTGGGTCAGCGGTACCGCGAGCAGCGCGTGCTCGTCGACGGCCGCAGCCGGCGTGGCGGCGCCGGCGATGGCCGCAGCGACCAGCAACCGGGGCAGGAAACGCGGCGAACGCATCATGACGACACCCCTCGGCGGCCGGCCAGGGTCTTCATGGCCTGCTCCAGCGGCGCACCCGCGTCCTCGATCCGCCGCACGATGCGTCCGGAATCGTCGAAGAGCAGCACCGTGGGCACGTGGCTGACGCGGAAGCGGCGGAACAGCGCACCGGAGGCGTCCAGGGCGAGCGGCATGCCGAGGCGATGCGCGTCGCGGTACGTGGCCAGCTCCTCGCGGTTGGCCCACAGTCCCGAGGCGATGCCCAGCCAGCGCACCCGGCCCGCGCCGGCGGACAGCGCCGCCACCTGCTCGCGCACCGCGCGGCAGCTCTGCGCCAGTGCGGGGCGGCTGTCCGCCAGATAGGTCTCGCACCAGGGAGAGAGGAACACCAGCGCGGTGGGCCGGCCGGGTTGCGGCAGGGTGAAGGAGCCGCCGGCGAGCGTGGCCGTGGCCGAAGCGGGCACGCGGTCGCCCACGTCGTAATGGACTTCGCGCCCGGGCGCAGCCGCCGCGACCACCGCGGCGCCCGTCTCGCGGCGCGCCGCCAGCAGGGCTGCATCCAGCTTCGCGTTGGCCTCGTGGCCGACGTAGAGAATGCGCCCGTCGCGGCCGATCACCACGTGCTGCGGCGTCACGCGCAGGCGGAAGGCCTCGGCCAGGGTGCCGTCGTCGAACACGATCGGCATCTTCAGGCCCATCTCGCGGCGGTACTTGCGTACGTCGGCGACGGTCTCGTCGAAGCCCACGCTGATGGCGATCACCGCCAGGTCCCCGCCGGCCCCGGCGTAGGTCTGCTTCAGGTGCGGCATCTGCTCGCGGCAGGGCACACACCAGGTGGCCCAGAACTTCAGGTATACGGCCTTCCGGCCGTAGAGGCCGGCCAGGTCGATGGTCCGCCCGTCTATGGTCCTCAGCACCATCCGCGGCGCCGGCGTACCGACCAGGCCCTGGCCGGCGGCCTCGGCACGCTGCTGGCCGGACTGGGCCCACAACGGTCCGGCGACGATGGAGAGCAAGGTGAAACAGAGGATGGCGAGGCGACGCATGGCGGATACCGGCAAGTGGAGGTGCCCTATGCTGGCGTCGATGTGGCCCCAATGTAAGAGCCACGTTCCATCAATGCGACGGGTCCACTTTGGCGGCGGCGCCGTGCCTGCCTCAGCGCGGCAGCAGGCGCGCCACCCGCCGCAGCGCCTCGCCGATGCGCGCGGCCTCGATCATGCCAAAGCCCAGCACCAGCCCCTGCATGGCGACCCGGCCGTGGGTATAGCCGTCCAGGCCTTCCAGATGGATGCCCTGGGCGGCGGCCTGCTCCACCAGGGTGGCGCTGCGGACCCGGTGGGGCAGCCGCGCCGAAAGGTGCAGGCCCGCATCCGACGGCCAGGCCTCGATGCCGTGGCACGACAGCGCCTCCAGCAGCGTCGCGCGGCGCTCCGCGTACTCCTTGCGCATCCTGCGCACGTGGCGGGCCAGGTGGCCCTCGGTGATGAACGCCGCCAGGGTGTCCTGCGCGGGCAGGTCGCAGTGCCAGTCGGTCATCGCCTTGGCCGCCGCCAGCGCGGGCAGCAGCCAGGGCGGTGCCACCACGTAGCCCAGCCGCAGTGCGGGGAACAGGCACTTGGAGAAGGTGCCCACGTAGCACACCAGGCCATCGCGATCGAGTGTCTGCAGGGCGTCCAGCGGGCGTCCGCCGTAGCGGAACTCGCCATCGTAGTCGTCCTCGACCACCACCGCCTGGCGGGCCGCGGCGAAGGCCAGCAGGGCCGCGCGCCGCGACGGCGACATCGGCACGCCCAGCGGGAACTGGTGCGAGGGCGTCACATAGACCACGCGCGCCTCGGCCGGGATTTTCTCCACCACCAGTCCCTCGGCATCCACCGCCACCGGTACCACCCTGGCGCCGGCGGCTGCGAACGCGGCGCGCAGCGGCGGGTAGCCCGGGTCCTCCACCGCCACCACGGTGCGCCCCGGCGTCACCAGCACCCGCGCCAACAGGTCGAAGGCCTGCTGGGCGCCGCTGGTCACCACCACGTCGTCCGGATCACAGGCCACCGCGCGGGCGAAGGAGACGTGCCGCGCAATCGCCTCGCGCAGGGCCGGGCGCCCGGTGGCGTGGCCGTACAGCGGCGGCGCCTTGGACAGGCCGCGTAGGGCCCGCGCCGACAGCCGCCGCCACAGCTCGAAAGGAAACTGCCGGTTGTCGGGAATGCCCACGCGGAAGTCATGGGTACAGGCGCCCAGCTGCATCGGCGCCGGCAGGCGCGCCGCGCGCCAGTACGGGGTCAGCCGGCGGTCGCCGCCGGGTCCGGGCGGCGGCGCGCCGCGCTGGCCGCGGCGCCCCAGCAGATCGGCCACGTAGTTGCCGGCACCGCGCCGGGCGACCACGTAGCCCTCGCTCAGCAGCAGTTCGTAGGCCGCCACCACCGTGTTGCGCGAGATCTTCAGCGCCTGCGCCAGTTCGCGCGTGGCGGGCAGGCGCAAGCCGGGCTGGAGTCGCCCGTCGAGGATCGCCGCGTGCAGCTGCGCGTGCAGC
Source organism: Rhodanobacter denitrificans (assembly GCF_003335105.1). GTDB lineage: Bacteria > Pseudomonadota > Gammaproteobacteria > Xanthomonadales > Rhodanobacteraceae > Rhodanobacter > Rhodanobacter denitrificans_A. Next base: position 52,451 of record NZ_QFWQ01000007.1, read on the forward strand.
GCGGCCAGGCGCTGGCGCGACCCGCTGGCGGGCAGCTGCAGCGGAAACTCGAACGGATGCTGCATGGCGCCCCGCAAAGTGGACCCTGATGATTGTCATATCGTGGATCTTTTCAAGGACCATGGCAACGCCTAGCCTGCACCTACTCCCACCGGACAGGAGCACCCCGTGACGCAGCCCACCGCCATCCCTGGCCACGACCCCCACCCGCGTCGCCACGTGGGCGTACCCCACCGCGGGATCGGCCTCGTCGCCGAAATGCGGGCCACCGCCCCTCGCTGAACGGCGCCGCACGACGCCCGGCAGCCCGAAGCCGGACCGTTCCCGCAAACGGCCGGCGGCTCGAACACTGCTGACAGCATCTGGCATCGCCGCACCCTAATCTGGCCGCCTCCCATCAGGAATCCCACCGTGAAGAAGATCGACTACGCCGTGCTGCTGTCGCTGGGCGCCCTGTGGGGGGGCTCCTTCCTGTTCATGCGGATGGGCGCCGGCGCCTTCGGCGCGCTGCCGCTGGCCGGCCTGCGCGCGATCGGCGCGGCGCTGTGCTTCCTGCCGCTGCTGGCCTCGCGCCGACGCCGGGCCGAGTGGCGCGCGCACTGGTGGCCGATCGCGGTGGTCGGGCTGACCAACTCGGCGCTGCCTTTCGTGCTGTTCACCTTCGCCACGCGCAGCCTGCCGGCGGGGCTGGCCTCGATCATCGACGGCATGACGCCGATGTTCGCCGCACTGATCGGCTGGCTGTGGCTGGGTCAGCGGCTGGACGCTTGGCGCGGCGCCGGGCTGGCGATCGGTTTTGCCGGCGTGGTCTGGCTGGCCGAAGGCAGTCTCGCGCCGGGGTCGGGCGCGGGCCTGGCGCTGCTCGCCTGCGTCGCCGCCACCGTGCTGTACGGCTACGCGGTGCATTACACCCACCTGCGCCTGGCCGGCGTGACGCCGCTGGTGGTGACGGTCGGCAGCCACATGGTCGCCGCGCTCCTGCTGCTGCCGACCACGCTGCTGGCGTGGCCCACGCAGCCCCCGCCGCTGCATGCGTGGCTGGCGGCCGCAGGGCTGGCCGTGCTGTGCACGGCGCTGGCCTACGTGCTGTTCTTCTGGGTGCTGGCGCGGGTCGGCGCGACGCGCATCATGGTGATCCCCTACCTGATCCCCGCATTCGGCGTGCTGTGGGGCGCCCTGCTGCTCGGCGAACCGGTGAGCGCGCGCATGCTCGGCGGCTGCGCCGTGATCCTGCTGGGCACGGCGCTCACCACCGGGCTGGTCCGCGGACGCCGCGCCACGGCGCCGCTGGCCGCCGGGGAGACATAAGGCCGCAACGAACGGCGGCCCGTTCCGCATGATCCATAATGCTTTCTCCACCGTTGCACCACCGGAACCTGGAACCACGATGCCTTCGACCATCGGCCGCCTGGCCGCCCGCCTCCCCGCCCTGGCCCTGCTGCTTGGCCTGCTGTGCGCGCCGTCCGCGCCGGCGCAGGACACCGACAACCTGCTGCCGGTCACCGAGGCGTACAAGTTGAGCGCCGACGCCGCCACCCCCGGCGTGCTGAAGCTGCACTGGACGATCGCGCCGGACTACTACCTCTACCGCGGCCGCATGAAGTTCAAGGGCGGCGACGGCGTCACCCTCGGCGAGGCGCAGCTGCCCGACGGCGAGAAGCATCACGACGAATACCTCGGCGACGTGGAGACCTACCACCACGGCGTCGACGCCAGCATCCCGTACACGGTCGCCGCCGGCACCACGCGACTCGCCGTGAGCGTGCAGTACCAGGGCTGCCACGAGGTCGAGCCGAAGATCTGCTATCCGCCGCATACCGAGAAACTGGACCTGCCGCTGCCGGCCGCAGCCGGCGCTCCGGCCACGCCGGCTGCGGGCAACGCATTGGGCGCGGCGCTCGACCGGCTCGGCAGCAATGCCGGCACGACTGCGGCGGGCGCGCCGCTGCCAGCCGAACAGGCGTTCCGTTTCGAGGCGCTGGCGCAGGGTCCCAAACAACTGTTGCTGCGCTGGACGATGCCGAAGGGCTACTACCTGTACCGCGACCAGACCACGCTGAAGCTCGCCGACGCCGCCGGCCTCACGCTGCATCCCGCATGGCCGGCCGGCACCGCGCATCACGACGAACACTACGGCGACGTCACCGTGTACTTCGACCAGGTCGAGCTGCCGGTGACGGTGGACGGCGACCTGGCCGGCCGCATGCGACTCGCGCTGCAGGCGAGCTTCCAGGGCTGCCAGGACGGCGGCCTGTGCTATCCGCTGATGACGCGCACGGTGGACATCGACCTGAATGGCGGTGCGGCAACGTCCGGCACACCAGCGCCGGAACTGCCACCGGCCGATCTCGCCGGCGGCCCGCTGCAGGTCAGCCTGCTCGCCGCGCTGCTGCTGGCGCTGGGCGGCGGACTGGTGCTGAACCTGATGCCGTGCGTGCTGCCGGTGCTGTCGATCAAGGCGGTCAGCGTGCTGGAAAGCGGCGAGAACCGCGCCACCGCGCGCCGGCATGCGCTGTTCTACACCGCTGGCGTGCTGAGCAGCTTTGCCGCGCTGGGGTTGGGCATCCTCGCCCTGCGCGCGGCCGGCCACGCGATGGGCTGGGGTTCGCAGCTGCAGCAACCGCTGCTGGTCGGCGCACTGGCCTGCGTGATGCTGGCGGTGGGCCTGTCGATGTCCGGCGTGGTGCAGTTCGGCGCGTCGCTGGGCAATACCGGCGCGAATCTGGCCAACCGCTCCGGCCCGGTCGGCGACTTCTTCACCGGCGTGCTGGCGGTGGTGGTGGCCAGCCCGTGCACCGCGCCGTTCATGGGCAGCGCGCTGGCGTACGCGTTCGCCGCGCCGATGTTGTCCGCGCTGCTGGTGTTCCTGGCGCTGGGCGTCGGCCTCGCGCTGCCGTTCCTGGCGGTCGGCTTCGTGCCCGCGCTGGCGCGCCTGCTGCCGAAGCCCGGACGCTGGATGGAAACGCTGAAGCAGGTGCTGGCCTTCCCGATGTACCTCACCGCCGCCTGGCTGGTGTGGGTGCTGGCCAACCAGCGCGGCGCCGACGCGGTCGGCCTGGTGCTGGTCGCGATGGTGCTGCTGGCGATGACGCTGTGGTGGTTCGAACGCAGCCGCTCACGGGGAGCGCCCGGCAAATTGATGGTGGCGGTGCTGGCGCTCGCCACCCTGGTGCCGTTGTACCTGCTGGCCCAGGTACCGCCGCCGTCGGCTGCGGCCGTGGCCGAGGAAGGCGTGGTCGCCTACAGTCCGCAGAAACTCGCCGAGTTGCGCGCGGCCGGTACGCCCGTGTTCGTCGACATGACCGCCGACTGGTGCGTCACCTGCAAGGCGAACGAACACGCCGTGCTGGGCACGCAGGCGTTCCGCGACCTGCTCCAGCGCACCGGCGCGGTCTACATGAAGGGCGACTGGACCGACGTCAACCCGACCATCAGCGCGTTCCTGCAGCAGTACCACTCGCCCGGCGTGCCGCTCTATGTGGTGTTCCCGAAAAACGGCGGCCCGGGCAAGCAGTTGTCCACGGTACTGACCCGCTCGATGATCGAGCGGGCGCTGACCGAAGCGGCACGCTGATGCTCAGCCGCAGCAACTGGCTGATCCTCGGCCTGGCCGTGCTGGCCGCCGCGCTGGGCGGCTACCTGCAACACCGCCAGCGGGCCGCCGGGACGACGCCGCCAAGCCTGCTCGGCCAGTTGCCGCCGCCGCTCGTGCTGCCCGACCTCGACGGCAAACTCCATCGACTGGACGATTACCGCGGGCGCCGCGTGCTGCTGAACTTCTGGGCCAGCTGGTGTGCGCCGTGCCTGCGGGAGATGCCGGCGCTGGCCGAGGCCCAGGCCAAATTCGGCGAACAGGGGGCGATCGTGATTGGAATAGCGATGGATGAGCCAGTACACGTTCGCGCCTTTTTGGCGGCACATCCGGTGGATTACCCGATCCTGATCGGGGAGATGGGGCCACCAAGCAGCTCGCTGAAACTCGGCAATACACGTCAGATACTGCCTTATAGCGTGCTGATCGACGCCGATGGACGCATCCTGGCCACACATGCCGGGCCGCTCTCCGCCGCGCAGCTGGCACGGTGGCTGGCACCGGCGGAAGCCGAGCACTGACATACGGCCACGCACGGAAACCCGGCGCTTCTCCGTCAAACATCGCCGATCTGCAGCGAACTGGACAAGATTCCCGACTGCGCGCACACTGCGCCGGGTTCCGGGGCCTCCGGACGCTGGCGGACGGTTTCGTGGCGAAAATCCTGGTCCTGCACGGACCCAACCTCAACCTGCTGGGTGCACGCGAGCCGCAGATCTATGGCCGCGAGACGCTGGCCGACATCAACCGGCAACTGGCCGAGCGCGCGCACGCGGCCGGGCACGAGCTGGCCTGGTTCCAGTCCAACGCCGAGCACGAGCTGGTCGGGCGCGTCCACCAGAGCCGCGACGACCGTACCGCGATGATCCTGTGCAACGCCGGCGCGTTCACCCATACCAGCATCGCGCTGCGCGACGCGTTTGCCGCGGTGGCGATCCCGTTCATCGAGGTGCACCTGTCGAACCTGTTCGCCCGCGAGTCGTTCCGCCACCACTCGTACCTGTCCGACCTCGCGCTCGGCGTGATCTGCGGTTTCGGCGGCGACAGCTACCGGCTGGCGCTGGACGCGGCGCTGCAGCGATTGCAGGCGCCGGCCGCGTCCTGACCGGCGTGCCGCCGTACGGCCCACCCCATCCACTTCCAGCCACCCCGGTGGCATGACTGACCAAAGGCTGATCCGATGGATTTGCGCAAAATCAAGAAACTGATCGACCTGCTCGAGGAATCCAACCTCGCCGAACTGGAAATCAAGGAGGGCGAGGAAGTCGTCCGCCTGTCGCGCGTGCCGAAGAGCGCCGCACCCGCCCCGGCCGCCGTACCGGCCGCGCCGGTCGTGATGGCCGCCGCGCCCGCCCCGGTCGCCGCGACCCCCGCGGCGCCGTCCGCCGAGGCTGCGGTCGCGAACGCGCTGCCCGCCGGCCACGTGGTGAAGGCACCGATGGTCGGCACGTTCTACGCCTCGGCCACGCCGGGCACGCCGGCCTTCGTCAAGGTCGGCCAGCAGGTCAAGGCCGGCGAGACGCTGGGCATCATCGAGGCAATGAAGATGTTCAACCAGATCGAGGCCGACGTGGCCGGCACCGTGCAGGCGATCCTGGTCGAGAACGGCCAGCCGGTGGAATTCGACGAACCCATGTTCGTGATTGCCTGAGGCCGCCCGGATGCTCGAGAAGGTCGTCATCGCCAACCGCGGCGAAATCGCCCTGCGCGTGCTGCGCGCCTGCCACAGTCTGGGCATCAAGACCGTGGCGGTGCACTCCACCGTGGACCGCAACCTGAAGCACGTCGGCCTCGCCGACGAGTCGATCTGCATCGGCCCCGGGCCGTCGGTCGACAGCTACCTCAACATCCCGCGGATCATCGCCGCGGCGGAGATCACCGACGCCCAGGCGATCCACCCTGGCTACGGCTTCCTGTCCGAGCGTGCCGACTTCGCCGAGCAGGTGGAGCAGTCCGGCTTCGTCTTCATCGGCCCGACCGCCGAGGTGATCCGCCTGATGGGCGACAAGGTCGAGGCGATCCGCGCGATGAAGTCGGCCGGCGTGCCATGCGTGCCCGGCTCCGGCGGCCCGCTCGGCGAGGACGTGGACACCAACGTCAAGATCGCCCGCGAGATCGGCTACCCGGTGATCATCAAGGCCGCCGGCGGCGGTGGCGGCCGCGGCATGCGCGTGGTGCGCACCGAGGCGCACCTGGGCAACGCCATCACCATGACCAAGGCCGAAGCCAAGGCCGCGTTCGGCAACGAACAGGTGTACATGGAGAAATTCCTGGAGAATCCGCGCCACGTGGAGATCCAGGTACTCGCCGACGGCCAGGGCAACGCGATCCACCTGGGCGAGCGCGACTGCTCGATGCAGCGCCGCCACCAGAAAGTCGTGGAAGAAGCCCCGGCCCCGGGCATCACGCCGGAGCAGCGCGCGGCGATTGGCAAGGTCTGCGTCGACGCCTGCCTGCGCATCGGCTACCGCGGCGCCGGCACGTTCGAGTTCCTGTTCGAGAACGGCCGCTTCTACTTCATCGAGATGAACACGCGCATCCAGGTCGAGCACCCGGTGACCGAATTCATCACGGGCATCGACCTGGTGCGCGAGCAGTTGCTGATCGCCGGCGGCGAGAAGCTGTCGATCCGCCAGGAGGACGTCAAGATCACCGGCCATGCGATCGAGTGCCGCATCAACGCCGAGGATCCGGACACGTTCATGCCCAGCCCCGGCACGGTGAAGCGCTTCGAGGCGCCCGGCGGCCCCGGCGTGCGCGTGGACACCCATCTGTACGACGGTTACCGCATCCCGCCGAACTACGATTCGATGATCGGCAAGCTGATCGTGCACGGCCCCGACCGCGAGACCGCGATCGCGCGCATGCGCCTGGCGCTGGCCGAGACGGTGATCGAGGGCGTCAAGTGCAATATCCCGCTGCAGCAGCGGATCATGGCCGACGCCGGCTTCCACCATGGCGGCCAGAACATCCACTACCTCGAGAAGCGGATGGCCGAGCAGAAGGAACACAAGGCGGCCGGCGAAGAGAGGGAGTGAGTGGAGAGGAGTGAGGAACGAGAGAGGGCACGCACGTGGCGCGCCCCCTGAATCGGCCTTGCCCGCTCCATCCACACCGCAAGATCCGCTCTCCGACAACTTCTCCAGCCATCGGCTCTTCTTCCACTCCTCTCCCCTCACTCCTCGCCTGATGCCTTTCCTCGAACTCTCCCTGGTCGTCCGCACCGAACAGCAACCCCGCGCGGAAGAAGCGCTGGACGACCTCGGCGCATTGTCGATCACGCTGCGCGACGCCGATGCCGAGACGCCGGACGAACAGGCCATCTTCGAGCCGGGCGTGGGCGAGCTGCCGCTGTGGCCCACGATCACGCTCGACGCCCTGTTCGACCAGCACGCCGACCGGCGTGGCCTCGCCGCCGCGCTGGGCGAACTGCTGCCGTGGCTCGAACCCGACCAGCTGAACTTCGCCGAGGTCGCCGACCAGGAGTGGGAGCGCGCCTGGATGGACCAGTTCAAGCCGATGCCGTTCGGCCGGCGGCTGTGGATCTATCCGTGGAACATCGAGCCACCGGCCGACGATGGACTGGTCGTCGTAAGGCTGGACCCCGGCCTGGCCTTCGGCAGCGGCACCCATCCCACCACTGCGTTGTGCCTGGAGTGGCTGGACGGCCTCGACCTGGCCGGCAAGACGATCACCGACTACGGCTGCGGCTCCGGCGTCCTGGCGATCGCCGCGCTGAAACTCGGCGCGACCGGCGCGGTCGGCGTCGACAACGACCCGCAGGCGCTCACTGCCTCGCGCGACAACGCCGAACGCAACGGCGTCGCCGACCGGCTCGCGCTGTTTCTCCCGGAGGACGTCGAGGCGGAGGCGGCTGATGTCTTCATCGCGAACATCCTCGCCGGCCCGCTCGGCGAACTGGCGCCCACCTTCGCCGCCGCGGCGAAACCCGGTGCACCGTTCGCGATCTCCGGCATCCTCGCCGGCCAGCAGGACGAGCTGCTGCAGCGCTACGCCGAATGGTTCGACGAACTGCGCGTGGATACCCGCGAGGACTGGGTGCGCATCAGCGGCCGCCGCCGCTGAGCGGGCGACGGCCGCCGGCGACTCCCTGCTAAGCTTGCCGCGGTTCGATCGAAGCGGCTCGCATGTACACCCAATGTCCCGAATGCCTGTCCGTGTTTTCGCTGGATGCGCAGACACTCGCGAAGGCGCACGGCCACGCCGTGTGCGGACACTGCCATGCCAGCTTCGACAGCCTCGCCACGCTCACCGCGCAGTTGCCGCCGGAGCCATTCGTCGAGCTGCCGGTCAACGAACCCGCGTTCGAGCCGCCGTGCCTCGACCTGGTGGTCTACCGGCCGCGCTCGGAACCGCCGGTGGTGGTGGTCGGCGACAATGCGGCGAGGGCAGGCGCAGCGGCGATCGAGGATTTTTCGCAGCTGGTGTTCGCCCCGCGCTTTGCGCGCGAGCCGCAAGCCCGTGCGTCCGGGCGGTCGGGCCGGCGCACGCGGCACCGGCATGGGGCGCTGTCCGCCGAACGACGCTGGCCGTGGGTGCTGGCATGCCTGACGCTGGCGCTGCTGCTCGGCGCCCAGCTGGCCTGGGCCAAGCGCGATGAGCTGGTCCGCAACCCGCTTACCGGCGACTGGTTGCGCAGCAGCTGCGCCCTGCTCGCCTGCCGCCTGCCGCTGGTCGCCGCGCCGCAACAGCTGCATCTGCTGGCCAGCAACGTGCAGGCCCACCCCAGCGTTGCCGGCGCGTTGATGATCAGTGCCAGCGTGCGCAACGACGCCGCGTTCGCCCAGCCGTATCCGGTGCTGACGATCACCCTGTCCGACGCGCAGGGCCAGCGCATCGCGATGCGCCGGCTGCAGCCGCACGAGTATCTCGACGACGAGGCCACCCTGCAGCGTGGGCTGGCGCCGGGTGCAGCCGCGGTGCTGCTGCTGGAAGTGGAGGACCCCGGCGACAAGGCGGTGGGGTTCGAACTCGGTTTCGAATAGCACTTAAAATTATCGGCACACGCGGGTAGACTCGGCCCCCTGCGCAGATCGCCAAGCCGGTACTCGACACCCCCGCGATCTGCCGCGACAGCCATGACCATAATGCAGCGGCCCATGCAGCCGCCGCCTCGCACCCGAGGGAAGATGTCCGTGAATGCCGTAAGACTGCCTGCCGTCGAGGCCGCGAAACAGACCTCGTCGCAGAACGCCGGTTCGCCAGGCGTCAGCTCCCAGGGGCAGAGCGCATTGAGCGAATGCGTCACCCGCACGGTACGCCGCTATCTCGCCGACATCGGCGACACCGAGTGCGCCGAGGGCCTGCATGCGCTGGTCCTGCGCGAGGTCGAACTGCCGCTGCTGCGCGAGGTGTTGGCCTTTCACGACGGCAACCAGAGCCGCGCCGCCACGGCGCTGGGCATCAACCGCGCCACCCTGCGCAAGAAGCTGGCCGCACACGGCCTGCTGTAATCCCTCGATCCGGCCGCCCCTGCACGGGACGGCTATAATGAGCGGCTTTCCCGCCAAGGAACCCCGCCCATGTCCGCCCCCCAGCTCGTCCCGGTCCGTCGCGCCCTGCTCAGTGTTTCCGACAAGACCGGCCTGATCGATCTGGGCCGGCGCCTCGCCGCGAAAGGCATCGAACTGCTCTCCACCGGCGGCAGCGCGAAGGCGCTGCGCGAAGCGGGCATCGCGGTCACCGAGGTCAGCGACCTCACTGGCTTTCCCGAGATCATGGACGGCCGTGTGAAGACGCTGCACCCGAAGGTGCATGGCGGCCTGCTCGGCCGTCGCGGTACCGACGACAGGGTGATGGCCGAGTTGGGCATCGCGCCGATCGACCTGCTGGTGCTGAACCTGTACCCGTTCGAGGCGACCGTGGCCAAGCCCGGCTGCACGCTGGAACAGGCGATCGAGAACATCGACATCGGCGGCCCGGCGATGCTGCGCTCGGCGGCGAAGAACTGGAACGACGTGGGCGTACTGACCTCGCCGGATCAATACGAGAACGCACTGACCGAGATCGAAAGCCAGGGCGGCCTCGCCCGCGCCACCCGCTTCAGGCTCGCGGTGGCCGCATTCAACAACGTGTCCAGCTACGACGGCGCGATCAGCGACTACCTGTCCGCGCTGGAACTCAACGACACGCAGGACGCGATCGCCGGTCATGCCGCGTTCCCCGGCCAGGTCAACGGCCGCTTCGTGAAGCTGATGGACCTGCGCTACGGCGAGAACCCGCACCAGCAGGCCGCGTTCTACCGCGACCTGTATCCGGCACCGGGCACGCTGGCCACGTTCCGCCAGCTGCAGGGCAAGGAGCTGTCGTTCAACAACATCGCCGACGCCGATGCGGCGTGGGAATGCGTGCGCAGCTTCGTCAAGCCGGCCTGCGTGATCGTCAAGCACGCCAACCCGTGCGGCGTGGCGGTGAGCCTGGACGGCATCGGCAAGGCGTACGACCTGGCCTTCCAGACCGACCCCACCTCCGCGTTCGGCGGCATCATCGCGTTCAACCGCGAAGTCGACGGCGCCACCGCGCGTGCGATCGTCGAACGCCAGTTCGTCGAGGTGGTGCTGGCACCGGCTTATGCGGATGACGCGCTGAAGGCCTTCCACAAGAAGGGTAACGTGCGCGTGCTGGTGATCCCGACACCTGCTGGCGGCGACTTGCGTGCCGCGCACCCCGGCATGAACTCCAAACGGGTCGGTTCCGGCCTGCTGCTGCAGAGCGCCGACACTGGCATGATCAGCGCGGCGGACCTGAAGGTGGTCACCCGCAAGGCACCCACCGAGGCGCAGATCCACGACCTGATCTTCGCGTGGAAGGTGGCCAAGTTCGTCAAGTCCAACGCCATCGTCTACGCCCGCGACCGCCAGACCATCGGCATCGGCGCCGGCCAGATGAGCCGCGTGTACAGCGCGAGGATCGCCGGCATCAAGGCGGCCGACGAAAAGCTCGAAGTGCGCGGCTCGGTGATGGCGAGCGACGCCTTCTTCCCGTTCCGCGACGGTATCGACGCCGCTGCCGCGGCGGGCATCAGCGCGGTGATCCAGCCCGGCGGCTCGATGCGCGACGCCGAGGTGATCGCCGCCGCCGACGAGCACGACATGGCGATGGTGTTCACCGGGATGCGCCACTTCCGCCACTGAGCCGGACTGCGCCGGCAGTGGCGCACTCACGCCCCGTAGAAGTCGCGCGTGCCAAGATCGGCGGTGAGTCCGGAAAAACGGCCATGCGCTACGAGCTCTATTACTGGACCGGCATCCAGGGCCGCGGCGAATTCGTGCGGCTGGCGCTGGAGGATGCCGGTGCCAGCTACGTCGACGTGGCCCGCGAGCAGGGCGACGACGCCATCATGCGCTACCTCGACGGCGTGCACGAGGGCGCGCTGCCGTTCGCGCCGCCGTTCCTCAAGGCCGGCCGGCTGCTGATCGCGCAGACCGCGAACATCCTGCAATACCTGGCCCCGCTGCTCGGCCTGGTGCCGGAGGGCGAGGGCCGGCGGCTGTACGCGCACCAGCTGCAGCTGACCATCGCCGACCTGGTCGCCGAGGTGCACGACTCCCATCACCCGATCGCCGCCAGCCTGTATTACGAGGACCAGCTCGGCGAGGCGCGCCGCCGCTCCGCCGACCTGCGCGAGACGCGGTTGCCCAAGTACCTGGACTACTTCGAGCAGGTGCTGGAGCGCGGCGGCGGCCACCATGCGCTGCACGAACACTCGTATGTCGATCTCTCGCTGTTCCAGTTGACGAGCGGGCTGGAATACGCGTTTCCGCGCGCGATGCGCCGCCTCGGCAGCAGCCTGCCGCACCTGCAGGCGCTCAAGGTGCGCGTGGCGCAGCGGCCACGCCTCGCCGCCTACCTGGCATCGCCGCGGCGGCTGCCGTTCAACGAGAACGGCATCTTCCGCCACTACCCGGAGCTGGATGATCCGGCGTAGATCCCGCTCAGGCCAGCGCGATCACCATCGCGCCGGCCACGATCAGGCCGCCGCCGACCAGCAGCGACAGGCTCGGCTTCTCGCCCAGGAAAACCAGCGCCAGCACGATCGCGATCGCCACGCTGAGCTTGTCGATCGGCGCCACCTTGCTGACCGGGCCCAGTTGCAGGGCGCGGTAGTAGCACAGCCACGACAGGCCGGTGGCGATGCCCGACAGCACCAGGAACAGCCAGCTGTGCAGCGGCAGCCCGCTTGGCCTGGCCCATTCCTGGCGCAGGCTGAGAATGCCGGCGGTGACGAACAGGATCACCACGGTGCGGATGAAGGTGGCGAGGTTGGAATTGATGCCGGCCACGCCGAGCTTGCCGAACAGCGCGGTCAGCGCGGCGAACAGCGCCGAACCCAGCGCAAACAGCAACCAGCTTTCACGCAGTTGCATCGCGTCGCCCTCCGCCCGGATACCGCTTCGGCTCCGCCGGCACGCCCGCGCCGGCGGGGCGGTTCAGTGGCCGCTGTCCGCTGCGGCAGGTGCGCTCGACTCCGCGGCCGGCGGCGGGCTCTTGCCCCACTCCAGCAGCTTGTACATCACCGGCCCGACCGGTTTCATGCCGTGCTCGTCGACCAGGCGGCCCTGCGGGTCGACCATGTAGGTCTGCTGGATGCCGCTCTTCGGCGTCACCACCACCATGTAGACGCGGCCGTTGCGGCTGTACTCCTGGATGCTGTTGTCGCCCTCCTGGCGGATCCGCACCTGCGGCGGCGACTGGTCGCGGGGCGCCGTCCGCGCGCCGCCGTCGTCGCGCATCGATGGCAGGGACTGCGGCTTCAGCTTCAGCGATGTGCCCGTCGTCCGCGCGGAAGCCGGTGTCGCCGGCGCCACCGCCTTCACGCCCGGGTCGTTCAGTCCCGGCGGCGGCGGCACGTTCGCCGGGGCAGCGGATTGCGCTATCGCATGCGTGGCGAACAGGAAGCTGGCGGCAAGCAGCAGGGCGGCGTTTTTCATGGCGGCGACCTCGTTGGGGCAGCAGAGCATAACAGCGGCCACCGCCCCCATCCGTGAAGCGCGGCATTCCGTCTTGGCGCAGGAAGGCTGCGCGCATCGGCCCCGCCAAGCAGGTCCGACTGCCCCGCGTCATCATTCGGCCGTGTATCGACATACACTCCCCCATTCTTCCCTGTCGCGCCGGCCAGCAACCCACCGGCGCGGCCTGCTTCGCACAGGTCAGCCCGCCCCCATGCCCAAACTCATCCTGATCGACGGCTCGTCCTATCTGTATCGCGCGTTCCATGCGCTGCCGCCGCTGAGCAATGCCCGCGGCGAGCCCACCGGCGCGCTGTTCGGCGTGGTCAACATGCTGCGTGCCACCCTGAAGGCGAACCCCGATTACCTGGCCTTCGTCAGCGACGCGCCCGGCCCCACCTTCCGTGACGCGCTGTACGACCGGTACAAGGCGAACCGGCCGCCGATGCCGGACGACCTGCGCGCCCAGGTGGAGCCGATGCTGGCGATCGTGGGCGCGCTGGGCTTTCCGATCCTGCGCGTGCCCGGGGTCGAGGCCGACGACGTGATCGGCACGCTGGCGCTGCAGGCGCAGGCGCTCGGCATCGAGGTGGAGGTTTCCACCGGCGACAAGGACATGGCCCAGCTGGTCGGTTCGCACGTCACCCTGGTCAACACCATGAGCAACACGGTGATGGACCGCGACGGCGTGATGGAAAAATTCGGCGTGACGCCGCAACAGATCATCGACTTCCTCGCGCTCACCGGCGACGCCATCGACAACATCCCCGGGGTACCCAAGTGCGGCCCGAAGACCGCCGCGAAGTGGCTGGCCGAATACGCCACGCTGGACGGCGTGATCGCCAATGCCGACCGGATCGGCGGCAAGATCGGCGAAAGCCTGCGCGCCACGCTGCCGCAGCTGCCGCTGTCGCGCCAGTTGGCGACGATCAAGGTCGACGTGCCGCTGGAGTTCGGCCCCACCGAGCTGACCCGGCGCGAGGCCGACAGCACGCTGCTGCGCGAGCTGTACACGCGCTACGAATTCAAGGCGGCGCTGAAGGAACTGGACAATGCGGCACCGGCCAGCGGGGAAGGCGACGACACTTCTGCCGCGGCCACGACGGAAGGCATCGCGACTGAAGTCGCTCCTGCAGAGGCGGCCGACTTTTCATTCGCGGGCGAATACGAGCTGGTCACCACGCCGGCACAGCTCGATGCATGGATCGGAAAGCTGCGCGAGGCGCCGCTGATCGCGTTCGACACCGAGACCACCAGCCTCGACGCGATGCGCGCGGACATCGTCGGCCTCAGCCTCTCGGTGGAGCCGGGCAAGGCCTGCTACATCCCGCTCGGCCACGACTATCCCGGCGTGCCGAAGCAGCTCGATCGCGACAGCGTGCTCGCCGCGTTGAAGCCCCTCTTCGAGGATCCGGCGCGGCCCAAGCTGGGCCAGCACGCGAAGTACGACATCAACATCCTGTCGCATTACGGCATCGCCGTGCAGGGGCTCAGGCACGACTCGATGCTGGAGTCCTACGTGTGGAACGCCACCGCCACGCGCCACGACATGGATTCGCTGGCGAAGAAGTACCTCGGCTACGACACCGTGAAGTACGAGCAGGTCGCCGGCAAGGGGGCGAAACAGATCTCGTTCTCGCAGGTGGACCTGGACACCGCCTGCCGCTACGCCGCCGAGGACGCCGACGTCACCCTGCGCCTGCACCACGCGCTGTGGCCGAAGCTGGAGAGCGTGCCGTCGCTGCGCCGCGTGTACGAAGAGATCGAGATCCCGCTGGTGCCGGTGCTGGCCGAGATGGAACGCCGCGGCGTGTTGATCGACGGCGACGAGCTGCGCCGGCAGAGCCAGCAGCTGGGCAGGCGCATGCTGGAACTGCAGCAGCAGTCGTACGCGCTGGCCGGGCGCGAGTTCAACCTCGATTCGCCGAAGCAGCTGCAGGCGGTGCTGTTCGACGAACTGCACCTCGAAGCAAAACTGAAGACGCCGACCGGCCAGCCGTCGACCAACGAGGAAGCGCTGGAGGCGATCGCCGACACCCACGAACTGCCGCGGCTGATCCTCGACTACCGCGGCCTGGCCAAGCTGCGCAGCACTTATACGGACAAGCTGTCCGGCATCGTCAACCCGCGCACCGGCCGCGTGCACACCAGCTATCACCAGGGCTCGGTGGCGACCGGGCGGATCTCCTCCTCCGACCCGAACCTGCAGAACATCCCGGTGCGCACCGAGGAAGGCCGGCGCATCCGCCAGGCCTTCATCGCGCCGCCGGGCTGGCAGGTGATGGCGGCGGACTACTCGCAGATCGAGCTGCGCATCATGGCGCACCTGTCCGGCGACGAGGGCCTGCTCAAGGCCTTCCGCGAGGGCGGCGACGTGCACCGCGCCACCGCCGCCGAGGTGTTCGGGCTGAAACCCGAGGAGGTCAGCGCCAACCAGCGCCGGGCCGCCAAGGCGATCAACTTCGGCCTGATGTACGGCATGAGCGCGTTCGGCCTGGCGCGCCAGCTCGGCGTGGATCGCGGCGAAGCCAGCGACTACATGGCGCGCTACTTCGCCCGCTACCCCGGCGTGCACGCATTCATGGAGGCCACCCGCGAACGCGCGCACCGCGACGGCTACGTGGAGACGATCTTCGGCCGCCGGCTGTACCTGGAGAACCTCACCTCGCGCAACCAGGGCCTGCGCCAGGGCGCCGAGCGCGCCGCGGTGAACGCGCCGATGCAGGGCAGCGCGGCGGACATCATCAAGCGCGCGATGATCGCCGTGGCGGCGTGGCTGGCCGGCCGCGACGACGCCCACATGCTGATGCAGGTGCACGACGAACTGGTGTTCGAGGTGCGTGCCGATGCGATCGATGCGGTACGCGCCGCGGTGGTCGAGCGCATGTCCGGCGCGGCGGAACTGGCGGTGCCGCTGCTGGTCGATGTCGGCGTGGGCGCGAACTGGGATGAGGCGCACTGAGCGGTGCCGCGCCGCCGAGTCGCGTTTGCCGCGGTTAATATTTCATGAGAATGAATCGTTTCTGAATTTTTTTCGGAACGCTGCAACTTTTTCCCGCCAATCGCACTCCAACACATCGGATGCACGCAACGGCATCCTGGCGCGTCCACCTCCCTGGACCCGCCACAGGCACGAAACCTCTCCCCTGGGTTTTCTTGCCTGCCCCCCGCCCCGGAGGCTCCCCCTAGCCTCCGGGGCTTTTTTTCGTCCCGCGTGCCGCCTGTACACTGCAAACATGCCGTCCCCGGCATACTCGGCCCGTCACCCACCGAAGGAGTTCCCATGCGCGCAGGACTTTTCATCGCCGGCATCATCCTGCTGGTCGCCGGCATCTGGATCACCCTCGGCAAGGCCAGCTACCAACAGACCGAAACCCTGGCCCAGCTGGGTTCGGCGAAGGTCGAAGCCACCCACACCAAGGCCGTGCCGGCATGGCTCGGCATCGCCGGCATCGTGGCCGGCGGCCTGCTGGTGGTCGGCGGCATCGCCGGCAGGAAGCGCTGAGCGCCCACCGCGGCTCCAAGCCGCCGCGCCATCGCGGCGGTTTGCGCATGCGGCCATTACAATGGGCACGATGGATGTCTCGTACCTGATCGACCCGCTCAACGACGCGCAGCGCGAAGCCGTCTGCGCTCCGCCCGGCCACTACCTCGTCCTCGCGGGCGCCGGCTCCGGCAAGACCCGCGTACTCACCCACCGCATCGGCTGGCTGACCCAGGTGGAGCGTGTGCCGCCGTGGGCGATCCTCGCCGTCACCTTCACCAACAAGGCCGCCGGCGAGATGCGCGCGCGGCTGGAAAACCTGATTCCGGGCGGCATCCAGGGCCTCACCGTGGGCACCTTCCACGGCATCGCGCACCGCCTGCTGCGCCGGCACTGGCGCGAGGCCGGGCTGCCGGAAGGCTTCCAGATCCTCGATGCCGACGACCAGCAACGGCTGGTGAAGCGCGTCGTCGCCGGACTCGGGCTGGACGAGGCGAAATTCCCCCCGCGCCAGGCCGCCTGGACCATCAACGGCTGGAAGGACGAGGGCAAGCGCCCCGACGCCATCGAGCACCGCGACCATCCGGTCACGCACACCTTCGTGCGCATCTACCAGGCCTACGAGGAAGCCTGTCGGCGCGCGGGCCTGGTCGACTTTGCCGAACTGCTGCTGCGCGCGCACGAATTGTGGCTGAAGAACCCGGCCGTGCTGGAGCACTACCAGCAGCGCTGGCGGCACCTTTTGATCGACGAGTTCCAGGACACCAACACCCTGCAGTACGCGTGGATCCGCGTGCTCGCCGGCGCCACCGGCAAGGCGGCTTCCGGACAGGTTTTCGCCGTGGGCGACGACGACCAGTCGATCTACGGCTGGCGCGGCGCCAAGGTGGAGAACATGCAGCAGTTCCTGCGCGACTTCCCCGGCGCGCGCACGATCAAGCTGGAACAGAACTACCGCTCCACCTCGACCATCCTGAAGGCGGCCAACAGCGTGATCCAGCGCAACGGCAGCCGCCTCGGCAAGCAGCTGTGGACCGCCGGCGGGGAGGGCGAGCGCATCGCGCTGTATGCGGCCTACAACGAACAGGACGAGGCGCGCTTCGTGGTCGAGCGGATCCGCGAATACATCGCCGAGCACGGCAGCGCGAAGGACTGCGCCATCCTGTACCGCTCCAACGCGCAGTCGCGCAATTTCGAGGAGCAGCTGGCCCAGCGCAGCATCGGCTACCGCGTCTACGGCGGCCAGCGCTTCTTCGAGCGTGCCGAGGTCAAGGACGCGCTGGCCTACCTGCGCCTCACCGCCAACCGCCACGACGACGCCGCGTTCGAGCGCGCGGTGAACACCCCGCCACGCGGCATCGGCGATCGTACGCTGGACGTGCTGCGCCGCCGGGCACGCAGCGGGAGCAGCTCGATGTGGGAAGCCGCGCTCATCGAACTCACCGGCGGCAGCGAACTGGCCGGGCGGGCGAAGAATGCGGTGAAGGCGTTCCTCGGCATGATCGACACGATGGCCCGCGCTTTCCAGCCGCCCACGCCCGATGGCGAAAAGGAGGCGCTGACCCTCGCCGAGCAGATCGACCACGCGATCACCCACACCGGCCTGCGCGATTTCTACGAGAAGGACAGCCGCGGCAACGCCGAGTCGCGGGTGGAGAACCTGGACGAACTGGTCAACGTGGCCAGCCGCTTCGAGCGCACCGCCGAGGACATCGACGCGGGCCTGGGCGAACTGTCGGCGTTCCTCTCGCACGCCACCCTGGAGGCGGGCGAGAACCAGGGCGAAGCCTGGGACGACTGCGTGCAGCTGATGACGCTGCACTCGGCCAAGGGGCTGGAGTTTCCGCTGGTGTTCCTGGTCGGCATGGAGGAAGGCCTGTTCCCCAGCCAGCGTTCGGTGGAGGACGAGGGCCGGCTGGAGGAGGAGCGTCGGCTCGCCTACGTCGGCATCACCCGGGCCCGCGAGCGGCTGGTGGTGAGCTACGCCGAATCGCGCCGCATGCACGGCACCGAAATGCTGGCGCGGCCGTCGCGCTTTCTCGGCGAAATACCGGCCGAGCTGGTCGACGAAGTGCGCCCGCGCGTGCACGTCACCCTCCCGCGGTACGCCGGCCGCCCGCACGAGGTCGCTCCGTCGCTGGAGGAATCGCTGCCGGTGAAACTCGGCCAGCGCGTCAGCCACCCGAGCTTCGGCGATGGCGTGGTGATCAGCGCCGAAGGCAGCGGTGCACACACCCGGCTGCAGGTGAACTTCGAAGGTGCCGGCAGCAGGTGGCTGGTGGCGGCGTACGCCAATCTCACGCCGCTATAGCCGTAGCTGTCCCTACCGTGTCCGCCCGACCATAACGCATTGCGTCATATGACGAAAAGCGTTATGGTCGCCGCATGATACGGAGCTTCGCGGACAAGGAGGCGGAGAAGATCTGGGGCGGCACGCCGTCTCGACGCCTGCCCATGGATATCCAGTCGGTCGCGCGCCGCAAATTGCGCATGCTCGACAACGCCTCGACGCCGGACGATTTGCGTATTCCACCAGCCAACCGCCTCGAAGCGTTGAAGGGCGACCGCAAGGGCTGCCACAGCATCCGCATCAACGACCAATGGCGCGTCTGCTTCCGCTGGAAGGACGGCGATGCCCACGACGTGGGAATCGTCGATTACCACTGATTACCGGAGTCGGCCATGAAGACCCTGCCCAACATCCATCCAGGCGAAGTGCTCCTCGAAGAGTTCCTGCTGCCGCTGAACATCAGCCAGAACGCCCTCGCCCGCGCCGCCGGCGTCCCGCCGCGCCGCATCAACGAGATCGTGCTCGGCAAGCGCGGCGTCACCGCCGACACTGCCGTGCGGCTTGCCGCCGCGCTCGGCACCAGCGAGCGCTTCTGGCTGGGCCTGCAGGCCGACTACGACCTGGAGGAAGCGCACCGGGCGCTGGGCAAGGCGGTGGGACGCATCGAGCGGATCGCCGCCTGACTGCCCCATCGAACAGGTGAAGCTGACACCCCTGGCTTTCCACTTTTTAAGCTTTCGACCCGACGGCAAAGCTATCCACGCAACCGCGGCACGCCATGCATGTCGCGTTCCTCCAGCGCGACCG
The DNA here is from genome assembly GCF_003335105.1 of Rhodanobacter denitrificans. GTDB lineage: Bacteria > Pseudomonadota > Gammaproteobacteria > Xanthomonadales > Rhodanobacteraceae > Rhodanobacter > Rhodanobacter denitrificans_A. The sequence goes on from NZ_QFWQ01000007.1 coordinate 71,593, forward strand.
GTTGCGTATCGGGCTGCAGCGGATTGGCCATTTGCGCCAGCGGGACGATCGCGTCGCCGCGGCCGAACGCCAATGCATTGCGATAACAGCGCTGCGCCTGTTCGGCATCGCCCTGCCCGGCAAACGTATCGCCGAGCGCTTCCCACGCACCGGCACCCGGCGCCAGGGCGAGCGAGCGCTGCAGGTATTGCCGCGCCTTGCCCCATAGTTTCAGCCGCACGCACATGCGGCCGAGCGTGAGCAGCAGGTTGGCGTCGTTCGGGTGCGCGTCGAGCCAGCCTTCAGCACGGCGCAGGCGCGCCTCGACGTCGTCGCCGGCCAGCATGCCGTAGGTTTCGATCAAGAGTGGCGACCACTCGCGACGCAGCGCGGATTCCACCTCGTCCATCGCCGGCAGGGTCAGCCCGAACGCGGCGGCGCGACGGGCGTAGGCGTCGATCACCGCGGGCACCCGGCGCTGCGTCTTCGGCAACTGCGACCACAGCGTGTTGAGGCTGGCGCCGTCCGCCGCGGCCTGGACGGTGGCGACCAGCACCTGCGCCTCCAGCGCGGCATAGGCGCGATTGCCCAGCGCGCCGCTCTTCTGCAACGGCGCCAGCGCTTCGCGGGCGCGCCGGATGTCGCCGGTGGCCAGCGCCGCCCTGACCAGCTCGCGCCAGCCGCCCGGGGTCAACGTGCCCTTGTCGGATTCGGGGATCAGCAGGGCCAGCGCCTCGGCCGGCCGGCCTTCGCGGCGCAGCACGCGGGCGCGCAGCACGCGTGCCGCCTGCGGCGCGGATTGCGCGGCCTGGTCCAGCGCCTCCAGCGCGCGGCCATGTTCGCCGCGGCGCGAGGCGGCCTCGGCGGCGGCCAGCAGGGCCGGACCGCGCAGGCTGTCCAGCCGCGAGGCACGATTGAGGTCGCGCTCGGCGTCGCCGTGGCGGCCTTCCATCAGGGCGATCAGGCCGGCGCCCAGACGTTGCTGGCTGAGCCGCCGGTGCCGCCGCGAGAACGCGCCGAACGGCCAGCGCAGCAGGCGCCACGCCACGACGATCAACGCCCACGCCAGCAGCAGCAGGACCAGCGCCGCGACCACCGTGGTCTCCACCCGCCAGCCGCGCAGGCGCACCAGCACGTAGCCGGGATCGGCCGCCACCCAGTGCCAGCCGAACGCGGCCAGCGCGGCGGCGACTACCAGCAGGCCGATCCCGTACCAGAGCCTCATGGCCGGGCTCCGCCCGCCGTCGCGGGACTGGCCGGCGCGGGGCTGAGCGCGTGCACCGCACGCAGGTTGCGCAGTTCGCTCAGCGCGGCGCCCAGCTGCACCGGCGCGGTCGCCGGCAACTGGCTGGCGAGCTGCTTCAAGGTCTCGCGTGCCTGCTGCACGGCCGCTGCCTTGCCGTCGAACTGGCTGGCCAGCGCGCCGTCCACCCGCTGCAGCGCGGCTGCATAACCCGGGCTGTCATGGGCCAGCAACGCCGCCTGCGCCTGCGCCAGGTCGAGCGCGGCCAGTTCGCGCGCGAAACGCGCATCGGCTACCGCCAGCGGCGCGCCATCGTCGCGCTGCACGCTGACCACGCTGGCCAGCGCGTGACGGATGCGCGACCAGGCGTCGGTGGCGGGGGCGGTGTCGGCGTCGAGCGGCTTCAGCGGCAGCGCGGCGAGCTCGCCACGCAGGGCCTCCAACTGCTGCAGCGCGCCGGCCTGGCTGGCCGGCTGGCTCTTCACCAGCGCCTCGCGCTCGGTGTTGACGCTCTGGCGCAGGCCGCTGAACGCGCCATCGTTGACGGCGGCCAAGGTCTGGTCGGCCAGCGCGTACGCGTTGGCCGCGCCCTGCGCGTCGTGGAACAACGTATAGCGCTCGCCGGCCATGCGCAGCAGCGATTCGGTTTCGTCCAGCAGCATGCCGTCGCGGCCGGACAGGCTCTTCTCGGCCAGCTTGGCCACCGCGTCCTCGAGGTGGCGCGTGCGCTCGGCCTGGCCGAGCAGTTCCTCTCGCAACGAACGGTTGACCTGGACCGCGTCGTCCAGCCGCCGGCTCAGGCTGTCACGCTGGCCGTCGGCCGCGGTCAGCGCGGTTTCCAGCGTGCCCACGCGCTGCTGCAGGCCGGCCAGCTGCCGGATGTCGCCGGCGCTACCCCGCTCCTGCTGCCACTGGCGCCATCCGACATAACCGGATGCGCCCACCGCGATCAGCGCCAACAGCACCGCCAGCGCCAGGCTGCCGCCGCGGGCGGGAGATGCCGGACGCGGGGTCCGCAAGGACGGATCGGCCGGCGCGTGGCCGGGACGTGCGCCCTCGGGCGCGACGGACTCGTTTGACTGGTCTGGGGAGCTCATGCGCGCATGCTAACAGCCCATACGGCCGCGTTCGTAGCACGCCCGCGTGAAGGGCTCAGGCCGCGCCGGCCGCGGCGTCGAGCAGATCGGCGGAGAGTGCCGAAGCAGCCGACACGATGCGCGTGAAGCCCGCAGCGCGGGCTGCCGCCGCCAGCCTCCCGCTGCTGGCCACCGCGGTCGCCGCGCACAGCCGCACCCACGCCGCCGCCGGCAGCAGTTGTCGCAGGTTGTGCAAGGCCTCGGCGCTGGAGAGCAGTACCCGCGCCGACGGCCGCAGCCGCGACAGCGCGTCGAGATGGCGGCGATCCAGCCGCGGCGGCACTCGCCGGTACACGTGCAGTTCGCGCAATCGCGCGCCACGCGCGGCGAGCTGTTCGCGCAGCACGCCGCGACCGCCGGGCGCGCCGACCAGCGCCACCCGGCGCCCGCGCAGGTCGCGCAAGGCGGGGTGTTCGAGCAGGCCTTCGCTGTCCTGCATGCCGCGCGGGACCAGCGGCGCGGCGACGCCGTGCCGACGCAATGCACGTGCCGTGCCCCGACCCACCGCCAGCACCACGCCCGCCGTGTCGAGCGGCAGCAGCGCCGCGGCGTAACGCACCGCAGCGGGACTGGTGAACACCAGCAGTTCATCCTGCAGCGCCAGCCGCAGGCCGTCGCGCGCCGCCGCCTCGTCCGCCGCGCCGCGCAGCGCCAGGCCCGGCAGCAACAGCGGCACGCCACCAAGTGCGCGCACCCGCCGCGCCAGCGCCGAGGCGGTGCCGGCCGGCCGCGTGATCACCACGGTCCGACCATGCAGCCGGGGTTTTCCGGAGGATTGCCGCTGCATCCGCGCACCGCGTCCCTTCACTGTGATGGTCTCAGTGTAGCGGTGGCCCTACACTGACGGGCTTCCCTTCCCCCGAATCCCCGATCACGTGAGTACCATCGACGACGCCGCGACACCCGCCCGACAACTGATCGAGTTCATTCGCGACGAGATCCCGCTGGCCCACGCCATGGACCTGCAGCTGGCCGGCAGCGGGGACGATTTCCTCAGCCTGCGCGCGCCGCTGGCGCCGAACGTGAACGACAAGGGCTGCGCATTCGGCGGCAGTCTGGTCAGCCTGATGACCCTGAGCGGCTGGGCGCTGGTGGAACTGGCGCTGCGCCGGCGCGGCCTCGACTGCGACGTGTTCGTGGCCGAGTCGACCGTGCGCTACCTGGCACCGCTGTGGCAGGACTTCCACAGCAACGCCCAACTGGCCGGGGACGCGAACTGGGCCACCTTCTTCAACACGCTGGCTGCCCGCGGCAAGGCGCGCATCGGCGTGGACTGCGTCATTCCCGGCGACAACGGCCAGCCCGCCGCCACCCTGGCCGCCCGCTTCGTCGCCAAACGGCGTGTCTGAGTCGTCCGCCGCCACTTGGGGCAGAATGGCCGGATATCCATCGGGGAGGAAGACCATGCGCCGCATCCTGAGCCTGCTTGTCGCGTTGTCCACGCTATTTGCGCTGGCCGGTTGCGCCACCAAGACCCGCAGCGACGAACTGACCACCACGCTGAAGGCCTACGGCAGCACGCTGCGCTGGGGCGACTTCCGCAGCGCGGCGCAGTTCATCGAACCGTCCCGCCGCGCCGCCCATCCGCTCAGTCAGCTCGACCTGGCGCGCTACCAGCAGGTGCGGGTAAGCGAATACGACGACGGCGCCGGCCCGGTGCCGAGCGGCGAGTTCGACGTGCAGCAGACCGTGCTGATCAACCTGATCAACGTCCACACCCAGTCCGAGCGCAGCGTCGTCGACCACCAGACCTGGCACTACGACGAGAAGACCAAGCACTGGTGGCTGACCAGCGGGCTGCCGGACATCACCCAGGACTGAACCGCGGCGGCCGCGGCATACCCGTATAATCGCCGGTTTACCCGGATCGGCGCCGCGCGCGCGAAGTGGACTGACGATGAACGATTTCCTGCACAAGCTGCCCGAATTTGTAGGCAACCATGCGGCCTTGTCGGCCCTGTTCGTGATCCTGCTGCTGGCGCTGGTCGTCATCCAGGTCAGCACGCTGTTCAGCAAGGTCAAGGAACTGAGCCCGGCCGGCCTGACCCAGCTGATCAACCGCGAGAGCCCGCTGCTGATCGACCTGTCGGCGATCGCCGAGTTCGAGAAGATGCACGTGCCTGGCGCGAGGCACGTGGCGATGAGCCAGTTCGACCCGGAGCACAAGGACCTGGCGAAGACAAAGGAACTGCCGGTGGTGGTGATGGACAAGGACGGTCACGGCAATTCGCTGAAGGCTTCGCAGCGCCTGGTCAAGGCCGGCTTCGCCAAGGTCTACACCCTGGGCGGCGGCGTGCTGGCCTGGCACGCGGCGCAGCTGCCCGTCGCCAAAGGCAACAAGTAGCCACGCACCCGCTCTTCGCCGTATCGAAAGATCAGGGCGGGCGCGGCCCCCCGCAGGTGCCCGGGCTCCCGGCAACGTATCGAAAAGCCGGCGGACAATGTCCGCCCTACCGGTCTAGCTAGCCATCGTGGATGCCGGCGCGCCCGGTGAGGATCTGCGCCAGCACGTCCGGCGCGTATTCGAACGAGTCGTAGTAGAGCCGTTCCTCCGGCAGGCCCGCGGCGAGGAACTGCGGGTGCGCGGCGTCGATCATCGCCGGCGGCCCGCTCATGTACAGGTCGTGGCCGGACAGATCCGGCTGGTCCTGCAGCACCGCTTCGTGCACCAGCCCCGTGCGCAGCCCGTCGGCCTGCGCCGGGTCGGAAACGACAGGGAAGAAATGCAGGTTCGGCAGCTCGCGCCCCCAGTATTCGGCCAGGTTGCGCAGGTACAGCTCGGCCGCGCCGCGCACGCCCCAGTACACCCGCATCGGCCGGCGCGTGCCCAGTGCGATGAAATGCTCCACGATCGCCTTGACCGGCGCAAAGCCGGTGCCACCGGCCATGAAGATCATCGGCCGCTCGGAATCCTCGCGCGGCACGAAGGTGCCCAGCGGCCCCTCGATGCGCAGCCGGTCGCCCAGCTGCAGCCGGTCGCTGACCCACGAGGTGAAGCCGCCGCCGGCGACGTGCCGCACGTGCAGTTCGATCATGCCGTCGTCGCGCGGGCCGTTGGCGACCGAGAACGGCCGGCGCCGGCCGTCATCGAGCAGCACGTCCACGTACTGTCCCGGCAGTCGCTTCAGCCGGCGCTCGCCGTGCGCCGGCAGCAGGCGCAGGCCGATGACCTCGCGCGCCAGCCGCCATTTCTCCGCCACCACCACGTCGAGCTGACGCCGCGCGATGTCCTCCACCGAGGTGACCTCGCGCGCCTCCAGCAGCAGGTCGCTGGCCGGTACCGCCTGGCACAGCAGCACCGCATGCTGCGCCAGCGCGCCCGCGTCCAGCGCCCGCGGCGGATTGCGCGGGTAGTCGCAGCGCCCCTCCAGCAGGATCGCCTTGCAGCTCCCGCAGACGCCGGCCCGGCACGAATAGGGCAACGCCACGCCGGCGCGCTGCGCCGCCTCCAGCACGGTTTCGCCGGGAGCCACCAAGAACCGGCGACCGGAAGATTTGAGAGTGACGGTAAGCACCAGCAGCATTGTCGCGGCGATCGCTGCGGACAACAATGCGGCCTTGCATCACGGGAATCAACGATGAGCCTCTGGAAACAGCCCGCCGACCTCGCCCGCCTCAACGGCTGGAGCGCCAATACCCTGATGGAGACGCTGGGCATCCGCATCACTGCGGTCGGCGACGACTGGCTGGCCGGCAGCATGCCGGTCGACCGGCGCACCCACCAGCCGTACGGCCTGCTGCACGGCGGCGCCTCGGTGGCGCTGGCCGAGACGCTGGGCAGCACCGCGGCGATGCTCACGCTGGATCCCGAGAAGGAACTGGCGGTGGGGCTGGACATCAACGCCAACCACGTGCGCGGCGTGCGCGAGGGCACCGTCACCGGTACCGCGAAGGCGCTGCACATCGGCCGCACCACCCAGGTGTGGGAGATCCGCATCGAGAACGAGGAAGGCGCGCTGGTATGCATCTCGCGCATCACCATGGCGGTGATCCCGGCGCGCGGCATGGGCGTGCGTTGACCGTGACGTTCCCGCGAGCACCCGCCCCTCACCTCAATCCTCTCCCCCGCGTGGGGAGAGGAGGCGATCGAAAGAGGCGCGGTACCCGATGACAGCCGGCACGCCGTACTCCACCCTTACCCCCGATCTGGTGCTCGATGCGGTGGGCACCTGCGGCCTGTGGCCGGACGGCCGGCTGCTGGCGCTGAACAGCTACGAGAACCGGGTGTGGCAGGTGGGACTGGAAGACTCCGCCCCGGTGATCGCGAAGTTCTACCGGCCCGGCCGCTGGAGCGACGCGGCGATCATCGAGGAACATGCGTTCACGCAGGAACTGGCCGAGGCCGAGCTGCCGGTGGTGGCGCCGCTCGCCTTCGGCGGTCACACCCTGCTGCACCACGGCGGCTTCCGCTACGCGCTGACCCCGCGCCGCGGCGGCCGCGCGCCGGAACTGGAGGCGATCGACCAGCTGCAGTGGCTGGGCCGGCTGATCGCGCGCCTGCACCTGATCGGCGCCCGTGCGCCGTTCGCGCATCGCGGCCAGCTCGATCGCGACACGATGGTGCAGCAGCCGATGCACGCGGTGCTCGCCTCGTCGCTGCTGCCCACGGCGCTGCACGCGAACTACCACGCCGCGGCGACACGGCTGGATGCCGCGATCGCCACACGCCTTGAGGCGGTCGGCCCGGCACGCCAGCTGCGCCTGCACGGCGACTGCCACCCGGGCAACGTGCTGTGGACCGACGCCGGCCCGCACTTCGTCGACTTCGACGATGCCCGCACCGGCCCTGCCGTACAGGACCTGTGGATGCTCGCCAGCAGCGAGCGCGCGATGGACGCCGTGCTCGAGGGCTATCGGCAGTTCCGCCCGTTCGACCACGCCGAGCTGGCGCTGGTCCCGGCGCTGCGCGCGATGCGCCAGCTGCACTATGCCGGCTGGATCGCCGCGCGCTGGCACGACCCGGCGTTCCCCGCCGCGTTCCCGTTCGCCGCCGAATCGCGCTGGTGGGAACAGCACGTCGCCGACCTGCACGAGCTGGCCGACGCGCTGGCATGAAGGCGCGCCGCGGCATGCGGCCGCAAGAACTTCCTTCCGCACACGCAAGCAGGCATGCTTGGCCGGATACCCTGCCGAGCGTGCCCATGAAACGATCCCGCACCGCCGCCCTGCTGCTGATGAGCACGGCTCCGTTGTTGCTGACCGCCTGCGACCGCAGCGAAAGCGCCTCGCGCGAAGGCCTGTACACCTCGGTCGCGGCCTGCGTGGCGCAGACCAACGACAGCGCCACCTGCCAGCAGGCGTTCGCCAAGGCGCAGCAGGACGCGACGGCCACCGCGCCGCGCTTCGCCAACCGCGAGGCGTGCGAGGCCAGCTACGGCAAGGAGCAGTGCGCCGAACGCAGCGACGGCGGCAATCATTCGTTCTTCGGCCCGCTGATGACCGGCTTCTTCCTGTCGCAGATGATGCGCAACGGCATGGCCGCGAGCGGCTTCAACAGCGCGCCCGCGTTCCGCGACAGCAACGGCGGCTGGCAGCGCCCGGCCGCCGGTGCCGGCGGCGTCTACAGCGGCGGCGCCGGCACCGCGATGGTGCCGGTCAACGCCACGCCGAACCGTGCGGTCACGGTCAGCCGTTCCGGCTTCGGCACGTCCGGCAGCAGCCGCGGCATCGGCGGCTGATGCGCCGCATCGCCACGGCCGAGCGCCCCGACTGGCGCGCCAAGGCCGCCGCCTGCGGCTTCGGCTTCCACACCATCGACGACGCTCCATACTGGGACGAGTCGGCGTACTACGCGTTCACCTTGCGCGAGATCGAGCAGGACATCGAGGCGCCCACGGAAGAACTGCACGCGATGGCGCTGGACATGATCGAGCGCATCATGGGCAGCGAACAGCAGTTGCGCCAGCTGGCGATCCCCGAACCTTACTGGGACTGGATCGCCGAAAGCTGGCGCAAGCGCGACCCGCACCTCTACGGCCGCCTGGATTTCGCCTACGACGGCACCGGCCCGGCCAGGCTCTATGAGCTGAACTACGACACGCCGACCTCGCTGTTCGAAGCCGCGTTCTTCCAGTGGCAATGGCTGGAGGACCAGCTCGCGCGCGGCGTGCTGCCCGCCGGCAGCGACCAGTTCAACTCGATCTACGAATCCCTGGTGGAAGCGTTCGGCACGATCGCGCGCGGAATCGCGCGGCCGTTCCACTTCGCCGCCGTGCGCGACTCGGTGGAGGACCAGGGCACGGTCGCCTACCTGCGCGACTGCGCGCTGCAGGCCGGCATCGACTGCGGCGCGCTGGCGATCGAGGACATCGGCATCTCCGCCGACGGCCGCTTCACCGACCTCGACGACAACGTGATCGGCTGCCTGTTCAAGCTGTATCCGCTGGAGGACCTGTTCCGCGAATCGTTCGGTGCGTACCTGCCGCGCGCCGGCCTGCAGCTGATCGAGCCGCCGTGGAAGGCGCTGCTCAGCAACAAGGGCATCCTGCCGCTGCTGTGGGAGGCGCATCGCGGCCATCCGAACCTGCTGGCCGCCGAATTCGACGGCGGCGGCGCGCTGCCGCGCGGCTGGGTGCGCAAGCCGCTGCATTCGCGCGAGGGCGCCAATATCGCGATGCACCTGGACGACGGCCGCGAGCTGCGCACCGGCGGCCCCTACGACGGTCCGTGCGTCCGCCAGGCCTGCCATCCGCTGCCCGGCTTCGATGGCCAGCATCCGCTGGTCGGCAGCTGGGTGGTCGGCGACCGCGCCTGCGGCATCGGCATCCGCGAGGACCGCTCGCTGGTCACCCAGGACAGCGCCCGCTTCGTGCCGCACGCGATCGTCGAGGAAGCGCGCGGCGTGCTGATGGCCTGAGCCACATCGCCCTCTGCGGAAAATCGCGACGCCGCACAAATCACTCCGGCCCCGCTCGGCTAAGCTTGCGTCTTTTGGAACGGGACCACGCGTGCGCAACTTTCTCTTTCGCCTGATCGGCATCCTCGAAGTCGCCGGCGGCTTCTATGGCGCGGCGCTGATGCTGCGCCGCCTGCTGCCGCTGGGTTCGACCCACGACAGCATCCTCGCGCTGATCGGCCTGCTCCTGTACGGCTTCGTGCTGGTCGCCGGCGTGCTGCTGCTGGAAGGCAGCGAAGGCGGCGTGCGGCTGTCGCGCTGGGCGCAGCTGCTGCAGTTGCCGCTGATCGCCACCCCGGTATTCAGTTATGCGCTGCATTGCGGCGCCTTCGTCAACGTGTTCGTCACCCTGCAGGCCACACCGCGGCTGGGTATCGACTGGCACTTCGGCAGCCAGGGCTTCGTGCTGGCGATGGCCGGGCCGGCGGTGTCGAGGCTGGGCCTCAATCTGCTGGCGTTGCTGTCGTGGCTGGTGCTGCGGCTGCGCTGACGCCGTGATCCCTTCCCCTGCCAAGCAGGGAGAGGCGCAGAGCACCAGCTATCATGCGTGGATGAATACGTCCGCTGCGCTTCCCGTCATCCGCCTGAAATCCGATCGCAGCCCCGGCCATCCGTGGGTGTGGTCGGCGCAGATCTACAAGCCGGAGCAGAAGTTGCCGCCGGGCAGCGTGGTCGAGGTGCACGACGCGAAGGATCGCTTCGTCGGCCGCGCGTTCTGGAACGGTCACGCGCGCATCGCGCTGCGCCTGCTCGACACGCATCCGGATGCGGTGATCGACTCCGACTGGATCGCCGCGCACATCGCCCGCGCCGTGCAGCTGCGCCGTGACTGGCTGCAGCTCGACCAGGTCAGCGATGCCTGGCGCGTAGTGCACAGCGAGGGCGACGGACTCTCCGGGCTGATCGTCGACCGCTACGCCGACGTTCTGGTGATCGAATATTTCGCCGCCGGCATGTGGAAGTTCCGCGAGGCGATCCACGCCGCGCTGCTGGCGCACTTCCCCGGCGCGCAGCTGTACTGGTTCGCCGAATCGCACGTGCAGAAGCAGGAATCGTTCGACTGCCGCAGCCCCGACGTGCCCGCCGCGTTCGAGGTGCGCGAGCACGGCCTGCGCTTCCACGCCGCGCCCGGCTCCGGCCACAAGACCGGTTTCTTCGCCGACCAGCGCGACAACCGCAAGCGCTTCGCGGAGCTGGCGAAAGGCCGCCGCGTGCTCGATCTGTGCTGCAACGCCGGTGGCTTCGCGGTGCACGCGATGGCGGCCGGCGCGCGTGAAGCGGTCGGCGTGGATCTGGATGCGGGCATTCTGGAAGTCGCCCGCGCCAACGCCGCCGCGAACAACGTCGCGGTGGCGTTCGAGCAATCCGACATCTTCGACTGGGTGCGCGCCGCGGTGGCGCGCGGCGAGCGCTACGACGCGGTGATCCTCGACCCGGCCAAGCTCACCCGCGACCGCAGCAAGGTGATGGACGCGCTGAAGAAGTACTTCGCGATGAACCGCATGACGCTGGACATCATCCCGCCCGGCGGCCTGCTGCTGACCTGCTCGTGCACCGGCCTGGTCGGCGAAGGCGAGTTCCTGGAGATGCTGCGCCGGGTGGCGCTCAACGCCGGCCGCGAAATCCAGGTGCTGGAAGTGCGCGGCGCCGGCGCAGACCATCCGTTCCGCACCGACGTGCCGGAAGGGCGGTACCTGAAGGCAGTGTTCTGCCGGGTGGAGTGAGCCCTCCGGAGTTCCGTAGGGCGGGCACCGCCCGCCGCCCCACCTCACATCCACAAGGACCAAAGCCGGCGGGCAGCCCGCCCTACGAGGCTGCCGGATGGATCAGGGTCGCCTTTCGGTAGAGGTTGTTTACGCGTTGCGCGGCAGTCGCCCGCGCAGCGAGGCGGCGTCGAACGGCCCGGGTTGCGCGATCAGCTCGCGCGCAGCGTCCACCTGGCCCCAGGTGTTCCACAACAGCACGCCGCGCACGCGGCCGCCGTCGAGGTAGTACACCACGCCCTCGCGGTTCGGCTCGCGCCAGTCCTCGACCACCTGCAGCCGCGTGTCGAGCAGGCCGACCGCCTCGTAGCCGAGGTCGAACAGGTCCGAATAGAAGAACGGCAGCACGGTGTATTCCCCGGCCACGCCGGCCATTGCGCGGCCGGCATGCCGGCCCATGCTGACCGCCGCGTCCTCGTGCTCCACGCGCAGGCGCCGGCCCAGCGCCGGGTTGTGGAAGTTGGCCACGTCGCCGGCGGCCCAGATGTCCGCGTCACTGCTGCGCAGCTGGGCATCGACCACGATGCCGTCGTCGACGGCGACTCCGGCCTGCTCGGCCAGCGCGGTGTTCGGCGTCACGCCGAGACCGGCCACCGCCGCCTCCACGCGCAGCAGGCTGCCGTCGGACAACACCAGTTCCACGCCGCCGTCGGTGGGGTTGCTGCCTTGCACGCGCACGCCGGCGCGCACGTCAGCGCCGCGACTGCGGTAATAGTCGTCGAGATAATGCGCCAGGCCCTCGGGGTAGCGCCCCGCGCCGATCGTCCCGCCGGGAAACAGCAGGGTCACCTTGCAGCCAAGGCTGCACAATGATGCCGCCAGCTCGCAGCCGATGAAGCCGCCGCCGATCACCGCGATGAAGGCACCGGGCTGAGCGTAACGGCGCAAGGCCTGGTAATCGTCCAGCGTGCGGAAATGGATGATCCGCTCGCCGCCCTCGAACGGCAGCCGCCGCGGGGTGGCGCCGGTGGCCAGCAGCAGGCGGCGGTAGCGGTAGCTGTCGCCGCGGTCGTCGTGCGCGGTGCGCGCCACGCGGTCCAGCGACTCGACATGCCGGCCCGTATGCAGCGTCGCGCCGCTTCGCGCGGTGGCAAGGTCGATGTCGGCCACCGACTTGTCGCCCTTCCACAGCGCCTTGGACAGCGGCGGCCGCTGGTACGGCGGCTGCGCCTCGGCACCGACGATGCCGACGTTCGCCGCGGCATCGATCTCGCGGATCGCCTTGGCGGCCGCGTCGGCGGCCATGCCGCCGCCGATGATCAGGTAATCGTGAACATGTTCCATATCTGTCTCCCGGGCCGACGGATCGGCCCATGATGCACCGCTGCGGCAGCAGCGACGTGAAATAGGCGCAGCCGATGAGACCACTCGACGTACACTGGATGCATCGACCCGGGAAAACGTTCCATGCCGCTCAACGAAGTCCTGCTGATTGCCCTCGTCATCCTCGCCGCGCTGGTGCTGCTGTTGCAGATCGCGGTGCTGCTGCGCGGACGCGGCGACCCCGGCCTGGGCGCGAAACTCGATGCCCTGAAGGACGACAGCGCACGCGTCGAACGCACCCTGCGCGAGGAACAGCGCGCCGGGCGCGAGGAGCTGCAACAGGGTTTCGACCGTTTCCGTAGACACGTCGGCGAGCAGCTCGGCGGCATGTCGCAGCAGCAGGCCGAGAGGATCGACGGCTTCGGCCAGCGCCTCGCCGCCCTCACCGACGGTACCAGCCAGGGCCTGCAGACGCTGGCGCAGCAACTCGCCGAGGACGCGCGCAAGAGCCGCGCGGAAACCACGCTCGCGCTCAACCATTTCGGCGAGCAGCAGCAGCAGCGCTTCAGCGCGCTCGGCGCTGAACACGAGAAGCGCATGGGCGAGGTGCGCGCCACGCTGGAGGCCAAGCTCGGCGCGATCCAGCAGGACAACGCAGCCAAGCTCGAGCAGATGCGCGCCACCGTCGACGAGAAGCTGCACGCCACGCTCGAAACCCGCCTCGGCGAGTCCTTCAAGCTGGTGTCCGAACGGCTCGAAGCGGTGCAGCGCGGGCTGGGCGAGATGCAGACCCTGGCCACCGGCGTCGGCGACCTGAAGCGCGTGCTCGGCAACGTGAAGACACGCGGCGTACTGGGCGAAACCCAGCTCGGCGCCCTGCTCGAACAGCTGCTCACGTCCGACCAGTACGCCGCCAACGTGGCCGTGGTGCCCAACGCCGACGCGCGGGTGGAATACGCCATCCACATGCCGAACGGTGTCGACGGCGCCCCATTGTGGCTACCGATCGACGCCAAGTTCCCGCTCGAGGATTACCAGCGTCTGCAGGAGGCCCAGGAAAACGCCAGCGCCGTCGCCGCCGCGGACGCCGCCAACGCGCTGGAGCGACGCGTGCGTGAGGAAGCCAAACGCATACGCAGCAAGTACGTGGTGCCGCCGCACACGGTGGATTTCGCCATCCTGTTCCTGCCCACCGAGGGCCTGTTCGCCGAAGTGCTGCGGCGGCCGGGCCTGTTCGAGTCGCTGCAGCGCGACCATCACATCACGGTCGCCGGGCCGACCACGCTGGCGGCGATCCTGACCAGCCTCAAGGCCGGCTTCCGCACGCTGGCGATCGAAAAGCGCAGCAGCGAGGTATGGCAACTGCTGGGCGCGGTCAAGACCGAATTCGGCAAGTTCGGCGCGGTGCTGGACAAGGTCAAGAAGAATCTCGACCAGGCCAGCAACCAGATCGACGCGACCGGCGTGCGTACCCGCGCCATCGAACGCAGACTGCGCGGCGTGGAAACCGCCCCGGGCGAAGTCACCCGACAATTGCTGGACGACGTGCCCGCACCGGACGACAGCGACGACGACGCCGAGACGTGACTTCCCCGCCACGCCCGGACCTGCGCCGGCTTGACGCGGACGTTAAACTGCCCCATCCGTCCACCCGAGATTCCCCATGAGCGAGCAGCGCAACCCTTACGATGTCAGCCAGGAGCAGGCCGAGGAGGCAGTGCGCACGCTGCTGCGCTGGGCCGGCGAGGATCCTTCGCGCGAGGGTCTGCTGGACACCCCGAAGCGGGTGGTGAAGGCGTACCGCGACTGGTTCTCCGGCTACGAATCCGACCCGGGCGACTACCTGCGCCGCACCTTCAAGGAGGTGAACGGCTACGACGAGATGGTGGTGCTGCGCGACATCGAGTTCGAGAGCCACTGCGAGCACCACATGGCGCCGATCATCGGGCGCGCCCATGTCGGCTACCTGCCGACCAACCGGGTGGTGGGCATCAGCAAGCTGGCGCGCGTGGTCGAAGGCTTCGCGCGCCGTTTCCAGGTGCAGGAAAAGCTCACCGCGCAGATCGCGCAGTGCATCCAGGAGACCCTGCAGCCGGCCGGTGTGGCGGTGGTGGTCGACGCCAGCCACGAGTGCATGACCACTCGCGGCGTGCACAAGCGCGGCGTGTCGATGGTGACCAGCCAGATGCTCGGCACCTTCCGCGACGATGCGCGCACCCGCGCCGAATTTCTGCAGTTCATCGGCATCCACGGCGGCCACCGCTGATGCGGCGCGCCGCCATCGCCGCGGCGCTCCTGCTGCCGCTGGCCGCGCTCGCGCAGGACTCGCGCGCGGACTACCTCAGGCTGTTCGACGCCAACGGTGACGGCAAGGTGAGCGAAGCCGAATACGTGGCCTACATGAGCCGGGGCTTCGAGCGCATGGACACCAACCACGACGGCGTACTGGAAAGCGGCGAACTGCCCGGTAGCCGCGGCAAACCGATCACGCTGAAGGAATACCAGGACAACCTTCGCCGCCAGTTCCACAAGCTCGACCGCCACCACCACGGCTACCTCGACGCCCGTGAACTGACCGCGCCGCCGCGCTGAACCTCAGAGCCGTCTCCCTTCCCGCAAGCAGGGAAGGAGCAGGGGCAGGCCGGCCTTCGCTCATGCCATCGGCACTACCTCCCCTGCCTGGAGGGGAGGAGCCATGCATGGCTCAGGCCGAGATCGCCAGCTTCTCCGAACGGTACAGCTGCGCGGTCACCAGCACCGCGAGCAGTGCCGCCGCCGTGCTGCCAGCCAGGCACAGGCCGAGCTGTTCGCCGCTGACACCGTCGCCGCGCAGCAGCTGCATGATGCCGAGGTTCTGGCCCAGCAGCGGCACCGCATACATCCACGCCTGCGCCTTGATCGGCATGAACGACAGCAACAGGCTGGGGATGATCGGCACCAGCATCAGCAGCGAGATGTAGGTCTGCGCCTCGCGATAGCTCTTGGCGAACGCCGCCACCATCGACTGCAGCGCGGCCAGCAGGACCACCAGCGGCAGCATCAGCAGCAGCACGCAAGTGGCGAAGCGCAGGCCGAGGTCCAGCTCCATGCCGATCTTGCCGGCGGGGATGAACTGCCCCACCACCGCGAACGCCAGCAGGGTGATCAGCAGGCTGGCGGTGGAGAACGCGCAGATCGCCGCCAGCTTGCCGCACAGGATCTTCCAGCGCGGCACCGGGTTGGCGAACAGCGGTTCCAGCGACTGCCGTTCGCGCTCGCCGGCGGTGAGGTCGATCGCCAGGTACATGCCGCCCATGAAGATGGTGATCACGAAGAAGTACGGCAGCATCGCAAACATCAGCACCGCGCGCGACTGTGGCGTGGCCTGGTCGCGCCGGGCCACCTGCAGCGGCCACGCCGTGCCCGGCGAGAGGCCGCGCGCGACCAGCCGCATCGCGCCCTGCTGGCGGGCATAGCCTTCGACCAGTTTGGTCACCCGCTCCACCGAGGTATTGGCGTCGCGCTGCGAGGAGTCGTAGAACAGCTCCACCTGCACCGGCTCGCCCTCGCGCCAGGCCTTGCCGTAACCGGGCGCGATGCGCAGCACCACGTCGGCGTCCTGCTTGCGCACCGCCTGGGCGGGGTCGGCCACCGGCGCGCCCGGCACCACGCCGCCGGCCTTCAATGCAGAGACCAGGTTCGGCGCGTGTTCGGCGCCGATCACCGGTACCGGCAGCGGTTTCTCGGCCTTGTCCAGTTCGCGGGTGAGGGCGTAGTTGATCATCATCACGAACAGCAGCGGCCCCAGCAGCGGGCCGGTGAGAAAGGCGCTGACGAGGGTCCGGCGGTCGCGCAGGTTCTCCTTCACCTCTTTCAGGAACACGGTGAGGAAGGCGCGGGTTTTCGGGGTTGCCTTGTTCATGCCGCCAGTCCCTCTTCGCTGCCGATGATCTTCACGAAGGCGTCTTCCAGGTTGGATTCGCCGGTCTGCGCACGCAGCGCGTCCGGTGATTCGTCGGCCACCACGCGGCCGTGCGCGATCACCACGATGCGGTCGCACAGCGCGGCGACCTCCTGCATGATGTGGCTGGAGAACAGCACGCAGCGGCCCTCGTCCTTCAGCTGCCGCATGAACCGGCGCAGCGCGCGGGTGGCCATCACGTCGAGGCCATTGGTCGGCTCGTCGAGGATCACGTTGCGCGGGTCGTGCACCAGCGCGCGGGCGATCGCGGTCTTCACCCGCTGGCCCTGCGAGAAACCCTCGGTGCGGCGGTCGGCGATGTCCTCCATCTCCAGCGCCTTGACCAGCGCCTCGCGCCGGCTCGCCAGCAGGTCCTCCGGCAGGCCGTGCAGGCGCCCGAAATAATCGATGTTCTCGCGCGCGCTGAGCCGCTTGTACAGGCCGCGCGCATCCGGCAGCACACCGAGCTGGCGGCGCACACCGAGCGGATCGACCGCCCCGTCGATACCGTCGACCAGCACCTGGCCGCGATCCGGCGCCATCAGCGTGTACAGCATGCGCAGCGTGGTGGTCTTGCCGGCGCCATTGGGGCCGAGCAGGCCGGTGATCTCGCCGTCGCGGGCGCTGAAGCCGACGCCGTCGACGGCTTTCACCGCACCGAACGCCTTGTGCAGATCCCTTACCTCGATCATGGGGTGGCTCCATTGAAGTCGATGAAGATCGGCGTGGCTTGCAGCCTCTCCAGGCAACTCGCATCCAGCGCCCTCGGGTCGGGCTTCTCGACGAAGTGCTGGATCAGCTGCGGCGTACAGCCCGCCGCCATCACGTTGTGCGCCTGCCCCTTGAGCACCAGCACGCGCGCGTTCGGCAGTCCCTTCGCAACCTCTTCCGCGTAACGCGGCGGAGTGACCGGGTCGTACTGGCCGGCCAGCAGCAGCACCGGCTTGTCCGTCTTCAGCGGCTGGTGGAAATCTGCCGGGCGCGCGCCTTTCGGCCACGCCGAGCAGACCGCCTTCAGCGCGTCGACCATGCGCGTGCCGAGGATGGTCTGCGCATCCCCGGGGCGCGCCGTGAGCAGGTCGGCGTCCTCGCTGCAGATCACCGCGTACTGCATGCCGCTGCCCATCAGGTCGGACAGCTCGCCGGACAGCAGCTTGGCCTGGCCCAGCAACGGGCCGACGTCGCCATGGGCAGCAGCGTCGATCGACAGCGGCAGCAGCGCGGCGGTGGCCGGCGTGTAGGCGAACATGCGCACCACGCTGGCCAGCGAGTCCTCGTCCAGCATCCGCTTCACCGTCTGGTAGCTCTGCGGATCGCGGAAGCTCACCTCGTGCGGGTTCGCGCGCAGCGCGTCGCGCAGCTGATACAGGGTCTGGTCCGGGTCGCCGAACTGCTTCCTGCAGGCCGGCTCGGCGGTGCAGCGGGCGAACTGCGCCCTCAGTGCCTCGTCCAGGTTGCGCGCGAAATCCTCGCCCAGCGCCAGCGTGTTGGGCACCGCGCTGTCCAGCACCACGCTGCGCACGGCATCCGGGAAGCGCTGCACGTATTGCTGCGCCAGCCGCGTGCCATACGAAACGCCGAGCAGGTCGAGCGGCGGCGCACCTAGCGCCTTGCGCACGTCCTCCAGGTCCTGCGCCGCGATCGTGGTGGTGTAGTAGCGCGGGTCGGCATGGCCGGCCAGCTGGTGCAGGCACTCGGCGGCGGCCGCGCGCAACTTGCCGGCGTCGAGCGTGCCGTCGTCGCCGGGCGCGGCGCGCTCGTCGGCGTGCTTGCAGCTGAGTGCATTCGAACCGCCGGTGCCACGCTGGTCCACCAGCAGCACATGGCGATGCGCCAGCAGCGGCTGCAGCACCGACGCCACCGCGCCGGCCGAGTCGGTGGCGGCCTGGCCGGGACCGCCGGCGAGGAACGCCAGCATGTCCGGGCTGGCCACCTGTGCACGCGAACGCAGCACCGCCAGCTTCAGCCTGATCGTGCGGCCGTGCGGGTCGGCGCGGTTCTCCGGCACCGGGAAGTCGGTGCACCACGCCGCCGTGCTCAGCCCGCTGTTCGGCTGGGCCAGTTCGCATGCGGTGAGCGTCAGCGAACCGAGTTTCCAGACTGCCGGCGCAGCCTTGGCGACGGGAGCCGCCAGGCTCTCCGACGACGCTGCCGCCGGAGGCCGGTCGTAGTCCTGCCCGCGATGATGGGAAACGCGATGACCCGCGAAGATCGCCACCGCGATGGCGACAAAGACGCCCATGCGTGCTCTGGGTTTCATGCTCACGTGTTACTCCCCGGGTGCAAAAATGGATTCGATGGGCTGGCCGAACAATTGCGCGATTCTGAAGGCCAGCGGCAGGCTGGGGTCGTACTTGCCGGTCTCGATCGCATTGACGGTCTGCCGGGACACGTCCAGCCGCGTAGCCAGGTCGGCCTGCGACCAGCCCCGTTCGCCGCGCAGTTCGCGCACGTGGTTATGCATGGTTTCGATGGCGCCGGGAAACCAACAGCTTGGCGATGCCGAAGCTGGCGAACAGGCACGGCAACACCCGCATCACCACCGCTCCGCCGCGCAGCTGCCAACCCACGTCCGCCAGTTGCAACAGGCCGAAGCTGAAAAAGCCGAAACCGGTGACCATCGGGGCGATCGCGAACGATTCCAGATCGATGCGCCGCTCCGGCTCGTCCTGATCGCGCAGCACCCGCACCGCCGCACAGATCGCCAGCAGCACCGGCAGCAGCGTCAGCACGATCCGCACCGGCAGGCTTCCGGTTACCGGCGCCAGGAAACCGGACATCACGATCAGCACCGCGCAACCGGCAATCGCCGGAACGAACTCGCGCAGGTAGCGCTTACGGACGGCGCGCATGGCGGTTCCCGGTGGTTGCGGCGAAACCGGGCTCAGGCGTCATGGGACGGTCCACTGGCGGAACGACGGCGCCGCCAATGAATGATGCCCTGCACCAGCACGACAAGCACGACCGCCGCCGCCATGCCCATGAACAGTCCGGCATCGAAGGCGTCCCGGCGGCGGAAGGCGAACCACCCCACCACGGCGATCAACCCGGCAGCCAGCAGCATGCGCCAGCGCAGCGGCATGTCGGCGTCGTCACCGGTGCAGGCCGCTTCGTTGCCGTAGTGGCGCACCACCCACCATTGCGCCGCCTGATAGCCGAGCAACATCACCGGAAATACCCAGATCAGGATCGAGCCATCCAGTTGCACGACGCCCGCCGCCGCGAGGAAACCGCCGACCAAGCTGGCCACGCCCACGATGGCCGTGGACACACCCAGCGCGATGAGGTGCGTGCGCTGCTCCAGCTCGTCGCCGTGGCGTACCCGCTGCACCATCTGCCAGATCACATAGAGCACCGGCAACGTCGGCAGCAGCGCCAGCACGATCCGCAGCGGCTGACTGACCGTGCTGCGCACCAACGGCCATGCCAGCAAGAGCACGACGACATACAACACCATCGCCAGGGCCACCCTGCGCTGATAACGCCTTTCCGCAAAACGCGACATGCCGCTGTCCTCACCGTGTGTTCCGAATGGCCGCCGGCCCATGCACGCGTGGCGATCCCCACGCCGCCCGTCATGTCAAGCAAGCTTGACAGGCGAAGGATAAGAAACCTTTCTCGTGCATGTCAAGGACGCTTTACAAAAACTCCTCCAATCCGGTGGCAAGCGGCTCTGGAATGTGAAAGCGGCATGATGACGACGTACGAAATAAGTGACATAGTTCGCACTTTAAGGTGTCGATTTTTGTCAGGGAAGACTGACAAATTATGCGAAACCCTTGCCGCGCCTCAAATTCTGCCCTCTCACGGCCGGCCCTGTGTCTTGAGTAACCGTTTACATAAAAATTCTGGCATGTTGCTTGCTTAAAGCTGGACCAGCCGCGACCGAGGCCGTGGCAGACATCGATGTCCGGGGGGACTTCTGAAACTCAACACACGCCGGACGGATCC
This sequence comes from Rhodanobacter denitrificans, assembly GCF_003335105.1. GTDB lineage: Bacteria > Pseudomonadota > Gammaproteobacteria > Xanthomonadales > Rhodanobacteraceae > Rhodanobacter > Rhodanobacter denitrificans_A. Next base: position 91,763 of record NZ_QFWQ01000007.1, read on the forward strand.
GTCGCCTGTCGACCCCGAACCATGGCGCATCCCCACCGCAACGCAAACCGTCACCCATCCGCACTCACGAGGAACCACCGAAAAATGAACAAGAGCCTGCTTTCCACCGCCCTGGTCGCCGTCATCGCCGCCACCGCCTTTGCTCCGACTGCCCAGGCGGCCAGCAGCGGCACCATCAGTTTCACCGGCAAGGTGCTCGCCGATACTTGCGTCATCAAGATCAACAACAGCGCGAGCAACGTGGTCGCCCTGCCGACCGTCATGGCGGCGACATTCGGTTCGGCAGCCGGCAACGTGGCCGGCGCCACCAATTTCACCGTCGACCTGAGCAACTGCGACACGAACACCGCGAGCGCCAACATGGCTTTCACCGCCGGCACCAGCATCGACAGCACCACCGGCAACCTGAAGAACGCCACTGCCGGCGGCTCGAATGTGCAGATCCAGCTGTTGAACGGCACCGCCGCGATCAATACGTCGACCCAGGCCAACGCCCCGGTCATCCCCATCAGCGGCGGCGTGGGTTCCGCCTCGCTCACGGCGCAGTACATCTCGACCGCCACGGCAACCACGGCGGGCCTGGTCACCTCGTCGGTCGGCTTCACGCTGACCTATATGTAAGCGGGAATCGGCGCGCTGCAGCCAGGGAGCCTGGCTGCAGCGATCCTACTGCCGATCGCCGCGGCGCCCTGACCCGCAACGGATACCCTGATGAAAAGCCTGCTCTGCGCCATCGGTGCAGCCTTGATCGCGCTTGGCGCCACCATCGGACCCGCCAGCGCGAGCGTCGTGATTGCCGGCACCCGCGTGGTGTTCCCGGCCGCCAACGGCGAGGTCACCGTGCGCCTGAGCAACGCCGGTAACCAGCCGGCCCTGGTCGAGGCGTGGATCGACAGCGGCAACCCCGACTCCACTCCCGACAGCGCCAAGGTGCCCTTCCTGATCACGCCGCCGCTGGCGCGCATGAACGCGGGCAAGGGCCAGAGCCTGCGCATCGTCTATACCGGCCAGCCCCTGCCCGCCGACCGTGAGTCGCTGTTCTGGCTGAACGTGCTGGAGATTCCACCCAAGCCCACGGCGAAACCAGGCGAGGAACAAAACACGCTGCAGTTCGCCGTGCGCTCGCGGCTCAAATTCTTTTTCCGCCCGGCCAACCTGGCCGGCGATCCCTCCACCGCAGCTCGCGACGTCACCTGGCACGTGGTCGTGGACGGCGGTGGCTACGCGCTGGAGGCCCGCAACCCCACGCCGTACCACATCACCTTCAGCAAGCTGTCGCTGAGCGTCGACGGCGTAGCGTATGCGCCGGACAGCGGCATGGTGGCGCCACTGTCGTCGCTGCGCCTGCCGGTCAAGCGGCTCGTCCATGCGCCGGCCGCGGGCAGCACGGTCGACTACACCGTCATCAACGACTTCGGTGCCGCCGCGTCCTACCAGGGCACGATCGCGCCGTGAGCCGGTTGCGCGCCAGCGCCTCGACCACGGCTTCGCGCGGGCCCCTGGCTCGCCGTCAGCTGCTGTCGGCCTTGATCGGCCTGGCGCTGTGCGGCGGGGGCCGCCATGCCGTGGCCGCGCCGGCGGCCGCCGGCCCGAATGCGGACGCCAGCGCGCCGGCGGTGGACGCCGTGGATGCCAGCTTTGACCGCAGCATGCTTTCCGGTGCGGGGCAGAACACCACCGACTTGTCCCGCTTCGAGCGCGGCGACTTCGTGCCAGCCGGCACGTACAGCGTCGACATCTATCTCAACGACCGTCCCGTCGGCCGGAGCAACGTGCGCTTTGCGGCGACATCGGCCGATGCCGCCGCTACGCCCTGCGTCACCATGGCCCTGCTCGACAGGCTGGGCCTGCACCCGACCGACCTGTCAGCCCGGACCACCGCCGATCTGGCCGACGAAAAGGTCTGCGTCGACATGGCCCGCGTAATTCCCGGCGCCAGCATGGCGTTCGAGATGTCCGACCTGCGCCTGGACACCAGCGTGCCCCAGGCCTCCCTGGGGCTGATGGCACGTGGCTACGTCGACCCGAAATACTGGGACTCCGGGGTCAACGCCGGCCTGCTCAACTACAACTTCAACAGCTATCGCACCAGCAGCCACGGCCTGTCGCAGACCTCGTCGTATCTCGGCCTGAACGCCGGCCTGAACCTCGGCCGCTGGCACCTGCGCCACACTTCCTCGCTGAGCTGGCAATCCGGCACCGGCGGCGTGGGTTCCGGCCACCACTGGCAGAACATCGCCACCTACGCGCAACGCGATCTTCCGGGAATGCGCGCGCAGCTGACGCTGGGCGATGCCTGGACCAGCGGTGAGATCTTCGACAGCATCGGCCTGCGCGGGGTGCAGGTGGCCACGGACGACCGCATGCTGCCGCAGTCGCAGCGCGGCTACGCGCCCACCGTGCGCGGCATCGCCGACAGCAATGCCAAGGTGACCGTGCACCAGAACGGCATGGTGATCTACCAGACCACGGTGGCACCGGGCCCGTTCGTCATCGACGACCTCTACGCCACCGGCTACGGCGGCGACATCGAGGTCAGCGTGACCGAGGCCAGCGGCCGCGTGCACACCTTCTCGGTACCGTACGCGTCGGTGCCGCAGCTGTTGCGCCCGGGCGTCACCCGCTTCAGCGTGGCCGCCGGCCAGCTGCGCGACGCTTCGATCGAGCACAAGCCGAACGTGGCGCAGGCGACCGTGCAGCGCGGCTTCTCCAACCTGCTGACCGGCTATGCCGGCGCGGCTGGCTCGCAAGGATACGTGGCGCTGCTGCTGGGCGGTGCGCTGAACACGCGCTATGGCGCGTTCGCCGCGGACGTCACCAGCGCACGCACGCGCATCCCGGGCCTGGAAGCGATGTCCGGCCAGAGCGTGCGCCTGAGCTACAGCAAGATCCTGGCGCAGACCGGCACCTCGCTGACCGTGGCGGCCTACCGCTACTCGACCAGCGGTTTCCTCTCCCTCGGCGATGCCGTGCGGGCGCGCGACTATGCCCGTCGCGGTCTGCCGGTATTCGCCAGCGGCCCGGCCCGGCCGCTGACGATCAACGGCGTGCCGGTCTCCAACCTGCTCACGCCGGCACAGCAGGCCGCGCTGGCGGGCGTCGACTACCGCGACTTCCTGACGCCGAACGGCGTCGATCGCCAGCGCAACAACTTCAGCCTCACACTCAGCCAACGGCTTGGCAGCAGCGGCTCGCTCTACGTCAACGGCTCGGCCCGCGACTACTGGAACCGCGGTGGCACCGACACCCAGTTCCAGGTCGGCTACAACAACGCGATCGGCCGGGTCAGCTACAACCTCTCGGCCGCCCGCGAACGCGACCTGTTCGGGCGCAGCGACAACCGCTACATGGTCAATCTCACGATTCCGCTGGGCGACGATTCGCATACCCCCATCTTCACCGGCAGCCTCGTCCGCGATGGCAACGGCGGCATGCAGCAGCAGGCCACGCTCAACGGCAACGCCGGGGTCGACAACCGCTTCTACTACGGCGCCACCGCGACGCACGACAGCAGCAACGCCGCCGGCAGCACCGGCAGCATCAACGCGGGCTACCGCGGTGCCCATGCGCAGCTCAACGCCGGCTTCGGCGTGGGCAGCGGCTACTCGCAGGCATCGCTGAACGTGACGGGTGGCATCGTCGCGTATCCGGGTGGTGTCACCTTCGGCCAGCCGCTGGGCGACACCGTGGCCATCGTGCAGGCGCCCGGCGCCGGCGGCGCACGCGTCGGCAACGCGGCCGGCGTGCGCATCGACGACGCCGGCTACGCGCTGGTGCCCTATGTCACCCCGTACGTCCTCAACACGATCGACATCGATCCCACCGGCCTGTCGCTGGACGTGCAGCTGGACAACACCAGTGCCCAGGTGGCACCGCGCGCCGGCGCCGTGGTGATGGTGAAGTTCAAGAGCGAGAGCGGGCGCTTCGTGCTTATCCAGACCCACCTAGCTGACGGCAAGACCCTGCCGTTCGGCGCGGAAGTGCTGGACGAGCAGGGCCAGGTGGTCGGCGCCGTGGGGCAGGCCGGGCGGATCATGGCGCGCGTAACGCGGCAGACGGGGCACCTGGGCGTGCAGTGGGAGGATGCGGCGGGCAGCGCGCACCACTGCGCGTTCGCCTACCGGGCGCCCTCCACCGCGGCCGGCACCGACCGCTACGCCACGCAGGACGCCAGCTGCCATGAACCCGGCGCCACGCCAGCCTCCGAGGTGAGCCACCATGAATAGACCACTGCGGCCGCCTGTCCTGCGCTCGATCCTCACTCGCGGCGCCGCCGTGCTCGCGGCCGTGGCGCTGCTGGCACTGGCGCCCGGATGGGCGCATGCCTCCGGCTGCACGGGCACCGCGTCGGCTACCTACACGGTGTCCGTGCCGTCGACCATCGTCAACGACCCCAATATCGCCGTGGGCACCGTGCTCTACACCTCGGCTCCCACCCCGATCAGCACTCCGGTCACCTACTACTGCAACGGCCAAGGCAACGGCTGGGGACTGGTGGCGCCTTCCGGAGCCCTCCTGCCGGCCAGCACGAACCTGTTCCCCACCAACATCAGCGGCGTGGGCTACCGGGTATTGGAGAAAGGCGTCTATATCACCGCGTACCCTTACGCCCAGAGTCGGGACAACCAGAGCTCGTACACCGAGTCCGACTCGGTCACGATCGAGCTGGTGAAAACCGGCCCCATCGCCAACGGCAGTTCCCTGCAGGGCCCGCTGGCCGCCCTCAAGGCAGGCGCCACCAATTTTGTTATCTACGCAACGATCAACCTGGCCGGCTCCCTGACCTTCACGGCCCCCGCCTGCCAGGTCAGCACCAGCAACATCACCGTGAACCTGCCCGCGGTCACCAGTCAGGCCTTCAGCGGCGTGGGTTCGGTCGCCGGCACCACTCCGTTCCAGATCGGGCTGACCTGCTCCAGCGGCGCGATCGTCCGCATCACCCTGGACACGGCCACGCCGGTCGCCGGCAAGCCTGGCGTAATCGCGCCATCGAGCGGCGGCACCAGTGGTGTTGGCGTGCAGGTGCTGGATTCGTCGGGAACAACCCCCGTGCAATTCGGCGTCGCCCAGACCATCGGTGCCACACCGAACGGCGCACTCTCGGTGAGCTACTTCGCCCGTTACTACCAGACGGGAAGTGCGGTGAGTGCAGGCCTGCTTGGCGCCACGGCGACCTTCACGCTTTCGTACCAGTAGGTTCCACACTCAGTCGTAGGTGCGCGTGACGAGCCTGGCCATGACCTTGCCGCCAGGGGCCACCGGGGCATAGCTGGCGAAATAGTCGAGCAGGCGGTCGTGCCGACGGTTGGCCGTGGCCAGGTCGACCACTTCGTGGGTAAAGGTGGGGCCGGCGTCGGCGCCGGCGCGACGGCCGCAGCCCGAGCGTTGCCCGGCCGGGTCGGTGGCGGCGGAGGACATCGCCGGGGCAAGCTGCTCGGTGGAGCAGGTGGGCTCCACCACGGCACCGGCAAAGTTGATGCGCCCACTTTGCGCCCACGCTCCCGACATCGCCAGCGCGACGAGCGAACCAACCAACCAACGATGCTGATTGCGCATGTGCCATCCCTCGCAGCGCGCGGAATCACGCGCGCCTGAAGGTGTTTTCGGCGCCGCCCGCGCAGGCTTTATGGCGCACGGTGACTGCAGCCCCAGAAATGCGAACCACGTCACGCTTTTTGACGCCACCGGTTTCCTGGGGAGGCAGTCTGGCGAATGGGTGGTGAACGGCGCGGCTGCGCTCGTGGGAGACTTATCGACGCGGCGCTAACAAACCTGAGGACGTTCGCGGCCATGCCCCCGGCTCCGGGAACGCGCCGCAACCCCCGCTCAGCGGGACGAAATGTACTTCTCGCGGCGGATCTGCGGCACGGGCAGGCCGAACTCCTTCAGCGCGTTGAACGCGGCATCGACCATGTTGGGGTTGCCGCACAGGTAGGCGATGTCTCGCTCGGCATGCGGCCCGAGTTCGGCCAGCACGTGCTGCACGTGGCCGCTGCGGTCGGTGGGGCGGGGCACTGCGCGCGCCTCGCGGCTGAGGCAGCCATGGAAGGTGAAGCCGGGGTGGGTGCGGGCGAACGCCTCGAACTCCTCGCCGTAGAGCAATTCGGCTTCGCTGCGCGCGCCGTACAGCAGCACCACTTCGCGGCGGCCCTCCGCCAGCAGCTTCTCGATCTGCGGCAGCATCGCGCGGTACGGGGTGACGCCGGTGCCGGTGGCGAGCAGCAGGTAGCGCGGGTGGCTGTCGGTTTCCTGCAGGCAGAAGCGGCCGTAGGGGCCGCTGGCGTCGATCACGCCGCCAACCGGCAGTTCGCCGAGCAGCTTCGTCGCCGCACCGCCGTCGACGTAGCTCACCGCGATCTCGATGCGTTGCACCGGCGAGCTGCCGTCGCCGACGGTGGCCACCGAGTAGCTGCGCTTGGTCGCCGTGCCGTCGTCGTAGTGGAAATGCACCTGCAGGAACTGGCCGGGCTGGAACACCAGCGGCTGGCCGTCGACACGCTCGAACACGAGATGGCGCACCGTGGGCGCAAGCATGCGGCTGTCGACGAGACGGAGCTGGAAGTGGTCGGCCATGGAGGGTTTCCGGAAACGGTGAGTGCCGTCCGGCAGGGCCGGACGACGGGACGTAGCCCGCTATAATAAGGGCTAACCCCCTCGGTGCAGCCCATGTCCCCGCAGTCCCAAGATACGGCCCCGGCGCTCGTCGTCGACAACCTGCGCAAAACCTACGGCAACGGCGTCGAGGCCCTGAAGGGCATCAGCCTCACCGTTCAGCCCGGCGACTTCTTCGCCCTGCTCGGCCCGAACGGCGCCGGCAAATCCACCCTGATCGGCATCCTGTCTTCGCTGGTCAACTCCACCTCCGGCGACGCGCGGGTGTTCGGCATCTCGGTGAACCGGCAGCGCAGTGAGGCGATGAAGCTGATCGGGCTGGTGCCGCAGGAACTGAACTTCAACCAGTTCGAGAAGCCGTTCGACATCTGCGTGAACGAGGCGGGCTTCTACGGCATCCCGCGGAAGATCGCCGCCGAGCGCGCGGAGAGGTACCTGAAGGAGCTGCGCCTGTGGGACAAGGCGCAGATGCAGGCGCGCACGCTGTCCGGCGGCATGAAGCGCCGGCTGATGATCGCCCGCGCGATGATGAACGAGCCGAAGCTGCTGATCCTCGACGAGCCCACCGCGGGCGTCGACATCGAGATCCGCCGCTCCATGTGGCAGTTCGTCAGCGGCATCAACGCGGCCGGCACCACGGTGATCCTCACCACGCACTACCTGGAGGAAGCCGAGTCGCTGTGCCGCAACATCGCGATCATCGACCACGGCAGCATCATCGAGAACACCAGCATGAAACGCCTGCTGGCCACGCTGGACGTGGAGACCTTCGTGCTCGACGTGGCTGCCATTCCGGCCGGCCTGCCGAGCATCCCCAACGTCACCTTGCGCCGCCGCGACGAACACACGCTGGAGGCCGAGATGGCCCGCTCGCACGACCTCAATTCGCTGTTCGCGACGCTGTCCGCACACGGCATCACGGTGACCTCGATGCGCAACAAGACCAACCGGCTGGAGGAACTGTTCGTGCGGCTGGTGGAAAACGGCCGGCAGGAACCCGGCCGGGAGCGCGCCGCATGAGCAGCAACGCCGCCGCCAACCTGGTCGCCCTCAACACCATCGTGCGCCGCGAGATTGTGCGCATCATGCGCATCTGGACGCAGACGCTGATCCCGCCGGCGATCACCATGACGCTGTACTTCGTGATCTTCGGCAAGCTGATCGGCAGCCGCATCGGCACCATCCAGGGCGGCTTCACCTACATGCAGTACATCGTGCCGGGCCTGGTGATGATGAGCATCATCACCAACAGCTACGGCAACATCTCCAGCTCGTTCTTCGGCGCCAAGTTCAGCCGCGCGGTGGAGGAGATGCTGGTGTCGCCGATGCCGAACTGGGTGATCCTCGCCGGCTACGTCGCCGGCGCGGTGGTGCGCGGCCTGGTGGTCGGCGTGCTGGTGCTGGTCATCGCGCTGTTCTTCACCGACCTGCACGTAATGCACCCGCTGATCACGTTCGCCTCGGTGCTGCTGGGCGCCACCATCTTCTCGCTGGCCGGCTTCGTCAACGCGGTGTACGCGAAGAAGTTCGACGACATCGCGCTGGTGCCCACCTTCATCCTCACCCCGCTGACCTACCTGGGCGGCGTGTTCTATTCGATCAACATGCTGGGCGAGCCGTGGCAGGCGATCTCGCGCGCCAATCCGATCCTGTACATGGTCAACGCGTTCCGCTACGGCGTGCTCGGCATCAGCGACGTGCACGTGGGCTGGGCCTTCGTGGTGATGCTCGGCTTCGTGGCGGCGCTGTCGATCGTGGCGCTGCAGCTGCTCAAACGCGGCGTGGGGCTCAGGTCGTAGAGCGAGAAGTGAGCGTGGAGGAGTGAGAAACGAGAGATGGCGCCACCTCTGCCCGCTTTCGCCTCTTGCTCCGCTTTCCCTGTCCTGCACCCTGTGCATCTGCATGAACTCGCAGGATCTCCTTAGCTCTCACTCGTTTCTCACTCCTCCACACTCACTCCTGCCCTTATGCGCGTCAACAAATACATCAGCGAAGCCGGCCTGTGCTCGCGCCGCGAGGCGGACGAGCTGCTGGTCGCCGGGCGCGTCACCATCAATGGCGAAGCGGTCTCGACCGGGGCCAAGGCGCTGGAAGGCGACGAGGTGCGGGTGGACGGCGAAATCGTCAAGGCGCGCCACCTGGCCACCACGCCGGCCGCGAAGAAAGCCATCTATATCGCGCTGAACAAGCCGGTCGGCATCACCTGCACCACCGACCAGAGCGTGTCCGGCAACATCGTGGATTTCGTCGACCATCCGCAGCGGATCTTCCCGATCGGGCGGCTGGACAAGGATTCCGAAGGGCTGATCCTGCTCACCAGCAACGGCGACATCGTCAACGAGATCCTGCGCGCGGAAAATCACCACGAGAAGGAATACCTGGTCGGCGTGAACAAGGCGGTGACCGACGAGTTCCTGGCCGGCATGGCGAAAGGCGTGCGCATCCACGGCCAGATGACCCGGCCCTGCCGCACCCGCCGCATCGCGAAATTCGGTTTCTCGATCGTGCTGACCCAGGGCCTGAACCGGCAGATCCGGCTGATGGCTGCCGCGTTCGGCTATCGCGTCACGCAGCTGCGCCGCGTGCGTATCGACAACGTGAAGCTGGGCCACCTCAAGCCCGGCCAGTGGCGCAACCTCACCGAAGCGGAGCTGAAAGAGCTGCTGCCGAGCCGCACGCAATGGTGATCCCGTCGCCCCACGAAGGCCGGATGTAGGGCGGGCACGGCCCGCGGGCTCTCGCAGTTCCGGGGGAAAAACGGCGGGCGGTGCCCGCCCTGCGAACGCCTCGCGGTCAGGCTGCCGGCAAAGTCTGCAGATCCCAGCGCGGGCGCACCTGTACGGTTTCGTCCTGCTGCTGGCCGCCAGCCAGGCGGATCGCGCCGGCCAGCGCGATCATCGCGCCGTTGTCGGTGCAGAAGTCCAGCCGCGGGAAATACACCCGGAAACCATCCTTTTCGCCGGCTTTGGCCAGCTCGCTGCGCAGGTGGCGGTTCGCCCCCACGCCGCCGGCGATCACCAGCCGCTGCGTGCCGCTGGCGGTGAGCGCACGGCGGCACTTGATGACCAGCGTATCGACGATCGCCTCCTCGAACGCGCGGGCGATGTCGGCGCGAGTCTGGTCGGACTGATCGGACTGCTGCCAGGCCAGCAGCACCTGGGTCTTCAGGCCGGAGAAGCTGAAATCCAGCCCCGGCCGGTCGGTCATCGGGCGGGAGAAGCGGAACGCACCGGCCGTGCCCTGCCCGGCCAGCTTCGCCAGCGCCGGACCGCCGGGGTAGGGCAGGCCCATCAGCTTGGCGGTCTTGTCGAACGCCTCGCCGGCGGCGTCGTCCAGGGTATCGCCCAGGATCGTGTAGCGGCCGATTGCCTCAACCTCGACCAGCATCGAATGGCCGCCGGAGACCAGCAGGGCCACGAATGGCGGCTGCGGTGGATCGGCCTCCAGCAGCGGCGCCAGCAGATGCCCCTCCATGTGGTGCACCCCGATCGCCGGAACCCCCAGCGCCCAGGCCAGCGCGCGCCCCGCCGAGGCACCCACCAGCAGGGCGCCGACCAGCCCGGGACCGGCGGTATAGGCCACCCCGCCCAGGTCGCGCACGGTCAGCCCGGCCTGGGCCAGCGCCTCGCGGATCAGCGGCAGCAGCTTGCGCACGTGGTCGCGGCTGGCCAGCTCCGGCACCACCCCGCCGTAGTCGGCGTGCAGCTTGATCTGGCTGTACAGGGTGTGGGCCAGCAGTCCGCGGCCCGGCGCGTCCGGCTCCCAACGCAGCAGGGCCACGCCCGTCTCGTCGCAGGAGGTCTCGATGCCCAGCACGGGCTTTGAAAATTCGCCAGTTTCCACGGTATACTTCGCGGCTCGCCCTGTTCAACAGTCCCGTCACCGGGCCAGATTACCACTCGGAGTTTCCATGCCCAACGTAAAAGTTCGCGAGAACGAGCCGTTCGAGATCGCACTGCGTCGTTTCAAGCGTACCTGCGAAAAGGCCGGCGTGCTGGCTGAAACGCGCAAGCGCGAGTTCTACGAAAAGCCGACCCAGGAGCGCAAGCGCAAGCGTGCCGCCGCGGTGAAGCGTCACCTGCGCCGCCTGTCGCGCGACGTCTCGCGCAAGGTCCGCCTGTACTGAGTTTCCGCTCGCCGCCAAGCGGCGGGCCCGCCAGCGTCTTCACGCTGCGCATGCAGGAAACACGGTCGGCGCGGGTTCTCGCAGCCGCCGCCAGCACTCCGGATTCGATATTGGCCGGTGTTGTCCCCCAGGACAACGCCGGCTTTGTCGTTTCCGTAGAATGACCCACCTGACCATGAGGCTCCCGCCATGACGCTCAAGCAGCAGCTCACCGAAGACATGAAGACCGCCATGCGCGGCGGCGACAAGCACCGGCTGGGCGTGATCCGGCTGATGCTGGCGGCGATCAAGCAGCGCGAGGTGGACGAGCGGATCGAGCTGGACGATGTGCAGGTGCTCAGCGTGCTGGAGAAGATGCTGAAGCAGCGCAAGGATTCGGTCAGCCAGTTCGATGCCGCGGGCCGTGACGACCTCTCGGCGATCGAGCGCGCCGAAATGGTGGTGATCGAAACCTACCTGCCGAGCAAGCTCAGTGACGCCGAGATCGATGCGCTGATCACCGTCGCGATCGCCGACACCGGCGCCAGTTCGCCGCGCGACATGGGCAAGGTGGTAGCCGCGGTGAAGGAAAAGGCTGCCGGCCGCGCCGACATGAGCGTGGTCTCGGGCCGGATCAAGGGGCGCCTGGCCGGCTGAGCGTGCCGGCCACGAACAGCAACCCCAGCAGCACCAGCACGCCGGCGATCACGGCCAGCGCGATGCGATGGCGGCGCCGGCGCAGCCGTTGCCAGTTCGCCACGTCGAGGAAATAGCGGCCCTCGCCCGGGCAGCGCAGCACCGCATGGCTTACCAGCCGGTACCAGGCCATGCCCGGTTTCAGCCCCAGCTGCTCCGCCGTGCAGGCGGTCGCCGCCGTGGTGGCGGCAGCCCGCTCGAACGCGCGCACGATTGCACGCTGCCTGAGCATCATCACCGTGCTGATCACCATGGCTCGTCACTCCCGGGGCCGGCCGGGAAGCGTGCCGCACCGCCTGCGCACTGGCAAGCGATGCCATGCATCGCGTTCACGCCCGTCCCGCTACAACCGCCGTGACCCGCCGCATACCCCGCCGCGCGGGTGCCCGTCGCCGCAGGAGAATCAACATGCTGAAGTGGGCCATCATTTTCGCCATCGTCTCGCTGGTCACCGGCTGGCTCGGTTTCGGCGGCGTTTCCGGCGCCACCGCCACCATCGCCAAGGTGCTGTTCGCGTGCTTCGTGATCCTGTTCCTGCTGGCCGTACTGGCGGTGATCGGCTTGATCCATCTGGTCTAGCCGCTATCCGGGCCCGACCGGGGACCGTCCGCTGCCAGGGCTCTACCGAGGCGGCGCGGGAATCCGTTCCGGCACGGCTCGCCGCCGTTCGCCTGTGACATTTCGCCTCAGGTCGCCGCAATCCACCCAAACCTCGCCGGCGGCGACCGACTAGACTAGGCGGTCTATGCGCGGCCTGATTCCCGACAGCTTCATCGACGAACTGCTCGCCCGCGTCGACATCGTCGACGTGATCGAGCGGCGCGTGCCATTGAAGAAGGCCGGGCGCGAGTGGACCGCCTGCTGCCCGTTCCACAACGAGCGCACGCCCTCGTTCTACGTCAGCCCGGCCAAGCAGTTCTTCCACTGCTTCGGCTGCGGCGCGCACGGCAGCGCGGTGAAGTTCCTGATGGACTACGAGCGGCTGGAATTTCCGGACGCGGTGGAGGAGCTGGCGCAGACGGTGGGCCTTACCGTGCCGCGCGAGGGTGGCCGCGATGAACGCCCGCGCGAGGACAAGACCGACCTGTATGCGCTGCTCGATGCCGCCGCTGCCTGGTACGAGGGCGAGCTCCCGCGCAGCGCCGAGGCGCAGGCCTATTGCAAGAAGCGCGGCCTGGACGCGGAGACGATCCGGCGCTTTCGCCTCGGCTGGGCGCCCGCCGGCTACGATGGCGTGATCAAGGCTCTGGGCAACACGCCGCGACGGATGGAGCTGCTCAACGAGGCGGGCATGGTCGCCTCCAGCGAACGCGGCAGCAAGTACGACCGCTTCCGCGAGCGCCTGATGTTCCCGATCCTCGATCGTCGCGGCCGCGTGATCGCGTTCGGCGGTCGGATTATTCAAAAATCCGGCGAGGGATCGCCGGTTCTTGATGCTGGCGCGCAGGACGCGCGCAAAAGTGACGGCCCCAAATACCTCAACTCACCCGAGACCCCGCTGTTCCACAAGGGCCGCGAGCTGTTCGCGCTGTGGCAGGTGAAGCAGGCGAACGCGAACCTGCAGCGGATCGTGGTGGTCGAGGGCTACATGGACGTGATCGCGCTGCACCAGGCGGGCCTGCCGATCGCGGTGGCCACGCTGGGTACGGCGACCACGCCCGAGCACACCGAAGTACTGTTCCGCGCCGCGCCGGACGTGGTGTTCTGCTTCGACGGCGACCGTGCCGGGCGCGCCGCGGCGTGGAAGGCGCTGGAGTCCGCGCTGCCGCGCCTGCGCGACGGGCGGCAGGCCTATTTCCTGTTCCTGCCCGACGGCGAGGATCCGGACACGCTGGTGCGCAAGGAAGGCAAGGTGGGTTTCGACAAGCGCATCCGGGAGGCAATGCCGCTGTCGGATTACTTCTTCAACGAGCTGTCGCACGACGTCGACATGGCGAGCCTCGACGGCCGCGCCCGGCTGGCCGAGCGCGCGCGCCCGCTGATCGCGAAGCTGCCCGACGGCGCGTTCCGCGACCTGATGGGGCAGGAGCTGGAGAAGCGCAGCGGTGCGCGCGCCTTGCTGCAGGCCGACCCGGCCGTCCATCGCGCAGTGCAGCGGCCGGTGGCGGTGCAGCGCAGCCTGGTGCGCAGCGCGATCTCGCTGCTGCTGGCGCAGCCGGGCATGGCCGACCAGGTGGAGCAGCCCTATCGCTTCCTGCGTCTGGACAAGCCCGGCGTGGAGCTGCTGGCCGAGCTGCTCGACATAGCGCGCGCCCGGCCTGGCATCAATTCCGCCATGCTGGTGGAGCACTTCGCCGAGCGGGCTGAATACCCCTCGCTGCAGAAGCTGATGGCGACGATGGCGGTGGGCGAACCCGAGGCGCAGCGCAGCGAATTCTTCGACGCGCTGGCGCGGATGGAGGACCAGGCGTACACGCAACGCCGCGACGCACTGACCGCGAAGAGCCGCGAAAGCCGGCTGGACAGCGCCGAGAAAGCCGAATTGCGCGAGCTGCTGGCCGCCCGCGCGCGGCCGCCGGTAGCCTCGGCCTGAGCATGATGAGCCGTCGTCTGCCCACGCACGTCCTGCGTCGTCCTGTCCCATCGGCCATCGGCCGCCGCCTGACTGTGGGATCATGCCCGGCTGCGGCCCAGCGCGCCCCGCACGAAGCGCAAGGATATTGATGGATCTGTTGCAGCAACTGGTGACGATCTTCGCCGAGAACGGCTATGTGGCCGTGTTCATCGCGCTGATGATCTGCGGCGCCGGCCTGCCGCTGCCGGAAGACATCACCCTGGTAGCCGGCGGCGTGATCGCGGGCCTGGGCTACGCCAACGTGCACGCGATGTTCGCGCTGGCGATGTTCGGCGTGCTGCTGGGCGACTGCGCCATCTTCCTGCTCGGCCACCATTACGGCGCGCGCATCCTGCAATGGCGCTTCGTGGCGCGCGTGCTGACACCGGGGCGCTACGTCAAGGTGCAGGAAAAATTCGACCAGTATGGCAACCGCATGCTGTTCTTCGCGCGTTTCCTGCCCGGCATGCGCACCACCGTCTACCTCACCGCCGGCACCACCCACCGGGTATCGTTCCTGCGCTTCCTGCTGATCGATACGCTGGCCGCGCTGATCAGCGTGCCGATCTGGGTCTACCTGGGCTATTTCGGCGCCGACAACCACGAATGGCTGGTGAAGTGGATACACCGCGGCCAGAGCAGCCTGTGGGTCCTGGTGGGCATCCTGGTGCTCACCGTGCTGATGCTGTGGTGGCGGCGCCGCCGCCGCACGCGCTGCGGGCTGGACTGAGCGCCGGCATGTCGTCGCGCCGCGTCGGTCCCGACAACTTCACGCTCGCCCTGCTCGCCACCGTGGCGCTGGCCTCGCTGCTGCCGTGTCGGGGCGACGCAGCGCGGGTGTTCGACGCGATCACCGATGGCGCGATCGCGCTGCTGTTCTTCCTGCACGGCGCCAAGCTGCCGCGCGCGGCGATCGTGCAGGGTCTCACCCACTGGCGGCTGCACCTGACCGTGCTCGGCAGCACCTTCGTGCTGTTTCCGCTGCTGGGGCTGGCGCTGCAGCCGCTCGGCCATGCGCTGCTGACGCCGCAGCTTTACCTCGGCGTGCTGTTCGTCTGCACGCTGCCGTCCACGGTGCAATCGTCGATCGCGTTCACTTCGATCGCCGGCGGCAACGTGTCGGCCGCCGTGGTCAGTGCCTCGATGTCGAACCTCATCGGCATCGTGTTGACCCCGCTGCTGGTCGGCCTGCTGCTGGCCGGCCACGGCGGCGGCGCCTCCTGGCACGGCGTGCTGGACATCATGCTGCAACTGCTGCTGCCGTTTGCGCTCGGACATGCCGCGCGGCGCTGGATCGGCGGCTTCGTCGACCGCCACAGGGCGCTGCTCGGCTACACCGACCAGGGCACTATCCTGCTGGTGGTCTACACCGCGTTCAGCGCCGCCGTGGTCGCTGGCCTGTGGCGCGACACACCGGTCTCCGCCCTGCTCGCCACCCTCGCGATGTGCGCGCTGCTGCTGGCGCTGGTGATGCCCACGCTGACCTGGACCGCGCGCCGGCTCGGCTTCCCGCGTGCCGACGAGATCGCCATCGTGTTCTGCGGCTCCAAGAAGAGCATGGCCAGCGGTATCCCGATGGCGAAGATCCTGTTCGCCGGCCAGCTCGGCGGCCTCGGCGCGCTGGTGCTGCCGCTGATGATCTTCCACCAGCTGCAGTTGATGGTGTGCGCGGTGGTGGCGCGGCGCTACGCCATGCAGGGCCACCACCGCGTCGTCGAGGACAGCCGGGAGGCCGACTGAGGCGACCCGCGGGCGTGGCCCGTCGCTACAGCCAGCGCCCGTATCGGCGGATGTAGATCACCTTCACCAGCTGGGTCAGCGCGCAATAGGCCAGCACGGTAGCGGCCAGCCATGCGTAGTACACCGGCGGCATTTCCAGCATGCCGAGCTTGTGGCCCAGCCCGGTATACGGAATCAGCATGCCGATCGCGATGATCGCGGTGGTCAGCCCCAGCACCGGCGCGGCCGCGCTGCTCTGCAGGAACGGGATGCGGCGCGTGCGGATCATGTGCACCACCAGGGTCTGGGTGAGCAGGCTCTCGATGAACCAGCCGGACTGGAACAGCGACTGGTGCGCCGGCGTGTTCGCGCCGAACACGAACCACAGCAGCGCGAAGGTGGTGATGTCGAACACCGAACTCGACGGCCCTACCAGCAGCATGAAGCGGCCGATGTCGCTGGCGTCCCACTTGCGCGGCGCGCGCAGGTACTCCTCGTCCATGCGGTCGAACGGGATCGACAACTGCGAGATGTCGTACAGCAGGTTCAGCACCAGGATCTGCAGCGGCAGCAGCGGCACGAACGGCAGGAACACGCTGGCAATCAGCATGCTCAGCACGTTGCCGAAGTTCGAGCTGGCGGTCATCTTGATGTACTTGATGATGTTGCCGAAGGTGATGCGGCCTTCCAGCACGCCCTCCTCCAGCACCATCAGGTTCTTCTCCAGCAGGATGATGTCGGCCGACTCCTTGGCGATGTCGGTGGCGGTGTCCACCGAGATGCCAACGTCGGCATCGTGCAGCGCCGACGCGTCGTTGATGCCGTCGCCGAGGAACCCCACGGTATGGCCCTGGCGCTGCAACGAGCGCACCACCGCGGCCTTCTGCAGCGGCGACATCTTGGCGAACACCGTGGTGCGCTTCACCAGTTCGTCCAGCGCGGCCTCGTCCAGCGGCTCGATGTCGCGGCCCTGCACCGAGTGGGTGACATCCAGCCCCACCTCGCGGCAGATCTTGCGCGTCACCGCCTCGTTGTCGCCGGTGATCACCTTCACCTCGACGCCGTGCTGGTGCAGCGCGGCGATCGCGGTGGCGGCCGAGTCCTTCGGCGGGTCGAGGAAGGCGAGACAACCGACCGCGGTGAGCCCGCTCTCGTCGGCCACGCTCCAGGCGCGCTCGGCCGCCGGTTCGCGGCGCACCGCCACCACCAGCACGCGCAGGCCGTCCTCGTTGAGCCGATGCGTCATCGCCTTGATCTCGCGGCGGCGCTCGTCGGTCATAGCCTCCACCGTGCCACCCACCTGCGCGAATGCGCAGATCGCCAGCATCTCCTCCACCGCGCCCTTGCAGATCAGCAGGTGTTCGCTGCCGCCGTTCGCCACGACGACCGACATGCGCCGGCGCTGGAAATCGAACGGGATCTCGTCCACCACGCGATAGCGCGCCGCGGTCGGCTCCAGGTCGCGGTGCTCCAGCACCGCCTTGTCCATCAGGTTCTTCAGGCCGGTCTGGAAGCGGCTGTTGAGGTAGCCGAATTCCAGCGCCTCGTCGCTCTCCTCGCCGTCGAGGTCGAGGTGGCGCTCCAGCACGATCTTGTCCAGCGTCAGCGTGCCGGTCTTGTCGGTGCACAGCACATCCATCGCGCCGAAGTTCTGGATCGCGTTGAGCCGCTTCACCACCACCTTGCGCTTGGACATCGCCATCGCGCCCTTGGCGAGGTTCGCGGTGACGATCAGCGGCAGCATCTCCGGGGTGAGGCCCACCGCCACCGACAGCGCGAACAGGAACGCCTCCCAGAAACCCTGCTTGTACCACTGGATGCCCAGCACCACCGGCACCATCACCGCCATGAAGCGGATCAGCAGCCAGCTCACCGAGTTCACGCCGCGGTCGAAACTGGTCTGCACGCGCTGGCCGGTCATGCTGTGCGCCAGCGAGCCGAGGTAACTGCGCGTACCGGTGGCCACCACCACCGCGCTGGCGGTGCCGGAGATCACGTTGGTGCCCATGTAGCAGACGGTGGGCAGATCCAGCGGATTGCCGACCGATTCCACGCCGTGCGCATGGATCGGCGCCACCTTCTCCACCGGCAGCGATTCGCCGGTGAGGATCGCCTGGCTGATGAACAGGTCTTTCGCCGTGAGCAGGCGCAGGTCAGCGGGTACCATGTCGCCGGCCGCCAGGTGCACGATGTCGCCCACCACCAGCTCGCCCACCGGCACCTCGATCTGCTCGCTGTGGCCGTCGGATGCCTGCCGCGTCACCGCGGCGGTGTTGCGCACCATCGCCTTCAGCTCCTCGGCGGCACGCGAGGAGCGGTACTCCTGGGTGAAGGTCAATACCACGCTGATGCCCACCATCGCCGCGATGATGATCGGCCCGGTCAGGTCGCTGTCGTCCGCGAACAACTGCACGCCGGCCAGCACCAGCAGCACGATGATGAAAGGATTCTTGAACGCGCGCAGCAGCTGCAGCGACCAGTGCGGCGGCTTCTCGTGCGAAACCTCGTTGGCACCGTCGCGATGCAGCCGCTCGGCGATCTGCTCCTCGTCGAGGCCGGCCGGCGTGCTGTCCAGCCCGGCCAGCAGCGCCTCGTTGTCGCGGAACGCCTCCTGCGCCACCGCCACGTGCAAGGGCGCCGACGCGCCCTTCTCGGCCGCCCTCGGGAGGGCGCCCTGGATGGATTGCTTGATCATGACCCGCTTCCGTGAATTCGCTGATGCCTGCCGCCGGGGCGAGTCCGCGGAATCAATCCGCCAACCGCATCGACGCTGGTGCGCCTGGCCGCGCATGCGGCCGGAACGGTTCCGCGCCTGGCGGAGGCCATCCCTTGCATGACGTCACGGCAGCCATCAGCGACTGGATACCAGCGCGAGATGGACGGATGATGGCAGCGCGTCGCCGCGGGCCCGGGTTGTCGCCGATGCACGGCCGCCGGCGTCGGCGCGGCGGTGCAGTTCGATCACATTGCTGCCGGCCGGGCGGTCCAGCGGGGCGGGCACGGTGATGGTGTAGGTAACGCGCACGGCCTCGCGACGGCCGGCCAGAAGCCGGCGCAGCATGCGCAGCAAAACGGAATCGCGAAGGAGCTTCATGGCCCATCTCCTCGTTACGGCGCCCGCGGCGCCGGAGGAGGTGGGCCGGTCTTCCCTAGTCGAGGAAAGCGCCGGCCGACCGCAGGCGGTCGCCGCAGATCATCAGCTTGTTATGCAATGCCGGCATCCGATGCTCGCGGATGTCGACGTTGCGACTAGGGTAAACGTCCATATGCCTTGGTTAGTCAGGACAGGAAGCCCGCCGATGCAGACGCGCCGGTGGGCGCGGGCATTGTCGTGCTGCGTTGCCGCAGTGTCAATCCCGGCAAGCGCTCCACACGAACGAAAGTTGTTGCGCAGGCGGCCAGCATGCTCAGCTCAGCCCAGCACCGCCGACGGGACCGCCGGCTGCAGCAGCGGCGATACCAGCCAGTGGTCGACCAGCAGGAACGCAAACAACGCCATCAGGTACACGATGGAATAGTTGAACACCTTCATCGCGTACAGCTCGTCCGGCGGGTTCAGCAGGCGTACCGCGTAATACAGGAACGCGCCGCCCAGCACCGCGGCGCCGCCCAGGTAGACCAGCCCGCTCATTCCGGTCAGCGCCGGCAGCAGGGTCACCAGCACCAGCAGCACGGTGTAGAACAGGATGTGCCAGCGGGTGAACACCACGCCGTGGGTCACCGGCAGCATCGGCACCTGGGCGCGCGAGTAGTCGTCGCGGCGGAAGATCGCCAGCGCCCAGAAGTGCGGCGGCGTCCACACGAAGATGATCAGGCACAGCTGCAGCGCGTACGGGTGCAGCGAGCCGGTGACCGCGGTCCAGCCCAGCACCGGCGGGATCGCGCCGGCCAGGCCGCCGATCACAATGTTCTGCGGCGAGGCGCGCTTGAGGAACGCGGTGTAGATCACCGCGTAGCCGATCAGCCCGGCGAACGTCAGCACCGCGGTCAGCGTGTTGACCAGCAGCACCAGCACCAGCATCGAGGCAAGGCCCAGCGCCAGCGCGAACACGAACACCTGGCGCGGGTTGAGGTGCCCGGTGGCGAGCGGCCGATGCGCCGTGCGCACCATCAGCTTGTCGATGCGCTGGTCGATCAACTGGTTGAACGCGGCGGCCGAGGACGACGCCAGCCAGATGCCCAGCGTGCCGAACACCAGCGCCTGCCAGTGCGGCAGCCCGGGCACGGCGAGGAACATGCCGATCACCGCGCAGAACACCAGCAGGGCGACGATGCGCGGCTTGGTCAGTTGCAGGTATTCGTGGAAAGCACTCATCGTCAGTGTCGTCCGGGCGGCAGGTAAATCGATTCGTCATGCCGCCGCTGCGTGCGCGCCAGCGTGGCCAGCAGGGTGCACAGCAGCAGCGCGGCCATGCCATTGTGCGCGGTCGCCACCGCCAGCGGCAGGCCGAAGTACACGTTGCTGATGCCCAGCAGCACCTGGCCCGCCAGCGCCAGCGCGATCGCCAGGCCGTAGCCGACCAGGCCGCGCCGGGCGGCCCTGGTGGCCAGCCAGCCGAGGTAGCAGAACACCACCAGCGCACCGAGCCGGTGCGCGATCTGGATCGCGCTGCGCGCGGCCATGTCCAGCACGCCGCCTTCGTAGTTCACGCCGATCCCGCGCCACAGCACGAAGCCCTCGCGGAAATCCGTCGGCGGCGCCCACTGGCCGAGGCACTGGGGGAACGAGCCCGGACCGTAGCCGCAGGCCAGCGCCGCGTAGTTCGCCGAGGTCCAGCCACCGAGCGCGATCTGGCACAGCAGGAGCACGATGCTGATCGCCACCAGCCGGCGCAGGTCGGCAAGGCCATCGTCCGGCGCGGCCACGCCGGCGAAGCGCAGCGCGGCATATGCCAGCAGCGCGAAGGTGGTCATGCCGCCGAGCAGATGGCCCATCACCACGACGGGCTTGAGCAGCAGCGTTACCGTCCACATGCCGAGCATCGCCTGGAAGATGATCACCGCCAGCGCCAGCACGCATATCTTCCAGGCGCCGGGCCGCGGCAACCGGATCGCGGCGAGCAGCGGCAGCGCGATCGCGCATGCCGCCAGCAGCGACGACCACAGATGTTCGCCGCGCATGTACAGACCCACGCCTAGCGCGGCGAACACGGCGCCGCCGAGCATCGCCAGCAGCGCATCGCGACGCCTCCAGCTCGCCAGCAGCGCCAGCAGCAGCACGAGCACGCCGAGCGTGCCGGCGAGGAAGCGATGCACCTGCTCGCGCCAGGCCTTGTGCGCCTCGTACGGACGATCCGGGAAGGCCGCGTCGGCGTGCGCGACCGCCTGCGCATGCTGCGGCCAGGTCACCTGGCCGTAGCAGGTCGGCCAGTCCGGGCAGGACAGGCCGGCATTCGACAGCCGCACGAAGGCGCCGAACATCACCAGCCCGAACGCGAACACCGCCGCGAACAGCGCCAGCCAGCGCAGGGTTTTCAAGGAGCGTGCCGACATCACCTGATCACCTTCACCATGTCCCGCAACAGGCCGGGCACTTCGAAGCCCGCCGGGTACAGCGACAGCGCGGTGCCGTTGGATTCCACCAGCACGGCGCTGACGCTGTCCGGCGTCGCCGGCACGTAGGCGGCCAGCTTGCCATCGATGTCGCGGCCGAGCTTCCAGTAGGTCTGCATCGCGGCGCGCCGGCCCGGATCCGCCGGCGGCGTGCCGAGGTAGAGCAGGCGCAGGCGCGACTGGTTGCGGTTGAGCATGACGCGCGCCTTGGCGATGCCGGTCAGCGTCTCGAAGCATTGCGCGGCGCAGTCCGGACCGGCCAGTGCGATCAGGGTGAAGCGCGGTTCGCTGTCGCGCCACGGCCACGACGTGCCGTCGCCCAGTCGCACCTGCAACTGCTCGGCGACGAAGTTGCGCTGCGGCAGGATCGGGTGGCCGTTGCCCTTCACGCCCGGCTGCCAGCCGCTCCAGCTGAGCAGGCCGGCGACGAGCATCGGCGCGGCGAACACCAGCGCGACCAGCAGCAGGAACATTCGGCTTTTGCGCACGGCGGCGGGGTCAGCGGCTTTCATCGGACTTGGTCGACCTCAGGGGAATCAGGGCTTGCGCGGTGGGCGCTTGCGATGCACGACCAGCAGGATCACCACCGCGGCGAGCGCGAAGGTGAACCACTGGAACGCATAGGCGCGATGCCGTGCCGGCGGCATCGCGGAGAAATCGAGGGTATGCACGCGCACGTAGATCGAGGCCGGATCGGGATCCAGCGCCAGCAACCGCGGATACAGCGGGCGGCCGAGGTCGTGCGCGATCTCCACCGGATCCAGGAAGATGCTGTTCTTCGGCCACTGTGTCTGCCGCGCCAGCGCATTGCCGCCCATCTCGAAGCCGGGCGGCGGCGGCGGCACGTACACGCCCTGCAGGCTCACCTCGCCGCCGGGCAGCGGCGGCAGCTGCGGCGTCTTGCCGTTGCCGTTGCCGGGCAGGAAGCCCAGGTCGACCAGCAGCAGCCGTGTCTGGCCGTCGACCGCCAGCGGCACGAATGCCTCCACGCCACCGAAACTGTCGTGCTTCGGGTTGTCCAGCAGATACAGCCGGTCGGCCAGGTAACGGCCACGCACGCGCACCCGCGGAAAGCCGTCCGGCGGCGGCGTTTCGGCGACCCTGGCGAAGTCCTGCAACGGCGCGTCCGCCGATGCGGCATACCGCCGCAGAAGTGCTTCCTTGAAGTCGGCGCGATGCAGCTGCCAGACGCCCAAACGCACGAACAGCAAGGCTCCGGCCGCTGTCAGCAGCAACGCCCACCAGGAGGGACGGCGAAACCCGCTCACGCCGGGCGCCTGCCGGCGGCCGCTATACTGGCCCTGTCGAACTGGATCGGATCAATCACGTGGAAACCATCTATAAAATCGCGCTGGTGGTGGTGCTGCTGGTGGTGATCTTCAGCCTCGGCCAGGCGCTGTACTTCATGATGACCGACAAGGACGACGACCGCCGCACGGTGTGGGCGCTGACCCGCCGCATCGGCCTGTCGCTGCTGCTCATCGCCATGGTCGCATTCGGCATCTGGATGGGCTGGCTGCACCCGCACGACGTCGGTCAGTGATTGTAGCGGTTGCGCCGGCAACGCGCTCCCTCGGGGGGGGCGACCGCCAAGCCCAACGGCCGCTGCGCCGGAATCAACAAAAAACCCGCCATCGGCGGGTTTTTTGTTGGCCTTCGCGTGAGGGAGCCTGCGCTCTTGTGAAGAGTCCGGCCATGGATGGCCGGTTTGGCTCTTCGCGAGAGGACCTCGCGTCAAAGAATGTAAACGAACATGAACAGGCCAAGCCACACCACGTCGACGAAGTGCCAGTACCAGGCCACCGCCTCGAAGCCGAAGTGGTGTTCCTTGTTGAAGTGGCCCTTCAGCACGCGCAGCCAGATCACCGCCAGCATGATCGTGCCCAGCGTCACGTGCAGGCCGTGGAAACCGGTGAGCAGGAAGAAGGTCGAGCCGTAGACGCCGCTGTGCAGGGTGAGGTTCAGCTCCTTGTACGCCTCCATGTACTCGTGTGCCTGGAAGTACAGGAAGGTGGCGCCCAGCAGCACGGTCAGACCGAGGAACAGCAGGATCCTGCCGCGGTGGCCCGCGCGCAGCGCATGGTGCGCGATCGTCACGGTAACGCTGGAGGTGAGCAGGATCAGCGTGTTCAGCAGCGGCAGCCCCCACGCCGGCACGGTGCGGAACGCGCCGCCGGCCTGCTCCGGACCGTTGCCGCCGTTGGCGCCCCAGGCCGCGGTGTAATCGCTCCACAGGAATTCGTGGGTCAGCACGCCGTGGCCGTGGCCGCCGAGCCATGGCACCGAGAACATGCGGATGTAGAACAGCGCGCCGAAGAACGCGCCGAAGAACATCACCTCGGAGAAGATGAACCACATCATGCCCATGCGGAACGAGGTGTCCACCTGGTGGTTGTAGTTGCCGCCCAGCGACTCGTTGATCACCGAGCGGAACCAGCCGAAGAACATGCCCAGCACGCCGATCACGCCGACGGTCAGCACGGTCTTGCCGAAGCCGGCGTCACCGGGCTCGGCGTTCAGCCAGTGCGCGGCACCGAACACGGTGATGAACATGACCACCGCGGCCACGAAAGGCCAGGTGCTCCTGGCTGGAACGAAGTAAGCGTCGTGCTGCTGACCCATGGTGAGACCCCGTGGATTTCTCTTGATGACTTTTGCCCCGTCGTGCCGCCCGGGGAACTGCAGGCCGGTCGTCGAGCCGGACCGGTCGGAAAAACGTGTGGCGCCCGCGATACCTCTATTTCATCAGCATGATCTGCAGGAACGACAGCAGGAAGAACGCCAGCACGATCGACACCAGCACCGTCACGGTGCGCCGCACGCCCTTGCGGCGGTCTTCGCCGTCGTCGGCGGCAGGATGGTTCGCGGTGTGCTGGGTCATTCCGGTTCGGTCCGTTGCGATGCCCCGGCCGGTGTGGCCGGGGCGTCGCGGTCAGGTTCAGTCGTTCACGTGGCCGTGTGCCAACTCGTCGTCGTTGATCACCGGCGGCACCTCGAAGGTATGGTGCGGCGCCGGCGACGGCACCGTCCACTCCAGGCCCTTGGCACCTTCCCACACGCGGTCGGTGGCCTTCTTTTTCGAGAAGAACGCGCAGTGGATCACCACGCCGACGAAGATCAGCTGGGTGGCGCCGAACAGGAAGCCGCCGATCGAGCTGATCATGTTGAAGTTGGCGAACGCCACGTTGTAGTCGGGAATGCGTCGCGGCATGCCGGCCAGGCCCAGGAAGTGCTGCGGGAAGAACAGCACGTTGACCCAGATCACGCTGTTCCAGAAATGCACCTTGCCCCAGAACTCGCTGTACATGTTGCCGGTCCACTTGGGCAGCCAGTAATACGCAGCCGCGATGATCGCGAACAGCGCGCCGGTCACCAGCACGTAGTGGAAATGCGCCACCACGAAATAGGTGTCGTGATACTGGAAGTCGGCCGGCACCAGCGCCAGCATCAGGCCGGAGAAGCCGCCGATGGTGAACAGGATGATGAAGGCGAGCGCGAACAGCATCGGCGTCTCGAACGTCATCGAGCCGCCCCACATGGTGGCGACCCAGTTGAAGACCTTCACGCCGGTCGGCACCGAGATCAGCATGGTGGCGTACATGAAGAAGATTTCGGCGCCCAGCGGCAGGCCCACCGCGAACATGTGGTGCGCCCACACGATGAACGACAGGAACGCGATGCAGGCGATCGCGAACACCATCGCCTTGTAGCCGAAGATCGGCTTGCGCGCGAAGGTCGGCACGATCTCCGAGATGATCCCGAACGCCGGCAGGATCATGATGTACACCTCGGGGTGGCCGAAGAACCAGAAGATGTGCTGGTACAGCACCGGGTCGCCGCCGCCGCCCGGGTTGAAGAAGTTGGTGCCGAAGTACTTGTCGGTGAGCAGCATGGTCACCGCGCCGGCCAGCACCGGCATCACGGCGATCAGCAGGAAGGCGGTGATCAGCCAGCTCCACACGAACACCGGCATCTTCAGCAGGTCCATGCCCGGCGCGCGCATGTTGAGGATGGTGGCGATGATGTTGATCGCGCCCATGATCGAGCTGATGCCCATCAGGTGGATGGCGAACACCACGTAGGCCAGCGAATCGCTCTGCAGCGACAGCGGCGGATACATGGTCCAGCCGCCGGCCGGGCCGCCGCCAGGCAGAAACAAGGTGGACAGCATCAGCAGGAAGGCGAACGGCAGGATCCAGAACGACAGGTTGTTCATTCGCGGCAACGCCATGTCCGGCGCGCCGACCATCAGCGGGATCATCCAGTTACCCAGGCCGACGAAGGCCGGCATGATCGCGCCGAAGATCATCACCAGCGCATGCATGGTGGTCAGCTGGTTGAAGAAGTACGGCTGCATCAGCTGCATGCCGGGCTTGAACAACTCGGCGCGGATCAACATCGCAAAGCTGCCGCCGATGAAGAACATCGTCAGCGAGAAGATCAGGTAAAGCGTGCCGATGTCCTTGTGGTTGGTGGACATGCACCAGCGCTGGAAGAAACTTTTCGGCGCGCCGTGGTGATCGTCGTGCTGATCATGGGTGGCTGCGTAGGACATGGCCTTGCACCTCTAACCTGGAATATTGAATGCGACTGCGGGAAATAACGGGTGCCGGGCGGTGCTCAGCCCTGCTTGGCCACGGCGGGGGCGGCGACCTGCGCGGTTTGCGGCGCCGCAGCCGGCGCGGCGGAATGCGCCTCCTGCTCGGCCAGCCACTTGGCGAAATCCGCCTTGGACTTCACCACCACCACGATCGGCATGAAGCCGTGATCCTGCCCGCACAGCTCGGCGCACTGGCCGCGGTAGGTGCCAGGCGCGGTGAAGTTGGCCCACGCCGCGTTGATGATCCCGGGGATCGCGTCGATCTTCCAGCCGGTTGCCGGCACCCACCAGGAATGGATCACGTCGCCGCTGGTGATCACGAAGCGGATCTTGGTGTCGACCGGCACCACCAGCGGCTTGTCGACGTTCAGCAGGTAGGTGCTTTCGTCGCCGACCTTGACCGCGAACGGGTCCAGGCCGGAACCGAGCTGGCGGGTCTGGTCGCTCTGCGAGTCGAGCTTGGACATGAAGCCGACCTTGTCGATCGACTTGCCCATGTAGTCGACGTAGTCGTAGCGCCACTTCCACTGGTAACCGGTGACCTTGACGGTCATCTGCGAACCGGTGGTGTCGGCCCAGCTGGTGAGGCCGCCGGTGGCCAGGTAGGCCAGGGTAATCAGGATCAGCACCGGGATGGTCGTCCAGATCACCTCCACCGTGGTGTTGTGCGACCACTTCTCGGCGACCGCGCCGCGCGACTTGCGGAAGCGGAACATCGCCACGAACATCGCGCCGAACACCAGCACGCCGATCACGGTGCACACGCCGAGCGCAATGTTGTTGAGGTGGTACGGCACCTGCGACCAGGTACTCGCGCCGCGCGCCATGTTCAGCTGCCACGGACCGGGGGCGGCCAGGGCCACGCTGCCGAACGATGCAAGGGCGAGGGCCGCCGCTGCCGTGAATGATCGCCTGATGCCGCCAGATGTCATGTCTTGCACCTTTGTTGAACCTACTTGCGTGGCTGCCCGTTGAAATCGGCCAGCAACACCATGAGTTTCTTCGACAGCTCGATGCGTTCCTGATCCGCCAGGAAAGCGCCGATCTCCAGCTCGCGCCCGTGCGACGACAACAGCAGGCGCCGACGCCCGTCGCCCGGCTCCAGCAGCACGCGCACCCAGTACGACTGGAAGCGCATGCGGCGGCGACCTGGCAGGGATCGCACCTCCAGCGACACGGCGTCGAGGGTGATGCGCTCACTGCGGTCGCCGGCCCGCCAGGCCACGCTCAAGGCGACGGCCACGGCGGCGGATTCGACCAGGGCAAACAGCGGAGCGAACACATTCCCCTGCCATGCACCCAAGCCGGCCGTTACCAGCACCAGGGCCACCAGAACCACGATCAAGCGACGCAGACCGCGCCGGCTGAGCATGCGATTGGGCTTGAGCCACATCGTCACGCAGGGCAAGCCGGCGGTAGCTGGTCGAAGCACGATCATGGGGACCCGGCGTGCCTGGAACACTGGAATGATAGGCCGCGGCGAGGCGGTGGGCAAGAATGTCGCACCCCGATGATCTGGATCAGGCTTGCGCGCCGCCCCGGATGCTAGCCCGGCGGGGCTCGCGCAGCGCCACGATCCGCTCGCTTCCGCGGCGGCCGGCGTACAATCCGCGCCTCCCCTCCGCCACCGCGGATCCTCGTGACCTGCCCGTGACCCAGCCCATCCTCAGCCCCGAACTCCCCGTCGACAACACCCCCGCACGCGCGCGCATCACTGCCGCCTGGCTGCGCGACGAAACCGAAGCCGTCAACGACCTGCTCGCCCAGGCCACCCTGCCGCCCGTCGAACGCGAACAGGTGATCGACCTCGCCGCCGGCCTGGTCGCCCGCGTGCGCACCCGCGCGAAAGACCAGAGCGCGGTCGAATCCTTCATGCGCCAATACGACCTGTCCTCCGAGGAAGGCGTGCTGCTGATGTGCGTGGCCGAGGCGCTGCTGCGCATCCCGGACAAGGCCACCGCCGACAAGCTGATCCGCGACAAGCTGGGCGACGCCGACTGGAAGAAGCACCTGGGCCAGAGCGAGTCGCTGTTCGTCAACGCCTCAACCTGGGGCCTGATGCTCACCGGCCGCCTGGTGAACCTGGCCGAAGAGACGCGCCACGACTTCACCGGCGCGCTGAAGCGGCTGATCGGCCGCGCCGGCGAACCGGCGATCCGCCTCGCGGTGCGCCAGGCAATGCGCATCATGGGCCACCAGTTCGTGATGGGGCAGACCATCGACGAGGCGCTGGACCGCTGCGCGAAGAAGGAATACGCGGTCTACCGCTACTCCTACGACATGCTGGGCGAGTCCGCGCTCACCGCCGAAACCGCCGAGCGCTACCAGGAGGACTACCGCCGCGCGATCGCCGCGCTCGGTGCGCGCGGCCCATTTGCCAACCATACCGATGCCCCATCGATCTCGGTGAAGCTGTCCGCGCTGCACCCGCGCTACGAGGTGGCCAAGCGTGAGCTGGCCCGGCGCCAGCTCACCGAGAAACTGCTGGAACTGTCGCAGCTGGCGATGAAGCATGGCATCGCGCTGTCGGTCGACGCCGAGGAGGCCGACCGCCTCGAACTGTCGCTGGACATCATCGGCGACGTCTTCGCGCACCCCTCGCTGGCGGGCTGGAACGGCCTCGGCATCGTGGTGCAGGCGTACTCCAAGCGCACCCCGTTCGTGATCGACTGGCTGATCGAGACCGCGCGCAGCAGCGGCCGGCGCTGGTATGCGCGCCTGGTCAAGGGCGCCTACTGGGATGCCGAGATCAAGCGCGCGCAGGAGCAGGGACTGGCCGGCTATCCGGTGTACACGCGCAAGCCGAACACCGACGTGTCCTACCTCGCCTGCGCGCGCAAATTGTTCGATGCCGGCAGCGAGCTGATCTACCCGCAGTTCGCCACCCACAATGCGCACACCATCGCCGCCGTGCACCACCTCGCGCACGGCCGGCCGTTCGAGTATCAGCGCCTGCACGGCATGGGCACCGACCTGTACGCGGAGGTGATCGGCAAGGACAACCTGGACGTACCGTGCCGTGTCTATGCGCCGGTCGGCACGCACGAAGACCTGCTGCCGTACCTGGTGCGTCGCCTGCTCGAGAACGGCGCCAACACGAGCTTCGTCAACCGCGTGGTGGACGAGACGCTGCCGGTGCGCGAGCTGGTCGCCGATCCGTGCGAGACGGTGCGCCGCTTCGCCTCCATTCCGCATCCGCGCATCCCGCTGCCGGTGAACCTCTACGGCGAGAATGCCGTGCTGGCGCAGCATTCGAATTTTGTATCCAGGAAGAATTCCATGGGCGTCAATTTCTCCAACGACAACGAACTGAAAGCGATGGCCGACACGGTCAACGCGAACGCCGGCCCGTGGACCGCCGGCCCGTTGGTGCCGGGTGCGACGGCCAACGGCCCGACCGTGCAGGTGACCAATCCCGCCGATCGCCGCCAGACCGTCGGCAGCTATGTCAGCGCCGACAGCGCCATCGTCGACAAGGCGCTGGCCAACGCGGTCGCCGCCCAGCCCGGCTGGGATCGCCTGCCCGCGGCCAGCCGCGCCGCGATCCTCGAACACGCCGCCGAACTGCTCGAGACGCGCCGCGGCGAGTTCATCGCGCTGTGCGTGCGCGAGGCCGGCAAGAGCCTGCCCGACGCGATCGCCGAGATCCGCGAGGCGGCCGATTTCCTGCGCTACTACGCCACCATGGCGCGCCGCCTGTTCGGCCAGCCCGAGCAGTTGCCCGGCCCCACCGGCGAGAGCAACCAGCTGTTCCTCAACGGCCGTGGCGTTTTCGTCTGCATCAGCCCGTGGAACTTCCCGCTGGCGATCTTCCTGGGCCAGGTCAGCGCCGCGCTGGCCGCCGGCAACAGCGTGATCGCCAAGCCGGCCGAGCAGACCTCGCTGATCGGCCACGCCGCGGTGAAACTGCTGCACGAGGCCGGCGTGCCGGTCGACGTGCTGCAGTACCTGCCCGGCGATGGCGCCACCGTGGGCGCGGCGCTGACGAAGGACCCGCGCGTATCCGGCGTCGCCTTCACCGGTTCCACCGAAACCGCCTGGGCGATCAACCGTGCGCTGGCCGCGCGCAACGCGCCGATCGCCGCGCTGATCGCCGAGACCGGCGGCCAGAACGCGATGATCGCCGACTCCTCCGCCCTGCCCGAGCAGATCGTCAAGGATGTGATCGCCTCCGCGTTCCAGTCCGCCGGCCAGCGCTGCTCGGCCGCACGCGTGCTGTTCGTGCAGGAGGACATCGCCGACAAGGTCACCGCGATGCTGGCCGGCGCGATGGGCGAGCTGAAGGTGGGCGACCCGGGCCAGCTCTCCACCGACGTGGGCCCGGTGATCGACGAGGACGCCAGGCGCATCCTGGTCGATCACGCCGCGCGCATGGACACCGAGGCGAAGAAGATCGGCGGGGTCGCGCTCGACCCGGCGACCACCGCGCACGGCACCTTCTTTGCCCCGTGCGCCTACGAGATCGGTTCGCTGGCCACGCTGACCCGCGAGGTGTTCGGCCCGGTGCTGCACATCATCCGCTGGAAGGGCAGCGAGCTGGCCCAGGTGGTCGAGCAGATCAACGCCACCGGCTACGGCCTCACCCTGGGCGTGCACAGCCGCATCAACGACACCGTCGACTACATCAGCAGCCACGCCCGCGTCGGCAACTGCTACGTCAACCGCAACCAGATCGGCGCGGTGGTCGGCGTGCAGCCGTTCGGCGGCGAGAACCTGTCCGGCACCGGTCCCAAGGCCGGCGGCCCGCACTACCTGCTGCGCTTCGCCGGCGAGCGCACGCTCACCATCAACACCACCGCCGCCGGCGGCAATGCCTCGCTGCTGACGATCGGCGAGTGATCCCCCGCCGCAGCGGCTCGTGCCATCGAGCTGCTGCGGCGACGGTGTTCCGGTTCGGCATGCGGGGCACCGCCGGGGATTGAAGCCGGCGCCGCCGCATGGGCCGGCCAGGTTCCGCGCCAAGCGCCTTGCATGCCATGCGCGGCTCCGCCAGTCTCGGTTCTGTACCCGAACGCAGAGCGCGCACGATCATGACCGACCTCGACGATCTCGCTATCACCCTGCAGCACGTGCGCGGCGCGCAACTGCGCGACCCGATGCCGACCTGGCCGACCCGCGCAGAACGCCTGCGCAAGCTGGAAACGATGCTGCTCGAACAGCGTGCGGCGTTCGCCGCGGCGATCGACGCCGATTTCGGGCAGCGTCCGGTCGAGGAGACCGACCTGCTGGAGGTCTTTCCCAGCCTGTCGGCGGTGCGCCATGCGCTCGGCCACGGCCGACGCTGGATGAAGCCGCGGCGGCGCCTCGCCGGCCTGCTGTTCCTGCCTGCGCGCACCGAGCTGCGGCCGCAGCCGCGGGGCGTGGTCGGCATCATCGTGCCGTGGAACTACCCGCTGTATCTGGCGGTCGGCCCGCTGGTCGACGCGCTGGTCGCCGGCAACCGCGTGATGCTGAAGATGAGCGAATACACGCCACGCTTCTCTGCGCTGTTCGCCGAGCAGGTGGCAAAGTATTTCCCCTCCGGCGAAGTGCTGGTCGTGACCGGCGACGCCGGAGTGGCGCAGGCGTTCTCCGCCCTGCCGTTCGACCATCTGCTGTTCACCGGTTCCACCGCCGTGGGCCATCACGTGATGCGCGCGGCCGCGGCCAACCTCACCCCGGTGACGCTGGAGCTGGGCGGCAAGTCGCCGGCGATCATCGGCCCCGGCGCGCGCTTCGGGCAGGCGGTGGAACGCATCATGTTCGGCAAGCTGGTCAACGCCGGACAGACCTGCATCGCGCCGGACTACGTGCTGCTGCCGCGCGCGCGCGTGGCGGAATTCGTCGAACTGGCGGGCCGGGTGATGGCCCGGATGTATCCGCGCCTGGGCGCGAACACGCAGTACGCCAGCATCGCCTCCGACCGCCAGTACCAGCGTCTGGCCGGCCTGCGCGACGATGCCGCGGCCGCAGGCGCGCAGGTGCATGCACTCGGTGAAACGGCGGAGGATCCGGCACGCCGGCTGCTTCCCCCGCAATTGCTGACCGGCGTCGACGACGGCATGGCGGTGATGCGCGAGGAGATCTTCGGCCCGCTGCTGCCGCTGCTGCCGTACGACTCGCTGGACGATGCCATCGCCCATGTCGCCGCGCGCCCGCATCCGCTGGCGCTGTACCTGTTCGAGAACGACCAGGCCCGCATTGACCAGGTGCTGGCGCGCACCCATGCCGGCGGCGTCAGCCTCAACGACACGCTGTACCACATCGCCCAGCACGATCTGCCATTTGGCGGTGTCGGCGCGTCCGGCATGGGTGGCTATCACGGCGAGGCCGGCTTCCGCACCTTCTCGCACCTGAAACCGGTATTCCGCCAGGCGCGCTGGAACGGTGCCGGCCTGCTCAACCCGCCCTACGGCGCGCGCTTCCGGCGCCTGCTCGCCCTGCTGCTGCGCCGCGGTTGAAATCCTTCGCACAAAAAAACCTCCCCGCCGGGGCGGGGAGGTTTCACTTGCACGGTTACGGCATGTCGGGGGTCAGAACTTGTACGTCGCCGACAGGCCGAGCAGGTTGCCGTAGTCGTCGAAGTTGCCGGTGACCACGTCGCCGGTGGAGCTTGTGCTGTTGATGTGCGCCTGGTTCACGAAGATGTGCGCATACGAAGCGTTGATCTCGAAGCGGTCGCTCGCCTTGTAGCCGATGCCCACCGTCGCCAGCTTGCGGGTGGAGTCCGGCACGCGCACGTCACGCACCGAGTTGTAGGTCGGCGTGGTGTCGACCGCGATGCCCGCGCGCAGCGTGACCTTGTCGTTGAGGTAGTAGTCACCGCCGATCGAGGCGTAGACCGTGTTGCGCCAGTTGAACGTCTCGGCGGTGTCGGGCTGGCCGGGGTTGCCGTACTTGACGCGCAGTTCCTTGAACACGTCCCACTTGGTGTAGGCGAAATCGATGCCCAGGCCGAACTTCTCCGCCTGATGCCAGTAGCTCGCGCTGATCACGGCCGGCGTGGTGAAGCCGGCGGTGCCGGTGGTGTGCGAGAACGGCGGGATCGAGCCGGCCAGCGCCGGATTGGCGAGCAGCAGGTCGTAGCCCGGCGTGGTGTTGAAGTTGCCGGTGCCCTCGAGGCGATGGCTGATCTTGGAGCGGTAATTCAGCGCCAGCTTGTCGTTCGGCGTGAGCTTCCAGAAGGCGCCGACCTGGTAGCCATAGGCCCAGTCGTCACCCTTGACACGGGCATAGCCGTCCACGCCCTGCGGCGTCACCGCCGCCACGCCGGCCGCGGCGGCCTGGCCCTGCTGCACGGCCTGCTGGATCATGGCGGCCGCAGTGGCCGGCGGGATCTGGCCGGCGGCAGCCGCGGCCTGGATCTGCGCAACGCCGGCCGCGGTCTGTGCGGCGATGCCCTGCTGGATGCCCAGGCCCACGGCGTTGAAGTTTATCGCGCTGGTCAGCTCGGCCGAAGTGCGCTGCGCGATAGCGCTCACGCCCAGGGCAAACGTGTCGGTCACGTCGTACGACGCCGAGAGGGTGGCATCCAGCGACTGGAACTTGGACTTGATGCCGTTGTAGCGGCCCACCCAGTCGCGGTCGTACTCGGTCTGGAAGCCGAACGGGACCGAGAAGCCGAGGCCCAGGTGCACCTTGTCCGAGACCTTGCTGGAAATAAACAGCGCCGGCACCGGCAGGGTGGTGCCGGCGTCGCCGCCATTGCCGCCGGAGATCGGACGGCCCAGCACGTCGTGCGCGCTGCCGTTGAACTTGGCACTGAAATTGATGGCGGTGACGTCGGCCTGGAGATAGGTGCCGTCCAGCTCGGTCATCGCCGCAGGATTGTTCGCCACCACCGAGGCATCGCCGCCGGCGGTCGCCGAGCCGGCGTAGGCGCGGCCCATGCTCTTGGTGCTGTTTTCCTTGAGCTGGAAAGCGCTGGCGTCGGCGCTTGCAGGGGCAACCAGTGCACCAACGACCGCAATGCTCAGCGCGGCGAGCGCCAATGGACGGGTTGCGCCCGAAAGAGAACGGAAAGACGTGTGCATCGCATGCTCCTGCATGTTGTTGTGGTGCGACTTGTATGGTTATCGGATGGCTGCAGGTAGGGCGCATTGATTCATACGCGCGTTTGAACTACCTGCGCGGAACTTAGCCCTCTTGCACAAGGTGTTGCAAGTGCGGTCGCAACAAAATACTAACGCGGCCATTGCATCTGGATGGGCAGACTGGGACCGGCGGCGAGGGGGCTGCTACCCTCTCGCGCCGGCGGTCGCCGCCACCATCACCCCACTGCCCAGCGAGCCGCACCATGCAATGTTTCGTCTATGCCAGCGTGCGCAAGGCCGACAGCTACCTGTGGCTGGCGCAGCGCGACGCGTTCGACCTGCTGCCCGAACCGCTGGTCCTGTTGCTGGGCGAATTGCGCTTCGTGATGGAGGTGCAGCTGGACGAGCAGCGCAAACTGCCGGTCGAGGATGCCATCCAGGTGCTCGAGCACCTGCACTCTCAGGGCTGGCACTTGCAGCTGCCGCCGCAGGAGACCCTCGCCAGCGCCAACCACCCCGCGTATACCCATTCACCGCGGGACGATCGGGACGATTGAATCGCGCGCCGTGCCGCCGCATGCGGTGCAGCGGGACCAAGTCGAGCGTTAACACTTGGTTACCGCCTGCATCTCCAACGATTTCTATACTGTCCCCATGAACCAGCCCAAATCGCGCCGCCGCCCGCCCCTCCTGCACGCTCTCGCCTGGTTCGTACCGGGATTGATCGCGGTCGCCGCCGCCGGGCTGGCCAGCCATCCGCTGACCCTGATCCCGCTGCTGCTGGCTAATGCGCTGACCATGGCCGCGATCTGCCATGCGATCGGCTTCGATCCCGAGCCGAGCTTTGGCCGCACCGTGCTGCGCCGGGGCGCCGCCCACCTGGTGATGTTCACCGGCTACACCGTGCTGGTGTTCGTGCTGGTGGCGTGGCCGATGCTGCAGCTGACCCATGGGGCCAGCCTCAGCGCGGCACTGATGCTGGCCGCGGCGCTGGTGCTGGCGCTGGTGGCATTGTGGCGGCTGTGGCCGGCGTTCGGGCTGGTGTTCGTCTGGGACGACGCCTATCCCAGCCAGCGCGACGGTTCATGGATCTTCACTGCCACCTTGCGCAGCATCGCGTTCGGTCGCCATCTGTCGCGCGAGGAGCGCTTCTTCAGCCACTTCCTGCCGGCCGCGTTCGCGCTGCTGGTGCTGGCCTTCGGCGCGATCGCACTGACCGGGCTGTACGGCGTGCTGCCGCCGGAGCCGCGCATCGCCGCGCTGGCGATCTACGGCGTGGTGCTGCTGCCGCTGGGCTGCCTGGTGATCGCCAACCGCACGCTGCGCGCGCTGCTGTGCGAGCGCCACCAGCCACGCCGGCGCGGCGATCTCGACGGACGCGCCGCGCCCGCACCGCGCCCGGTACTCAGCGAGCAGGAACGTGCCGCCGGCACGCCGGCGCAGGCCGCTGCGCTGCTGGCCGCGATCCGTGGCGGTGACATCGAGCGCGCGCTGGCGCTGGTCGAGGCCGGCGCCGACCCCGATACCGCGCCGCTCGCCGACGATCGCGACCAGCGCCCGGCACTGATGCTGGCCGCGCTGCTGCCCGATACCCGCCTGCTGCGTGCGCTGATCGCCAAGGGCGCCGACGTGAACCGTGCCAGCGGCGGCATCACCGCGCTGCTGGCCGCCACCCGCGACAGCTGGCACGGCCGCGCCGAAGCGGTGCTGACCCTGCTCGCCAACGGCGCGAGCCCGCTGGTCACCGACGCCGAGGGCAATACCCCGCTGCACGGCGCCGTGCTCAGCGCCGATGCCGGCGTGGCGGCGATGCTGCTGGACGCGGCCGCGCCGATCGATGCGCTGAACAAGGCCGGCGTCAGCCCGCTGGCCACCGCCTGCCACGCCGCCAACTGGCCGCTGGTGAAATTCCTGCTCGAGCGCGGCGCCAAGCCGGCGCCGGCCGGCGGCGAGCCGGCGCTGGTCGCCGCTGCCGGCATCGCCGACGACGACGCCGAGGGAATCAGGCTGTTGCTCAAGCAGCGCGCCGCGGTCAATGCAGTGGATGCACGCAAGCGCAGCGCGCTGCTCGCCGCCGCCGCCGAGGGCCATGAACAGATCGCCCGCGTGCTGTGCGCCGCCGGCGCCGACGTCAACCTGGCCGACCGCCACGGCGGCACCGCGCTGATGGAAGCCGCGCGTGCCGGCGCCGGCGGCATCATGCAGTTGCTGGCCGAGGCGAAGGCCGACGCCAGCGCACGCGACAGCCATGGCCGCGACGCGCTGACCCTGGCCTGCCAGTCCCCGCACGCCCACGTCGAGACGGTGCGCGCGCTGCTCGCGCTGGGTGCCGACCCCAGGGCCACCGGCGGCGACGGCCGCAGCTCGCTCGACCACGCCGCCGCCGCGGGTCGCTGGGACCTGGTCGCCATGCTCGATCCCGACACGCCGCTGCCGGCCAGCCTCAGCCACGACGTGCTGGCCGAAGGCAACGACACGCCAGCCCACCTGCTCGATGCGCTGCGCTTCGGCCATTGGGCGATCGTCTCGGGCTTCGCCGAACGCGTGCGCGAATGGCCCCAGCCGCAACTGGCGAAACTTTACCTGGAGCTGGCCGCGCCCGGTCTGGCCACCGCCCGCCGCTGGCTGCTCGACCACGGCCTCGACGGCGAAGCACGGCTGGAGGCGCCGCGCACCGACGACGCCGACACCGGCGACGCACCGGTGCTGCCGCCGCCAGGCCAGCGCCTGTTCGACGCCCTGCTGCCGGCATTGCCGGATGCGACCGAGGCACTGGAAGATCTGTTGCAGGCCGGCGCCAGCCCGGCCGGCGCGGGCCTGCTGGCGGGGGCGCTGGCGCAATTGGGCGGTTCGGCGCAGGGCACCGCCCTGCCGCTGCAACTGCTTGAGCGCGGCGCCGATCCGTTTGGCCCGGATCCGCGCGGGCGCACCCCGCTGCAGCTCGCCGCGGCCCACGCCCAACCCGCATTGCTGCAGGCCCTGCTGGCGTGCGGCTGCGACCCGAACACGCGCGACCGCGACGGCCGCACGCCGCTGTTCGCCGCGCTGGAACATGGCGCGCAGGCGCTGCCGCTGGTGCGCGCACTGATCGCCCACGGTGCCAACCCCGAAGCCGTCGACGCGAACGGTGAGACGCCGCTGGGCCTGGCGCTGGAGCACCCGCCGGTGGAACGCTGGCTGGACTGGCGCGACTGGCCGCGGCCGCACCGCCCGTTGCGCGCCACCGACCTGCCGGCCGCCGCCGCCGCCGGCGCGCCCGCTTCGGTACGGCGCCTGCTGGAGCTGGGCTTCGCCGTGGACACCCGCGACGAACAAGGCGCCTCGGCCCTGCTGCGCGCGTGCGGCGCCGGGCACCGCGAGGTCGCCGCCTGCCTGCTCGACGCCAGCGCCGACCCCTCGCTGGCCGCGCACAGTGGCGTGACGCCGTTGGCCGCCGCCGTTGCCGCCCGGCGCGAAGCACTGGTGGCGCTGCTGCTGCAGCACCAGGTGGCCGTCGACCAGCGCCTGCCGAACGAAGCCACCGCACTGATGGTGGCCGCCGCGATGGGCTACCCGGAAATCGCCGAGCAGCTGCTGGACGCCGGCGCCGACGTCAACGCGGTCGACGGCACCGGCCGCAGCGCATTGCACGCCGCCGCACAGTTCGGCTTCGAGCACAACGACAGCCTGCGCGCGCGCCGCCTGTTCGACAGCCTGCTCAAGCACGGCGCGGACATCAACCACGCCGACAGCGAGGGCAAGACTCCGCTGCTGCTGCTGCTGGGCGCGCAGCTGCGCCCCGGCAGCGCCTGCGACGCCACGCATATCGGCGCACTGGTACCGCCGCTGCTTGAGGCCGGCGCCAGGGTCGGCCACGCCGACCAGCGCGGTGTCACCGCGCTGCACGCCTGCGCGATGCACGCGCTGCTGCCGCCGGCGCGCGTGCTGCTGTCGCGTGGCGCCGACCGCGCCGCGGTGGATGCGTTCGGCCGCACCGCCGCCGAGGTGGCGCGGCAGCTGGGCTATGTCGACATCGCGCACGAGCTCGCCACGCGCAGCACCGCGATCCCCAGCGTACGGCAGACCCTGCGTCAGCCGGCACAGCCGGCCGAATAGGCTTCCGCTCCGGCATCGTCTTCCACCGCGGCGGCCATCGCCGCGGCCTGGCGCCAGCGCAGCGAGCGCCAGGCGTCCAGCACCTGCGTCGTGGCGATCTCGTCCACGCGCCGCACTGCCGGCAGGCCGCCCAGCACCATCACGTCGCTGCCCGCGCCGCTGCGCGGGGTCCACAGCCGCGGCGAGCGGGAGCCCATCAGCACCACCAGCGGGCAGCCCATGGCCGCGGCCAGGTGCCCCGGCCCGGTATCCACCGAGACCATGCTGTGCGCCGTGTCGAGCAGGGCCTTCAGGCGGCCGAGCGGCAGGGCGGCGGCGGCGATCCGGGGTCGCTCCCGGCCCACGGTCGACATCAGCGCATCGAGGTAACCGGCCTCGGCCGGCGAGCCGCAAAACAGCACCTGCGCATGCGGCAGCTGGCGGCTGATGGCATGCGCCAGGGCCGCCCAGCACTGCGCCGGCCACGACTTGTCGTCATCCCCGGCGGCACGCACCCCGTTCCAGCGCATCGTGCGCTTGTTGGCCGGTTGCAGCAGCACCAGCGGGCGACCGGCGAAGCCGCGCCCGCGCAGCCAGGCCTCGGCATCGGTGCGCTCGGCCGCGCTGGCCCGCAGCCGCGGCGCGGCCGGCACCGGCGACGCCAGTGGCGCACAAGTCGCGCGGAATGCCGGCGGCGTGGTGTCGCCGAAACGCAGCAGCATGTCCACCCAGTGCTCGTCCGCGATCGATGGCATGTCCTCGATGAACGTGCAGTGCTCGGGGCTCACCCCGGCCAGCGCCAGCATCGGGCGCACCTTGGTCCGCGTGCGTTCCAGCGGCTCGCTGATGTAAAGCGGCGCCCCGCGCAGGCGCCGCAACGCGAGTGCCGCGCGCCAGCGCCGCGGACGCAGCCACAGCGGCCCGTACTGCGAATCCAGCGGAATGCACCCGGCCACTTCCGGCGCCGCCGAGTACAGTGCCGGAGGCCAGTCGCCCAGCGCCAGCAGCCGGCACGGCTGGCCGTAGCGCAGGTGGAGCTTGTGCAGCAGCGGCTGCAGCAGGACGGTGTCGCCGAGCCGGCCGAAGCGGATCACCACGGGGCCGGCTGCAGGTCGGTTATCGAAAGGCATGTTGCTGGGCAACGCCGGAGCTGGCGGCCGGTTGACACACGTCCGCCGCCTTTACGCGGCGGCGCGGACAATCCCGCTCAGTCGCCGTCGGCCAGCGGCACCCCGGCGTCGCGCTGGCGCTCGCGTTCCGCGCTGCGCTCGGCATCCGCCTCGAACAGCCGCTGCAGGTCGATCATCGCCTCGCGGGTGCTCTGGATCAGCTTGGTCTCGTCGTCGTAGACCAGCGCCTGCTTCTTCAGCAGGTCCTCGTCGTAGCGGCGGAAGCGTTCGACCCGGTCGGCGGCCAGCTCGTGCGGCAGGCCCAGCGCCTCCAGCGTCTTGCGGGTCATCTTGAGGCTGGAGTGGAACGTCTCGCGGACCGGCTCCTCCACGCCCATGTCCATCAGCCGGAACACATGCTGGCGGTTGCGGGCGCGGGCGATGATCTTCAGGTGCGGGTACTGCCGCCGCACCAGCCGGGCGGTGCGCACGTTCGCCTCCGGGTCGTCGGTGGCCAGCACGAACACCTCGGCCTTGTCGGCCTGGGCTGCGCGCAGCAGTTCCGGCCGCGCCGGATCGCCGAAGAACAGGTTGACGCTGCCGAAGCGGCGCGACTGGTCCACCTGGTCGGCCGAATGCTCCAACGCCACGAACGGGATGTTCTGTGCGCGCAGCACGCGGGCGATGATCTGGCCGACCCGGCCGAAGCCGGCAATGATCACCCGCGGCGTGTCGGCCTCGATCGTGTCGAACTCGCGCACCGGCTTCTTCGGCTTCACGTTCAGCGCCTTCGCCGCCAGCACCACCAGCAGCGGGGTCAGCGCCATGGTGAGGGTGAGCGCCAGCACCAGCACGTCATGCTGCGCCGTCGCGACCAGGCGCTGGTCGGCCGCCTGCTTGAGCACCACGAAAGCGAACTCGCCGCCGCACGCCAGCAGTACCACCAGGCGCAGCGTGTCCGAACGGTTGAGCCCGCCCAGCAGCCGCCCCAGCGGCCACAGCAGGAGGCTCTTCAGCAGCAGCAGCGCCGCCACCAGCCCCAGCAGCAGGGCCGGTCGGTGCAGCAGCAGCGAGATGTCCATCGACATGCCGACGCTGATGAAGAACAGCCCCAGCAGCAGGCCCTTGAACGGCTCGATGTTGGATTCGATCTCGTGCCGGTATTCCGAATCGGCCAGCAGCACGCCGGCGAGGAACGCGCCCAGCGTGGCGGAAACCCCGGCCATCTCCATCAGCAGGGCCACGCCCATCACCACCAGCAGCGCGGTGGCGGTGAACACCTCCACCGAGTCCGCGCGCGCCACGAAGCGGAACACCGGCCGCAACAGGTAGCGGCCGCCGACCACCACCGCCACGATCACGCCGACCGTGCGCAGCAGCGCGGGCAGGTCGAAACTCTGCGCCCCCGCCGACGACGCCAGCAGCGGCACCGCGGCGATCAGCGGGATCGCCGCCAGGTCCTGGAACAGCAGGATCGCGAACACCTGGCGACCGTAGGCCGAACCGGCTTCCTTGCGCTCGGCCAGGATCTGCAGGCCGAACGCGGTGGACGACAGCGCCAGGCTGCCGCCGACGACCGCCGCGCCCTTGCCGGACAGGCCG
This sequence comes from Rhodanobacter denitrificans, assembly GCF_003335105.1. Taxonomy (GTDB): domain Bacteria; phylum Pseudomonadota; class Gammaproteobacteria; order Xanthomonadales; family Rhodanobacteraceae; genus Rhodanobacter; species Rhodanobacter denitrificans_A. The sequence continues at coordinate 132,399 of NZ_QFWQ01000007.1, forward strand.
AACAGGAAATACGCCGCCGCGCCGATCGCCACGCTGCAGCTGAGCACCTGCAGCAGGCCCATGCCGAACACCGCGCGGCGCATCACCCACAGGCGCTGCGGCGACAACTCCATGCCGATCACGAACAGCATCAGCACCACGCCGAACCCGGAGATTGCGGCGACGCCCTCGGTATCGCTGACCAGGCCCAGCAGCTGCGGGCCGATCGCCACGCCGGCGATCAGGTAGCCGAGCACCGCGCCGAGCCGGAAACGCTTGGTCAGCGGCACCGCGATCACCGTGGCGAGCAGGAACACCACGGCGGTCTGCAGGAAATGATGGCTGTCCACGCGCAGGCGGCTCCGGTCGGTCTTGCCGCGATTATTCCACGCGGCCGGCGGCCGTGCGGACTACGTCTCTCACTCGACAGGCCAGCGGCCCAGGCGCTGGATGGAGGGCCTGAATGGACCGGTGTGGCGGGCGCGTGCCCACCTTCTGTCAGTTCCTGGGTACGATCGATGGCTGAGCATGAATGGGCCCCGCATGGGCGACGTTTCATCCGCAACTTGCCCACAGAACAACACGAGCCCCCGATTGCTTCTAGCGAAGACGTCCGGAGGCAATTAGGGCCGCCAAGGGGTCAGGCAACCTGGTCGATGCCGAGGCCTCTGGCGCGGGCTGGCCTTCCGCAAGCATTGTTTGCATAGGTATGACTCCGGCCCAGACCGGAACATGGGATTCGTCAGCGTCGGATGGAGGACCCGTACGAGCCTTAACAGTCGCTTCCTCAATATCCATCCAAAGCACCGACGTCGCCCTAAGTTCTTTCTCCATTACCGGTCGCAGCGTATCCCACCGCCCTGGGAAGAGACCTTCCATGAAGTCACGGAGTGCTTCAGCCCGGTCGTCGAGATCCTCCATCACGTTGGCCGTGCCAAACATCATCGCCGAACGATAGTTGACGGCATGATTCAGGGCTGACCGTGCCAAAACGTAGCCATCGACCAAACTGCAAGTTACACAGGCTGGCGCTCCATCTACTTGCTTGAGGAAGCGACTCCCTATCGATCCGTGCCAGTAGATGCGATTGTCTTTTCTCCAGTGCATGGTCGGCGTCACAAAGGGCGCCCCGTCGATGACATAACCGATGTGGCAGAGCGGGGAAGCGTCCACGACGGCATAGACGTCGGAACGCAGGTAACTACCAAGATGAGGTTCCCGTCTTATTCTGCTTCGATCAGTCCTTGGAAAATTAATGTCGCAATCCGTCGACAGTTTAGACATATGCAGCCGTTTCCTCTTAAAAGGCTCGTATAGGACCGTGAGCTATGCAAAGCACCGATAATCTCTCCGAGAATTTTGGGCACCGGTGATGTTCGGCTCACCACCCGTATTTCAGGCAGCCTCTCCTTTCTTGACCCTTCCAGCCCAGCTCGAGGTGGGCAGGAACGCCCTCTTCGGGTCGGAGACGGGCGTCGCCTGCTGACGTTTTCGATCGGCGAGCTGGCCAGTGAGAATCGGTCGCCGTGGTCAGCGATGGCGGGTCTCTTGATCCCTAAGTTCCGGTGCACGCGTTTACCGACGCCGAGTGGCTGCGCTTCTTCGACACCTACTGCCTACATAGAAACCACGAAAAAGGCCGACATAATCGGCCTTTTTCGCACCATAAGTTGTGCAAAATCTCATTACTTCTTCGGCGCGTCCTTCAGCCCGCGGTTCTCCAGCATCGGCTCGATCTGCGGATCCTGGCCGCGCCAGTCGCGGTACATCTTCGCCAGTTCCTCGGTGTTGCCGCGCGAGAGCACCATCGCGCGGAAGCGGTCGCCGTTTTCGCGGGTCAGGCCGCCGTGTTCCTTGAAGCCGATGAAGGCGTCGTCGGCCAGCATCTGCGTCCACAGGTAGGCGTAGTAGCCGGCCGCGTAGCCGTTGCCCCAGATGTGCTGGAAGTAGCTGGAGCGGTAGCGGGGCGGCACATAGGACAGGTCGATGCCGTCCTTCTTCAGTGCGGCGGACTCGAACTGGTCGGCATCCTGCAGCGGCGCGTCGGCGCCGAGCATGTGCCAGTTCATGTCCAGCAGGGCGGCGGCGACCAGCTCGGTCATGTCGTAGCCCTTGTTGAACTTGCCGGCCTTCTTCACCTTGTCGACCAGCGCCTGCGGCATCGGCTCACCGGTCTTGTAGTTCTTCGCGTAATGGGCGAACACCTTCGGGTCGGTGGCCCAGTGCTCATTGAACTGCGACGGGAACTCTACGAAGTCGCGCGCAGTGGCGGTGCCGGACAGGGTCGGGTACTGCTCGTCGGCGAAGATGCCGTGCAACGCATGGCCGAACTCGTGGAACATGGTGACCACGTCGTCGAACGACAGCAGCGCGGGCTGGCCCGCGGCCGGCTTGCTGAAGTTGGCCACGTTGTAGATCACCGGCTTGGTGCCGAGCAGCTTCGACTGCGCGACCAGGTTGTCCATCCAAGCGCCGCCGTTCTTGTTGTCGCGCTTGAAGTAGTCGCAGTAGAACAGCGCCAGCGAGCTGCCGTCCTTGTCGAACACCTCGAACACGCGCACGTCCGGCTGGTACACCGGGATGTCGTGGCGCTCCTTGAAGGTCAGCCCGTACAACTGGTTGGCGGCGTAGAACACGCCGTTCTGCAGCACGTTGTCGAGCTCGAAATACGGTTTGATCTGGCTCTCGTCGAGGTCGTATTTCGCCTTGCGCACCTGCTCGGCGTAGAAGTTCCAGTCCCACGGCTCGAGCTTGAAACCGCCATGCTGCTTGTCGATCAGCGCCTGGATGTCGCCCGCCTCGACCCGCGCGCGGGCAGTGACCGCGGGCACCAGGTCCTGCATGAACTTCAGTGCCGTCTCCGGCGTCTTCGCCATCTGGTCGTCGAGCTTCCACGCGGCGTAGTCGGGATAACCGAGCAGCCTGGCCTGCTCGGCGCGGATCTGCGCCAGCCGCTCGATGGTCTTGCGGGTGTCGTTGGCGTCGCCCTTTTCGGCACGGTTCCACGACGCCTCGAACAGCGCCTTGCGGGTGTCGCGGTCGGCAAGGTCCTGCAACTCGGGTTGCTGGGTGGTGTTCTGCAGGGTCAGCACGTACTTGCCGTCCTGCTTGCGGTCCTTGCCGGCCTGCCCGGCGGCGGCCAGCTCGGCATCGGACAGGCCGGCGAGCCTCGCCTTGTCAGTGATCACCGGCGCGGCGTCCCGGGTGGCGGCCAGCAACTTGTTGGTGAACGCGGTGCTCAGCGTGGACTCTTCCTTGTTGAGGTCCTTCAGCTTCACCTTGTCGGCGTCGGACAGCTTGGCGCCGGCATGCACGAAGTTCTTGTAGACCACCTCGACCAGCCGGGCGGACTCCGGATCGAGCTTGAGCGTATCGCGCTGGTTGTAGATCGCCTCGACGCGCTGGAACAGCTTGCCGTTGAGGTAGATCGCATCCCGGTGCGCGGCCAGCTTCGGCGCCTCGTCTTCCTGCACCTTCTGCAGCGCGTCGTCGGTGTTGGCGCCGGTGACCGCGCCGAATACCGCCATCACGCGGTTCAGCATGGCGCCGGATTTCTCCATTGCCACGAAGGTGTTCTCGAACGTGGGCGCCGCCGGGTCGTCGGCGGTCTTCCCGATCTCGACCAGTTGCTGCCGCATGCCCTCCTCGATCGCCGGCTGGTAGTCGGCATCCTTGATCCGGTCGAACGGCGGCGCCTGGAACGGCAGCGTGCTGGCGCTGTAGAACGGGTTGCTGGTCATCGTGGGGGCAGCCGGGGCGGTACTGCCGGCGCCGGCCACCGAGGCGGCCGGGGCGGGCGGGTTGGCGGCTCCGTTCGGCTGCTGCGAGCAGGCGGCCAGAGCCATCGTGGTGGCGATCACAATCGTGCGCAAACGGAACATCGGAGATCCCTGGGTGACATGCCCTTCGCCGGGCACGGAAAGTCGTGGCTGCCGACTGTACCGACAGCGCGGACACTTTCCAAACCGTGCGCAGTCCGGCGGGTCAGGCGGCGCGCAGGTCGCGCAGCTGCCACGCCGCACCGATCAGCAGGTACAGCCGGTGGCGCACCACGGTCATCGGCAGGTCGGTGACCAGGTCCACGTCGGTGCGCAGGTCGGCGACCCGGGCGTGCACCTGCGCCGCCGGATCGGTGGCGCCGAGGCTGCCGTCCACCGCATCGGGATCGGGCTGCGCCGCGCGCCAGCGCTGGAACAGGGTGTCGTCGCGCAACGCCTGCTGCAGCGTTGCCGCGAAGTCGTCCGGGCCAGCGCCGTCGTAGGCAAAACGCGGGTCTTCGCCGCGCGCATGGCCAAGGTCGGCGATCGAGAGGTAGTAGTGGTTGCGGGCCATGGCGTCTCCGGCGTTCGGGCGGGCGGTCATCCAAGCACGCCGGACGTGAAGTTCAGTCCAACGCCGCCACCGCGGCGCGCAGGCAGCCGGCCGCCAGCGCCGGCGCCACGCCGTGCGGCAGCACGCCCAGGCACGGCGCCGGCAGCAGTTCGCGCAGGGTGTCCAGATTCTCCCCGGGTGCGTCCATCGCCGGGTCGATGCCGTTGCCGATCCAGCCGAGCAGGCGGCAGCCGTCGGCCACGATCGTGCGCGCGCTCAGCAGGGCGTGGTTGAGACAGCCCAGCCGCAGCCCGACCACCAGGATCACCGGCAGCTGCCATTGTTTCGCGATGTCGGAAGCGAACAATCCCGGCGCCAACGGCACCAGCCAGCCGCCGACACCTTCGACCACCACCGTGTGGTGCGTCGCCTGCAGCCGCTCGAACGCCTCGCGCAGCGGCGCCAGCGTGATCGCCACGCCGTCGTGCGCCGCCGCCAGGTGCGGCGACAGCGGATCGCGCAACGCCACCGGGTTGACCAGCGCGTACGGCAGGCCCGCGTCGCCGCCTGCCGCCTGCAGCGCCAGCGCGTCGTCGTTGCGCAGGCCGGCGGGCGTTTCCGTGCAGCCGCTGGCCACCGGCTTCATCCCGCAGACGTCGTGGCCGGCCGCGCGCAAGGCGTGCAGCAGGGTGCACGCCGCGTGGGTCTTGCCGATGCCGGTATCGGTGCCGGCGATGAACACCGCCGCCGTCATGGCGGTGCAAACCGCGCCGTAGCGGCGCCATGGCATGGTCCGGTCAAGCTCACGTGGCGTCTCCCTGTCGATGGCTGCGCGCATAATACGGGCTTTGCCGCCGGACCCGCCGCATGTTCGAACTGAAAGCCCATACCCATGCCAGCAAGCACGACCACTACGACGACCTGGTGCGGCAGGCGCGCGGCATCCTCGCCGGCGAGCGCGACCTGATCGCGAACGCGGCGAACTTCGGTGCGCTGGTCTACCACAGCCTGCCGCAGGTGAACTGGGCCGGCTTCTACCTGTACGACGGCACCGAGCTGGTGGTCGGCCCGTTCCAGGGCAAGCCGGCGTGCATCCGCATCGCGCTCGGCCGCGGCGTCTGCGGCACCGCGGCGCAGACGCGGCAGACCCAGCTGGTGCGCGACGTCAACGCGTTCGCCGGGCATATCGCCTGCGACGCGGCCTCGCAGTCGGAGATCGTGGTGCCGCTGGTGAAGCCCGACGGCAGCCTGCTCGGCGTGTGGGACGTCGACAGCCCGGTGACCGACCGTTTCGACGAGGACGACCGCGCCGGGATGGAAGCGCTGTGCGCGGTGTTCATGGCGTCGGTTGCCGGCTGACCGAACCGGCGCAGCGCTTCAGCGCTCGCGCGGCTGCTGCAGCAGCGCCATCACCGCCTGCCGCGCCTCCTCCACGCCGGTGCCGGCGGACGAGGAAAAAACCTGGGCCGTGGCGTGCAGGCCGTCGGCGGCGAACTGCTTGCGCAAGGCGGCCAGCGCCTGGGCGGCCTGGCCGCGGGAAAGCTTGTCGGCCTTGGTCAGCAGCAGGTGGCAGGGCAAGTGGGTGGCGAAGCAGAACTCCAGCATCATCCGGTCGAACTCCTTCAGCGGATGGCGGATGTCCACGATCAGCACCAGCCCGCGCAGGCTGCGCCGCTGGTGCAGGTAGGCGTCGATCTCCTGTTTCCAGTGCTCGCGCATCTCCTGCGGCACCTTGGCGTAACCGTAGCCGGGCAGGTCGACCAGGCGCGGGACCGCCGCGGGCTGGCCGTCGACCGCCACCGGCGGTCGCTCCTGCGCATCCTGCGCCCGCGACACTGGTACATCCTTGTACGGCGGTCGCTCCTGCGCATCCTGCGCCCGCGACACTGGTACATCCTTGTACGGCGGCAGGCGGAACACGACCATCTGCTGGGTACGGCCCGGCGTCTTGGAGGTGCGCGCCAGCCCCTTGTGCCCGGTCAGCGCGTTCAGCGCGCTGGACTTGCCGGCGTTGGAGCGGCCCGCAAACGCCACTTCGGCGCCCTGGTCGGCGGGAAGCTGGCTGATGCGGTGCGCGGCGAGCACGAATTGCGCGCCTTGAAGGGGATTCGGCATGGGGATGGTTTGACCAAGCGATGGTGGCGCAGGGATAATTCTGCGGTTTCTGCCTGCTGCGGGCCTCGCGGCCGCAAACGCCGGCAGTGTCTGCAAGTCTCTCGGGAGTCAAGTGTATGAGTTTTCGGTCTGCTGGTTTTCGGCCCGCCGTTCTCGGGTCCGCCATCGCCCTCGCGTTCGCGCTGTCCAGCGCCGCGCTGATGGCCCAAGAAAGCCAGCCGAACACCGCCGCGCCGGCTGCCGCCAGCACCGCGGCGGCGGCCCCGGCCGCCTCGGCGACCGCAGCCCCGGCCAGCGCCCCGGTCAAGCCGGGCGACGCCACCGCCGGGCAGGCCAAGGCCGCCGTCTGCGGCGCCTGCCACGGCATGGACGGCAACTCCAGTGACGCGCAATACCCGAAGCTGGCCGGCCAGAGCGAGCAGTACATCGTGCACCAGCTGACCAGCTTCAAGGCCGGCAAGCGGCAGAACCCGATCATGATGGGCATGGCCGCGCCGCTGTCCGAGCAGGACATGCACGACGTCGGCGCCTATTTCGCCAGCAAGACCCCGCTGCCCGGCGTGGCCGACCAGGCGCTGGTCGAGCGCGGCCAGACCTTGTTTCGCCAGGGCGACGCCACGCGCGGCATCCCCGCCTGCATGGCCTGCCACAGCATCGACGGCAGCGGCAACCCGGGCGCCGCCTATCCGCATCTGGCCAGCCAGCACGCGCAGTACATCCAGGCCACGCTGAAGGCCTGGCACGACGGCACCAGCTGGGGCGACGACGCCCGCGCGCAGATCATGCCGGCGATCGCCAAGCAGCTGACCACCGACGACATCGCCGCCCTGGCCAGCTACGTCGAAGGCCTGCACAGCGCCGGAACCCAGCCGGCCGCCACGCCCTGACCGACCCAGCGCCGACCCTCGTGTCGGCGCTGCCGTCTCATGCACCACCGTACGAGGTTTGCCATGCTGAAGCGCCTGCCGTTCCTGTGTGCCGCCCTGCTCGCGCTCGCCGCCTGCAGCCATGACAGCAACTCCGGCGGCGCGCCGCAGGCCACCGCTGCGGCGGCCACCGGCAGCAGCGCAACCACGCCTGCCGCCGGCACGAGCACCACCACGCCCGCAAGCGCGCCAGCCGCGTCCGGCAGCGCCGCTCCGGCGACCGCCGGCACGGCAGCGGCGGCGCCGGCCACCACGGCGGCCGCCGCACCAGCTCCGGCCGCAACACCGTTCGTCGACAACGGCACCTGGGTCGAGGGCAAGCACTACTTCCGGATCGATCCGGCACAGCCGACCAGCCACCCGGGCAAGATCGAGGTGACCGAGGTGTTCTCCTATGGCTGCCCCGCCTGCAACAGCTTCCACTCCACCGTCGACCGGATCGCCAAGGGCTTGCCGTCGGGCGCGGTGATGAACTACCTGGCCGCCTCGTTCCGGCCGGATGAGAACTGGCCGCTGTACCAGCGTGCGTTCTACGCGGCGCAGGCGCTGGGCGTCGTCGACAAGACCCACGACGCGATGTACGACGCGGTGTGGAAGAGCGGCGAGCTGTCCACCTACAACCTCAAGTCCAGCGGACTGAAGCCGCATGCGGCGTGGCCCACGATCGAGGACGTCGCCAAGTTCTACGCCAAGTACGGCGTCGACCCGAAGGAGTTCGTCGCCGTCGCCAACTCGTTCACCGTCAACACCCAGATGAAGCGCGCCGATGATCTGATGAAGGCCTATGGCGTGGACAGCACGCCGACCATGATCGTCAACGGCAAGTACCGCTTCACCGCCAGCTCCGCCGGCGGCTACCCGCAGGCAATCGAACTGACCCAGTGGCTGGTGGCGAAGGAAGCGGCCGGCAAGTAGGCTGGGCCGTCCTCCCCCGAAGAGAAGCTCCATGTCCAAACGATTCGCCCGCCTGCGCGTACTCACCTTGCTTGGCGGCCTGCTGCTGGCCAGCGCCTGCACCGCGCAATCCGGCACGCCGGCGCCGTACACCGAAGGCAATGAATACGTCACCCTGCCCACGCCGCAGCGCTACAGCGCCGAGGGCAAGGTGGAAGTGGTCGAGGTGTTTTCCTACGGCTGCATCCACTGCGCGCAGTTCGCGCCGGCCGCCGAGAAGCTGCGCAAGCAGCTGCCGGCGGGCGCGGTATTCAAGCTGCTGCCGGCGCCGTTCAACGCCGAGTGGACGCCGTATGCACGCGCCTACTACGCGGCCAGGCAACTCGGCGCGGTCGAACGTACCCACCTGGCGCTGTTCAATGCCAAGTTCGCCGAGCACTATCCCATCAACTCGCTGGACGAACTGGCCGACTTCTATGCCCGCGAAGGGGTCAACCGCGCCGAGTTCATGCGCATCGCCACCTCGCCCGAGGTCACCGCGAAGCTGAAGGACGACCTGGCGCTGATCCAGCACTGGCAGGTCGACGGCACCCCGACCATCGTGGTCAACGGCAAGTACCGCGTGGCCACGGTGCATTCGTTCGACGAGATGATCGCGGTGACGCAGTGGCTGGTCCAGCGCGAGCTCGCGCACAAATAAGCGCCGGTTGCGCGGCGGCTGGCGTGCCGTTCACGTCCGCCGGAGCATGCTGGCCGCCGCGTCCGGCCCGAGTCCGCGAGCGCCCCCTCCCCGTGCAGTATGTTGCGATGACCCGTGCCGCCACTTCCCCCGCCGTGCCTGCCGAGCGCCGCCTGCGCCTGCTGAGCTGCAACATCCTGGCCGGCGCCAGCGTGCAGCGTTACCGCCAGTACGTCACCCGCAGCATCAGCGCGGTATTGCCCGGCCGCAGCAAGATGGACAACCTCGACCGGCTGGCCGAGGTGCTGGCGCAGTTCGACGTGATCGGCCTGCAGGAGGCCGACGCCGGCAGCCTGCGCTCGGGCTTCCTCAACCAGACCCGCTACCTCGCCGAGACCGCCGGCCTGCCGTTCTGGAGCCACCAGCCGAACCGCGCGATGGCCAGGCTGGCGCACTCGGCGAACGGCCTGATCAGCCGGCTGGAGCCGCACGCGGTGCTGGACTACCCGCTGCCCAGCCGCATCCCCGGCCGCGGCGCGTTGCTGGCCCAGTTCGGCCAGGGCGAACACGCGCTGGCGGTGATGATCGCGCACCTGTCGCTGAGCGCGCCGGCGCGCGCGCGCCAGCTCGGCTTCATCGCCGAACTGCTGCAGGACTTCCCCCACGCCGTGCTGATGGGCGACCTCAACACCGAGCCGGACAGCGCGGAGATGCGCCAGCTGTTCGCCAAGTCCACCTTGCAGCCGCCGGCACAGGCCACGCCGACCTTCCCCAGTTGGAAGCCGCGGCGCGCGCTGGATCACATCCTCACCTCGCCGGCGGTCCACCTGGAAAAGACCTGGGCGCTGCCGCAGGCGTTTTCCGACCACCTGCCGCTGGCGGCGGAGATCCGCCTGCCGGCCCACGTCGGCGGCAACCCCGTGCCGGGCCGGCGCCAATGAGTGCGCGAGGATGGCAGAAGGCGCTGCCGTGGCTGGCACTGCTGGCGGTGGCGCTGCTGGCCACCTGGCTGCGCTACGGCGTGGTCGAATCCAGCGCGACGGGGCAACTGTGCAGCGGCGGCGGCCCGTGGTGGTGCCGCTGGCGACAGTGGCTGGTGCTGGGCTTCCTCAACGACGCCTACGGCATCGCGGCGCTTGCCGCGACGGCGCTGGCGCTGCTGCACCGTCGCGCCTGGCCTGCGTGGCTGGCCGCCGCGCTGGGCGTGTTCGCGCTGCAGCTGTACTGCGTCGAGAGCGGCGCGCTGGCGCTACTGGCCGGCTGCCTGTGCCTGCTGCGCCGACAGGCCACGCGCGCGGCGCCATTCGAGCAGCACCGGCAGGGCCAGCAGCAGGTTCAGGCCCAGCCATAGCCAGGCCGCCGGCGTGAGGCCGGCCTCCTGCCACAACACGACCAGCGCCAGCGGCGCCAGCCACACGGCGAGGAAGCGTTCTTCCAGCCATGGCATCCTCGTCGTGCGCCGGTCGCCCAGCCAGCCGAGCAGCGCGTAGCCGGCGCAGGGCAGCCAGAACAGGCCCAGCGGGAAATCCCGGTAGCGTCCGTCGACCGCCAGCAGCAAGCCGTAATACGCCAGCGCGAACAGCCAGCCCGCCCGTAGCCAGCGCGGCGGCGCGGCGGGTGCCGGATCGCCGTGCAGCCGTGCGGCAATCCAGCGCGCCAGCCGCAGTGCGGTGAGCAGGGCCAGCGCGCAAGCCGCCAGCGACAGCGCCCACTCCCAGCCGTCGCGGCAGGCGTACAGCATCTGCCGGCCTTGCCATGCCAGCGCGCAACCGCTGGCCATGCCGGCCAGCGTCGACGCGATCCGGCGGCGCCGGCCGCCGGCCAGCGCGAACAGCACACCACCGGCCGCGCCGGCGAGCCAGCCGAGCCACCAGCGCGGCTCCTCGGTCACCGGCCCCTGCATCGCGAACTTCGGCCGGGCCTGCGCGTCGAAGATGCCCCAGTAACCGCCGGCGGTGCCTTCCTGCGCACGTTTCCACGGCTGGTCGAACGCCTCGATCACGTTGTACGGCATGTGCACGGTGGCCGCGTAGCGCAGGAACTCGCGCAGGTAGCGCGCCTCGTTGACCACGCTGGCGCTGGCGGCCTGGCGCGGCCGCCCCGCGCTGGGCCAGCCGGTCTCGCCGATCATCACGCGGCGGTCGGGAAACGCCTGCTGCACCTTCGCGTACACCGCCGCTACATGCTGCACCGCGCCTTCGGGTGGCACCGGCTGGTCTTCCCAATACGGCAGGATATGGATGGTGAGGTAGTCGACCGAGCCGGCCAGCTCGGGATGGCGCAGCCAGAACTCCCACACGTCGGCATAGGTCACCGGCACGCTGACCGCCGCGCGCACCCGGCGCAGGTAGCCGATCAGCGCCTGCGGCGGCAGATCGCCGCGCAGCAGCACCTCGTTGCCCACGATCAGCCCGCGCACCACCTGCGGGTAGCGGTTGGCGGTGGCGACGCCCAGCGCGACCTGCTGCTCGTTCGACTTCGCATCGCCGCCCAGCCAGATCCCCAGCAGTACCTGCATGCCATAGCGCCCCGCGATCTCGGGCACCGCGCTGAGGCCCTGCCCCTGCGAGTACGTGCGCACGCAGTCGAAGCGCTGCGACAGCGCGCGCAGGTCCGCATCGATGCGTTCGGGACTGATGTAGGCGCGCGCATCCAGCGGCGTCTCGCCAGCCTGGCGGAACGGCGCGTACGAGACGCAGGCGATCCGCGCCGACGGCGCATCCGGCAGCGGCACCGGGCGGCCGATCGCCCACCACCAGCTCGCCCCGGCCAAGGTCGCCAGCAGCAGCGCCAGCCACGCCGGCCAGACGCGACGAAAGACAGGCGGAGCTGCTGGTGACATGCCGATTCCGTGGATGCTGGAAGCCAAACGCCGCAGCTTACCAGCGCCAGTCACTGGCACGCGTGCCGGGGTCCCCGGGAAGGATCCACGTCCCGTGGATTTTTCAGGGACGAGGCAGGGCCGGCCGAGAGCCTGTTTTTAAAAGACTCTCGGCACATTGCGACGAGCGGTTCAGGCGCATCGACTACACTGCCTGCGATCCACCGCAGGAGCCCCCATGTCCGTTTCCCTTCCGCCGCGGCGCCTCCTGCTCGCCTGGCTGCTGGTCGCCGGCTGGCTGCTGACGAGCGCACTGGCGCAAGCCGCCGAGCCCACCGACGCCCAGCGCGCCGCCTTCAAGCGGGCCTATGCCACCGCGCAGCAGGGAGGTGACGGTTGGCGCAGCCTGGCCGCCGGCCTGCGCGACTATCCGCTGTATCCGTACCTGCAGGCCGCGGCCTTGCAGCACGACATCCAGCAGGCCGATCGCGCCAGCGTGGAGGCGTATCTGCGGCAATATCCCGACTGGATTCCCGCCGCCGACCTGCGCCGCGCGTTCCTGCTGGAACTAGCGCGCCGGCAGGACTGGAGCAACTTCCTCGCGCTGTACCAGCCCGGCCTCGGCGACACGCTGGGCTGCGACGCGCTGCAGGCGCGGTTGGCCGGTGGCGCCAGGCTGGATTTCGAGCGCGACCTGGCCGAGCTCTGGACCCGGCCGGGCCTGCCTAGCGCCTGCGACCCGGTGCTTCGCGCCGCGCACGACCAGGGCCTGCTCACCGACGCGCGGGTGTGGACGCGGATCGATCGTGCCGTCGACGCCGGCCAGGCCGGCACCATTGCCGGTCTGGCCGACTGGCTGGACGAACCCGGCCGGCGCAGCGCGCAACAACTGGCGCTGGCGCTGCGCGATCCGGCCGCCGCGCTGGCCGCCGCTGCCGGCTGGCCCGACCAGCCACGCCAGCGCGAGGCTGCCGCGCTGGCCCTGGCACGGCTGGCCCGGCGCCAGGTCGACGGCGCCGATACCGCGTGGCAGCAGTTGCGCTCACACTTCACCTTCAACGAGACACAGCGCAACCGGATCCTGCGCACGCTGGCGCTGTTCCATGCCACCGATTTCGACGACGGCGCGCTGGAACGGCTGATCGCGCTGCCCGCTGCCGCGCAGTCCGAAGGCACCCGCGAATGGCGGGTGCGGGTGGCGCTGGCCCGGCAGAACTGGAGCGCCGTGCTGGCCGCCATCGACGCGATGCCCGCCGAGCAGCAGCAGGACGGCGAGTGGCGCTACTTCCGCGCGCGCGCGCTGGCCGCGCTGGGCCATGACGACGAGGCACGCCGGCTGTTCGAGGCCCAGGCCGGGCAGGCCACCTTCTTCGGCTTCCTCTCCGCCGACCGGCTCGACCAGCCGTACGCGATCTGCCCGCTGACCCTCGCCGACAGCCCCCAGCGCGAACAGGCACTGCTGGCCAACCCCGGCGTGCTGCGCGCGTTCGAGCTGTACGCGGTGGGCCTGCCGAAGCTGGCCCGGCGCGAATGGGCGCGCGCGCTGCAGGACGCCGACCCGGCCACCCAGCGCGTCGCCGCGGTGCTGGCCAACCGCCGAGGCTGGTACGACCGCGCGGTGTTCGTCCTGAACAGCGGCGAGGCGTTGCGGCTGTACGACCTGCGCTTCCCCCTGGCCAGCCAGGACGGCCTGGTGCCGCAGGCCGAACATGCCGGTGTCGAGCCGGCCTGGGCCTACGGCATCCTGCGCGCGGAAAGCGCCTGGGCGAGCGATGCGCAATCGGGCGCCGACGCGCGCGGCCTGATGCAGCTGGTGCCGGCCACCGCCGCGCTGGTGGCCAAGCGCAACGGCCTCGACTGGGGCGGCGGCGACACGCTGTACGACCCGGCCACCAACATCGCGCTGGGCACGCGCTACCTGGCGCAGATGGCCGCGCGCTTCAACGGCTCGCCTTGGCTGGCCAGCGCCGCCTACAACGCCGGGCCGAACAAGGTCGATCAGTGGCTGGCCGCGCGCGGCACGCTGGCGCCGGACCTGTTCGTCGCCACCATTCCGTACAAGGAAACGCGCGAGTACGTGGCACGGGTGATGGCGTTCAGCGTGATCTACGATTGGCGCCTGAACGGCGGCCCGGTGGTAGCGCTGGCCGAGCGCATGGGCGCGATCGGCCAGCCGTACGCCCTTCCGACCGCCGCGACGGCGCGCCGCCCGGTCGACTGCCCGCCGGTTGCCGCGCCAGCGACGGCGGCAAGTGCGGCAGCCGCCACGCCCTGAGAGGTTGTGAGTTTTTCAACCTCGAAGCCCGGCCATGGCGAGGGCATGGCGAGGGCATGGATGCCCGAGTGGAGGCAACGCAGGAGCAGTTGCCCGATGCCCGAGTGGAGGCAACGCAGGAGCGGTTGCCCGATGGCCGGACGCGGATCGGGCACGCCAGTGCCAGATTCGCGTGAGCGAGTCCGGACAAATCCGCTTGGAGCGGATTTGAACAGCCGCAGGCTGGCCAGCAGGGTGCATGCTATGGACGGCATGCATACATGTGCCGGACTCGCGACGGAAGAAAACCACAGGAAATGGTTTTCTTCACAAGCCCTGAGTGCTGCAGGAGAGCCTTCGCATGAGCGCACGGCAACTCGTCATCCTCGGCGGCACCGGTTTCGTCGGCAGCTACCTGGTGCCGCGACTGGCCGCCGACGGCCACCGCATCGTGCTGCTCAGCCGCAACCGCGAGCAGCATCGCGAGCTCGGTGTGTTGCCCGGGGTGAGCGTGCGCAGCGCCGACGTCTACGACGACGACGTGCTGCGCCGGCATCTCGCCGGCGCCGACGCGGCGATCAACCTAGTCGGCATCCTCAACCCGCGCGGCCGGCACAGCTTCGAGCGCGCGCACGTGGAATTCGCCCGCCGGCTGATCGCCGCCTGCCACGCCAGCGGCGTGGGCCGGCTGCACCAGATGAGCTCGCTGAAGGCCGGCCAAGGCCTGTCGCAGTACCTGAAGACCCGCGGCGAGGCCGAGGCGCTGGTCAAGTCCTCCGGACTGGCGTGGACGATCTACCAGCCCAGCGTGATCTTCGGCCGCGGCGACGGCCTGGTCAGTCGCTTCGCCGGCCTGCTGCGGCGCATGCCGGCACTGCCGCTGGCGCGCGCGCAGGCGCGCATGGCGCCCACCCACGCGGGCGACGTGGCCGAGGCGATCGCCCGCTGCGTCGGCCACGAGAAGCTGGGCGTGCGGCGCAGCTTCGAGCTGTACGGCCCCGAGGTGCTCACGCTGGGCGAGATCGTGCGTGCGATCCGTGCCGCCGCCGGCCTGCGCACGCCGATCATCGCCCTGCCCGACAGCCTCGGACGCCTGCAGGCGCGGTTCGCCGAGCTGCTGCCCGGCAAGCCCTTTTCGCTGGACAACTTCCACTCGCTGCGCACCGACTCGGTCGGCAAGGTGGACGGTTACGCCGCGCTGGGCATCCTGCCGCAGGCGCTGACGCCGTGGTTGCCGGTGCTGCTCCACGAGCCGCCGCGGCAACAGCGGCTGGCCGCGCAGCGCGCGCGGTGGCGCTGAACCTCAGGCGCCGCCCAGCAACTTCCGCAGGTGGTCCAGCTCGTTGCCGTACAGAGCCCCGCGCGCCACGTCCGCACGCACGCCGCGCTCGCTCCGCAGGCTGGCCACGCAGGCCGGATCGTCGTCCAGCCCGCAGAACGCCAGCACCCCGCGCAGCTGCTCCTCCGGCCCGGCCAGCAGCGACTCGCTGGCCAATTCATGCACGCGCCCGGGATACAGCTTCTCCCAATGACGCATCATGCGATCGTAGTCGTGCCAGTAGCCGGCGAGGTCGTCCAGCGCGTAACTGAACTCGTTGCCGCTGGCGAACAGCTGGCTGTAGCAGTCGAAACAGGTCTCCAGCGCGTCGCGCCGCACGTTCACCACGCGCGCCTGCGGCAGCATCGTCATGGCCGCACCGAGCATCCGCCAGTTCGGCAGGCAGGCATCGAACAGCCACGGCTTGCCGCTGCGGCCGGACGCGCTGCGTGCCAGGTAGTCGCGGCCCAGCCGCGCCCAGTCGTCCGGCGTCTGCGTGCCCGCGCGCCGTACGCCCGCCGGACCGCGGCGCAACGACTCGGCCTCGATCACCCGCTGCAGATGGGGTTGGTCGTCGCCGGCGGCCTGCGGATGCGCGGCAAGCGAACGCGCCACCAGCGCCGCGCCGGAACACGGCAGGCCCACCACGAACACCACCTGCCCTTCCGGCAATGCCTCCCGCGCGCCGTTCAGCGGCCTGGCGAAGGCCGCCAGCACGGCCTCGATATGGGCGTGCTCCACGCCCGCGTTCCACTGCAGCTGCCGGCGCACCTGCGCGTTGGCCTTGCGCAGCACGCGGAACGCCTCGTGGAATTCGCACTGGTCCTCCAGCGCCCGTGACAGCACGAAGCCCAGCGCGGTGCGCACCGCGGGCATCGGCAATGCGGTCTGCAGCACCTGCCGCAGCCGGGCGACATCGTCCGCGCCAAAGCGCTCGCCCGCCAGGTTGCACAGGCCGGTCCATGCCTCCGCGCTGGCCGGCCGGCGTTGCAGCACATCGCGGTAATTCGCCGCCGCCTGCGCCGCTGCGCCGACGCCGGCCTGCGCTTCGGCCAGCACCAGACGCGCGACAGGGTGATCCGGATCGTGGTCGAGTACCCGATGCAACGCGGTGATTGCGCCGGCCGGCCGGCCCAACGCAAGCAGCATCTGGCCGTAGTTGAACCAGCCGGGCGCGAAATCCGGCGCCAGCCCGCAGGCACGTCGCAGCGCGGCCAGCGCGGCTTCCGGCTCGCCCATCGACTGCAACGCAATGCCCAGGTTCATCTGCGCCAGCGCGTCGTTGGGATTCTGCGCCACCGCCTGTCGCAGGTTCGCCACCGCCGGCACATGCTCGCCTCGCAACTGCTGCACCACGCCCAGCAGCCGCCGCGCCTCCGCACAAGCCGGCTCCCGCCCGAGCAGCTCCGCCAGCAACGCCTCGGCCTGCTCCGGTTGCCGGCGGTCGATCGCGTCCACCGCTTCGTCGAGCTGCCGCACCAGTTCCGCCGACAGGCCCGCGGCACGATCCCGCAACAGCGGATGAGCCTGTTTATCCACCATGCCCGGGAGCCCCCTGTGGCCACCTTTCACTTCATGGCGCCAGCTTACGTGAGGGGGAAGGCGGCATAAAGCCACGCGGCGCACGGGCCGGAACACGGACTCCGCCGGCGGCCTCGAAAATGGTTAGGCTTCCGCCCACCACGGTCTTTCCCGACGCTTCCCTTTGCCGTGGCGCGTTTCGAAGCCGAAGCTGCCGGAGTCGATCCCATGTGGCATGGAATCCGTGCGTATGTCCTGGGCAGCGGTGCGATCGCCGTGCTGGCATGGGCCTGCATGGGCGCGAGCGCGGTCACCGCAGTGGGCGGGACGGTGCGGCTGTCGCCCGCCGGGCCCGGGCCGCAGCGCGCCGGCGCGCCGGCCACGAGTCCCTACCGAGGGGCAGTGGTGCAGCTGCGCAACGCCGGTGGCCGCGTCGTGGCCCACGCGGCCACCGACGAGCAAGGGCAGTTCATGGTGGCCGTGCCGGCGGGCACGTACGAGGTGCGGGTCGATGTCGGGCACGCCGCGTGGCCGCGCTGCGAAACGGTCGAGGCCACGGTCCGCGCGAACCGGATCGCCCGCGTGGCCATCGTCTGCGATTCCGGGATGCGCTAGGCGGCCTTCGCCCTGTGGCGCGCGGCATCGCACAGCGCCGGATCTGGGGCGCGACGCAGCCTCGTGGCAGAATCCCCGCATGCATATCTACCTGGTCGGCGGCGCGGTCCGCGACAAGCTGTTGAACCGCCCCGTGGTCGACCATGACCATGTGGTGGTCGGCGCGTTGCCGGAGCAGTTGCTGGCGCTGGGCTATACCCCGGTGGGCAAGGACTTCCCGGTGTTCCTGCACCCCGAAACCGGCGAGGAATACGCGCTGGCGCGCACCGAGCGCAAGAGCGGGCGCGGCTACCACGGCTTCGTGTTCCAGGCCGACCCGACGATCACGCTGGAACAGGACCTGGCCCGGCGCGACCTCACCATCAACGCGATCGCCGAGGACGAGCACGGCGCGCTGACCGATCCGTTCGGCGGCCGGCGCGATATCGAGGCGCGCATGCTGCGCCACGTGTCGCCCGCGTTCGTCGAGGATCCGGTGCGGGTGCTGCGGGTGGCGCGCTTCGCCGCCCGCTTCGCGCCGCTGGGTTTCAGCGTGGCCGACGAGACGATGGCGCTGATGCGGCGGATGGTGGCGGACGGCGAGATCGACCACCTGGTGCCGGAGCGCGTGTGGGCGGAGATGCGCAAGGCGCTGGGCGAGGCGCAGCCGTCGGCCTTCCTGCGCGTGCTGCGCGCGTGCGGTGCGCTGGCGGTGCTGCTGCCCGAGGTGGACACGCTGTACGGCGTGCCGCAGCGCGCGGAGTTCCACCCGGAGATCGACACCGGCGTGCATGTGGAGATGGTGCTGGACGCCGCGGCACGGCTGGCGCCGGGCGACGACGTGGTGGGCTTCTGTGCCCTGACCCACGACCTCGGCAAGGCCCTGACGCCGGCCGGCGAGTTGCCGCGCCACATCGGCCACGAGCATCGCGGGGTGGCGCCGCTGCGCGCGCTGGCGGCGCGGCTGAAGGTGCCGAACGAGCATGCCGCGCTGGCCGAGCTGGTCTGTCGCGAGCATCTGAACGCGCACCGCGCGTTCGAGCTGAAGCCGGCCACGGTGCTGAAGCTGCTGCTGGTGCTGGACGCGCTGCGCCGGCCGGCCCGGCTGGAAGCCTTCCTCGCCGCCTGCGCGGCCGACAAGCGCGGCCGGCTCGGCCATGGCGACGACGACTACCCGCAGGCGGCGTACCTGCGCGCCGCGCGTGCGGCGGCCGCGGCGGTGGACGCCGGCGGCTTCGTCGGGCAAGGCCTGACCGGCCCGGCGATCGGCCAGGCGATGGAGCGGGCTCGCCTCGAGGCGATCGCCGCGCTGCGGGCCAATCCTGCGCCAGGCTGATCCACGGTATAAAGGCCGGATATCCATGCCCGCCGGGCATGCATCACCCTCATGTTCTCAGCTGGAGTTGCCTGTGCCGCGTGCCTTCACCCCGACCTCGCCCCTGCGTCAGCGCTTCCGCCCGTTGTGGTGGCTGGCCGTCGTTTTCCTGGTCGTCTCGCTGGCCACCCGCGTGGTGCTGCTGGCGATGTCCGGCAGCGAGGTGCCGCATACGCCGCTGAACCTGCTGTACGCGTTCGGCGTGGGCCTGGGCTACGACCTGGTCACCTTCGTCTATGTGGCGTGGCCGATGGTGCTGTTCCTGTGGCTGGTGCCGACGCGGCACGCCACCGTGTCCGGGCTGGCTCGATGGCTGGCGTGGCTGCTGCTGCTGGCGCTGGTCTACGCATTGTGCCTGGGCGCGCTGTACCTGCATTACCGCGCGCACCTGGGCATGACCTGGCCACTGGTGCTGCCGTTCCTGCTGGTGCTGCCGCTGCCGGGCTTCGCCTATGCCTCGCGCACGGGCCAGTGGGTGCTGTACGGGCTGGCCCTGCTGCTGCTGTACGGGCTGCTGTTCGTGGCGGCGTCCGAGCTGGTGTTCTGGAACGAGTTCAGCGTGCGCTTCAACTTCATCGCGGTGGACTATCTCGTCTACACCAACGAGGTGATCGGCAACATTCGCGAGTCCTACCCGATCGGGCGCTGGCTGGCGCTGCTGGCGGTGGGTACGCTGGTGCTGTTCGCGGTCGGCCGGCGCGCCCTGCGCGTGCGCGACGACGGCAGCCGCTTCTGGCAGCGCGGCAAGGTGGCCTTGCTGTGGCTGCTGCTGACGGCGGTTTCGACGGCCGCGGTGAACGGCAGCATGAAGGACCGCACCGGCAACAACTACGTCAACGAGCTGGCCGGCAACGGCATCTACCAGTTCTTCAATGCGTTCCGCAGCAGCCACCTCGACTACGCGAAGTTCTACCGCACGCTGCCGGACGACGAGGCGTTCCGCCGCGTGCGCGAGATGCTGAAGACGCCCGAGGCGACCTACGTCAGCGACGATCCGCGTGACCTCACCCGCGCGATCCGCCGGCTCGGCCCGGAGAAGCACCTCAACGTGGTGCTGATCAGCGTGGAGAGCCTGTCCGGCGACTACCTGGGCACGTTCGGCAACCGGGACCACATCACGCCGTACCTCGACGCACTGGTCGGCCAGAGCCTGTTCTTCGACAACCTCTACGCGAACGGCACGCGCACCGTGCGCGGGCTGGAGGCGCTGTCGCTGTCGGTTCCGCCCACGCCCGGCGATTCGCTGCTGAAGGAACAGGGCAACGAGAACCTGTTCTCGCTGGCCACCGTGTTCAACGACCGCGGCTACCAGTCGGACTTCGTCTACGGCGGCTACGGCGAGTTCGACAACATGAACTATTTCTTCAGCCACAACGGCTATCGCGCGGTGGACCGGCGCGATATCCCGAAGACCGCCGCGATCCACAGCGAGAACGTGTGGGGCGTGGCCGACGAGGACCTGTACACGCTGGCGCTGGGCCAGATGGACCGGGTCCATGCCGAAGGCAAGCCGTTCTTCCTGCATATCATGACCACCTCCAACCACCGGCCATACACCTTCCCCGCCGGCCGCGTGCAGCAGGCCAACGGCACCCGCCTGGGCGCGGTGGCGTATACCGACTGGGCGATCGGCGACTTCATCCGGCGCGCGCGCGAAAAGTCGTATTTCGACGACACCGTGTTCGTGATCACCGCCGACCACTGCGCCTCCAGCGCGGGCAAGACCAGCGTGCCGGTGAACCGCTACCACGTGCCGCTGTGGATCTACGCGCCGAAGCACGTCCCGCCGCAGCGGGTGGCGCGGTTGATGGGCCAGGTCGACATCGCGCCGACCCTGCTCGGCCTGCTCAACTTCAGCTACCGCTCGCGCTTCTTCGGCTACGACCTGTTCCAGCTCGAGCCCGGGCGCGAACGCGCATTTCCGGCCACCTACGAGAAGCTCGGCTACCTGCACCGCGACGTGCTCACCGTACTGGAGCCGCAGCGCAAGCTGGAGCAGATGAAGCCGGACTACGCCAGCGGCGACGCCACCCCGATCGTGCCGCAGGACGAAGAACAGATCGACCAGGCGGTGGCCTACTACCAGGTTGCCAGCGAGCTGTTTAGGCGCGGCCAGCTGGTGCGCCGGCCGGAGGATTCGACGCGGGTGCCGCCGTTGCCGGCGGAGGCCGCCACTGCACCCGCACCGGCCGGTTCGGTGCCTGCACCCGCCGGTTCGGTGCCGGCGCCGGCCAGCTCGGCGGCGGCGCCCGCCGCGGCTGGCTCAGTCCCGCTGCCGGCGCACTGAGTGCGCTTCCACGCTCGCCAGCACGCTGGCGAGCGGTGTGCGCAGCAGGAGCAGTGCGACCAGGATGCCGACGCCATCGGCCAGCACGTCCAGCGCATCGGCGTCGCGCGGCGGATCCAGCCACTGCGCGAATTCGATGAAGACGCCGAACGCCAGGCAACCCAGCGCCGCCCAGACGCGCGGGCGGCGCGCACGGTAGACGTTGCCCCACCAACCCATCAGGCAGCAGAAAGTGGTCGCGTGCAGCAGCTTGTCGCCATAGGGGAACGCCAGCGTGATCGCCGGATCCGGGGTCAGCGCCATCCACAGCGTCCACAGCATGATCAGCGCGCCGAGCCCCACCCACCAGGCATGCCAGTGCAGCCGCACCAGCGGTTCCGCTGGCACGCGTATGCTCAAAGCCGCCCGCCCTGGTCGGCGGCCAGCAGTTCGGCCGGCAGCGGCAGTGCATCGAGGCCGCGCGCCAGCAGCATGGCCTGGAAGCGTTCGCCCATCTGCTCGGGCAGCATCAGCCGCTTCGCCTGCTGCGCCAGCCGGTAGCGGCCGTGCTCGTCGGCGACCTTCGCCTGGGCATCCTCGAACACCTGCTGCAGGCCCGCGCCGATCAGGAACTGCGCTTGCGGCAGGTAACCGGCCACGCCGAAGCCGGCACTGTTGCCGGCCTCCGCCAGCGCGGTGAAATCGACCGACGTGGTGAGGTCGTTCAGGCCCGGCAGGTACAGCGGATCGTTGTGCGCGTGATGGCGGTAGTGCGCCATCAGGGTGCCGTCGTCGCGCTCAGGCAGGTAGTACTCGCGGCGCACGTAGCCGTAGTCGACGAACAGCAGCAGCCCCGCCGTCAGCGCACCGGCCACCGCCTGGATCCAGTACGGCAGCTGCGGCAGGAGCTCCGAGCGGTAGCCGTCGACGAACTCGACGCCGAGGTCGCGCTCGACGTGGCGCACCGCACCGGCCACCAGCGCGTCGGCCGGGCGGTCGACGCGGGTCAGCCGGCCTTCGCCGTCCAGCGCCACGTACTCCTCGTACACCTCGCCCTGGCGCATGGCGAAGCGGGTGGCCGGCAGCGCGTCGATCACCTCGTTGGCGAACAGCACGCCGCGCCAGTCCTGTTCGGGCGGACGATCCAGCCATTGCACGCGGGCGTGGAGTCCGGGCGGCAGGTTCGCGGCGAGCCGCTCGCGCTGGCGTTCGCGCAGGTCGGCGCTGGGTTCCAGGATCAGGTACTGCCGCGGCAGCGCGCCGCCGGCCGCCAGCGCCTTCAGCGCCGCCTCGGCGAACGCACCGCTGCCACCGCCCAGTTCGAGGAAGTCCGCCTCGTCGCCCAGCATCGCCAGCACCGGCTGCACCGCGTTCACCACGCAGCCGGCGAACAGGTCGCCCAGTTCCGGCGCGGTGACGAAGTCGCCGGCCGCGCCGAACTTGGTGCGGCCGGCGCTGTAGTAGCCCAGCCCCGGCGCGTACAGGCAGCGCTCCATGTACTGCGAGAACGGCATCGGCCCGTGCGAGACGATCTGCTCGCGCAGCAGCTGCAGCAGGCGGTCGGAATGGGCGCGCTCGTCGGCACCGGGTTCGGGGAGGCGGTTAGGCATGCGGGCGGCCCTGGAATTCAGGGCCGCAAGGATAGCGGATGCCGCGGAGCCTCCGCGTGACGGCGCCCCGACGCCGCGCTCAGAAATCCTTCTGCAGGCTGAGGAACACGCCGCGGCGCGGGCCGAACTGCGGTGCGCCGACGCCGATGCCGCTGCCGTCGCGCAGCTCATACGTGCGATCGAGCACGTTGAGCAGGGCCAGCTGGGTGTGCAGCTTGCCGAAACGGTCGAAGGCGAAGTCGTGCGAGACATTGAAATTGAGCTGGAAGTACGCCGGCAGCGAGGCGCCGTTCGGCACCGAGCCGTCCTTGCGCAGGCCGCTGCCGAACAGATAGTCGGCGCCGACCCGGGTGCTGTCGTCCAGCGCGTAGCTGATGCCGCCGGACGAGGTGAGCTTCTGGTCGTGGTCAAGGAAGATCCAGTGGTTGTTGACCCAGGCCAGGTCGTCCGGCGCGAAGTTGTACTGGCTGGTGATGATGCGCCGGCCGATCGCCTTGCCGAGCGATGCGTTGAAGTAGGCGGACAGCGGCCCCTGCGCGTAATTGGCAGTGAACTCCAGGCCCTTCACCCGGCCCGCGGCGTAGTTGAAGGTGGAGTAGACCAGGGCGGAGCCGAACTGGCCTTCGTCCTGCAGGCGCTGCACCTTGCGGTAGTAGGCGTCCACGCCGACGGTCCAGGCCGAGCCGATGCTCTGCGAGACGCCGGCGTCGAAGTAGTCCGAGCGCTCGGCCAGCGGCGTGTTGTTGCCGCTGTCCGCCACTGCGTTGGTGGTGCCGTCGAACTTGGCGATGTTGCTGCTGGCGATCATCTCGGTCGCCGGCGGGGTGAAGTAGCGCGAATAGCCGGCGTGCACGGTGGTGCTGCCGGTGGCCTGCCAGACCAGGCCCAGGCGCGGGCTCAGCTGGCTCTCGCTGCGCACCAGCTGGTAGCGGTCGCCGCGCAGACCGTAGTTCAGCGTCCAATTCTCGCCGAGGCTCCACTCGTCCTGCACATAGGCCGACCAGGTCCTGGCGACCAGACGACTGTTGTCGAGGATGTTGATCGGCGTGGTGCTGGTCGGGTTGCCGCCGGCGTCGGCCGGGAATACCCACGCGTCGTTGCCGCTGACCGCACGCTCGAAGCTGCCGTAGATGCCATAGCGCAGCGTGTGGCGGTTACCCAGCGGCGTAGCGAAGTCGGCCTGCAGGGTGCTGGCGCGGTTGCTGCGGCTGACGGCGGAGGCCACGCCGTTGAACATCAGCTCGCCGATCCGGTCCGGCGTGTAGGCGAGGCGGCTGTAACGCTGGCCCACCGACACCTGGTAGCCGGTCGCGCCCAGCTTGCCCTGCAACGCCAGCACGCCGAAGCGGGTGTTCTCGCGCTGGTGGCCGTCGAGATCGGCGGAGTTGAAATCCACCATGTCGAGGTAACCGAACTGCGGCATATAGCCTGGCCGGTTGGGGATCTGGAAGCGGTTGTTGGCAACGCCGAACAGGAAGCTCAGGCGGGTGTCGTTGTCGATCAGGTAGCTGATGTCGCCGAAGCCCTTCGCCTGGTTGGTGTGGTCGTGGATCGGCTTCTTGCTCGGCGTGGGATTCTCGATGCCGACGTCGTTCTCCATGTAGTTGCCGGTAAGGAACCAGCTCCAGCGGTCGTTGCTGCCCCACACCGACGCATTCGGGTTGAGCGTGGCGTTGCTGCCGCCAGTGATGCCCACGCTGCCGCCGTTGCCGAGGTCATGGCCGCTCTTCGTGGTGATGTCGACCACCGCCGCCGTGCGCAGGCCGTACTGCGCCGGCAGCGCGCCGTCGAGCAGCTTCACGGTGTCGATCGTGCGCGCGTCCAGGCTTTGGCCGAAGCCGCCGATCGACTCGGGGATGATCACGCCGTTGATGCGGTACTGCAGGTTCGCGTGGTCGCCGCGCACGTGCAAACCACCGTAGGAGTCCTGCACCACGCCCGGCGCCTGCAGCAGTACCTGGTTCATCGGCGTGGACGCGCCCAGCGGCAGTTGCGCGATCGCCTGGTGGTCGATCACGTACTGGCTGCTGCCGGTATCCGGCGACAACGCGTTGCGCGCCTGGTCCAGCGCGGCCGAGACCGAGACCGCACCCAGCTCCTGCACTTTGGCCGGCTGTTTGTTGCGACTGCCACCGTCGGTCGGATCGTCCCCGTTCGCAGTCATCGCGGGGGCAGCGGCCTTCGTCGCCGGCGGCGCATCGGTGGCATGGACGGTGGTCGTGCCCAGGGCAACGGCGAGGCTCAGGGCAAGCAGGGAAGGATTCATCGGCAATTCCGGCAGGGGTGAATGAGGATGCTTATTTTGTAATGTTATAACATTGCCGAAAGAATTTCCGTTCCGCCTGCGCCACAAGTCATGCCTGCCCGCGAAACCGTTGATCCCTGCTTCATACAACGCCCCTAGACTGCTGGGACGCTTGCCGCAGGCAGCGACATCCCATGGAGCCACGCATGACCCAGCGCAGCCGGCAGGTACCCGCCGTCATCGCACCGGCCGGGCACGGCCGGATTGCCGAGGCGATCCTGGATTTCGTCAGCCACGTGCCGGACAGCACGGTCGCCGACAGCACGGACCCCGCCGGCGCGGCGCGTCGGCTGGCGCGCCGCGCCGCCCGGCGCGCCGCGCTCACCGCCGGCTCGCTGGCGCTGCCGCCCGGTCCGCTGGGCTGGCTGACCCTGCTGCCGGAGTTGCTCGCGATCTGGAAGATTCAGGCGCAGATGGTCAGCGACATCGCCGCGGCCTACGGCCGCCACGCCACGTTGGGCCGCGAACAGATGCTGTGGTGCCTGTTCCGCCACACTACGGCGCAGGCGTTCCGCGACCTGGTGGTGCGCATGGGCGACCGGCTGGTCTTCCGGCAGGCGTCGTACGGCGTGGTCGAGCGCATCGCCAAACAGGTCGGCATCAAGCTCACCCGGCGCACGCTGGGCAGCGGGGTCTCGCGCTGGCTGCCGGTGATCGGCGCGCTCGGCGTCGGCGCCTATGCGCACTACGACACCGGACAGGTCGCCCGCACCGCGATCGCGATGTTCGAGGGCGAGTTCACGTTCGAGGACGCCGGCGCGGCGAGCAGGGCCGACGGACGCGTCGCGCGCCAGTCGCCGGCCGACTGAGCGCGGGGATGACGCGCTGTCGCCTTTGCGGCAAGCTGGGATCTGCCTAGCCGCCGGAGCTGCATGATGTCGCCACGCCATGATCGCCCCGTCGCCCTGATCACCGGCGCCGGCCGGCGCGTCGGCGCCGTCACCGCGCGCACGCTGCACGCGGCCGGCTACGACCTGGCGCTGCACTACCGCCACTCCGCCGACGCCGCCCGCGCGCTGGCTGACGAACTGGAACGACAGCGCGGCGGCAGCACTTTGCTGCTGCAGGCCGAACTGGCCGAACTGGCGACGTTGCCGGCGCTGGTCGAACGGTTGCTGGCGCATTACGGCCGGCTCGACGCGCTGGTCAACAACGCCTCGGCGTTCTTCCCCACGCCGCTGGGCACGGCGACGCCGCCGCAGTGGGACAGCCTGTTCGCCTCCAACGCGCAGGCGCCGTTCTTCCTCAGCCAGGCGGCGATCCCGGCACTGCGCCAGGCGCGCGGCGGCATCGTCAACATGATCGACATCTACGCCGAGCGGCCGCTGGCGGAACACGCCGTGTACTGCATGGCGAAGGCCGCGCTGGCCGCGATGACCCGCTCGCTGGCGCTGGAGCTGGCCCCGGACATACGCGTCAACGGCGTGGCACCCGGCGCAGTGCTGTGGCCCAGCGACGGCAAGCCGTATGCCGATCAGCAGGCGATGCTGGCGCGCACGCCGCTGCAGCGCGCCGGCACGCCGGAGGACGTGGCCGGCGCAGTGCTGTGGCTGCTGCGCGATGCGCCGTTCGTCACCGGGCAGATCATCCGGGTGGACGGCGGACGCACCTTGTCGGTGTGAGTGGGTGCGGAGGGCTTCACCCCCCACCCCAGCCCTGCCTGCGACCGAAGGAAGTCCCTTCAGCTGCAGGCAGGGGAGGAGTTCACGCTGTCACTTCTTCTTCGGCGCGAAGGCCTGCTGCAGCAGCGCCTGGTCGAAGCCGACGCTGGCCTCGCCTGCTTCCGCGTAACGGTACAGCGCGGCCGAGTAGATGCCCTGCAGCGAGGCCTGGATCAGGCCGAGCAGGGTCAGCCCCAGCACCACCACGACCGCCGCCAGCACGATCGCCGCGGCCGACTGCAGCGCGACCGCGCCGCCGATCAGCACGGCACCGAACAGCACCGCCAGCAGCATCAGCAGGCCGAACACCACGCCGATGCCGCCGTTGCCGATCAGGTTCTCGCCCCAGCTGCGCTTCAGCAGCTCCACGCTGCGCTTCACCGCATCGACCGGACCGGTGCCTTCGCTGGCCAGCACCGGCACCACCAGGAAGGTGGCCACGGTCCAGGCCAGCCCGATGAAGCCGACCACCAGCCGGCCGATCAGGCCAAGCCGCTCCTGGATCATCCGCAGCAACAGGCCGACGGTGGCGGCGATCAGCGCGTAGCCGAGGATCTGCGGCAGCCTCGCGCGGGCCAGCGCGAAGCCTTCGCCTACGCTGGCCGGCTCGCCGCGCAGGCGCATCAGCGCCACGCCGGTCAACGCGGTCTGGAAGAAGATGATCACGAAGTACTGCACCAGGTAGAAACAGAACAGCAGCAGGTAGGTACCTGCCGTCATGCCCTGCTCGAAGCGCTGGCCGGCGTCCACGTGGCCGACCATCATCAAGGCCGCCGGGATCAGGAAACTGGCCGCCACCACCAACGTGCACAGACCCGACAGCAGCGGAAACACCAGCAACGACTTGTCCGAACGCAACACCGCCGCGCTCGCCTTCAGCAACGCCCAACTACGTGCAAATTTACCGGCCATGCGTGTCTCCCCCCTTCGTCCGTGGATCGTGAGTGGCTCTTTCTAGCACCCGCCGCAGCCATGCGACAGTGCGCTTCGCTCAATCCGGCAGTGCCTCGACCTGCAACGGCTCGCGCTGCTGCGGGAATGCCGCCCACAGCTCGGCCATGCTCCGCCCGCTGACCGGATGCCGGAACGCCGGCGCGATGTCCGCGATCGGCCGCAGCACGAACGCGTGCTGCAATTCCCTGCGCGGGATCTGCAGGTGGCCGGGACCGTCGAGCACCAGGGCGTCGTAGAACACGATGTCGATGTCCAGCGTGCGGTCCGCATAGCGCGGCACGTCGCGGCGGCGGCCATGGCGGTCCTCCAGCGCATGCAGCCAGTCGTTCAGCGCCTCGGGCGACAGCTCGGTATCCAGCCCGACCGCGAGGTTGACGAAGTCCGCGCCATCGAAACCCACCGAGCGGCTGCGATACGCCGGCGAGACGTCGATCCCGCCGAAACGCCCGCGCAACGCGCCGATCGCCGCCGGCAGGTGTTGCTGCGGTTCGAGGTTGGAGCCCAGGCTCAGGTAGACCCGCGCCATTAGTGCGTGCGCGCGCCGCGTTCGATGCACACGCCGACGGCTTTCGCGCCGCGCACCGCGCCGGGCTTGGACAGCTTCAGGCGCACCCAGACCACGCCAAACTCCTCGCGGATGATCGCCGCGCAGCGCTCGGCCAGCGTCTCGACCAGGCCGAAGCTGGACGCGCCGACGTAATCGATCAGCCGCTTGGATACGTCCTTGTAGTTCAGCGTGTGCGCAATATCGTCGCTGGCCGCCGGCACGGTGTTGTCGAATGCCATCTCGATGTCGAACGCCAGCGTCTGCCGCACGCGGCGCTCCCAGTCGTAGATGCCGATGACGGCGTCGATGCGCAGGTCTTCGATGAAAACGATGTCCATGGCGGCGATTCGTGGGGCGACGGCCATACAGGGTCCGCGAGCTGGCGGCCGGATGCAAGCCCGTGCCACGCCGGCCGCCATGCGATCATGCGCATATGACCGCCTTCAGCACGCTCCCGCTCAAACCCGCCCTGCTCGCCAGCGTCGACACGCTCGGCTACGCCGAGATGACCCCGGTGCAGGCGCAAAGCCTGCCGCCGATGCTGCAAGGGCGCGACGTGATCGCGCAGGCGCAGACCGGCAGCGGCAAGACCGCCGCGTTCGGGCTGAGCCTGCTGCAGATGCTGGACGCGGACACGATCCGGCTGCAGGCGCTGGTGCTGTGCCCCACCCGCGAACTGGCCGACCAGGTCAGCAAGGCGATCCGCAAGCTGGCCGCGAACATCCCGAACGTGAAGCTCCTGACCCTGTGCGGCGGCATGCCACTGGGGCCGCAGCTCGCCTCGCTCACCCACGATCCGCACATCGTGGTGGGCACGCCCGGCCGCGTGCAGGAACACCTGAAGCGCGGCAGCCTGCACGGCGGCGGCATCAAGGTGCTGGTGCTGGACGAGGCCGACCGCATGCTCGACATGGGTTTCAGCGAGGCGATCGACGACATCATCGGGCGCATCGCGAAGCACCATCAGACCCTGCTGTTCTCCGCGACGTATCCGGACGAGATCCGCGCGGTGAGCCAGCATGTGCAGAAGGACCCGGTCGAGATCACGGTGGAAGCGCCGGCCGAGCAAAGATCAGCGATCGAGCAGCAGTTCATCGAGGTGGAGCCGGCGCAGAAGCCCGATGCGCTGGCGCAGCTGCTCGCCGGCGAACGCGGCCAGCACGCGCTGGTGTTCTGCAACATGCGCCGCGACGTCGACGCGGTGGCGCAGGAACTGGACCGTCGCGGCTACTCCGCGCTGGCCCTGCACGGCGACATGGAACAGCGCGACCGCGACGAAGTGCTGGTGCGCTTCGCCAACCACAGCTGCGCGGTGCTGGTGGCCACCGACGTGGCCGCGCGCGGGCTGGACATCGCCGCGCTGCCGCTGGTGCTGAGCTACGACGTCGCGCACGACCCGGACACCCACACCCACCGCATCGGCCGCACCGGTCGCGCCGGCGAATCCGGCCTGGCGATCACGCTGTGCACGCCGCGCGAGCGGCCGAAGGCGGCGAACATCGAGGAACTCTGCGGCGAGCCGCTGCCGTGGCGTGCGCTGAAAGTCGCGCCACCGCGCGGCAAGACCCTGCACCTGGCGCCGATGAAGACGCTGGTGATCGACGCCGGCCGCCAGGACAAGCTGCGCCCCGGCGACATCCTCGGCGCGCTCACCGGCGACGCCGGGCTGGAGGCGAAGGACATCGGCAAGATCGACGTGTTCGCCACCCGTGCCTACGTGGCGATCAGCCGTGCGCTGGCGAACAAGGCGCTGGAACGCCTGCGCGCGGGCAAGATCAAGGGCCGCAACTTCCGCGTGCGTCCGCTAGGCTAGGCTTCCGCCACTCACCCGGAAGCCATCCGATGCTGCGCCGGTTCACCTGCCTCCTCGCCCTGCTCGCCTGCGCCGCCGCGCACGCCGTCGACATCCCGGTCTACGGCTACCGGGTCGTGCACGCCTACCCGCACGACACCGGCGCGTATACCGAAGGCCTGTTCTACAAGGACGGCTATCTCTACGAAAGCACCGGCGAGAAGGGCTCGTCGACGGTGCGCAAGGTGGCGCTGCGCAGCGGCGAGACAGTGCAGCGGCACAACCTGCCGGCGCGCTACTTCGGCGAAGGCATCATCGACTGGAAGGACCGCCTGGTGCAGCTCACCTGGCAGAGCGGTACCGGCTTCGTCTACGACCTGGCCAGCTTCGAGCTGCGCCACACCTTCCGTTACGAAGGCGAGGGCTGGGCGCTGACCCGCGACGACACGCACCTGTACATGAGCGACGGCACGCCGGTGCTGCGCGTGCTCGATCCGGAAACGCTTGAGGTGGTTCGCCGCATCCACGTCACCGCCGACGGCGCGCCGGTGACCAACCTCAACGAACTGGAATGGGTGGACGGCGAGATCTACGCGAACGTGTGGCTCACCGACCGCATCGCGCGGATCGACCCGACCAGCGGCCA
The DNA here is from genome assembly GCF_003335105.1 of Rhodanobacter denitrificans. Lineage (GTDB taxonomy): Bacteria > Pseudomonadota > Gammaproteobacteria > Xanthomonadales > Rhodanobacteraceae > Rhodanobacter > Rhodanobacter denitrificans_A. The sequence continues at coordinate 162,967 of NZ_QFWQ01000007.1, forward strand.
TGTGGTGGGCTGGATCGACCTCGGCGGGCTATTCGACAACAGCCAGCTGCCGAATCCCGGCGACGACGTGCTCAACGGGATCGCCTGGGACGCGAAACACAGGCGCCTGTTCGTCACCGGCAAGTGCTGGCCGAAGCTGTTCGAGATCCAACTGGTGAAGCGTCCGGCACGCTGAGCCCGGGCAGCGTCACAGCGCATCGAGGTAGGCGGACAACGTCTGCACCTCCTCGTCGCCCAGCGTGGCGGCCACGCCCTGCATCACCTTCGCATTGCTGCTGCCGGCACGCGCGCCATTCTTGAAGTCGCCCAGTTCCTTGGTCACGTACAGGCTGGACTGGCCACGCAGACGCGGGTAGGTCGCCCATGGCGGTTGTGGCGCGCTGCTCCAATGTGGCTGCGGACCCAGCCCACCCGGACCATGGCAACCCTGGCACGGTGGAATGCCCTTGGCGGGATCGCCGGCGAGGTACAGCTGCGCGCCGCGCGAGGCGGTATCGGCGTGGCCGGTCGGCTTCGGCGCCAGCGTGGCGTAGTAGCTGGCCAGATCGCGCATGTCGGCGTCGCCCAGCGTGGCGGCCTGGCCAGTCATCACCGGGTCGCTGCGCTGGCCGTCGCGGAAGGCCTTCAGCTGCACGTAGAGGTAGGTGGCCGATTGCCCGGCCAGGTTCGGGAAGTTCGGTGCGATCGCCACGCCCTGCGCGCCATGGCAGGCCGCGCATACCGCGGCCTTGCCCGCGCCGGCCTGGGCGTCGCCGCTGACCGGCTGCATGCGGCGCAGGTCCGCCACCGTGGCGGGCGGTGACGTACCGGCGGCGGTGCCTGCCGCCCGCTGCTGCGCGGTGACGCCGGTGGCGACGCCCGCGCCGAGCAGGAACATCAACAGGAGGCTGGTGCGATTCGTCATCCCGGCGCCCCTCACAGTTTCAGGTTCAGCATCACGCCGACCAGGCTGACGCTGTAGTGCAGCTGGCCGCCCTTGTCGGTATAAAGCCGGTGGTCGTAGCTGAGCGTGTTGTCGAAGCCGGCGTAGTGCCAGTCGCTGAAGGCGCCGGTCTGGTAGCGGCCGAACACGCGCACGCCGACGCTGCGGTTGACGGCGAAGTTCAGGCCGAGGTCGAGTGTGTTGGTGCGGTACTTGTTGTCGGGGAAGCCCGTCGCGGCGGCGGCCACCGCGGCCGGAACGCGGTTGGCCAGCGCACCGATGGTGGCGTAGCTGTAGCCGACGTGGCCGAACGAACCGTTGTAGTCGTAGCGCAAGTCGGCGCGCACGCGGCCGAAATCGTGGCTGAGGCTGAAGCCGCCGTTGCGGTTGCTCTCGCGGTCGAGCTCCCACCACTGGTTCGCGAACGGGTACAGCGGGCCGCCGAGGTTGGGGTCGGTCTGGCCGGGCGTACCCAGCGCCTTGCCGTTGTCCGGACCGTCCGCGTCGTTGACGTTGGCGATGCCCAGACGCGAGCTTTCCGCGCCGAGGTAGGCGTTCACCGTGGTGGCCGGCGTCGGCTGCCAGTCCCACTGCAGGGTGGCGCCGGTGGTGCGTGTGTTCTGCCGCCCGATCAGTGCGTCGTACTGGTCGCGGTTGCCGTAGAAGGTGGCCGAAAGCGTGGCCGACTCGCCCCACGGGTAGGTGATGATCGCGCGCGCCTTGCTCTCGGTGCGGTCGGACAGGTCGTACTTGCGCATGTCGGCGACGGTATGCGCGGCGATACCGTTGACCGGCTCGACGAAGCCGGGCAGTGATTCGGAGAAGAACTGCACATACGGATCGTAGTTGTACCTGTCGCCGTCGCGCTTCGCGTATTCCCAGCTCAGCCGCACGGTGGCGCCGCCGAACACGCCACGGCTGACCCAGTCGAACTTGATGCGCTGGTCGTCCACGCGCCTGCGCTCGCGGTACTTCGGCCAGTTGTGGTCGAAGGTGTAGGTGACGCCGAGCGAGCTCTTGCGGCCGAACTGCCAGTCGCCGCCCAGCTCGAAGAGGGTGTCGGTATAGCCGAACGGGTTGTTGCGCACGGTGACCATGTACGAGCGGTACAGCGGGTTGTTCGGGTCGAAGATGCCGGTCTCGCCCGGCACCACGCTGCCCTGCGAGCCGTTCTCGGAGATATAGCCGTACTGGCCGGTGAGCGGGTTGTAGGCGAGGTAGCGGGTCTTGTCGTCCTCGCGGTACCAGCGCAGCCCGGCGTGCCAGCCGAACGCCGGCGTGGGGTGGAAGGTGACGCGGGCGTCGATGAGGCCGGTGTCGATGCGCGCGTTCGCGTTCTTCCGCGACAGCGCGTCGGTGGTGTTCCAGTTGGCGCACTGGAAGGTGTAGTCCACCGGCGGCGCGATGAAGATGCCGCCCACTCCGGTGCAGGTGGTGGGCGCCAGCAGCGCATCGTTCTGGCGCATCGTGCCCCACGCACCGGACACGCTGAACTGGCCGTTCCACTTCAGCTCGCGCGACAGGTCCAGCCGCACGTTGTGGTAGTCGTTGTCGGGCTCCAGCGAGAACTGGCCGTCCTTGATGTCGGCCACCTGCGGCGTGCCGGCCACGTTGTACAGCGCGAACGGGCTCTCGAAGTTCAGGTGGTCCTTGTGGTTGCGGAAGAACGAGCCGTTGTAGGTGGCCAGGAAATGCCACACCTTGCCGACATTGCGCAGGCTGAGGTTGACGTCGGTGGTGCGGAAGTCGATCGGCCGCACCGTTTCCAGCACACCGCCGTTGTCGGGGAACGGGAAGTTGAAGAACATCGAGCCGCCCCACAGGCGGGTGCCGCTGCGCTTCTCGTTGGTGATCGAGGCCGAGCCGATCCAGTCACGGTACAGCACGCCCTCGTAGCCCAGCCCCGCGCGCGTGCGGGTGAGGCCAATGCTGCGCCGTGGCGCGGCGGCCGACGCCGCGGCCACCTGCGCCGGCGTGCTGGCGCCGGCCACCAGCGGCGCCGGCAGGGTCAGGTCGGTGCTGCCGACGCCGTTCCAGATCGGGTACGCATTGGTCGACACGGTATGCGGCATGTCGCGGTAGAAGCCCTCGACCCGGTAGCTGCCGTAGCGGCCGGCGAGCAGGCGGTAGAACTGGTCGTCGCCGCTGAGGCGGCTGCCGCGCAGCTCGACGTACTGGCCGGTCCGGTGGTTGTGGAAATCGAGCGCGAACAGGCCGAGCACGGCGCCGCTTTTCCAATCGTCGTACTGGCGGAAGTATTCCGCGTTGCGCTCACCGCCCACATGCAGGTAGCCGAATTCCAGCAGCCCGCTGTAGGTCCAGTCACCCGAACCCAGCGGCTTGCCCGCATCTACCCTCGGCGGGTACGGGTACAGCACGCCCGTGGGCGTGCGCAGCATGCCGGGGTGCAGCCAGGACATGCCGTCGGGATCGGCCGGATGCAGCATCGGCGTCCAGCCGCGCAGGTCCAGTCCGTTGCCGTACTGCATGTCGCCCACGCGCATGGTGCCGCTGGTGTCGCCGGCCATCGCGCACTGCATGCCGAACAGGCCGGCCAGCAGCCCCAGCGCCAGGGCTTTCGGCGTCGTGCGATTTCCTTTCTGCGCAAGCATCGTCGGCCTCCGTCACTTGTGGAACTTCGGTCCGGAAGGGTTGTTGGAACCGTGGATGTTGGCGTGGCAGCTGAGGCAGCCGCGGCCCATCAGGCGCTCGTCCGGGAACGGTCCGGTGCCGAGGTTGGCCGCGCTCTGCAGGTCGTTCGGATGGCGCGTCATGGTGTGGCATTGCTGGCACAGCATCGGGATCGGCGCGACCAGCAGGGTCTGCTGGTTGGAGCCGTGCACGTCGTGGCAGTTGAGGCAGTTCTGCCGCACCGGCGCGTGTTCGAACAGGAACGGCCCGCGTTTCTCGGCATGGCAGGTGTAGCAGGTCTCGTTGACGGTGTCGGTCTTCAGCAGCGGCCTGGTGATCGAGCCGTGCGGGTTGTGGCAGTCGGTGCAGGCCATCTGCCCTTCCGGCAGCGGCATGTGCGAGCGGCGGTTGAACTTGGCGCGGATGTCCTGGTGGCAGGTCGCGCAGACTTCGTTGATCGACGACTTCGCCAGCACGCCCTCGGGCGACAGCCTGGCCATCGGGTTGTGGCAATCGGTGCAGGACAGCCCGCGGTTCTGGTGGATCGAGCCGATCCAGTGCTGTCGCGCGCCGCCGGCATGGCAGCTGAGGCATACCCCGGCCTGGACTTGTGGCGAGGTTTTCGCGTCGTGGGTGAAGGCGATGATCAGGCCCGGCGCGGTGGGGTCTTTGGCATGCCCGGAACCTGGGCCGTGACAGCTTTCGCAGGCCGCCTGCGGGCCGGTGTTGGCCGCACCGGCGCGGAACGAGGCCACGTGCAGCGTGTGCGAGGCCTGCACGTTCTCCTGCGCGTGGCATGCCACGCAGCTCTTCGCGCCGATCGCATCGGCGTTCGGGGCCAGCGGGTTGGCCGGGATCGAGGCAGCATCGAACGGGGTGGCCGGGCTGTCGCTCATGCTCGCCTGGTGCGTGTTGCCGGCACGCGCCGCGCCCGCGCCCATGTCGGTGGCCGGCAGCATGCGGGCGATGTCGCTCTGGCTGAGCCCGCCGGCAGGGGCGGCATGTGGATCCGGTGCGGCGCTGCCGCCTGCCTGCTGGGCCTGCACGTCGCGGGCCCCCAGCAGCATGGCGCCGGCACTCAGCGCGGCGCACAGCACGACGGCAGGAAACAGCGAAATCGCACGCATGGCTCGAACCCCTTGGCTAGCGTGAACATCCGAAGCGACCGGCCGACGCCATCCCGCGCGGCACGCGCCCCCAACGCCTGCGGCCATGTCCCGAGGCCGTAGTATTTCCCTCATGCAACGCGATTGATAAGCCCTTTCATGTTGCGTTTAATATCCAAGATCAGTGAACAATTCTTCACGATTTTGCAACGCAGCAAAACATTCCGCCCTCGGGCCGTCCTGACAACGCCACCGCAAGGACATGCCGTGCAGGATCTCAACGACATCTATTACTTCGTACAGGTGGTGGAACTGGGTTCGTTCACCGCCGCCAGCAAGGCGCTGGGCGTGGCCAAGTCGCAGCTGAGCTTCCGCGTGGCGCGGCTGGAGACCAGCCTCGGCGTGCGGCTGATCCAGCGCACCACGCGGCGCTCTCACGTCAGCGAGATCGGCCAGCGCTACTACGAGCAATGCCGGCAGCTGCTGGCCGCCGCCGAGCAGACCCAGCGCGTCATCGACGAAGCCCAGGCCGCACCGCGGGGACGCATCCACGTGGCCTGCCCGGTACTGTTCGCGCAGTTGTTGCTGGCCCCTGTACTGGTCGACTTCCTGCGGCAACATCCCGAGGTGCAGGTCGACCTCGACATCTGCCATCACCAGGCCGACGTGATCGCCGGCGGCTACGACATCGCGTTCCGCGTGCGCGATACGCTCAAGGATTCCAGTCTGGTCATGCGCAGCTATGGCATGGATCCGCAACTTCTGGTGGCCAGTCCCGAGCTGTTGCGACGCCAGGGCCGGCCGCTGCAGCCAATGGACCTGAAACGCCTTTCCAGCGTCGGCGTGATCAATACCGATGGCCGGCATTTCTGGCACCTGCAGGCCGACGACGGCCGCACCCAGCAGATCGAGCACCATCCCAGCCTGGTCAGCGACGATCTGCAAGTGCTGTACCAGGCGGTGATCGGCGGCATCGGCGCGGCGCAGCTGCCGCAGTTCATCTGCCGTGGCCCCATCGCCGAAGGCCGGCTGGTGCCGCTGCTGCCGGCGTGGTCGCTGCCCCCGGGCAACGTGCATGCGGTGTATCCCTCGCGCCACGGCCACACCCCGGCGCTGCGCAGCTTCATCGACTTCGTGGCGCAACACATGCCGCAGGTACTGCGTCGCACCCAGTCGGGCGTGCTGGCAGAGAGCGCGAAGCCCGGGTCGGCGAACCTGCCCGCCGGCTGACGCCGCTGGTTACGTGCACAGCCAGCGGGCCGCAGCACGGCCGGCGATCAGGCCGCTGGCGAAGCAGGCGGTGAGCAGGTAGCCACCGGTGGGCGCCTCCCAGTCCAGCATCTCGCCGGCGCAGAACACGCCGGGCCGGGCGCGCAGCATCAGCTCTTCATCCAGCGCTTCCAGCCGCACGCCGCCGGCCGTGCTGATCGCCTCGGCCACCGGCCGCGGTGCGCGCAGGCGCAGTGGCAACGCCTTGAGGCGCGCCGCCAGCGCCGGCGGATCGGCCAGGGTGGGCTTGTCGGTGAGTTCGAACACCAGCGCGCACTTCGCCGCGTCCAGCCCGGCGCGACGGCGCAGCCAGTCGCCGATGCTGTGCTTGCCGCGCGGCGCGGCGAGGCGTTCGGCCAGCACCGCTTCGTCGTAGCCGGGCACCAGATCCAGCCTCAGCAAGGTCTCGCCGCCTTCCGCGATCTGCTCGCGCAGCTCGGCGCCGATCGCGTAGATCAGGCTGCCCTCGATGCCGTATTCGCTGAGCACGAACTCGCCCTGGCGCGAACGGGCCACGCCGTGGCGATCGACCCAATGCGCCACCACAGGCTTCAGCGGGGCGCCGGCGAAGCGGCTGGCAAGATGTTCGCTCCACGCCACCTCGAAGCCGCAGTTCGCCGGCTGCAACGGCGCGATGTCGATGCCCGCTTGCTTGAGCGGCGTCACCCAGGCGCCATCGGAGCCCAGCTGCGGCCAGCTGGCGCCGCCGAGCGCGAGGACCACCGCATCGGCCGATACCGTGTGTTCGCCCTGCGGCGTGGCGAAGCGCAGCGCGCCATCGCTCCAGCCCTGCCAGCGGTGGTGCATGTGGAAGGCCACGCCCGATTCACGCAGGCGGTGCAGCCATCGGCGCAGCAGCGGCGCCGCCTTCAGGTCGGCGGGAAACACCCGGCCCGAGCTGCCGGTGAAGGTCTCCACGCCGAGCCCGTGCGCCCAGCCACGCAGCGCCTCCGCGTCGAACGCATCGAGCCAGCGCCCCACTTCATCGCATCGCGCCGCATAGCGCTCGGCAAAACGCGCGCGCGGTTCGCCGTGGGTAAGGTTGAGGCCGCCCTTGCCGGCCAGCAGGAATTTCCGTCCGACCGAACCCTTCGCGTCGTACAGGTCGACCGCCACGCCCGCCGCGCACGCAGCCTCGGCTGCCATCAGCCCTGCCGGACCGCCGCCGATGATCGCCAGGCGGTGGGTGTTCGTCCGGTTCATTGGCGCATGGTCGCATGCCGCCCCGGCGGAATGAACTGGCGGCCGGGCCATCCGGCGGCGCTCCGGAGCAACCCGGGCACATTTGGCAGGACGATTCCCGGCAAGGATTCGGCTGAATCGAAAATAAACCGGATTAATCGGCCGGACCGGATTTTATGGACCGCCGCGGCAACAGCCACGTGAAAAGCTGCGAAGCATATTGCGCGACAGCCTTATTTAATATCGTTCCAAACGCACGGAATTACGCGACCTTTGGAACTTGAGGCAGCCTGGCGTACCACTCTTTCGCGCCCGTCCCGACCCTGTCGAAACATTCGCAACGGAAGCGCAATGGATTCATCCATCTATCTGATGCAGCGTCAGGAAATCGTCATGCAGCGCACTCGCTGCGCGACTTATCCAGAGGCATTCGCACAGGCCACCTAGGCACCGTGAAGGTTGAAAATAATTACGATGCGGAGACGCCAACGCAATTACCTGATTACGTGATCTCGATCACCGACCACTTCGAAAAGTCCTATTGACTGGTTTCATCTGCAACTCATACCGTCGCCGCGTTCGCCAATGGGAGTTTGGCGAATGATCCCGTCGCCACGCCTGCAAGACCCATTTCGATTCCGCACTCGGCCCCGAGGAAAACCAGAGGGAGGGTTGGGTGCAGGACACGGGATCGCGGGGCCATCCAAGAACAATTCCTTTGTGCCATGTCTGTCCACGGCACTCCATGCATGAGGCCTCACCGCCCCATCGGGTCCGTTTGTCCTCAAAAACCTTGGGAGTTTGAAATGCCAGGCAATTTTCGATTGAAATCATGGGCCGTCGCGGCGGGAGTCGCGATCGCCGCGGCCGCCGCTCCGGCTGCCGTCCTCGCGGCGACTGCGCAGAGCAACGCCGCGCCTGCGGCGGCCAGCAACCCGACGACCAACCCCTATTCGCCGGCCTATGGGCATGCTTACCGCCATGGCGTGTTTCCCACCAGGGAAGCCCATGCCCGGATGAAGCAGTACCAGGCGCTGCAGGCGACCACCACCACGACCGCCACCGGCACGGAGACGCTGAGCTACGGCGGCGGCGTCGACGGCATCGGCGTCACCAGCGGCACGCCGAAGGTCTATATCGTCGTCTACGGCAGCCAGTGGGGCACGGCCAGCACCAACAGCAGCGGCAACATGACCCTTTCGGGCGACGCCTACGGCGCCGTGCCGTACCTGGAAAGCCTCTTCAAGGGGCTGGGCACCGGCGGCGAGCTGTGGTCGGGCACGATGACCCAGTATTGCGACGGCTCCTCGGTGGCCACCGGTGCCACCTCCTGCCCCAGCGGTGCCCCGAACATCGGCTATCCGACCGGCGGCGCCTTCGTCAACATCTGGTACGACAACTCGGTGGCTTCGCCGTCCAATGCCACCGGCGCACAGCTCGCGCAGGAAGCGATCAAGGCCGCGCAGCATTTCGGCAACACCACGGCGGCCTCCAACCGCTACGTGCAGTACGTGATCCTGTCGCCGAGCGGTACCCATCCGGACGGTTTCAACACCAGCACCGGCCAGTTCTGTGCCTGGCACGACTGGAACGGCGACCAGAACGTGACCTCGTCGGTCGGCGACGTGGCCTTCACCAATATGCCGTACGTGCATGACATGGGCACGAGCTGCGGCATGGACTCGGTCAACGGCAGCGCGGGCGCGCTGGACGGTTTCTCGATCGTGGAAGGCCACGAGTACGCCGAGACCGTCACCGACCAGAACCCGGCCGGCGGCTGGACCAACCACACCGGCGACGCGACCTACAACGGCCAGGAAAACGGTGACGAGTGCGCGTGGATCACCTCCGGCCAGGGCGCCACGGCGAACGTGACCATGGGCAACGGCACCTATCCGATGCAGAGCACCTGGTCCAACGACACCAACGAGTGCGACCTCTCGCATCCGATCGTCGGCGGCAGCAGCAGCGGCGGCACGCCGGTGGCCAACTTCACCGACACGGTGAGCGGCCTGACCGTGAACTTCACCGACACCTCCACCGACAGCGGCGGCACCATCTCGGCGCACTCG
>NZ_QFWQ01000007.1:172305-265335 GCF_003335105.1 Rhodanobacter denitrificans
CACCGAGACGGTGACCGACAGCGTGAACGGCAGCACCAACTCCAAGACCGCCTCGGTGAGCGTCTCCAGCAGCAGCCCGTCCCAGCTGCTCGGCAACACCGGCTTCGAGAGCGGCTCGTCCTCGCCGTGGTCGATGAGCTCCGGCACGCTGTGCAGCAACAGCGGCTGCTCGGGCGAAGTGGCCCATAGCGGCTCCTGGTTCGCCTGGCTGGACGGCTATGGCACCACCCACACCGACACGGTGTCGCAGTCGGTGGCCATCCCGAGCGGCAAGACCTCGGCCACCCTGTCGTACTACCTGCACATCGACACGGCGGAGAGCGGTTCGACCGCGTATGACACGCTGAAGGTGCAGGTACTCAACAGCTCGGGCTCGGTGCTCGCCACACTGGCGACCTTCTCGAACGTCAATGCGGCCACCGGCTATGCCGTGCACACGGCCAACCTCACCCCGTACATCGGGCAGACGGTGACGATCAAGTTCACCGGCAGCGAAGACTCGTCGCTGCAGACCTCGTTCGTGCTCGACGACATCACGCTGACCGTGCAGTAAGGCGGCCTTCGTCGCCGCTGCACGCGCAGCGGCAAAACCCAGGGCCCGGTCGGCGACGACCGGGCCTTTTTTCATGACGGCCCGGGTCCCTGCCTGCACGCCGGCCGGCCGTTGTATGGTGATGGCTCATTCACGCGGATCCCCGTCATGCATCGATTCCTGCCCAGCCTGTTCCTCGCCATGCTGCCGGTGGCGGCGGCCCAGGCGGCATCGCTCCCCGCCATGCCGCACGAGCAACCGGCGCTGCACGCACTGGCCGGCGCCCCCAGCGAGGCGGAGCTGCGCGCCACGATCACCAAGCTGGTCGGCTTCGGCACCCGCCACACGCTGTCCGACACGAAGTCCGACACCCGCGGCATCGGCGCCGCGCGGCGCTGGGTGAAGGCACGTTTCGAGGCGATCTCGCGCGACTGCGGCGGCTGCATCGAGGTGGCCACGCCCTCGCAGGTATTCAGCGGCAAGCGCATCCCCACGCCGACCGAGGTGATGGACGTGGTCGCGATCAAGCGCGGCAAGCGCGACCCGCAGCGGGTGATCGTGATGACCGGCCACCTCGACTCGCGCGTCAGCGACGTGATGGACGCCACCAGTGATGCACCCGGCGCGAACGACGATGCCTCCGGCGTGGCCGCGCTGATGGAAGCCGCGCGGCTGCTGTCGAAGCAGGACAACGACGCCACCCTGGTGTTCGCCGCGCTGTCCGGCGAGGAGCAGGGCCTGTACGGCGGCAAGGTGCTGGCCGACTATGCGGTCGCGCACGGCTGGCAGGTCGAGGCCGATCTCAACAACGACATCGTGGGCAACAGCCGGGGCCAGAACGGGGTGGTCGACAACACCACGGTGCGGGTGTTCTCCGAGGGCACCCGGAGCAACGAGACGCCGGCCCAGGCCAACTACCGCCGCTACCATGGCGGCGAGGTGGATTCGCCCTCGCGCAACCTCGCCCGCTACCTCGACCGCCTCGCCGACCGCTACCTGCCCGACTTCCACGTGCACATGGTCTACCGCACCGACCGCTACGCCCGAGGCGGCGACCAGGTGCCGTTCCTGGAAGCGGGCTACCCCGCCGTGCGCGTCACCGAGGCGCACGAGAACTACACCCGGCAGCACCAGGACCTGCGCACCGAGGGCGGTGTGCATTACGGCGACACGATCGACGGCATCGACTTCCGCTACCTCGCCCGCGTCACCGCGTTGAACACCATCACGATGGCCGCGCTGAGCCGCGCACCGGCGCCGCCGACCGGCGTCGACATTGCGGGCGCCGTGACCACCGACACCACGCTGAAGTGGCGCAAGGTGCCCGGCGCCGCCGGCTATCGCGTGTACTGGCGCGACACCACCGCGGCGCAATGGCAGCACGCGCGGGCGGTAGGCGACGTCGACCACGCGGTGCTGCAGGACGTGGTGATCGACGACTGGTTCTTCGGCGTATCGGCGGTATCCGCCGACGGCTATGAGAGCCCGGTGGTGTTCCCCGGCGACGCCGGCAGCTTCGCGCGTTCGCCGACGGCGCCCGGCAAACCCTGACCGGGGCCAGTCGCCCGGCGGGGGAATCGGCTCGTGCACGGCGGGAATCGGGCGCGCGACGCGGGACCGTACCAACTGAAACCCGGCAGGGCATCCTTGAAGATTATCCGGCGTCCCCGGACACGTTTTCTCTCTGCAATAACTTTCGCATTATCCGAAATTAATTGCGCCTGATTGACAGGACTTTGAATTGAATGCGATTTGGCATCGAAATCCTTGTGCTTTTGATTCCATATTTCAAAAAATCCTATTGACGGTTTTCATCCCCCTGACCTACGGTCTGCGGGATTCGCCAATTGGGAGGTTGGCGAATGATCCCCGAGGGATGTTCGGCAAAACCGGCATCCCGGAAAAGCGGCGGCGGCCTTGCCCGATGGACGCAATCAAGGGTAACCGCTGGTATTCACGGGATGCCGGTCAAGTCTGCAACAACAACCAATCGCCGCAAATCATGCGGTCATTCCTGCATGGGGTCGATTCGACCGCATCGGGTTTGTTTGTCCTGAAAATCTACGGGGAGTCATATGTCGACGTTATTGAAGCGCAATCTGCTCATCGCCTTCGCCAGCACCGCCCTGCTCGCAGCAACCCTGGGTTCTGCGGTCGCCGGCAACACGGATGAATTCGCACCGAACCCCTATGCGCCATCGTACGGGCATCCGTATCGCCACGGCGCGGTTCCCACCCGGGAAGCGCTGGCCCGCATGCACCAGTACGACAACCTGCACGCCGCCCAGCCCGGCAGCAGCACGACCACCAGCGGGAAAACCCTGAGCTATGGCGGCGGCGTGGACGGTATCGGCGTCACCAGCGGCACACCGCGCGTCTACATCGTGGTCTACGGCAGCCAGTGGGGCACCGCCGGCACGGACGCCAAGGGCAACATGACCCTGAGCAACGACCCGGTGAATGCCGTGCCGTACCTGCAGAACCTGTTCAAGGGCCTGGGCACCGGCAGCGAACTGTGGTCGGGCGTGATGACCCAGTACTGCGATGGCAGCGGCGTCGCCACCGGCGCCACCTTCTGCGCCTCGAGCGCCAGCCACATCGGCTATCCCTCGAACGGCGCCCTGGTCTCGGTCTGGTATGACAACTCGGTGCCCTCCCCGTCCAATGCCACCGGCGCGCAGCTGGCGCAGGAAGCGGTCAACGCCGCCCAGCATTTTGGCAACACCACGGCGGCCTCCAACCGCTACGCGCAGTACATCATCCTGTCGCCGACCGGCACGCATCCGGACGGCTTCAACACCTCCACCGGCAACTTCTGCGCCTGGCACGACTGGCAGGGCGACAACTACGGCATCACCTCGCCGGTCGGTGACGTGGCCTTCACCAACATGCCGTATGTCTACGACATGGGTACCAGCTGCGGCGAGAACTTCGTCAACAGCGGCACCCAGGGTCTGGTGGACGGCTTCTCGATCGTCAATGGCCACGAGTACGCCGAGACGGTGACCGACCAGAACCCGGCGGGTGGCTGGACCAATCACGTCAAGGGCTCCCGCAACAAGGGCCAGGAGAACGGTGACGAGTGCGCCTGGATCAGCTCCGGCCAGGGCAAGTCCCAGGATGTCGTGATGGGCAACGGCAGCTACGCCATGCAGAGCACCTGGTCGAACGACACCAACGAGTGCGACATCTCGCACCCGATCGTGCTGTAAACCACCGAAGGGTGTCCCGGGACACCGGCAGCCTGCATTCGACAGGCGTCATGGTGGATTCTGGGACGATGTGAGCTCGATGGCCCGGTCGGCAACGACCGGGCCATTTTTTTCCCTGGCGAAACATCCGCCGCCTCAGTCGCGCTGGAACACCGCCAGTTCGGGCCGGTGCAGGCTGAAACCCTGTACCCCGTTTACGCCCAGCGTCGCCAGCGCCTGCACGGTTTCCGCGTCGGCCACCCACTCGGCGACAATCTCCAGGCCGAGCCGGTGACCGATATCGGTGACCGCCCTGACCATCAGGTGGCTGACCGGATCGGTGAGCATGTCGCGCACGAAGCTGCCGTCGATCTTGAGGATGTCCAGCGGCAGGTTCTTCAAGTAGGTGAACGAGGACATGCCGGCGCCGAAATCGTCCAGCGCAACCTTGCAGCCCACCGCACGCAGTTGCTCCATGAAGCGCACCACCTGCGACAGGTTGCGCACCGCCACGGTCTCGGTGATCTCGAAACACACCCGCGACGGATCCACCCGATAGTGGCGCAGCCAGCCGATGATCCGGCCGGCCAGCGCCTCGTCCTCGACGCTGGCGCCGGAAAGATTGATCGCCACCATGCGCAGCCCCGCGCCTGCCGGATGCAGACGGTCGAAGTGGACCAGCGCGGTCTCGATCACCCAGCGGTCGACCGCCGGCATCAGGCCGTAGCGCTCGGCCGCCGGCAGGAATACGCCCGGCACCACCAGCTCGCCCGCTTCGTCGCGGAAGCGCAGCAGCAGCTCGACGCTGGGCCCGGGTTCGTCCGCCGGCGACAGCGGCAGGATCTCCTGGTAGGCCAGCACCAGCCGGCCCTCGTCGACCGCCCAGCGCAGCCGGTTCGCCCACTCCATCTCGCCGTGCCGGCGCACCGTCTCGTCATCGCGCTCGGAGTAGAAGTGCACGCGGTTGCGGCCGAGTTCCTTGGCCATATAGCAGGCGGTATCCGCCTGCGCCAGCAGATCCTTCACCAGCACGCCCGGACGATCGACCAGCACGCCGCCGATGCTGGCGCTGACCAGGTAGCTGCGCTTCTCCCAGCTGAACACGTAGCCGTCGATGCAGCGGCGCATGTGCTCGGCCGCCTGCTCGGCGGCAGCCCGGTCGGCCACGTTGGCGACCAGTACGCCGAACTCGTCGCCGCCCAGCCGCGCCAGCACGTCGCCAACGCCCAGCTGCCGGCGCATGACGGCTGCCAGTTGGGTCAGCAACTGGTCCCCGGCGAGGTGACCGGAGGTGTCGTTGATCAGCTTGAACTGGTCCAGGTCCAGGTACAGCAGCACGGCGGGCGGCGCCGCGGCGTCGATCTTGTCCAGCGCAGCCTGCAGGCGCAGTTCGAACTCGCGCCTGTTGTAGAGCTCGGTCAGCGCATCGTGGCTGGCCTGGTGGCTCAAGCGCTCGGTCAGCCGGCGCTGCTCGCTGATGTCGCTGGCCACCATCAGCAGCATGGTGCCCTCGTTCAGCGCAATCCGCGAGATCGCCACATCGGCCCAGAAACGCAACCCCGCATCGCCGTGCAGGAAGGTTTCGGTCCACGCGCCATCGCCGGGGTCGGCACCGCCGAGCCGCGCGCGCAGGTGCGGGTCCTCGAACAGCTCGGGCAGGCGGCGCCCGACGACCTGTTCTCCAAGGCGCGCACGCGCCGCCTGGTTCGCGTAGGTGATCCGCCCGTCCCCGGCCTCGGCCAGCAGCACCAGCGCCGGCAGCAAGTCGTTCAGCGCGCGGAAGCGCTCCTCGCTCTCGCGATAACGGCGGCTCATCCGCCAGCCCAGTTCGAGCGCACGCTGGCGGGTACTGACGACGGAGTAGACCAGCAGCGCCAGCAGGATGCTGGACAGCACGCCGGCCCACAGGGTCGCCTGGCCCCCTCCGCGCACGCCCGCGCCGGTGTAGTGCGGCAGCGGCCACATGCGGACATTCCATACGCGCCCGCCGTAAGCCAGCTTGCGCTCGTAGCGGTAGCCGTCGCCCAGCCATACCGGGCCGTTGCCCGAATCGAACAGGAGCAGCGCCTGCGCCCCGGTGACGTCGCTGATCTGCAGGCGCAGGTTGCGCGTCAGCGAGTCGGGCAGCGAGTTGCCGATCAGGCCATCCAGCCGGAACGATGCCGCGATCGAACCGCGCATGCGCGCGCGCCGCTCCTCGACGGTCCGCGGCGGCGCACCCGTGCTGTAGATCGGCAGCCGCAGGGTGACGCCTTCGCCCGCCATGCCGGATCCGGCCAGCTGCACCGGATGGAATGGCGCCGACAGGGTCGCCTGGTCGCTGTCGCGCGAGGCCAGCAGGCCGGCGAGGTTGCGCGGCTGCGTGCCCACATCGAGCCCGACCAGGCTGTCGTTGCCAGTCGCCGGTTCGACCCAGCGGGTTACGTAATGCTCCCCGTCCGGCCTCAGCTCGCGCTGGGCGTAGGCCAGGGCAAGCAGGCTGGGGAACTGTTCGCGCGGCCGCATGTTGGCGTAGAAGCCGGCGTATTCACCCGCCTCCACCTCCTCCGAGGAGAGGAACAGCGACTGCGCGGCGCGCAGCAGCGACTCCGCGGCATGCAGCTGGCTCTGCAGCGAAATGCAGGCCTTGTTGGCCAGCTCGTTGCGGACGAGCGTGCGTTCGGCCCGCAGCCGCTGCTTCTGCTGGTCGTGCGCGGCCAGCGCCAGCGAGAGCCCCAGCAGCAGCGCGAGCAGGCTCCACAGCCAGGCGGCGACTCGCCACCGCGAGGGTTGCGAGATCACGGGATCGCCCGCGCCACCGTCATCCGGCGGTGCGGGAAGCAAATCGTCGGGATGCTTTTTTCCAGGCAAGGGAACCACCACACGATGCCGTTGCCGCCGATGGTACACAACCGCACCGATGCCCATCCACGCAGGCGACGGAATCAACGTCCCCCGCGCGGTTTCGCGCGATGTGTGGGCGTGGCCGTCCACGGGTCGTCCGGCCACGGATGGCGCGGATAGCGGCCCTTCAGCTCCTTCTTCACTTCCGGATAGGTGCGCTCCCAGAATCCCTTCAGGTCCTGCGTCACCTGGATCGGCCGGCCCGCCGGCGAGAGCAGGTGCAGGGTGACCGGGATGCGGCCGCCACCGATGCGCGGCGTGTCGGCCAGGCCGAACAGCTCCTGCAGCTTCACCGCCAGCACCGGCGGCTCGCCTTCGGAGTACTCCAGCCGGCGGCTCTGCCCGCTCGGCACCAGCAGGCTTTCCGGCGCCTGCGCATCGAGCATGCGACGCTGCTCGTAGTCGAACCGCGTGGCCAGCGCCTGCGACAGCTGCTCCGCGCTGAGCGCGTCGAACCGGTGCTTGCCCTCGAGGTACGGCGCCAGCCACTCCTCCAGGGTGGCCAGCAGCGCCGGCTCGGAAACATCGGGCAGGCCCAGTTCGGGCATCCACGCGCGCAGCGCCTGCATGCGCGCGCGCAGTCGCCGCGCGGGATCGCTCCACGGCAGCGCTTCGACGCCTTTGGCACGCACGGCGGCAAGCAGCGCGGGCAATGCATCGGCGGCCTTCACCGGCACGCTGCGCCGCTCCAGCACGATCGCACCGAAGCGGCGCTCGTCGAACGCCTCGGCGGCGCCGCGCTCATCGTTCCAGCGCAGCGTGCGCTCGCGGGTGAAGCGCAGCGGGAAGTCGCGTTCGAGCACACGCGGATCGAACGGTGCGGCGGCAAACACCAGGCTGTCGCGCGCCTCCAGGCGCAGGTCCAGCACCACCAGCCAGGGCTCGCCCAGCAGCGCGGTGTCTTCGTGCAGGCGCACGCCGCGGCCGTTGGCCAGCGTGTAGCGCAGCGGGTTACTGCCGTCGCGGCGCGCGATGCGATCGGGGAACGCATGCAGCAGCAGGTCGCCGACCGCATGGCTGTCGGGTACGCCGCTGGCCGCTGTGCGCACGTCGAGGCGCCGGCGCCAGCCCTTGCTGGCCTGTTCGATCGCCGCCAGCGCGCCGCTGTCGGCTTCGCCGCGCACGGATGAGCCACGGCGGTCGCGCCAGGCATGCAGCGCGGCGACGCGGGCGCGGAAATCGTCGCTGCGCGCCTGCGCGCCGCGCAGCGGCGAACGCGCCTCCGTCAAGGCCAGCAGGTCGGCGATCAGTGCCCGCAGCTCCGGCGGCGCACGCAAGGCGGCGGCACCAAGCCGCGGCGTGGCGCCGAGTTCCAGCATGCGCCGGCCGAGCGCGGTGATGCGGCCATCGGTGTCCAGGGCGTCAAGATTCGCCAGCAGCTCACGCGCCTGCGCCAGCGCGCCGGGCGGTGGCGGGTCCAGCCAGCGCAGCTGGTCGCTGCCCCAGGCCGCCAGCTCCAGCGCCAGGGCGGAAAGTTCCGCCTGCACGATCTCGGCCGCGCGCGCCGGTTCCAGCCGCCGGCTCTGCGCCCACAGCCGGTACGCCGTACCGGCCGCCACGCGGCCGGCGCGGCCGGCGCGCTGGTCGGCCGAGGCCTGCGAGATGGCCACCGTCTCCAGCCGGGTGAAGCCGGAATTCGGGTCGAAGCGCGGCTCGCGCGCGAGTCCGCTGTCGACCACCGCGCGGATGCCCGGCAGGGTGACGCTGGACTCGGCCACGTTGGTGGCCAGCACGATTCTCCGCATGCCCGGTTCGGCTGGCGCCAGCGCTGCCTGCTGCTCGGCCAGCGACAATTCGCCGTGCAGCGCGACCAGCTCGACGTCGTCGCGCGTCAGCGTCTGCGCCAGCACGGCGTGCGTCCGTGCGATTTCGCGCCGGCCGGGCAGGAACGCCAGCACGTCGCCGTCGTTTTCTTCCAGCGCCTGCCGCGCGACGCGGGCCAGCTGGTGTTCAACCGTTTCCTGCGTGCGCGCCGGCGGATAGTCGACGCGCACCGGAAAACTGCGGCCCGGGCTGCCGAGCCACGGCGCGTCCAGCCACGCCGCGATGCGCTCGCCGTCCAGCGTGGCCGACATCAGCAGCAGGCGCAGCTCCGGCCGCAGCGTGGCCTGCACGTCCAGCGCCAGCGCGGCGCCGAGGTCGCCGGCGAGGTGGCGTTCGTGGAACTCGTCGAACACGATCGCGCCGATGCCGTCCAGTTCCGGATCGTGCTGGACCAGCCGGGTGAGGATGCCCTCGGTGACCACTTCGATGCGGGTCGCCGCGCTGACTTTCGACTCGAAGCGGATACGGTAGCCGACAGTTTGCCCGACCGCCTCGCCGAGCTGCTGCGCCATGAACTGCGCGGCGGCGCGCGCCGCGATCCGGCGCGGCTCCAGCATCACGATCTTGCGCCCGGCGAGCCATGGCGCATCGAGCAGGGCCAGCGGCACCTGGGTGGTCTTGCCCGCGCCCGGCGGCGCCTCCAGCACCAGCCGCGGCGTCGCCGCCAGCGACGCGCGGATCTCGGGCAGCAGCGGGGTGATCGGGAACGAAGGCGGCGCATTCATCGCGCCGATGATAGCGGGCGCCGCCGCGCGCCCCCCGGCGACACGCCGGGGCGGCTGTCTGCTACGGCTTGCTGCTGGCGGGCGTCGGCGCGCGCAGCGGTGCCAGCGACTCGAACTTGCTCTGGTAGTCGTCGGTGATCTGCTTCGCGTCCGCGCCGCCGCGGATCACCCGCGGCGTGATCAGCACGATCAGCTCGGTGCGGTTGCGGCTGCGGCTGGTGTTGCCGAACAGCCGGCCCAGCACTGGCACGCGATTGAGCCCGGGGATGCCGGTATCGGTGTTGCCTTCGGCCTGCTCGATCAGGCCGCCCAGCAGCACGGTCTGGCCACTCTGCACCGCGACCTGGGTGGCCAGCTTGCGCTGCGAGATGGCCGGGTTGCCGTTGACCAGCGGCACCGATTTGTCGGCCTGGCTCACTTCCTGGCTGATGTTCATGTAGACCAGGCCGCCGGGATTGATCCGCGGCTGCACGTTGAGGATCACGCCGGTACTCAGGTAGCTGACCTGGCTGTAGCTGGTGGCCGCGCCGAGGCCGGTGTTCACGCTGGTCTGGTTGATCGGGATCTGGTTGCCGACCGCGATGCTGGCCACTTGGTTGTTCATCACCACCATCGACGGCGCCGACAACGTCTTGGTGTTGCCGCTGGTCTCCATCGCGCGCACAGCGACCTGCAGGTCGCTGTTGAGGAAGGAGTAGAAGAACGGCTCGCCGTGGAACGCGTTGCCGCCCTGGCCCAGGCCGAGCTGGCGGTGCCGGTATGGCTGGCCCGGCACGATATTGCCGCTGCTGTCGGTGGTGCTGCCGGTCAGTCCTTCCAGGTACCACTGCACGCCGAACTGGAATTCGCCGGTGAGGCTGACCTCGAGGATGCGCGTCTCGATCTGCACCTGCAGCGGCACGTTGTCGAGCTTGTGGATCGCGCCCTTGATCTCCTCCCACTGCGACGGCCGCGCGCGCACCAGCAACTGGTTGCTGCCGTCGACCGAACTGATCCGCACGCTGCCGTCGCTGGAGCTGTACTGCGCCTCGCTGGACGCGCCGCCACCGGCCGCGCCGCCGAAGGCGGCCGAGCGGCTGCCGAAGCCGCCGCCCGCGCCTGCACTGCTGCTGTCGCGGCCATTGCCGCCGACCGCGCCGACGTTGCCGCCCGCGCCGCCCGCGCCGCCGAGGCCGCTGTCGCGTCCCGCACCGCCCGGGTTGCCGAAGCTGCCCGCGGTGCTGCCCATGCTGGTCGCGCCGGCGTTTTCCGCGCTGCCCAGGGTGGCGGCGGCGAGGCCCGGCCCGACCTGGCCGCCGTTGTCACCGCCACCGCCGGCGCCGCTGGTGTAGATCTGCGCCAGGTAGCGGGCCAGGTCCGATGCCTTGATGTTGCGCACGTCGTAGACGAACAACTGCGGCTCGTTGCCGCCGCCGCGGTCGATGCGGGTGATCCAGTCGCCGACCTCCTGCAGGTATTCCGGCTGGGTGCTGATCACCACCAGTGCGTTGGTGCGCTCGATCGGGATGAAGCGCAGCATGCCGGCCAGCGGGGTGCTCCCCTTTTCGCCGAACATGCCATCCAGTTTCGGCATCAGTTCGCCGACGCTGGCGTACTGCAGGTTGAACACGCCCACCGACATGCCGCGCAGCCAGTCGACGTCGAAGGTGCGCACCATGCGCTGGTAGTTGGCCAGCTCGTCGGGGGTGCCGGACATCACCAGCAGGTTGCGCGCCGGGTCCACCAGCAGGGTCGAATCCGCCCGCGCAAACGGCTTGATCAGCTTCTGCATCTCGGTGGCGGAGATGTAATGCAGCGGGAACAGCCGCGACTGCAGCCCGCCCGTGGGCGCGCTGGCGCCGAGGCTGGGCACCAGGTTGCCGGCCACCGCCTCCTTCTGCGGCAGCACCACATAGCCGCCGGCGCGTTGCACCAGCGCGTTGCCGGTCCACGACAGCAGGGTCTCCAGGATCGGCAGCGCCTGGTTCGACTCCACCGGCTCGGCGGTGGAGAACGAGATGTTGCCCTGCACGCCCGGTGCGATGGTGTAGTTCTGCTTGAGCAGGTCGCCCAGGATCGCCTTGACCACCGCCTGTACCGGCTGGTTCTCGAAGTTGAAGGTCACCGAGCCGCCGCCGCTGGCCGCCGGGCGCGGCTGGCTCAACGCGCCGGGCCGGATGAACTGTCCGCTGCCCCGGCTGAGCTGCGACGGTGGCGTGGCCGTGCTGCCCTCCGATGCGCCGTTGTTCAGCGGCAGGGGTGCGGGCACCGGGTTCTGCGTGCCGGCCATCGCCTCGCGCTGCAGGGCGCCGTTGTCCGGCGGTGGCGGCAGGCTGGCGCAGCCGGCCAGCGCCACGATGGCGCCCAGCATGACGCTGCGCAGGAGTTGCTGAGTGGGCGTGCGGAACATGAATCAATGCACCTCTTCATTGGCCGCAGCCGCCTTGGCAGCACGACGTTTTTGGACGCTTTCCCTGAGCTGGTCAAGGCTTTTCTGCCGCGCCGGATCTACCGACGGCGGCGACGCCTGCGGATCGCGACCGCCGCCGGAACGGATGTTCTGTCTTCCGGCCCCATGCGGCCCGATGCTGATCATCGCGTCGGCAGGCGCGGCCGGCGCCGGGCTTCCCGCGGCGGCACCCTTCTGCCCGTCGAAGGGCGCACCCGCCGGCAGCTTCAATTCGGTCCGGCCCGCGGAGGTGGCGAACACCGCCGAACGCGGATGCACTTCGAGCAGGGTGGCGCTGCCATCCGGCAACGCCTGGCCCTCGCGCAGGCGCACCTCGCGATGGTCGCCGTTCCGGTTGCGCAGCAGGGCCATGCGCAGCTCGGGGGTGAGGATGATGCCGGTCAGTTCGAGGTCGCCGAGATTGCTGCCGCCGTCGGCGGTGCGCGCCACCGGCTTGCGGTCCGGGCTGAACAGCGGTCGCTGCCAGACCAGCGCGTACTGCTGCAGCGGCACCGGCTGCAGCAGGTTGGCTGGCGGGCCGGCTGGCGGCAGCGGCGCCAGCGTGCGCGGCGTATCCCAGCGCACGCCGCGGCCGAAGCCGGCCAGCAGCAACAGCAGCAGCGCGCCCAGCAACGCGGCCAGTGCGACCAGCACGGGAGTCAGCTGGCGCTGATTGGCGGCGTTCAAGGCGCGGCTCCCGCGTCGTCGGGCGCGCGGCCGGGCGGCGCGGCCGCCGGACGCGCCGGACGCACGTAGCCGGACAGGCTGAACTGCACCTCCAGCGCCGCGCCATTGTTCTGCTGCGCCACCACCGGGTTTCGATAGATGCTGAGGTCGTCGACGAACAGGTAGGGCGTGCCCTGCTCCAACGCCTGCAGCACCGCCGCCAGCGGCTCCATGTCACAGGTCAGGCTGATGCTGACCGCCGCCTTGCGGTAGGGCTCGCCAGCGATCGACGGTGGGTTCGGCAGCGGCATCTTCTGGGTCACCGCGCAATGGCCGCCGCCGGCGTTGGCGGCGACCACGTCGATCACGCGCTGCATCAGGTCGGCCGCCGCGGCGTTCGGGTCGTCGGCGGCGAGAAACGCGGCGCTGGCGGCCTGGCCGGAGCCCAGTTCGGCGAGGCGCCGCTGCAGCGCCGGCTTCTCGGCGATCGCGGCGGCGTAACGGCTATGCGTGTCGCGCAGGTCGACCATCGCCTCGCGCACCTGCTGCAACGGCACCACGAACCACCAGTGCAGCAGCACCAGGTAGGCCAGCCCCAGTGCGAACAGGAGCAGCAGTACCGCCGCGATGCGGCTGTCGCGCGGATTCATCGCGGTGATCTTCATGGCGTGTCCCCGCGAGCTGCCGGGGGCGCCGCCGGTTTCGGCTGGTTCACGTGCGCAATCAGGTAGAAACGTTCCTTGCCGGTGGTCGGGTCGGGCTGGATGCTGCCCTGGAAGCTGGCGCCGGTGATCAGCTTCGAATCCTTCAGCGCGTCGAGCAGCTTCACTGCCTGCTGGCTCTGCCCCTGCACGCCGATCTGGCCGGTGTTGTCGACGCTGAAGCGCTCCAGCCAGGCGTTGTCCGGCAGGCGCTCGGTGACATCCTGCAGCAGGCTGAGCATGGCCACCGTGTCGTGCTTGCGCCGGGCCAGGAAACCGGCGGCGCCGGCGTCGTCCTGCAGTTGCTGGCGCAGCGTCGCCACCTGCTGCGCCTCGCCGCGCATCGCCTCGACTTCGGCCTGCATCTGCGCCAGCGCCAGCTGCCGGTTGTGCAGCCACTCGCCCAGCACCAGCACCAGCAGCAGCACGCAGGCGGCGGCCAGGATCAGGTTCAGCCGGCGGCGCGGGCGCGCGCGGCGCGGCACCTGTTCCGGCGACAGCAGGTTGACGCCGAGGCGGCCGTCGCCCACCGCCACGTCCGCCGCGTCGACCGCGATGCCCTGGGCCTGCAGGCGCGCCAGCAGCGGATCCAGCGTGGCGCGGGTGACCACCACCAGCTCCGCGTTGAGGCGGCCGGCCACGGTGGCCGCGGCCGTTTCGCGCACGGCGTAGTACACCTGCGCCACGGTGAACGGGGTCTGCCGGTCCATCTCGAAAGCGGCGACCTGACGCAGGTTGTCGCGCGCGGCCAGCGGCAGCGCCAGCGTGCGCCGCAACACCGCCGCTGCCGGCAGCAGCAGCGCCAGGCGCAGGTCCTCGCGGTCCACCCGCTGCAGCGCCGCCCCCATCGCGGCGGCCGGCGCGAGAGCGCCGTCGTCGTCCCAGCTCGCCAGCACCTCGCCATGGCCGCTGCGGCGCAGGGTCCAGGCGGTGCCGGCACGCTGCAGCAGGTGCCAGTCGGCGCCGCTGCCGAACCAGCCGCGCCAGCACAACGGCAGCAGGCCGCGCAGCTCGCCGCCCCACCAGCCCAGGAACGCGGGCAACGGCGAAGCGCGCCAACCGCGGCGTGCACGATCCCACAACGGCTGCAGCGACTGCGTTGCCGTACTCATTCCGCCTCCCCCTCCTGCCAGCGCATCACGGCGTACGGCTGCACCTGCCCCTCCTGCAGGCGAACCGTGGCACGCAGGATCGCACGCGTGCCATCGGCCAGCGTGGCCTCCGAACGAATACTATGCGCGGTTCCGTTGGCGAGAACCAGCCGCGGGTCGTCCGCGTTCTTCTGCCGTGCGGCCTGGATCGCGTTCATCTGTTCGGGCGTCATCCCGGGGATCGCGGCCAGCGCCAGCGGCGGGGCGGTGTTCGGATCCGGGCTCGGGTTGCCGGACCAGATCGTCACCACCGGCACCACCTGGCGGTACAGCGCCGGGGTCATGCCCAGCACCATCTGCAATTCCTCGATGCTGGCGAACGGACCGCCACGCGGACCGTAGTCGCGCCCGGCCGCCACATAGGCCGCGCGCTGGGTGGCGGCCGCGCCTTCGAGGATGGGCGGGCTGCGCCAGTCCACCACGCGGGCGGCCAGCACCTGCGCCTCGGCCGCCGTCAGCCCGGCCGCCTGGAACAGGCCGCGCAGCACCTCCGGCGGGGCGGCGTTGAGATCGACCTTGCCGCCCTCGTCGGTCGCGCGCACCACGACCGTGGCCTGGTCGTAGCGGAACGTGTACGGCCGGCCGTCGCCCAGCCAGTGCTGCTTCGGCTGCGGATCGTGCAGGGCGTACAGCGCACGCATCAAGCCAGCCTCGGCGGCGTAATGCGCTTGGGCCTGGGCAAACGCGTAGCGGGCCTGCAGGCCTTCGGTGCGCACCAGCGCGGCATAGCCGCCGAGCAGGATCGCCAGCAGCGTGCACGCCCACAGCACCAGCAGCAGGGCGACCCCGCGCTGGCAGGCACGCCGCGGCAACGGCCGGCGGCTCATCGTCCCCTCATGCCGGGCAGGTTGACCAGGAGCGCATTCGCTCGCACCGGCACGTCCAGCTGCGGCCACGCCATGCCGCCCTGCGCCTGCAGCTCGATACGCACCAGCTGCGGCATCCGGCGACCGTCGGGCCACGCGGTGGACCACGGTGCAGGGTCGCCCTGGTCGTCGACCCCGCGGTAGCTGAAGCTGCCTTTGACGATCCGATCGAGCAGCACCTGCGGTTCGCCCAGCGGCTGCGGCGGCCGGCCGTCCGGCGGCAGCAGGGCCAGGCTCAGCTCCAGCCGCAGGCCACCGTGGCCGTCGTCGACCAGTTGCAGCCGCTGCAACTGCGGGCCGAGCTTGCCGAGGTAGCCGGGCAGCGGCGCCACGTAGCGCATCTCGCGCGCGCTGCCCAGGAAATAGATCGGCTCGCCGTGATCGGTGCGGCCGATCGGCTGCACCTGGCTCTGCGCCAGTTCGCGGCGCAGGAATTGCTGCGCCGAGCGCACCTGGTCGACCCGCTCGATCGCTGCGGTGCCCGAGCGCACGCTGTGGGTGGCGGTGCGCAGGCCCGAGTACACGCCGACCAGCAGCAGCGCCAGCAGCACCAGCGCGGCGAGCACCTCCAGCAAGGTGAAACCGGCCGCGCGTTTCATCGGCCGGCCTGCGCATTGCCGGCGGCCAGCGGCGTGCCCAGCCGCAGCGTGCGGAAGTGCGCGGTGCGCGGATGCGCGGGCGGTCCCCACGACACGGCCAGGTCGAGCTGGTAGAGCTGCATCGATGCGTCGTGCGCGGCCGGACCGGCGGCGTTCCACGGCGTCACGTCGAGCTGCCAGCGGTAGCGCCGGTCGAAGCGGCCGGCATGCTGGCCCGGCTTCACCGCCTCGCCCACGAACGCGCTGTCGAGCAGGCTGCGCGCATGCATCGCCACCTCGCTGTACTCGGCGGCGTTGCGGCCTAGCGCGATGGACGCGCCGGCCACCTTCATCAGCGCGGTGAACGCGATCGCCAGCAGCATGATCGCGGCAATCACCTCGAGCAGGCTGAAGCCTTGCTGGTGGCGGGACCGGGCTTTCATCGCTGCGCCACCGCATCGACCACGCGCACCTCGCCGGTCAGCCACGCCACGTTGACGTGCCATTCGCGCCGGCCGCTGCGCAGGGTGATGCGCCCGCCGGTGGAGCTGCCGTCCGGGAAGAAGCGGATGCGTCCGGTGTGGTCGTTCGGCTGGTCCTGCCTCGCGCTGGTGATGCTCACGCGCAGGCCTTTCGGCAGGCGCACGCCCTGCCGCTTCGCGTCGTCGTAGCTGTTCGCGCGGGTGTCCACGTCGAAATGCTGCTCCTCCCCGCGCACGATCGCCTGCACCCGGGTGGCGCGCAACGCGCCGGCCAGCTCGCTGCTGGCCGCGCGCACGCGCGCGCTGGCCAGGCCCTGGGTCACCGATACGGACACAGCTACCGCCGCCAGCCCGATCAGCACGATAACGACCAGCATCTCCAGCAAGGTGAAGCCGTTGGTGCGCGCAGCCCTCATGCCTACTGCCAGTTACCCGCATCAGCATTGGTCCCGTCGCCACCCGGTTTACCGTCTTCGCCATAGAAGATCAGGTCGTACTTGCCATGTTGGCCGGGGTACTGATAACCGAAGTCATGCCCGTAGGGATCCTTCAGTTGCGATTCCTTGGCATACGGCCCTTGCCAGTTCGTCGCATTAACCGGCTTCACAACCAGATCTCCCAGCTGCTGCGGTGGCGAACCGTTGTCCAGTTCGTAGTTGTCGATGTCCTGGGCCAATGTGTTCAGTTGGATCTTGCCGGTCTTGTACTTGCCCTTGTCAAAGCTGGGGATGACCTTGGTGATCACTGCCACCGCAATGATGCCAACCAGTGCGATCACCGCCAGCATTTCGAGCAAGGTGAAACCGGCTTGCATACCAAATCGTCGTGGTTGCCTGTACTGCATGGAAATCACCTCAAGGTTTGCGAAGGTTGGTATCTACTGGACGCTGCTGGTCAGGGTAAGCAGCGGTAGCAAGATTGCCGCCATGATGATGCCCACCAGCACCGTCATCACGATGGTCAGCGCCGGCACCAGCGCCGCCAGCAGGCGGTCGATCGCGCGCCTGGACTCGAGCTCGAAGGTGTCGGCGACCTTCAGCAGCATGGTGTCGAGCTGGCCGGCTTCCTCGCCCACCTGCACCATCTGCATCGCCAGCCGCGGGAACAGTTTCGACTGGCCCAGCGCCAGGCTCAGGCCCGCGCCGCCCTTGACCTGCTCGTGCGCCGCCTCCAGCGCCGCGTCCAGCGCGCGGTTGGCGGTGACCTGGCGCGCGATGCTCAACGCGCTCAGCAACGGTACGCCGTTCTTCAGCAAGGTGCCCAGCGTGCGCGTGATCCGCGCGGTTTCCACCTTCAGCAGCAGCGGGCCGACCACGCGCAGCCGCAGCAGGCGGGCATGCCAGGCCAGCCGCGCCGCCGGCTCGCGCAGCCGCGCGCGCCAGGCGAACAGGCCGCCGCCGAGCAACAGCACGATCAGCCACCACCACGTCTGCAGCGCATTGCCGAGCGCCAGCACCGCGGCGGTGATCCAGGGGATCGGTACCTGCATGTCCTCGAAGATCGGCACGAACTGCGGCACCACGTAGGCCAGCAGCAACACCAGCGAACCGAGCACGCCGACCAGCAGGAACGCCGGATAGATCAGCGCATTGACGATGCTGCCGCGCAACTGCTGCGCGCGCTCCAGGTAATCGGCCAGCCGGCGCAGCGTCTCCTCCAGCGAACCGCCCGCCTCGCCGGCGCGCACCAGGCTGACGTACAGCTTGGGGAACACGCCATGCTCCTCGTCCAGCGCCGAGGACAGGCTGTTGCCGCCGCGCACGCGATCGCGCACGCGCTCGATCAGCTTCTTCGCGCCCTCGCCCTCGGGCAGCTCGAGCAGGATGCCGAGCGCGCGGTCCAGTGGCTGGCCGGCGCCGAGCAGGGTGGCCAGCTGATGGGTGAACTGGGCCAGCTGGTCGCCGCTGAACGGGCCGCGCTTGAACAGCGCGGCGAAGCCGCTGCCACCGCCGGCACCGTCGGCCGGCAGGGCTTCCAGCGGGGTGTGGCCCTGGTCCTGCAGGCGGCCGATCACTTCCTCGACGCTGGCGGCCTCCATCTGCCCCTGCAGCATCTCGCCGGCGTCGCTGACGGCCTTGTAGCGGAACTGGGCCACGTCAGCCTTCCTGCGTCACGCGCAGTACTTCTTCCAGCGTGGTGATGCCGGCCACGGCCTTGGCGATGCCGTCCTCGTACATCGTGCGCATGCCCTCGCTGCGCGCCTGCTTCTCGATGTCGCCCTCGTTCGCGCGCTGCATCACCAGCCGGCGCAGCGGGTCGCTCATGGTGAGGAACTCCATGATCGCGCGGCGGCCGCGGTAGCCGCTGGGATTGGCCGCGCTGGTGCCTGGCTTCCACAGCCGGATCGGCCGCTCGTCGGTGTACCTGTGCAACTCGAACTGCTCGATCACTTCCGGCAGCGCTTCGTACGGGATCGCCGTCTCCGGATCGAGCCGGCGCACCAGCCGCTGCGCCAGGATGCCGTTGACGGTGGAGCCGAGCAGGTAATCCTCCACGCCCATGTCGAGCAATCGGGTGATGCCGCCGGCGGCGGAGTTGGTGTGCAGCGTGGAAAGCACCAGGTGGCCGGTCAGCGCGGACTGGATCGCGATGCGGCAGGTCTCCAGGTCGCGCATCTCGCCGATCATGATCACGTCCGGATCCTGGCGCACGATCGAGCGCAGCGCGCCGGCGAAATCCAGCCCGATCTGCGGCTTCACCTGGATCTGGTTGATGCCCTCGATCTGGTACTCGACCGGGTCCTCGACGGTGATGATCTTCACGTCGGGCGTATTGATCCGCGACAGCGCGGTGTACAGCGTGGTGGTCTTGCCCGAGCCGGTGGGGCCGGTCACCAGCAGGATCCCGTGCGGGCGGTTGAGCACCTCGACGAAGCGCGACTGGAAGCGGTCGGTGAAGCCGAGCGAGGCGAAGTCGAACACCACCGATTCGCGGTCCAGGATGCGCATCACCACCGACTCGCCGAAGCTGGTCGGCACCGTCGACACGCGCAGGTCCAGCTCCTTGCCCTGCACGCGCAGCTGGATGCGGCCGTCCTGCGGCAGCCGGCGCTCGGCGATGTTCAGCCGCGCCATGATCTTCACGCGCGAGATCACCGCGGCGGTGGACGACGAGGGCGGCGCCTCGACTTCGTGCAACACGCCGTCGATGCGGTAGCGCACCTTCAGCCGGTTCTCGAACGGCTCGATGTGCACGTCCGACGCACGCTGCTCCACCGCGCGCTGCAGGATCAGGTTCACCAGCCGGATGACGGGAGCCTCGGAGGCAAGGTCGCGCAGGTGCTCGACGTCGTCCTCTTCCGCGGCGCTGCCGTCGAGGTTCTCCACGATGGTGCCCATCGCCGAGCGACCGCTGCCGTAATAACGCTCGATCAGTCCGTCGATCTCCGAACGCAGGCCCACGCGCAGCGCCACCGGCCGCCCGGCGGCCAGCTCCACCGCCTGCAGCGGATACGGGTCGGCCGGGTCGGCCACGATCAATGCCAGCCCGTGCTCGCCATCCTGCACCGGCACCACGTGCTGCTGTTTCAGGAAGCGCAGCGACAGCTCCAGCTCGGCCGGCGGCAGTTCCGGCGCGTCGCGCGCGGCCAGCAGCGGCACCTGCAGCAGTTCGGCCCAGGCCTCGGCCAGGTCGCGCTCGGAGACCAGGCCCAGTCGCGCCATCAGCGCGGTCAGCGTGCCCTCGGCCGATTCCTCGTGCAGACGGCGCGCGCGGGCGAGGTCGCCGTCCTTCAGGCGGCCGCGCGCGACCAGCCAGGCACAGACTTCCGCCTCGCGGTCATCCGCCACCCGACCCGACCCGCCGACCGCCGGCTCGATCACTGCCGACATCCTCCACCCCGCTCGATAGCTGCGAAAAACCGTCGACGCTCCCCTGCGGCGAAACGGCAAGCACCATAGTTAGCACATCCGGCTGGCCGCAGGTGAATGCCGCCCACACCGGCCACCACGGTGGCACAAACGTCCATTGTGGGGCCTGCGCCTGCAGCGTTGGACATCCGCGGCCTAGGAAAATTTCCTGTGCCGCCGCCGGCGTGACCCGGGTCGCAGGCCCGCGACGCGCCCGCGGCCGGTCATGCGTTTGCGCCGTTGCCGGGGTCTGGGACAATGCCGCTTTTGACGACCGGCCAGACCATGCAACTGCTCGATATCGGCGCCAACCTCACCCACGAGTCGTTCCACCCCGACCTCGACGCGGTGCTGCGGCGCGCGCAGGCGCATGGCGTGGGTCGTATGGTGGTCACCGGCGCCTCGCGCGACGGCAGCGGACATGCGCTCGCACTGGCGCGCGCGCATCCCGGCACGCTGTACGCTACCGCCGGCGTGCATCCCCACCACGCGGTCGACTACGACGACGCCACCGATGCGGCATTGCGCGAACTGGCGGTGCAGCCGCAGGTGCGTGCGGTCGGCGAGACCGGACTGGACTACCACCGCAACTATTCGCCGCGCGAGGTGCAGTTGGCGGTGTTCGAACGCCAGCTGCGGATCGCGGCAGACCTGCACAAGCCCCTGTTCCTGCACCAGCGCGATGCGCACGCGGATTTCGTCGCCCTGCTCCGGCGCTACCGTGACCGGGTGCCCGGCGCGGTGGTGCACTGTTTCACCGACACCGGCGAGGCGCTGCGCGACTACCTGGCGCTGGACTGCCACATCGGCATCACCGGCTGGATCTGCGACGAGCGCCGCGGCACCCACCTGCGCGAACTGGTGCGCGGGATCCCGGCCAACCGGCTGATGCTGGAGACCGACGCGCCGTACCTGCTGCCGCGCACGGTGCGGCCGCAGCCCAGCCACCGGCGCAACGAGCCGATGTACCTGAAGCACATCTGCGAGGAAGTCGCCCGCGACCGCGGGGAAAGCGCGGAAGTCACCGCGGCGAACAGCACCGCGACGGCGATGGCGTTCTTCGGCCTGGCCGAAGCGGCCTGAGCGTCAGGCCACCCGCCCCACCTGCACGAAGAACGGCCAGCGCACCGCGCGCACCCGTTCGGGCTCGCCCCAGGCCGCAGCCAGCGCGGGGGCGGCCGCCTGCACCGCATCGCGGCCGGTGCGCTGCCGATGCCGCTGCGCCGCCGACCACGACTGCAGGTAGGCCAGGAACTGTGCGAAATCCCAGTCCGCACGCATCGTGAAGCTGGGTGCCGGCACCGGCGTAAACGGGAATGGCAACCCCTGGTAGCCGGCATCCACCAACGCGCGCTCCGGCGGCCAGTCCGGGCCCAGCGCGCCGGCGTAGAGCTCGCGCTCCACCGCATCGACCGCACGGCTGACGCTGCAGTTGCCGTAGGCCGAGACCGCCAGCAGCGCGCCCGGCCGCGCCACGCGACGCACTTCCGCATGGAACGCCGCCAGGTCGAACCAGTGCAGCGCCTGCGACACGCCGACCAGGCTCACGCTGCCGGCGGCGAGGCTGCTGCGTTCGGCCGGCTCGGTGCGGTAATCGATGCGCGGATGCGGCGTGGCCTGTGCGATCTGCGTTGCGCTGGGATCGGTGGCGACCACCCGCTCGAAATGCGCGGCCAGGCCCAGGCTGGCCTGGCCGTTGCCGCAGCCGGCATCCCAGGCCAGCGCGAGGTCGGGCGCCTGCGCCGCCAGCCAGTCGAACCAATCGGCCGGCGGCAGCGGACGGGCGTCGCGGTACAGCGCGGCGTGGCCGGAGAAGTGATCCTTGAAGTCCATGCGGATACCGGTGCGGGGAGGATGCGCGGATTATCGCGCCATCCTCAGGCGAGTACGCGCGACGCGCCGGGAGCGAGCCCATCCAGCGCATGCTCGCCGATGCGCACGCGGATCAGCCGCAGGGTCGGGAAGCCGACCGCGGCAGTCATCCGGCGTACCTGGCGGTTGCGGCCTTCGCGCAGGGTCAGGCTGAGCCAGCTGGTGGGGATGGACTGGCGGAAGCGCACCGGCGGATCGCGCGGCCACAGCCAGTCCGGTTCGGCGGCGAAGGTGGCTTCGGCCGGCAGGGTCGGGCCGTCGTTCAGGACCACGCCGCGGCGCAGTGCCCGTAACGCCGCCTCGTCGAGCGTGCCCTCGACCTGTGCCAGGTAGGTCTTGGCCTGCTTGTGGCGCGGGTCGGTGAGCCGATGCGCCAGCCGGCCGTCGTCGGTCAGCAGCAGCAGCCCCTCGCTGTCCTGGTCAAGCCGGCCGGCTGCGTAGACGCCCGGCTGACGCACGAAGTCGGCCAGCGTGGGGCGGCCGCGATCGTCGGTGAACTGGCACAGCACGCCGTACGGCTTGTTCAACGCGATCAGCATGCGCGCCCGGCTCAGGGCGTCGAAGCCGCCGCCGGCTTCACGAAGCGCAGGGTCATCCGGTCGGACTCGCCGATCGCCTGGTACTTCGCCTTGTCCTTTTCGCCCAGGGTGAGCGTGGGCGGCAACGTCCACACGCCCTTCGGATAGTCCCTGGTGTCCTTCGGATTGGCGTTGATGTCGCTGCTTTCGTCCAGCGTGAAACCGGCGTCGGTGGCCAGCTTCACGACATAGCGGGTGGGCAGGTATCCGCTCGACTTCACGGCTTCCAGCGTGGCGTCGTCGTCGGCGCGGTGGTCGACCACGCCCAGCACACCTCCCGGTTTCAGCACCGCGAAGAACGCCTTGAACATCGCCGGCGCGGTGCCGGCCACCACCCAGTTGTGCACGTTGCGGAAGGTCAGCACCAGGTCGGCCGAGCCCGCCGGGCCGAGTACCGGCGCCTTCGGGTCGAAGGTGACGATCGTGGCCTTGCCGTAGTGCGCCGGGTCGGCGGCGAATTTGCGGCGCAGCGTGCTGTCGTCGCTGCGGGCCTCGGCGTCGGCGGCGGGCGCCTTCTCCGCGGCGATGTAGCGGCCGTTGTCACGCAACAGCGGCGCCAGGATCTCGGCGTACCAGCCGCCGCCGGGGGTGATCTCGATCACCGTGCGGTCCGGCCGCACGCCGAAGAACTGCAAGGTGGCCTTGGGATGGCGGTACGCGTCGCGGGCGCGGTTCGCCGCCGGGCGCCAGCTGCCGGCCAGCACGCCGTCCAGCTGCGAAGCGGTGAAGTCGCGGGCGCTGGTCGGCGGCACCAGTGCGTCGCTCGGCTGGTCCGGCGGAACCGAGACGGGGGGTACCGCCTGGGCAGCGGCCGCCAACGCCGGGCAGGCCGCCAGCAACGTGGCCGCCACGAGGCTCGCCAACCCCGTCCTGGCCGCCTGTGTCCTGTGTTTCATGGATGACTCCTTGGCATGGTGGTCGTCCGGACCTGCCGCACTGTCGCGCAAACCTTGTGCAGGACCGGTAGACGATTCAGAACGGCCGCGGGCAGACCGACTGCAGGCCGTCGATGTGTTCGTGCAGGTCCGGCGCGATACCTTGCCACATCGGGTCGAGGATGAAGTCGATGCCTTCGTAGCGAGCCAGCTTCGCGGCCGGGATGAAATCCGCATCGCCGGCGACCAGGATGATCTGGTCGACCAGCTTCTTGTAGGTCAGCGCGGCGATGTCGATGCCGATCTTCATGTCGACCTGGGTCTGGCGCATGTCCGGCTCGAAGTGCTCGTCGCCCAGGTCGTCCCAGCGCAGGTTGCCCTCGCGCAGCTGCTGGTAGGCGCCGCGCTTCAGCTGCCACTCGCCGCGCTCGGCCAGCCGGCCCAGCCGCAGCGCCATCTTGCGCTGGCGGCGCAGCTGGTCGTGCAGCTCGCGACGGAACGCGGCGGCGCCGGTGCGGCCGAAGTCGATGCTGTCGCCGCTGATCGGCCTGACGAAGCTCTTTTCCAGCGGCGGGCAGTCGTAGAAGTAGATGCGGTAGAGCTGCTCGCGCGGTCTGTCGACCGCCTTGAGGTGTTCCAGCGCCATGCCGAACAGGGTCTTCGCCACCGCGCGCGCATCGTTCGCGTCGCGCTCGCCGTAGACCTTGCGGTAGCGGGCGAGGAAGAAGGCGCCGTCGACGAGGATGGCGGTGCGGTTCATGGGACAACCTTATGGATGTGCTGGCATAACGAGGATGGGCGACGCCGGCAGGATGGGGCCGGCGGCGCGTGCCTATTCTACGTCAGTAGTGGATCACCGAGCGGATCACCTTGCCTTCGTGCATCAGCTCGAACGCCTCGTTGATGCGCTCCAGCGGCAGCACCTCGGTGATCATCTCGTCGATCCTGATCTCGCCGGCCAGGTAGCGCTCGACGTAGCCGGGCAGCTGCGAGCGCCCCTTCACGCCGCCGAACGCCGAACCGCGCCATACGCGCCCGGTGACCAGCTGGAACGGCCGCGTGCTGATCTCCTGCCCGGCGCCGGCGACGCCGATGATGATCGACTCGCCCCAGCCCTTGTGGCAGCACTCCAGCGCCGAGCGCATCACGTGGACGTTGCCGATGCACTCGAACGAATAGTCCACGCCGCCGTCGGTGAGGTCGACGATCACCTGCTGGATCGACGTGTCCGGGTAATCCTTCGGGTTGATGCAGTCCGTCGCGCCGAGCAGCTTCGCCATCTCGAACTTGGCCGGATTGGTGTCGACCACCACGATGCGCCCGGCCTTCGCCATCACCGCGCCCTGCACCACCGACAGACCGATGCCGCCCAGGCCGAACACCGCCACGGATGCACCCGGCTCCACCTTCGCCGTGTTGAGCACCGCGCCGATGCCGGTGGTGATGCCGCAGCCGAGCAGGCACACCTTCTCCAGCGGCGCCGCCTTGTTGATCTTTGCCAGCGAGATCTCCGGCAGCACGGTGTACTCGCTGAACGTGCTGGTGCCCATGTAGTGCAGCAGCGGCCGGCCGTTGAGCGAGAAGCGCGAGGTCCCGTCGGGCATCAGCCCCTGGCCCTGGGTGGCCCTGATCTTCTGGCACAGGTTGGTCTTGCCGGAGCGGCAGAACTTGCACTCGCCGCATTCGGGCGTGTACAGCGGAATCACGTGGTCGCCGACCTTGAGCGAGGTAACGCCCTCGCCCACTTCCTCCACGATGCCGCCGCCCTCGTGGCCGAGGATCACCGGGAACTGCCCTTCAGGATCGGCGCCGGACAGGGTGAATGCGTCGGTATGGCAGACGCCGGTGGCGACGATGCGCACCAGCACCTCGCCGGCCTTCGGCCCGGCCACGTCGACCTGTTCGATGCTGAGCGGCTGGCCGGCGGCCCAGGCGACGGCGGCGCGTGATTTCATGGTGCGGACTCCTCGATGCGATACGGATGCGTTGAACATCGCATGGTAACCGCTCGCCGTACGGCAGCTCACCGCATCAGCGTTCGACCATGCCGCACTCGCTCATGCCCGGCAGCTGCCGGCAGTAGTCGTCGGCCTCGGCCAGCAGCCATTCGCGAAAGGCCTGCAGGCCGCGGTGCTCCAGCGAGCGCGGCGGGTACACCAGCCAGTAGGCCTCCTCCACCGCCAGATAGTTGCCGCCCAGCACCTGCAGCCGGCCGGCGTCGATCAGCGACTTCGAGGTCACCATCCGCCCCAGCGCCACGCCGAGGCCTTCCAGGGCCGCATGGCGCAGCGCATCGAGGCTGTCGAACTGCGCCACGTAACGCTTCGGCCGCGTGCCGCCGTAGCGGCTGAACCAGTCGCTCCAGCGCGTCGAGGGCGCCGGCTCGCCGAGCAGCGGCCAGCGCGACAGCTCGCGCGGGTCGGCGCCGCCCATCCGCTCGATCAACGCCGGCGCAGCCACCGGCGCGATCCATTCGCCGAACAGCCGCTCGCTGTGCAGGCCGGCCCATTCGCCACGGCCGTAGCGCAGGGCAACGTCCACCGGTTCGCGTTCGAAATCCACCAGGGTCGAACCCGACTGCAGGCTGAGCTCCAGCTCCGGATGCGCGGCGACCAGCCGCGGCAGCCGCGGCACCAGCCAGCTCGAC
Source organism: Rhodanobacter denitrificans (assembly GCF_003335105.1). Taxonomy (GTDB): domain Bacteria; phylum Pseudomonadota; class Gammaproteobacteria; order Xanthomonadales; family Rhodanobacteraceae; genus Rhodanobacter; species Rhodanobacter denitrificans_A. The sequence continues at coordinate 198,153 of NZ_QFWQ01000007.1, forward strand.
ATGATGCCGGGGCTGGCGCTGAGCGTGAGCGCGTCATGGTGGCGCGTGCGATACGCCGCCAGCGCATGCTCGATGCCGTCGAAATGGCCGCCCACCGCTTCCAGCAGACTGCAGCCTTCGACGGTCAGCGTCACGCCGCGCGGGCCGCGCTCGAACAGGCGCCGCTCCAGCCGTTCTTCCAGCTGGCGCATCTGGTGGCTGAGCGCGCTCACCGTGAGATTCGCCTGCGCCGCGGCGCGCGACAGGTTGCCCTGCCGGGCGACCAGCACGAACTGTTGCAACAAGCCCAGCGGCAACTTTCCCACCTTGAATATTCCTCAAGCCTGACTTGCGAATATATCGCTTTTTGGCGGCCTTCGGCGTGCGTATCTTGAGCTCTCCCCAAGCCACAAGCCCTCCCAAGGAGGCTTCCCCATGAACTCGCTGTGGAAAGATCTGCTGTTCCTGCACGGCCATCTGGTGCACAAGGAGGACCTGGACTGGCGCCCGGACCCGGAGCCCGCTCCGAACCGGGCCAGCGACGCCGCCAAGGCCCGGCGCAATGTGCTGGCGTGCTGCGCCGGCGTGTGGCCACGGATCATGGCTCCGCGTTGAGGGTCGCCCGGGCTTGAATACCGCGGATATGCAGCCACTTCGTATGGACCGCGCGCCGCCTGCCGGGTCGCGCGCGGATTCTGCCCGCCGCACTCCGAGGTATTCCATGCACACGCGTCCGCTCGGCAACTCGCCGCTCTCCATCGCCCCGCTCGCCTTCGGCGGCAATGTGTTCGGCTGGAGTGCCGACGAGAAGCGCTCGTTCGAACTGCTCGACGCGTTCGTCGATGCCGGCGGCAACCTGATCGACACCGCGGATGTCTATTCGGCCTGGGTGCCGGGCAACTACGGCGGCGAGTCGGAAACCATCATCGGCAAGTGGCTGAAGCAGAGCGGCAAGCGCGATCGGGTGGTGATCTCGACCAAGGTGGCCAAGTGGGCCGAACAGCCGGGCCTCTCGCCGGTCAACATCCAGCAGGCGGTGGACCGCTCGCTGCAGCGCCTGCAGGTCGACTGCATCGACCTGTACCAGGCGCACGAAGATGACGCCAGCGTGCCGATGGAAGAAACCCTGGGCGCCTTCGCCCGGCTGATCGAGGCCGGCAAGGTGCGCGTGATCGGCGCCTCCAACTTCAGCGCCGCGCGCTTCGCCGACGCGCTGGCCATGTCGAAACAGCACGGCCTGCCGCGCTACGAAAGCCTGCAGCCGGAATACAACCTGGTCAGCCGCACCGGCTACGAGCGGGAACTGGAGCCGCTGATCCGCCGCGAGTGCATCGGCGTGATCAGCTACTACGCGCTGGCGAGCGGCTTTCTCAGCGGCAAGTACCGCAGCGCGGCCGACCTGGCGAAGAGCGCCGCACGCGGCGGCTCGGTGAAGAAATTCCTGAACCCGCACGGCCTGCAGGTACTGGCCGCACTGGACGCGGTGGCCGCCGCGCACCACGCCACCCCGGCCCAGGTCGCGCTGGCCTGGCTGATCGCCCGCCCCGGCCTCACCGCGCCGATCGTCAGCGCCACCAGCGTGGAGCAGCTGCGTGAACTGCTCGGCGCCACCTCACTGCAGTTGAGCGACAACGAGATTGCGCAGCTCGACCTGGCCAGCGCCTGATCACCCGATCGCAACGATGCGTCCTTCGTAGGGCGGGCACGGCCCGCCAGCTCTTGCTTCGCATGGTACGGCAATGAAGAGCGGCGGGCGGTGCCCGCCTACCGGCGTCACTCGGGTGCGTCGATCTGGTAGCCCTCGGCCTGCAAGGCGGCGAGGTAACCGTCCGGCTTCAGCAGTTCGTCCATCGGCAGCAGGGCGAAAGTCTGCGCATTGGCGGCCAGCGCCTTGCGCGCGGCAGCCAGCCACACGGCGCGCTGCTTCGCCGGAACGTCGTCGAGGCCGAGCGTCTGCGCAAAACCGGCGCCGGTGATTGCCGCCACGCAGGCGTCGCGACGATCGCTGTCGGGCAGTTCGTGCAGCGCCTGCAGGTCGCCCGTGGCCCAGGCGTTGGCGCGCGCGGTCATCGCCGGCATGTCGTGCTCGACGCTGTCCAGGGTGCGGATGAAGCAGGTGGTGTCGCGCGGCGCCGCCTGCCGGAACGCCTTGATCGCCGCCCGCGGGTGCTCGATCAGCACGGGGTAGTCGGTCGGCAGTTCAGGCACGCCGCGGCGTTTGGCCAGCTCGTCCACGCTCGCCTCGACCCCGCCGGAACGGCTGAGCCCGTTCGCCTTCAGCGCCTTCTTGTACAGCTCCTGCGCGGCGAACAGCGGGCGCCAGCGCTCGACGCTGCGGTCGTCACCCAGATACTTCTGCTTCAGCACCTGCCAGCGCGCATACACCGGCGGCGGCAGCACCTGTTGCAGGGTTTCGCCGTCGTCGTTCTTGCGCGCGCCATAAGCCGAAGGCAGCAGGAACAGCTTGCCGAGAAAACCCACGTCGGCCTTCAGCTTCACCGCCGGCGCCAGCAGCACCTGCTGCGAGCCGGCGATCGCCTGCTCCACCTCGCGCGACTGCCACTGCATCGCGCGCGGCAGCGGGGACAGCGTGCCCAGCACCCACAGCACATGCCCGTCCTTGCTCACCTTCCACAGGCCCGGCCCGGGCACCACGCCGCTCACCACCACCACCGGCAGGTTGGCCACGTCCTGCAGCGACGGCCGCGCGGCCGTGCTGGCCGCCGTCGGCACCTGGGCAGGCGCCGCGGGCACGCCTGCGGGCGCGAGGACACCCGACACGAGCAGGAAAGCCAGGGGCAGCAGGCGCATCACGGCACACTCCGGTTTCGAAGGCCGCCATTGTCGCAGGGCGATACTGAGAGGTTGTGAACTTTTCAACCTCTCAGGCCGGCCACGGAGGGCCGGGCATGAAACAGTCACCCCAGTGACTGTTTCATGTGAGCGAGTCCGGGCGTGTACCGGACTCGCGACTGAAGAAAACCACAGGAAGTGGTTTTCTTCACAAGCTCTGAGCGGAAGGTTGCCGGCCGGCAAAAGCCAACGGGGCACCGCGGGGTGCCCCGTTGCCTGACGCAGGAGCGGCAGTTCAGGCCGACAACTTCGCCAGCGCCGCGTTGAACGTGGCGCTGGGCCGCATCGCCGCGCTCACCCGCGCCAGGTCGGGGTGGTAGTAGCCGCCGATGTCCACCGGCTTGCCCTGCACGCGGTTGAGTTCGTCGACGATGGCGGCCTCGTGCTCGGTGAGCGCCTTGGCCAGCGGCGCGAACTTCGCCTTCAGCGCGGCATTCACGTCCTGCGCGGCCAGCGCCTGCGCCCAGTACAGCGCGAGGTAGAAGTGGCTGCCGCGGTTGTCGATGCCGCCGACCTTGCGCGAGGGCGACTTGTCGGTGTCGAGGAACTTGCCGTTGGCCTGGTCCAGCGTCTTCGCCAGCAGCTCCACCTCGGCGCTGCCGTCGCGGTTGCCCAGGTGCTCCAGCGAGGCGGCCAGCGCGAGGAACTCGCCCAGCGAATCCCAGCGCAGGTAGTTCTCTTCCAGGAACTGCTGCACGTGCTTCGGCGCCGAGCCGCCGGCGCCGGTCTCGAACAGGCCGCCGCCGGCCATCAGCGGCACGATCGACAGCATCTTCGCGCTGGTGCCCAGCTCCATGATCGGGAACAGGTCGGTGAGGTAATCGCGCAGCACGTTGCCGGTGACCGAGATGGTGTCCAGGCCCTGGCGGATACGCTCCAGCGAGAACCTGGTGGCGGCCACCGGATCCATGATGCGGATGTCCAGGCCGCTGGTGTCGTAGTTCTTGAGGTAGCGCTCGACCTTGGCAATCACCTCGCGGTCGTGCGCACGGGCCGGATCGAGCCAGAACACCGCCGGCGTGTGCCGCGCACGGCCCACCGCGAGCTTCACCCAGTCCTGGATCGGCGCGTCCTTGGTCTGGCACATGCGCCAGATGTCGCCGGCCTCCACGTCATGCTGCAGCAGCACCTTGCCGGCCTCGTCGATCACTTTCACCACGCCGTCGGCGGCGATCTGGAAAGTCTTGTCGTGCGAGCCGTATTCCTCGGCGGCCTGCGCCATCAGGCCCACGTTGGGCACGCTGCCCATGGTCGCCGGATCGAACGCGCCGTGCGCCTTGCAGTCCTCGATCACTGCCTGGTAGACGCCGGCGTAGCAGCGGTCGGGGATCACCGCCTTGGTGTCCTGCAGCTTGCCCGCGGCGTTCCACATCTTGCCGGAGTCGCGGATCATCGCCGGCATCGAGGCGTCGATGATCACGTCGCTGGGCACGTGCAGGTTGGTGATGCCCTTGTCGGAATTGACCATCGCCACGGCAGGGCGCTTGGCGTATTCGGCGTCGAGGTCGGCCTTGATCGCCGCCTGCGTCGCTTCCGGCAGCGCGCCCAGGCGCGCGTACAGGTCGCCGATGCCGTTGTTCGGGTTGAAGCCGGCCTGCTTCAGCGCGTCGGCGTGCTTCGCCAGCACGTCCTTGTAGAACTCGCCCACCGCCACGCCGAACATGATCGGATCGGAGACCTTCATCATGGTGGCCTTGAGGTGCAGCGAGAACAGCACGCCCTGCTTCTTTGCGTCCTCGATCTGCGCGTCGACGAAGGCGGCCAGCGCGCGGCGCGACATCACCGCGGCGTCGATGATCTCGCCGGCCTTCAGCGCGGTCTTCTCCTTCAGCACCTTGCTGGAGCCGTCCTTGCCGAACCACTCGATGCGCACCGCGGTCGGCTGCCCGACCACCGCGGACTGCTCGCTGCCGTAGAAGTCGCCGCCGTCCATGTGCGCCACGTGGGTCTTCGAGTCATGGCTCCACGCGCCCATCTTGTGCGGGTGCTTGCGCGCGTAGTTCTTCACCGAGGCCGGCGCGCGGCGGTCGGAGTTGCCCTCGCGCAGCACCGGATTCACCGCGCTGCCCTTGACCCGGTCGTAGCGCGCCCTGACGTCCTTCTCGCGATCGTCCTTCGGCTCGTCCGGGTAATCCGGCAGCGCGTAGCCGTGGTCCTGCAGCTCCCTGATCGCCGCCTTCAGCTGCGGCATCGAGGCGCTGATGTTTGGCAGCTTGATGATGTTCGCCTCCGGCGTGGTGGCGAGGCGGCCCAGCTCGGCGAGGTCGTCGGCGATGCGCTGGCCTTCCTGCAGCAGCTCGGGGAACAGCGCGATGATGCGCCCGGCCAGCGAGATGTCGCGCGTCTCGACCTTGACGCCCGCCGTGCCGGTGAAGGCGGCGATGATCGGCAGCAGCGACTGCGTGGCGAGGAACGGGGCTTCGTCGGTCAGCGTGTAGATGATCTTGGACGTGCTGGACATTGTCTGTGTGGACCTCTTTAGCGACTGCATGGCCGGGAGGGAGCCGTGCCGCCAGGGAACGGCGGCACGCTGATACAAGCCTCCCATTGTCGCGTTTTCGCCGGGGAGGGGAAAGCGCGATGCTGGCGGCACCGCCAACATGCGTCGACGTACTGTGGTTCGCGCAAGACAAAACGACGAGGGCGCGGCATGGCCGCGCCCTCGTTTCACCCCGCATCAGCGTTGCAGCTTATTTCACCGAGAAATCCTTGCTGGCGACCTGGTTGCCGTTCAACGAGATCTGCACCTTGTAGTCTCCGGTCGGGAAACCGTCCGGCTTGCTGATCATGAACGCGGTGGTCTGCGGGCCCGTCGCATTGAGCGACTTGCTGTCCTCATGCACCACCTGGCCGTCCTGGGTGGTCCATTTCGCCGACAGCGTGGCATTGCCGCTGCCGCTGGTGTCGACCGAGGCGTAGATGGTGTCCTTCGGCGCGAAACTGGTGCCGCTGGCGAGGATCTTGTGGTTCGCGTCGACCGTCGAACCCAGTTCCACCGAGCCGACCGTGACCGCGGCCGGCGCACTGTTGTTCATGGCCATCGGCGCCGTCGAAGCGGGTGTCGGTGCAACTGGCGGCGTCGGTGCCGTCGCAGCGGGTGGCGGCGTGCCCGATGGCGCCGGCGCCGTCGATTCGTCCTTCTTGCCGCACGCGCTCAAGGCCAGCATCGCAGCCAGCGACGCGGCAAGGACCAAGGGTTGGCGAGTGATCTTCATGGAGCTACCTCCTGCTTCAGGACTTGGCGGAAATATTCAGGACCTGGCCGACCCTGATCCGGCCCAGAGAACTGGTCGCGGAGAACTGGTCGCGATTGGCGGCGGGAATCTGCGTCCACGCGTTCGCATGGGTGTTTCGCGATCCTCGCCAGGTAACCGCCGGCCACCACGGTATGGCCGGCGACCTCCTCGGCGGTGGAACCGACCCGTGACTGCACGTGGCCTGGTGCCGCCCTGGCGGCGCAGCCAGCGGGTGGAGTTCGCTCCGCCCCGCACATCGCAAAATCAACCTTGCCGGCCTCGTCGTCCATCGCACGCCACTTCGTCCGCGAACGGGGTCAGTGGTAACCACCTTGCGGTTAACGGGTTGTGAGTGTGGCGGCAAAGCGTTCAGCTGGAGGCCACGGGAAGCGGCCGGATCAACCGATGTCGGGGCGGGGCACCATCGGATGGCGCCTCTGTCGCCGCGCCCACCACGCTCTTCGCCGCTCGGCGAGGCACGAGAAGATCACGTACAGCGCGGGGGTGCTGAGCAGGGTGAGGCTCTGCGAGATGAGCAGGCCGCCGATCAGGGCGATGCCGAGCGGACGGCGCAGTTCGCTGCCTTCGCCGAGGCCGATGGCGATCGGCAGCGCGGCGAGGATGGCGACCATGGTGGTCATCATGATCGGGCGGAAGCGCACGGTGCACGCCTCGCGCGCCGCTTCCAGCGGGCTCTTGCCGTGTTCGCGCTCGGCGACCAGGGCGAAGTCGATCATCATGATCGCGTTCTTCTTGACGATGCCGATCAAAAGCACCAGCGCGATCTGCGCCACCACCGACAGCTCGGTGCCGGTGATCCAGAGCGCCAGCAATGCGCCGGCGCCGGCGGCCGGCAGGGTGGAAAGGATGGTGACCGGGTGGACCAGGTTCTCGTACAGCATGCCGAGCACGATGTAGACGGTGAGCACGGCGGCGAGGATCAGCCAGCCCATGCCGCTCTGCGACTGCTGGAAGCGGCGGAAGTCGCTGCCCATCTTCACCCGGATGTCGCCGGGCATGCGCATGTTCTGCACGGTGGCCTGGATGATCGCCATCGCCTCGCCCATGCTCACGCCGGGGGCCAGGTTGAAGCTGAGATCCATCGTGGTGTACTGGTTTTCGTGGGTGATCTGCGACGGCGCCATCCCGGGCTCCTGCCGCGCGAAGGCGGTGATCGGGATCATCTTGCCGCCGCTCGAGCGCACGTAGATGCGGTTGAGCGCCTCCGGCGTGGCGGTCTGCACCGGCAGCGCGTTGACCACCACCTGGTACTGGTTGATGTCCGAGTAGATGGTGGACACCTGGCGCTGGCCGAACGCGTCGTACAGCGCGCCGTCGACGGCGCCGACCGACACGCCGAGCCGCGCGGCCTTGTCGCGGTCGATCACGATGTTCTGGCGCAGGCCGGCCTCGTCGACATCGGTGCCGACGTCGCGCAGCTTGGGGTTCTTCTTCAGCTCGGCCTGCAGTTTCGGCAGCCATTCCTGCAGGCTGGCCAGGTCGTTGCCCTGCAGCGAGACCTGGTACTGCGCGCCCTGGCTGGTGCCGCCGCCACCGCTGGGCAGGTCCTGCACCGGGCGCAGGCGCAGGTTGAGGTCGGGATAATGCGCCGCCTTCGCGCTGAGCCGCGACAGCACCGTGAAGGTATCGTCCTGGCGGCCTTCGGCACGGCTCTTCAGGTCGATGTTGAACGAGCCGCTGGTGCCCTGCCGGCTGCTGCCCAGGCGCGAGCCCACGGTGGCGACGTCGGGGTCCGCCATCAGCATGGTGGTGAGCCGTTTCAGGCGCTGCTCGGATTCGCCGAACGACACGGTGGCGCTGGACGTGGCGCGGCCCCAGATCAGGCCGGTGTCCTGCGCCGGGAACAGGCCGGTCTTGACCACGCCGAACAGGTAGACCGTGGCCACGATCAGCACCAGCGGAGTCAGCGAGAACGCCAGCGCATGGCGCAGCGAGAAATTCAGCGCGCGCGTGTATGCGCGCAGCATGCCGGCATGGAAACCGTCCAGCATGCGGGCGAGCCGCGACGGCGGCGCCTGCGGCTTCGCCGCATGGCCACCGAGGAATCGCCCGCACAGCGCCGGCGTCAGCGTCAGCGAGACCGTCGCCGAGACCACGATCGCCGCCACCAGGGTCACCGAGAACTCGTGCATGAACATGCCGGTGATGCCGCCGGCGAACAGCAGCGGGATGAACACGGCGATCAGCGAGGCGGTGATCGAGACGATGGTGAAGCCGATCTCCCTCGCGCCGGCGAGCGTCGCCTCCATCCGCGTCATGCCGGCATCGATGTGGCGGATGATGTTCTCGATCACCACGATCGCGTCGTCGACCACGAAGCCGATCGCGATCACCAGCGCCAGCAGGGTGAGGTTGTTCAGCGTGTAGCCGAGGATGTACATCACCACGAACGCGCCGGCCAGCGACAGCGGCACCGCCACCGCGGCGATCAGCGTGGGCGCGAGCCGGCGCAGGAACAGCGCCATCGTCAGCACCACCATCGCCAGCGAGATCAGCAAGGTGGCCTGCACCTCGTGCAGCGAGGCGCGGATGGTCGGCGTGCCGTCGAAGAACGGGGTCAGCACGGTGCCCGGCGACAGGTAGCCGCGCAGCATCGGCAGCTGCTCCTTGACCAGGTCGACGGTGGCGATGATGTTGGCGTCGGCCTTCTTGTAGACGTACATCAGCACGGCCGGCTTGCCGTGGAACCAGGCGGCCTGGTAGGCGTCCTGCTGGCCGGCGTAGACGTGGGCCACGTCCGACAGCCGCACCGGCGTGCCGTTGTGGCTGGCGACCACCAGCTGGGCGAAGTCCTCCGCGCCGTGCAGCTGGGCGGTGGCGCTGATCGACATGGTGGTGGTGCCGTTGGACAGGAAGCCCTCCGGCGAAGTCACGTTGGCCGCGCTCAGCGCATTGCGCAGCTGGTCGGGCGACAGGCCCATCGCATTCAGCGCGCGCAGGTTCACGTCGACGCGGACCGCCGGCGTGGCCGCGCCGGCGATCTCCACCGACGACACGCCCGGCAGCTGGCGCAGCCGCTGCGCCAGCAGGGTGTCGGACAGGTTGTACAGGTCGGCCGCCGATTGCGTGTCCGAAGTCAGCGCCAGCGCGATGATCGGGTCGTCGTTCGGGTTCGCCTTCTGGTAGCTGGGCGCACCGTTGAGGCCGCTGGGCAGGTCCGGCGCCGCCGCGTTGATCGCCGCCTGCACGTCGCGGGCGGCGGCATCCAGGTCGGTGCCGGTGCGGAACATCATGAACACGAAGGTGCGCCCCTCGGAGCTGGACGAGCGCATGGTGTCGATGCCGGGTACCTGGCCCAGGTGGCGCTCCAGCGGCGCGGCCACGGTGGAGGCCATCGTGCTGGCGTCGGCACCGGCCTGGCTGGCCTGCACGAAGATCGCCGGGAACTGCATGTTCGGCAGCGCCGCCACGCCGAGCAGGAAGTAGGCGATCGCGCCGGCCACGAACAGCCCCATCGCCAGCAGCGAGGTCCCGATCGGGCGGCGGATGAAGGTGCCGGAGAGGTTCATGGGTCCAACATGGGCGGAGGCTTGCGGACGACGCGCGGGAGGATCATCCCGCCTTCAACGTCCAGGGCGCGAAAAGGTTGATCGGCGCGCAGTGGGCGGCTCCTCTCCGGCCCTCCCCGGCGGGCAGGGAGGGCGCGAAGCGGAATTCCGGAAGGTCACGCCGCGTGACCGGCCTGGCTGCGGATCAGCGCGCGCCGTTCGCGGCGCGCCTCCAGCCAGTCGGAGAAGCGCTCCATGTACAGGTAGATCACCGGCGTGGTGTACAGCGTGACCAGCTGCGACAGCAGCAGGCCACCCACGATCGACACGCCCAGCGGCCGGCGCAGCTCGGCACCGATGCCGTTGCCCAGCGCCAGCGGCAGCGCGCCGAGCATCGCCGCCGCGGTGGTCATCATGATCGGGCGGAAACGCAGCAGGCAGGCGCGGCGGATCGCATCGCGCGCATTGAGCCCGGTGCGGCGTGCCTCGATCGCGAAGTCGATCATCATGATCGCGTTCTTCTTCACGATGCCGATCAGCAGCACGATGCCGACGATGCCGTCCACCGACAGGCTCATGCCGAACATGATCAGCGCCAGCAGCGCGCCGACGCCGGCCGGCGGCAGCGTGGAGATGATCGTCAGCGGGTGGATGTAGCTCTCGTACAGCACGCCCAGCACGATGTAGATCACCACGATCGCGGCCAGCAGCAGCAGGACCTCGTCACCCAGCGAGGAGGTGAACTCGGCCGCCTTGCCGACGAACTCGCCGCGCACCTGCGGCGGGAAATCCAGCTGCCGCTCGACCTGGTGGATCGCCGCCACCGCGTCGGACAGCGAATAGCCCGGCGCCACGTTGAACGCCAGCGTCACCGCCGGCAGCTGCTGCTGGTGGCTGACCACCAGCGGCGCGCTGGTCACCTGCGCGCTGACCAGCGCGGACAGCGGGATGTTGCCGCCGGCGCCGATCTGGAAGCCGATGTTGCCGGTGTTGCCGATGCCCGACGGCGTCGCCGAATTGCTCGACTTCAGCTGGCCGAAGCTGGTCGCGTTGCTGCCGGTGAGCGCGCCGTTGCCGTTGCCGCGCACGGTGAGCTTGGTCAGCAGGTCGTCGCTGGTGCGGAACTCCGGCGCCACCTCCAGCACCACGCGGTACTGGTTGAGCTGGGTGAAGATGGTCGAGATCTGGCGCTGGCCGAACGCGTCGTACAGGGTGTCGTCGATGGTCTGCACCGGCACGCCGAGGCGGCTGGCCTTCTCGCGGTCGATGGCGAGCTTGAGCGCATTGCCGTTGTTGGCGAGGTTGTTGTCGACGTCGGCCAGCTCCGGCCGCTGGCGCATCGCCTGGGTCATCTGGCTGGCGTAGCCGGCCAGCTCGGCCGCGTTCACCTCGGACAGCGAGTACTGGTATTCGGTGGCGGCGACGCGGCTGTCCAGCGTCACGTCCTGCACAGGCTTGAGGTACAGCGCCACGCCGGGGATCCCGGCCACCGCGTGCTGCAGGCGCGGCAACAGCGCGTCCAGGCCGTCGCGCTTGCCGCGGTCCTTCAGCACGATGCTGAGCTGGCCCTGGTTGAGCGTGGGGTTGATCGTGCCGGCGCCGATGAAGGCGGCCACGCCGGCCACCGCGGGATCCTTGCGCAGCGCCTCGGCGACGGCCCGGGTGCGGTCTTCCATCTGCGGGAAGGCGATGTTGTCGTCGGCCTGCACCACGCCGGTGATCAGGCCGGTGTCCTGCTCGGGCAGCAGGCCCTTGGGAATCACGATGTACAGGAACACGGTGAGCACCACGGCGGCGCCGGCGACCAGCATGGTCAGGCGCTGATGGCCCAGCACCCAGTCCAGCGAGCTTTCGTAGACGCCGACCGTGCGCGACCATACCGTGCGCTTGCCGGCAGCCAGGTGGCGCTCGTGCGCGTCGTCGCCCTCGGGCAACTGGTCGGGCTTGAGCAGGTAGGCGCACATCATCGGCGTCAGCGTCAGCGACACCAGCATCGAGATGGTCACCGCGATGGTCAGCACCCAGGCGAACTCGTGGAACAGCCGGCCGGTGACGCCGGGCATCAGCAGCAGCGGCAGGAACACCGCCACCAGCGACACGGTCAGCGACAGCACGGTGAAGCCGATCTCCTTCGCGCCGACCTCGGCCGCCTCCTTGCCGTCCCTGCCCTGCTCGATGTAGCGCACGATGTTCTCGATCATCACGATCGCATCGTCCACCACGAAGCCGGTGGCCACGGTGAGCGCCATCAACGAGAGGTTGTCCAGCGACATGCCGGTGAACGACATCACGCCGAACGTGCCCAGCAGCGACAGCGGCACCGCCACCGACGGGATCACCGTGGCCCACAGCCGGCGCAGGAACACGAAGATCACGCCCACCACCAGGAACACGGTGAGGATCAGGGTGAACTCGACGTCGTGCACCGAGGCGCGGATGGTCACCGTGCGGTCGGCGAACACGTCCAGGTGCACGTCGGCCGGCAGCGCGCTGCGCAGCTCGGGCAGCACGTTGCGGATCTGCTCCACCGTCTGCACGATGTTCGCGCCGGGCTGGCGGCGCACATCCAGCAGCACCGCCGGCTTGCCGTCCGCCCACGCGGCGAGCTGGTCGTTCTCGACGCCGTCGACCACGTTGGCCACGTCGGAGAGGCGCACCGGCGAGCCGTTCTTGTAGCTGATGATGGTGTTCTTGTACTCGGCCGCGTCCTTCAGCTGGTCGTTGGTGCCGATCGAGTAGCTCTGCGTCTTGCCGTTCAGCGTGCCCTTGGGCGCGTTGACGTTGGCCTGGGTCAGCGCGCTGCGTACGTCCTCCAGGGTCAGGCCGAGGTTGGACAGCTGCGCCGGATTCACCTGCACGCGCACCGCGGGGCGCACGTTGCCGGCGATCGAGACCAGGCCCACGCCCTGCACCTGCGACAGCTTCTGCGCAATGATCGAGTCGGCCAGGTCGTTCACCTCGCGCAGCTGGCGGCTGTCGGAGGTGAGCTTGAGGGTGAGGATCGGCGCGTCGGCCGGATTCACCCGGTTGTACACCGGCGGGTACGGCAGGTTGCCCGGCAGCGTGCCCTTGGCCTGGTTGATCGCCGCCTGCACGTCCTGCGCGGCGATGTCGATGTCGCGGTCCATCGCGAACTGCAGGATGATCGTGGACAACCCGGCGGAGGAATCCGAGCTCATCATGGTGAGCCCGGAGATCTGCCCCAGGTTGCGCTCCAGCGGGGTGGTGATCAGCGCGGCCATGGTGCTGGCGCTGGCGCCCGGGTACTGCGTGCTCACCACCAGGCTCGGCGCCTCGATCTCCGGCAAGGCGGACACCGGCAGCTGGCGGTAGCCAAGGATGCCCAGCAGCAGCACCGCCACCATCAGCAGCGAGGTGGCGATCGGCCGGCGAATGAAGAGTGTCGAGAATCCCATGGCTATCCGTAACGTGTAGGTGCGGTTTCCGCCGCGATCATGGCCAGGGCACGGCCGGGTTCACGCGGCGGCGGTGTCATGCCGGCCGGCACGCGGCCGCTCAACCGCGACGGCGACCGCCACCGTTCTTGCTGTTCTGCTTGGCCTTCTCCAGCTCGGCCGCGGTCGGCGCGGCCGGCACTTCGCCCGGCTTCAGCGCGTTGACCTTGCTGCCCGGCTTCAACCGGAACTGGCCCTCGGTGACCACCCGGTCGCCGGCCGCGAGCCCGCTGCCGATCATCACGTGGCTGTCGCCCACCTCGCCGGCCACCTGCACCGGCTGCATCTTGACCGTGCTATCGGCCTGCACCTGGTACACGTAGTCGCCGTCGGGCCCGCGCTGTACCGCCTGCGCCGGGATCACCAGGCCGCCGTCGACGGTGTTCACCAGCAGCTGCACATTGACGAACTGGCCCGGCCACAGCTCGTTCTTCGCGTTCGGGAACTCCGACTTCAGGCGGAACGTGCCGGTGCTGGTGTCGATCTGGTTGTCGATCACCTTGAGCACGCCGCCGCTGGCGATCGGGTGCGCGTCGGTGCGGTCCAGCGCGGTCACCTGCAGCGCGGCGCCTTCCTGCGCGGCGGCGCGGCGCACCAGGTCAAGGTTCTGCTCGGGCAGGGTGAACATCACGTTGATCGGATGCAGCTGGGTCAGCGTGACGATCGCGCTGGCGGTGGTGACCACGTTGCCGGGGTCGACCGCGCGGATGCCGGCCAGGCCGTCGATCGGCGACAGCACGCGGGTGTAGTTCAGCTGCACCTGGCTGTCGCGCACGCTGGCGGCGTCGGCGGACACAGCGGCCTGGTACTGGGCGGAGGTGTTGCGCAACGTGTCCAGGTCCTGCTTGGAGATGTAGCCCTTGGCGGCTAGGTCCTGGCTGCGCAGCAGATTGCCCTTCGCGGTATCCAGCAACGCCTGATCCTGATGCTGCTTCGCCAGCGCCTGGTCATAGGCGGCCTGGTAAGTGCGCGGATCGATCTGCGCCAGCACCTGGCCCTTCTTCACCGGCTGGCCTTCGGCGAACTCCAGGCTGAGCAGCTGGCCGCCCACCTGCGGGTTCACGGTGACCGTGTTGAGCGCCTGCACCGTGCCCAGCGCGGTCAGGTAGACCGGCACGTTCTGCTTGACCACCGGCACCACGGTGACCGGCACCGGTGGCGTCTCGTCCTTCCCATCCTTGCCCTTGCCGGCGGCCGCCGTCGCGGCCGCCCCCGGGCCGGCGGGCTTGTGCAGCAGGCGAAATCCCACGCCAGCCACCACGATCACGGCAATGACGATCAACGCGATCTTCCAAAAACGCGACATGCGAAACTCCTGGGCTAAACGGTGCGTTCGACCGGCACTCCACCATGCGGCATGCGTCGGTGATGTTACTGGCGTCTTTCAGTCGGCGCCGGTGGCGCCTGGCGGGGGGGAGCATAGGCGCAGTTGAACGGCATTGGACAATGCCGGTTGACAGGGGTGCGCCATGACCGATGGCAGGGTGGCCGGCCGGCCTGGCCCTTTCCCGGCCGGGCACCGGGCGCCGCGGCATGGCAGCGGATCGCCACGGAGGCCTGAAACTTGCCGCGCGCTTCGTCTATAATCCGCGACTGGTTCGGCTGCCCGATCCGTGAACGGGCCAGCCGGCAGACGCGATCCACGCCGCGCAACCATTTGCGGCGACCCACGCCGGGGCGAATCCATCGCGCCGGTGCAACACAGCAACAGGCCATTCAGGCAGGCCGGGGCAGCCATCGTGGCGTTCCGTCCGGCCCACTGACAGGAGTACGTGCGTGAGCGGTCCCATGAGCAAATCCGATCAGAGCGTCCTGCGCCAGTTCTCGATCATGATCGGGGGTCTGGCGGTACTGACGGTGGTACTGATCTTCACGGCGCTGGCGATCCACGATCACGAGCCGAAGGAATCCAACCCGAACCAGCCGGCCATGGTCGCCGCGCGGATCGCACCGGCCGGCGCCGTGTACGCCGGCGACACCGGCCGCGCCGCGATGCAGGCCGCCGCCGATGCCGCCGCCAAGGCCGCCGCCTCGCAGGTCGCCTACGGCGGCACCACCGACGGCAAGGCGATCTTCGACCACCTGTGCACCAGCTGCCACACCGCCGGCGTGGCCGGCGCCCCCAAGGTGGGCGACAAGGCTGCCTGGGCCCCGCGCGTCGCCCAGGGCATCGACACCCTGGTCAAGCATGCGATCGAGGGCTACCACGGCCCGGACGGCAATTTCATGCCGCCCAAGGGCGGCAACCCGGCGCTCACCACCGAGCAGGTGACCAACGCCGTGCACTGGATCGCCGACCAGGTGAAGTAAACCCGGCCTCCATGAAGCGAATCCTGACGCCGCCTTCGGGCGGCGTTTTCGTTGGCCCCTGACTGACAAGGGGGAGCCGGCGCTCACGGCGCGTGCGTCCCGATCCATGCCCGCGCGAAGTCCTGCAACTGCGGGAAGAACGCCTCGAAGCACTCCTGCAGGGCGGCGTCCCGCTCCAGCAGCACGGGCAGCGCCGAATCCAGCGGATTGCCGCGGCTCAGGCGCTGCCCGATGCCGCCCAGCGCCTCGCCCAGCATCGCGGGGTCGGCGTAGCCGGCGGGC
This sequence comes from Rhodanobacter denitrificans, assembly GCF_003335105.1. GTDB lineage: Bacteria > Pseudomonadota > Gammaproteobacteria > Xanthomonadales > Rhodanobacteraceae > Rhodanobacter > Rhodanobacter denitrificans_A. The sequence continues at coordinate 213,777 of NZ_QFWQ01000007.1, forward strand.
AGGCCATGGCGCTCCATGTAGCCACGGAACCGCCGCAGGCCGTCCGGCAGCAACGCATCCTGCCGCCACAGCTGGGCACGCAGATCGGCGGCATATGCCGGCAGCGGCTGCGCGCTCCACTGCGGGAAATCCCGCGCCAGGCAGTGGTCGAACCACATGTCGAGCAGGATCCCGGCATAGCGGCGATACGGCGGAGGCAGCAGCGCCCGGGCCGCCAGCACCTCGGGGTGGGCGTCGGTGTAGACGTCGATCGCGCGATGCAGGCGGATTCCCTCGACCACCCGTGGCGGCCAAGCCAGCGCCTCCGCCCGCCCGTGCACGAAATCGCCCAGCATGCCGCCCAGCCGCAGGGCCTCGTCGTCGCCCGCCAGCAGCACGTGGGCCAGGTGGTTCATCCACGCCGTCCGCGGCAACCGATCCGCCCGGCGGTTATCATCGCCTGCATGACGCCCACCGAGCTCCCCGCCGCACCTGCCGGCTTTCCGGATATCGCCGCCAGTTTCATGCTCGACGGTCCCGCCGGCAAGCTGGAAACGATCAGCGACACCGCCGAACCGGCCTGCGCGCGCCGCGGCGTGGCGGTGATCTGCCATCCGCTCACGATCGAGGGCGGCAGCATGCACAACAAGGTGGTGACGATGGCCGAGCGCGCGCTGCGCGAATCCGGCCTGGACACGGTGCGCTTCAACTTCCGCGGCGCCGGCAATTCGCAGGGCGCGTACGACCATGGCCACGGCGAAGGCGACGATCTGGCCGCCGTGGTGGCGTGGATGCGCCGCATGCGCCCGCACGACGCGCTGTGGCTGGCCGGCTTCTCGTTCGGCAGCTACGTGACCATCGCCAACGCGGTGCGCCTGCGCGCCGATGTACTGGTCAGCATCGCGCCACCGGTGGGGCGCTGGCCGTTCGACGCGGTCGCGCTGCCGACCTGCCCGTGGCTGATCGTGCAGGGCGAAGCCGACGAGATCGTCGAGCCGCAGGCGGTGTTCGACTGGGCCGGGACGCTGGAGCACCGGCCCGAGCTGGTGCGCATGCCCGAGACCAGCCACTTCTTCCATCGCCGGCTGATGGACCTGCGCGGCGCGATCAGGCATGCGATACGCGGCTGGCTGCCACCCTTGCGGCACGGCTGACGCCGGCCATCGCCCCTTTCGAAGACCTGCCCGCTCCATGAGTGAAACCCCCTCGCCCGCGCCCACGGCGCGCTACCTCGAAGGCGTCGCCGCGCACCGCTGGGAGTCCGACCCGACCCAGCTGGCGCTGCTGCCGGAGTTCGACCGCATGCACGCGGCGCTGTGCGCCGGACCGGCGAACGGCAACGGCCTGCTCGGCCGCCTGAAATCCCTGCTCGGCAACGACCCGCCCGAGGCGGTGCCGGGCCTGTACCTGTGGGGCACGGTGGGCCGCGGCAAGACCTTCCTGATGGACCTGTTCGCCGCCAGCCTGCCGCACGGCGTGGTGCTGCGCCGGCACTTCCACCGCTTCATGGGCGAGGTACACGAGCACCTGCGCACGCTGGGCGAGCGGCAGAGTCCGCTGGCGGAAGTGGCCGCCGGTCTCGCCGCGCGCTGCCGCGTGCTGTGCCTGGACGAGTTCCTGGTCAACGACATCGGCGACGCGATGATCCTGTCGGGCCTGCTCGACGCGCTGTTCGCGCGCGGCGTCACCCTGGTCACCACCTCCAACACCGCGCCGGCCAACCTGTACCAGGGCGGCCTGCAGCGCGCGCGTTTCCTGCCCGCGATCGCGCTGATCGAGCGGCACTGCCACGTGGTCGAGATGGCCTCCGCGCACGATTGGCGCCTGCGCGCGCTGACCCAGGCTTCGGTCTACCTCACCCCGCCCGGTGCCGAGGCGCACCGCGCGCTGGAGCGCATCTTCGCCGGCCAGGCCCGCGGCCACGTGGAGGAGCACGGCAACCTGCACGTCAACGGCCGCGCGATCCCGTTCGTCAAGCGCGCCGACGACATCGTCTGGTTCGAGTTCGCCGCACTGTGCGAAGGCCCGCGCGCGGTGGCCGACTACATCGCGCTGGCCAAGGCCGGCCCGACGGTGATCGTGGCCAACGTGCCGCAGTTCACCGTCTACAGCGAGGACGCCGCCAAACGCTTCGTGCAATTGGTCGACGAGTTCTACGACCGCCGCGTCAAGCTGGTGCTGTCCGCCGCCGCGCCGATCACCGAGCTGTACGACGGCGAACGCCTGCGCGCCGAGTTCGGCCGTACCGAATCGCGCCTGATCGAGATGCAGAGCGAGGAATACCTGGCGCTGGACCATCGGCCCGAATGAACTGCTACCGTGCCGGCTGAGGATCGCCACCGGAGCCACCCATGTTTCTTCCGCTTGCCGTCGTCCTGCTGCTGGCCGCCGCCGACCTGCCGCCTGGCCAGGATTTCAGTACGCGCGTGACGCAGGGCCGGCTGGCCGAGGCCGCCGCCACCGGGCCGGCCTACCAGAAGCAGCTGTGGGACCGGATCACCGCCCCTACCGCGGCGGCGCTGAAGGGCTGCATCACCCGCCATGCGCCGGCCGACAAGTCGCCGTTCACCCTGGTCGCCGACGTCCAGGCCGACGGCAGGCCGGCCCGGATCGAGGTGCTGCCGCCGACACCGGTCGCCACCTGCATGGCCGACCGCTTTGCCAGCGGAATGCTGCCGCCGCCACCCACCACGCCGGCGCCCTACCCGATCGAGATCGACTTCAGCATCGTGCCTTGAGCCGGCATCGCGACGGCCGCACGCCCACCTCGACCATCCCCGCCACGGAGACACCCATGCACCGCACCGTCCTCGCCCTCGCCATCGCGCTGGCCGCCACCGCCCTCGCACCGTTGCACGCCACCGACGCTTCCGGCGTGCAGGCCATGGCGCAGCAGGAACTGCCACAGGTCATCGCGTGGCGGCGCGACATCCACCAGCACCCCGAGCTGAGCAACCGCGAGGTGCGCACCTCGGCGCTGGTCGCGCAGGAGCTGAAGAAGCTGGGGCTGGAAGTGCACACCGGCATCGCGCACACCGGCGTGGTCGGCCTGCTGAAGGGCGACCTGCCCGGGCCGCGGCTGGCGATCCGTGCCGACATGGACGCCCTGCCGGTGACCGAGGAGGTGAACCTGCCGTTCGCCTCGAAGGCGAAGGGCGAGTATCGCGGCAAGACCGTCGGCGTGATGCACGCCTGCGGCCACGACGCGCATACCGCGATGCTGCTGGGCATGGCGCAGGCGCTGGCCGGGATGAAGAAGCAGTTGCACGGCTCGGTGCTGTTCGTGTTCCAGCCGGCCGAGGAAGGTGCGCCGGCGGGTGAGGAAGGCGGCGCCTCGCTGATGCTGAAGGAGGGCCTGTTCAGGCAGTTCAAGCCGGACGCGATGTTCGGCATGCACGTGGTCAGCGCGCTCAACGTGGGCACGGTGGCGGTGCGGCCGGGGCCGACGATGGCCGGCTCGGACTGGTTCCGCATGGTGGTGCACGGACGCCAGACTCACGGCGCGATGCCGTGGAACGGGGTCGACCCGATCGTCACCGCCGCCGAGATCATCAGCACCGCGCAGACCATCGTCAGCCGCAAGCTGGACATCGGCACGCTGCCGGCGGTGCTCAGCTTCGGCATCGTCGAGGGCGGCTCGCGCTACAACATCGTGCCGGACAAGGTGGAGCTGCAGGGCACGCTGCGCACGTTCGACGCCGGCATGCGCCAGCAGGCGATCGACAACCTCAAGGGCATCGCCGAACACCTCGCCGCGGCGAACGGTGCCACCGTGGAGGAACAGATCCCGGTCGGCGACAGCAACCCGGTGCTGGTCAACGATCCCGCGCTGGCCGCAAGGGTGAAAGCCAGCATCGTCACGGCGATCGGCGCCGGGCACGTGATCGAGGCGAAGCCGTGGATGGCCTCGGAGGACTTCGCCTACTTCGCGCAGAAAGTGCCGAGTGTGTATTTCTTCGTCGGCGCCACGCCAGTCGGCCAGGATGCCTCGAAGGCGCCGGCCAACCACTCGCCGAAATTCTTCCTCGACGAGGGCGCGCTGAAGATCGGCATGGCCTCGATGCTGCAGGCCAGCCTGGATTATCTCGGCACGCCCAGGTCCTGACGGCGGCAGGCCGGGGATGCGAAGGCGCCGCTACGCCGCGGTCGTGCCGGACTGCTGCATCCGCTGGAAGCGGCTATGGTGGACCAGCAGGCCGCTGAAGTAGGCAATGTAGTAGCCGACCAGCAGGCCGATCACCAGCATGGTCAGCGGGCTGGCGGCGTAAGCCGTCGGCGGCATCACGCCGGGCGCGGCCGAAACCTGCTGCATCTGCGGCCATGCCACCAGCATCCGCCAGGCCAATCGCCCCAGCAGCAGCGCAGTGAGCAGCGCACCGATCCACGGATTCGGCACGTAGCAGTCGCCCTTTGCCGGATCGACCTCGAAACGGGTCAGGCGCAGCCCGAGCAGGCCCAGCGCACCGCCGAGCAGCACGCCGCCAGCGAGGCCCTCGGCCAGCGCAAGGTGGTGGAACCCGCTGAGCGCGAGCACGCCGCCGAGGACCGCGAACATCACGATGCGGAAGATCATCCGCTTGCGCCGGATCGGCTGGCGGCCGAACTGCCGGCTCACCCGCCGCCACACCATCCAGGCCAGCAGCGGCAGCATCACGAGATATTGGGTCAGGTGGGCGGGCATGGGCATCTCACCGGGCAGATGGTGCCCAGCATAGTCGCCCGCGGAATGGCTGACGATTGACGTTTGTCACCCCTCGCCGTGCGGCAGGAGCGCGGCGCGCTACTTCGCCTTGCCCTGGTTCGCCACCGCGGCCATCTTTGCCGCGATCGCCTCGGCATCGCCGAGATAGTAGTGGTTGAGCGGCTGCATCCGGTCGTCGAACTCGTACACCAGCGGCACGCCGTTGGGGATATTCAACTCGACGATCGCCTCGTCGGAAATGCCGTCCAGGTATTTCACCAGCGCGCGCAGCGAATTACCGTGCGCGGCCACCAGCACGCGCTGGCCGGACTTGATCGCCGGCGCCAGCACCTCGTGCCAGTACGGCAGCACGCGGGCCACGGTGTCTTTCAGGCATTCGGTGTCGGGGATCTGCTTCGGATCGAGCGCCGCGTAGCGCGGATCGTGCACCGATTCGTTGGCGGCGCGCTCCAGCGGCGGCGGCGGGATATCGTAGCTGCGGCGCCACACCTTCACCTGCGCCTCGCCATACTTCGCCGCGGTCTCGGCCTTGTTGAGGCCGGTGAGGCCGCCGTAGTGGCGCTCGTTGAGGCGCCAGTCGGTGAGCACCGGGATCCACATCAGGTCCATCGCGTCCTGCACGCCCCACAGCGTGCGCACCGCGCGCTTGAGCACCGAGGTATGCGCCACGTCGAACATGTAGCCGCCCTCGCGCAGCAGGCGACCGGCCTCGCGCGCCTCGGCCATGCCCTGCTCGGTGAGATCGACATCGGCCCAGCCGCTGAAACGGTTGTCGAGGTTCCACTGCGATTGGCCGTGGCGGATCAGGACGAGCTTGTGCATGGGGGCGCCCAACAGTGAGGTGTAAACCAGGAATGGTGCAGGCCGGCCCGCACAGCGTCAAATGCGGCCCCTGCCACAGGTCATGCCAACCCTGCGCGGCGGCGGCGCATCCTAGTACGGAACCCCCACTCCAGGAGACCACTATGCGTCGATTCCCGACGATCCTCATCCTCGCCGCACTCGCGCTGGGCCTGTCGCCGCTGGCCAGTGCGCGCGACAACGATATCGACAAGGTCAACGGCTCGGTGCAGGTCGAAGCCGGCCAACAGGTCGGCGACGTCAGCACGGTCAACGGCGCGGTGCATATCGCCGGCGGCGCCAGCGTGCACGAGGCCAGCACCGTCAACGGCAAGGTCGAGCTGGGCGACAAGGCCCAGGCCACCAAGCTCGGCACGGTCAACGGCGCGATCAGCCTGGGCAGCGCCAGCCGGGTCAGTGGCGAGGTGAGCGCGGTGAACGGCAGCATCCATCTGGCCCGCGGCGCCGACGTCGGCGGCCGGGTCGGCAACGTCAATGGCGCGATCGTGCTCGACGGCGCCCACGTCGCCGGCGGCCTCGGCACGGTCAGCGGCGACGTCACGGTGGGCGCGGACTCGCGCGTCGAGGGCGGCATCCTGGTCGACAAGCCGAACAACGGCTGGTTCCACTGGGGCAGCGAGCGCAAGCCGGTGATCGTGATCGGCCCGCACGCGGTGGTGCAGGGCACCCTGGAATTTCGCCGCGAAGTGGTGCTGAAGGTCAGCGACAGCGCTCAGATCGGCCCGGTGAAGGGCGCCACGGTGGAGAAGTTCAGCGGGGCCACGCCGTAAAGGGCAGGAGTGAGTGATGAGCGAGAAACGAGATACGAGCGGGATACGACTCGACTTACTCGTTTCTCACTCCTCTTTACTAGTTTCTCTCATCACAGCCAGTCGCGCGGTTTGAGGTACTCGGCCAACTTCGCCTCGGCGGAGCCGGCCTCCGGCTGATACGCGTACTCGAAGCGCACGCGCGGCGGCAGGCTCATCAGGATCGACTCGGTGCGCCCGCCCGACTGCAGGCCGAACAGCGTGCCACGGTCGTAGACCAGGTTGAACTCCACGTAGCGGCCGCGCCGGTACAGCTGGAACTCGCGCTCGCGCTCGCCGTACGGCGTGGCCTTGCGCCGTTCGACGATCGGCAGGTAGGCGTCGAGGAAACCCTGGCCCACGTCGCGGGTGAACGCGAAGCAGCGCTCGAAGCCACCTTCGTTGAGGTCGTCGTAGAACAACCCGCCGACGCCGCGCGTCTCGCCGCGGTGCTTGAGGTAGAAGTACTCGTCGCACCACTGCTTGTAGCGTGGGTAGACGTCCGCGCCGTACGGCGCGCACACGTCGCGCGCCACCGCATGCCAGTGCCGCACGTCCTCGTCCACCGGATAGAAGGGAGTGAGGTCGAAGCCGCCGCCGAACCACCACGCCGGCGCCACGCCTTCCTTGCTGGCCTCGAAGTAGCGCACGTTGGCGTGGGTGGTCGGCACGTGCGGGTTCTTCGGGTGCAGCACCAGCGACACGCCGGTGGCGATGAAACTGCCGCCGGCCAGCTCGGGCCGGTGCGCGGTGGCGCTGGGCGGCAACGGGTGGCCATGCACGCGCGAGAAGTTCACCCCGGCCTGCTCGAATACCGCGCCGTCGCGCAGCACGCGGGTGCGCCCGCCGCCGCCGGCCTCACGCGTCCACGCGTCTTCCTCGAACCGCGCGCCGCCGTCGGCCTGCTCGATCGCAGCACAGATGCGGTCCTGCAGTTCGCGCAGGAAGGTTTCGGCCTGGTTGGCTTGCTCGCTCATCGTCTGGCGTCGTCGGTTCGATCCGGCGAGCTTAGCAAGGCGAACGATCCGGCGGATGCGGCGTGGCGTCGCGCGGAAACGACGACGGCCCCGCGGGCGGGGCCGTCGTCATCGCGGATGGCCGGAGAATCAGCCGCCCGGCGAAGCCATCGGCATCGCTTCGGCGCCGGCGGAAATCAGCTGCAGATCCCGGCCGATGTCGCCACTGAGGTAACGCATCCAGTTCATGTAGTTCGTATGGATCAGGCGGGTGCCGTCCTTCTTCACCTCGTACTTGAGGTTGGTGCTACCGGCGTAGCTGATCTTGACCTGGTGCGTGTCGAAGGCGACGTGGATCCTCGCCTGGTAATCGTTGCCGTTCAGCGCCGCGTCGATGCCATCGGCATGCTCGGCGGTGACGACCCAGGTACGACCGATCAGCGCGCCCTTGACCGCCTTGCTCACCTGCACCGCGGTCAGGCCGGCGGGCACGTCGATCGGCGGCGGGTCGACCAGCGGGGTCTGGCGGAACGCCATGGTCAGCAGCAGCATGGGCAGCAGCAACAGCAATAATAGCCGTGAACGCGGCATCGTGTTTCCTCCCTGATAGGCCGGCAAGGCGCGCGGCCCGTGCAGTCTGCCGGGGCGGCGCGCGGCGTACAACCCGGCCGCTCAGCTGATCCGCGCGCGCATCCGCCGGTGTCCGATCAGTTGCGCCCAGCGCAGGCCCAGATCGGTCCACATCAGATAGCTGGCCTCGACCAGGAGCAGGCCGAGGTAGCGCCGATGCCGCGGCATCGCCGGCTCGGCCGCTACCGGGGTGCTGTCGAAACCGAGCCGTCGCGCCAGCAACAGGCAGCGGGCCAGGTGGTAGCGGCTGGTCACCAGCGCCACCGGCGGCAGGCCGGCGTTGCCGGCCTCGGCCAGCAGCAGGCGGCGCGCGTGGCGCAGGTTCTCCAGCGAATCCACCGAATCCTGCTCCAGCTCCAGCCGCACCGTGCCAGGCAGGCCGTGCTGCCGCAGCCAAGCCTGGCCGGCGGCGGCCTCGCTGCGCTGGCCGCCGCTGCAGCCGCCGAGCAGCAGCAGGTGGCCGGTTTGCTGCTGCTCAGCCAACGCCAGCGCACGGCGCAGCCGCTGCCGGTAGTCGTGCTCCGGCGCATCGCGCTCGAGCCGGCGGCCGAACACCAGCGCCACCATCCGCCGTGGCGGCGCCAGCGGGCTGCGCGCGGCGACCCGGCAGACGTGGATCAGGTAACCCAGCCAGACCAGGCCCGCGCTGAGCAGCAGCGCCAGCACGGTGACCAGCGCGGCATGCTGCACGTCGCGGTCGCGCAGGTAGCGCCAGCTTGGTGAGGGGGACGGGTTCGACGACACGGGATTTTGCGGAGGAGCGGGCGCTCCAGCTTAACCGGGCGTATCCGGTTCGCGGCAGCTTCATGCCCCGGCAACCACCCTGAATGCCCACCTGGTCACAGGCTAGGCATTCTGCAGGGTCAACGTTAGGCTTTCCTGATGCCCCTTCCCATGACACCCCTCGCGGTCACCGCCTACACCGCCACCTCCGCCATGGGCAGCGGCCTGGCGGCACAGCTCGATGCGCTCGAGCGCGCCCGCAGCGGATTGCGCCCCAACGACATCAGCAGCGCGCCGCTGGCCTGCTGGATCGGCCGTGTCGACGGCGTGGAGGACACTGCCCTGCCCGCCGCGCTCGCCGCCTGGGACTGCCGCAACAACCGCCTGGCCTGGCTGGGCCTGAACCAGGACGGCTTCCTCGACCGCGTGGGGGCGGCGCGCGCACGCTACGGCGCCGCCCGCGTGGCGCTGCTGCTGGGCACCTCCACCGCCAGCATCGGCGCCACCGAGGAGGCCTATCGCCGGCTCGATCCCGATGGCGGCATGCCCGACGACATGCTGCGCCCGGCGATCCACGCGCCGCATTCGCTGGCCGGGTTCGCTGCCGCCGCGCTCGACCTGGAAGGGCCGTGCCTGACCGTCTCCACGGCCTGCTCGTCCAGCGCCAAGGTGTTCGCCAGCGCCGAGCGGATGCTCCGCCTCGGCCTGGTCGATGCGGCGGTGGTCGGCGGCGTGGACACCCTGTGCGACAGCGTGCTGTTCGGCTTCAACGCGCTGGAGCTGGTGTCGCCCGAGCCGTGCCGCCCGTTCGACGCCGCGCGAAACGGCATCTCGATCGGCGAGGCCGCCGGCTTCGCCCTGCTGGAGCGCATCGAGGCGGCGCCCGATGCGCCGCGGCTGCTCGGTTATGGCGAGGCCAGCGACGCACACCACATGTCCACGCCGCACCCGGACGGCCTCGGCGCCGAACTGGCGTTGCGCGACGCGCTGGCGCGCGCCGGCCTCGACGCGGCGCAGGTGGACTACATCAACCTGCACGGCACCGCCAGCCTGAAGAACGACGCGGTGGAGGCGGCGCTGGTCAGCCGCACCTTCCCTGCCACCACGCGGGCCAGTTCGACCAAGGGCTACACCGGCCACACGCTGGGCGCGGCCGGCATCGTCGAGGCGACCATCGCGCTGCAGGCGATCGAACACGGTCTGGTGCCCGGCAATCTCGGCGGCGACACGCCCGATCCGATCTGCGGCGCGCACTTCGCCTGGCGCAACGAACACCGGCGCGTCGACGTGGCGCTCAGCAACTCGTTCGGCTTCGGCGGCAACAATGCCTGCCTCGCGTTCGCCCGCGCGGGGTCCGCCGCATGACCGCGCTGAGCGTCCATGTGGAAGGCGTCGGCCTGTGGTCGCCGCCGCTGGCCGACTTCGCGGCACTGCGGAACCTGCTCGCCGGTAGCACGCCGGAGCCGGCGCCGGCGCGACCCTCCGCCGCCATGCTGCCGCCGAACGAGCGCCGCCGCGCACCGGAGAGCGTGCTGCTGGCGATCGAAGTGGCCGGCCAGGCGCTGGCGATGAGCGGCCGCGACGCCGCCGCGCTGGCCTGCGTGTTCGCCTCCTCGCATGGCGACCAGGCGATCACCGACTACATGTGCGCCACCCTGGCGCACTCGCCGATGGAACTGTCGCCGACCCGCTTCCACAATTCGGTGCACAACGCCGCGGTCGGCTACTGGACCATCGCCACCGGCTGCCACGCGCCGTCCACCGCGGTCTGCGCCCAGCGCGAGAGCTTCGGCGCCGGCCTGCTCGAGGCGGCCAGCCAGGTGCTGGCCGAACAGCGCCCGGTGCTGCTGGTATGCAGCGACACCGCCAGCAGAGGCCCGCTGGACGAAGTCACCGCCTGCCGCCTGCCATTCGGCTGCGCGCTGGTGCTGGCGCCGCAGGCCGGCGCCACCACGCTGGCCCGGCTCGACCTCGGCCTGCAGCCGCGCGCGGCCCTCGACGCGCCACTGCCCGAGCCGCTGGCCGGCTGGCGCGAGGGCAATCCGTCAGCGGTGAGCCTGCCCTTGCTGGCCCTGCTCGCCGCCGGCCGCGGCGGCCACTGCCGACTGGCCACCACCGCTACACTGGAATTGCACATCGACATGGAGCCCGTCGCTTGAATACCCCCGCCGCGCGCTGGTGCGTGCTGATCCCCTGCCTCAACGAGGAGGCCGCGATCCGGTCCGTGCTCGAATCCGTGCTGGCGCTGGGTGCGCCGGTGATCGTGATCGACGACGGCTCGGACGATCGCACGCCCGAGATCGTCGCCGCCCTGCCGGTGACCCTGCTGCGCCATGACGAACGCCGCGGCAAGGGCGAGGCGCTGCGCCACGGCTTTCGCGAAGCGCTGCGGCAGGGCTACGACGCGGTGCTGACGATGGACGGCGACGGCCAGCATCTGGCCGCCGACATCCCGCACATCGTGGCCGCCGCGCAACGCTACCCGCAACACATCGTGATCGGCGCACGCCTGCTCGACCGCGAGCAGCAGCCGAAGGGCCGCCGCCGCGCCAACGCGGTGGCCGACTGGGGCATCTCGTGGGCCTGCGCGCAACCGGTGGCCGACACCCAGAGCGGGCAGCGCTGGTACCCGCGCGCGGCGCTGGCACTGGTCGACCTGCCGGCGGAAAACTTCGTGTTCGAAGCGGCGATCCTGATCGCCGCTTCGCGCGAGAAGCAGCTCGGCGTGGTCTCGGTGCCGATCGCCTCGCGCTATCACGGTGCATTCCGCCCCAGCCACCTCAAGCCGGTGCGCGACGTCACCCGCATCACCACCTACACGATCGGCCGGGTGGTCCACTACGGCCACGTGATCCGCAGCTATCGTCGCTCGCGCGGTGCGCCGCTCGTGGTCGACGCTGGCGCGGACTGATGCGATTCAGCCCATGCCGCCGTTGACGCCGATCACCTGGCCGTTGATGTAGCCGGCCACGTCCGAGCACAGGAACGCCACCAGCGCGGCGACCTCCTCCGGCTTGCCGGCGCGCTGCGCGGGCACCAGCTCGCGGATGCGTTCGGACGGGAAGGCCGCCTCGGCCATGCGCCCCTCGATCACGCCGGGCGCCACCACGTTGACGGTGATGCCGCGCGAGGCCATCTCGCGCGCCAGCGACTTGCCGGCGCCCACCAGCGCCGCTTTCGCCGCCGCGTAGTTGGCCTGGCCGCGGTTGCCCAGCTGCGCCGCCGCCGAGCCGATCGAGACGATGCGGCCGAAGCGCGCGCGCGCCATCGGCAGCAGCAGCGGCTGGGTGACATGGAAGAAACCGTGCAGCGAGACGTCGATCACCCGGTGCCACTGCGCGTCGCTCATGCCGGCCATCGGCGCGTCGTCGTGGATGCCGGCGTTGTTCACCAGCGCATGGATCGGCCCTTCGGCCAGCAACGCGTCCAGCGCGGCACGGGTCGCTTCCGCGTCGGTGACGTCGAACGCGATCGCCTGCGCGCGGCCGCCTGCGGCGACGATCGTCGCCGCGGTTTCCTCCGCCCGGCTCAGGCTGTGATGGCCGTGCACGATCACCTGCCAACCGGCCGCGGCCAGTGCGTGGCAGATCGCGCCACCGAGCTCGCCGCTGCCGCCGGTGACCAGGGCGCGACGTGCGGGAGGGGCTTCGGACATGGGAGGACTCGCAGGCGGATCAGCGGGAAGGATGGATCACCGCGGCACGCCCGCTGGCGAGCAGCCGGCCGCGATGCTCGACGCGGAACGCATATTGCGCGCCACCGTCGTCGGCGTAAAGGCATTCGGCATGGACGTCCAGAGCGCCGTCGAGCCGGTCGACGTATTCCTCGAACAGCTGCACCTCGCGCAGGCTGACCAGCCGGCCCGGGCGCACTTCGACCAGGCCGCGCGCACGCGCCAGCAGCGCGCCATGCACCGCCATCGCCTGCGCGCCGTATTCGGCCAGATGCACCGCGTGCAGGCCGTGCGCGCTGCGCAGCGGGTTGTCTGCGCGTGCATGGCTGGCGCTGGTTGCGTGGATCGTGCGCTCGTCCCAGGCCAGCACCGCATCCAGCAGGCACATCGTGCCCGCGTGCGGGATGAGCGCTGCCCAGTCAGTCTTGTCGAGCATGCGGCGCCATCAGGATCGACAGGCAGAAGTGGAAGGCCACGCCCAGGCTCACGGTGAGCCCGATCGCGCGCAACACCGGGATCGTGGCCCACGCCAGCATGCCGAACACCAGCAGCGCGGACAGCACGCAGACGATCGTGGCGTGCAGCGTGCGCCGCTGCTCGGCTGCGTCGCCGGTGTCGCGCTCGAAGAACAGCGCGTAGTGCAGGCCCAGCCCACCGGCGAGGATCAGCGCGACCAGGTGGAACAGCGAGATCTCGACACCGGCCACGCGCTCCACCGCCAGCACCAGGAAGGTGGCCAGGGTCATCGGCGCCAGCACGTGCCACGCGCGGCGCAGGCTGCGCAGCGCGAGCGCGATGGTCAGCACCAGCAGCAACGCGGCGGCCGCGAGCGCCTGCAGGATACGCGAGCGGTAATCAACCACCAGCGATTCGGAGGCGGCCTTCAGGTCGAGCAGGCGCACCGCGCCATGCGTGTCTGCGCCCAGCGCCTGCAACGCGGCCACGTCGTGCACGCCACTGACCGTGCCCAGGCCCAGCCAGTGGCCGTCGCGCTCGACCAGCATCGCGGCGAGGCGCTGGCCCAGCGGCGTCTGCGCGTAGCGTTCTGGCGTCAGCGGCGGCAACGTGCGTGCGGTTTGCACATCATTGACGAACGGCCGGAACAGGTCGGCGCGGAACGGCAGGCCCTGCAGCGCCTCGTCCAGCGCGTGCTGCAGCGTGGCGCGGTCGGGCAGCTTCGCCTGCCGTTCGCGCTGCACGGCCACGCTGGGCAGGTAGCGCGATGGCAGTTCCAGCGCATCGGCAGCATGCCGCGCCAGCAGCGCATCGACCCGCGGCTGCAGCGTTTCCGACAGCGCCAGCACGCCCTGCGCGCTCGGCGCCTCCAGCACCAGCAGGTAGCGCACGTCGGGCGCGCCCAGCGCTTCGCGCAGGCGCGCGTCGTGCTGCAGCAGGTCCGGCGGCAGCGGGGTCAGCGCGGCGAGGTTGTCCTGCCAGAACGGGCCGCGGGCCAGCGCCAGCATCGCCACGATCGCCGCGGCGACCACGACCGGAATCCAGCGCGGCCGTGGCAGCCGGTCGACCCACGTGCGCGCCCGCAGCAGCCAACGCATCGCGGCCACGTCGCGCACGCGCCGCGGCAGCAGGTACGGCAGCAGGTAGCGCGTGCTGAAGCCGGCCACCAGCAGGCCGACGATGGTGAACACCGCCAGCTGCTTCAGCCCGTTCACGCCGGACGCGTAGAACGCCAGGTAGGCGATGCAGGCCGAGGCGATCGCGGTGAGCAGCAGCGGCCACAGCGTGCGCACGCTGGCCACCGCATCCTCGCCCGCACGGCGGTGGCTGAGCACGCGGATCGGGTACTCCTGCGCCACGCCGAGCAGGGTGAAGCCGAACGCCAGGGTGATGCCGTGCACCGCGGGGAAGGCCACGATGAGCGCGGCGATGCCGGCCAGCGCGGCGCTGGCGATCGGCAGCGCCGACAGCAGCAGCGAGCCGACGCTGCGGTACGCCAGCAGCAGCAGCGCGATGAAGCCCACGGTGGAGATGCGCCCGATCCAGTCGGCCTGGTGCCGCGTCTGCGCCGCGGCCACCACGCTGAAGTAGCCCGGCCCGCTCAGTTCGAGCGTTGCACCGGCACTGCCCGGCAGCGTGGCGAACGCCCGGCGGATGCCGTCGATCGCCTGCTGTTGCGCGCCGGGGTCGAAACCGGCGGCGACGGTCTGCACCAGCAGCAGCGCCTCGCCCCATGGCGAGAACCACACGCCTTCGCGCAGCTCCGGCGATTTCGCCGGCGCCCAGCGCTCGGCCAGCTTCAGCACCTCCAGCGTGGGATCGCGCGGCAGCAGGCCTTTGAGCAGGCTGGCGGCGGGCGAAGACAGATCGTCCAGCCGCTGCTGCAGCTGGTCGGCGAGATAGGCCTGGTCGAGCGGCTGCGTGTCCAGCGTGGGCGACAGCAGGTAGCGGTAGGGCAGCAGGCCCGCGTCCAGCGCGCCGAGGTCAAAGCTGCCGTTGAGCACCTGGCTGTAGCGCCGGTCGTTTTTCAGCGCCGCGGCAAGGCCCTGACTCAGCGCCGCCAGCCGTTCATCGGACTGGCCATGGATGGAAAGCAGCAGCAATCGCGAACCCGGCCCCTCGCCGACCTGCTCCATCAGCAGGCGCTGGTCCGGCGTGGTCGGCGCGGGCATGAAGCTGCGCAGGTCGGTGCTGACGCGCAGCCGCTGGCTGACCATCCAGCCCAACCCGGCCAGCGCCAGCAACCAGAGCACCAGCAGCGTCGCGCGGGCGCCTGTGCGCATGCTCAAGGTGCGCCCTGGCACAGCGCCTCAAGCGCCTCGCGGGTGGGTGCGGCCGGCATCCGCGCGGCCAGCGGACCGAGCAGGTCGACCGCGAGGTCGCCGTCGGCTTCCTGCAGGTGCATGCAGCGCGATGCCTTCGCGTAGCCGTCGATGCGGATGCTGGCAACGGTCTTGGCGACGCGGGCGTCGCGCGGCACCAGGGTCAGCGTCCACGCGCCGCCGGCGTCGCCGCTCTGGCGGATCTCGAACGCCTGCTGCAGGCGCGCGGCGTCGCCACTGAGCAGGGCCACGAAGCTGTCCAGCAGCACCTGCAGCTGCGGCGCGCGTTTCAGCGAGAAGTGTCGCGGACTGCGGCCGTCGCGCTGCTGGGTCACCTCGCCGTCGGCGATGGTGGCGGTTTCCTGCTGCGGATGCTCGACGCGCCGCTGCAGCCGGTCGCCGCCCAGCCACGACAATTCGCCGGAGACCACCAGCGGCCGGTCGAGCACCTGCAGGAAGCGCGCCTCGGCGAACGCGGTATGCGCCGGTGCCGGCTGGCCCAGCGCGGCCACCAGCGCCGACGCCGAGGCGGCCGGTGCCGGCTCAGACGCCGACGTGCTCGCCCACGGCAGCAGGCTCAGCAGCAGGCTCACCAGCAGCGGGTGCGTCTTGCCAGAAATCATAGAAGTTGAACCAGTTGTAGGGAGCGACGTGGATGTAGTGTTCCAGCCGTTTCGCATAGCGGGAAATCAGGGCGTCCAGTGCCGGGCCGCGATCATGCCTCGGGATCTCCACCCGCTCGCTGAACGGTTCGAAGATCAGCTTGTAGCGGTTGCCGCCCAGGTACAGGCCGAAACACAGCACCACCGGTACCTGCAGCGTATGCGCCAGCAGCCAGGGGCTGATCGGGAACGGCGCCGGGGAACCGAGCAGGCCGGTACGCCGCAGCACCTCGTGGCCGCGGCCGCGATCGGCCAGCATCGCCACCAGCGCGCCATCCTGGCAGGCCTCGGCCATCGCCAGTGCGATCGTGGTGCCGTCCTGCGCCGCGTCGATCACGCAGGCGCCCACCTCCGGCGCCAGCGCTTCCAGCAGCTCGGTCATCGCCGGGGTTTTCTGCTTGTCCAGCACCACCCGCAACGACATCTGCGGCCGGCGCGCACCGATCGCGCGCAACGCCTCGAAGCTGCCCTGGTGCGAGCCGAACAACAAGACGCCGCGACCCTGCGCGATGCGCTGGTCGAGCAGGTCCAGGCCTTCGGTCTCGATCTGGAACGGCCGCTCGCCGTGCGCCAGCAGGAAGATCCGGTCCAGGATGGTGGCGGCGAAACAATGGATGTGCCTGAGCACCTGCCACGCCGTGGCCGGCCGGCGGAACACGCGCTGCAGGTACTGGCGCGAGGCCCGCCGTTCCGGCCCGCGGCGCAGGAAGAAGTACAGCGTGATCGGGTACAGGCAAAGCCGGCCCAGGCGGCGCCCGCCGTGCAGCGCGATCGTGCGGATCAGCCACAGCGCGAAACGGCCGCCGCCTTCGGGCCGACTCTGCCAGTGTCCATGTGTACTCACGTCGCTCCCTCGACCAGGCCGCGTGCCAGCAGCATGCCGTCACGCCGGATCTCGAAACGGATGCGCGATCCGTCCATCGCCGTCAGATGCAGCTGCGCCGTCTCGTCCGGCAGCAGCGGCGCCGTGAATTTCGCGTCCAGCACGCGGCCCAGCCGCTGGCCGCGCCAGGCGCGCAGGGCCAGCGCCACCTGCTCCAGCAGCAGCACCCCCGGCACCAGCGGCGCCCCGGGGAAGTGGCCCGGCAACGCCGGATGCTCCGCACCGACGCGCAGCGTCTGCTTGAAGCCGGCGTTCATGGCGCCACCGCGCGCTTGCCGTGCAGCAATTGGGGCCAGTGCAGCACCAGCTGCAGCAGCATGTCGTGCAGGCCGGGATGCGGCAGATGGCGCAGTCGCCAGCGGCGATAGAGGTATTCCAGCAGGAACGCCGCGCCCAGCAGCAGGTAGCCACCCAGGTGCAGCCATGTCGCGGCCCAGCGCTCGGGCACCGGCAGCGGCGAGGCGACGCCGGCGCGCGCCAGCAGCCCGCTCTGATCGGCGCACAGCAGCAGCACGGCCAGCAGCAGCGCCTGGGCGCCGAGCAGCGCCGTCCAGAACCAGGTGACCTGGCGCGCGTAGGCGGCCACTCCCGGCTGCTGCAGGCGTTCGGCGCCTTCGATGGCGACGATGAAGCGCTGCACCAACGGCTCAGCCGTGCCCAGCGTGCGGCCGAACCAGTACGCCAGCAGCGCATTGATGAGCACCGGCACCGCCTCCAGCAACAGCTCGGCAAAGCCGTAGCGCCAGGTCAGCAACAGGCCGGCCAGCAGGCCCGACCACAGCAGCCACGACGCGGCGCGGCGTGCCACGAGCTGCGGCAGCAGCAGCACGGTCGCCAGCAGGGCCAGCGCCAGCAACGCGAAGACCTGCCGCTGCGTCACCGCACCGGCGATCGCCAGCAGCGGATAGGCCGGCAGCAGCAGCAAGCCAAAGCGCCGCGTGGCGTGATCGGACGAAAGTGAAGAGGACGTCATGCCGGGTTCCGCATCGGCTCCGCCGGAACGTCGAGCCTGC
Organism: Rhodanobacter denitrificans; assembly: GCF_003335105.1. Taxonomy (GTDB): domain Bacteria; phylum Pseudomonadota; class Gammaproteobacteria; order Xanthomonadales; family Rhodanobacteraceae; genus Rhodanobacter; species Rhodanobacter denitrificans_A. Next base: position 231,424 of record NZ_QFWQ01000007.1, read on the forward strand.
CACGGGCAATGGAACGGCACATGAAGGGCGTGTCGCGGACGCGGCCGGGCCGAACCGCCGGCGTCAACCGGCGCGGTGCTGCTCGACGTGCGCGGACAGCGTGCGCAGGCTGGTGAAGATCTGCCGGTTGGCCGGGTTGTCCGAGCGCAGCTGGAAGCCGTAGCGTTTGGACACGGCCAGGGCGATTTCCAGCGCGTCGATCGAATCCAGCCCCAGTTCGCCGCCGAACAGCGGCGCATCCGGGTCGATCTGTTCGGGGGTGACGGAGTCGAGATTCAGGCATGCCACCACCAGGGTGGCCAATTCGTGCTGCGCCGCTGTCTGTTCCACCATGCTCGATTCCGTACTCTTGATGCATTGCCTCCCCCCGGTGGCAGTGGGCGCGGAGTGTAACATAGCGCCCTTGTCGTTCCCGGTTGTACGCCATGATGCAAGGATGTGAAAACCCCCAGCTGGACCCGCAGCCGCGCCGCGCGCCGCAGGTGTCCTACCGCATGGGCGACGCCGCCGCGCTGCTGGCCGAACCCGGCACGCTGGCGCTCTTTGGCTTCGGCGCCGGCACCTTGGCCCGCACCGACCCACGCTGCCTGCAGGTGGCGCTGGAGGCCCTCGATGCACCGGCGCCGCTGGAGCTGTGGCAGGTCGAAGCGCCGGTGAGCTGCGGCAGCGACGGTGCGCTGCGCTGGTCGGCCGGCGGCGGCTGGCTGTTCGCGTCGATCGAGCTGGACGAACGCGAACACGGCGGCCCGACCGCTACCGCCCGGCTGGCTTACGAGCAGTTGCACCGCTTCGTCGCCACGCGCGAGGCGCAGCACGTGCTGCGGGTCTGGAATTACCTGGGCGCGATCAATCACGGCGACGGCGACGCCGAGCGCTACAAGCACTTCTGCGACGGCCGCGCCGCCGGCATGGGCGACTTCTTCGCCGAAGGCTTCCCCGCCGCCACCGCGATCGGCCACCACGGCGACGAACACCGCCTGCAGGTCTATCTGCTGGCCTGCGACCAGCCCGGCACGCGGGTGGAGAACCCGCGCCAGGTCAGTGCCTGGCGCTACCCGCGCCAGTACGGCCGCACCCCTCCCAGTTTCGCCCGCGCGATGGCGCTGCCGGCCCAGGACGTGCTGGCGATTTCCGGCACCGCCGCCGTGGTCGGCCACGCCTCGGCGCACGAGGACGACCTCGACGCCCAGTTGGAGGAAACCCTGCTCAACCTCGAGGCGCTGCTGGCCAGCGCCGGCATGACTGCCGGCTTCGACACCCGCTCGCCGCTGAAGGCCTACGTACGCCACGGCGCGGACGCTGCACGCGTGCGCGACTTCCTGCAGCAGCGCCTGCCCGGCGTGCCGGTGCTGCTGCTGCACGGCGACATCTGCCGCCGCGAACTGCTGGTGGAAATCGACGGCTGGCGCTACGCGTAAGACGGGAAGCGAGTGATGGAGCGAGGAGTGAGGAACGGGTGGCGAGCGCGCTTTCTCTCATTTCTCACTCCTCGCTCCACCACTCACTCCTGCTTCAGCGGCCGCTTCCATCCCTCGAACGTATGCTGCCGGCCGCGCGCCACGGTGAGTTCGCCGGCCGGGGCGTCGCGGGTGATCACCGAGCCGGCGCCGATGGTGGCCTGGGCGCCGATCGTCACCGGGGCCACCAGCGCGCTGTTGGAGCCGATGAAGGCGCCGTCCTCGATGCGCGTGACGAACTTGTTCACGCCGTCGTAGTTGCAGGTGATGGTGCCGGCGCCGATGTTGACGCCGCGACCCACCACGGTGTCGCCGAGGTAGGTGAGGTGGTTCGCCTTGCTGCCCTCGCCGAGGCGGGCCTTCTTGGTTTCCACGAAATTGCCCACGTGCACGCCGGCGTCGAGCTCGGTGCCGGGCCGCAGCCGCGCGAACGGGCCGATCGTGCACGGGCCATGGGTGACCACGCCGTCCAGGTCGCAGTGCGGCTGCACCACCGTGCCGGCGGCCAGTTGCACGTCCTTCAGCCGGGTGAACGCACCGATGCGCACGTCATCGCCGAGCGCCACGCGGCCTTCGAGGATCACGTCGATGTCCAGTTCGATGTCGCGCCCCGCCTCGACCGTGCCGCGCACGTCGATGCGCAGGGGATCCGCCAGCCGCACGCCGGCCGCCATCAGTGCGAGTGCGGCGCGCCGGCGGTAGGCCGCTTCCAGGTCGCTCAGCTGCAGCGCGTTGTTGGCGCCGGCGGCTTCGAGCGGATCGGCGCATTCGACGCTGAGCGCGGGCCGGTGCTCGGCGGCGGCCATGCCGAAAATGTCGGTGAGGTAGTACTCGCCCTGTGCGTTGTTGCGGTCGAGCCGCCCGATCCAGCCGCGCAGCGACTGCGCGTCGGCCACCAGGATGCCGGTGTTGACCAGGTTCACCGCGCGCTGGCCGTCGTCGGCGTCCTTCTCCTCGACCACCGCTCGCACGCGGCCGTCGCCGTCGCACAGCACGCGGCCGTAGCCGTGCGGATCGGCCAGCCGGGTGGTGAGCAGGCCGAAGCCGCCCGCCACTGCCGCCAGCTGCTGCAGGGTCTCGGCCCGGGTCAGCGGCACGTCGCCGTACAGCACCAGCACGCCCACACCATCGGGCACGCCGGCCAGCGCCTGCTCCACCGCGTGGCCGGTGCCCAGCCGCTCGGCCTGCAGCACCCAGCGCAGAGCCTGCCCCGGACCTGATCCGGGGTCGGCCTGGCCGGCGAAGGCCGCCTGCACCTGCTCGCCGCCGTGGCCGTAGACGACGTGGATGGCCGCCGGCCGCAGCGCGCGCGCGGCGTCGATCACGTGCGCCAGCAGCGGCCGGCCGGCGAGCGGCATCAGCACCTTGGCCCGGTTCGATTTCATCCGCGTGCCGGCGCCGGCGGCGAGGATGATGACGTGTAGGGAAGCGTGATTCATGAATGGCCCTGGCACGAGGTGATCAAAAAAGCATATCAGCCTGTGCTGTCCGCCAGCTGACGGGAGCGGGCTCAGGGCTGCGCCGCCGCGGACGAGACCGCGGCCCTGCCGGCATGGCACTCGAAACGGAACACGTAGGCCAGGCTGAACGGTTTCGTCCCGCTGTCCACCGCATGGCTGTTGCCGTCGGCATCGGCGGCCCAGCGGGTGATCAGCAGGGGATTGAATTGCCACTGCAGCGCGGCCGCGCGCACGGCGTCAATAAAAGCGCGCCGGCCCGCATCGGCCTGCACCTCGTCGGTCACGCGCACTTCGCCGACCTTGCCCTGCCCGTCGACGATCAGCAACGCCGGTACCTCCTGCGGTGGCAGGCAACGCGCCAGCAGCTCCGGCGGATATACCGGCGCCACGCGCTTGAACGGCGAGGCGCCGCTGGACACCTCGCCCAACGCCAGCGCGTAGCGCACCATGCCGGGTGGCACGGCTACCCGCCATGACGCATCGCCGGCGGCCGGCGGCGGTGGCCGATGGTGCGTCGTGGCGCAGGCCGCCAGCAGCAGCCACAGCACGCAGCCACCGTGGCGGAAAGCGGACAGCGATCCCGTCATCGGCCTCTTCACGTGTGTCATCGGAAGCTGCATCGTGCCGATACGAAAACGCCGGCACAAGACCGGCGTTCTTTTCCGCAATATCCATCGAAGCAACCGCTTCTATTGAAAGTGCGGCCATGGAGGGCCGCCTTTTGATCTTGGCTCTGCGCTCAAGGACGAGCGCAAAAACTCAATGCTTGAGGCTCTTGCGCAGCCGCTCCAGCGCCTGCAGCTGGGTGATCGCCTCGGCCAGCTTGGCCTGTGCCTCGGCGATTTCCATCGCGTCGGTGCGGTTGGCCAGTGCGTCCTCGGCTTCCTTCTTGGCGCGCTGCGCGGAGGCCTCGTCCAGGTCGGCGGCGCGGGCGGCGGTATCGGCCAGCACGGTGACCACCTGCGGCTGCACTTCCAGCATGCCGCCGGAAATCCAGAACTGCTGGCGCTCGCCACCGGCCAGCAGCACGTCGACGTGGCCCGGCTTGAGGCGGGTGATCAGCGGCGCGTGGCGCGGCGTGATGCCGAGTTCACCGATCTCGCCGGTGGCGATGACCATCGTCGCGTCGCCGGAGAAGATCTCGGCTTCGGCACTGACGATGTCGACGCGAATGGTGTGGGTCATGGCTCAGATTCCAGATACTTGAAGGCGGCGGGCGGACGCGCGGTCCGCCCGGAGGATCAGGCGGCCTTCTTGGCGCCCATCTCCTCGGCCTTCTTGATCGCCTCGTCGATGCCGCCGACCATGTAGAACGCCTGCTCCGGCAGGTGGTCGACGTCGCCGTCCACGATCATCTTGAAGCCGCGGATGGTTTCCTTCAGCGACACGTACTTGCCCGGCGAGCCGGTGAACACCTCGGCCACGTGGAAGGGCTGCGAGAAGAAGCGCTCGCACTTGCGCGCTCGGGCCACCGCCTGCTTGTCCTCTTCGCTGAGCTCGTCCATGCCGAGGATCGCGATGATGTCCTTCAGTTCCTTGTAGCGCTGCAGCGTGCCCTGCACCTTGCGCGCGACCTCGTAGTGCTCCTGGCCGATCACGTTCGGATCGAGCTGACGGCTGGTCGAGTCGAGCGGGTCCACCGCCGGGTAGATACCCAGGCTGGCGATGTTGCGCGAGAGCACCACGGTCGCGTCCAGGTGGGCGAAGGTGGTCGCCGGCGACGGGTCGGTCAGGTCGTCCGCGGGCACGTAGACGGCCTGGATCGAGGTGATCGAGCCGGTCTTGGTCGAGGTGATGCGCTCCTGCAGCACGCCCATTTCCTCGGCCAGGGTCGGCTGGTAGCCCACCGCCGACGGCATGCGGCCGAGCAGCGCGGACACCTCGGTACCGGCCAGGGTGTAGCGGTAGATGTTGTCGACGAACAGCAGCACGTCCTTGCCCTTGCCGGTCTCGTCCTTCTCGTCGCGGAAGTACTCGGCCATGGTCAGGCCGGTCAGCGCCACGCGCAGGCGGTTGCCCGGCGGCTCGTTCATCTGGCCGTAGACCATCGCCACCTTGTCCAGGACGTTGGAGTCCTTCATCTCGTGGTAGAAGTCGTTGCCCTCGCGGGTACGCTCGCCCACGCCGGCGAACACGGACAGGCCCGCGTGCGCCTTGGCGATATTGTTGATCAGCTCCATCATGTTGACGGTCTTGCCGACGCCGGCGCCGCCGAACAGGCCGACCTTGCCGCCCTTGGCGAACGGGCAGACCAGGTCGATCACCTTGATGCCGGTTTCCAGCAGGTCGTTGGCCGCGGCCTGGTCGGCGTAGCTCGGCGCCTCGCGATGGATCACCCAGCGGTCCTGCTCGCCGATCGGGCCGGCTTCGTCGATCGGATTGCCGAGCACGTCCATGATGCGGCCGAGGGTCTGCTTGCCGACCGGCACTTTGATGCCTTCGCCGGTGTTGCGGGCCACCAGGCCGCGCTTCAGGCCCTCGGTGGAACCAAGCGCGATGGTGCGCACGATGCCGTCGCCCAGCACCTGCTGCACTTCCAGCGTGATCTCGGTGCCGTCGATCTTCAGCGCGTCATACACCTGCGGCACCTGGTCACGCGGGAACTCCACGTCGATGACCGCGCCGATGATCTGAACAACTTTGCCCTGGCTCATGCTGATAGCTCCGGATGAATCTCTAAGATTTTGTTGTGTACAAAGCGCCAAATGAAACGTCGCTCTTACTAGGAGTGCGGCCACGGATGGCCGCCTTTTGATCTTGTTCTGCGATCAGGGATGATCGCATTGGTACAGCCGATCGCACTTACACCGCCGCTGCACCGCCGACGATCTCGCTGATTTCCTGGGTGATCGCGGCCTGGCGGGCCTTGTTGTAGACCAGGGTCAGTTCGCCGATCACCTTGTTCGCGTTGTCCGACGCGCTCTTCATCGCCACCATGCGTGCGGCGTGCTCGCTGGCGAGGTTCTCCAGCGCCGCCTGGTACACCACCGACTCGATGTAACGGGTCAGCACGTGCTCCAGCACGGTCTGCGCGTCCGGCTCGTAGATGTAGTCCCAGTCGTGGCTCGCTTCCAGCTTGACACCGGCATAGGCCGACTCGCCCGCATCCTGGTGCGCTTCCATCTCCTCGGCCACCAGCGGCAGCGGCAGCAGCGCATCGATGGTCGGCTTCTGCGTCATCGTGTTGACGAAGTCGTTGTAGGCGAGGAACACGCGGTCCAGGCCATTGGCCTGGTAGGCGTCCATCATCACCTTGATCACGCCGACCAGCTGTTCGAGCTTGGGCTTCTCGCCGAGGTGGCTGACGCTGCCGACCAGGTTGACGCCCTTGAGCCGGCGAAAGAACGCCACGGCCTTCTGGCCGATCGCCACCACGTCGACCTGCACGCCCTGCTTCTGCCAGTCGGCGATCGCCGGCAGCAGGCGGCGGAACAGGTTGGAGTTGAGGCCGCCGCACAGGCCGCGATCGGTCGACACCACGATGTAGCCGACCCGCGCCACGTTGTCGCGCTGGACCAGGAACGGATGGCTGAAATCGGTGCTGGCCTGCGCCACGTGCGCGATCACCTTGCGCATCGAGCGCGCGTACGGGCGCGAGGCCTTCATCAGGTCCTGCGCCTTGCGGATCTTCGAGGCCGAGACCATCTCGAGCGCGCGCGTCACCTTGCGCATGTTCTGCGTGCTCTTGATCTTGGTTTTGATTTCGCGTCCGCTTGCCATGCTCTATTCGCTCGCTTTGCTCGCTCGGGGGATTCGGGATGGGGTCCGGGATTCGACCAGGCCGCGACCTGCGGCTCCTGCGAATCCCGGCTCCCGGTTCCCGGATCGGCTTACCAGCTGCCGGTCTTCTTGTACTCGTCCAGCGAAGCCTTGAAGACGGCCTCGATGTCCTTGTCCCAGTTGCCGGTGGCCACGATGGTCTTCATCAGGTCGGCGTGGTTCTGGTGCATGAACGCGTGCAGGCCCTTCTCGAACGCCAGCACCTGGTTCACCGGCAGGTCGTCCAGATAGCCCTGCTCGGCGGCGTACACCGACAGCGCCAGCTCCGCGATCGACAGCGGTGCGTACTGCTTCTGCTTCATCAGCTCGGTGACGCGCTGGCCGCGGTCCAGCTGCGCGCGGGTAGCCGGGTCCAGGTCCGAGGCGAACTGCGCGAACGCCGCCAGCTCACGGAACTGCGCCAGCGCCAGCTTCACGCCGCCGGACAGCTTCTTGACGATCTTGGTCTGCGCGGCGCCGCCGACGCGGGATACCGAGATGCCGGCGTTCACGGCCGGGCGGATGCCGGCGTTGAACAGGTCGGTCTCCAGAAAGATCTGGCCGTCGGTGATCGAGATCACGTTGGTCGGCACGAACGCGGAGACGTCGCCGCCCTGGGTCTCGATGATCGGCAGCGCGGTGAGCGAGCCGGTCTTGCCCTTCACGGCGCCGTTGGTGAACTTCTCGACGTACTCCTCAGACACGCGCGAGGCACGCTCGAGCAAGCGGGAATGGAGATAGAACACGTCGCCCGGGTACGCCTCGCGGCCCGGCGGGCGCTTCAGCAGCAGCGAGATCTGGCGGTAGGCCACGGCCTGTTTGGACAGGTCGTCATAGACGATCAGCGCGTCTTCGCCACGGTCGCGGAAGTACTCGCCCATCGCGCAGCCGGAGTACGGCGCGACGTACTGCAGCGCGGCCGACTCGGACGCCGAGGCGACCACGATGATGGTGTTGGCCAGCGCGCCGTTCTCGTCGAGCTTGCGCACCACGTTGGCGATCGACGAACGCTTCTGGCCGATCGCGACGTAGATGCACTTAATGCCGGAATCCTTCTGCGCGATGATCGCATCGATCGCCAGCGCGGTCTTGCCGGTCTGGCGGTCGCCGATGATCAGCTCGCGCTGGCCGCGGCCGACCGGGATCATCGCGTCGACGGACTTGTAGCCGGTCTGCAGCGGCTGGTCGACCGACTTGCGCCAGATCACGCCCGGCGCGACCTTCTCGATCGGCGCGTTGAGCTTGGCGTTGAGCGGGCCCTTGCCGTCGATCGGGTTGCCCAGCGCATCGACGACGCGGCCGAGCAGCTCCGGGCCGACCGGCACTTCGAGGATGCGGCCGGTGGTCTTGGCGGTGTCTCCTTCGCGCAGGTGCTGGTATTCGCCCAGCACCACCGCGCCGACCGAGTCGCGCTCGAGGTTGAGCGCCAGTGCGTAGGCACTGCCCGGCAGCTCGATCATTTCGCCCTGCATCACATCGGCCAGGCCGTGGATGCGCACGATGCCGTCGGACACACTGATGATCGTGCCCTCGTTGCGCGCTTCCGCGCCGAGCTTGAACTGCTCGATGCGGCTCTTGATCAGTTCGCTGATCTCGGACGGATTCAGTGTTGTGCTGGACATGGCAAGTTTTCCTGGGATTCGCGCCGCATCAGCGGCACCCGATAGTTTTGATTCTTGGGTCAATGCGCCAAAGCGCTGGAAAGCTGCGCGAGACGACCGCGGGCGGAGCCGTCGATCACTTCGCTGCCGGTATCGATCACCACGCCAGCCAGCAGCGAGGCATCAACCTGGGTTTCCAGTTCGATCTCGCGCTTGAAGCGGCGCTTCAGCGAGGCCTTGAGCTGCTCGGCCTGCGCCGCGTCCAGCGCCATCGCGCTGGTCACCTTGACCAGCAGCTGCGACTCGGACTCACGCTTGAACGCCTCGAACAGTTCGGCCGTTTCCGGCAGCAGCGCCAGCCGGCGCTGCTCGGCCATCTCGGCGAGGAAGTGCCCGAACGGGCTATCGGCGTCCATGCCGGCGGGCAGATGCAGCGCCACCAGCTGCGCCGGCAGCACCCGCGGGTCGTTGCCGAAACCGGCCACGCGCGGATCCTTCGCCACCGCGGCGGCGAACGCCAGCGCCTGCGACCAAGCGGCCAGCGAACCGGCCGCATGCGCCACTTCAAACGCGGCGCGGGCGTACGGGCGGGCGAGGGTGATTGCCTGGGCCATGGATCAAAGACCTGCCGCGAGCTGGTCGAGCAGGGCCTTGTGCGTCGAGGCATCGACCTCGCGCTGCACGATCTTGCTGGCACCCTGCACCGCCAACGCGCCGACCTGCTCGCGTAACTGGTCGCGGGCGCGCTGTGCCAGCGAGGCGATGTCGTCCTGCGCCGAGGCCTTCAGCCGGTTGATCTCGGCGATTGCCTCGGCACGGGCCTTCTCTATGATCTGGTTGGCCTGCTGCTGGGCCTTGTCGATGATCTCCGAGGCCTGCTGGCGCGCCTGTTTGATCTCGCCGGCCACCTTCACGTCCGCGCTCTTCAGCTCGGCGTGGGCGCGCTCGGCGGCATTCAGGCCCTCGGCGATCTTGACCTGCCGGTCCTCGATGGCCTTGTTGATGTGCGGCCAGATGAAGTGGACGCTGAACCAGATCAGGATGGCGAACGAAATCATTTCGCCAATCAAGGTCGCGTTGAAATCCATCGCTGCGTTACCTGTAGATACGGAGTGGAACAGACCCGGACATCACGCGGCGCCCGGATCGGATACGCGGTGGCGCCGCAACGGCGCCACCGGAGGATGTTGCTTACTGGCCCGCGCCGGCAGCCGACAGGATCTTGCCCAGCAGCGGGTTGGCCACCGCGAAGTACATCGCCAGCGCCACGCCGATCAGGAACGCGGCGTCGATCAGGCCGGCCAGCAGGAACATGCGGCCCTGCAGCAGCGGCACCAGCTCCGGCTGACGCGCAGCGGCTTCAAGGAACTTCGAGCCCATGACGCCGATACCGATACAGGCACCAAGTGCACCCAGGCCGATGATCAGGCCGAGCGCGATGGCGGTGAAGCCCTGGATTTGTGCAAACTGGACGAGATGTTCCACGGTGGTCTCCTGAGAAATTCAAACTGGAATAGGCAAAACGGTTGAAGCGAAGGGTTCGACGAACGCGATCAGTGGTGATCGTGTGCCATCGAGATGTACACGATCGTCAGCACCATGAAGATGAACGCCTGGATCGAGATGATCAGGATGTGGAAGATGCCCCACACCGTGTAACCGATGATGCCGGCACCGTACAGCGCCCAGCCCGCCAGGCCGGCGCCGGCGCTGAACAGGCCGGCGATCAGCATGAACACCAGCTCGCCGGCGTACATGTTGCCGAACAGTCGCATCGCCAGGCTCACCGGCTTGGACGCCAGCTCGACCAGGTTCAGCGCGAAATTCGGGATCCACAGCAGCGGATGCTTGCCGAACGGCGCGGTGAACAGCTCGTGCATGTAGCCGCCGGCACCCTTTGCCTTGAAGCTGTAGAAGATGATCAGCGCGAACACCGTCAGCGACATCGCGAAGGTCATGTTGATGTCGGCGGTGGGCACGGCGCGGAAGTGGCCAATGCCAAACTTTTCGGTGATCCACGGCAGCAGGTCGACCGGCAGCAGGTCCATCGCGTTCATCAGGAACACCCAGACAAACACGGTCAGCGCCAGCGGACCCAGCACGCGGCGGTCGCCATGGAACACGTCCTTGACCTGGCCGTCGACGAACTCGAGCACGATTTCGACAAAGGCCTGGCCCTTGCCCGGCACGCCGGCGGTGGCCTTGCGCGCCTTCAGCCAGAACCACAGGCAGAACAGCACGCCCAGCACCAGCGACACGGTGACCGAGTCGACGTGGACCGCCCAGAAGCCGCCCTCGCTGGTGTGCGGGGTCAGATGCTTGAGGTGGTGCTGGATGTATTCGGTAAGACCGCCAGTCGGCTCGCTTGCCATGGATCAACCCTTGAATCTGAACGCCAGCAGATAAACCGCGTAAGCCGCCGCCAACCCCGTGATGGCGGCCAGCGGTGGCAACTTGAATTGGAACAGGATCACGACCAGCCCCCCGACGATCACGATCCACTTCAGGAGCATGCCCGTCAGCAGGCGACCCAGCGCCTGGCCTGCCCCGCCAACGTCGCCGAAAAACCGCACCGACATCAGCGCGGTACCCAGCGCCACCGTTGTCGCGCCTGCCGCCGCCGCCACCGCTTCGCGATGACCCAGCGCCAGGAAAACCAGGCCAGCCAGCAACGCCACCGCTAACTGCAGCAGGATGATGCGCAAGGCGAGGCGTCGACCCGAGGCAAGACTGTTGAGCACGTAGCGTCTCCGCGCGGCCTGCACCAGGCGGCACCGATACAGCTGCGGGCCACGATCCAATCTTTAAAAGTATATCAGCGGGGCAATTGCAGCGACAAGCCATGCAGCCTGCGACATCGCGTCCTTTCGCGGAATTTCGTGACCCGGTCGCGCCATCGGACCCAGCGCCGGCGTCTTGCGATGACACACGCAAACAGGGCCGAACACGAGGTTCGGCCCTGTTTCATCGCATGGGAACGCGACGGTACCGCTGGATTACTTGGCGGCAGCCTTCTTGGCAGCTGCGGCCGGCGCGGCTACGGCGTCGTTGGCGGCCTGGCGCTGCTCCTGCACGAGCGCATTCAGCGACTCGGCGGTCTTCTGGGTGATCGCGAGGACTTCCTGCGACACCGCCACCGCACGCTCGGCGTTGTCACGGCTCAGGCTGGCGCCCTTTTCCCACAGGCTGCGCAGACCGTTGATGTCGCGGGTCTCCAGCACCTCGGCGACGAACTCGGAGGAAACCTTGGTCTGCTCCTCGAGTGCCTTGAGCTGCAGCTCGGCGACCGTCTCCAGGCCCTTCAGAGCCAGCGACTGGGCCTTGAACGCACTGTCGGTGAACTGCTTGGTGAAAGCGAAAAGCTGGTTGTTGAGCTGCTGCGTCATGGCGTCGTCCTCGTTGAGGATGGGGGTAGTGGCAGACACTCTAGCAGCGAATTTTGTGCATTGCAATATATTTTTTATCGCCTACTCACGCTGTAAGCAAATATTCATTGAAAAACGTTAGTTTATGACGATTCAAAGAAACATTGCGACGCGTCAAAAACTGTCACGGCTACAACTGGCGCCCGACGTGCAGGTTTCGTGCACCACCACCTTGTCCAGCCCCGCCAGGCGCGGCTGCAAGCGCTGCCAGATCCAGCGCGCCAACATCTCGCTGGTCGGGTTCTCCAGCCCTTCAATCTCGTTGAGGTAATGGTGGTCGAGCTGGTCGAACAGCGGCGCGAAGGCCGTCTTCACGTCGGCGAAGTCCATCACCCAGCCCAACTGGGGGTCCGGCTCGCCGGTTACATGGATCTCGACCCGGAACGAATGCCCGTGCAGCCGCGCGCACTTGTGCCCGGCCGGCACGTTCGGCAGCCGATGCGCCGCCTCGAGCTGGAATACCTTGAAAATGTGCATGGCATACGCCTGCGTGATGGCGAGGGATGAACCGGCGGAAGGACACACGCCCGGGTCATGGTGGCTATGGGTGGACTCGAACCACCGACCCCAGCATTATGAGTGCTGTGCTCTAACCGGCTGAGCTACATAGCCACGGGGAACCCGCCTTGCCGGATCGGAACGATGCGGGCGGGGCGCGGCAGTGTAGTCGTGTCGCCTGCCGGGTTCAAGTCTGTCGCTTGCCGCTGCTTCGCGCGCTGTGGTTGAATCGGCCGAGGAGCTTAGGTGTGGCCGTGCTGGCGAACCGCGCCACATGCCCCCAGGAGGCGACATGATCGATGTTGATGGCTACCGTCCGAACGTGGGCATCGTGCTGCTGAACGCGGACGGCCAGCTGTTCTGGGCGCGCCGGGTCAGTCGCGACGGCTGGCAGTTCCCGCAGGGCGGCATGCACACCGACGAGACTCCGCTGGAGGCGATGTACCGCGAGCTGCAGGAGGAGACCGGGCTGGCCGCGCATCACGTGGAAGTGCTTGGCGCCACCCACGGCTGGCTGCGCTACCGCCTGCCCAGCCGTTATGTGCGCCACCATCAGCGCCCCATCTGCATCGGCCAGAAACAGGTCTGGTTCCTGCTCCGGCTGGTCGGCGGCGAGTGCGAGTTGAAACTCGATGCCTGCGAGAAACCGGAGTTCGACCTGTGGCGCTGGGTCGATTTCTGGTACCCCGCGGCGCACGTGGTCAACTTCAAGCGCCAGGTCTACGAACGGGCCTTGCGGCATTTCGCCCCGCTGGTGGAAGACCTGTTCGGCATCCAGCTCGGCAAGCTGCCCCCGCGCGACGACGCCGATTCCCCGCCCACCGGGCCGCGCGACGGTCGCGCCGCCGCCTGAACGGTGGCCGCGGGCAACCGGCCGATTGTTGACAATCATTCGCATTCGCGTTCTTATACGCGCCATGTACATCTGCATGTGCAACGCCGTCACCGATCACGACATCCGCCGCGAAGCGGGCAATGGCGTGCATACCTTTGCCGAACTGCAGGCCCGCACCGGCTGCTCGGATTGCTGCGGCTGCTGCGAGCAGGAAGCGCGCGCGACGTTCGACAAGGCCTTGTCGCAGGTCACCTGCCCGCTGCCACTCGTCGCAGCCTGAGTTTCCCTCTCCCGTTCGCGTCGTGCGGAGGCTTCATCCCGCACCAGGCAAACCGTTGCCATTTTTATTCCAGCCACTGGGGCGCGGAGTTTGTATAGTCCGCGTTGTCTTGGATCGGAGTGGAAGCCATGAAGGGTGATGCGAAGGTCATCGAATTCCTCAACAAGGTGCTCTACAACGAGCTGACCGCGATCAACCAGTATTTCCTGCATTGCCGCATGTTCAAGGATTGGGGCTACAGCGAGCTGGCGGAGCACGAGTACAAGGAGTCGATCGAGGAGATGAAGCACGCCGATCACCTGATCGAGCGCATCCTGTTCCTCGATGGCCTGCCGAACCTGCAACACCTGGGCAAGCTGCGCATCGGCGAGAACGCGCTGGAATCGCTGCAGGGCGACCTGGACCTGGAGCTGGCCGCGGTGAAGGACCTTCGCGAGGCGATTGCGTACAGCGAAGGCATCGCCGACTACGTCAGCCGTGACCTGTTCAAGGGCATCCTGCACGACGAGGAAGAGCACATCGACTGGCTGGAAACCCAGTTCAGCCTGGTCAGGGACATCGGCGCGGAGCGCTATCTGCAGAGCAAGATGCAGAGCTGAGGCGCGCCTGCCGTCGCCCCGCCGGCAGGCGGCGCCCTGAAGCGTGCACCCGTTCCTTGACGCTTTCGTCACGCCGGGGCTATACCTCTGGCTTTCCCCGGAACGCGCCGCATGGCCTCACGACCACCACCGCGCTTCGTCGTGCGCCGGCACGACGACACCGGCCACCGTCGGCGCTGGCTGTGGCTGGGTTTGGCCTGGCTGGGCAGCATGCTGGCGGTCGGACTAGCCGTTGGCGCGTTGGCGCGGCGGACGAATACCCCGGCCGCCGTGGACAACCGCCAGCAGCGCGCCCTGCTCGGTCAGATCGACGATCTGAAGCAGCAGCTCGCCAACCTGCAGCGTGCCGCCCAGGTCAACGAGGTCGCCACCCGTTCGCTGCGCGGTACCCTGGCGCAGCGCGAGGAGGAACTGAGCGGCCTGCGCGCCGACCTGGGCTTCTATGCGCGGCTGGTCGGCGGCGACGCCCAGCGCCAGGGGCTGAAACTGCAGGAGGTGAAGCTGCAGCCGATCGCCGGCTCGCGCGGCTGGAACCTCGGCCTCAGCCTGAGCCAGAACGCCAAGCGTGGCGAGGAAGTCTCCGGCAACGTCCTGGTCAGCGTGGAAGGCCTGCGCGGCGACAAGGTGGCGCGGCTGGACTGGCCCGCGCTCGGCGACACCGCACAGAAGGACGGCCTGCCGTTCCGCTTCAACTATTTCCAGCAACTGCACGGCACCATCGTGCTGCCGCCCGACTTCCGCCCGACACGGTTGCGCATCAGCATCCGGCCGGCCGGCGGCCCGACCATCGACCGCGCCGTCGCCTGGACCTCCGCGCTGAGCGGAAACATCACCACCACCGTAGGGGACCACGATGCTCAACCGTAGACGCAACGATCGCAACACCAGCAGCCACGAGACCAGCCTGATCGCCCGCGGCACGGTGATCCGCGGCGACCTGCGCTTCAGCGGCGCGCTGCACCTGGACGGCCGCATCGAAGGCAGCGTGCTGGGCGAGGGCGACGATGCCATGTTCACCCTGAGCGAACACGGCCAGGTGCACGGCGAGATCCACGTGCCGCAGGCGGTGATCAACGGCCACGTGACCGGCGACGTCTTCGTCAGCGTGCGACTGGAACTGGCGCCGCACGCGCGCATCGACGGCGACCTGCGCTACCACACGCTGGAAATGGCCGCCGGCGCGCAGGTCAACGGGCGCATCTCGCGTCAGGCCGGGGATGCCCCGCGCGAATTGCCGGCGCCGGATGCCGAACTCGACGAGGCCATGCCGGCCTGAAGCGGTATGCTTGGCTTCAGTCCGCCCCGCCCCCATCCAGATGACCATGGAAACTCTCGTCGCGATCCCCGATTACCGCAGCAGCGGCGCTCCGCTGGTGTTCACCGCCGCCGCCGCGCACAAGGTGCATGAGCTGATTGCCGAGGAAGGCAACCCGGCATTGAAGCTGCGCGTGTACATTTCCGGCGGCGGCTGCTCGGGTTTCCAATATGGCTTCACCTTCGACGAGGCCCAGGCCGAGGACGACCTGGCGATCGAGCGCGATGGCGTGACCCTGCTGTGCGATCCGCTGTCGCTGCAGTACCTCGGCGGCGCGCAGATCGACTACGCCGAGAACCTCAGCGGCGCACAATTCGTGATCAGCAACCCGAATGCCAAGACCACCTGCGGTTGCGGTTCGTCCTTCTCCGCCTGAAGACACCGCCGATGGACCGGGCCACGCTGTCGCCCACAAACACCTTCGCCGGACTGAGCCTGGTGCTCGATCGCGTGGCCGAGTCGCGCGACGAATCGGCATGGATCGTCGAACAGGCCCGTTCTCCGGAAGCGCGCTACCTGCTGCTGGACGGCGCCGGCGAGGCGTTCCTGCGCCGTGATGGCGATGCCCTGCGCTGGCTCGACGCCGGCGAACGAGAGCGCTGGCTCGGCGAGCAACATGTCAGCCTGCTCGGCATGGCCTACCAGCGTCCGCATTTCCTGCTGGTGGCGGACGATACCGCGCACTTCGATGAACTGGAAACCGCGCTCGACGCGCGGCGCGTGGGCCTGCGCCACGCCGGCCTGCTGCTGGCGGCGGACGAAGCCGGCCTGTTCGCCTACGCCAAAGGCCTGTCGCACTGGCAGCGCGAGACGCGCTTCTGCACCCACTGCGGCGCGGCGCTGCTGCTGGTCGCTGCCGGCCATCGCGCGCAATGCACCAATCCGGATTGCGCGCGGCTGCACTTCCCGCGCACCGACGCCGCCGTGATCATGCTGGTCGAGCACGAAGGCGCCTGCCTGCTCGGCCGTCAGGCCGGTTGGCCGCCCGGCCGCTATTCCACCCTGGCCGGCTTCGTCGAGCCGGGCGAGGCGCTGGAAGACGCGGTGCGCCGCGAGGTGGCCGAGGAGGCCGGCGTGATCGTCGACGAGGTGCGCTACCACTCCTCGCAGCCGTGGCCGATGCCGGCCTCGCTGATGGTCGGCTTTATCGCCACAGCGATGTCGCGACAGATCGTGATGCGAGACCACGAGCTGGAAGATGCGCGCTGGTTCACCCCGCAACAGATCGTCGACGGCATCGCCGACGGCAGCTTCCTGCCGCCAACGCGGCTGTCGGTGTCCTACCAATTGCTGGCGCACTGGCTGCGGCAACGTGCCGGACTGGAGCTGGATTCGCTGGTCGCCGGCGCCACGCCACGCTGATTCTCCGCGCGATCCCCGGCGACTGGCGCCGCCGGGTGATGCCGGTAGCAATCCGTCGCTTACAATGGCAGCCACTGTCCGCGAGCCCGTCCTGCCATGGCCATCCGTCTCCTCGTCGCCCTCGTCGCCCTCGGCTTGCTGCACGTCATGCCGCATCTGGCACGTTGGCGTGGCGACGGCCCGTTCCGTCGCTGGGTGGCGCAAGGGGGCGACACCGGCGGCGGCAGCCGCGTGGTGCTCGCCTTGCTGCCGCCGCTGGTCCTGTGCGTCTTGCTGGAGTGGTTGCTCAGGCACTCGCCACTGGACGCATTGCTGCCTTTGCTGTTCGCGCTGGTGGTGCTGCTGTACTGCTTCGGGCCGCGCGAATTCGAGACCGACCTGGAAGCGATCCTGGACGCGCCGGACGGCGCCCGCCGCGAGGCCGCGGCGCAGGCATTGGCCGACGATGGCCATCCGATTCCCTGGACCGCGCCGGCGCTGGGCGAGGCGATCGCCTATGCCGCGTTGCGCCGGCGCTTCGCCGTGTTGCTGTGGTTCTTCCTGCTCGGGCCGGCCGGCGCGCTGCTGTACCGGCTGGCGCAGACGCTGGGTCGCGACGACGCCCTGCGACTCGACCCCAGCACCCGCCGCGCCGCCAGCTACGTGGCCAACGCGTTGGACTGGCTGCCGGCGCAGTTGCTGACCTTCACCCTGGCCGTGGTCGGCCACTGGGAGGCGGTGATCGGCGCCTGGCGCCGCTGGCACAGCCAGGCCGCGCCGACCAGCTGGTACGGTGCCGGGCCCGGTTTCCTGGGCGCCGCGGCACAGGCCGACGTGTTGATCGACATCGAAGCCGGCGACGGCTACGCCGAAGAGCACAGCGATCCACTGGCCGAGCTGCGACGCCTGCGCAGCGCACTGCTGCGTGCCTTGCTAGCGTGGCTGAGCGTGGTGGCGCTGGTCGTGATCGGCGGCTGGATCGGCTGAGCGCGCTTACGCCAGATCACCGCGCAGCTCGCGCACCCGCGCTTCCAGCGTCGCCGCGGTGACCTGCGCGGGCACCCGCGGCGCATCCACCACCAGTTCCACCCGTGCGCGGAAGCGCCGCGGCAGGCGCGCACGACGCAGCATCGAGTCGCGGCGGCTCCATACGCTGCCCCACAGGCCACGCAGTGCCATCGGCACCACCGGTACCGGCCGCCGGGCCAGGACCTTTTCCACGCCAGGCCGGAACGGCGCGATTTCGCCGTCGCCGGTCAAGCCGCCTTCCGGGAAGACGCACACCACCTCGCCCGCGGCCAGCGCAGCGTCGATCGCATCGTAGGCCTGTTGCAGCACCGCGGGATCTTCCTTGTGACCGGCGATCGGGATCGCCCTGGCGGTGCGGAACACGAAGCTCAGCAGCGGGATGTTGAAGATCTTGTAATACATCACGAAGCGCACCGGCCGGCGCAGGTTCGCCATCAGCAACAGCGGGTCCATGAAGCTGACGTGGTTGCATACCAGCAACACCGGTCCTTCGTCGGGAATCTGCCCGGCACCGTCGGTGCGCACCCGGTACAGCGTGTTCACCAGCACCCAGGTGATGAAGCGCATCACGAACTCGGGCACCAGGGTGAAGATGTACCAGGCCACCAGCACGTTGAGCAGCGCCGCGGCCAGGAAGATCTGCGATGCATCCAGGCCCAGCGCGCCCAGCCCAAGGCCGAAACCGGCGGCCAGCACGATCAGCAGCGCGTTCAGGATGTTGGTGCCGGCAATGATCCGCGACAGCTTCTCGCGCGGTGCGCGCGCCTGCACGAAGGCGAACAGCGGCACCACGTAGAAGCCGGCGAACACGCCAATCAGGGTGAGGTCGAACGCGATGCGCCAACTGCCCGCGCCACGCAGGAAGGCCAGCCAGTCCAGCCCGCGCACCGTCGCCATGCCGTGCCGTGCGAAGTACAGGTCCACGCCGAACGCGGTCAGCCCGAACGCGCCCAGCGGCACCAGGCCGATTTCCACCCGCCGGCCCGACATCTTCTCGCACAGCAACGCGCCGAGGCCGGTGCCGATCGAGAACAAAGTCAGCACCAGGGTGTTGACCGAACCGTCGCCGCCCAGCGTCTCGCGCGTGTAGATCGGCAGCTGCGCGATCAGCACCGTGCCGAAGAACCAGAACCATGAGATACCCAGCACCGCGTTGAATACCGCGCGATCGGCGCGGGTGATCGCCAACACTCGCGCGGTCTCGCTGAACGGGTTCCAGTTGAATTTCAGATCGGGCGCCGTGGCCGGGGCAGGCGGAATCCGGCGGCAGGCCAGGTAGCCGGCCACCGCCACCGCGATGGTGGCGCCGGAAGCCAGCAGCGGCCCCACCCCGGCCACCAGCATCAGCGAGTTGCCGGCGATCATGCCCACCAGCATCGCCATCTGCGTGCCCATCTCGACCAGGCCGTTGCCGCCGACCAGTTCGACCGGCTTCAGCGCCTGCGGCAGGATCGCGTACTTGATCGGCCCGAACATGGTCGAGTGCATCCCCATCATGAACAGCACGACCAGCAGCAGCGAAGTGTGGTGCGTGTAAAAACCGTAGGCGGCCAGCGCCATCGCGCCGATCTCGAACAGCTTCACGTAGCGGATGATCCGGCTCTTCTCATACTTCTCGGCCAGCTGCCCGGCCGTGGCGGAGAACAGGAAAAACGGGATGATGAACAATGCCGGCGCCAGGTTGGTGTAGAGCGACACCGTGCGGTCGCCCAGCCCCATCTGGAACGCCACCAGCATCACCAGCGCATTGCGGAACGCATTGTCGTTGAACGCCCCCAGCGCCTGGGTCCAGAAGAACGGCGCAAACCGCCGCTTGCCCAGCAATGCGAATTGGCTCATGCGTTGCCTTTTGTGCATCGTCCACGGAGTGGCCGATTGACCCCGGCACCATCTCGATTATTACTATAGGGGGCGACCGGCGATAGTGCGGGTTCCCGGCCCCAGGTCATTCGGTACGGGCGAAACACAAAAAACCGCCGGCGTTGCCGCCGACGGTTGGGTCAGTGAATGGACTGCCAGGCCGCAAATGACCCGGCAGCTCATTGTTTACAGCGAGAAGTCGTACCGCGCGGTGAAACGCAGCGAACGCGGTGCATCGTAGCTGATGACGCGGAAGCGGCTGTCCGCCACTGCGCCAATGCCACCCAACTCGCCACGCTCTTCGACGTTCTGTGCCACCTGGCGATTGAGTACGTTGAATACATCAAGTTTCAGCTTCAGGTTGCCGTTCGCCCAGCGTGGGATATAGGCAACGTTGAGGCTCAGCTGGATGTCGGTCGGCAAGCGCCCCAGGCTGCCGCGTGGCACCGGCTTGCCACCGCAGTAGTGGTAGTAACGGCCATAGTCGAGATAATCCGCCCAGAACGTGCTGTATTCCGCCGCGTCCTGCGGCAGATAGCCCAGGCAGCTCTTCGGCCGCCCGGTCTGCGCGATCAGGGTGCCGCCCATTTGCCATTCGGGGGTGAACTGGTAGTAGCCGTAGGCCTTCAGCACATGCCGACGATCATTCGGCAGGTTGCCGCCGCCGTAAGCCATCAACTCCTTGTGATCGAACAGCACGGTCTGTGACACGTCGCCCTGGCCGATGTCGGAGTCCAGCTGGCCTTCGTCATTGCCATAGCTATGCGATAGGGTGTAGTCCAAACGTCCGAACCAGTTGTCGGCAAACGGATGCTCAAGGAACAGATCCAGGCCGATGTACTTGCGCTTCATGTACATGCCCATGTCTTCCTTGCTGTAGGGCACGGCAACCAATTCGGGAGAACCGGCCGCATCCGGCAAGTCGAGCAGCATCACGTTGTTGGCACCCGGGTTGAACAGGCGGCAGTCCGGGGAGTAGCTGTAACCGGGGTCGACGGCAATATTGTGTTCCGCCATGTACTTCAGCATCGGGCGGTTATCGCACTGGTCGTCGATCGCCGACTTCAGGTCGCGATACTGCAGGCGTGCGCCCCAGTTCCATTTCGGGCCAATGGCCTGCTGCATGCCAAGGATATATTCGTCCTGATAGTGCGACTTCAGGTTCTTGGCCGCAACTGTCCGCGGATCCGGCGCCTGGCCGTACTCGTTGTTGGACGAGTACGGGCCATTGCCCAAGGCGGTCAGGCCGGTCGGGACACCGGTGGTCGGATCGATGCCGGTGAAGCTGAAGAATTCGGTGGTGTAGGTCGAACCTGATGCACCACGTACTGCAACGTTAAGCGGCATCGCCAGGAAATAACGACCGGCATTGCCGAAGATCTTCAACGACGAGTCGCCATTGACATCCCAGCTGAAGCCGACACGCGGTGCCCACTGGTTCTTCTGGCTGACGTACTTGATGCCGTCGGAATTGTAGTTGTCGAAACCGTCATTACGCACGCCGAGTGACACCAACCAGCGGTCGCTCACCTGCCAGCGATCCTCGACGTAGAAGGCCTTCTGCTCGACCTTGAAGGTACCGCCATTCTCGTAGATGTACTTGTAGACGTAATCGCTGTTGGGCGCGGTGGTCAGGCCGCCGCTGGAGGGAATGTCGCCCAGGGCGCCAGTACGCGCGTAGAACCACGCATAACGTGGACCAGACATCACCGTACCGGCTTCCGATTCCGAGTTCGATACGTCGTAGCCGAAGCTGATGTCGTGATCACCCAGCTTCCAGTCCAGGTCGATGCGATAGCCATCCGTCTTGTCGTAGGCCTTCGGATCGGCCAAGGTGGTATAGGGTTGCAGGCCCGTAACCTTGTTGGAGATCGGGCGGGTATCGCTGATGTTCACCTGGCTGGGATCGTAGCCATACGGCGCCGAAAAATGCTGCGTGGTCTGCTTGCCGTACAAGGCACTCAGAGTCAGGCTGTCGGTGAGGTAACCGGTGTACTTGCCGATGTAGGTTTCGCCGCCATCCTTGTAGCGATAGCCACCGTTCTTGACGTCGCCGTGGGTGCCGTCGGCAAAGCTGTATGCATACCGGCTGCGGGTGGTACCCGCCTTGTCGGATAGCGCCGTGACTTCAACCAAGTTGCTGTCGTTGATGTTCCAGTCGACCTTGGTCAACCAGCGCGGCTTCCTGATCTCATCGGTGAGATAAGCCGTCCGCGCCGCGTTGCCGACCGCTTGGTTGTAGGCATAATTGTCTCTCTCCCACTCGCCGGAAGCATAGACAAACAGGCGGTCCTTGATCAGTGGGCCGCTGGCATAAACGCCGTATGTAAACGGATTGGAAACGAACTTGCTGCGGTCGTAATACTTTTTGCCGGCATTCTGGGCGCCTGTATCCGGTTGGTAATAAATGTTCTTGCGGGTCGAGCGCAGGCTCTCCGGCGTCCACGTCGTCAGGGCACCGAACTTCCACTGGTTGCTGCCGGACTTGGTGGAAACGTTGATCACGCCGCCGGTGGATCGGCCGTAACGGGCGCTGTAACCGCCGGTAATCACCTGCATCGCATCGATCGCATCAAACGGAAGCGTGGTGGAGCCGATGTTGGTCAACGCATTGGTGACCGGGTAGCCGTTGATGAAGTAGGCGTTCTCGGAAGCTGCCGAACCGCCGAACGATACCGAGTTGCCGTAACGCGAATCGGCCGGGATGACGCTCGGTGCCAGTACTGCAGCCTGGGTGATGTCACGAGCCACCGGGACGTTGTCCATGATCGTCGCGGTAAGATCCGTGCTGGTATCCACGCGACTGACGTCAATCGCCGGCAGGGCCGATGCCGTCACTGTCACGGCTCCCAGATCCTGCGCATTGGCGGCAACGAAATTGACCGCTGTACCGCCGATGCTCACCCGGACGTTGTCTCGGCTGCCTACGGTCGTCCCATCTTTCGTCGCCGTGACGGTGTAATTGCCGATCGGCAATTCGTTGGCGCGATAACGGCCCTTGGCGTCTGCCACGATGGTGCGGGTCAAGCCGGTATCGGTACTGACAATGGTGATCTGGCTGCCAGCAGCGGCATCACCAAAAATCGAACCTGCAGAGCGCGACTGCGCGAATGCCGAACCACCAATCAGGCTCAACGCCAAGCCGATCGCGAGAGCCGAACGACGCAACCGGATGTTGCGACTCGTGTTACGAAGTTTCATTTGCATGATCTCCCCAACTTCCCAAGAGCGAAGTGCCAAAAGCCGGTGACGCCAACGAACGCTTGGCTACCGATGGAATACTGTGATGCAGTTTCGCAAGAATCTACTAATCCAACTTCCAGGGATGGCTCGAAAATTTCCCAAGGCAACCTCATGAAAGCCCCGCTCCAACTGGCGCTGCAGGATCGAACCCAGGCGCAGCGACACCCTCCAAGCCAAGGACGCTACCTTCGGTCGCAGCGGGTTGTCAACAAGTTATTACGTTTTTATTTGTTTTTGCGTAATTCCTTGCTTGGCGAGTTCATGCGTGCCCCCCCCCCCCCGCGAGAAACTGCCTCTTGGTGAACACGCCACTGGGCCGCTTCCATGCCGATGGATCTGTTCACCACACACAAAAAAGGCCGGGACCCTACGAGGGTCCCGGCCCATGTCGCCAGAAGGTCAACCGACGCTTAGAACTTCTGGGTGTAACGCACGAAGAAGTAACGGTCGATATCCAGCGCCGGATCGTAGGACGTGGCATCGCTGTTACCCACCGAGTAAGTGATCGGACGCTTCTTGCCGAACACGTTGTTCACGCCGGCCTGGATGCTGCCGTTCCACGGCGTGTTGTAACGCGCCGAGACATCGTGGAACACGATGGCGCCCTTGCGGTTGGCGCCGGTGCCCCAGTTCTTGCCCTCGTAGTTCGGCTGGTTGCACTCTCCGTCAAACACACACTCATCTCGGAAAGCACCGTAGTAACGCAGACCCCAGCTTGCGCCGAAATCACCCATCGACCAGTCCACGCCCGCATTGGCGCGCCAGCGCGGCAGACTCCACTGACCGGCGTAGCCAACAATGTCGGCGTCCGCCGTGCTCTGGGTGTCATACGCCGACAGGTAGTTCGCGTCGAGGTTGATCGTGAACTTGCCGTAGCCGAACTCCGGCAGGCGGTAATGCGCGCCGAAGTCCCAGCCCTCGGTCGACAGCATGCCCATGTTGACGTTGCCGCGGTTCAGGCCCACCACTTGGCCGGTACCCGGATCACGGCCGAACTGGCCGCAATAGGTCGCGGAATTCGCCAGGTAGCACTGGTTCAGCACGTAGTTGGCGGTGATTCCGGTGATCACGTTGGTGATCTTGATGTTGTACCAGTCGGCGCTCACGTCCAGACCAGGCACCCACTGCGGGCTGTAGACGAGGCCGGCGGTCTTGCTGACGCTCTTTTCCGGGGTCAGGCTGGCGTTGCCCACGCCGGCGTTGTACGCGGTGGTGCTCTGCGTATTCGGGCCGGTGATCGGCAGGCCGGTGGTGGCGAGCTGGCGGAAATTCGCCGGCAAGCCCTGGGCGGCGCACTTGGCGGCCACACCGGCGTTGGTCGCGGCTGCGCCGAAGCGGGAGTCGCACGGATCGGTGTATTTGTCGAACGACTGCGAACCACCGCCAGAGAAGTCATCCAGCGTCGGCGCGCGGAAGCCTTCGGCATACGTGCCACGCACCAGCATGTCGTCGATCGGCTTCCACTGGAAGCTGTACTTGTTGTTGGTGGTGCTGCCGAAGTTGCTGTAGTGCGCGTAGCGGCTGGCGATATCCACCGACAGCAGCTTCACGCCCGGCAGATCCCGCAACAACGGAACGTTGAACTCGACATACGCTTCGTTGGTGTTGTACTTGCCGTGCGTCGCGCCCGCGGCCAGGTCGGTGGTCTTGCCGGAAGCCGAGAGTTGATCCGGAAGGTCGTAGCCGCTGACCTTGCGGTGCTCGTAGCCAGCCGCAAACGCCACTTCACCCGCCGGCAGGTCGAACAGGCCACCGGTGATGTTGGCGGTGTATTCCTTCGAGACGCTCTGCAGCGTGCTCTGGCTCAGGCTGTTGATGTAGGCCAGCGCCTGCGGGGTGGAGGCCGAGGGACCGCCCAGGATGTCGAACGGCACGCACTGGGTGAACGCGATAGGGTTGGCGGCGGTGCCGCACTGCACCTGGCCGGCAGCATTCAGGAACGACGGGCCAAGCGCCTGCTTCAGGTTCGTCAGGTTGAGGTTGCCCGAACCGTACTGGACCACGTCATATTTGTTGTAGTTGGTGCCGACATCCCAGTTCCACACCCGGCCGCCCACATCGAAGGAGCCCTCGAAGCCGGCGTCGAAGTGATACGACTTGACGTTGTTCCTGGTGACGCGGGGAAGCTCAATGGTGCGGCGATAGAAGAAAAGATCCGTGCCCGGCTCCGGGTTGTAATAGCTGCCGCCGCTGATGTAGACCGGATTAGTGGCCTGGGTCAGGCTGTTGAGCGGATAACCGGCGATCTGGCGCTGGTTGTCGCGCTCGGCATACATGCCGGTGGCACGGAACGTCACATATTCGTTGATGTCATAACGACCATTGGTGAAGATCGACTTCAACTCGTTGGAGCCGGCCAGATTCATCTGCTGGGTCGGGTTGAAGTAATCGTTAGGATCGTTGGTACCAGCGGCATGGTAGTTGGCTGGATTGCGCGAATCCGCACCCACACCCACGCCATCGTAGGAACCGGTGTGGTTGATCACCTGGTTGGGACCCGTGGCACCGCCGGTGGGCGAAACATGGCGGTAGCGGCCCCACGGGCCGGTGCCGCTCAGGCCATCGATCGCATGGTTCGGACCGTAGGTGTAGCTGGTGGCCTTGCGCTTGCTGGCCCAGACCGGGCCTTCCTTGGTGTAGTTGGCGCCGAACACCAGCGAGCTCTTCTCATTGCTGGTGCCCATCGTGAACGAGTAGGCATCCTTGGTGCCATCACCCGCCTGGTTCTGGCCGTAGTAGGCCGAGGCCTCGGCGCCGGTGTAGTGGTCCTTGAGGATGATGTTGATCACGCCCGCGATGGCGTCGGAGCCGTAGATCGACGACGCGCCGTCCTTCAGGATGTCGATGCGCTCGATCAGCGCCGCGGGGATCGTGGACATGTCGGTGAAGCCGGCCAGGCTGGACGCCCAACGCTTGCCGTTGACCAGCACCAGGGTGCGCTGCTCGCCAAGATTGCGGATGTTGACGTACTGGCCGCCCTGCTCCGGGTTGGAGGTGAGCACGCTGGCCTTGCTGAAAGTCTGCGCACCGGCAACGGTGAGGTTCGCCAGGATGTCACCCACGCTGACCAGGCCGGTCTTCTGGATGTCCGCCTGGGTCAGGGTGAACACCGGCTGAGCGGTTTCCACATCGACGCTGTGGATGCGTGAACCGGTGACCGTGACAGTCGATAATTCCTTGGCTTGGCCCTGGTCTGGTGCCTGGGTGCTCTGAGCATTCTGTGCGAGCGCGCCGGTGCCGATCATACCGAGGCTCAACCCCAGACCAACGGCCAAAGCCGTTTGCCTGAGGTGATGTGCCGCCAACTTATTGTGCGAGTTCATTGTTTGGTAACTCCCAAGGGTCCGCCCGAAGGGTCCGGGCACATGAAACTTTTTGTATGCGTACCATCCGCAGGAACATCCACGGCGGCTTTGGCCGGTGATGCCGATGCACATGATTTAACGCGAGTTTTTGCGTATCTATACACGCAAGAATTTACGAAGTTAGTTCAAGAATATGTGGAGGTCAACACTTCCATAACTTTTTCTTCTTTTTTTGCTCATTGACTTGTTTCGAAAAAACGTGCTATTCGCACAACCGTCCTCATCTTCCAGCCCGGCCGAATCCATGAATGCGCAAAATCTCACGAATCAGCCAGCTTCGAATTCTTTTGCAGATCGCATCAAGTTGTTGATCCAGCGGGTTGGGAGTGCCACGGAAATCGCGCGGATGTGCGGTTTTTCCGAAGGCGTGGTGCGCAGCTGGCGCGATGGCAATACCGATCCCTCACGTGCGCGATGCGTGACGCTGGCGCGCACGCTGGGCATTTCGCTGGTCTGGCTGGTGGCCGGCGAGGGTTCGTTGCAGATGGACCCGACCGTGCCCAACCTGGACGACCAGCACAGCTCGGAAAAAGTCGCATCGCACCGCTCGCACGGCCGCCAGCACGCGCATGGCCCGGCCGCCCAGGCCACAGTCGACACGCAACGGTTGAATACCGCCGTACGCATGCTGCAATCGGAACTTAGTCTGGCTGACAGCCAGCTCTCCCTGTCCGAAAACGCCGACCTGCTGAGCCAGCTCTATGAGATCCTCGGTCCCGGCGGCTCGCACGTGGATCCGATCGCCATGGTGACGTTCAACCACCAGCTCGCCGAGCGGATCCGCAAGGAACGCAACAGGGCCTGATTCGTTCTTCCCGCGCACGACGACGCGGCCGCCTCGAGGGCAGTCGCGTTGTTTCCTGTGTGGGTACTCAGAGCTTGTGAAGAAAACCACTTCCTGTGGCTTTCTTCTGTCGCGAGTCCGGCACATATATGCATGCCATCCTGGCATGCACCCTGCGGGCCAGCCTGCGGCTGTTCAAATCCGCTCCAAGCGGATTTGTCCGGACTCGCTCACGCGAATCGGGCACTGGCGTGCCCGATCCGCGTCCGGCCATCGGGTAACCGCTCCTGCGTTGCCTCAACTCGGGCATCCATGCCCTCGCGTTGCCGTCGCCATGGCCGGGCTTCGAGGTTGAATAGTCACAACCTCTCAGAGCAGGGCGATGTCGGCGACGGCGCCGAAGCGGGCCTTCAGCTGACCGAGCAGGGCCAGCCGGTTCATGCGCACGGCCGGATCGTCGGCGTTGACCAGCACGCTGTCGAAAAACGCGTCCACCGGCGCCTGCAGCTGCGACAGGCGGCCGAGCACCGCGGTGTAATCACCGACTGCCAGCGCCGCCGCGGTCTCGCGCCGGGCCGCGGCCAGCGCGTCGGCCAGGTCGCGCTCCGCCTCGGCCTCGAACAGCGCCGGATCGACAGCTCCGCCGATCCGCCGGGCACCCGGTTCCGCGGCCTGCTTGCGCAGGATGTTGGCGACCCGCTTGTTGGCGGCCGCCAGGCTGGCGGCCTCCGGGCGGCGACCGAACTCGACCACCGCGCGCAGGCGCCGGTCGAAATCGGCCAGACTGGCCGGCTGCACCGCCAATACCGCCTCGAACTGCGCGTTGTCGAAACCCTGTTCGGCGTAGTATCCGCGCAGACGGTCGAACACGAAGTCGTACAGTTCGTCGAGCAGGATGGCGCGGCGCTTGCCCGCATCCAGCACCGGGGGCTTGCCATCCTTGCCCGGCTTCAGGCCGGCAGCCAGCGCACTGTCCGGCAGCAATTCCAGCGCCTCGATCAGGCTGCCGCGCAGATCCAGTTCCAGATCGCCCTCGATCAGGGTGCGCGCCAGCCCCAGCGCAGCGCGGCGCAACGCGAACGGATCCTTGTTGCCGCTCGGCTTCATGCCGATGGCAAAGATGCCGGCCAGTGTGTCGAGCCGTTCGGCCACCGCCAGCACCTGGCCCAGCTTGTCGGCGGCGATCGCATCGCCGCCGAAACGCGGCTGGTAGTAACTGTCCAGCGCCGCGGCCACCGCCGCCGGCTCGCCGTCATGACTGGCGTAATAGCGCCCCATCACGCCTTGCAGCTCGGGGAATTCGCCGACCATGCGGGTCAGCAGGTCGCACTTGCTCAGGGCGGCGGCACGGGTAGCCGCACCGCCGTCGACGCCGACCCGGCCGGCGGTGATCCGCGCCAGTTCGGCCACACGCACGCTCTTGTCCCACAGGCTGCCCAACGCCTGCTGGTAGGTGACGTTCCGGAGCTGCTCCTGATAGCTGGCCAGCGGTGTCTTCAGATCCTCGTCCCAGAAGAACTTGGCGTCGGCGAAGCGAGGGCGGATCACCCGTTCATAGCCCTTGCGGATCTCGGCCGGCTTCTTGCTCTCGATATTCGCGATGCCGAGGAAGTGCTCGGTCAGCTTGCCGTCGGCGTCGAACACCGGCACGAATTTCTGGTTGGCCACCATGGTGGCGACCAGCGCTTCCGGCGGCACGGCGAGGAATTCACGCTCGAATGTGCAGGCGATCGCGACTGGCCATTCGGTGAGATTCGCCAATTCGTCCAGCAGCGCATCATCCAGCCGCGGCACGCCCCCGGTGGTCGCCGCGAGCGCGGCCACCTGGTCACGGATGCGCTGGCGCCGTTCGTGGGGATCGGCCAGCACGTTGCAAACACGCATCGCATCCAACCAACCGTCGGCATCGGCCACGTGCACCGGCTGCGGGTGCATGAAACGATGGCCGCGCGACTTGCGCCCGCTGGCCAGACCCAGCACGGTGCCGTCGACGATGCCGGCGCCATGCAGCATCACCAGCCAGTGCACCGGGCGCACGAAGCTGTAGTCGTGGTCGGCCCAGCGCATCGGTCGCGGAATCGGCAGGCCCTTCAGCGCCTCGTCGACGATCTCCGGCAACAGCGCCGACACCGGCTGGCCCGGCTTGACCGTGCGCCAGACGTACCAGCTGCCCTTGTCGGTCTCCAGCTTCTGCAGTTGCTCGACGCCGACACCGCAGGATTGCGCGAAACCAAGCAGTGCCTTCGAGGGTCGGCCCTCGGCGTCGACAGCGGCGTTCAGTGCCGGACCCCGGCGCTCGATCGCCTGCTCGGGCTGGGCCATGGCCACGGCGGGCACGAGTACGGCCAGGCGACGCGGCGAGGCGTAGGCCTGAGCCAGGTCGAGCCCGGCGTCGATGCCGCGCTTGGCCAGACCATCGCAGATACCGCGCAAAAAGGCGGCGGACAGTTCGTCCAGCGCCTTCGGCGGCAGCTCCTCGGTACCCAGTTCGATCAACAGCGACTTGGCGGCGCTCATGCGGCCTGCTCCCGGGAAACGTTGTTCAGGCCCGGAAAGCCGAGCCTCTCGCGCTGCGCGACGTAGGTCTCGGCCACGCCGCGCGACAGCGTGCGCACGCGCAGAATGTAACGCTGGCGCTCGGTGACACTGATCGCGCGACGCGCATCGAGCAGGTTGAAGGTATGGCTGGCCTTCATCACCTGTTCGTAGGCCGGCAGCGGCAGGTTGGCCGCGATCAGCTGGTTGGCGGTGGCCTCGCACACGTCGAACCAGCGCAGCAGTTCGGGCACGTTCGCGTGCTCGAAGTTGTAGGTGCTCTGCTCGACTTCGTTCTGGTGGAACACGTCGCCGTAGGTCACGATTCCGCGCGGGCCGTCCGTCCAGACCAGATCAAAAACGTTGTCCACATTTTGCAGGTACATCGCCAGCCGCTCCAGGCCGTAGGTGATCTCGCCGGTCACCGGGCGGCACTCCAGGCCGCCGGCCTGCTGGAAGTAGGTGAACTGAGTCACCTCCATGCCGTTCAGCCATACCTCCCAGCCAAGGCCCCAGGCGCCCAGCGTGGGCGATTCCCAGTTGTCCTCGACGAAGCGCAGGTCGTGCACCAGCGGATCGAGGCCCAGCTCCTTCAGCGAACCGATGTAGAGATCGAGGATGTTCTCGGGATTCGGCTTCATCACCACCTGGTACTGGTAGTAATGCTGCAGGCGGTTCGGGTTGTTGCCGTAGCGACCGTCGGTGGGCCGCCGCGAGGGCTGCACGTAGGCGGCGGCCCAGGGCTCGGGACCGAGCGCGCGCAGGAAGGTGGCGGGATGGAAGGTGCCGGCGCCGACCTCGGTATCGAGCGGCTGCAGCAGCACACAACCCTGTGCCGCCCAGTAGCGGTTGAGGGTCTGGATCACATCCTGGAAGGTGCGTGCGGACATGGCTTTCCGTGACCTGGAGTAAAGCGCGTTAGTATAGCCGCAGCACGCTTTGCCACCGGGCCGTGCCCGCTGGACGCCACGCAGGAAACACACCCGGATGGCCGCTTCACCGCACATCGCATCCCTGCTCGGCCGACGCGGCCGGTTGGAACTGGAGGAGCTGCTGGCGACGCTGGTGGTCGACGGTTACCTGCTGGCCGAGGACGCCAGGCAGGTGCGAATGGGCGCCCGCGCCGGCCGCAGCACCGTGGAGCTGCATCCGCTGGTGGTCATCGCCAACGCCAGGCTGACGAATCAGCGCGATCCGGGGCGGCCGCTGGGTCTGGAGAACCTGGCCGAATGGCTGGCCGGTCGTGCCGGGATGCCGTACCTGAAGATCGACCCGATGAAGATCAATGTCGCGGCGGCGACCCAGGTGGTGAGCCATGCCTACGCCAAGCGACACCGGATCCTGCCGATCGCGGTCGCGCCGGGCGAGGTGACCTTCGCCACGTGTGAGCCGTTCGACGCCGGCTGGGCCTCCGACCTGGGGCAGATGCTGCGACGGGACGTCAAGCGCGTAGTGGCGAGCCCAATCGACATCAACCGCTACCTGCAGGAGTTCTACGGCGTCCAGCGTTCGATCCAGCTGGCGCAGGACGCCAAGAGCGGCAGCGACGGTTCCTCGGCCATCCTCAACTTCGAGCAACTGGTCGAGCTGGGCAAGAGCGGCGAGGTCGGCGCCGACGACCGCCACGTGGTGCACATCGTCGACTGGCTGCTGCAGTACGCCTTCGAACAGCGTGCTTCGGACATCCACCTGGAGCCACGCCGCGACACCGGGCACATGCGCTTCCGCATCGACGGCATCATGCAGAAGGTATTCGAGTTGCCTTCCCCGGTGATGACCGCCGTCACCGCACGCATCAAGATCCTGGCGCGGATGGACGTGGCCGAGAAGCGCCGCCCCCAGGACGGCCGCATCAAGACGCGCTCGTCCTCCGGCCGCGAGGTGGAACTGCGCATCTCGAACATGCCGACCGCGTTCGGCGAGAAGGTGGTGATGCGCATCTTCGACCCGGACCTGGTGGTGAAGGACTTCGCCCAGCTCGGCTTCTCCGCCGACGAGGGCGCCCACTGGCGCAGCATGGTCGAACGCCCGCACGGCATCGTGCTGGTCACCGGCCCCACCGGTTCGGGCAAGACCACCACGCTGTATTCCACGCTGAAGCACCTGGCCACGCCGGAGCTCAATGTGTGCACAGTGGAAGACCCGATCGAGATGGTCTCGACGGAATTCAACCAGATGCAGGTGCACGCAGCGATCGAGCTGGACTTCGCCGCCGGCGTCCGCACGCTGTTGCGGCAGGATCCCGACATCATCATGATCGGCGAGATCCGCGACCTGGAGACCGCGCAGATGGCGGTGCAGGCGTCGCTCACCGGACACCTGGTGCTGTCCACCCTGCACACCAACGACGCGCCCAGCGCGGTCACCCGCCTGCTCGACCTCGGCGTGCCTCACTACCTGATCCAGTCCACCCTCACCGGCGTGGTGGCGCAGCGGCTGGTGCGCACGTTGTGCCCGCACTGCAAGCAGGCGACCACGCAGGACCCGCAGGCCTGGAACGTGCTGACCCACGGCTGGGAGCTGCCGCTGCCGGCGCAGGTATACCAGCCGGTCGGCTGCCTGGAATGCCGCAATACCGGCTTCCTTGGGCGCACCGGCATCTACGAGATGCTGAAGATGTCGCCGCGGCTGCGCGGCATGATCTCGGCCCAGCTCGACCTCGGCCGGTTCGGCCATGCCGCGCTGTCCGAAGGCATGCGGCCGCTTCGGATCTCGGCGGCCGACCAGGTGGCCGCCGGGCTGACCACGGTGCAGGAGGTTCTCACCGTGTTGCCGCCCATCGACGGATTCGACGATACTCAGCCGTAAAGACGTCCAAATGTTGCCATCGACCTTTCGCATGAAACCCGTCCTGATCATCCGCACCGGGCGCGCGCCGGATACCATCCGCGCCCGGCATGGCGACTTCCCGCACTGGTTCCGCCTGGGCGCCGGCCTCCACCCGCGGCAGCTGCGGATCGTCGACGTCGCGATCGGCGAGGCGTTGCCGCCGCCGCGCGAAGTGGCCGGCGCCATGATCACCGGGTCGGCCGCCATGGTCACCGCGCGCGAGCCGTGGAGTGAACGTACTGCCGCCTGGATCCGTGACGCGATGGACGTGGAGCTGCCGCTGTTCGGCGTCTGCTATGGCCATCAGCTGATGGCGCATGCGCTGGGCGGGCGCGTCGACTACCTTCCGGGCGGGCGCGAGATCGGCACCCAGGCGATCGAACTTTCCGCCGGTGCGTTCCACGACCCGCTGACCGCCTCGTTGCCTGCCAGCTTTCGCGCCCATACCACGCACGAACAGAGCGTGCTCGAACCACCGGCCGGCGCGGCCGTGCTGGCTCGTTCGGCAAGGGATCCCCACCAACTGCTGCGTTATGGCCCCCGTGCGTTCAGCACCCAGTTCCACCCCGAATTCAACGCCGACGTAATGCGTGCGTACATCGCGCGCAAACACGTCGACATGCGTCGCGAAGGCTCGGACCCCCGGCAGGTCTACAGCGCCGTGGCCGCCACGCCGGATGCGCGTCGTTTGCTGCGTCAGTTCTCGCGGCGTCACGACTGGGACAAGGTCGCCAGTTGAACTTCAATTGCGCAGGCGGCGGGCAATCGCGTCACGCGAGAACAGGGCAAACACCACGCCGAACAGGAATCCGCCGATGTGCGCCCACCACACGTAGGCGCCATAGCTCGGTCCCGCATAGCTGAACAGCAGTTGCAGCAGCACCCAGATGCCGATCAGCAGGAACGCCGGCACCCGCACGAATTCCAGGTACAACCCCAGCGGCAGAACCAGACCAAGGCGCGCACGGGGGAACAGCGCCACGTACGCTCCCACCACCGCCGATACCGCACCGCTGCAGCCGATGATGGGCAGGCGTACTCCCGCAAGTGATAACGCGCCAATCAGGTTCGCCACGATCCCGCCCACCGTGAACAGCAGCAGGAAGCGCAGCGAGCCCAGCGCACGTTCGCCCGGCAAGCCGAAGATGGCCAGGAACAACAGGTTGCTGAGCAGATGCAGCCAGGTAACGTGAATGAACAATGCGGTGAACAGTCGCAGCAGGGCCGGATCGGTCAATTGGGGCAGCAAGGCTTCGTGCGGGTCGAAAATATTCGCCGGCACCGTGCCCCACTCCAGGAGCAGCGAAATCCGCTGCGGCGCAGGCATCAACGCCAAGCCCACGAAGCACAGCACGCAGAGCATCACGATCAGCAAGGTGGCCCAGTGCCAGCGAGGACGACGATGCGTTTCGACATGGACAAACAAGAGCCATTCCCCTGGACACCGGCCGATCGTGGCGCCCTTCCATCATAGGCGAAGGAGGGCTGTTGCAACGTTGAAGCATTCGGCGCTTCGATGAGCACAGACGGGCGCTGCAGTCATCTGAGCAGGGGCGAAGCAGCAAGAACCGTCTCTGATGGCCAGGCAGGAGGCCGCAGCCGCGGCGGCTGGGCGGATCAAACGCCAAAAAAGACGAAGGCCTCCCCGGGAGGGGAGGCCTTCTAGGATAAAGCCTCTGGCGGTGACCTGTTGCGGG
>NZ_QFWQ01000008.1:0-214236 GCF_003335105.1 Rhodanobacter denitrificans
GCGCACTTCCATCTCGACCAGCTCGAGCAGCTCCGCGTCATCGACCATGTCCGCCTTGTTCAGGAACACCACGATGTACGGCACGCCCACCTGGCGCGACAGCAGGATATGCTCGCGCGTCTGCGGCATCGGACCGTCCGCCGCCGAACACACCAGGATCGCGCCGTCCATCTGCGCCGCACCCGTGATCATGTTCTTCACGTAGTCCGCATGGCCCGGGCAGTCCACGTGCGCGTAGTGGCGGTTCGGCGATTCGTATTCCACGTGCGCCGTCGAGATCGTGATGCCGCGAGCCTTCTCTTCCGGCGCCGCGTCGATCGCACTGTAGTCCTTGAACTCGCCGCCAAAGCGCTCCGCACCGACCTTCGTCAGCGCCGCCGTCAGCGTCGTCTTGCCGTGATCCACGTGACCAATCGTGCCGACGTTGACGTGCGGCTTGGTGCGTTCGAATTTACCCTTTGCCATGGCGCGCTAAACCCCGATGGAGTCAATGAATTGAAGAAACCCGCCCGTTTCGGGGCTGGCCTTGACGGCCGAATGAAGTGGTGCTCATGACAGGAATCGAACCTGTGACCTCTTCCTTACCAAGGAAGTGCTCTACCGACTGAGCTACATGAGCGCGAATCACCCAGGACGAGATCAATGGAGCGGGAGACGGGAATCGAACCCGCACCATCAGCTTGGAAGGCTGAGGTTCTACCATTGAACTACTCCCGCCCTGCGCGGAACTCGTCGTGGTGGAGGGAGGTGGATTCGAACCACCGAAGGCGTAAGCCAGCAGATTTACAGTCTGCCCCCGTTGGCCGCTTGGGTATCCCTCCAACAAAGAACGCGTATTGTGTGGATCGGACCCCGAACTGTCAACACCTTGCGACGCCAATTCCGCATGAGAAAGCGATTTTTCGCGGCGATGTCAGTCCGACGGGAGTGCCTGCAAGTCGATCAGCTGCTCCATGCCCTTGGACAGTTCCAGCAGCTTCCTGGCCTGCGCCTGCAGCCGGCGTTCGCCGTCGTCGCGCGGCTCCCAATGCGGCACCGGGGTCGGCTTGCCGTCGGGGCTGTCCAGCGCCACGAAGACCATCACGCAACTGGTCGCCAGGCGCTGCTCGTCCTTGCGCAGGTCGCGCGCCAGCACCTCGACCGCCATGTGCATGCTGCTGGTGCCGGTATGGATCAGGCGCGCGCGTACGGTGACCAGGTCGCCGATCAGGATCGGCGCCACGAACTGGATGCCGCTGACCGAAGCGGTGACGCAGTACGCCCCGCTCCAGCCCACCGCGCAGGCGTAGCCGGCCTGGTCGATCCATTTCATCGCCATGCCGCCGTGCACCTTGCCCCCGAAATTGACGTCGGTGGGCTGGGCGAGAAAGCGGAACGTCACTTCATGCTGTTTTCCGGGCATCGGCTGGCACCTGTCGACGAGATGTCGGGTCCGCATTATGCCCTGACCCGGAAGGCGATCGACGCCAGGCTCCGCCCGATGCCGCCAGCACCCTGTTCCGAAACCGCCGGCACCGGTCGCGGCGAGGTCGCTCAGACGTTGAACAGGAAGTGCAGCACGTCGCCGTCCTTGACGATGTAGTCCTTGCCTTCCTTGCGCAGCCGGCCGGCCGCCGCTGCACCGGCCTCGCCCTTGTACTGGATGAAGTCGTCGTAGCCGACCGTCTCGGCACGGATGAAGCCGCGCTCGAAGTCGGTGTGGATCACCCCGGCAGCCTGCGGCGCGGTGGCGCCGCGCTTCACCTGCCACGCGCGCACTTCCTTCACCCCGGCGGTGAAATAGGTCTGCAGGTCGAGCAGCCTGTAGCCGGCGCGGATCACCCGGTTCAGGCCCGGCTCGTCCAGGCCCATGTCCTTCAGGAACTCGTCGCGATCGGCCTCGTCGAGCTGCGCCAGCTCCTCCTCGATCGCCGCGCACACCGGCACCACTTCGGCGCCCTCGCCGACGGCGCGCGCGCGCACGGCGTCGAGCAGCGGGTTGTTCTCGAAGCCGTCGTCGGCGACGTTGGCGATGTACATCAGCGGCTTCAGGGTGAGCAGGAACAGGTCGCGCACCAGCGCCTTCTCCTCCTCGTCCAGCCCGGCGCTGCGCGCGGAACGGCCCTCGTTGAGCGCGGCGGACAGCTTCTCCAGCACCGGCTTGCGCGCCATCGCCTCCTTGTCGTTAGCCTTGGCCGCGCGCTCGGCGCGGTTCAGCGCCTTGTCCACCGACTCCAGGTCGGCCAGCGCCAGCTCGGTGTCGATCGTCTCGATGTCGGAGATCGGATCGACCCTGCCCGCCACGTGGATCACGTCGCCCTCGAAACAGCGCACCACGTGGGCGATCGCGTCCACCTCGCGGATGTGCGCCAGGAACTTGTTGCCCAGGCCCTCGCCCTTCGACGCGCCGGCGACCAGGCCGGCGATGTCGACGAACTCCACCGCGGTCGGCACCACCTTCTGCGGATTGACGATGGCGGCCAGCGCGTTGAGCCGCGGATCCGGCACCGGCACCACGCCGACGTTCGGCTCGATCGTGCAGAACGGGAAGTTCGCCGCAGCGATTCCAGCCTTCGTCAGCGCATTGAACAGGGTGGACTTGCCGACATTGGGCAGGCCGACAATGCCGCATTTGATGCCCATGGTTTACTCCGGGATACATGCTGTTCGGGGCGTCATCCCCGCGAAAGCGGGAATCCATAGGGCCTGTTGCAGCCCAAGGCAAGATGGATTCCCGCCTTCGCGGGAATGACGTCAAAAAAACTTACTTGCCATCGGCGGTATGAAGCTGCTGCATCGCCTTGTCGAACTGGCCGTCCACGGCCAGCGGCAGCACGTCGAGCGCGCGGGCGATGCCGTCGAGGATCGCGTCCTCATCCTGCGCCGACGGCCGGCCCAGCACCCACGGTGTGACGCCGTCGCGATGACCAGGATGGCCGATGCCTACGCGCAGCCGATGGAACTTACCGTGGCCGAGGTGGCCGATGATGTCGCGCAGGCCGTTCTGGCCGCCGTGGCCGCCGTCGAATTTCAGGCGCACGGTGCCGGGTGGCAGGTCCAGGTCGTCATGCGCGACCAGGCACTGCTCCGGCTCGATCTTGTAGTAGCGCAGCGCCGAGACCACGGCGATGCCGCTCTTGTTCATGAAGGTGGCCGGCTTCAGCAGCCACACCGGCTCGCCGCCGAGGCGCACGCGGCAGGCTTCGCCGTGCAGCTTGCCGTCGAAGGCGAAGCGCTCGCCCTGGGCGCTGGCGAGGGCGTCAACTAGCCAGAACCCGGCGTTGTGCCGGGTTCGGAGATATTCGGCGCCGGGATTGCCCAGCCCGACGATGAGTCGCAGGCCAGCCATGCGGACAAGCAGCAGTGACGGCCCGCGCTCCAGACGAGCGCGGGCCGGCGCGGCTTACTTCTTGTCGTCCTTCTTGGCCGGCGCGGCAGCGGCAGGAGCCGGTGCAGCAGCCTCGGCAGCCGGAGCTTCCTCGACCTCTTCCTGCACCGTGTTGGCCGTGACCACCGCGGTGTCGTGGCCTTCGCCGCCATGCAGCGCGACCAGCTCGACGTTCTTCGGCAGCTTCAGCTGCGACAGGTGGATGATGTCGCCGGGCTTCAGGTCGGCCAGGTCGAGCTCGATGAACTCGGGCAGGTCCTTCGGCAGGCAGGAGATTTCCACCTCGGTCAGGTTGTGCGAGATCACCACACCGGAGGTCTTCGCCGCCGCGGACTTTTCCTTGTTCAGGAAATGCAGCGGGACGTTGACGCGGATCGCTTCCTTCTCGTTCACGCGCAGGAAGTCCATATGCATCATCAGCTGCTTGAACGGGTGCTTCTGCCAGTCGCGCACCAGCACCTTCTGCACCTTGCCGTCGACGTTCAGGTCGAGCACCGAGGAGAAGAACCACTCGTTCTTGGCGGCGAGCAGGATGGTGTTGTGCTCGATCTGGATGCTCTCGGGCTCCTGACCGGCACCGTACACCACGGCGGGCACGAAGCTCGCATGACGCAGGCGGCGGCTCGCACCTTTCCCCTCGTCCTTGCGGCTTTGCGCCTTGATTTCATGAGTCTTGGACATTTCGTTGCTACCTTGGTTTTTGAAGAACCGCCTCGCGGCGATTTCGTGACTTTCCCGCGACCAGAAAAGCCGGTTACTTCCACGCGGCATCCGTGCCGCGAAAAGCTGGACATCAGGACCGCCCATCCTGGGCGGACTTTCAGTTATCTCCACGCGACGTCCATGCCGCGAAAAACAGAGATCAAGACCGTCCATCCTGGGCGGACTTTCAAATTCTCAATCCACGTACAGCGAACTCACCGACTCGCCGAAGGCGATGCGGCGAATGGTCTCGGCCAGCAGTTCGGCGACCGAGAGCTGGCGGATCTTGGCACACGCCTGGGCTTCCGGGCGCAGCGGCAAGGTGTTGGTGACCACCAGCTGGTCGAGCTGGGAGCCTTCGATGTTGCTGATCGCCGCACCCGACAGCACCGGGTGCACGCAGTAGGCGACCACCTTGCGCGCGCCGCGGTCCTTCAGCGCCGCGGCGGCCGCGCACAAGGTGCCGGCGGTATCGACGATGTCGTCAACCATCACGCAGGTCTTGCCATCCACGTCGCCGATGATGTTCATCACGGTGGAGACGTTCGCGCGCGGCCGGCGCTTGTCGATGATCGCCAGGTCGGCGTCGTCCAGCCGCTTGGCGATCGCGCGTGCGCGCACCACGCCGCCCACGTCCGGGCTGACCACGATCAGGTCGTCCATGCTGTGGCTGCGCCAGATGTCGGCCAGCAGCACCGGCGAGGCGTACACGTTGTCGACCGGGATGTCGAAGAACCCCTGGATCTGGTCGGCGTGCAGGTCGACCGTCAGCACCCGGTCGACGCCGGCGGCGCCGATCATGCTGGCGGCCAGCTTGGCGGTGATCGGCACCCGCGCCGAGCGCGGCCGTCGGTCCTGCCGGGCGTAGCCGAAGTACGGCATCACCGCGGTGACGCTGGCCGCCGAGGCGCGCTTCAGCGCATCGGTCAGCGCCAGCAGTTCGAACAGGTTGACCGCGCTCGGTGCGCCGGTCGGCTGGATCACGAACACTTCCTGCCGGCGCACGTTCTCCTCGATCTCGATCTGCGCCTCGCCGTCGCTGAACGTGCCGACCAGCGCCTTGCCCAGCGGCACGCCCAGGCGATGGGCGACATCGTCTGCCAGGGCACGATGTGCGTTACCGGAAAACAGCATCATCGGGGTGGACGTGTCCACTAGTGATTACCTCGAAACCAAAGCCATCATGGAATGGCTGGGGCGGCAGGATTCGAACCTGCGAATGCGGGAATCAAAATCCCGTGCCTTAACCAGCTTGGCGACGCCCCAGTGATATTTGTGTTCGCTTGTGCCTGTCAGTACCCGTTCCGCCTGCGTCGACGGGTCGGCCGTCAGCTTGTCCGCATCAACCAGTCCAGGCCCGATGGCGCGCCAATGCATCATGCAGGGGCGACACGTCGACACCCGTGGCGACAACCGCCGTGAATGCCGCCGGACACTGCGCGGCAATCGCCGCCGCCCGATCGGACGACTTCGCCTCCAGAAACACGCAACCGCCGCTGCCGGAAAGCCGCGCCTGACCGAAACCGCCCAGCCAGTCCAGCGCAGCGGCCACCCGCGGGTGCCGCGCGCGCACCACCGGCGCAAAGGCGTTTTCCGTCGTTTCGCCGGAAGCAAAGGATGAAATTGTCGCCCGCGGCGCATTTCGTGTCAATTCAGCGGCTTGAAAAAGCGCGGCGGTCGGCACCGGCTCGTGCGGGTCCAGCACCACGTAATGGCGCCGCGGCAGCGCCAGCGGGGCAAGCCGTTCGCCGATGCCCTCGGCCCAGGCCGAACGGCCGCGCACGAACACCGGCACATCAGCACCGAGCCGGCGCCCCATCTCGGCCAGCGCATCCTCGTCCAGGCCCAGCCGCCACAACCGGTTCAGCGCCACCAGCACGGTGGCCGCGTCGGAGCTGCCACCGCCCAGCCCGCCGCCCATCGGGATGCGCTTGTCCACCTCGATGTCGGCGCCCATCGACGTACCCGTGCTCTCCTGCAGCAGCTGCGCCGCCCGCACCACCAGGTCGGTGGATTCGGGCACGTCCGGCATGTCGCGCGTGCGCCGGATCACGCCGTCGTCGCGCACCCTCAGTCGCACCTCGTCACCCCAGTCGAGCAGGCGGAACACCGTCTGCAGCTCGTGGTAGCCGTCCGGGCGCCGGCCGGTGATGCGCAGGAACAGGTTCAGCTTCGCCGGCGCCGGCCACGCCGTCCATTCGCCGGGCGCAGGCGGCGGAAGCGGTCGGCTCATGAACACGCGCAGGGTGTCGGGAAAGCCGTTCTCGCGATCGCGTTGGCGCGGGAGCGCGAACGCCGGGTCGCTCTTGTCGGCGATGGCAAAGCCGTGCTTTGCGTAGAACGGCGCGTTCCACGGCACGTCGGCCAGGGTGCCCAGGTCGATCCGGCGATAGCCCGCCGCCCGCGCCCATGCGCAGGCGTGCTCAAGCAAAGCCGCACCGATGCCTTGCCGGCCGTATTCCGGCAGCACGTCGATCTCGGCGATGCCGATGGCGCCGGCGACCAGCTCGGTATCCAGCCAGATGAAACCCACCAGCTCGCCCGCCCCGCCCCGTGCCACCCAGACCAGGCCGCGGGAAATCGCCTGGCGCAGCAGCTCGGGCGGGATCGACACGGCGGAGTAGCTCGGCCATGCCGGATGGCCGCGGAAGAGCTGCACGGCGCGGCGCTCGATCGCGCACAGCGCATCGACCTGGCTCGGTTCGGCGGGTTCGATCGGCACGGACATGCGGGTTCCGGTGCTGCTGCAATGGCCAGCGGGGCGCAAAGCCTAACCCATCAACGGAACTGCCAGGACTCGATCGACAGTTTCACCTTGTACGGCGGTTTCCCGGCGAACACCTTGGTCGGCAGCGGCGGCCGGCGTGCGTCGTCCCATTCGCGATAGTCGACCACCCAGCCGTCCTGCTGCAGCAGCGAGGGCAGCCGGTTTCCGCCGAACTCGAGTTCGGCCGGGCCGCTGTCCGCACGCAGGCCGAGCACCCAGGCGCGCAGATCGCGCAGCGGCACTTCCCAGCCCAGCGCCTTGCGCATCAGGGCCTCGGCATCGGCCCCCCGCAGCGGCCCGTGCTCCAGACCTTCCAGCAGGGCGCCGCCCGGGCCGCCGCTGAGGCGGAAGTTCGTGCCGCTGATCGCCGGCCCGCGCAGCACGAATTCGTAGCGCTCGCCGTCCTGGGTCCAGCTGAAGCTGCCGCTGCCGCCGTCCCTGCCGTTGGAAACGCCGAGCCGGCCCTGCAGCACCCAGTGATCGGCATGGGCCAGCGCCTGCTCGCGCGCGCGCTGGGCGTCCAGCAGGCCAGCGTCGCCCTTCATGCGTACCACGGGCGGCGCGCAGGCGGCCAGCAGCAACAGCGGCAGGGCGATCGCGGCGAGACGCAGGCGTCGCCTCATGGATGCAGCCGCTTCAGGGTTTCCCGCAAGGCACTGTTTTGCGGATCGAGCTTGTGGACCTCGTCGAAGATCCGCTGCGCATCCTGCCGATGGCCCTGCTTCCACAGCACCTCGCCCAGGTGCACGCCGACATCGGCGTCCTTGCGCGCCAGCCACGCGCCGCGCAGGGCCTGTGCGGCCTGGTCCAGGTTGCCCATGCGGTACTGCAGCCAGCCCCAGGAATCGGCGATCGCCGGGTCGTTCGGCTTGGCGGCGCGGGCCAGGTCGATCAGCCGCTCGGCCTCGGGCAAATCGCGGTTCGCGTCGGCGAGGGTGTAGCCCAGCGCGTTGCTGGCATCGACGTCACCCGGCTTGATCTTCAGCAGCTGGCGGAAATCCTGCACCGCCTGGTC
The DNA here is from genome assembly GCF_003335105.1 of Rhodanobacter denitrificans. Lineage (GTDB taxonomy): Bacteria > Pseudomonadota > Gammaproteobacteria > Xanthomonadales > Rhodanobacteraceae > Rhodanobacter > Rhodanobacter denitrificans_A. Next base: position 7,852 of record NZ_QFWQ01000008.1, read on the forward strand.
GACCTGGCCGGCCTCGGCGTAGGTCAGGCCGCGACCGTACAGCAGGCCGGGGTCGTCCGGCACGACCTGCAGCGCATGGCTGAACGCGGCCTCGGCCTTCGCGTAGTTCCGTTCGCGCAGGTACAGCTCGGCGTCGGCCTGCCAGGCCTGCCGCAGCTGCTCGGGCTGCTCGAGGTAGGCCAGTTGCAGTTGTTCCAGCAGCTGGTGCGCCTCGGTACGCTTGCCCTGTGTGTGCAGGATCATCGCGCTGCGCAGGTCGGCGTCGAAGGCATGCTCGTCGGTGTCGCTCACCTGGTCGTACCAGGCCAGTGCCTCGGCATCGCGATGCTGCATCTCGGCCAGCTGGCCGAGCAGGTAGACGCTGCTTTCGCGCACCGCCGGCGCGGCCTTCTCCAGCTCCCGGTACAGCGCGGCCAGCGCGTTGCCGTCCTTTTCATGGGCCGCCAGCCCCGCGCGCATGGCGTAGATGTTGGCATCCTGCGGACCGCGCGCCAGCAGCCGGGATGCGCCCGTGTAATCACCGGCCTGGCTGAGCATGCCGGCGTAGGCCAGGCGCAGTTGGGAATCCTCCGGGGCTTTCGCCAGCGCCTTCTGCAGCAGCGCGCGGGCGCCATCGCGATCGCCGTCCTTGAACTTCATCTGCGCCGCCCAGGCGTAGGTCTCGGCGCTGCGGAAGCGCTGCATCGCGGCGTTGGCGATCCGCGCCGCATACGCGTGACGACCGAGACGATCGCCCAGCTCGCTCATCGCCAGCCAGGCATGCGCGTCGGCGGGCAGCCGCTGCGGCGTGGCCAGCGTTTCCAGCAGGCGGGCCGCCTGGGCCTGGTCGCGGGCGCCCACCAGCACGCGGCCGAACTGGCGCCAGGCGTCCTTGTCACCCGTGCCGATCAGCAGCTCCAGCTGGCGTTGCGCCTCGTCGGCCTGCCCCTGGTCGAGTGCCAGTTGGGCCCGTACCTGGGCGATGGAGGCGGGATCGGCACCCAGCGCCTGCCAGCGACCCAGCGCGCGCCGGGCCGCCTCGCCGTCATGCACCGCGACCGCCAGGCTGGCGGCGCGCTCGGCCACCTTGGGGTCATTGCTCAGCGCGGCCGCCTTGCCGTAATAGTCCGACGCGGCTTTCAGATCGGTGCGGGTCAGCGCCATTTCGCCGGCCAGCAATTGCGCCAGCAGGTCGTGGTCGGCGTCCGGGGTGGCCACCACCGCATGCGCCAGCGGCTGCGGCACGGCCGCCGTTTCCGGTGCGGGACGCCGTGGCACGCCGGCACAGGCCGCCAGGCCAAGCATCACCGCTGCCAGTGCCGTAAAATGCCGCAGTTGCTTGAACTTGCCTGCACCGCTCCGCACACTACTCTCCGTCCACATGCCTGTTCCGGTCGCCGGTCGCCATCCGGCGACACCGCGTCAAGCTTAGCCTACGCCGCCGGATCCCCGCCGCCGAGATGTTCCGACCACCATGCCGCTGATCGCCCTCGGGCTCAACCACCTCACTGCGCCGGTCAGCCTGCGCGAACAGGTGGCGTTCGACGCGGACGCCGCCGGCGAGGCCCTGCACGAGCTGACCCGCCAGCCCGGCGTGGAGGAGGCGATGATCCTGTCCACCTGCAACCGCACCGAGCTGTATGTCGGCGTCGCCGCAGGCGCGGAGGACATCCCGCAGGCATGGCTGAATCGTCATCACCATCTGACCCCCGGCAAGCTGGATGAGTTCCTGTACCGGCACGACGAGGACGACGCGGTGCGCCACATGTTCCGCGTGGCCACCGGACTGGACTCGATGGTGCTGGGCGAACCGCAGATCCTCGGCCAGGTGAAGGACGCCTACCAGCTCGCGCGCGAGGCGCAGGCGCTGAAGGCGCCGATGGACCGCCTGCTGCAGCACACCTTCGCGGTGGCCAAGCGGGTGCGCACGGACACCCGCATCGGCGCGCACACGGTGTCGGTCGCGTTCACCGCGGTGCGCCTGGCCGAGCAGGTGTTCACCGACCTGAAGCACGCCTGCGTACTGCTGATCGGCGCCGGCGACACCATCGAACTGGCCGCGCGGCACCTGGCCGAGAAGCAGGTACGTCGGCTGATCGTGGCCAACCGCACACCGGAAACCGCGCAGGAACTGGCCGGCCGCCACGGCGGCTATGCGATCGCGCTGGCCGACCTGCCGCAGCATCTGGCCGAGGCCGACATCGTGATTTCCTCCACCGCCGCACGGCAGCCGGTGGTGACCCGGGCGATGGTCGAGCAGGCGATGGCCTCGCGCAAACGCAAGCCGATGTTCATGGTCGACATCGCCGTGCCGCGCGACATCGAGGCCGGCGTGGGCGAGCTGCCCGACGTGTACCTGTATGGCATCGACGACCTGCGCCAGGTGATCGACGAGAACCTGCGCTCGCGCGCCGCCGCCGCGCACGAGGCCGAGGCGATCATCGACCTGCAGGTGGAGCGTTACATGGCCTGGCGCCGCGCGCTGACCCTGAAGAACCCCGCCGTCGACATGCGCCAGCATGCCGAGGTCTACCGCGACGAGGTGCTGGGCAAGGCCCGCGCGATGCTGGCCCACGGCAAGCCGCCTGACGAGGCGCTGGCCTTCCTTGCCAACACGCTGACCAACAAGCTGCTGCACCACCCCAGCGCGCGCCTGCGCGAAGCCGCACTCAGCGGCGACCTGGACCTGCTGCACGCGGCGGGCCGGCTGTACGGGCTGGACGAAGAAGAAAGCGGCGGCCCGCGGAGCGAATAGCGAGGGCGGCTGGCTGCCGCCTGTCGAGTCCCTTCCGCAATGATGAAGCACGCTGCTTCACCCCTCGCCACCCTTCACGTGATGCCATGACCCCATCGATCCGCCGCAAGCTCGAGGCACTGGCCGAGCGCCATGAGGAAATCGGCCTGCTGCTGTCGCAGCCCGAGGCGCTCGCCGACAACACGCGCTTTCGCGAACTGTCGCAGGAATACGCCCAGCTCGAACCGGTCGCCGCTTCGCTGCGCGAGCACGACCAGGCCGAACGCGAGCTGGCCGAAACCCGCGTGATGCTGGACGACCCCGAGCTGCGCGAAATGGCCGGCGACGACGTGCACCGGCTGGAGCGGCGCCTGCTCGACCTCGACGGCGAACTGCAGCTCCTGCTGCTGCCGAAGGACCCGCGCGACGAGGCCAACCTCTACCTCGAGGTACGCGCCGGCACCGGCGGCGACGAGGCAGCGATCTTCGCCGGCGACCTGCTGCGCATGTACCTGCGCTATGCCGAAAGCCGCCGCTGGCGCGTAGAGATCCTCAGCGAGCACGCCGGCGAGCATGGCGGCTACAAGGAAGTGGTGGCGCGCATCGAGGGCAAGGGCGCGTATTCGCGTCTGAAATTCGAATCCGGCACACACCGCGTGCAGCGCGTGCCGGAAACCGAGTCGCAGGGGCGCATCCACACCTCGGCGGCGACCGTGGCGATCCTGCCCGAGCTGGACGAGATCGACGAGATCGAGATCAACCCGGCCGACCTCAAGGTCGACACCTTCCGCGCTTCGGGTGCCGGCGGCCAGCACGTCAACAAGACCGACTCGGCGATCCGCATCACCCACCTGCCCACCGGCACCGTGGTGGAGTGCCAGGAGGAGCGCAGCCAGCACAAGAACCGCGCCCGCGCGATGGGACTGCTGAAGGCGCGCCTGCTCGACGAGGCGCAAAGCAAGCAGAGTGCGGCGCAGGCGCAGGAGCGCAGGCTGCAGGTCGGCTCCGGCGACCGCAGCCAGCGCATCCGCACCTACAACTACCCGCAGGGCCGGATCACCGACCACCGCATCAACCTCACCCTGTATCGCCTGCCGGAAATCATGCAGGGCGACCTCGACGAGCTGGTCGACACGCTGACCCGCGAGCACCAGGCCGACCAGTTGCAGGCGCTCGGCAACGTCTGAACCTCGCCGTCACGGCAGTCTGGATACCCTGCAGCCCCTCCCCTGTCGTCATTCCGGCGAAGGCCGGAATCACATTTCGACTTTCGCACATCGCAAGAGCGATTCCGGCCTTCGCCGGAATGACGAGTTGAGAAGTTTCCAGGCTGGATACTCATGAGCAAGCGCTACCGCAAGGCAATCGAGGCACTGCAGCTCGAACTGGTGCGGCTGCAGCGGGGTTTGCGCAGCAGCGGCAAGCGCCTGCTGGTGATCTTCGAAGGCCGCGACGCCGCCGGCAAGGGCGGTACCATCAAGGCCATCACCGAAAGCCTGGACACCCGCGGCTACCGCATTGCCGCGCTCGGCAAGCCCAGCGAGACCGAGACCACGCAGTGGTACTTCCAGCGCTATGTCGCCCACCTGCCCAGCGCTGGCGAGTTCGTGCTGTTCGACCGCAGCTGGTACAACCGCGCGGTGGTGGAACCGGCGATGGGCTTCTGCAGCAGCACGCAATACGAGGCCTTCCTCGACGCCGTGCCGGCGTTCGAGAAGCTGCTCGCCGACGACGGCATCATCCTCGTCAAGTACTGGCTGGCGGTGGACCAGGCCGAGCAGGAAAAGCGCTTCGCCGAACGCGCAGACGATCCGCTGAAACGCTGGAAGCTCTCGCCGGTGGACCTTGTCGCGCGCCGGAAATACGTCGAGATGGGCCGGCTGCGCGACGTGATGATCGAGCGCACGCAGCGCGACCACGCGCCCTGGTTCGTGGTCGATTTCAACGACCAGAAGCGCGGCAGGATCAACCTGATCCGGCACCTGTTGCAGCAGGTGCCGCTGCATGAGGAAGCGGTTCCCGCGTTGAAGCTGCCGAAGCTCAAGGCCAAGCCGAAGACCGAGCACGTGACCGACAAGGCGGTGTGGGTGCCCGATACGTTCTAGCCGGTGTGGAAGCCGGTCAGTTCCTGTCCGGACATTTCCTCACGGGCCACCGCCTCCACGCGCGCCGCCGGCGGCCCCTGCCACAGCCAGCGTTCCAGCGCGGCCAGTGCTTCGGTCGATCCGCAGGCCAGCACCTCGACGCTGCCATCGCGCCGGTTCCGCGCATGGCCGGTCAGGCCAAGTATCAGGGCCTGCTCGCGGGTGCTGGCGCGGTAACACACCCCCTGCACCCTGCCGGCCACGATGAAGCGCACGGTGGGCATCACGGCGCATCCATCACGGCTGGCCGACGATCGCTTCCAGCGATGCCTCGGTCACCGGCCCCACGATGTGCTTCGCTACCTTGCCATCCGGAGCGATCACATACGTAGTGGGCAACCCGCGCGGCTCGTCGAAATCCTTCAGCGGCTGGTCCAGGCTGACCTGGGCGATCGGGTACACCACCGGATGCTTGGCCAGGAACGCCTTGATGTCGGCCGGCTCGCTGTCCTCGTAGGCGAGTCCGATCGCGGTGACGTTCTTGTGCGCGGCGACGAAGCGCGAGATGTCCGGCATCTCCTTGATGCACGGCACGCACCAGGTCGCCCAGTAGTTGACGATCACCCATTTGCCGCGCTGCGCGGCCAGATCGAACGTCTTGCCGTCCAGCGTGGCGACGTGCAGCGTCGGCTGCGCCGGCATGGCTGCCTGCACGGGCAGACCGAACGCCAAGACCAGGCCGAGCGCGGCCGATTTGAACAGAGTGGAATGCAACACGGTCATGTGGGAAGTTCCTCGGTGTCGGCCGCCGGGTCGGCGGCCGGGGGATAGACCTGGTCGAGCCGGGCGCCCAGCTTGGCGTGCAGCGCCACGGCCAGTTCCGCCAGCATCGCCAGCAGCTCCGGCGGCAGCGCGATGCCCAGCGCGGCCGTCTCCTCCATTGGCTGCAACGGCAGCCGGTAGCCGGTGTGCCGGTACACGCGCATGAGGTCAGTGCTGTCCAGGCTGCGGCACAACAGCCAGCCGCCGGACTCGCCGCGCCGGATCAGCTCGGCCCGCTGCAGGTCGTCGAGATAGTCGGCGATCAGCGTGCTGCGCAGATACGGCTCGCGCACGCGCAGATCGGCCGGGTCCACGCAGCTGCCGTTGCGCTGGGCCTCGACGAAATGGTGCAGCACCACCAGCAGGCCAAGGAACTCGGCGCCTTCGGGCAAGGTCTGCATCGGCGCGTGGTATTCGAACGCGGAGGCCGACGCCGCGATCGACGCGGCCAGGATCACGATCACCCACGACAGGTAGACCCACAGCAGGAAGATCGGGATTGCCGCCAGCACGCCGTAGATCTGCTGGTAGGTCTGCGCCTGCTGCACGAACTGGCCGAAACCCCAGCGCGCGATCTCGAACAGCACCGCGCCGAGCAGCGCGCCGATCGCCGCGTCGCGGCGCGACACCTTGCAGTTCGGGATCAGCGCGTACATCAGCCACAGCGTGAAGAACGTCACCAGGAACGGCAGCGTGGCGAGCAGGCCGCGGGCAGCGCCGCCGATCTGGCTGGCCGCGCCATGCAGCAGGGGCAACGCGGTGACGTAGGAAGTCACCGCAATGCCGCCCACCACCAGGATCGGCCCCAGCGTCAGCGCAGTCCAGTACAGCAGCAGGCGCGACCGCCAGCTGCGCGACTGGTGCACGCGCCAGATCCGGTTCAGCCGGTCCTCGATGCTGATCATCATCGACAGCGCACTGAACAGCATCACCAGGATGCTGATGCCGGTGAGCTTGCTGGCGTTCGCGGCGAAGCCCAGCATGGCGTTCTGCACCGCCTCGCCCGCCGACGGCACGAAGTTGTCGAACACGAAGTCGATCAGCGTGTCGCGCGCCGGCTTGAACACCGGGAACGCCGAGAACATCGCGAACACCGCCACCATCAGCGGCACCAGCGACACCAGGGTGGTGTACGACAGCGCACCCGCCGTCTCGAAGCACTTGTCGTCGACGAAGCGCTGCCAGATGAAGCGGCTGAAGCTCTTCGTGCGATCGCGATTGAAACTCCGAACCATCGGCATCCCTTCATCGCCGCCGACATCACCGGCATCGGCCGGTACACTAGCGCATCGCCGATGAATGCCCCAAGCACACGAGCCGCGACGCATGAGCCAAGAAATCCTGGTCCTGTACTACAGCCGCAGCGGCCACACCGCCCAGCTGGCGCGACTGGTCGCCCGCGGCATCGAGGAAGTGCCCGGCATGCGCGCGCGCCTGCGCCAGGTGCCGCCGGTGGCGCCGGTGACCGAGATCGCGCAACCGCCGGAACCCGAGGACGGCGCCCCGTACGCCACCAAGCAGGACCTGCTCGACTGCGCCGGCCTGGCGCTGGGCAGCCCTACCCGCTTCGGCAACATGGCTGCGCCGCTGAAACATTTCCTCGACACCACCGGCGCCGAGTGGGCCAGCGGCGCGCTGGTCGGCAAGCCGGCGGCGCTGTTCACCTCCACCAGCACCATGCACGGCGGCCAGGAATCCACCCTGCTGTCGATGGCGCTGCCGCTGCTCCATCACGGCATGCTCCTGCTCGGCGTGCCGTACACCGAGCCGGCACTGAGCAGCACGCAGAGCGGCGGTACCCCCTACGGCGCCAGCCACGTCGCCGGCACCAAGGGCGACAACCCGATCAGCGAACACGAACGCGAACTGGCCCGTGCGCTGGGCCGGCGGCTGGCCGATACCGCGCGCAAACTGGCGGCCGGCGCATGAGCGGACGCACCGGCCTGCCCGGCGAGCAGCGCGTCGGCCTGTTCGCCTGGGCCGCGCTGGCGGCGCTGCAGTTCGTCTGGCACGCATGGCTGTTCCCGCCGCAGACCCTGCCGCTGTGGCTGGTGCTGGCGATCGCCGCCGTTCCGCTGCTGCTGCCGCTGCTGGCGATCCGCGATGCACGCCGCGCGCTGCTGTGGGTCGGCATCCTCAGCCTGTTCTACTTCTGCCATGGCGTCGCCGAAGCCTGGAGCTCCCCCGGCGAACGCGGGCTGGCGGTGATCGAGATCATCCTCACCCTGCTGCTGATCGGCACCCTGGGCGCCGGCGTCAGGCGCAAACGGCAGGACTGAGAGGTTGTGGCTATTCAACCTCGAAGCCCGGCCATGGATGGCCGGACGCGGATCGGGCACGCCAGTGCCTGATTCGCGTGAGCGAGTTCGGACATGTGCCGGACTCGCGACGGAAGAAAACCACAGGATGTGGTTTTCTTCACAAGCTCTGAGCGCGGCTGCCTATACTCGGGAAATCGGCGCAAGGAGAACTTCCCATGGCCTTCCTGCAAGACGCTCCGCAACTCGCCCACCCGTATCGCGGCGACCGCCTGCTGCTGGCCTTGCTTGACCGCGCACTGCCCGCCGAACGCCGCGCCGCCCTGGACGCCGATCTCGACGCACTGGGCGACTATGCGCAGATGGCGTGGCAGCGAGCATGCGCCACGACGCGGCGCAAACCGGTGCTGACGCAGTGGGACGCGTGGGGCCGGCGGGTCGACCGCATCGAGCTGACGCCGGCGTGGCAGGAGGGTGCGGCGATGACGACACAGCACGCCGTGCTCGCCGCCGGCCATGCGGACAGCGAGCATGCGCGGCTGGAGGAATTCGCCCGGGTCTACCTGTACCACCTCGCCAGCGAGTTCTACACCTGCCCGCTGGCGATGACCGACGGCGCCGCCACCGCGATCAGGGCATCCGGCAACCGCGGGCTGATCGAGCGCGCGCTGCCGCATTTCCTCAGCCGCGATCCGGCCACGTTCTGGCTCAGCGGCCAATGGATGACCGAGAACGTCGGCGGCTCCGACGTGGGAAATACGGAAACCATCGCGCGGCAGGATGCGGACGGCCAGTGGCGGCTGTACGGGCGCAAGTGGTTCAGCTCGGCGGTGGTCGGCGAAGCGGCGCTGGCACTGGCGAGGCCGGAAGGCTCCGGCCACGGGGGCGCCGCGCTGGCGCTGTTCTACGTCGAGACGATGGACGGCGAGCGACGCAGGCCGGAACTGGTGATCGACCGGCTGAAGGACAAGCTTGGCACGCAGGAGCTGCCCACTGCGGAGATCCACCTGGACGGCCTGCCCGCGTGGCCGCTGGGCGAACTCGCCCACGGCGTGCGCCAGGTGGCGCCGATGCTCAACGTCACCCGCAGCTGGAACGCGATCTGCGCGGTCGCCAGCATGGCGCGGGCGATCAACCTGGCACGCGACTTCGCCGGGCGCCGGCGCGCGTTTGGCCGTCCGCTGGTCGAGCAGCCGCTGCATGCGCAGACGCTGGCCGACCTGCAGGCGCAGTTCGAGGGCGCCTTCGCGCTGGCCTTCGAAGTGGCCCACCTGCTCGGTCGCGTCGAACATGGCACGGCTGCTCCGCACGAAGCGGCGCTGCTGCGCCTGCTCACGCCGCTGGCCAAGCTGTGGACCGGCAAGCTGGCGGTGCAGATCTGCTCGGAAGCGATCGAATGTTTTGGCGGCGCCGGCTACATCGAGGACACCGGCCTGCCGCAGCTGCTGCGCGACGCGCAGGTCTACGCGATCTGGGAAGGCACCACCAACGTGCTGTCACTGGACAGCCTGCGCGCGCTGGCCGGCGACGGCCTCGGCGCGCTGCGCATGGCCTGCGCCGGCTGGCTGGAGGGCAACGACGACATGCACGCGGCCAGTGCGATCCGGCAGACGCTGGACGCCGCGGCGCGCTGGCTCGACCAGCATGCGGCGGCGCGCGACACGCTGGAGGCCGGCGCGCGCGGCCTTGCCTTCACCCTGGCGCGCTGCGCCGCGGCGGCATTGCTGGCGCGCCAGGCGGCGTGGTCAGGCCGCCATGGCGACCCGCGTCCCGCGGCAGCGCTCCGGCGATTCGTCGGCCACGGCCTCGACCGGCTGGTCACGCCGGACGCGGACAACACCGCCCTGCTGCTGGGTTAGCGCGTCTCGTAGGGTGGGCACTGCCCGCCGGCTTTTGCCCGGATGAAACAAGAGCGGCGGGCACTGCCCGCCCTACGAAGCTGTGCACGGGCTAAAATGCCGTGATTCCCTCCACGGCCCACCGACATGCAGCACCTGACCATCGTCACCACCGGCGGCACCATCGACAAGATCTACTTCGACGACAAGTCGGACTACAAGATCGGCGCGCCGCAGATCGGCGAGATCCTCGGCCAGCTCGGCGTGGCGTTCCAGTTCGACGTGATCCCGATCCTGCGCAAGGACAGCCTGCACATGGGCGCCGAGGACCGCGCGCTGGTGCGCTCGACGATCGAGGCGCAACCGCACCGCCACGTGCTGGTCACCCACGGCACCGACACCATGGTCGAAACCGCGCGCGAACTGGCGAACATCAAGGGCAAGGTGATCGTGCTGACCGGCGCGCTGAACCCGGCACGCTTCCAGGGCTCCGATGCGGTGTTCAACATCGGCTGCGCGGTGGCCGCGGTGCAGACCCTGCCCGACGGCGTCTACATCGCCATGAACGGACGCGTGTGGGATCCGGCGAAGGTTCGCAAGAACCGCGACGCCAACCGCTTCGAGGAAGTCGCCGGCTGAGCTCTCTCGCCAGATTGCCCCTGATCCACAATCTCCCCGACGAGGAGATTGTGAACAGGCGCTCACAGCATGCCGGTTTCGAGCTTCGCCGCGTCGGACATCATCGAATGGCTCCACGGTGGATCGAACACCAGGTCCACCTCGGCCTCGGCCACCGTGGGGATCATTTCCAGCTTGGTGCGCGCGTCGTCGACCAGGATGTCGCCCATGCCGCAACCGGGAGCGGTCAGGGTGAGCTTCACATAGACGCGGCGTTCGCCGGACTCGGTCTGCTCCAGGCTGAGATCGTAGACCAGCCCTAGGTCGACCACGTTCACCGGGATTTCCGGGTCGAACACGGTGCGCAACTGGTCCCATGCCAGCTTTTCCACGTCCGCGTCGGTGGCGTCCGCGGATACCTCGATCGGGGCCGGCCGCTGCTTGCCCAGTGCGTCGGCGTCGTCGCCGGCGATGCGGAACAGGTTGCCTTCCACGTACACCGTGAAACTGCCGCCCAGCGCCTGCGTGATGTAGCCGATCTGGCCGGCCGGCAAGGTCACCGTGTCGCCCTGCGGCACCATCACGGCGCTGCAATCGCGCATCAGGGTGAAGGGTTCGCTGCTCAGACTGAAACCGCTCATGCCTCTGCAAGATCCTGTATCTGCGGGCGCGGCGATGCGTCGGACCCGGAATGCGTATTATGCCGCCCGCCGCGCGGGACCGCTTGTCCCAGATCAGGCCGGCAACGGCGCACTTCAAGGCCGGGGCCGCCCCGGCAGGCGCCGGCGGCAGGCTATGATGGCCGCTTTGCCCGACGGACCCACGCATGTTCCAGGCCACCTCGACGCACCGCTTCCGCCGATGAGCAGCGTGCGTACCGTATCGCTGTCCGTGTTCGCGCTGTTCAGCGCCGCCATGCTGGGGCTGGCCGCCGGGGCCGTGTGGATGGTGGCGACGCTGTACCTGCGCCAGCCGCTGCCTTGGCTGGCGCTGCCCGTCGGCGCGCTGCTGGCCTGGATCGTCCGCGCCTGCGTGCGCCCGGCGGGGATCGGCGCGGCGTTGCTGGCGGCGTGCGGCACGCTGCTGGCGGCGCTCTACGTCAACATGCTGATCGCCGGCGTGCTGATCGCCGGCAACATGGGCATGGGCCTGATCGACGCCATGCATACCGCCGGCTTCGGCATGCTATGGCAGCTGGCGCGGATGGCGCTGTCGCCGGCGGACTTGGGCTGCGCCGTGCTCGGCATGCTGCTGGCCGCGTGGCTGGCCTGGCGCAAGCCGCGCCGGCGTTGACGGCAAGGTAAGACACGGCCGGTTCGACCGCGTAGGGCGGGCACGGCCCGCCGCTCTTGCCGCATTCATGCAAAAACCGGCGGGCCGTGCCCGCCCTACACAGCCATTCCGCGGGAAGCTCAGGTGCGCCGCGCCTGCTTCAGGCGTCGATTTCCTTCAGCGACGCCACCAGCTCACCCACCGCCGCCTGGCCGTCGCCGTACAGCATGCGCGTGTTGTCGGCGTAGAACAGCGCGTTCTCGATGCCGGCAAAGCCGGTGCCCTTGCCGCGCTTGATCACGATCACGTGCTTCGCCGCGCTGACGTCGAGGATCGGCATGCCGTAGATCGGCGAGGCCGGGTCGGTCTTGGCCAGCGGATTGACCACGTCGTTGGCGCCGATCACCAGCGCCACGTCGGTGGCGGGGAATTCGGGATTGATGTCGTCCATGTCGGCGATCAGGTCGTACGGCACGCCGGCCTCGGCCAGCAGCACGTTCATGTGGCCGGGCATGCGGCCGGCCACCGGGTGGATCGCGAACTTCACCTTTACCCCGCGCTTGATCAGCAGCTGGGCGAATTCCCACACCTTGTGCTGCGCCTGCGCCACCGCCAGGCCATAGCCGGGCACGATCACCACGCGCTCGGCGTAGGCCATCATCACCGCCGCGTCGCTGGCGTCGACCGGCTTCTGCGCACCTTCGATCGCCTGCGCCTCGCCGCCGGCGGCACCGAAGCTGCCGAACAGCACGTTGCCGATCGAGCGGTTCATCGCCTTGGCCATCAGCTGGGTCAGCAAGGTGCCAGCCGCGCCGACCACCATGCCGGCGATGATCATCGCCTCGTTGCCCAGCACGAAGCCCTCGAACGACACCGCCAGGCCGGTGAACGCGTTGTACAGCGAGATCACCACCGGCATGTCGGCGCCGCCGATCGGCAAGGTCATCATCAGGCCGAACAGCAGCGCCAGCGCGAAGAACGCCACGATCAGCGCCGCACTGGCATGGCTGGTGGCGAGCAGCACGCCCGCGACCACTGCTGCGGCCAGCAGCAACAGGTTCACCGTACGCTGGCCGGGGAACACGAAACGCTTGTCCATCCAGCCCTGCAGCTTGGCGAAGGCGACCAGCGAACCGGAGAAGCTCACCGCGCCGATCAGCGCGCCCAGCACGCCCAGCGCCAGTTCGGTCGGCGACAGCGCCGGCGGCAGGCCGTTCACCGCCCAGGCTTCCGGCCGCAGCGGCGAGGTATCCGGCACCGCGTGCAGCAGGCCCAGCCCGCGCGCGTAGCCGATCAGCTCGACCGCGCCGATCGCCGCCGCCGCGCCGCCGCCCATGCCGTTGTACAGCGCCACCATCTGCGGCATCGCGGTCATCGCCACGCGGCGGCCGCTCCACCAGGCCGCGGCCACGCCGATCAGCACCGCGGCGATGATCAGCCCGCGGTTGTGCATGTCCGGCAGGAAGAACGTGGCCAGCACCGCCAGCAGCATGCCGAAACCCGCCCAGACGATGCCGCCGCGCGCGGTGCGCGGCGAACTCATGCGTTTCAGGCCGAGGATGAACAGCAGCGCGGCGACGAAATAACAAGCCTTGATCAAGGTGGGCAGCCAGGCCATCACTTGGCTCCCTTGCCAGCGTCCGGCTTGCTGGACTTGAACATTTCCAGCATGCGCTCGGTCACCACGTAGCCGCCGGCGGCATTGCCGGCGCCCAGCAGCACGCCGATGAAGCCGATCGTCATCTCGAATGGCGTCTGCGCATGGCCTAATGCGATCATCGCCCCAACCAGCACGATGCCGTGCACGAAGTTGGAGCCGGACATCAGCGGCGTATGCAGGATCACCGGCACCCGCGCGATGATTTCGTAGCCGGTAAACGCGGCCAGCATGAAGATGTACAGCGCCAGGAAACCGTCGATCATGAGCCCATCCCCCGTGAGAGTCGCCCGCCAGGACGTCGAGTTCGCATCATACGGGCGCCGGTCAACCCGCGCGAGCCTGCCGCGTTGAACGCAAAAGATCCACCGCTGGAGCCCGAGCATGCCCCATCCGACGACGCGGACGACGCCCCCATGAGCAGCATGGCCAGTGCACTCGGCGCGGAACTCCTGGTCCACGTCCGCGAAACGCCCGCCACGCTGGACGCATTCCTGGCACAGGTCGAGCGGCGTGCGTTCCGCGTCGCCGAGCTGCAACTGCGCCAGCGCGAGGACGCCATGGATGCTGTGCAGGACGCGATGCTGCGGCTGGTCAGGCATTACCGCGACAAGCCGGCCACGGAGTGGGCGCCGCTGTTCTGGGGCATCCTGCGCCGGCGCGTGGTCGACCTGCAGCGTCGGCGCAAGGTGCGCTCGATCGTGGTCGGCTGGCTCGGCGGCGGCCGCGACGACCAGGGCGACGAGCTGCCGGCATGGGAGCCCGCCGACCCGGGCCAGGATCCGCTGGGCCGCCTGCATGACGTGCAGGCGTATGCCGACATGGCCGCCGCGGTCCGGCAGTTGCCGCAGCGCCAGCGCGAGGCATTCATGCTGCGCATGCTGGAAGGCCTGGACGTGGCCGAAACCGCCCGCGCCATGGGCTGCTCCGAGGGCAGCGTGAAAACCCATCTGTCACGCGCGATGCACCATCTGCGCGACCAACTGGAGGACTGGCGATGACTTCGCCCGACGAACATTTCGAACAGCGCGCCCGCGAACTCTGGCGCGAAGCCGCCCAGCGCATCGACCCGGCCACCGCCGGGCGCCTGCGCGCGGCCCGGCGGCAGGCGCTGGCGACGGCACACGCACCGGCACATCGCACCGCACGCTGGCTGATCCCGGCCGGTGCCTTCGCCGTGATCGCCCTGGCCACAATGATGGTGTGGCAACCCTTGCCACAGCGCCACGCCGCTCCGGCGAACACGATGGTCAACGCCGCCGAGACGGGCGTCGAGCTGGACAACGAGTTGCCACCGGACGCCGACAAGACCGATCCGAACCTCTACCAGAACCTCGACTTCTACGACTGGCTGGCCGCCAACGACAGCCCGACGGCGGCGCGCTGAGCCATGACCAGGTTCCCGCACATCGTCCTGACCCTGCTGCTGGCCATCTTGCTGAGCGGCACCGCCGCGACGCCACTGCACGCACAGGCGCCGCCCGCCCCGCCACCACAAGGCGACATGCCACCCCCGCCGCCACGTCCATGGAACAGCCTCGACCCGGCCCAGCGCGACGTGCTGGCGCCGCTGCGCGACAGCTGGGACAGCATGCCGCCGCGCAAGCAGGCGCATATGCTGCGCCGTGCCGAGCGGTGGGTCACCCTGCCGCCCGACAGGCGCCAGGAAGTCCGCGAGCACATCGCACGCTGGCAGCAGATGACGCCGGCCGAACGCGAGCAGGCGCGCGAGAACATGCGCAAGTTCCACGAGTTGTCGCCGCGGCAGCGCGAACAGCTGCACGAAACCTTTCGGCGCTTCCAGCAGCTGCCGCCGGAGCAACGCGAGAAGCTGATCCGCGAATGGCACGCACTGCCGCCAGCCGAGCGCCTGCACTGGGACGAGCGCCACCGTCGCGACCGGCCGCCACCGCCGCCACCGCCGCCCGGCCGACCCTGAGCGAAAAAAACGCCCCGCCTCGCGCGGGGCGTTTTTTTCCAAGCCCGTAGATATAAGGGCGGGCATTGCCCGCCGGCATGTGACGACAGGAGCGGCGGGCACTGCCCGCCCTACGTAGCGGAGCGTACTTCGCCGGCGTGGGTGAGGCAGCTCTTCGCCACCAGCTCGTCGTCGAAATCCGGCTTCAATGCGCCGTCGTGCACCAGCAGGTCGAGGAAGTTGAACACGTTGCGCGCGTACATCTCCGATGCGTGCAGCGGCGCGCCGGCCGGCAGGTTCAGCGGCCCCAGGATCACCACGCCGCCATGCTCGATCCGCTCGCCCGGCCGGGTCAGTTCGCAGTTGCCGCCGCTCTCGGCGGCCAGGTCGACGACCAGCGCGCCCGGCTTCATCCCTTCGACCATCGCTGAGCTGAGGATCTTCGGCGCCGGCCGCCCCGGCACCGCAGCAGTGGAGACCACCACGTCGAACGTTTTCAGGTGGTCGGCCAATGCCTGCTGCTGTGCGGCGCGCTCTTCCGCCGACAGCTCGCGCGCATAGCCGCCGCTGCCGGCGGCGCTGACGCCGAGGTCGAGGAACTTCGCGCCCAGCGATTCCACCTGCTCGCGCGTCTCCGGGCGCACGTCGTAGCCCTCCGTCTGTGCGCCGAGCCGGCGCGCGGTGGCGATCGCCTGCAGGCCGGCCACGCCGGCGCCGATCACCAGCACCTTCGACGGCCGGATCGTGCCGGCCGCAGTGGTCAGCATCGGAAAGAACTTCGGCGAGGCCTCGGCGGCGATCAGCATGATGCGATAACCGGCCACCGCCGCCTGCGAGCTCAATACGTCCATCGCCTGCGCGCGGGTGGTGCGCGGCAGCAGCTCCAGCGAGAACGCGGTGAGCTTGCGCGCCGTCAGTGCGGCGATGCGCGCGGCGGCGCCGTACGGGCGCAACTGGCCGACCACCACGCTGCCCTCGCGCAGCCCGGCGAATACCGCATCGTCCGGCGGCAACACGCAGGCCAGCACGTCGGCCTGGGCGAGAACCCCGGGGGCATCGGCAAACTCGGCGTCGGCGTACACGTCGTCGGGGAAACCGGCCGCGCGCCCCGCATCATGTTCCAGCAGCACGCGCAGACCCTTGCCGCGCAGCTTCTTCGCCATCTCGGGCGTGATCGCCACGCGCCGCTCCCCGGCGGCAGTCTCACGCAAAGCGGCTACGGTGATCGGCATGGTCCATCCCCTCTGAGTGGTTCAGGCATCTTAGCGGCACTCGCCGGCTTTGATCCGGCCGCCCGCCAAAGAGTAAGCTGGCCCGCCGGCAGTGGCCGACCGGGGTCACGCCGGAGATCCCGATGCCCGCAACTCCCGAAGCTTTGGACGACCTGCTGGCATTGGCGCGCAGCGCGCGCGAACAGGCCTATGCGCCGTATTCGAAGTTCCTGGTCGGCGCCGCCCTGCTCACCCACGACGGTCGCCGCTTCAGCGGCTGCAACGTGGAAAACTCGTCCTACGGCCTGTGCAACTGCGCCGAGCGCACCACCCTGTTCAGCGCCGTCGCCGCCGGCTGCCGTCCCGGCGACTTCGCCGCCATCGCAGTGATCGCCGACAGCGAGGCGCCGGTCAGCCCCTGCGGCGCCTGCCGCCAGGTGATGGCCGAACTGTGCGACGACGCCATGCCGGTGCTGCTGGCGAACCTGCGCGGCGACACCCAGCAGACCAGTGTGGCCGCCCTGTTGCCCGGCTCGTTCAAGCTGCCGCTGTCGGCCTGACGGTTCGCACGCAACGGCCCCGCCCGCTAGCATGGGCATTCCCCATCGAAAGAACCGGTCCATGCACGCTGCCCTGTCCCTGCTCCAGCAACGCCACTCCGTGCCCTCGCGCCAGCTCGGCGAGCCGGCACCGGACGAGGCCACCCTGCACGAGTTGCTGGAAGCGGCGATCCGCGTGCCCGACCACGGCAAGCTGGTGCCGTTCCGGCTGATCCGCCTCGAGGGCGAAGCGAAGCTGGCATTCGGCGAGCGGCTGGCCGCGATCGCGATCCGCAACCACCCGGAGATGTCCGACGCCAAGCTGGAAAAGGAGCGCACGCGCTACACCTTCGCGCCGCTGGTGATGGCAGTGGTCGCGCGCCTGCACGCCGACAGCAAAGTGCCGGCGATCGAGCAGAAGCTGTGCGCCGGCAACGTCGCCTACAACATCCTGCTCGGCGCGTACGCCCTGGGCTACGGCGCGCAATGGCTGACCGGATGGGCCGCCTACGACCGCGAAGTGGCCGGCATCCTCGATCTGGCGGACAACGAGCACGTGGTCGCCTTCGTCCACCTCGGCACGCCACAGATCGACGTGCCCGACCGCGAGCGTCCGACGCTGGGCGACCTGCTCGCCACATGGACGCCATGAGCACGACGGCAAACGGACGTCCAGCCGTCCATCTTGTTGACGGCAGTCTGTACGTGTTCCGCGCCTGGCATTCGATGCCGGACGAGTTCCACGACGCCGACGGGCACCCGGTCAACGCAGTGCACGGCTACACACGCTTCCTGTGCGAACTGCTGGAACGCGTGCAGCCCGAACACGTCGCCGTGGCCTTCGACGCCTCGTTGACCAGCTCGTTCCGCAACGCGATCTACCCGCCGTACAAGGCCAATCGCGAACTGCCGCCGCCCGACCTGGAGCGGCAGTTCGTGCAGTGCCGCGCGATCACCGAAGCGCTCGGCGTGCATCTGATGCTCGACCACAGTTTCGAGGCCGACGACCTGATCGGCAACACCGTATGGAACCTGCGCGCGCAAGGCTGGCGCAGCGTGATCGTCTCCGCCGACAAGGACTTCGGCCAGCTGCTGGGCGAGCACGACGAACAGTGGGATTACGCCCGCGGCCTGCGCTGGGGCCCGACCGGCGTGCACGAAAAACTCGGCGTGCACCCGCACCAGGTGGCCGACTACCTGGCCCTGTGCGGCGACAGCGTGGACAACATCCCCGGCGTGCCAGGCATCGGTGCCAAGACCGCCGCCGCCCTGCTCACCCACTTCGGCAGCCTCGACACCCTGCTCGACCGCGTCGACGAAGTCGCCTTCCTGCGCCTGCGCGGCGCCGCTGCCTGCGCCGCCAAATTGCGCGAACACGCCGAACAGGCGCGCATGTACCGGCGTCTCACCCGCATCGCGCTGGACGCCCCCGGCGCCAGCATGGTCGAAACGCTGCAACGCCAGCCCCGCCAACCCGACCAGCTCGAAGCCCTGTGCGAACAGCTGCGCCTCGGTGCCTTCACCCGCAGCCGCCTGCGCGCGCTGTTGCGCTGACGCTTTCCCTACCTGGCAGGGCGGGCACCGCCCGCCAACTCTCCTGACCGCAAGATCAAAAGCCGCCCCTCATCTGAAGGGTTCCCTGCAAAGCAGGGGGTCGGGGTAGGGTGCTTTTGATCTTCCTCGCCAGCCCGGAACCACCCTTCGCCCGAAAGAAGCTCGAAAAACGTCGTTTGCCCGTCATTCCCGCGAAAGTGGGAATCCAGCGCCTTGGCCCTTCAATCATTTGAAGACGCTGGATCCCCGCTTTCGCGGGGATGACGATGGCTTTTTGGGAGCATCCCGGAAAAACTTCCTGCAACCATCCGCCTCCCCCTGTTGCACAAAGAGCGAAACAAAAACGGCGCCCCGGAGGCCGCCGTTTTCATCAACACCAACTCGCTCAGTGCGAGGTCGCTTTCGGAGCGTCCTTCGCCGTCCACTGCTTCAGCCACGCGTTCACCGCGTCGTGCCATTGCACGCTGTTGTGCGGCTTCAGCACCCAGTGGTTCTCGTCGGGGAAATGCAGCAATTGGCTGGGGATGCCACGGCGCTGCAGCGCGGTGAACGCACCCAGGCCCTGGGTGTCGGGGATGCGGAAATCCTTCGCCGAATGGATCACCATCATCGGCACGCGCCAATCCTTGACGTGGTTGAGCGGGTTGAATTTCTCGTAGTTCTCCGGGTGCTCGTATTGGGTGCCGCCATTCTCGCGCTCCTCGAACCACAGCTCCTCGGTGTCGTAGTACATGGCGCGGGTGTCGAACACGCCGTCGTGGTCGACGAGGCACTTCCACGGCTGGTTCCACACGCCGGCGATCCAGTAGGTCATGTAGCCGCCATAGCTGGCCCCGAGCGCGCAGGCGCGGTCGCCGTCGAGGAACTTGTACTTGTCCAGCGCAGCCTTCCAACCCAGCTTCAGGTCTTCCAGCGGCTTGCCGCCCCAGTCGCCGGAGATCGAGTCGGTGAACGCCTGACCGTAGCCAGTGGAGCCGTGGAAGTTCACCGTCACCACCGCGAAGCCCTGGCCGGCGTAGGTCTGCGGATTCCAGCGGTAGCTCCAGCCGTTGCTCATCGCGCCCTGCGGGCCGCCATGAATGATGAAGGCGACGGGGTAGGTCTGCCCTGCCTTGTAGTCGACCGGCTTCACCACGTAGCCCTGCACGGTCTCGTTGTTCCAGCCCTTGAAGGTGAAGAACTCGGCATCGCCCACCTTCGCGTTCTTCAGGTCGGCCGCGTTGAAACGGGTGACCTGCTTCAGGCCGCTGCCGTCGACGGCGGCAAGATAGACGTCGGCAGGACGCTTCAGGTCGTCGCGGGTCAGCAGCAACTTGCCGGCAGCCAGCGAGAAGCCACCCACCGTGCCCTCGCCGACCACTTGGCTGACCTTGCCGTTGGCCGCGTCGATCGCGAACAGCGGGTGCTGGCCGTTGTCGTCGGCGGTGGCGTATAGCGTCTTGCCGTCGGCGGAAATCGAGAGGCCGCCTGGCGAGCGATCCCATTGCGGGTCCACCTCGTGACGGGTACCGCTGGCCAGGTCCAGCGCCATGATCGCGAAACGGTCGGCCTCGAAGCCCGGCGTCTTCATCGCCAGGTAGTACAGCGTCTTGCCATCCGGCGACGCCACCGGATAGGCGTCCCACGCCTTGTTGTCGGCGGTGAGGTTCTTCGGCGCCGCCGAACCATCTACCGGCACGCTGTACACATCGAAGTTGGTCGACCACGGCTCGCTGCGACCGGCGATGCGCGCGTCGAAGTACACGGTCTCGCCATCCGGCGCGAAGCTGAATTCACCGTCGTCGCCGAACGGCTTGCTCGGAACGTCACCATCGATGCCGCGGCTCAGCAGCTTCGGCTCGCCCGCCAGCTGGCCCTTGCCGTCGAAGCGGGCCACGAACAGCTGGTTGCGCCGGCCGTCAGCCCAGGTATCCCAATGCCGCACGAACAGCTTGTCGTAGAGCGTGCCGCTCGCCTTGTCCTTCGCGCGCACGTCGATACGCTGCCGGGTGCACGCCAGCGTGGCGCAATCGGTGAACACCTCGTACGAAAGAAGCACCTGCTTGCCGTCCGGCGACAGCTTGTAGCCGCCCAGGTCCAGCACCCCATGACTGACCTGCACCGGCGCGGCATGCAGCGCCAGGTTCAGCCCATCCTTGCCACCCAGATCCACCCGCCACAACTGCGCCACGTCCTTCGCCGGAGCCACGAAATACAGACTGCGCCCATCCGCCGACCAGCGCGCCGAGCCGCCCTTCTCCACCACCTTCACCGGCTGGCCGTTCTTGGCGAGGTCCAGCACATAGACCG
Organism: Rhodanobacter denitrificans; assembly: GCF_003335105.1. Lineage (GTDB taxonomy): Bacteria > Pseudomonadota > Gammaproteobacteria > Xanthomonadales > Rhodanobacteraceae > Rhodanobacter > Rhodanobacter denitrificans_A. The sequence goes on from NZ_QFWQ01000008.1 coordinate 28,625, forward strand.
CGCTGACGCCCTTGTTCGCCTCGTAGTCGGTGCTGCGCACGCCGAACGCCGCGTAACGCCCGTCCGGCGACAACTGCGGGTCGCTGACCCGATCCATCATCACCAGGTCGCGCACATTGAAGGCATGCGGACCAGCCGGCTTGACGAAGGTGGTATCCACGACATTGCCCGCCAGCGCGGGCGCCGCCACCAACGCGAGCAGCAGCGCGGCAATCAGAGGTTTCATGGGAACTTCCTTGGGTGGTGAAAGCGGTGACGGTAAAGCGCGAAAGCGGTCCCAGGCAAGTTTTCTGTTGCTGCCGGGCATGGTCATCAAAGGCGCCCGCGGTCGTGAATCACCTGCTCGATGAAGGGACGCGGCTCCTGCAAGCGGTTGTGTATCATCGGTGCCTTCGCATCTCGTTGCATATCAGGGGAATGGATTCATGGACAGTCGCGAGTATCGACTCGGCTACCGGGGCGATATCGAAGGCCTGCGGGCCCTCGCCATTCTTCTGGTGGTGGCCGCGCATGCCGGCGTCCCGTGGCTTGCCGGCGGGTTCGTGGGCGTGGACGTGTTCTTCGTCCTGTCCGGCTACCTGATTACCGGCCTGCTGCTGCAGGAAATCGCCAAAACCGGCCGCCTGCAGTTCGCGAACTTCTATGCACGCCGACTCCGTCGGTTGTTGCCTGCCCTGCTGCTCATGTTGTTGTGCACCTGCTTGTTTGCCTTGGTCGCACTCGCTCCCGGTGAACAAGGCAGCCAGGCCGTGGCGGCGGCGACGGCGTCGGTATGGTTCAGCAATATCCATTTCGCTTTCGCCAAACTCGACTATTTCAGCCCTGGCGCCGCCAGCAACCTGTTCCTGCACACCTGGTCGCTGGGTGTCGAGGAACAGTTCTATCTGGTCTGGCCGGCACTGATGCTGCTGGCCTTCGGCGCGTGGCGCAGCACGGGCAATCATGTGCAGCGGCTGAAAGTGACGATGCTCGCGATTGCCGCCATCAGCCTGCTGTGCTGCATCGTGCTGACCCGCACGGCACCGCAGATGGCCTTCTACATGATGCCGTTGCGCGCATGGCAGTTCGCAGCGGGGGCGATGGCATGGCTGTATTTCAACTCAACGAACGACCTTCAGGGTAACAACCAGGCACGGAGCAATCCGTCTCTCATCGCCCGCGGCGCCGGCTGGCTGGGCTTGGGCCTGATTGTCGTTGCAGCAGTGTGGTTCGACGCAAACATGGCCTATCCCGGATGGCGCTCGCTACTGCCTACGCTCGGCGCAGCCATGATCGTTGCCGCCGGCGTGCGCGAACCCGGCAAGGGCATTTCGCGGACCCTGTCGTGGCAGCCCCTGCAAATCGTGGGTCGGGTCTCCTACTCGTGGTATCTCTGGCATTGGCCCGTGCTGTTGTTGGGCGGTGCGCTCATGGGCACCAGTCCCGCCCGGCAGGCCGGACTGGTTGCCCTGTCCTTTCTGCTTGCCATGGGGTCTTACCGCTGGGTGGAATCTCCCATCCGCCATCAGGCGCGGTGGATCGCGCGCCCCGGCGTCGCGGTATTGGCGGCGATGGCGGTCATGCTGGTAGCCAACGTGCTGTGCATCACCTGGTACAACGCCACAACGACCTGGGCAAACAGCCCTGCCCAGCAACGCTACGCACAGGCTCACGTCGATGCACCCGTCATCTACGCCATGCCTTGCGACGACTGGTATCACAGCGATGCCGTTCGCTTCTGTGCGTTCGGGCCAAGCGATGCGAAGCACACGGTAGTGCTGATGGGCGACAGTATCGGCGCCCAATGGTTTCCAGCCGTGGCCGAGGTATTCAACCGGCCGGACTGGCGTCTCCTGGTCCTGACCAAGTCCTCATGCCCGATGGTGGATGAGCCGATGTTCTACCCAAGAATCGGGCGGGACTATGTCGAATGCAGCACCTGGCGCAAGAACGCATCCAGGCAGGTTGCCGGGCTGCGACCGGACATCGTCATCCTGGGGTCCATTCAAACGAGCAACTTCAGTCAAACCCAATGGGTCGAAGGCACGGCACGGCTGCTGAAAGTCATCAGCGGCTCCGTCGACCACATCTACATCCTGCGAGGGACGCCGCACCTGCCCTTCGACGGTCCCAACTGCCTCGCTTCAAAGAACTGGCTGCCGTGGTTGCGCTTCCGTCAAGGCACTTGCCAGGCACCGGCGTTCAGCAAGTCGGACAACGACGTCTACCAATGGCTGCAGGAAGCCGGCAGCCGCTTTGACAATGTCTCCGTGCTCGATCTGAACGGTGCCATCTGCCCGAACGGAATGTGCCATGCGGAGCAAGATGGCATGGTCGTCTTCCGCGACTCGCAACATATGACGGCAACCTTTACCGGATCTCTGGGCAAGGAACTCGGCCAGCGGCTCAACATGGGGAGCGCGTCGGACCCATCAGGGCAGGCGCAGTGAAATTCCGTATCTGTGCCAAGCGCATGACACGCCGCCCGACAAAAACCTGCCCAGGCTGCGCCCGGGCATACAGCACCACTTCGTGACCTCCATCGCATTACCGGCAGCCATCCGGCCCTCCACCACCTTTTTGATACCCGGCGACAAGTTTTTGCGCGCCATTGGTACAAAACGTGCCTGTCCCGGTGCACTCACAGGGGGAGTCCACCATGTTGCGCCAGCGCATTTCCGCCGGTTTCACCTTGATCGAATTGATGATCGTCGTAGCGATCATCGCGATCCTGGCCGCCATTGCCATTCCGGCGTACCAGGACTACCTCATCCGCGCACAGGTCACCGAAGGCATGAGCCTGGCGAGCGGCGCCAAGGCTGCAGTGTGGGACTTTGTCTCCAATACGGGCCGATTTCCCTCCAACAACCAATCCGCCGGCATGTCCACGAACAAGTCGATCACCGGCAGCTACGTATCCAGTGTGGACGTTACGGGGGGAGCCGTGAAGGTGCTCTATCAGGCACCAAAGGCCAACGCCCACATCAGCGGAAACAGCCTCTACCTGCTGCTATCGCCGACCACCCATGCCGGTAGCATTACGTGGTCCTGTACGGCCAGTACGCTGAATCCGCATTATTTGCCCACCTCCTGCCGTAAGTAAGTAAGCGCGGAGCGTAGTCGGCATGACGCAGTAGCACGCCAAGACTGACACTCAACGTCACTTTTGGCCTGGCTGTGACATGCCAGGTCAACACGGCATGCGGGTCACATTTTCCAAGTTCGGACGGTATCAGCGGCACTGCTTGCGACCTTCCGTGACGGCGGGCACAATCCAAGCGCCTACGGATGTGAGGGAATATACCTGCGGCAAACGTGGCATATATGCTGCTTGACTTTGCCGCGAGCTTCCTGGTCGTTCCGGCCATGCAGATGGGGTCCGATCCCGCCTAGGGGGAATAGGGACTGGGGCTCAGGGGGCATCACACGGTTAGCTAACCAAAACAGAGGAACCACCATGAAGAAGATGCAGAAGGGCTTCACCCTGATCGAACTGATGATCGTGGTCGCGATCATTGCTATCCTCGCCGCGATCGCCATCCCGGCCTACCAGGACTATCTGGTTCGCACGCAGGTGTCTGAAGGTGCCGTGTTGACCGATGGCGCCAAGACCGCCGTGGCGGAGTTCTACAGCAACACGGGGCGCATGCCTACCAACAATACGTCCGCTGGTTTGGCAACGGCCGCATCGATCAACGGCAAGTACGTCAACAACGTTCTCGTGGGTACCACCGGCATCATCACCGCGACGTTTGGCAACCAGGCAAATACCGCGATTACTGCGTCTGGTAAAAACACGTTCGTGCTTTCGCCCATCACCCAGACCGGCTCGATCAAGTGGACCTGCAACAGTTCGACGGTCGCACAGAAGTACCTGCCGACTTCGTGCCGCCCGTAATATCCTCGCTGCCATGAATCATCCGAAGGGCCGCCTGTGCGGCCCTTCCTTTTTTCGGAAGGCACGATGCGCCATCATTCCCCAATAATGTTCCTGCTTCTATTGCTATGCATGGGATTGGTTTGGTCTGGCTATTCTCCCGGCTTGCATGGGAGCTTTCTGTTCGACGATTTTGCCAACCTGCCTGCATTGGGGGCGTCCGGCCCAATAGACAACTGGCCAGTATTCTGGCGTTACATCACTTCAGGTACTGCCGATCCCACTGGCCGCCCGCTGACACTGCTGACGTTCCTGCTCGACGCACACGACTGGCCCGCGGATCCATTTCCGTTCAAGCGCACCAACCTGATCCTGCACCTGGTCAACGGGGTGCTGCTCTACGCCTTGCTGGCACGACTGGGCCGCCTGCTGGGCCACGATGATCGGCGCAGCCGGACAGCCGCCCTGCTGGGAACCGCAATCTGGCTGCTGCATCCATTGCTGGTCTCTACCACGCTATACATAGTGCAGCGCGAGGCCATGCTGCCTGCCACCTGCACCATCGTCGGCCTGCTGCTCTGGCTGCATGGCCGCCAGCTGTTGACCCAAGGCAGAACCGCGACAGGCCTGAGCTGGAGCGTGCTGGGCCTGGCAGGGTTCGCCGCGCTGGGGGTGCTGGCCAAGGCCAACGGCGCCCTGCTACCGCTGTTCGCCTTGCTGATCGAGATGATCCTGCTCGCGCCACGGCATACCATACCCGACGGCGCACCGCGACAGGCACATCGTTTCGCGCTGTTTGCATTCGGCATCGTTCCAGCCGTCGCCATCCTCGGTTATCTGTTCCGCACCGGGCTCCTAGGTGTGCTTGACGGCGGCCCGGTGGGCTTTCGCCCCTGGAGTGTCGGCCAGCGCCTGCTTACCGAACCGCGCGTGCTGCTGGACTACCTGCAATTGCTGTGGCTGCCGCGTCCGTTCTCCAGCGGACTGTTCAACGACCAGTACGTCGCCTCGACCTCGTGGCTGCAGCCCGCCACCACCGTGCCCGCCATGCTGGTGGTGTTTGGCCTGATCGGACTGGCCTGCTGGCAGCGCCGTCGACATCCCGCACTGGCGCTGGCAATACTGTTCTACTTCGCCGGCCAGCTGCTGGAATCCACCTCGATCCCGCTGGAGCTCTATTTCGAGCACCGCAACTACCTGCCCGCCTTGCTGATGTTCTGGCCGCTGGGCCTGTGGCTGGCCGATGCGCGCAAGCTGCGCCTGTTCAAGTACGCCCTGATGCTGGCTCTGCCGCTGGGCCTGGCCTGGATGACCCACGCCCGCGCCGAGCTGTGGGGCAACGTGCACAGCCAGGCCCTGCTGTGGGCCAGGATCAATCCCGATTCGGCGCGTGCCCAGACCAATGCCGCGCAGATCGAGATGCAGGCCGGGCAGTCGCAAGCAGCCATCCGGCGCCTGGAAAAACTGATCGCGCACCAGCCGGACCAAGTGCAGCTCACCTTCAATCTGATCGGCGCGCACTGCATGACCGGCGGCATCACGGCCGCCGACCTCGCCGCTGCGCAAGTTGCCATGCAGGGCACGCCGAATACCGGCACCCTGTTCGCCAACTGGTTCGAGCGCATGCTGCCCGTGGCGATTTCCGGAGAATGCCCCGGGTTGACCGCGCAAGGCCTGCAGGAGTTGATCGACACCGGTTTGAAGAATCCGAAACTGTCTGCTGCCGGGCCTCAGCAGGACCTGACCTACCTGCGCGGCAGGATCGCCCTCGCCCGGAAGCAACCGGATGCGGCCCTGGCCGATTTCACCCGTGCACTCGACCTGCAGGTGCGCCCCGGCATGGCCCTGCAGGCCGCAGCAACCCTGGGTGCAGCCGGCTATCCGTCACACGGTCTGCGCCTGCTCGACCGCTACGAGAGAGTCAGCGGGGAGGCTATGAAGCCCGGCTTCGGCATGCCGTGGCTGCACGCCTGGGTGCTTGAGCGGCAGCACTACTGGCCGCATGAGCTGGATCACCTGCGCCGCCAGCTCACGCTCGACGCCATGGCTGGCTCCGGGAATACTTCCAGCCATACCTCCCAACCGGGCGCCCCAGATTGATGGACTTTCTTCGCCGCTCGCCGTGGCGCCTCCTGGCGCTGCTTGCCGCCTTCGCCATCACCCTGGCCGTCTACTGGCCGGGGTTGTCCGGCGGGTTCCTGTTCGACGATTACCCCAACATCGTCGACAACAAGGGGGTACAGCCCCACGATGCCACGCTCCCCTCGCTGGTCGGCGCCGCGCTTTCCTCACCGGCCAGCGATTTCAAGCGCCCGCTGGCTTCGCTGAGCTTCGCCGCCAACTACCTCGCGACCGGGCTCGATCCGTACTGGATGAAGCTGGTCAACCTGCTGCTCCATCTGATGAATGGCTGGCTGGTGTATCTGCTCTCGCTGGCGCTGCTGCGGTCCGATCCCGCCGGCGGGCATAGGCGCGCTTCCCTCGTTGCCGCACTGATCGCCGCCGGCTGGATGCTGCTGCCGATCAACCTCACCGCCGTGCTGTACGTGGTGCAGCGCATGGAAAGCATGGCCAACCTGTTCGTGCTGACAGGGTTGCTCGGCTACGTGGCCGGCCGACGCCGCATGCTCGCCCACCATACGGGGCCTGCAGACAGGGCGGGATGGGGGGGCCTCGTCCTGTGCGCGGCCAGCATCGTGGTGCCGACGGCCCTTGGCATCCTCGCCAAGGAAACCGCGGTGATGCTTCCCCTGTATGCGCTCCTGGTCGAATGGGCGCTGTTCCGTTTCGGCAGGTCGGTGCAGGCACTGCACGACGCAGCACGGTCGCCGCGTGCCGACCTGCGCGTGATCGGCCTGTTCCTGCTGGTGCTCGTCCTGCCCATGGTCGCGGGGCTGGCCTGGTTGCTGCCGGGCCTGCTGAGGCCGGAAGTCTGGGCCACGCGCGACTTCACCATGGGTACCCGCCTGCTCAGCGAGGCACGGATCGTCCTCGACTACATCGCATGGACCCTGCTGCCCACGCCGAGCTCACTGTCGTTCTATCACGACGACTTCCGGGTCTCGTCCGGGCTGCTGGCGCCCTGGAGCACGCTGGCCAGCATCGTCCTGCTCAGCGCGCTGGTCGCGCTGGCGCTGTGGCTGCGTCGGCGCAAGCCGCTGGCGGCGCTCGGCATCGCACTCTTCCTTGGTTGCCAGTTGCTCACCGCCACCATCCTGCCGCTGGAGCTGATCTACGAGCACCGCAACTATTTCGCGAGCTTCGGCCTGCTGCTGGCGATCGTGCCGCTGCTTGCAGTACCACGAGCCTCCCTGCTGCCGTTGCCGCGATATGCATTGCTGGCCGGATTGATGCTCTGCTGGACCACCCTGACGGCACTCACCGCCTCGGCGTGGAGCAGCCCGCTCAGCCTGGCGGAAGACCTCGCCGCGCGCGCGCCGCAGTCGCCGCGCGCCCAGTACGAACTGGGCCGCACCTACATTATCTACTCGCACTACGACCCGGCCTCGCCGTTCACCCGGCTGGCCTACGTGCCGCTGGAAAAAGCGGCCGCACTGCCGAACTCCTCGATCCTTCCGGAGCAGGCGCTGATTTTCATGAATGCGCGCATGAATTTGCCGGCCAAGGACGCATGGTGGGAGAGCATGATCGCCAAGCTCAAGGTTCGTAAACCTGGCGTGCAGGACGAAAGCTCGCTGGGGGCGTTGACACAATGTGCCCACGAGGGACGCTGTGACTTGCCCAGACGACGCATGGTCGAGGCCTTTCTTGCAGCACTGACGCATCCGCACCCCAGTGCCCGGCTGTTGGCCACCTATGGTGATTATGCGTGGAACGTACTGGACGACAGGCAACTCGGTTTGGACATGACTCGCGATGCCATACATGCTGCTCCGCGTGAACCAGCCTACCGCGTCACGCAAATTCGCATGCAACTCGCGCTCGGCAACATCTCCGATGCAATGGCCGAGTACCAGAAGCTGGCCGCAATGAACATCGGCGGCAGTTTGGACGCGGATCTAGTCGTCCTGCGCAAATCCATCGACAGCATGCAGGCGCTGCATACTTGCCACCCCTCCGGGGCGGGTTGCCCCCACTGAACACACGCGATTGCCTGCGCGATACCATCATCAAGCAGCTCAGCCCGACAGGATCCCATACCCCATGCTACAGGTCAGCAGAAAGCGTGCTCTCATTTCCGGCATCACCGGGCAGGATGGGGCCTATCTGGCCGAATTTCTCTTGGCCAAAGGCTACGAGGTGCATGGCATCAAGCGCCGCGCGTCTTCGTTCAATACGGAACGGATTGATCACCTCTACCAGGATCCCCACACACCGGATCGGAGGTTGGTGCTGCACTACGGTGACCTGACCGACTCGACCAACCTGATCCGCATTGTCCAGCAGGTACGCCCCGACGAAATCTATAACCTCGGTGCGCAGAGCCATGTGCAAGTCTCGTTCGAGACCCCCGAATACACGGCCAACGCCGATGCCCTTGGTACGCTGCGCCTGCTGGAAGCCATCCGCATCCTCGGCCTGGAAGGCGGCACGCGCTTTTACCAGGCATCGACCTCAGAGCTCTACGGTCTGGTTGCGGAAACGCCGCAGACAGAACGCACTCCTTTCCATCCACGCTCGCCCTACGGCGTCGCAAAACTGTACGCGTACTGGATTGCGGTCAATTACCGTGAGGCATACGGTCTGTATGCCTGCAATGGCATCCTGTTCAACCACGAATCACCGGTACGCGGCGAGACCTTTGTTACCCGCAAGATCACGCGCGGACTGGCGCGTATTCATCTCGGCCTGCAGGACTGCCTGTACCTGGGTAATCTCGATGCCCGCCGTGACTGGGGGCACGCACGGGATTACGTGGAAGCACAGTGGTTGATGCTGCAACAACCACAGGCCGAGGACTATGTGATTGCCACCGGTGAACAGCACTCCGTGCGTGAATTCGTCAACTGCGCCGCACGCGAACTGGGCATGGCTCTTGAATGGGTCGGCAGCGGCATCGGCGAACAGGCGATCGTTGCCCACGCACCTGCCGGTTCTGCAACGAAAGCCGGTCAACGCATCGTCGCCATCGATCCGCGCTACCATCGCCCGGCCGAGGTGGATACGCTGCTGGGCAACCCGAGCAAGGCGCGCGAAAAGCTCGATTGGATTGCCCGGACCAGCTTCGATGATCTCGTGCGCGAAATGATGGCATCGGATCTATCCCTCACGCGACGTGATGCCTTGATCGAGCAATCCGGTTTTCGGGTCGCGCAGCACCACGAATGAACCCGATGCATACTTCATCCAAGATCTACGTCGCCGGCCATCGCGGCATGGTGGGTTCGGCCATCATCCGCCGGCTAAAGGCCGAAGGCTTCGACAACCTCGTCCTCCGCACCAGGCAGGAGCTCGATCTGATCGACCAGCGCGCCGTCGAGGACTTCTTTGCCGTCGAGCGCCCCGAGTACGTTTTCCTGGCGGCTGCCAGGGTGGGTGGCATCCACGCCAACAACACCTACCCCGCCGAATTCCTGCGCAACAACCTCGCGATCCAGACCAACGTGATCCACAGCGCGTGGAAAAACGGCGCGAAAAAGCTGCTGTTCCTCGGCTCGTCCTGTATCTACCCCCGCGACTGTCGGCAGCCAATCAAAGAGGAATATCTGTTGACCAGCCCGCTGGAGCCGACCAACGAGTGGTACGCGATCGCCAAGATCGCTGGCGTGAAAACCTGCCAAGCCTACCGTCGCCAGTACGCCTTCGACGCGATCTGCGCGATGCCCACGAACCTCTACGGTCCCAACGACAACTTCGACCCGCAAGACTCCCACGTGCTACCTGGCTTGATTCGCCGCTTTCACGAAGCCAAGCTGCGCGGCGACGAAGCGGTCGCGATATGGGGCACCGGTCAGCCACTGCGCGAGTTCATGCACGTGGACGACCTCGCCGACGCGGCGATGCTCCTGATGCGAAGCTACAGCAGAGAGGAAATCGTCAACGTCGGATCAGGTGACGAGGTCAGCATCGCCGAGCTCGCGCGCCTGATCGCCGACGCGGTCGGCTTCCGCGGCAGGCTGGAATTTGATCCCTCGCGGCCGGATGGTACGCCCCGCAAGCGGCTCGACATCTCGCGGCTCGAGGCGATGGGCTGGTCGGCTCGCACCCGCCTTCAACCAGGCATCGCGGGAACTTATGCTGCCTTTCTCGCAGCGCAGCATGATCCTGTCGAAAGGACCGCGCCATGAGCAGCAGCGCGGTTACCGTCCTCTACCGCCGGATTCGCGATTGGGTACAGGGTACCGAAGCGCACGAGCGCACCCGCGAACTGATCGGGACGATGTTGGCTGATCGTTTCGCGGAAAAGCGTCGGATCGCCTCGCTGCACGAGGTGGAATTCCGAGTCCACTCGCAGTTCGGTGACGACGGCATCATCCAGTGGCTGGTGGCCCGGCTGCCGTCACTGCCGAAGCGCTTTGTCGAGTTCGGGGTGGAGGATTACTCCGAATCCAACACGCGCTTCCTGATGGTCCATCGCAACTGGTCCGGCTTCGTTATGGACGGCTCGCCCGCCAACATCGAACGACTGCGCGCACGTCGGTGGTTCTGGCGCTACAACCTGACCGCACAGCCGCGCTTCGTAACCCGTGAGAATGTCGACGCGCTGATCGCCGAATGGGCGGGAAGCGAACCGGTAGGACTCCTGCACATCGACATCGACGGCAACGACTACTGGTTGTGGGACGCGGTGAAGTGCATCTCGCCCGGTATCGTTGTCATGGAATACAACGCCGTTTTCGGCGACGAGCGTGCGATTACAGTTCCTTACTCACCCGACTTCCATCGCTTCGCCGCGCACTATTCAGGCCAGTACGCCGGCGCTTCGCTGGGTGCGCTCGCACACCTAGCCAGGCTCAAGGGATATGCGTTGATTGGAAGCAACAGCGCGGGCAACAATGCCTACTTCGTGCGCCGGGATCTGCTCGGTGACGACATTCTTGAAGTGCCGGTTACGCGCGCCTTCGTACAGCCCAATTACCGTGAGAGCCGCGACCGCTCGAATCGGCTCGACTTCCTCTCTTTCGAGCAGCGCCAAGCCTCGATCCGCGGGATGCCGGTAGTCAACGTCGCAACCGGCCAGAGTGAGCCGTTTTGATGGCAGACGCGGCACCGCAGCGCAAGCTGGTCATCCCGCGACTGCCCTCCCTGATGGGCCATCGCGGGCGCAGCATCGCCAATACCGCTGCATGGTCGCTGGTGGCAAAAATGGCATCGGCGGCGAACCTGTTCGTCGCCGTACCCTTCGTACTCCGCGACCTCGGCCCGATGGAGTTCGGTGCCTGGGTGACGTTGGTATCGCTGGTATATTTTGCCGGCTTTCTGGATTTCGGTTTCGGCAACGGCACCATGAACCTAGTCGCCGCGGCGCACGCGCGCGGCGCATCCGCGGAAGTGGCAATTATTCTGCGTGAAGGCCGGCGCACTTTGGCGAAGGTTTCCGCCTGGCTCGCCCTCGCCGTGCTGGTGGTGCTGCCACTTGTGCCGTGGCATCGCCTGCTCGGCCTGCCTGCGGAGACGGCCGGGCACTCCCGCCTGGCCTCGGCCGCGGTACTTTTCTCGATCGTGGTTGCAGTGCCGCTGAACCTTGCCAACCGCGTACAGCTGGGATTGGGACGTGGGGAACGCGCCTTCCGCTGGCAAGCGGCCGGTCAGCTGTTCGCTCTCGTCTCAGTAGTCGTCCTGGCGCTAGCCGGTGGCTCGCTGCCGGTGCTGACCTTGGCCGCGGTGGGCGCGCCCCTGCTGGCCTCGGCCTGCAATACTATTTCCCTACGGCGCGACCCGGCCCTGCAGGTCCCCGCCAGCCTGCCGAGACAGCTCGACATCGCCAAGAGCATCCATCGTGAAGGCGTCCTGTTCTTCGTGATGCAGCTGGCGGCGGCAATGGCTTTCTCGGCCGATCTGCCGCTGATCTCGGCCCTGCGTGATCCAACGCAAGCGGGCGTCTACGCGATCGTGCAGCGCCTGTTCTCAGTCATCCCACTCAGCCTGAGCCTGGTGTGGGCTCCGCTCTGGCCCGCCTACCGGCACGCGCTAGCGGCCGGACACCATGCGTGGGCCACACGTACGTTGCGGCATTCGATGGTGATAGCGGTATGCATTGCCGGCGTCGTGGGATCACTGATTGTCATCGGTTTCGACTGGATCACCGGTTTCTGGGTGCACCGGGCGCTGGCGGTCGCCACGCCGATGCTGGTCGGCTTCGCCATCTGGAGTGTGCTGGAGGCAGCCGGTACCGCACTGGCGACCTTCCTCAACGCTGCCAGCGTGATGCGTTTTCAGGTGATCACCGCCTCGACCTTCGCTATCTTGTGCTTTGCGTGCAAGGTTTGGACGATCCCGAATCTGGGTGTCGAGTGGCTTCCATGGGTCACCGCAGCGACTTGGAGTATCACGAACGCACTGCCAATCCTGTGGTTTCGCAAACGCATCATGACCGACATCTTTGCGAGAAAGTACTGAATCTGGCGCGCACAGTCTGCGAATCAGGTCCTATGCCCACCGCCCTTCCCGATATCCAGTTCATCGAGAATCGGTAGCCCGGGTACGTCCCTCGAATCTGGCCAATGCCCCATCGACGAGGATCGCGACCATCCCGCGAAAATCCACACTCGGGCACCACCCAGTCGCTTCTCGCAATCGAGTCGTGTCGCCACATAACTCCTGCGCATGGCGCTGCAGGATCGAGGAGGTTTCCACCACATGCCCTTGCCAGTCGATACCCAGGCACTGCGCAGCCGTCTCCACTAAATCTCTGACGCTATAGGTGCGGCCCGACGCCACAACGAAGTCCTGCGGCTTCCGCGCTTCAAGGATCATCCACATAGCGCGTGTATAGTCCGGTGCGTAACCCCAGTCCACGCGCGCGTCGAGGCTGCCTATCTCAAAAGATGGGAGCACGCCTTTCTTCAACGCGACAAGCCCATCCACGACGCGTTGAGTGACGAACTGCGGTCCGCGCAGCGGCGATTCGTGGTTGAACAGGATGCCGCAGGCGACGAACAAGCCACGGACGCGGCGATAGTAGTCGGCCAAAAGCATTCCTGAAGCCTTCGTCACGCCATAGATGCAAGTCGGACGCATCGACGTACGTTCGTTCTGCGGCCTCGTCGCCGCCTCTCCGAACACGCGCGAGGACGAGGCGTAGAAAACACGAGCCTCCGAACAGAAACCGTACACGGCCTCGAGCACGTTGCCAAACCCCTCCACATGCACGCGCCAGCTATCCCGCCAGATGTCCGCTTCGTTAGTACCAGGCTCCTGCGAACTATGGTGGTGAGCTGCCAGGTAATACACCTGCTGCGGGCGGAAACGTTCCACCAATCGCCTGACCGAGGCGAGGTCGGCAACGTCGACGGGGTCGTACTTATCAGCATTGCAGACTTCAACCGCGTGCCGCGATACGCCGACGAGCGAGAATCCGCGTCTGGTGAGCTGATCCCACAGGATGCGCCCATCCTGGCCGCGATGACCAATGATGAGTGCCCGCGGCATCAGTCGCCTACGATCTCGATTTCCGGCAGCGGAAAGATGAGCTTGCCGCCCGAGGCCAGGTACTTCGCTTCGCGCTGCACGATGGTCGACTTGAAATGCCAGGGAAGCACGAGGAAATAGTCCGGCCGCATCGCGTGCGCCTCCTGCTCGGAGATGATTGGGATGTGGGTGCCCGGCGTGTAGGCGCCGAACTTCTCCGGATTCACTTCGGCAATCGCCGGGATCAACTCCGGTCCCAGCTTGCAGAACTGCAGCAGTACGTTGCCCTTCGTCGAGGCACCGTAGCCGAGGATGCGTTTGCCGTCGGCAACCAGCGACTGGATGAGACGCTGCAGATCGGCGCGGTGCTTGAACACCCGCTCCTCGAAATGGCGATAGGGCTTGGTGGTGCTCAGCCCCCAGTTTTCCTCCTGCTGCAGCATCCACTCGACAATCGAACGGTCGCCTGAAATGGTGGCTTTGTCGTGGCAGGCAGTGACGGCGACACTACCACCGTTGACGCTATTCATCTGCACGTTTGTGATGCGCAACCCATGCCTGGCGAGCAAGTCCCGGATCACGCGCAACGAGTAATACTCCAGGTGCTCGTGGCAGACGGTGTCATAAGCGTTGGTGCGCAACATCGAGGGCATGTAGCTCTGCTCGAAATGCCACAGACCGTCGGGCGCGAGCGCCTGCGCGATGTCGTGAACGAAAGCGTTCGGGTCCTCAAGATCGTAGAACATCGCGATCGAGGTGATGATCTTCGCGCGATGCCCGCCCGAAGCCTCAAGAAAGCGCGAGCCGGAGAAAAATTCCGTCACGACCTCGATATCGGAAGGGTAGTACTCCCGAAACTTGTGCGCGGTGGGATCCATGCCTACGCGGCGGATGCCAGCAATCGAATACGCCTTCAGCAGGGTGCCATCGTTGCTGCCGATGTCCAGAACCCAGTCACCCGCCGTGAGCGGCTGTCGTCGTTCCAGCCCACGTACCTTCTGGGCAAGGTGCTCGACCATCGACGAATTCAGGCCAGAGCGGTAGCCATAGTTATCCCCGTACATCTCGGCCAGACTGTAGGAGTGCTTGAGTTGCAGCAGCCCGCTGTCAGGGCACCAGACCAGTTCAAGCGGGCCGCAGGTCACCGGCTGCGAAGGTGTGCGCGGGAAAACGCCGGTCAGGTACTGCTCGCCGAGGTTGAGCACCGACACGAGGTGACGGCTACCGCTGACGCGGCACTGCTGGATTTCGTGGATCGAATCGTTGGTGCCATTGCTCGTCATGGTTTCCCCGGGGCTTTCTTGAACCAATTGCGATAGAAGAACCTACTCGCCTTCATGTCGAGCAGGTGAACGTTGGAATCCCGGTATGGTAAACGGCAAAACAGCAGACCGATGAGGTTCGCAAGCATCCCGGGGAAGCAGGCTATCGCGAAGGCACGTGCGCGGTCACGCAACTTGTGAACACGCGGACGCACCCAACGTCGGTACTCGCCAAGATCGTAAGTACCCTTCGCGCGATAGAAGAACAGGCTTTTGAAGCTGCGCCACGGCTCGACTGGGTAACGACGATGGCGTACATCTTCCGACACCCCCGCCAACGACGCTATCAGAGCCGGCCAGCGGATCATGCGTATCTCGAATTCTTTTGGACGCCACTGCGTATTGCCGAAGCGTATGGAGATAAGCGGTTCGGCAATCACAAACGACGACCCAGGCAACTGGTGCTGGAAGATCACGCCTTCGTGGATAAAGTAGGAACCGAAGAACGGTTCGCGCTCACGCGCCATCCAGACATCGTGGCGGATCACCACCGCGCCTATATAACTGAGGTAGGCAGAGGTTTCATCAAAGAGCCGGTCAAACTCATTGGCCCTGTAAGTGCGATCGGCGCCGAACTGAAGACGACTGGCGTCGATAAGCTCGCTGAGGTCCAGGCTGCGAAGTTCGGCGTTTACAACGACCAGGCTGTAGCCCTGATCGATCGCATCGAGCACGCGGGCGATCGCACCGGGTTTGAGTAGGTCATCGTCCGACATCAACCAGCAGTACACGCCCTGGGCTTCGACAACGGCCGCATCGTAGTCGCAGTCAACACCACCGTTCCTTTCCTTGCGCACATATCGCAGGCGCGGAAACGTGGTTCGGAGTTCAGCGACGACTTCTGGCGTGGCATCTGTCGAAGCGCCGTCGAGGACGACGATTTCGACTGCATCCGTCGCCTGCCCCACGATACTGCGAAGTGTCTCACCAATATAATCAGCACGATTCCGGGTGGCGATACATATGGAAAGTTTGATGTGCGTCATTATTCTGGCGCCTCGACGCCCCCACGTCACCCTCGATGCGGTGCGTAGTTTAGCTATACGGCGCGTTATGGCCTAGTAGCAACCTGCAGATACCAGTATTGTCGACACGATTGCCGGGAATGGGTCGCCTTGTTCGCCTGCTCCTTGTTAAATTCGCAGGATACATAACGCCACGCTTGAGCTCCCCGCACCCAACCCATGCGCGTTCTCTTTCTAGCCAAACGTCACCCACAACAACGCGACCTCATTGAGCGTCCTTACGGGCGCTTTCATTTCCTCCCCACACTGCTGGCAGCGCGTGGCCATGAGGTGCGTGTCACACTCTGCAGCCATCGCAGCCTGCCATCCATCGACCTGAAACGTGACGGCGTGCACTGGTTCAGTCGCGACATTCGCACGCTTGGCTTGCCCGCGTTGCTCGCGCAATTGCAGCAAGAGGCGGAATCCTTTCGTCCTAATTGGATCGTTGGTTGTTCGGATGCCTGGTTCGGCTTGCTGGCGCAGCGCCTAGCACCCAGGGTCGGTTCACGGCTGATGATCGATGCCTACGACAACTTCGAAGCGTACATGCCGTGGAACCTTCCGTTGCACTGGCTGTGGCGCCGGGCAGTGCGCAGCGCTGACTTGGTGACGGCGGCCGGACCGCAACTGGCAGAACGGCTGCAGTCGCACCGCCGATCCAGCCAGCCTGCGGCGGTGCTGCCAATGGCCGCCGATCCCGAGTTCGTACCGCTCGACAAGGCCGCCTGCCGGCAGGCACTCGGCCTGCCGATACAGGCCATTTATGCTGGTTATGTGGGCAGTTGGTCCGCCAGCCGCGGCTCCTCGCTCTTGATCGGCGCGTTCCGTCGCGCACGTGCCGCGCGCCCCGACCTGCAACTCCTACTGAGTGGCCGGCCACCGCGCGAGGTGTTGGACGAACCCGGGGTAACTGCCACCGGCTACCTGCCCGACGCGCAACTGCCCATACTCCTCAATGCCCTCGACCTTGCCTGCGTGGTCACCGCCGACACCCGCTTTGGCCACTACAGCTATCCGGCAAAGCTCTGCGAGGCAATGGCCTGCACCATTCCGGTGGTCGCCACGGCCACCGGCGCGGTTCGGTGGATGCTGGGCGAGCAAACCGAACACCTCGCCCCCCTAGGCGATCCTGAAGCCTTCGCCGAGCGCATGCTGGCCTTGCTGGCCACCCCACGTACAAAGTACCCGTGTCCTCTTTCTTGGGAGGACGTTGCACTCAAGCTGGAGGACCTGCTCTCCTCCACACCCCGCCACTGAGATTACAAGGCTGTCGCAATCACCGCCGATCAAGCCGATAGATCAGGGTCGGAATGAGACCCCGCAGCGGCTTCAGCACCCCATCCGGCACCATGCCAAGCCAGCGCGCGACCATCGCCTGCGACCGTTCGGTGGCAACCGTTTCACGCAAGGCCTCAAGGCACAGGTTGCGGTAGCCGAGCCCGGCATCACCCAGCATGCATTCAAGCTGGTGCTTTTCGAGCGGTTCGCAATCGTAGAACTCGCCCTTGCGCATCAGGCGCAGGTAAGGTGTGCGCCAGCTGTGCGGCCACCAACTCAGGAACATCAGGCCGTAATGAGGCTCGGTGAGCATCCAGCGATTGGGTACAGCGAGATAACCATCACCGCTGGGCTTCATCACGCGACGGATCTCAGCAAGATGAAGCGCCTGCGCCTTGGCATCACCGACGTGCTCGATCACATGGTTGCTGATGACGACATCGAAGCTGGCGTCGTCAAATGGCAGCTCCACGCCCTGCACCTGCCGATAACTGTAGCCTTCGTGCACGAGACGATTGTCGGAGACGTCAACCGCGGTCACCTCGCACTGCAGCCGCGGGTGGGTGCCGAAGTAGTGGGCGATGCCGCCGGAGCCAGTGCCGATTTCCAGCATGTGCAGCGGCCGACGACGACTGGCCAGATTCAGCAAGCGCTCAATCTTCAGCGCTTTCCGCCTGCGCGAAGCCAGATCGAGCGCAACGTGGGGCAGACGTTGTAATGGTGGTGCAGTCATGGCGAGTTGGACGTAGGGGTGACTGAGATCAGGGAGTGCAGATGGCGCTGGAGTCGCATCCCGAACTCCGGCCACGCAAATCGGCGCGCAAACTCGATGCACGACGATCTCAGGCTTTCGCGCTCGGTCAGGGCGGCGATGGCCGCATCGGCCAGGGCCGCATAGTCGCCAGGGGGCACCAGATGCCCGGAGCGGCCTTCGGCCACTGCATCGACGATGCCGCCGGTGGCGAACGCCACGCTGGGCAAGCCATGCGCGGCAGCCTCGACCGCCACCATGCCGAAGCCTTCGGGATCGCCAAGGATATGGCGTACCGGGAAGACGTGCACGTCGGACGCACGGTAGATCGCGCCGAGCTCGGCATAGTCGGTGATGACGCCGAGGAACAGCAGATGCTCGCCGACGCCTGCCGCTTCGGCCGCGACCCGGATGGATTCGGGTGTTTGTGCTTCGGCGTGCAGCGCCTGCCTGGGCGCGTCGCCTACGACCAGCAGCAATGCCCCCGATCGCGCGGCAATGATGCGTGGCAAGGCATGACTGACGAACTCTCGCAGTCCCTTCCGGGTGGACAGGCGGCCGACCGACAGCAGCAGAGGGCGATCGCCCAGACGGTGCGCCTGGCGAAACTGGGCCGCACCCCCAGGCACAACGGAGCCGGATGCAAAGGCGCCGGATCCAGGCTCCCGCCGGGATGACGGTTCCGGTCCCTGCTGGATCCGGTCGGCAGCCTCGGCGGGCAAATCGACCCCGGGATGCACGATGCCGATGCGCGCGGGGTCGACTCCGACGCTGCGACAGAGCTCGGCCGTGGCGTGACTGTTTGCGATGACGCGATCAGCACCGCGAATTGCGCGCAGCCAGATGGTGCGGTAGACAGCATTCCTCACCGCCACGTCGAGGCCATGTACGTACACGCAGGTCTTTGCCCCGCACAGCCGTGCAGTGGATCGTGCAATGGGTGCGGTGAGGCCACTGCCGGCTAGCACGATGTCGGGCTTCCACGCCCGCGCTTCGCGTCGTGCCAGCACCCCAGCCTGCCACAGGAACTTCCACAGTGGCTGCAACCGTGCCTCGCGCACAGTGACTCCCGCGGGAGCCATGGCGGCGGAGCCCGACGGGCCGATCACGCGCACATCCGCTGTCTTGGACAGCTCATCGGCCATGTGCCAGTTGAGCCGCTCCATCCCACCGACCAGCGGCGGCAGATTGCGGGTCACCAGCAGGATGCGCAGCCTTTGCGAGTCAGGCATCACGTCGGTACGTCAGCGCGGTGATCTGCTCCGACACCAGCCCGATCAGGAACACGATCACCGCTGCGCTCCACATCAACGTACTGCCGTTGGTCAGGCGCCCTTCGCTGGCAAACGTCCAGGCATAGTTGGCGCAGCCAAGCAGGAAAAACAGCCCGCTCGCCGGCACAAACAACTTCAGCGGCGAATACAGCGTGGCGATCTTGAAGATGATCAGCAAAAAGCGCACGCCGTCGCGCAGAGGCCTGATGTGGCTCTTGCCGACGCGCTGGGCGGCCTTGATCGGGATATAGGCCACCGGGTAGGCGCTGCGGAAGAAGGCCATGGTGCTGGTGGTGGGATAGCTGAAGCCGTTCGGCAGCAGGTGCAGGAATTCGCGGAACTTGTCCGCGCGCACGGCGCGGAAGCCTGAGGTCAGGTCCAGTACCGGGTGGCCGGTCATGCGGGTGGCCAGCCAGTTGTACAGGGTGTTGGCGAGGCCGCGGCCCACCCCGGCCTGGCTGCCCCAGTCACGGGCGCCGACCACCATGTCGTAGCCCTGCTCGAGTTTCGCCAGCAGGCGGGCGACGTCGGCCGGGTCGTGCTGGCCGTCGCCGTCCATGAATACCAGGATGTCGCCGGCGGCGGCACGGGCGCCACGCTTGATCGCCGCGCCGTTGCCCATCGAGTACGGCGAGGACAGGCACCGGATGCCGCTGGCCTCGCAGATATCGCGAGTGTCGTCGGTGGAGCCGTCGTCGACCACGATGATCTCGGCCGCGGGATGTGCAGCACGCAGGCGCGGCAGCAGTACGGCCAACGCGGGCGCCTCGTTCTTGGCGGGCAGGATGATGCTCAGGCGGTTCAACAGGTGGCTCCCCCGGATGAAGGGCGATCATAGCGTGAAGGCTGGGTGGAGGTTGAGGCAGGAGTTGTGGTTTTGGCGGCGTGTTGTGGCACACCGCGGGAGGAGCATCTTTGAAAGGCTCCCTATGATCACCAACCTCCCCTGCGCGGAAGGGGAGACGCCAGAGCCACTGCGGCCGGGCTTTCCCGTCTACCTGGAGTGCGTCCGGGGCCCGCAGCCTCCTGATCACCTTGTGCACTGCGTCAAGCCGTGTGGCGTTGCCCGCAGCGAATGGATGACCTGCGCGTCGGACTGCGGTAGATTCAACAACATACAGGGGCAAGATCGAGTCGTTTATGTCATCTCAATTGCAACCGTCGCTCACGGGTTTGTCGGGCATGGCACGCCGGCTGGTGTCCGAGGGGGTGATGCCCGAGGACGTCGTGCGCAAGGCGATGGCCGACAGCAATCAGAGCAAGTCGACCCTGACGACATGGTTGCTGGAGCGCAACCTGGTGGACGGCGCCGAGCTGGCGCGCATCGCCTCGGCCGAATTCGGCATGCCGATGATGGATGTGGCGGCGCTGAACCCGGCGACGATGCCACTGGACCTGATCAGCGAGGCGCTGATCACCAAGCACCAGGCGCTGCCGCTGTTCCGCCGCGGCAAGCGGTTGTTCGTGGGCATCGCCGACCCGATGCAGTCGCATGCGCTGGACGAGATCAAGTTCCACTCCAACTGCATGGTGGAGCCGATCCTGGTGGAGCGTGGCTCGCTGCAGCGGGTGATCGAGAGCCTGCTCAACAACATGCGCAACACCATGCCCGACATGGGTGGCGGCGAGCTGGACGAGCTGGATATCGAAGGCGGCGACGGCGACGGCGAATCGAGCAGCGGCGTCGACGCGAACGCGAACGACGACGCGCCGATCGTGAAGTTCGTCAACAAGATCCTGGTCGACGCGATCCGCCGCGGCGCCTCGGACATCCACTTCGAGCCGTTCGAGACGCAGTACCGGGTGCGTCTGCGCATGGACGGCATCCTCAAGGCGGTGTCCAACCCGCCGATGAAGATGGCCAACCGCATCTCCTCGCGCATCAAGGTTATGGCGCAGCTGGACATCGCCGAGAAGCGCGTGCCGCAGGACGGCCGCATCAAGCTCAACCTGTCCAAGACCCGCGCCGTCGACTTCCGCGTGAGCACGCTGCCCACGCTGTTCGGCGAAAAAATCGTGATGCGTATCCTGGACGGCTCCTCGGCCCGGATCGGCATCGAGAAGCTCGGCTACGAGCCGGACCAGCAGAAGCTCTATGTCGACGCCATCCACAAGCCGTACGGCATGGTGCTGGTCACCGGCCCCACCGGCTCGGGCAAGACGGTGTCGCTGTACACCGGCCTGAACATGCTCAACACCGCCGAGCGCAACATCTCCACGGTGGAGGATCCGGTGGAAATCCGCGTCGAGGGCATCAATCAGGTGCAGCAGAACGTGAAGCGCGGCATGACCTTCGCCAGCGCGCTGCGCTCGTTCCTGCGCCAGGACCCGGACGTGATCATGGTCGGCGAGATCCGCGATCTGGAGACCGCCGAGATCGCGATCAAGGCGGCGCAGACCGGCCACATGGTGCTGTCCACCCTGCATACCAACGATGCGGCGCAAACCATTTCGCGCCTGATGAACATGGGCATCGCGCCGTACAACATCACCTCGTCGGTGAGCCTGATCATCGCCCAGCGCCTGGCGCGGCGCCTGCACGACTGCAAGAAGGCGATCGAGCTGCCGCCGCAGGTGCTGCTGGCCGCCGGCTTCACCCAGGCCGACATCGATGCGGGGCTGACCGTCTACGAGGCCGTCGGCTGCGACGGCTGCAACGAGGGCTACAAGGGCCGCGTGGGCATCTACCAGGTAATGCCGATGCTGGAGGAGATCCAGAAGATCATCCTGCAGGGCGGCAACACCCTGCAGATCGCCGAGGCAGCCCGGGCCGCGGGGGTGAACGACCTGCGCGCGTCGGCCCTGTTGAAGGTGAAACAGGGGTTGACCAGCCTGACCGAAATCGACCGTGTGACCAAGGAATGAGCGGCGGAACTGGGACTGCCGTTGCATCGAACTTGCGTCCGACGCCACGGTTTGGCGCCGCAAAAATGGCATAAGCTGCACAAATACTGTCTGCCGCCCGCACAGGACGGCTCCGGGACTGGATCACTGGGGGAAGATGCGCATGGCCACGGCTACCGCAACCACGAATATCGACAAGGCGCGCTCGCTGGGTGCCCAGCGTGCCGAGGTCAGCAAGCTGACCACCTACGAGTGGGTCGCGCTGGACAAGCGTGGCAAGCGCATGAAGGGCGACATGCCGGCGAAGAACGCCACCCTGGTCAAGGCCGAGCTGCGCCGCCAGGGCATGAACCCGCAGACGGTGCGCGAACGCGCCAAGCCGCTGTTCGGCGCCACCGGCAGCACGATCAAGCCCGGCGACATAGCCATCTTCAGCCGCCAGATCGCCACCATGATGGCCTCCGGCGTGCCGATGATCCAGGCCTTCGACATCATCGCCGACGGCCAGAAGAACGTCCGCTTCAAGAACGTCCTCATCGACGTCAAGCAGAACATCGAGGGCGGTTCGTCGCTGAACGAGGCGCTGGGCCGCTACCCCGTGCAGTTCGACGAGCTGTACTGCAACCTGGTGAAGGCCGGCGAGGCCTCCGGCGTGCTGGATACGGTGCTGGACACCGTCGCGACCTACAAGGAGCGCACCGAGGCGATCAAGAAGAAGATCAAGAAGGCGCTGTTCTATCCGGCGATGGTGCTGGTGGTGGTGTTCCTGGTCTGCCTGATCATGCTGCTGTTCGTGGTGCCGGTATTCGCCAAGACCTTCAAGGACGCCGGCGCGCAGCTGCCCGCGCCCACCCAGTTGCTGGTGACCGCCTCGGAGTTCATGCAGAGCTACTGGTTCGTCGTCATAGGCATCATCGGCGGCAGCATCGCCGCGATCGTCATCGCCAAGAAGCGCTCGGTGAAGTTCGCCCACTTCCTCGACCGCATGTCGCTGAAGATGCCGGTGATGGGCGGCATCGTGCGCAACTCGGCGATCGCCCGCTTCGCCCGCACGCTGGGCGTGACGTTCCGCGCCGGCGTGCCGCTGGTCGAGGCGCTGGACGCGGTGGCCGGTGCCACCGGCAGCGTGGTCTACGGCGACGCGGTCAAGCAGATGCGCGAGGACATCGCGGTCGGCCACCAGCTGCAGCTGGCGATGAGGCAGACCAACCTGTTCCCCAACATGGTGGTGCAGATGACCGCGATCGGCGAGGAGTCCGGCGCACTGGACAACATGCTGTTCAAGGTCGCCGAGTTCTACGAGGAAGAAGTCAGCAACGCGGTCGACACCCTGTCCACCCTGCTCGAGCCGATCATCATGGTCGTGCTGGGCACCCTGGTCGGCGGCATGGTGGTGGCCCTGTACCTGCCGATCTTCAAGCTCGCCGGCACGTTCTGACGCAACCTCAAAAACGGATCGGGAGCCGGCGGGCAGTGCCCGCCCTACCGGGTGTCGCGCTCCGTAGGGCGGGCACTGCCCGCCTCGTTATTTCCCCTGCCGAGGGGCACCTGAAACACAAGGCCGACGCATGCCCGAACTCCCCTTTGCCCTGTGGATCGCCCTGGCCGGCGTGCTCGGCCTGCTGGTGGGCAGCTTCCTCAACGTGGTGATCCTGCGACTGCCCGAGCGCATCGCGGCGGGCTGGCGGCAGGAGGCACGGGACGTGCTCGAACTCGAGCCGGACGCGGCGCCGCTGCCACCGGGCATCGTGCGCGAGCCGTCGCACTGCCCGCACTGCAAGCACCCGCTGTCGGCGCTGGACAACATCCCGCTGTTCGGCTGGCTGCTGCTGCGCGGGCGCTGCCGCTACTGCCAGGCGAGGATCTCGATCCAGTACCCCCTGGTGGAGCTGCTCAGCGGCGTGCTGAGCGCGGTGATCGTGTGGAGATTCGGCCCGTCGTGGGCCGCGCTGGCCGGGCTGGCGCTGACCTGGACGCTGATCGCGCTGTCCGGCATCGACTTCCGCACCCAGCTGCTGCCGGACCAGCTCACCTACCCGCTGCTGTGGCTGGGCCTGCTGCTGTCGCTGCTGCCGATGTTCGTCGCCGCGCCGGCGGCCATCCTCGCGGCGGCGATCGGCTACCTGAGCCTGTGGAGCGTGTACTGGGCGTTCAAGCTGCTTACCGGCAAGGAAGGCATGGGCTATGGCGACTTCAAGCTGCTAGCGGCGCTGGGCGCATGGATGGGGCCGATGTCGCTGCTGCCGGTGATCCTGCTGTCGTCGCTGATCGGCGCACTGGTCGGCGGCACCCTGATCGCGCTGCGCAAGCATCAGCGCGAGATCCCCATGCCGTTCGGCCCGTTCATCGCCACCGCCGGCTGGGTCTGGTTCGTCGCCGGGTCCGACCTGCTGCAGGGCTACATGCAACTTACCGGCCTGCGATGAGCGCGCGGCCGCATGCCCTGGTGATCGCGCTGACCGGCGGCGTCGCCGCGGGCAAGACCGCGGTGGCGCGGCGCTTCGAGGCGCTGGGCGTGCATGTCCACGACGCCGACGTGGCCGCCCGCGAGGTGATCGAGCCGGGTACCGCCGGGCTGGCCGCGGTGGTCGATGCGTTCGGGAGCGGGGTGCTGGATGGCACCGGCCGACTCGATCGCGCCGCGATGCGCCGGCGCGTGTTTGCCGATCCGGCGGCGCGGAAAACGCTGGAGGCGATCATCCATCCGCTGGTGCGCCAGTGGCTGCACCGGCGCGCGCTGGCCGAACGCGGCCCGTACTGCCTGCTGGCGATCCCGTTGCTGGCCGAGAACATCGAACACTATCGCTGGGTCGATCGCGTGCTGCTGGTCGACGCCCCCGAATCGCTGCAGCTGGCCCGGCTGACCCTCCGCGACGGCATCGACGAGGCCCTGGCCCGCCGCATGCTCGCCCACCAGGCCAGCCGCACCGAGCGCCTGGCGCTGGCCGACGACGTGATCGAGAACAGCGGCGACGAATCCGCCCTGGACCACGCCGTCGCCGAGTTGCATCGACGGTACCTGAACCTCGCCTCCCACCGCTCCGCGTAAAGCGGGCCGTACCCACCGCTCTTCCCGTAGGGCGGACACCGTCCGCCATGCCCTTGATTTGCACGAGAGCGGCGGGCGGTGCCCGCCCTACAAAACGCAACACGAATAATCTGCCCGTAGGGCGGACACCGTCCGTCATGCAACAAAACGCAACGCGAATACCCTGCCCGTAGGGCGGACATTGTCCGCCATGCCTCGCAGCTACATCGTCCACGGACCCGGCATCGACGGGGCCATGCCGGACAGACGATCCGCGACACCGCTTGCCAGCATCGATACATGCCGGACTATCGCCGCGCAAGGGTTGCGGGAGCGACCTACTTCTTCACCGTCGTGACGGCACGACGACGCCCCCTGCTGGCTACCGCCGCGAACGTGGAGGTTCTGCGCCAAAGTGTCGCCGAGGTGCGGCGGCAACTGCCGTTTTCGATCGTTGCCTGGGTAGTCCTGCCCGAACACATGCATGCGATCTGGACACTGCCGGTGGACGATTCCGATTTCTCCACGCGCTGGGGGAGAATCAAGGCCGGATTTACCCGGCACTGCGGCAGGGCACACACGTCCGCAGCGGGACACGATGCCGGCCTCTGGCAGCCTCGCTTCTGGGAGCACCTGGTTCGCGACGAGGCTGACTTCGCCGCGCACATGGATTACACGCATTACAACCCGGTGAAACACGGACACGTGAAGCGCGTGATCGATTGGCCGTATTCGAGCTTTCATCGTTGCGTACGGCAGGGCATCTATCCTGCCAGTTGGGGTGGCAATGAGCCCCATGGTCCGCCGGGCAGAACGTTCGGCGAGTGATCGGAAAGAGCTGGCGGGCGGTGGCCGCCCTATGACTTCACCGGCGTTACCTCGCGCTATCTGCCAGCGAGTGGTCCGTAGTGCAGGCGGGTCCGCTATGGCCAGAAGCCGCGGATGCCGGCAACGCCCTGGGCACGGTGGTCACGGGCCTGGGCGATGTCCGCCGGAGCCATCCCGCCAAGGGCATAGACCGGCAGCGCGGCGGATTCGGCCAGGGTGGCAAACGCGGCCCAGCCCAGCGGCGGGGTCTGCGGGTGAGTGCCGGTGGCGGCCACCGGCGAGAGCGTGGCGAAATCGGCGATCTGCCCGGCGCGGGCCAGCGAAGCCGCGCCATGGCAGCTGGCGCCCACCAGCTGGGTCGACGGCAGCGGGCGTTCGGACAGGGCCGCCAGCTGGGTTTCCCTGAGATGCACGCCGACGCCCAGCAGTCGCGCGCCGTCGATGTCGCCATTGAGCAGCAGGGAAACGCCCTGCCGACGGGCCAGCGGCAACAGGCTGGCGGCCAACTCGCGTACGCGCTCGCGCGGCCACAGCGGCAGGCGCAACTGCACCAGTTGTCCGCCATGCCCGATCGCCTGGCGGAGCCGTTCGAACCACGCGCCATCCTGCTCGGGCGGCACATCGGCCGGGGTGATCGCGTAGCGCGCCGACAACCGCACGGCGTGCAGGATCGCGCGATCGGCCGGAGCCAGGATCGCCGGGTCGACCTGCTCCGGCGGCAGCCACTGCAGTGCCTGCCCTTCCAGCGACCGCGGCTCGCCGTCCCACTGGCCGGTCTGCCAGGCGTCCAGCAGCAGCTCGCGTCCGTGGCCATGGCATGGCACGCGGATCAGCGGCTCGGCGCGCAGCAGCGCGATGCCGAGCTCTTCCTTCAGCTCGCGCGCCAGTGCCGCCACCGGTGTTTCACCGGGTTCGAGCTTGCCGCCGGGGAACTCCCACATTCCGGCCAGGTGCTTCCCGGGCGGCCGCTGCGCCAGCAGCACGCGCCCCGAGGCGTCGCGCATCACCGCGGCCATCACGTGCATGGCCGGCTTCGGCGCCGCCGGCACAGGCATCAGCTGTTGCGCAGGTATTCGACCATGTCGAAATCGTAGGCGTGTTCGGCGTCGGCCTTGTGGTGCACACGGGAGACTTCGGTCCAGTCGCTGAAATGCACGCCAGGGAAGAACGCATCGGCGCCGTCGATCGCGGCACCCACCCAGGTGAGATACATGCGGCGCGCGCGCGGCAACGCTTCGGCGAACACCATGCCGCCGCCGATCACGATCAGGCCGGTGTTGTCGCAGCGGGCCTGCGCCTCCTCGATCGAGCGCACGGTGATCTGCCCCGGGAACGGCGCCTCGTGGCGGCGCGTCAGCACCATGTTGACCCGGTCCGGCAAGGCACGCCCGATCGACAGCGCGGTGTGGTAGCCCATCAGCACGTTCTTGCCGGTGGTCAGCTGCTTGAACCAGCGCAAGTCGTCGGGCAGGTGCCAGGGCAACTGGCCCTTGCGGCCGATCGCGAAATTTTCGTCGAGTGCGGCAATCAGCGAAATGGCCATGGCGAATCCTTGGAAGGCTTAGATCTGCAAGACGGCCCACGCCTGCGAAGGGCCGCCAGTTGTGTCGGATCTTAACAGGCCGCGGCGACGGCGCGGCGCTCGCGCATGTTTCTGCGCCACGTTA
Source organism: Rhodanobacter denitrificans (assembly GCF_003335105.1). GTDB lineage: Bacteria > Pseudomonadota > Gammaproteobacteria > Xanthomonadales > Rhodanobacteraceae > Rhodanobacter > Rhodanobacter denitrificans_A. The sequence goes on from NZ_QFWQ01000008.1 coordinate 56,011, forward strand.
CACGGCGACGGCGGCCTTGATCGCCGGATGCGACTGGTAGCCCTCGATCACGATGTCCTCGTAGCGGAAATCGAACACCGAGCGCACCGCTGGAGCGAGTTGCAGCCGCGGCAACGGCAGCGGTTCGCGGCTCAGCTGCAGCCGCGCCTGTTCCCGATGGTTGTTGTACAGGTGGGCGTCGCCCAGCGTGTGCACGAAGTCGCCCACGCCCAGCCCGCAGACCTGGGCGATCAAGTGGGTCAGCAGCGCATAGCTGGCGATGTTGAATGGCACGCCGAGGAAGATGTCGCCGGAGCGCTGGTACAGCTGGCAGCTGAGTTTTCCATCCGCCACGTAGAACTGGAACATCGTGTGGCAGGGCATCAGCGCCATCTTCGGCAGCTCGCCCACGTTCCATGCGCTGACGATCAGCCGGCGCGAGTCCGGGTTGCGCCGGATCTCGTCGACCACCCAGGCGATCTGGTCGACCGCGCCGCCGTCGGCGGTGGGCCAGGCACGCCATTGCCTGCCGTAGACCGGGCCGAGGTCGCCGTTCGCGTCGGCCCACTCGTCCCAGATGTGCACGCCGTGTTCCTTCAGGTAGGCGATGTTGGTGTCGCCACGAAGGAACCAGATCAGCTCGTGCACGATCGACTTCACGTGCAGTTTCTTGGTGGTAACCAGTGGAAAGCCTTCGTTGAGGTCGAAGCGCATCTGCCAGCCGAACACGCTGCGCGTGCCGGTGCCGGTGCGGTCGGTCTTTTCGGTGCCGTGGTCGAGGACGTGGCGGAGCAGGTCGAGGTAGGCGCGCATCCGGCAAGTATAGGCAGGCGCGTCAGGCGGTGGCGAGCGGCAAGGTCGGCGCGCGCCGCGACATGGCGATCAGCACCAGCCCGACCGCGATCAGCGGCAGCGACTGCATTTGTCCCATCGTCACCCATGAGGTGCCGAACAGGTAGCCGAGCTGCGGATCGGGCACGCGCACGAACTCCACCATGAAGCGGAAGCAGCCGTACATCAGCGCGAACAGGCCGGAAACCAGGTAACGCGGCCGCGGCTTCAGCGAAACCAGCCACAGCACCACGAACATCACCGCACCCTCCAGCAGCAGCTCATACAGCTGCGATGGGTGCCGCGGCAGGCGGTCGGGCGCGTTCGGGAAGATCATCGCCCACGGCACATCACCCGGTTTGCCCCACAGCTCACCGTTGATGAAATTGCCGAGGCGGCCGAGGCCCAACCCGATCGGCACAAGCGGCGCCACGAAGTCGATGGTGTCGAAGAAATGCAGCTTTTGCCGGCGCGACCACCACCAGCCCGCCGCCAGCACGCCGAGCAGGCCGCCGTGGAAGCTCATGCCGCCGTCCCACACCTTGAACAGGGTCTGCGGCGCGGTCCAGATCCAGCTGATGTCGGCGTAGAACAGCATGTACCACACGCGTCCGCCCACGATCACGCCGAGCATGCCGTAGAACAGCAGGTCGCCGAGCGCATCGCGGCTGACCGGGAGGCGCCCCTGCCTCCGCCGGTACTCGCCCAGCACGGCGACGAAGAAGAAGCCGAGCAGGTACATCAGGCCATACCAGTGCACCTGGATCGGGCCGAGATGGAAGGCGACGGGGTTGATGTCGACGATGTAGGGCTGGTGCATGGCAACCGGATCGGAGGGCAAAGCCCAAGTGTAACGGGCCGGCAGGGCATCCGCGGCTGCCACTTTCGCCTTCTGCCGCGCAGTGGCTAGAATCCGCGGCAGACAGCGCCATGTGCCGGGGGAAACGGGACGCACATCGCTGCCATCGGAGATTTCGCGTCCGGCCACACCGTGCTCGAGGCGGCCGGATTCCTGCATGGAACGAGCCAGGGGGAAAATACGATGTCCAACCGTCCAGCGCGGATCGTGCTGTCCGCTGCCTGCCTGCTGTTGTCCGCCACCGCTGCCGCGGCCGATCTGATCCCGGTGGAGGATTTCGCGCACCACCCGTTGCTTTCGATGCCGCGGCTCTCGCCGAACGGCCAATACCTCGCCGTGAACATGAACAGCGACGACGGCGATTCGCATGCCCTGGCCGTCTACCACGTGAACGACATGACCCGGCCGATGAGCGTGCTGCGCCTGCCGAAGTTCGAACTGGCCACCGGCATCACCTGGGTCGGCAATACCCGGCTGGTCGTGGAAAAAGGCAAGCAGTACGGATCGATCGACAAGCCCATGGCAACCGGCGAGGTGATTGCCACCGACATCGACGGCAAGCACCAGGACTACCTGTATGGCTTCGAGAGCAAGTACAGCAGCCGTGCCGATACACGCGGCACCGACCGCGGGTGGGGCTTCGTCGACGGGCTTCCCGTCCCCACCAACGGCCACTTCTACATGGCCACGCAGAGCTGGCAAAACGACGACTCCAGCTCCCTCTACGACGTCGACGCCGGCAAGAACACCCGTCGCCTGATCGGCAAGATCAACGTGGGCGGGCTGAGCTTCATGGTGGGCGCCGACGGCCAGGCCCACTACGCCTATGGCCGCAACCACCAGTGGGACTACGTCGTCTACCACCAGCAGGCCGGCGGCTGGGCGCAGTTGAGCCAGGCCCAGATCGGCGGCAGCTTCGCGCCGCTTTTCTTCACCCCGGACCAGAGGCGCGTCTACGCCCGGTACGACGCCGGCGGCGGTCCGACCTCGCTGGTGGAGCAGGACGAGGACGGCGGCAACCGCAAGGCGCTCGCCGGCAGCGGCTTCGGCAGCGTCGGCAACATCGAATGGACCGCGCTGCCCTACCGGCCGTTCGCCACGATGCCCGCCACCGGCCTGCCCATGGTGAGCTACATCGACGCCAACCTGCCGGAGGCGAAGCTGCACCAGGCGCTCAGCCTGAAGTTTCCCGGGAAGCTCGTCAGCTTCGTCAACTACAGCGAGGACGGCGGCAAGCTGCTGTTCTCGGTCATGAGCGACCGCGACCCCGGCAGCTACTTCCTGATCGACACCCGCACCTTCAAGGTGATCAAGCTGTTCGACACCGCGCCGTGGATCGACCCGACGAAGATGGCCACGCGTCGCCCGCTGCACTTCAAGGCCAGCGACGGGATGGAGCTGGAGGCGATCCTGACGATTCCCAACGGCGTCGACCCGGGCAGGCTGCCGATGGTACTGCTGCCGCACGGTGGCCCGATCGGCGTGCAGGACGACTGGTTCTACGAGAACGACGCGCAATTCCTCGCCAGCCGCGGCTACCTCGTGCTGCAGGTGAACTACCGCGGCTCCGGCGGCCGCGGCGAGAGTTTCCGCCAAGCCGGCTACCTGAAGTGGGGTACGCGCATCCAGCAGGACCTGATCGACGGCGTGAAGTGGGCCATCGCGGAGAACTATGCCGACCCGAAGCGGATCTGCGTCTACGGCGGCAGCTTCGGCGGCTACTCGGCGATGATGACCACGATCCGCGCGCCCGGCATGTTCAAGTGCGCGGTCGGCTACGCCGGCGTCTACGACCTGAAGATGATGTATCGGAAGGGCGACGTCCGCGAGAACAAGTCCGGCCGCAACTACCTGAACATGGTGATCGGCAAGGACGACGCCGACCTCGACGCCAACTCGCCCGACAAGCTCGCCGACAGGATCGACGTGCCGGTGCTGCTGGTCCACGGCGAAGACGACGTGCGCGCACCGTTCGCACAGGCCAAGGCGATGCGGGCCGCGCTGGACGCCGCGCACAAGCCGTACGAGTGGCTGAGCAAGCCGGGCGAGGGCCACGGCTTCTACGACGAGAGGAACACCGTCGAGTTCTACAAGCTGCTGCAGTCCTTCCTGGAAAAGCACATCGGGAAGGGCGCCACCGCTTCCTGACCCGCGGCAGCACGCAACTGGAGAAGGCGCTTCGGCGCCTTCTTTTTTTGCGGTCGTGCAGCCGGAGCGCGCCGGCACCCAGTCAACTGCCGCGCCCGCCAGGCATCGCCTTTCTCAGAGCAGTACCGGCCGGTCCGGCAGTTCGTCGGGGTTGGCCTCGCCGTCGCCGGGGAAGTGGCGTTCCAGCAAGGCATGCGCAGCGGCGATGCCGGCAAGGCTGCCGTCGCGCCACTGCCCGCGTGCATAGAAGTCGCGCATGCGGGCGCAGATCGCCTCCCACTCGCCGGTCGCCACTTTCGCCGCGATGCCGCGGTCGGCGACGATCTCGATGCGGCGTTCGGCCATCAGCACGTAGAACAGCACGCCGCTGTTGTGTTCGGTATCCCACACGCGCAGCTGGGCGAACACCTGGCGCGCGCGCGTCGCGGCATCGAGGCCGTCCAGCACGGCCAGCGGCGCCAGCCGCGATTCGACCGCGAAGCGGATCTCGCCCAGATGGGTGCGTTCGCCCGCGGCAATCGCCGCGGCCATCTCGTCCAGCACGCCGGCCGGAAAGCGCCGCGGCAGCTGGAACCAGCCACCGCAGAGATTCGCCCACAGTCGCCGCATGCGCGCCATCACCAGCTCCCCGAGGAACCGCCGCCGCCGAAGCTGCCGCCGCCGCCGCTGAAACCGCCGCCGCCAAAGCCGCCGCCGCTGCCGCCGCCCCAGCCACCGCCGCCGAAACCGCCCCATCCGCCACCGCCGATCGAGCGGCCGGCGCCACCGGGCAGCAGCATCAGCACGCCGCCGACCAGCGCGCCGAGAATGCCGGCGCCCATCGAGATCAGCAGCCACAGCAGCCCGCCGACCAGCACGGCACCCAGCGGCCCCCTGACCAGCGCCGGAATGCGTCCGAAGATGCCGCGCAGGAACAGCGCCACGAACACGGCGATCATCAGCCCGCTCTGCAGATCGGGACCGGAGTGTCCACGCTCGGGCGAGCCACGCACCGGCGGCGGCAGGGACTCGCCGTTGATCAGCTGAGTCAGCGCACCCAAGGCGTCGCTGATGCCGCCGAAGTAGTCGCTGCCGCGGAATTTCGGCGCGATGTATTCGCGGATGATCCGCGCGGTGGCGGCGTCGGGAATCGCTCCCTCCAGGCCATAGCCCACTTCGATGCGCACGCGGCGGTCGTCCTTCGCCACCAGCAGCAGCACGCCGTCGTCGGTGCCCTTGCGGCCGATCCTGTTCGCCTCGGCCACCGCCAGCGAATAGCTTGCGATGTCCTCCTCGCCGGTGCTGCCGATCATCAGCACCACCAGTTGCGCGCCCTTGGCCTTTTCCAGCGCCACCAGTTGCGCGTCCAGCTGGTCGACCTGCGACGCGCTCAGCGTGCCGGTGAGGTCGGTGACGTGCCGCGCCAGCTTCGGCGCGGCATCGGCGGCATGCAGCACCGGCAGCAGCAGGGCCAGTGCCAGCGGCAGCCACCAGCGCGGATGGCGCCGCGACATGATCAATGCGACGAGGCCGCCGGAGCCGGCGCGGCGGTGCCGAAGTCCACCTTCGGCGCGGTGGAGATCGCCTGCTCGTTCTCGACCGAGAAGTTCGGCTTGACCTGGTAGCCGAAGATCTTCGCGGTCATGTTGTTCGGGAAGGTGCGGATCATCCCGTTGTATGTCTGCACCGCCTGCACGTAGCGGTTGCGCGCCACGGTGACCCGGTTCTCGGTGCCTTCCAGCTGTGCCTGCAGGTTCTGGAACAGGCCGTCGGCCTTCAGCTGCGGGTAGTTCTCGCTGACCACCATCAGCCGCGACAGCGCGTTGCCCAGTTCGCCCTGCGCAGCCTGGAACTGCTTGAGCTTCTGCGGATCGTTCAGCGAGTCGGCGTTGACCTGCAGGCTGCCCACCTTGGCACGGGCTTCGGTGACCTCGGTGAACACCTTCTCCTCGTGCTGGGCGTAGCCCTTGACCGTGTTGACCAGGTTCGGCACCAGGTCGGCGCGGCGCTGGTACTGGTTCAGCACCTCGGACCAGGCCGCCTTGACCGCCTCGTCCTGCTTCTGGATGGCGTTGTAGCCGCAGCCGCTCAGGCCGAAAGCAAGCAGCAACAGCACGAGATTGCGCAGAAGTTTCATGGAGTCGCTCCGATCCGGTGGAAGGCCATTCCATCATCCCATGCCGCTCGCCGCAATCGTGTCGGCGCGGAGTGAACGCATGCCTCAGCCGAACAGCCGCGGCCCGAGGATCAGTGCCCAGCTTGCCACCACCAGCAGCAGCAGCAGGAATACCGCCGCGGAGCCCATGTCCTTGGCGCGGCCGGCCAGTTCGTGGAATTCGGGGCTGACCTTGTCGACCACCGCTTCGATCGCGGAATTGAGCAGCTCGGCCGACAGCACCAGCGCCGGCGCCAGGATCAGCGCGAATTTCTCCAGCCCACCCTGGCCGAGCCACAGGCCGAGCGGGATCAGCACCACCGCCAGGCAGGCCTCCAGCCGGAACGAAGCCTCGTGGCGCCAGCCGGCCCTGAGGCCCTTCATCGACCAGAGGAACGCGTTCCAGAGCTGCTTCGGGCCGCGAAAACCTTCGGCGGCCATCAGCGACTCCGCCCGCCCGGCCGCGGGCGCGCCGACAATATCAATGCGTTGGACATGGACGGCAAACTCCCTGGAATCAGGCCGGTTCAGGCGGCCGATGATGCCACAAGCGCCAGCGCCGGGCGCCCGCTGCGGACTCCCGGCTTGCCGCAGTGCAGCTACACCCTGATGGCGAATGGGTTACGCTTCGCCGGTTGTGGCCCATCCAGCGGCTGCATGGCACTGGCGCGTGCCGGCACGCCGCCACGGTTTGGATCACGCACGGAAAACATATGGCAACCCAGAACCCGCCCGTCTCGCAGACGCGGTCCTTCAGCACCGTCTTCCTGATCGAAATGTGGGAGCGTTTCGGCTTCTACGGCATGCAGGTGCTGATGGTCACCTACATGATGAAGAAGCTCGGTTTCGTCGACAGCCGGGCCAATCTGGTCTGGGGTGCGGCAGCCGCCCTCATCTACGCCACTCCGGCGATCGGCGGCTGGATCGGCGACAAGCTGCTCGGTACGCGCCGCACCATGGTGCTCGGTGCGGTGGTGCTGGCGCTGGGCTACGCGATGCTGTGGATCCCTTCGAGCAACCCGACCCTGTTGTACAGCGCGCTGGGCGTCATCGTGGTGGGCAACGGCTTCTTCAAGCCGAACGCCGGCAACCTCGTGCGCAAGATCTACGAAGGCGACGACACCAAGATCGACAGCGCCTTCACCATCTATTACATGGCGGTGAACGTCGGCTCGATGATTTCGATGACCGCCACGCCGTGGATCCGCGACTACGTGGCTGCACGCTACGGCGACAACTGGGGCTGGCACACCGCCTTCGGCGCCTGCGCGATAGGCCTGCTGCTTGGCCTGATCAACTACTCGCTGATGCACCGCACGCTTGCGCACATCAGCTCACCCTCCGACAACCGGCCGGTCAAGGCGACGCGAGCACTGGCGCTGCTGGGCGCGTCGCTGGTGCTGGTGCTGTTGGTGACCTTCATCCTGCAGAGCCTGCTGGCGGCCAAGATCTGCGTGTATCTGGCCGGCGTGGTGATCCTGGGCATCTTCGTGCACTTGATCCGCAGCGCAGACAAAACCGAGCGCGCCGGCCTGGTCGCCGCTCTGGTGCTCACCGTGCAGACGATCTTCTTCTTCATTTTCTACGCCCAGATGGCGACCTCGCTGAACCTGTTCGCACAGCGCAACGTCGATCTCTCCTTCGACCTGTTCGGCCTGCACCTGTTCAACTGGATCCCCGAGCAGTACCAGAACCTCAATGCAATCTGGATCGTGCTGCTCAGCCCGGTGCTGGTGTGGATCTACAACGGTCTGGGCCAGCTCGGCCGCAACCCGTCGGTGGCGGTGAAATTCGCCTGGGGTTTCGGCGCGGTTGCCGCCGGTTTCTTCATGTATGGCGTCGGGGCGGTCTGGGCGGTAAACGGCCAGGTGTCTTCGTGGATCATGGTGTGGGGCTACGGCCTGTATTCGCTTGGCGAGCTGCTGGTGTCGGGCCTCGGCCTGGCGATGATCGCCCGCTACGTACCGGCGCGCATGGGCGGTTTCATGATGGGCGCCTACTATGTGGCCGTCGGCATCTCGCAGTATCTGGGCAGCGTGGTGGCGAACTTCGCCAGCATCCCGACCGACATCAAGGATCCGCTGGTGTCGCTGCCGGTCTACACCGCGCTGTTCAACAAGCTGGGCTTCGCCGGCGTCGCCTGCACGGCGATCGCGCTGGCGATGCTGCCGCTGATGAAGAAGCTTTCGAGCAGCCATTCCGACTCCGTCGCCAACAACCCGCTGCCGGCCGTGCGCAGCGAGGAATTCAACACGCAGTCGTGACCCGACCGGGCCCGCCACGCGGCGGCCCGGCAAGCCTGGATGACCGCCATGCCGCACCGGCACTCCCAACGCATCGGTCCGTTCGCGCTGACGCGCTCGCTCGCCTGGCTGCGGATCTGCGCCATCGCGGGCCAGAGCACCGCCGTGCTGGTGTGTGCCTGGGGAATGCACCTGGGCATTCCGCTGCTGCCGCTGCTGCTCGGCATCGGCCTGCTTGGGGTGTTCTCGGTGTTCGCCGCATGGCGGCTGACCCAGCCGTGGCCGCTGCGCGAGTGGGAGGCGGTCGGCCACATCGCGTTCGATACGCTGGTGCTCGGCTACCTGCTGTACTTCACCGGCGGTGCCAGCAACCCGTTCATCACCCTGCTGCTGGTGCCGATCGCGCTCAGCGCGGCGGCGCTGTCGGGCCGGGCGGTGCTGGCGGTGGCCGCGCTGGCCGGTGTCGCCTATGTGATCCTGCTGTACTCGTACGTGCCGCTGCCGCTGCCGATGCCCGCCGGTTCGCCCAGCCGCTTTACCCTGCACGTGGTCGGCATGGGCGTGAACTTCGTGATCATGGCGCTGCTGCTGAGTTTCTTCATCAGCCGGCTGGCCCGTGTACTGCGGCTGCAACAGCTCGAGGTGCAGCGGGTGCGCGAGCGCGCGCTGCGCGACGAGGGCATCCTGGCGATCGCCACCCAGGCCGCCGGCGCCGCGCACGAACTCAACACGCCGCTCTCGACCATGCGCACGCTGCTGCCCGAACTGCGCCGCGAGCACGCCGGCGATGCGACGCTGGCCGAGGACCTGGCACTGCTGGAAGGCCAGGTCGACCGCTGTCGCACGATCCTTCGCGAGATGGTCGCGTTCGGCAAGGCCCAGCTGTCGCAGGAGCCCGAGCGGCTCACGGTGGCCGCGTTCATCCACGGCTGTCTGGAGCGCTTCCAGCTGCTGCGGCCCGAGGCCGAGCTGGATCTCACGCTGGACCAGGAGATCGCCCGCGTCGTGCTGCGTACGCCGCCGGGCCTGCGTCATGCGCTGCTCAACCTGCTCAACAACGCCGCCGACGCCTCCGCCATCCACCAGTCGCACGCGGTGGCGCTGCGGGTCGCGCGCGATGGCGACTGGCTGCAGCTGAGCGTGCGCGACCACGGCCCCGGCTTCGACGCCACCGGCGAGATCACCCTCATCGGCCACTCGCAGAAGCAGACCGGACTGGGCATCGGCCTGGCCCTCGCCGAGGCGACCGCCGAACGGCTCAACGGCGAACTGGTCGCCAGCAACACCGGGCACGGCGCCGAAGTCTGCCTGCGCCTGCCGCTGGCGGTGATCGCCGAAAAGTGACCCGTCGGGCGCGCTTCCGGCAGAATGAGCCACCGATCCACCTCCAGGAACCACCGCCATGACCGAGTTGCCCCACGCCGCCACGGCCCGTCCGCTGCTGCTGGTCGACGACGATGCCACCTTCCTGCGTGTGCTGGCGCGCGCATTGGCCTCGCGCGGCTTCGAGGTCATCACGGCCGGCAACTTCGACGAGGCCCGCGCGCTGACGCGGCGGCATCATCCGCGCTACTGCGTGCTCGACCTGAAGCTGGGCGAGGAGAACGGCCTGCGCCTGATCCCCGAACTGCACACCCTGGTGCCTGATCTGCGCGTGTTGCTGCTGACCGGCTACGCCTCGATCGCCACCGCGGTGGAGGCGATCAAGCGCGGCGCCCACGATTATCTGGCCAAGCCGGTCGATGCCGACGCCGTGGTGCGCGCCCTGCTCGACGGCGACAGCGACGTCGAGGACAACGATCTACCGGACACCCCCGAACAGCCGCTGGCGTTGCGCCGGCTGGAATGGGAGCACATCCAGCGCGTGCTGACCGAATGCGACGGCAACATCTCCGAAACCGCCCGCCGCCTCGGCATGCACCGCCGCACCCTGCAGCGCAAATTGAGCAAGCACCCGGTGCGCGAACGCCCCGACCGCGAAGAGTGACAGCGTAGTCGTAGGGCGGGCACTGCCCGCCGGCTCTTCATCGCGCCACGACCAAGAGCGGCGGGGAGTGCCCGCCCTACGTTCGCTGCGGGCACCTTTCGCCGTGCCCGCGCATCCCATCGCCGAACCACCGCTGCGACAACGCGCCATCTGTCGTGCGTACGACCGCGGACTATCCTTGCAACCCTAGACCACCATCCAGAGTGTCGCTTGAACACCCTACCGCTCGGCCTTTGCGCAATCGCACTCGTCGTGGCCACCGGCCCGCTGCTGGCCGCCGATGAGCCCGCCCCCGCCACCACCACCCTTGCGCCGGTCTCGGTGCACGCCAGCGACACCATGGTGATGGAGACGCCCAGCGTGCGGGTGCGCGTCGACCGGCAGAAGCTGCAGCAGCAAAACGTCACCGAAAGCGCCGATGCGCTGAAGTACGCGCCGAACATGATGGTGCGCAAGCGCTACATCGGCGACCCGAACGCGGTGATCAGCGGCCGCAACGCCGGCACCCTGCAGAGCGCGCGCAGCCTGGTCTACGCCGACGGCCTGCTGCTCTCCAACCTGATGACCAACGGCTGGGACGGCGCGCCGCGCTGGGGCATGGTGGCACCCGGGGAAATCGGTGCAGTCGACATCCTGTACGGCCCCTACTCCGCGCTGTATCCGGGCAACTCGCTGGGCACCACGGTGCTGATCCACACTGTGCTGCCGCAGCGGTTCACGGCCAGCGCGAGCACCCAGTTCTTCAGCCAGGACTACCGCGACGCGTATGGCGCCGGCGGCCACTACAACGGCCACCAGGTCGCTGCCGCGCTGGGCGACAAGCAGGGGCGCTGGAGCTGGCTGCTGGAATTCAGCCGGCTCGACAACCACGGCCAGCCGATGCAGTACGCCACCGCGAAGGCCGGCGGCAATCCGGCCTCGGCAGTGCCGGTCAGCGGAGCCACCCTTGACCGCAATCCGAACGGTTCGCCGCGGCTGGTCTACGGCGCCAACAGCATCGAGCACACGGTGCAGGACCAGGCCAAGCTGAAAGTCGGCGTCGACCTCACCAACCGCGTCGCCGCGCTGTTCACCGTGGGCTGGTGGCACAACCGTGCCGAGGACCGCACCCGCAGCCTGATCCGCGCCGCCGCCGGCCACCCGGTCGCCGGCGGCGTGATCAGCGCAGCCGGGCGGACCTGGACCCTGCCGGCCAGCGGCCTGGCGCCCTCCTCGGCCAGCGACAGCCACATGCTGTACGGCGTCGAATTGAACGGCCGCCTCGACAACGGCTGGCGCTGGACCGCCGTGGCCAGCCACTACGATTTCCTGCGCTCGCAGGCGGCCACGGCCAACCTCGCCGAACCCGACGCGCCCACGGGCGGTCCCGGCACGATCGCCGACAAGGCCGGTTCCGGCTGGGACACTTTCGACCTGCGCAGTTCCGGCCCGCTCGGCGATCGCCACATGCTGTACGCCGGCGCACACGGCGACCGCTACGTGCTGGACAGCCGCGTGCGCAACGCCAGCGACTGGCGTGACGGCGCCGATGGCGCACGGGTCAGCGCGTTCGCCGGCCGCACGCAGACCCGCGCGCTGTACCTGCAGGACGTGTGGAGCTTCGCCGATGCCTGGACGCTGACCCTGGGCGGGCGACTGGAACAGTGGCGTGCCTACGGCGGCCTGCGCGCGAATGCGGTCAGCACGCTGCGCTACGCCGACCGCCGGCGCACCGACTTCTCGCCCAAGGCGGCGCTGAGCTGGGACATCGCCGATGGCTGGGAACTGCGACTGGCCCATGGCAAGGCCGTGCGCTACCCGACTGTGACCGAGCTGTTCCAGGGCAGCCTGTCGGCCAACGCGATCGTCAACAACAATCCGGACCTGAAGCCCGAGACCGACGAATCCACCGACCTCACCCTGACCCACCACCTGGAGCACGGCCACTGGCGCGTCTCGCTGTACCAGGACCGCATCGCCAATTCGCTGTATTCGCAGACCGACATCACCGTCACCCCCACCGTCACCAGCGTGCAGAACATCGACAGGATGCGCAGCCGCGGCATCGAGGGCGAACTCGGCCTCACCGACCTCTGGCTGGATGGCCTCGACCTGCAGGCCAGCCTCGCCTTCAACGACGCGAAGACACTGCAAGACCGCCAATACCCGCTGGCCAACGGCAAGACCTTTCCGCGCATTCCGAAAGTCCGCGCCAGCATATTCGCCGACTACCGCTTCGCGCCGCAGTGGGACGCCTCGCTCGGCATCCGCCACTCCGGCCGCCAGTACGGCACGCTGGACAACAGCGACTACGTGGACAGCTACGGCGCGGTGAGCCGCTTCACCGTGGCCGACGCGAAACTGCGCTGGAAGTTCGCGCCGGGCTGGACCGCCGCGCTCGGCGTCGACAACCTCACCAACGAGCAGTACTGGGTCTACCATCCCTACACCGGCCGCACCTGGTTCGGCGAACTACGCTGGGAGTTGTGATGCACCGCCTGCTGATCACCCTGCTCTGCCTGTTCTCGCCCGCGCTGCTCGCGCACGACGGCATGCGCATGGAGATGCCGAAAGGCCCCGAGCTGGGCGCCAGCGCGGCGTTCGACAGCCACGGCCGGCTGTGGCTGGTGGACGCGGCGGATGGCCACGTGCGGCTGCGCCATTCCGACGATGACGGCCGCACGCTGAGCGCACCGGTCGAGGTGAACGCCACGGCCGAGCGCATCTACGCCGAGGGCGAGAACCGCCCGAAGATCGCGTTCGGGCCGCGCGACGAAATCTACGTGAGCTGGTCGCAGCCGCGCGCCGAGCCGTGGACCGGCTTCGTGCGCTTCGCCCGCTCGCTGGACCGGGGCGAGCACTTCGGCGAGCCGCTGACCGTGCACCACGACCGTGCCGAGATCACCCACCGCTTCGACGCGCTGACGGTGGACGGCAAGGGCCGCATCGTGATCGCCTGGATCGACAAGCGCGACGTGATCGCCGCCACTGCCGCCGGCAAGCCGTATCTGGGCGCCGCGATCTACTACAGCTGGTCGGACGACGGCGGCGCCAGCTTCGTCCCCGAGCGCAAGCTCGTCGACCAGAGCTGCGAGTGCTGCCGCATCGCGCTCGCGCGCACGCCCGATGGCGAGGTCGCCGCGTTCTTCCGCAGCATCCACGGCGACAACATCCGCGACCATGCCTATGCGGTGTTGCGCACGGACGGCCACGCCAGTCGCGTCGAACGCGCCACCTTCAGCGACTGGCAGATCGCCGGCTGCCCGCACCACGGCCCCGGCCTGGCGATCGGCCGCGACGGCATTCTCCATGCCGTGTGGTACGAGGCCAAAGGCCAGCCCACGATCTGGTACGGCCAGCTCGATCCCGGGCATGCGCCGAGACATCCGCTGGCGATCGCCGGCGTCGGCGCCAGCCATGCCGATGTGGCCGTGCACGAGCGCACCGTGTGGGTCGCCTGGAACCAGGTCGGCGCCGACGGCTACGCGCTGATGCTGCGCCGCTCGACCGATAACGGCGCGCACTTCGACGCACCCCGCGACATCGCCCGCAGCAGCGGTGCGGTGGGTTCGCCGCAGCTGCTGCTGAAACAGGGCCACGCGTTCGTGGCCTGGAACACGGCGGCCGGCTTCCACCTGGCCGAGGTACCACGATGAGGCGCCTCCTGCTCGCTCTCGTCCTGTGGCTGCCCGCGCTGGCCTGCGCCGGCACGCTGCAGCCGCTGGCCGCCGCCGACGTTCCGGCCCTGCTGCGGCCGCCGGCGCACGGCACGCGCATCCTCGCGCTGTGGTCGCTCGACTGCGCCTACTGCGAACCGAACCTCGAAGCGCTGGCCGCGCTGCAACGCGCCAACCCGCAAGGTATCGAACTGGTCACCGTCACCACCGACAGCATCGCGCTGCGCACGGCGATCGAGGCGCGCCTGCACAGCATGAAGATGGACGGCTGGCCCGCGCGCGCCTACGCCGAAGCCTCGCCGGAACGCATCAACTTCCTGCTCGACCCGAACTGGGGCGGCGAGACCCCACGCGTGCTGGTGATCCACGCCGACGGCAGCCACCTGGGCATCAGCGGCGCTCTGACGCCAGCGCAGCTGAAGCAACTGGTGGATGAAGCGTCACGGTGATGGTATCCAGCGCAACGCTCAGCCTGGCCGATGGCTGACCGGAGCGTAGCGACAACTCCCTGAAGCTGGCGCCACGACGGTCATCCGGCACATCCAGCTGCAACTCCCCGCAGCTGCCACCGGCCAATTCACAATCACCAATCAGACGTCCGTCCGCCCATACCTCAAGCCGCTGGGCCATGTCCTTGCGTGAGCTCGCGCGATGCAGGCCCAGCCCGACATGCACTGCCAATCCCGCCGCATCCACGGCGGGTACGAACAGGCTGGCTTTCACGCCAAGCGTGCTCACCTCACCGGCACCGGCACTGTTCCAGCCCGGGCCCAGCAACAGACGCCCGACACCATCCTGGACAAAATCACCACGAAACGGCAGGCGAAACAAAGATGAGGAAGCCTCAGCGCGGCGCAGATCCACCGCCGACGACGGTATTGCCCCCTGCCAACCCGGTGCCAGCACATTGCGGCCATCCAGACGAAACAGCGCGGCCGTGGTTGCCGGCACGGCCACTCTGGCCAAGGCTACTTCACGATCATTCAACAGGTACAACGTGTTCTGGTCCGGCTGCCCCCCTAGCAGCGCTGCCTGCTGATCGTTGTGCAACGACAGGAACCGGTTCCAGTCGAAGCGCGCCAGCATCACAGCATCTGTTCCCATGCGATGCCGCTGCGCATAGGACGCCAGTTGCTCCCAGCCCGGCGCCATCAGAGCAGGCGGCAATTGCCGCAAGACACGATAGTGTGTGCCGGCCGCGTCCCAAAATGGGCCGCGCAGGCCGGCGGCGTTCGTATCGCGACTGCGTTGCAGCAGCGTCGAACGCAGGCCAGACAGACCAGGATACAGATCCATCAGTTGCAGCGTCGCAGCAAGCAGCAATATGCCGATCTGCCAGCGACCATGGAACACGCGCAGTACCGTGAACAATCCCGCCAACAGCAATAGGTAGTAAGGCACCCAGAACATCCGCCCCGTCGACTGCAACGACAGATGGGACAGCTTCAGCCACAAACCATCAGGCATTGGCATGCGCCATTGAATGGCGCCGATCCCCACGTTGCAGGTGATTGCCAGGACGGTGAGCCCTGACGCAACAAGCAACAGCGGCCGGGGCAACATCCGCTCCCGCAACAGATCGCGATGCATGACAGCCGCCAGCAATGCCATGCCCACCAGCACGATGCCGCCCAGCCCGAGGTAGTTGAAGCCTTCGTACTCGCCCGCTCCTTGTGGCAACTTCAGCCCGAACCCGGACCAGCCATCGCCATTGACTAGCGCAAGCAGGTTCATCTTGTAGTAGCCGAAGCCACTGGCCTGCATACCGTGGCCGGACACCATGAAGAATCCAGCCAGCCACGCAGCCATAACAGTGGCGACCACGACCAGGCTCACCTCGGGCAGCCAACGCCGGATGCCTGCGCGCAGCCCGATCGGCGCCTCGGCACGGGTCAGCCGATGACGATGCACGATATCCGCCAGCCATACCGCACCCACCATCGCGAAGAGATAGGCATGAGTGACCATCGCCGCCGCCGCGAGCAAGGCCCAACAGGCAGATTGATGCCGTCGCGATCGCCGCAGGCAGAGGTAGATCGCCGCCAGCAACAGCCAGTGCCCGACCAGGGCCATATGCCCACCCAGGCGCATCAGCATGGGTGGCGCCAGCACGAAAAACAGCACGCCCAGGGCCCGGCTCCACAACTGCGGCGTGACCAGTCCGAGCAGGCGCCAGGCGAAACCTGCCTGCAGGACAAAACACGCTAGCACCCACAACCCGAAGTACTGGAACGGCTGCGGCAACCACGCAGCCAGCGGCTTGAATAGCATCGCCAGCAGCGGAATCGAATCCGAGTAATAGATCGAGGCGTGCAGTCCCAGCCCGTAACCCGGATTGGCACCTGGCGGCAACGCCCACGGTGCGTCCCTGTAGAAAGCCCAACCCAGGTAGCTCTGCGCCAGATCGCCATGCGTGAGCCAGTACACGTTGCCAGGCCACAGCATCGTGCCCCCGGTCACTAGCACGCAGGCAAGTACGCCCAGCAGGAACGGGATCGCCATCGACCACAGCCGCGGCGGCATCCATGAGAATTTGTGTGGCACGGTGATCCTTTCGCTACGCGGACGGGCATCCGCACGGTCTCTTCATCAGCGGTGAAGTGGCTGCGCAGCTGCGATGCGTGTTCACTCCGTCGAGGACGAAGCCGCCGGCTCCGGCAACTCGGCGGTGCCGTCATCCTCGTCGCCGTAGAGCGCCACGTGCGGCACGCCGTCGGCGCCGATCCAGCCACGGTACATGCCGTCGGTGTTGAACGGGATCGAGATGTGGCCTTGCGCGTCCAGCGCGATCGCGCCGCCGTTGCCGCCCATCGAGGGGATTTCCTGGTTGATCACCTCGGCGGCGGCGCGCTTCAGCGGCACGCGCATCTGGGTCACCTTCATGCAGATCTGGTGCGCGGCCACAGTGCGGATGTAGAACTCGCCCCAGCCGGTGCCCGACACCGCGCAGCCGGAATTCGCGTAGGTACCGGCGCCGATGATCGGCGAATCGCCGATGCGGCCCCAGCGTTTGTCGGTCATGCCGCCGGTGGAGGTGCCGGCGGCCAGTCGGCCCTGTGCATCCAGCGCCACCGCACCGACCGTGCCGAAGTGTTTGGCCGTCTCGACGTCCGCATGCGGCTGCTTCGCGGCATCCTCCTTCAGCGCCTTCTGCAGCTGCTGCCAGCGTGCTTCGGTGCGGAAGTACGAGGGATTGACCAGGGTGATGCCCTGCTCCTTCGCGAAAGCCTCTGCGCCCGCGCCGGACAGCATCACGTGCGGCGAATGCTCCATCACTGCGCGCGCCAGCAGGATCGGGTTCTTCACCCGCTGCACCCCGGCCACCGCGCCGGCGCGCAGCGTATTGCCGTCCATGATCGCCGCGTCCAGCTCGTTCTTACCATCATGGGTGAACACCGAGCCCTTGCCGGCGTTGAAGTTCGGATCGTCCTCCAGCACGGTGATCGCGGCGGCCACCGCATCCAGCGCGCTGCTGCCCGCCTTGAGCCGGGCGTAGCCGTTCTGCAGCGCCTGCGTCATCGCCGCACGCACCGCCTGTTCCTTCGCCGGCGTCATGTCCCGCTTGATCACGCCGGCGCCGCCGTGGATCACCAGCACGGGCGAGACGGCGGCGTGGCTCATGGCAGTGATCCCTAAGGCAGCAAGAGCAAGGAACAGGTGGTGCGGTCTCACGTGGGCGTTCTCCGGACAACGGCGCGAGTATACCGGGGTCCGGTTGCTCACTTGGGTGCGAAGCGCACCCGCTTGCCGTCCAGCACCAGCTTCATGCCGGCAAGGTCGGCCACCCGCTGCAACGCCGTGCCCGCAGGCATCTCGTTGAACGACAGCGTGACCGGAGCAGCGCCCAGCGCGTCCGGATTGATGAGTGTCCAGCCCGCCTTTGCCGCTATCGACTCTGCCACGGTGCGAGCCGCGCCGTTGGTGATGTGCTCGGTGACCTTGACCGGGGAAGCTTCGGCCATCACGCGCGCCGGGCAGCCTGCCTGCGGCGTGACGTCGATGGCGTACGCATGCCTGCCGTCCGCTCCCGTACCCTTGGTGTGCAAGGTCTGCCCGAGCACTCCCTGCAGCTGGCTATGTGCAAGCGGCAGGGCGTCGATGTTGCCCACGGCGAGGTCGATGCGTACCTGTCGATCGTCCACGGGGACCGTGGTCGCCTGCACCATCAAGCTGCCCACGTTTGCCATCGCCGCCTTTTCCGGTGCCACGCACAACGCAAGCGCCACTGTCTCTGCATGACGCTGGTGGCCATCATCGGTCGACAGCTCGACCTGCATGTCCAGCTGGTACTCCGGACCCCGGACCTTCCAGGTCGCATGATCCGCCTGGACTTTCCAGGCCGCGCGCTCTGCTTGCGGCGCACTGGCGGCATAGACCGAACCGGCCACGACGATGGCGACTGCGATGCCGGCGATCATTCCGGCATGCCGGCACCGGCGGCTTGGTGAAGTCAGTTTCAACATGGCAATACGCTCCGTCAGTGGATGGCGAGGGGACCACGTGCACCCCACCGGCAACGCAAAGGCGGCCGACTGGGTCTTCAACATCGCATTCGCATAGTTGCGGCGCTGTCCGCCGTGCTCGCGCAACACGGCGGTGTCGCATGCCAGTTCCTGGTCGTGGCGCAGTGCGGCCAGCGCCCACCAGGCCAGCGGGTGGAACCAGAACACCGCGGCGCCGAGCTGCGCCAGCAGGCACCACCAGCCATCGCGGCGGCGCGCATGGATGATTTCGTGGGCAAGGATCAGCATCTGCTCGGTGGCGTCGTAGCGGCATTCGAAATCGGCAGGCAGCACGATGCGACTGCGCCAGGCACCGATCAGGGCGGGGCCGATATCCGCACTGGACGCGCGCAGCACCGGCCAGCGCGACTGCGCATCGACCATGCTCGTGGCACCACGCAGCCGCATGCGGTAACGCGCTTGCGCCAGGGTGGCCAGCAACAGGGTGACCATGCTGCCCAACAGCCATGGCAGTGCGATCCACGCGCGCCAGTCGATCGCACCCGATCCGGCAGCGTACGTCGGCAACGCGGTAGCTGCCGATGTGATCGCGGCCACCGCCGGCGACAACATCATGACCGGTGTCACCGCCGCATGCGGCAGCTGGCTGGCCAGCATCGCCAGCGGCGGCAGCAGCCACAGCTGGAACGCGCGTTCGGTGCCGAACAGGCGGCGGCATGGCTTGCGCAGCGCGGCGACCAGCAGCACCGCCGCGGTGAAGGCGAGCAGCAGCAGCCAGCCGCGACCGATCAGCTCAACGCTGTTCATCGTCGAGCTCCTTCAGCAATTTGCGCAGTTCGGCGATGTCTTTCTTCGACAGCTTGCGCTGCTCGGAGAAATGCGCCACCAGCGGCGCCACGCGGCCGCCGAACAGGCGGTCGAGCAGGCCCTTGCTTTCCTGCTGCACGTATTGCTCGCGCGTCAGCAGGGGCGTGTAGAGGTAGCGGCGGCCGTCGCGTTCGGCGTGCACGGCCTTTTTCCTGAGCAGACGGTTGAGCAGGGATTTCACCGTGCCTTCCTGCCAGTTCTGCGCCGGACCGACTTCGGCCAGGATCTCCTCGGCCGTGCGCGGCGCGGCGCGCCACAGCACGTCCATTACCACTGCCTCGGCTTCGCTGATTGCCATGGGTCACCGTTTACGTATGTAAGTGAATTGATGTTTACATGCGTAAATGATTCTGTCAAGCAGGTGGCGGCTTGCAGGAAAAGCTGACCTTACCCCGGTCCTCCCCTGCGACCGAAGGAAGTCCCTTTGGGGCGAGCAGGGAAGGTGAAAAGCGCCATGCCTTCGCTTGCGACCTTGGTACAAGGCCGCGCCGCGCCAATCCGTCGTATCCTTGGCAGCTGACTCTCCCCGAGGAAGGCACAGCAATGGACAAGGTTTATCCGAGCGCGGCGCAAGCCCTTGACGGCCTGCTGGCCGATGGCATGACGATCGCCGCCGGCGGCTTCGGCCTGTGCGGCATCCCCGAGAACCTGATCGGCGCGCTGCTGCAAGCCGGCACCCGGGACCTGACCATCGTCGGCAACAACGCCGGCGTGGACGATTTCGGCATGGGCCCGCTGCTGAAGACGCACCAGGTCAAGCGCGTCTACGCCTCCTACGTGGGCGAGAACAAGGAGTTCGAGCGGCAGACCCTGGCCGGCGAGCTGGAGCTGCACCTGACCCCGCAGGGCACGTTGGCCGAGAAACTGCGCGCCGGTGGCGCCGGCATCCCCGGTTTCTACACGCGCACCGCGTTCGGCACCAAGCTGGCCGAGGGCAAGGAAACCAAGGTGTTCGGTGGCAAGGAATACGTGCTGGAGGAGTCGATCACGGCGGACCTGTCGATCGTGAAGGCGTGGAAGGGTGACGCCCACGGCAATCTGGTGTTCCGCGAGACTGCACGCAATTTCAATCCGATGATCGCCACCTGCGGCAAGGTCTGCGTGGCCGAGGTGGAACACCTGGTGCCGGTCGGCGAGCTGGACCCGAACAACATCCACGTGCCGGGCATCTACGTCGACCGCATCGTGCAGGGCGCGAAGTACGAGAAACGCATCGAGTTCCGCACCATCGCCGGCGTGGCCGGCGGCAAGGAAAGCCCGCTGCGCGTGGCGATGGCCAGGCGCGCGGCGAAGGAGTTGCGCGACGGTTTCTACGTGAACCTCGGCATCGGCATACCGACCATGGTGGCGAACTACATCCCGGCCGGCGTGAATGTCACCCTGCAATCGGAAAACGGCCTGCTCGGCATCGGTCCGTTCCCGACCGAGGAGCAGATCGACCCCGACCTGATCAACGCCGGCAAGCAGACCATCACCACCCTGCCCGGCTCCAGCTTCTTCTCCAGCGCCGAGTCGTTCGCGATGATCCGCGGCGGCCATATCGACCTGTCGATCCTGGGCGGCCTGGAAGTGTCGGCCACCGGCGACCTGGCCAACTGGATGGTGCCGGGCAAGATGGTCAAGGGCCCGGGCGGCGCGATGGACCTGGTCAGCGGCGTCAAGCGCGTCGTGGTGCTGATGGAGCACACCGCGAAGGACGGCTCGCCGAAGATCAAGAACCAGTGCGACCTGCCGATCACCGGCAAGGAATGCGTGGACCTCATCATCACCGACCTGTGCGTGTTCGAGGTGGCCAAGGGCAAGGGCCTGACCCTGATCGAACTCAACGAGGGCGTCAGCCTGGACGACGTCAAGGCGAAAACCGGCTGCACGTTCACGGTCGCCCCGGCACTGCAAGCCGGCTGATACGTAGGGCGGGCACCGCCCGCCGCTTTGCTCCGGAACCGAAAAGCCGGCGGCCCGTGCCCGCCCTACAAGGCTCCGCAGTGGCCCGCACGCAGGCGGGCCACGCCGGCCCTATAGCTGCTGCCCGCTCCCGCTCATCTCGCCGATCGACAGCGGGCGCGGAAAACGGATGCGGGAGATATTCTCGCGCCCCGGTAAAGTCTGCAACTCCAGCGGCCAGTCAAAACGTTCGCTGATCCGCTGCGCGATCGCCAGCTCGAAACCGTGTCGGTCGGCGCCGCGCGCCCGCAGCGGGCGCGGGTGGTCGCCCGCCATCTGTGGCGGGATCCTGTTGCGCACGCTGACCGCGCCGGGCAGCACGCAGATCACCACGCTGCCCTGCTCGGTCTGCTCGCAGGCATTGCGGATCAGCTGCCAGCACAGCACCGAGAATGCCTGCGGCGAGCCCCGCAGCGCAAAACGGGCCGGCTCGTCCAGCAGCAGTTCGATCGGCCGCCCGGCGATCAACTCGCGGGCGGATTCCACTTCCCTGTGCAGTACATCGTTGACCACGAAGTACTCGTCGTCGATGGCGCTGTCCGTCTCGCGCGCCAGGATCAGCAAGGCCTCGACCAGCACCTCCATCTCGCGGGTGGCACGCTTGATCCGGCGCACCGAGCGCATGCCGAAGTCGGTGAGGCCCTCTTCCTCCGCCAGCATGTCGATGGACATCTTGATCACCGTGAGGGGGCTGCGCAGCTCGTGGCTGGCGTCGCGGGTGAAGTTGCGCTCGCGCTGGTTGTAACCGGCCAGGCGGGTGGCGAAACCGTGCAGGCCGCGCGCCAGCGAGGCCACGTCGGCATCGGTGCCGGCGGACAGCTGGTCCAGGTGCAGCGCCGCCGGATCGAACGGCTGGCCCTCCCAGCGGCTCACCAGCCGGGCGAGCGCCCGCACCGGCCGCCACTCGCGACGGGTGGCCAGCCACGCGAACGCCGTGGCGAGCACGATCACCGCAATCACCACGGCCGTCGGCGCCACGTCGTAGAGGCCAAGAACGCTGACGCCCACCACCGTCAGCGACTGCAGCCCGAAGACCCACCCGATGCGCCGACGGAAAGCGCCCACGCGACAGCGGACTGCGTTGGCCCGGCTATCCATTACATGCAAGTGCCATGTGCGTTGTCAGACTGTCTGGGGCGCGGACGCCACTTCCGATTCGAGATCCGCGAGACGGTACCCTGCGGAATGGATGGTATGTAGCAGTGGCCGTGCGAAGGGTTTGTCGATGACCCGACGCAGGTTGTAGAGATGCGAGCGCAGGGTGTCCGAGTCCGGCAGCGTATCGCCCCAGATCTCGCGCTCGATGTCGCGCCGGCTGACCACCCGCGGCGACTCGCGCATCAGGATCGCCAGCAGCTTGAGGCCGATCGGCGACACGGTGAGTTCCTGGCCGTCGCGGGTCAGCCGCAGCGTGGCGGTGTCCAGGGTCATGTCGCCGACGCTGAGCACCTCGGTGGAGACCTGGCGGCGGTCACGGCGGATCAGCGCGCGCAGCCGCGCCTCCAGCTCGCGCACCTCGAACGGCTTCACCAGGTAATCGTCGGCGCCGGCCTCGAGCCCGGCCAGCTTGTCCTCCAGCGTGTCACGGGCGGTGAGCATCAGCACCGGAGTGGATTTCTTCGCCTCCCGGCGCAGCTTGCGGCAGACATCCAGGCCGTCCAGCCCCGGCAGCATCAAGTCCAGCACCAGCACGTCGTAGCTGTTGGACACTGCCAGGTGCAGTCCGCTCACGCCGTCGGCGGCGTAATCCACCGAGTAGCCGCGACGCTCCAGGAATTCGCCGACCATCTCGGCTATCTGGCGATTGTCTTCGACCAGCAGGATCAACCCTGCCTGTTCGTCATGTACGGTCATCGTCCTTACCTCCGCGTCTTCACGTCTTCACATACGTGAAGAGATAACCGGCGCACAAGTGACGGCCGCGTGAAAGCCGGCGATGACGGTTCAGAGCCGGTTCGGTTTCAATGCAGCAACAGCCGCAACGGCTTCCATACGGTATCCAGCACCCGCGGCTGGGCGGCGGCCACCGGATGCAGGCCGTCGGCCTGCATTAGCATGGGGTCGAGTGCAACGCCTTCGAGCAGGAACGGCACCAGGGCGACGTGGCGGCTTTGCGCCAGTTCCGCGTAGATCGCGCGCAACCCGTCGCGATAGCGCGGGCCGTAGTTCACCGGCAGCTCGATGCCGACCAGCAGCACCCGCACCTTCGCCTGCCGCGCGGTGCGGATCATCGTGTCGAGGTTGTCGCGCAGCGCCGGCAGCGGCAGGCCGCGCAGGCCGTCGTTGGCGCCCAGTTCCAGCACCAGCACGTCCGGCCGGTACTTCGACAGCAGGGCCGGCAGGCGGTTGCGTCCGCTCAGCGAGGTCTCGCCGCTGATGCTGGCATTGATCGCACGCCACTTCGGCACCATCTGGTCCAGACGCGCATCCAGCAGATGCACCCAGCCGGCCTCGAGCGGGATGTTGTGCGCGGCGGACAACGAATCACCCAGCACCAGCACGGTTTTCGGCGCCGCCGCCTGGGCGCTGCCGATGCCGCACAGAAAAACCAGCCACCACAGGCATCGACGCATGAGCGATTCTTCCCGGCCTCTTCTTGAAGCCTGCGATGTTAGCAAGTCGGTCAACGGCCCCGAGGGGAGACTGGAGATCCTCAGCCAGGTCAGCCTGCAGGTGCGGCCGGGCGAGAGTTTCGCCATCGTCGGCGCCTCCGGCTCCGGCAAGACCACCCTGCTCGGCCTGCTGGCCGGGCTGGACACGCCGGACGACGGCCGCATCGTGCTGGACGGCCATGCGCTGCAGCAACTGGACGAGGAGGCCCGCGCCGACCTGCGCCGGCGGCTGGTCGGCTTCGTGTTCCAGTCGTTCCACCTGCTGCCCGCGCTCACCGCCGAGGAGAACGTGATGCTGCCGCTGGAACTGGAAGGCAGCAACGCGGCGCGCCAGCGCGCACGCGACGCGCTCGAAGCGGTGGGGCTGGGCGCGCGCCGGCGGCACTACCCGGCCCAGCTTTCCGGCGGCGAGCAGCAGCGCGTGGCAATCGCCCGCGCGTTCGTGCACGGCCCGCGCGTGCTGTTCGCCGACGAACCCACCGGCAACCTCGACCAGCGCACCGGCCACCACATCTGCGACCTGCTGTTCGCGCTGAACCGCGACCATCGCACCACCCTGGTGCTGGTCACCCATGATGCGACCCTGGCCGCGCGCTGCGATCGCCGGATCGAGCTGGAAGAGGGCCGCGTCGTAGCGTCCGGCACGAACGCGCAGGCATGAAGATGCTGCTGCTCGCCCTGCGCAGCCTGCGCCGCGAATGGCACCTGCCGGAACTGCGCACGCTGGCCGCTTCGCTGGTGCTGGCGGTGGTGGCGCTGGGCGTGGTCGCCACGCTGGCGACGCGAATCGAACGCGGGATGCTGGCCAGCGCCGCCGAGCTGATCGGCGGCGACGCCGGCGTGTCGTCGCCGCAGGCGCTGCCGGAAGCATTCGTCGACAAGGCGCGCCAGGACGGCCTGCAGCTCAGCCGCACCGCCAGCTTCCCCAGCGTGGCATTCGCCCACGAGCAGACCCAACTGCTCGACGTGCAGGCCGTCGATGCGCACTATCCGCTACGCGGCAAACTGGAACTGCGCGATGCCGCCGGCCGCACGCGCAACAGCCACGCCCCGGCCACCGGCGAGGTCTATCTCGACCATCGTGCGCTGGTGGCGCTGGGCCTCAAGGTCGGACAGCCGCTACAACTCGGCGGACGCGAGCTGACCATCGCCGCCGAACTGGTGCGCCAGCCCGACGGCGGCGAACTGCTGGCGCTGGCCCCACGCGCGCTGATGAGCCTGGCCGACGCCGAACAGGCCGGACTGCTCGGCACCGGCAGCCGCGCCCGCCATCGCCTGCTGCTGGCCGGTACACCGGCCGCGGTGCAGGCCTGGCGCGACTGGGCGCAGACGACGACGCTGCCGCAGGGCGCCGAGCTGATCACGCCGGAACAGACCCAGGAACGCATGCGCACCTCGTTCGACCGCGCCGGCGCGTTCCTGCGCCTCACCGCCCTGCTCTCGGCGTTGCTGGCCGGCATCGCGATCGCGCTGTCCGCGCAGCGCTACGCAAGACGCAAAACCGCCGAAGTGGCGCTGCTGCGTGCGCTGGGCACGTCGCGACGGCGCGTGCTGGGCCTGTTGCTGGGCACGCTGGGCGCGCTCGCCGTGCCGGCCGCCGCATTCGGCGTACTGCTCGCGCTCGGGCTGGCGCAACTGGCCTGGCTGCTGGCCAGCCAGCTGTTCGGCAACGTGCCGACCGTGCTGCCGCTGGCGCCATCGTTCGCCGCCGCCGCGATGGGCATCGCCGTGCTGGTCGGCTTCGCACTGCCGCCGCTGGCGCGGCTGGCCGAAGTCGCTCCCGTTGCGGTATTCCGCCAGAGCATGCAGCGACGGGTACGCCGCTTCGATGCGCTGTACCTGATCCCGGCGCTGTTGGCGCTGGGCCTGATCTGGAGCCAGAGCAGTTCACTCGCCCTGGCCGGCATCCTCGCCGCCAGCCTGCTCGGCGTGGCGCTGATCGCAGCCTTGCTGGCCGGTTTGCTGCTGTGGCTGGCCCGGCGCATTGCACCGGGCGCACACCCGGCGTTGCGGCTCGGCCTGGCCGCATTGGCGCGGCGGCCGGCGCTGAGTGTGATCCAGGCCACCGCGCTCAGCCTGGGCCTGTGCGCGCTGCTGTTGCTGGCGATCGTGGCGCCGGCGCTGCTGCAGGGCTGGCGCCAGGAACTGCCGGCAGACACGCCGAACTGGTTCGCGCTGAACCTGCAGGACGACCAGCGTGCCGGCTTCGAGCAGGCGCTCGCCAAGGCTGGCGGCGACCAGCTCAACATGCTGCCGCTGGCGGTGGGCAAGCTCACCGCGATCAACGGCCGCCCGATCGACCAGCTCGCCTTCGCCGACGAGCGCGCGAAGGACTGGGCTGACCGCCAGCTCCGACTGTCCTGGTCCGCCGGACTGCCGCCCGCGAACGAAGTGGTCGCCGGCCGCTGGCAGGGTCCGCAGCCGACCGAGGCCGAGGTGTCGATCGACACCATGTGGCGCGACATGTTCGCGCTGAAGCTGGGCGACACGCTGAGCTTCGACGTGGGCGAAGGCCGCATCGACGCAAAGGTCAGCAGTATCCGCAAGGTCGACTGGAGCTCGTTCCGGGTCAACTTCTTCCTGCTGCTCGACCCGGCCCACGCCGGCGACCTGCCGCATACCTGGCTGGCCAGCTTCCACCTGCCGCGCGGGCATGCCGCCGAACTGGCGCAGCTGTCGCGCGACTACAGCAACCTCAGCCTGGTCGACGTCGACTCGCTGCTCGACCGCGTGCGCGAGATCGTCGACCGGGTCGGCAACGCGGTGCGCTGGATTCTCGGCTTCAGCCTGCTCGCCGGCGCGCTGGTGCTGGCGGCGGCGCTCGCCGCCAGCGCGGCCGAGCGTCGCCACGAAGCCGCCCTGCTGCGCACGCTGGGGGCGCGCCGCGCACAACTGCGCGTGGCCGCCGCCTGCGAATTCGCCCTGCTCGGGCTGGTCGCCGGCCTCACCGCCGCGCTCGGTGCCGCCGGTGCCGGGCTGTGGCTGGGCCAGGCGGTGTTCCACATCGAGAACTTCGTGCCGCCGCTGTGGCCACTGCTCGGCGGTGCCGTCGGCGCTGCACTGGTGGTGATGCTGCTGGGCCTGGCTGGCACCCGCAGGGTCAGCCACACGCCGCCGATGCGGCTGCTGCGCGAAGGTTGAGCCGGCATCGAAGGACGGGCTGATAAAGTACGCCGACGCCCCACCGGACTTCCCGATGATCGCAAGCCGCACACGACAGCGCCTCAAGGAGGAGTGGCTGCTGTGGCTGTTTGCGGCACTGGCGATCGCGCTGGCGGTGTTCGACCCGCAACCGCTGGCGAGCTATCGGCACTGGCTGCAGTTGCCGACCCTGGCCGGCCTGACCGGCCTGCTGATCGCGATCCAGGGCATCCGCGACAGCGGCCTGGTGCAGCATGCGGCGGTGGCCGTGGTGGCACGCGCGCATTCGCTGCGCAGCCTGGGCCTGTTGCTGGTGTCCGCGACGGCGCTGTTGTCGATGGTGCTGACCAACGACGTGAGCCTGTTCCTGATCGTGCCGTTGACCTTGGCGATCGGCGCCATCTCGAATCTGCCGGTGCTGCGCATGGTGGTGCTGGAGGCGCTGGCGGTGAACGCGGGTTCCACCCTGAGTCCGATCGGCAACCCGCAGAACCTGCTGCTGTGGCAGCACTCGCAGCTGCCGTTCCTGCATTTCGCGGCGGCCATGCTGCCGGCCGCGGCGGTGATGTTCGTGCTGGTGGCGACATTCGCCTGGCTGTGGCTGCCGCGCGACCGCGTGGCGTTGAGCCCGGAACGGATCGACGGCATCGTGGCTTCGACCCGCCTCGGCGCATGTTCGATGGCCGCGCTGCTCGGCATGGTGCTGATGATGGAATACGGCCACGCGCCGCTGGGCGCGCTGCTGTTGCTGGCGCTGTTCGCGTTGCTGGCGCGGTCGAGCCTGGCGCGGATCGACTGGCTGCTGCTGCTCACGTTCGCCGCGATCTTCCTGGGCCTGGGCCACTTCGCGAACCTGCCCCTGGTGCAGCAGGCGCTGGACCGGTTCGACTTCAGTCAGCCGCTGACCCTGTACGCCGGTGGCATCGTCGCCTCGCAGCTGATCAGCAACGTGCCGGCGACGGTGCTGCTGCTGGAACGCGCGCCCGATCCGATCGCACTCGCGGTGGCGGTGAACGTGGGCGGCTTCGGCACCGCGATCGGCTCGCTGGCGAACCTGATCGCGCTGCGCCTGGCGAAGCAGCCGCATGGCCTGCGGCTGCTGCACCTGGCGTCGATCCCGTTCCTGCTGGCATGCGCACCGCTGGCATACCTGGCCTGGCTCTGGCTGGGCTGAGCGTCGCGATCAATCGTCGTCGTGCGGCACGCTGACCTTGCCCTTCACGCCGGAGTGGCCGACATCGCCACTGCCCTTGGCGCCGAGGCTGAGATCACCGGCCACGTCGTGCACGTTCAGATCGCCCGAGCCCAGGGTATCGGCATGCACGCTGCCGCCGACGCTGCGCAGCGTGACATCGCCCGAGCCGATGCTGCCGATCCGGGCGTCGCCCCTGACGCCCGTGGCCTTGAAGTCGCCGGAGCCCACCGAGCCCAGCTCCAGGCTGCCGACGTCGGCCGCATCGACATCGCCTGAACCCACGCTGGTGGCGAACTTGCCGGACACCTGGCGCACGTGCAGGTCGCCCGAGCCCACGCTGGTCTGCAGTTGCTGCACGCCGCTGACGTCGGCGTCGCCGGAACCCACGCGCACGGTGACCGGCAGGTTCGCCGGCAGTTGCACGGTAACGTCGAGACTGGTGTAGGAACTGCCGCCGAACAGGCTGAAACCGAAGCCGCCGCTGCCACCGATATCGATCAGCAACTGGTCGCCTTCGCGCCGCTGGGTGACCTGCAGCTTGTCCAGCGCCGCCTGTTCGGAAGCACAGGCGCGGCCGTGCAGGGTAAGGCCCTTGGCGTTGCTGCTGCCGGTCAGGTGAAGATCATGGCTGTTCACGTCGATCTGCACGCCGTGCACACCGGCCAGGTCGAGTTGCAGGTTGCGCGGTGCTTCGTACTTGCACGGCGTGGCGGCAAAGGCGGCGATCGGGGCGAGCAGCAGGGCTGCGGTGAGAAGGCGGCGCATGGAACTCTCCTTGGGTGGTCGACCCGTCTGGGATGCAGCCGGCGGGAGAAAGGTTGCAGGCATGACGGAAGCGTGGGCGCCGCGGTCAACGCACCCGGGCCGGCCGCGTTTCCCTGGTCTACCTGACGAGGAGACCCATCATGCACCGCAAAACCCTGCTCGCTTCCGCACTGGCCGTGCTGATCGCCGGATCGGCCTCGTTCGTGATGGCCCAGAGTACGCCGTCCCCGCCATCGGCTCCCCCCGCAGCGGCCGGCAAGGACACCCGCGTGATTCGCGGCGATCGCGACCACGGCATGCGCATGCACGGCTTCGACCACCGGGGCAGCGGCGTGATCGGCGATCTGCACGGGCTGGAACGGCTGTACGTGCAGGCCGGTCGCGGCAAGGAAATGGCGTCGGTCTACAACGACGTGCTGGCGAAGTCGCAGGATCCGCGCGTGCGCGACTACGTCTACCAGCGGCTGGCCCGCCTGCAGGCGCAGCCGACCAACGTGGACCAGGCCATCGCCACGCTGCGCAAGGGGCTGGACGAGAACCTGGCCAGCGAGGCGAAGATGCGCGCCGAGCGCGAGGAGATGCGCGCCGCCTGGCGGCAGCGTGCCGGGGAGGCCGCACCGGCGGCCAGATAATTTCCACCAAGGTCCGCCATGGCCGGCGCGATGGCATGGCGCCGTCGCGCCGGCTCTAGGGTGGGTGTTCCGTCTGCTTGGCGCGAAGCCAGAGCTGTTCCTGTTCGGTCAGCGTGCGCTCGCCGAACGCGGCGCCCTCGACCGCGGCCAGTTGTTCCATCCGGCGGAAACGCCGCTCGAACTTGGCATTGGCGTGGCGCAACGCCTGCGAGAAATCCACGCCGGCGTGGCGCGCCAGGTTCACCGCCACGAACAGCACGTCGCCGATCTCGTCCTGCAGCCGCGCCGGATCGGCGCCGCTGGCGAATTCGGCACGCACCTCGTCCACTTCCTCGGCCAGCTTGTCCAGCACCGGTTCGGGGCCGGGCCAGGTGAAACCCGTGGTGGCCGCGCGCTGCTGCAGCTTCTGCGCGCGCTTCCACTCCGGCAGGCCGCCGGAGATGCCGGCCAGTGCACTGTCGTCCGCCGGCGCGCCCTTGTCCGCGCGCTCGACCGTCTTGATCGCTTCCCACGCCAGCATCTGCTCGTCGAGATCGGCGTAGCGCGTGTCGCCGAACACGTGCGGATGGCGGCGCACCATCTTGGCGCTGATCGAGTGGGCGACATCGGCGAAATCGAACAGGCCCCGTTCGGCCGCCATCTGCGCATGGAACACCACCTGCAGCAGCAGGTCGCCCAGTTCATCGCGCAGGTCGTGCCAGTCGCAGCGGTCGATCGCGTCGGCCACTTCGTAGGCTTCCTCGATCGTGTAAGCCGCGATCGAGGCGAAATCCTGCCGCACGTCCCACGGGCAGCCGCGCTCGGGGTCGCGCAGGCGCGCCATGATCGCGAGCAGGTCGTCGAGGCTGTGCCGAGTGGTGTCGCTCATGGCGCCGGCAGCCGTGCCGCCCAGTCGATCGTGCCGTCGCCCACCGCGACGAATTCGGGGTTCAGCAGCGACTCGCCGCGGTTGTAGCGGAATGGGCGGCCGGCCAGGTCGAGCACCGCTCCGCCGGCCTCCTCCAGCACGCACTGCGCGGCGGCGGTATCCCACTCGCTGGTGAGGCCGAGGCGCAGGTAGACATCCGCCGCGCCGCGCGCGATCAGGCAGAACTTCAGCGACGAGCCCAGCGGCACCAGCTGGTAGTCGCTGCCGACCAGCGACTGCAGCCGCTCGCCCTGCACACCGCCATGCGAACGGCTGCCGGCCACCAGCGGAGGGTGCGCCAGCGCGCGCGTGTGGATGCGTTGCCAGGGGGCGCCGGCCTCGGCCTGCAGCCACGCCCCTTGGCCGCGTTCCGCGACGTAGAGCTCGCCGGTCACCGGCGCCAGCACCACGCCGAGCGCGCTGCGGCGATCGTCGATCAGGGCGATGTTGACGGTGAACTCGCCGTTGCGCTTGATGAACTCGCGGGTGCCGTCGAGCGGATCGACCAGCCAATAGCGCGACCAGTGCCGGCGCTCGGACCATGGCAACGCCTTCGCCTCCTCCGACAGCACCGGCAGTACCGGGTCGAGCGCGGCCAAACCGGCCATGATGACCCGCTGGGCGGCCAGGTCGGCAGCGGTCAGCGGCGAGGCATCGTCCTTGGTCTGCACCGCGAAGTCGCCGTGGTAGACCTCGAGGATGGCGTCCCCGGCGGCGCGGGCGATCTCGCCGACCTGGCGGGCGAAAGCGGGCGCCGTGCTCATGTGCGCGGGAAGCGCCCGGCGAGGTACTCGCGGGCCATGAACAGCGCGGCGATCGAGCGCCCTTCGGTCACGTCGTCGCGACCCAGCAGCGTGTGCAGCTCGGACAGCTTCCACGGCACCACCTCGAGTTCCTCCGGTTCGTCGCCGGCCAGCTTCTCGGGGTACAGGTCCTGCGCCAGCACCACATGCGCCATGTGCGTCATGTACGAGGGCGACAGCGACAGGTTGTGCAGGATCTTCAGCCGGCGCGCGCCGTAGCCGACCTCCTCCTTCAGTTCGCGCTCGGCGCCCTGCTCGGCCGTCTCGTCCTGGTCCAGCCGCCCTTTCGGCAGGCCCAGCTCGTAGCGGCCGAGTCCGCCAGCGTACTCGCGCACCAGCAACACCGTGTCGTCGTCCAGCATCGGCACGATGATCACCGCGCCCAGGCCGCTGCCCTTCAGCCGCTCGTAGGTGCGCCGTTCGCCGTTGGAGAACTCCAGGTCGAGCTGCTCGACGTGCAGGAAATGGCTGTCGCCGACGTCGCGCGTGGCATGGATGATCGGTAGTTTGCGCATCGGGGCATTCTAGCTCGCGTGGCTCAACGCCGCAGGCGCCGCAGGGCCTGCGCGTGGATCGCCGGCGTGCCGGCCAGCACGCTGCGCGTGTCCAGCGTGGGCGGCGCGCCGTCGAGGTCGGTGAACACGCCGCCGGCCTCGCGCACGATCACCGCCAGCGCGGCGATGTCGAGGATGTTCACGTCCGACTCGATCACCAGGTCCAGGCTGCCGCGTGCCAGCAGGTGGTAGTGGCAGAAATCGCCGTAGCCGCGGATCCGGTTGCTGTCGCGGATCAGCGCGCCGAGCGCGTCCCAGCGCGCGTCGCCGGTGAGCGTCTTGACGTTGCCGGTGGAGAGCGAGGCTTGCGCCATCTCCGCCGTATCCGCCGTCCGCACACGCTCGCCGTCGAGCCACGCACCCTGGCCTGCAACAGCCCACATCGTTTCGCCGTAGACCGGCGCGCTGGATACGCCCAGCACCAGTTCGCCACGCTCCATCAGCGCGATCTGGGTGGAGAAGAACGGCGTGCGGCGCACGAAGCTCTTGGTGCCGTCGAGCGGATCGACCAGCCACAGCAGGCCGCCACGCTCGCCGTCCAGGCCGAACTCCTCGCCGTAGATCGACGCCTGCGGCAACGCGGCCTGCAGGATCCGGCGGATCGCCTGCTCGGCCTCGCGGTCGGCGACCGTCACCGGGGTCGCGTCTGACTTCAGCTCCACCTCGACGCCGCGCCGCCAGTAGTGCCGGATTACCTCGGCCGCGGCCGCCGCCGCTTCGCGTGCGGCCGCCAGGGCGATGGCGGCGGTATCGGAATTCATGTTCGTCTCGCGTCCTCAGTGGGTGGGTGATGCCGGCGTGCCGCCGGCCAGTCCGCCGCTGCGCCGGACATGCACGCTGCCGTCGGCCGCGACCGCTCCCAGCGTGGCCAGCCAGTGGCGCATCGCCGGGTCAGTCTGTCGGGCGCGCAGCGTCGCGTCCAGTCGCCAGCCCAGCGGGCTCAGGTACAGGTCGCCGACGACCTGCAGCGGACCGTGGCCGTCATCCCGCCACTGCGCATGGATCACTCCGCTGGTCGCTTGCGCCTGGCCCTGCCACGTGCCCAGCGCCAGGTTGCCGTCGAGGGTACGTACGGCCGCCTCCGTCCACAACGCATGTGCCTGCAACTGCACAGGCCAGCCTCCCTGCAGCAGCGCGTGCGCGATGGCGAGTTGCAGTTCGCCGCGCGGCTGGCCCAGCGGGGACCTCGTGTAGACATCCAGCGCGGCCAGTTGCACGCGCGCGTCGACGTCGTCGACAGCGATGCGTGCATCGGCGAGACGCCGCAGCTTGCCGGAAAACGACAACTGAGCGCCCGCCAACCGCAACTGCAAGGGTGATTGCCCGAGCAGGCTGCGCCGCGACAGTTGCCATTGCAGTTGCCCCAGCACGCGCCCGTCGGCAGCCACCACGGCGCCGGCGCGGCCATCCCACAGGCTGCCCTGCACTTGCTGCAGTTGCAGCCCGTGCAGTCGCGGCGCGAGCCACGGCAGCGCCCAGCGTGCCGGCAGGAACCACAGCAGCAGGGCAGCGGCCAGCGCCAGCACGCCGAGACCGACCAGGCATGTTCGCAGGGGTTTCAAGGATCACTTTCCGGGATATATCCATGCGCGGGCTTGAGCGCCCGTCGCGCAAGGCCGATCATAGCCGGATGAACGATCCCGCAAGCGGCAACGCCGCCCTCGCCGCGCGCGACCTGCGACACATCTGGCACCCCTGCACGCAGATGCACGATCACGAGAGCGTGCCGATGCTGCCGATCGTGCGCGGCGAAGGCGCCTGGCTGCTCGATGCCGACGGCCATCGCTACCTGGACGGCATCAGTTCGTGGTGGACCAACCTGTTCGGCCACGCCAACCCGCGCATCGCTGCCGCCCTCGCCGACCAGGCGCAGCGGCTGGAGCACGTGATCTTCGCCGGTTTCACGCATGAACCGGCGATCGAACTGGCCGAGGAGCTGGTGCGGATCACTCCACCCGGGCTCGATCGGGTGTTCTACGCCGACAACGGCTCGGCGGCGATCGAGGTGGCGCTGAAGATGAGCTTCCACTACTGGCTCAACCAGGGCCATGGCGAGAAGACCCGCTTCATCGCGCTGACCGGCAGCTACCACGGCGAGACACTGGGCGCGCTGTCGGTGAGCGACGTGGCGCTGTACCGCAAGACCTATGCACCGCTGCTGCTGACGCCGTTCCTGACGCCATCGCCGGATGCGTACGAAGGCGAGCCGGGCGAGTCTGCCGAACAGACGGCCATGCGCCGCCTCGGCGAACTGCGCGCACTGCTGGAACGCCACGCCCACGAGACTTGCGCGGTGATCGTCGAGCCGCTGGTGCAGTGCGCCGGCGGCATGCGCATGTACCACCCGGCCTATCTCGCCGGCCTGCGCCGGTTATGCGACGAGTTCGCAGTGCATTTCATCGCCGACGAGATCGCGGTCGGTTTCGGCCGCACCGGCACGCTGTTCGCCTGCGAGCAGGCGTCGGTATCGCCGGATTTCATGTGCCTGTCGAAGGGACTCACCGGCGGTTTCCTGCCGTTGTCGGCCGTGCTGACCCGTGACGCAGTCTATCGGGCGTTCTACGCCGAATACGGCGCCGGCAAGGCGTTCCTGCACTCGCACAGCTATACCGGCAATCCGCTGGCCTGCCGGGTGGCGCTGGAGACGCTGGCGATCTTCCGCGATGAGCCGGTGCTCGCGCGCAACCGCACACTGGCCGCGCACCTGGCGCGGCGGCTGGAGCCGCTGCGCGAACACCCCCACGTTGCCGACGTGCGCCAGACCGGCATGATCGCCGCCGTCGAGCTGGTCGCCGACAAGGCCAGCCGCCGGCCGTATCCCGCGGCGGAACGGCGCGGCCTGCGCGTCTACCTGCACGGCCTGCAGCACGGCGCGCTGCTGCGCCCGCTCGGCGACGTGGTGTATTTCATGCCGCCGTTCGTGATCACCGAGCCGGAGATCGACCGGCTGGTGGAGATCGCCGCGGCAGGCATCGCCAAGGCCGTGGCCGGTCCGTAAGAGACATCCCGGTCAATGGCCGACGCTGATGCTCGGATCGAGCATCTGCAGGGCGCGCGCCGTGTTGTTGACGCCGGTGCGCCGCACCTCGTCGCCGCTGTAGCTGCGCCCCGCCACCGGCAGGCATTGACCTTCCTTGGCCGGAATCAGGCTGCCGGTGCTGCGCAGGCAATTGCGGTCGCCGGGTTTGAGCGGCGACCTGGCCGCCGCGGCGGCCGCGGATCGGCCGGCCTGGCTAGCCGGTACCTGCCCGGCGGGGGACGCGTCCTGGGCGAATGCCGTCGCGCCGACGGCCATGCCGGCGCACAGGATGAACGAAACGAGAGTCTGTCTGGACATGGCGGGAACCTCCGTTGGCCACGAGGGAGAGGCATCTCCATGCTGCGCCGATCCCGCGCTCCGGGCAACCGCATCCGCGGCGGAAGTCCCGCTGCGCATCGCCGGCGCCGTGCCGCCGCCGGCGGGCTCGGCTATGCTGGGATTTTGCCGCCCATCGTTCCATGCGAAACATCCGCATCCACGTCGACCTGCCGCTTGCCGCCGGCGTCGAACGCATCCTGCCGACGCAGGCCGGCGAGCATGTCGCACGCGTGCTGCGCATGGCCGCCGGCGACCCGCTGACGCTGTTCAACGGCGACGGCAGCGACTACCCCGCCACGATCCTCGTCGTCGGCAAGCGCGAGGTCGTCGTGCGGGTTGATGGCTGCCACTCGCTGGCCAACGAATCGCCGCTGCGACTGACCCTGGCCCAGGGGGTCGCCCGCGGCGAGAAGATGGATCTGATCGTGCAGAAGGCCACCGAGCTTGGCGTGATCCGCATCGTGCCGCTGCTGACCGAGCGCGCCGAGGTGAAGCTCGATGCGACCCGCGCGGAGAAGCGCCTCGCGCACTGGCGCGCGGTGGCGGCCAGCGCCTGCGAGCAGAGCGGTCGTGCGCGCCTCCCGGAAATAGTCCAGGCATTGCCCTTGCCGGCGTGGCTGGATGGCCTGGCCGCGGACGGCGCGCTGCGCCTGGCGTTGCTCCCGGAAGCCGGCCGCTCGTCCCGGGAAGTGCGCTTCGGCGCGGCTGGCGGCCTGCTGGTGGTCGGCCCGGAAGGCGGTCTGGGCGAACGGGATGTCAGTGCGCTGACGGCCGCCGGTTTCGAAGGCCTGCGGCTGGGTCCGCGCATCCTGCGCACGGAGACGGCCGGACTGGCTGCGCTGGCCGCGCTGCAGGCCCTTCACGGCGACGGCTGACCCGCCGCCATCCTGTTCAGTCTTCCGTGGCGGACGATGCCGCAGCGTGCAATGGCTCGGCATCGCCGAACAGATCGAGCAGGGTGGCTTCGATCCACTCCAGGTCCGGGATCATCGCCACGTCGTCGCGCACCAGCACATGGGCGCGCACGCCCGGCGGCAGCTGCCTGCCGTCGTGGGTGGGGATGATCAGCTCCGCATTGAGCGTGGTCAGGCGCGGGAAGCCCTGGGTCTGCACCGCGATGAACGGCATCGCCGGGTTGCCGCCGAGCGCCTTCAGCACGGCCACGCGCACGACCAGTTCGGCGTCGCCCTCTTCGGTGCCGGCCAGTTCGGTGAACGACACCAGCGGCACGCGCCAGCCGCGCCAGGCGATCCGGCCGAGCAGCCACGCAGGGCCGCCGGGCACCGGTTCGGGCCGGCTCTGGGTGATCACTTCGGCGATGGTGGCATTGGGCAGCAGCAGGCGCAGGTTGCCTACCGGCACCAGGACGCAGCGGATTTCACGCGGCAGCGGATCACTCATGGGGATACCTCGATCAGGCGCGCCGCCAGTTCGGGCGGCGTACCGGAGAAACTGACCAGCCGTTCGGCGAGGATTCCGCTGACCATGTCGGCAAAATGCTCACCGGACGACGACTCTACCCAGACCTGGCCGCCGCGGTCATGGATCGCCTGCGCACCGGCCACGGCGTCATTGCCGCGCCCGGCGAACACGATCGCCAGCGCATCGCGGCCGAACGCGATGGCGGCCATGGTGAGGCTGGCATCGATCGACGGCTCCTGCGCGATGTCAGCCTGAAGCTCGACACTGCCGTCGCGACGCAGGCGCACCTGCTGACCGGCAGGTACGACCACCACCTCGCCGCAGCCGAGGCGGCGACCCCGACTGGCCAGCCGCACCGGCAGCGCGCAGTGCGCCGAAAATTTCTCCACCAGGCCCACGTCCGTCCGCCCACCCAGATGCTGGGTATGCAGGAAGGTGAGCCGGGTGGTTGCCGGCAACGCCGACAGGAAATCACACACGGAGTCGACGCCGTCGGTCGTGGCACCCAGCAGCACGATCCGGTTCAGTGCAGTGTCGAGCTCGTCGAGCAGCATCGCGTGATCGTGCTCGTAGACCTGCACCTGTGGCGCAATCGCCTCTTCCATCGACACCAGCTCGAGGCTCATGGTCGGCTCGAGGTCGGGCGCGACCACCTCGACGTCGGGTGCGAGGAAATCGGCGGCGCTCAGTTTCTCGATACCGAACGCCGCGACGTGGGACTTTTCGGCGGCGGCGGGTGCAGCCGAGGGAGGATCGTCATCCAGCAGCGCCCAGCTGTCCGGCGCACGCGCCGCCGAGCCGGCGGCGGCAGGCGCCGGAGCGGCCGCCTCGGGGATTTTCGTGGCGTCCGCCGGATCGACCAGCGGGGACAGCTGCAGATGATCCAGCTGGAACGCCGGCGGCCGCGCGCCGGCCGTGGGCTTCGCCGTCGCGACGGGCGC
Organism: Rhodanobacter denitrificans; assembly: GCF_003335105.1. Taxonomy (GTDB): domain Bacteria; phylum Pseudomonadota; class Gammaproteobacteria; order Xanthomonadales; family Rhodanobacteraceae; genus Rhodanobacter; species Rhodanobacter denitrificans_A. The sequence continues at coordinate 93,452 of NZ_QFWQ01000008.1, forward strand.
CGGTTCGGCCAGCCCCACCGCGGGCGACGACTCGCCGAAATGGCCGTCATGCAGCGGCGGCAGCTCGTCGTCGTCGCGGTAACGCAGGCCCGGACCGGCGTCGTCGGCACCGTCGTCCGGCAGTTCGCCCGAGGCCAGCAGGGCCTCCAGTTCCGCCGCCAGGTTCTCCGATTCGGCCGCGGCGACCTGCTCGTGCCGGCCGTCGGGATCGTGGTGGGCGGGAAAGTCGATCCCGGGCTCGGTGACGGGGGCGGCAATCGCCGACTCCACCGCCGCTTCGGCAGCCACGGCAGCGGCCGGCGGCGCAACCGGCGCCTCGACGCCACGGGCGTCCCCCGGACGCGGCGGGTCGATGTCGCCCATCGCCATGACCTTGACCGCGAGATGGCGCGCCCAGCGCGCACGATCCCAGCCGGTCAGCTCGCGACTGGCCTGGGCGTCGTTGAAGACCACCCGCGGCCGGTCGTCGTCGATCACCTCGTACAGGCGATCGAGCGCGTCGTCGGCGCTGTCGTCCAGGTTGACCACCAGCACGTCTGCACCGACCTGCTGCAGCAATTCGCGGCTGAGGCTGGAGACCCCGCCTTCGTGGACGATGCGGGCGCCGCGCTCGTGCAACGCCTCGCGCAGCTGGCCGCCCAGGTCGGTGTCGTCGAAAAGCAGGGCCACCGCCGGAACGGTATCAGTCATGTATCGGCTCCACCGCACGTTGCTCCAGCACCTCGGCGATCTGCGCCAGCAGCTCGGCCTCCTGGTACGGCTTGCCGAGATAGCGATCCACGCCGATGTCGAACGCCCGCTGGCGATGCTTGTCGCCGCTGCGCGAGGTGATCATGATGATCGGCACGTCGCGCAGCCGCGGATCCGCCTTCATGTGGGTGGCCAGCTCGTAGCCGTCCATGCGCGGCATCTCGATGTCCAGCAGCATCAGGTCGGGCACGCGCTCGTGCAGCTTCTCCAGCGCGTCGACGCCGTCCTTCGCGGTGCTGACCTCGTACTCGTGACGCTCCAGCACGCGGCCGGTGACCTTGCGCATGGTGATCGAGTCGTCCACCACCATCACCAGCGGCCGCACCTGCGCCTCCTCGACCACCGGCGCCTGCACCGCGCTGAGGCCTTCGGCCAGGCGTTGCTCGCGACGGATGATGCCATGGCGCACCAGTGGCGCCAGATCCAGAATGATCAGCACCGAGCCGTCGCCCATGATGGTCGCGCCGAGCAGGCCCGGCACCGAGCTGATCTGCGGGCCGACCGACTTGACCACGATCTCGCGCGACCCGAGGACGGCGTCGATGCGGATCGCCGCGCGCAGGTCGCCGGCACGGGTCAGCAGCAGAGGTTGCTGCTCGTCCTCGGCCGGCAGCCCCGGCGGCAGGCCCAGCAGCTCGGCAAGGTCGTGGATGCCGTATGCCTCGCTGCCGTAGCGGAACGACGGCTCATCCTCGGCCATCAGCGCGGCCAGGTCGGCCGGGTTGACTCGCGCCACGCCCTGTACCGAGGTCATCGGGATCGCGAACGTCGCCTCGCCGATACGCACCAGGATCGCCTGGGTCACCGCGAGGGTGAACGGCAGGCGCAGCACGAAGGTAGTGCCCTTGCCCTCTTCCGACTCGATCGACAGCGAACCGCCAAGCTGCTTGATTTCGTTAGCCACCACGTCCATGCCGACGCCGCGGCCGGCCAGCTGGGTGACCTGGCTGGCGGTGGAGAAGCCCGGCTGGGCGATCAGCGAGAGCAACTGGTTGTCGGTCGGCCGGGTCTCCGGGCGCAGCAGACCGCGCTCGACGCCGCGCTTGCGGATCGCCTCGCGGTTCAGGCCGCGGCCGTCGTCGCTGACGCGTACCACCACCTCGGTGGCCTCGCGCGCCACCGTGATGTGCACCGCGCCCTCGGCCGGCTTGCCTAGCTTGCGGCGTTCGGCAGGAGCTTCGATGCCGTGGGCGATCGCGTTGCGCAACATGTGCTCGAATGGCGCCTTGATGCGGTCGAGCAGGTTGCGGTCCATTTCGCCGTGGGCACCGTCCACGTAGAGCTGGGCATGCTTGCCTTCCTCCTGCGCGGCCTGGCGCAACGTGCGACGCAGGTTCGGCACCATCGTGTCGAACGGCAGCATGCGCGTGCGCAGCAAGCCATCCTGCAGCTCGGTACTGACCCGCGACTGCTGGATCAGCAGCGTCTCGGCCTGGCGGGTCAGTTCGTCCAGCATGTTCTGGATCGACACCAGGTCGGATACCGACTCGGCCAGCGCACGCGAGTACTGCTGCAACTGCGAATAGCGGTCGAGCTCGAGCGGATCGAATGCCGCCATGCCCGCTTCGCGATGCTCGCGCTGGAAGCGCGCGATGATCTGCGCCTCGGTCTCGATCTCCAGCATGCGCAGCTGGCTGCGCAGGCGCGAGACGGTCTGTTCCAGCTCGACCAGGTTGAAGCGGTAACCGGCAACCTGCTGCTCCAGTCGCGACCGGTAGATCGCCACTTCGCCGGCATGGTTGACCAGATTGTCGAGCAGATCGGCGCGGACCCGGATCTGCTCCTGCGAGGAACGCACTTCCTCTTCCGCCTCAGGCATCAACTCAGGCAGCTGATCGATGCCGTCCACCGCGGCAGTCGCCGGCGACGGTACTGCCGGCGCCGGGACCGCCGTTGCGGCTACGTGTGGCTCCGCGTCGTGGGCCAGCGCCGTTTCGCCCGCCAACGCCAGCAGGCGGTTGATCATGGCCTGCGGGTAATCGGGCGTGCGACCCTGCGACACCTGCTGCACGAGGGCATGCAGCTGATCGAAGCTCGCCTCCAGTGCGGCGATCAGCGGACCGGTTCCCGACGGGTCGCGGATCGGCTTTTCGAGCAGGGTCTCGGTCGCGTGGCTGAGGTCGCCCACCGGCACCAGGCCGGCGATGCGCGCACCACCCTTCAGCGTGTGCAGGTCGCGCTGCAGCTCGGGCACGTGCGCCAGGTTGCCCGGTTCGGCATGCCACTGGGCCAGCACGCTATCCGCGTGATCGAGGATCTCGCGCGCCTCGTCGATGAATACTTCCAGCAGATCGGCATCGATCTGGCCGGACCCCGCCAGGGCGTAAACCGGATCCTGCGCGACATTTTCGGTGTGCGCCGTCTTGTCCGCAGCGGAGGCCCGTTTGGCCTCCGCACGCTCGGCCGCCTGTTTCGCGGCAGCAACCCGCTCGGCCTCCGCACGCTCGGCTGCCTGCTGCTCGGCAGCAACCCGCTCGGCTTCCGCACGCTCGGCCGCCTGCTGCTCGGCAGCGATCCGTTCGGCTTCCGCGCGTTCGGCCGCCAGCCGCTCGGCAGCAACCCGCTCGGCTTCCGCACGCTCGGCCGCCTGCTGCTCGGCAGCGATCCGCGCTGCTTCCGCGCGTTCGGCGGCCAGTTTTCCGGCCACGGCCTGTTCGGGGTCGAAGGCGCCCAGGGCCGCCATCAACTCCGCCGTCACCGCGTCGTGGTGGGCCTCGTCCGGATGGACATCGGACGCCTGCCCGACGGCGGGCGCAGGCGACGCGACAGGCGCCTCGCCCGACGGCGCGCTGGTGGCTTCAAGCATGCCGGCCTCGAGTGAGGCGGTCATGCCCGTTTCGTCAACGCCGGCATGATCCGTGGCGCCGACTGGCTCCTCGGGCTCCACCTCGTCGGCCCGCGGCTCGTACACGACGTGCGCGACCTTGGATTCGGGATAGCGATCGCGCAGGTTGACGATCTGAGCGGTCAGCAGATCGGCGTCGGGCAACTGCGGCTCGGCGGCGTCGAACTGGCCCATTACGCGGTCGACCACGTCGACCGCCTGGTCGAGCAGGTGCACACCCTCGGAGGTCAGCGGCAGATTGGCCGCGCGCAGGCGCTTGAACAGACCTTCCAGCGGTGACAGCAGTTGCGTGAGCAACGGGATGTCGACCATCGCGATCGCGCCATGCAACGTATGCACGGCACGCAGCAGTTCTTCGCCGATCGGCAACTCGATGTCGCTGCGCTGGACCGCGGCGCGGATGGTCTGCAGGTATTGCGCCACTTCGCTGCGCAGGATCTCCAGCAGCACCGGATCCACCGGCGGCATCACCGGCTCGGCCATGACGGGCTCGGCCGGGGCCCGCGCGGCAGCGGTTTCGGGATCGGTCAGGCCTGCTACCGGCACCGCTCCCGCGGCCGCATCGAAGCGCGGCACGCGCCGGCGCACGATCCGACGGACCGTTTCGGTGGCCCGCGGCGCATGATCCTCCACGCGGGCCGGCTTGCCGGCGGCCAGTTGCTCGGCCGTATGCATGATCGTGCTGAGCGGCGCCAACGGCACGCCGTCGCCCTTGAGCGCAGCAAGCAGCTGCGGCAACGCATCGATCGCATGCTGCACCAGCGCCTGAACGTCCGCGTTCGGCTCGATGGTGTTGTCGAGCACGCGGTTGAGCATGTCCTCCACCTTCCACGCAAACTCGCCCAGCACGCCGGCGCCCACCAGCCGGCCCGAGCCCTTCAGCGTGTGGAACGAACGGCGGATGCCGATCAGGGCCGCGGTCTGGGCCGGATCGGCCAGCCACGCCTGCTCGGCGGTGCGCAGGTTGTCGATCTCCTCCTGCATTTCCTCCAGGAAGATCTCGCGGATGTCGTCGTCGATGCCATCCGCGCTGGTGTTGAAGCGGGTATTCGCGGCCAGTGCGTCGCGCACCGGCACCTGTTCGACGACCTCTTCCTCGACCTCGACCCAGTCGTCCTGGTCGACTGCGGCATGACCCTCCCATCCGGCGGCCGTGGTCGCCTCGGTCGGTGCCAGGCGCAAGCCGTCCAGGTCATGGACGGGCACGGCAGGCGACGCGCTGTCGCCGACGAACAGGTGCCCGAGATTCTGACCCGGCAGCAGGCTGACGGATTCGGACAGCTCCGGGTGCTCTTCGTCATCGATCCGCTGGCTGGCCGGCACGACCGCTTCGGCGGCGGCGACAGACGCCGCGCGCGCCGACGGCACCGGCCAGTAGCCGAGCAGGCCGAGGCTGTGTTCCGCCACGTCGAGGATGTGCTCCAGGCCGCCGCGGTGTTCGCGCGCAGCCTCGAGGTAGTACTCCAGCGCCGCCAGCGCATCGGCCAGCTGATCCATCTGGGCGCCGCTCGGCACGCGCCGGTCATCCAGCAGCTCATGGTTGATGAACCGGCCGATGCCCTGCGCCAGCTCGGCCGGGCGCGGCGACGACAGCATGTTCATGGCGCCGGCGACTTCGTCCATCAACGCCGGTGCGCTGGCAAGGCGATCGTGCTCCCAGCCGGATTCGACGAACGCCACGATCGCGTCCTTGACCCTGCCGGTATTGCCGATCGCTTCCTGCATCAGGGTGGTGACCACCCCCAGCGCCTCGCTGCGCGGCAGCCCCTGCATGGCTTCAGGACCAGGCGACTCGTCCTCGGAACCGAGGCTCTCGATGTGGTCGTCCAGCGAAGCCTCGACATACAGCAACGCGCCGGCGACATCGAGCAGGGCTTCCTCGTCGGCCGGGCGCATGCGGTTGGCGATCTCGTCGAGCACCCGGCGCTGTTCGGTGACCACACGGCGCGGTACCGCCAGTGCCAGCATGCCGAGCGTGTCGCCCACGCGTTCGAGCACTTCGCCCTGTGCGGCGAGTTGTGCCGGATCACCGTCCTGCTGGCGCAGGAACAGATCCAGCGCCTCCTTGACGCGCAGCAGGTCGTCCTTCAGCGCGCGCGATACGGAATCGAGCAGCGCGCGATTGTGCCCGGCCATCGAGCCGCGGGCGTGTTCCAGCTCGCCGGCGTCGGGCAGCAGGCTGTCCAGCGCGTAGGTGCTGCGCAGCAGTTCCATCTGCGGGCTGTGCTGCTTGGCCTGGGCCACGATGTAGAGCAGCTTGCAGGCCACCTCGTCGGCTTCGCCGCCACGCAGGCTGTCCTCGCCGTGCTCGATCAGCTGGCGGATGTTGCGGTCGACCTTGCCGACCAGCTGGCGTATCTCCCCGGCAAAGCCCTTGAGCTGGCCCTGCTCCAGACCTTCCAGCACGCCGGAGGCGATCCACCACAGGCGCCGGCCGTGCACGTAATGGCAGCGGGCGGTGATCGCCAGCAGGGTCTTGCGCATGTTCGCCAGCTGCAGCGCCGGGTTCTGCCCGCGGAACCAGCCCAGCAACTGCTGCTGGAAGCGCAGGCGCAGATCCACCAGCTCGCCGCGATGCGCCTCGGCGTAGGCCTCGCTCATCGCCGCGGGCGCCTGGTCCGGCAGGAACGCGTCGAGGTTGGGGTGGAACATCGCCGATTCGGGCAGCGCCTCCAGTCCGCGACTGGTGCGCAAGTCGTTCAGCAGCGGGAGAAGCACCACCGGCACGTCGCGGTGGCCGCCGGACAGTCGTTCGAGATAGTCGGGCAGTTGCATCAGGCCGCGCATCAGGGCGGCATAGGCTTCCTCGCGCTGGGCGACGCGGTCCCCCAGGAGCGCGAGGGCCAGTTCCTCCATCTCCGCGGCCACCATCGCGGCGCCGTACAGCTCGACCATCTGCAAGGTGCCCCGCACCTGGTGCAGGTGATCGGCGCAGGTGCGCATGTAGTCGCGCTTGCCCGGATTGTCGACGTAGGACTCCAGCGCCTCGCGGGCGATCGACAGGGTATCGTCGAGCTCCGGCTTGACCCACTGCAGCGTGGTGAAATCGATGTGGTCTTGAAGTCTCATGCGCCTCTCTCAGCGGTTGCGCCATGCATGCATCACGCAACCAACGAGACTACTCCCCGTCAAAATGCCCATACCAGCCAGGCCCGTTGTCAGCCCGGCAGCTTGAAGTGCGCCACCGAGCGCCGCAGGTCGCTCGCCAGTTGCGCCAGCGTACCGATCGAGTCGGCCGTCTGGCTCGCGCCCTGCGAGGTCTGCGAGGTGATTTCCTGGATCGCGTTCATCGAATGCGAAATGTCGGTCGCCGCCGCGGACTGCTCGCGCGCCGCGGTGGAGATGTTCTGAATCAGCGAGGACAGATCGTGCGAGACGCGCTCGATGTCGCCCAGCGCGCTGCCGGCGTCCTCCGCCTTGCGTGCGCCGGCGACCACCTCGGCGGTGGTCTGCTCCATCGAGTTCACCGCCTCGTTGGTATCGGACTGAATGGTCTGCACCAGCGCCTCGATGCGCTTGGTGGCGCTGGTCGAGCGTTCCGCCAGCCGCTGCACTTCGTCCGCCACCACCGCGAAACCGCGACCCGCCTCGCCGGCCGAAGCCGCCTGGATCGCAGCGTTCAAGGCAAGGATGTTGGTCTGCTCGGCGATGTCGTTGATCAGTTCAACGATCGAGCCGATCTCCTGCGAGGATTCGCCCAGCCGCTTGATGCGCTTGGAGGTCTCCTGGATCTGGTCGCGGATCGAGTCCATGCCGGAGATCGTCTCGCGCACCACCTCGGCGCCGTGCGAGGCGATCTTCACCGAGCGTTCCGCCACGTCGGCCGACTCGGCGGAGTTCTTCGACACGTCGTCCATCGAACTCGCGATCTGGTTGATCGCCGAGGTCGCGGTGCTGATCTGCTGCGCCTGCTGCTCGGCCGCGTTGGCCAGGTGGCGGGCGGTGGTCTGGGTTTCCTGCGCCGAGGACGACACCTGCTCGGAGGTCTCGTTGATGGTGGTCACCAGGGATCGCAGCTCGTCGATGGCGTAGTTCACCGAGTCGGCGATGGCGCCGGTGATGTCCTCCGACACCGTGGTCTTCACGGTCAGGTCGCCTTCCGCCAGCGAGCCCATCTCGTCCAGCAGGCGCATGATCGCCTCCTGGTTGCGCTGGTTCAGTTCGGTACTCTGCGCGAACCGGCGGCGCTGGTCGCGCACCAGGGCGATGACCAGCAGCAGGGCGAACGCCACCGCGGCGATCGCGCCGAGCAGGCCCCACCACACGTTGGGGAACAGCCGGCGCAACGGCAGCTTGCCGATCTGCTCGGACAGGTCGTTCGCGCGCAGCAGCACGGTCTGCGAATCCAGCGAGGCCTGGTTGCCCGCGCGCTTCACGTCGGCGATGTTGCCGGCGGCGGCGATCAGCCTGGCCACCGGGTCGGCCAGCTGGGCCCAGCCGGCATCCATTTCGGTGAGGATCTTGTGCGCGTTGGCGTCGTTGATCGGCCGCACGCCGCTGTCGGGGTTGCCCTCGAGCAACCCCTTCAGCACGCTGCCGTACAGCTGCGCGTCGCGGGACAGGCCATCAGCCGCGGACTGGGCATTGTCACCACCCTGCAGCACCTCCTGCACGCGGCGGATGATACGGTCGGCGGACAGCATCTGGCGAGACGTGCCCAGCATCTGTTCGGCGCTGCCGTTGCGCTGCTGCAGGATGTTGACGACCTGCTCCATGCTCGAGTTGAGCAGCGGCATCTGCTGCGACAGCGTGGCGGCGCGCTGTCCGGAATCGAGCACCACGGCCTTGTTGGAGAGGATCTTGCCGATGTCGGTGTCGAGCTGCCTCCACGAGGCGTCGAGCGCGCTCACGGCGCGGCCGGCCGGCGTGGCGTTGTTGTCGGCGTAGGGCTTCATGCTGCCACTTGGATCGCCCTTGCCCAGCTTCTGCACGGCCGAATCGATCGCGTTGCGGGTGGATTCGAGCTCCTTGAAGGAGTCGGTGTTGCCGTCCGCCGACTCCAGTGCGAACTTCGCCGTCTGCTGAGACAGCACCTGGATCTGTGTGGTCAGCGCAATCGCCTGGCGGTCCTCGCCGTTCTTCTGGTTGAGCATGAAGAAATCCAGCGCGGCAAAACCCATCGCTATCAGCAGCAGGACAATGAGTACGGTGTAACCGCGCTCCCGGCTGACGCCCCCTGTAGTGCTCATGTTCACCTCATCCGTCTAACTGATTACGTCACCGGCTCCGCAGAGCGCGTACCACCAGGGAATGCCCGTCCCGAGATTGCCGGCCCTGCAGGCGCCGGCCCTTCATGCCACTGCGGCAAGCCGCGGCTTCAGGCCGCGGCTTGCCGGAAATCCGGTGCGCGCACCAGCCGGTTCATGCTGAACATCGCCAGTTGCTGTTCGCCCACGCGGCTGTCGACGAAACGGGAAAGCCGCGGATCATCCTCGGCTCCGGCCTCGCGCCGCTGTTCCTCGTCCACGGTGCGCTGGCCGAACACCTCGTCCACCAGCAGCGCCACGCTGCCGCCGCCCTGGCGCACCACCAGCAGGCGGGTGCGGTCGGTGTACTGCGTGCGTTCGCCGAACAGGAAGCGGCCGAAATCGACCACCGGCACCAGGTTGCCGCGCACGTTGGCCACGCCGAGCAGCCACGGCTGCGTCCCCGGCACCGGGGTGAGCACCGGCACCGCGAGCAATTCGTTGATCTCGTCGATGCCGCTGACCAGCAGCCGCGAGCCGACGCGGAAGCCGATCCCGCGCCACAGGCCGGGCGCCTCGAACTTCTCCTGCGTATCCGATGCGTGCGCCAGCGACAGCCGCTCGTACCGCGCCAGGATCTCGAACGGAGTGCGGTTGACGGGCTCGTTCATGTCGCGCTCGGCAGCAATTCGTTGATGCAGGCCAGCAGTTCCTTTTCGTTCACCGGCTTGGTAATGAACGCGCGGGCGCCCTGGCGCAGGCCCCAGACACGGTCGGTTTCCATCGACTTGGTGGTGATCATCACGATCGGCACTGCCGAGGTGACCGGGTCGCGGGTCAGCGTGCGGGTCGCCTGGAAGCCGTTCATGCCGGGCATGATGACGTCCATGATGACCAGCGCCGGAAGATCGGAGCGCACGCGCTCGATGCCTTCCTCGGCGGTGCTGACGGCGACGACCTGATGCCCGGCCCGTTCCAGCAGCGTGGTGAACACGCGCACGTCGGTCGGCGAGTCGTCGATGATGAGAATATTGGCCACAGGCCCCCCTCAGAATCTGCAGTCAGTGGCTCGAGACCGTGCCGACATGGCGATGGATGGCGCCCAGCAGCTCGTCACGCGTGAACGGCTTGGTCAGGTATTGTTCGGCGCCCACGATGCGGCCACGCGCCTTGTCGAACAGGCCGTCCTTCGAACTCAGCATGATCACCGGCGTGGCGCGGAACTGCGGATTGTTCTTGATCAGCGCGCAGGTCTGGTAGCCGTCCAGCCGCGGCATCATGATGTCGACGAAGATGATCGCGGGCTTCTGGTCGGAGATCTTGGCCAATGCCTCGAAGCCGTCGACGGCGGTCAGTACTTCGCAGCCCTCTTTCTTGAGCAGGGTCTCCGCGGTGCGGCGGATGGTCTTGGAGTCATCGATCACCATGACCTTGAGACCAGCCAAGTCATTAGCACTCATGTTCAAATTCACCTACTCCCCCCTGCGGCTCACTCGAGCTCAGGATAGGCACCATGGCATGCAATGGTCATGCCGGACGGTGCGCAGCAAAAAAGTCGAAACGAACCACCCGATAAGACCGCGCTGTAGCGGGATATCCAAGGCTTTGCTGTTTACTGCCTGCCCGCCGAGACTGTCAAGCAATAATCACCCCTGCTGCCTGCCACCCGCACAACGTGACCCATATTGGCACCATCCGGCCGCCGGCGACAGCGACGCGGCACGGGATTTCCCGCATCCGCCTTAGTATAGCGGCCTGACGATCCCGACCCGCCCCACGGGTCGCCACCCACGGAGAATGTGATGACCCTTTCGGTCGGCGTGCTGATGGATCCCATCAGTGCGATCAAGATAGCCAAGGACACCAGCTTCGCGATGCTGCTGGAGGCCGGTCGCCGCGGCCATTCACTGCACTACTTCGAGCAGGGCGACCTGGCCCTGCGCAACGGCGAACCCTGGGCGCGGATCGCCCCGCTCGAGGTGCGCGAGGACCCGCAGCACTGGTTCACGCTGGGCCCGGCGCAGTGGCGAGACCTGCGCGAACTCGACGTGGTGCTGATGCGCAAGGATCCGCCGGTCGACGCCCAGTTCATCTACGACACGATGGTGCTGGAGGCGGCCCGGCGCGGCGGCGTGGCGGTGATCAACGACCCGCGCTCGCTGCGCGACTGCAACGAGAAGCTGTTCTCGCTGGAATTCCCGCAATGCATCGCGCCGACCCTGGTCTCGCGCGATCCGGGCGAACTGCGCCGGTTCACAGCTGAACACGGCGAGGTGGTGCTGAAGCCGCTGGACGGCATGGGCGGGCGCGGCATCTTCCGGGCCAGGGCCGGCGACGGCAACCTCAATTCGATGCTGGAGACCCTGCTCGGCGGCGATGCCCACGGCGAAGGGCGGCAATTCACGATCGCCCAGAAGTTCATTCCCGCCATCAGCGCCGGCGACAAGCGCATCCTGGTGATCGACGGCGAGCCGGTGCCCTACGCGCTGGCGCGCATTCCGCAAGGCGACGAATTCCGCGGCAACCTGGCCGCCGGCGGCCGCGGCGTCGGCGTGCCGCTGTCCGAGCGCGACCGCTGGATCGTGGACCAGGTGGCGCCGGAACTCCGCCGGCGCGGCCTGCTGTTCGTCGGACTGGACGTGATCGGCGACTACCTGACCGAGATCAACGTCACATCCCCGACCTGCGTGCGTGAGCTGGACGCGCAGTTCGGGCTTAACATTGCCGGCCAGCTGTTCGATGTCGTCGAGCGGCACGTCACCGGAAACCGCAACGCGTGAGCGCCACCGCAACCGTCAATCCGTCGCCCGATCCGATCGGCGCCACCCTGCTGTTCTCGCTGTTGCTGCACGGCGTGCTGCTGCTGGGCATCACGTTCCATTTCGCGAAGCCAGCGCCCAGTCTGCCCACGCTGGACGTGACCCTGGTCAACGTGGCCAACCAGCAGGCGCCGGACAAGGCGGACTTCCTGGCCCAGGCCAACAACACCGGCGGCGGCCGCAGCGACCGCGCCGCGCGGCCGTCGGAGCTGTTCTCCGGCGCCATCCCGAAGCCCGATCCCGGCATCGCGGCACAACCGGTCGAAGCCACCACGCCGCAGCCGCGCGAGGCCACCCCGACGCGCATGGTCACCACCAGCGGCGCCACCGATTTCCGCGTGACCAGCGATACCGCGCAAACCGAGGTCGATCCGCAGGAACCGACGCCCACCGCCGACGAACTGAGGCGTCAGCAGGCGATCGCCCAGCTGGCCGCCGAGCTGAGCAGGAAGAAGGTGGACTACGCCAAGCGGCCGAAGGTGAAGTACCTCACCGCCAGCACCCGCGAATACGCCTATGCCGCCTACATGCGCGGCTGGTCCGACCGGGTCGAGCGGGTCGGCAATCTCAACTACCCGGAAGAAGCCCGCAGCCGCGGCCTGCACGGCGACGTGCTGCTCACCGTGGTGCTGAACCTCGACGGCAGCATCAAGAACATCGAGGTGATCCAGAGCTCCGGCCAGAAGGTGCTGGATGCGGCTGCCGAGCGCATCGTGCGGCTGGCCGCCCCGTTCCCGCCCGCGCCACGGAGCAACGAGCGCATCGACGAGCTCAATATCACCCGCACCTGGCGCTTCCAGCCGAACAACGTGCTGCAGACCCGCTGAACGGCCCTCCCGGCCTGCAGCGCACGCCGCGCCGTGCGCTTACAATGTGCGCATGACCGCCGTGCAGTCCTCGACCCTCACCGGGCACTTCCTGATCGCCATGCCGGGCCTGGCCGATCCGCCGTTCTCGCGCGGTGTGGCGCTGCTGTGCCAGCACGACGAAGGCGGCGCGGTGGGCCTGCTGGTGAACCAGCTGTCCGAATACCGTTTCGGCGACGTGCTGGCGCAGATGAAACTCGAATGCGCAGACAGCGAACTGGCCGACGCGCCGGTGCTGATCGGCGGCCCGGTGCAGCAGGAACGCGGCTTCGTGCTGCACCGCGAACCCGGCGACTGGGATTCCAGCTACCGCATCAACACCGAATGGTCGGTCACCACCTCGCGTGACATCCTCGTCGCGATGGCCGCCGGCGAAGGCCCGCGCCAGGCCATCATGGTGCTCGGCTACGCCGGCTGGGACGCCGGCCAGCTGGAACAGGAACTGATGGCCAATGCCTGGCTCACCGCCGAGGCGTGCGGTCGCGTGGTGTTCGACACCCCGCTGGAGGAACGCTGGAGCGCCGCCGCCGGACTGGTCGGGGTCGACCCGCGCCAGCTGTCCGGCTACGCGGGCCACGCATGAGCTGCGTGTTCGGCTTCGACGTGGGTAGCCGGCTCACCGGCGTGGCCATCGGCAATACTTTCACGGCCAGCGCCCGCGCGCTGGCCGTGCTGGCGGTGCATGACGACGAACCGGACTGGAACCGGCTCGACGCGCTCCACCGGGAATGGCAACCCGACTCCCTCGTGGTCGGCCTGCCGTTGACCCTGGACGGCGCCGAGCAGGCCGCCAGCCGCCGCGCCCGCCGGTTCGCCGCCACCCTGCAGCAGCGCTACGGCCTGCCGGTGGTGCTCGTCGACGAGCGGCACAGCTCGCAGGAGGCCGCACGGCGCTTCGCCGCCGCCCGCGCTGCGGGCTTCAGGCGCCGCCGCGATGCCGCCACCATCGACGCCGAGGCGGCGGCGATCATCCTCGAGCGCTGGCTCGCCGGCGCCGACGCGCCGGTGGCCGAGAACCCCGGCCACTGAACGGATTTCCCCCTTCCCACTTCCAGACCCTGCCGCCATGAGCCCTCGCCTGCGCCACCTGACCACCCTGGAAAATCTCCCGCGCGAGACGATCGAGCGCCTGCTCGACCGCGCCGAGTCCCTGCGCGACGCCTGCGCGCACGGCACCCGCAAGCTCGATGTGCTGGCCGGGCGCACCGTACTGAACCTGTTCTTCGAACCGTCCACGCGCACGCGCACCTCGTTCGAGCTCGCCGCGCGGCGGCTGGGCGCCGACGTGGTCAACTTCGACATCGGGCTGTCCTCCACCAGCAAGGGCGAGGAACTGTTCGACACCCTGCACACGCTGGAAGCGATGCACCTCGACGCGATCGTGGTGCGCCACAAGCGCTCGGGCACCCCGGAAGAGCTGGTGCGCCACGCCATGAGCGGGGTGTCGGTGATCAACGCCGGCGATGGCAACCGCGCGCATCCCACCCAGGGCCTGCTGGACGCGCTGACGATCCGCCAGCACCGGCCGGACTTCGGCAATCTCACCGTGGTCATCTGCGGCGACATCAGGCATTCGCGGGTGGCCCGCTCGGACATCGACGCCTTCACCGCCCTCGGCGTGAAGGAGATCCGCCTGTGCGGCCCCGCCGAGCTGATGCCGGCGGCGGGCGACATGCCGCAGGGCCGCCGCTACGACGACTTCGACCAGGCCATCGACGGCGCCGACGCGGTGATCATGCTGCGCCTGCAGAAAGAGCGCATGGCCAGCATCGAACTGCCGGACGAGGCCGCCTATTTCGCCCGTTATGGGCTGGACCGGCGGCGCCTGGCGCTGGCCGCCCCGGGTTGCCTGGTGATGCATCCGGGGCCGATCAACCGCGGCATCGAGATCGCCTCGGATGTGGCCGACGGCGCGCAGTCGCGCATCCTCGAACAGGTTGGCAACGGTGTGTTCGTGCGCATGGCGGTGCTGAACGAGGTGCTGGCCCGCTGAAACGCCTGCGCCCGACGCAAGCGGGCATAATGGCGAATGCAGCACTCACCATCTCTCTGGGGATCAACATGCGATCGATGACGCGATGCATCGCGCTGGTTCTGGCCGGCACCATGCTGGCCGCCTGCGGACACAAGGACAAGGATGCGCCGCTGGCTTTCGTGCCGGCGGACACGCCGTACGTGGTGGCCAATCTGGAGGTGCTCGACGATGCCACCCGCACCGCCCTGCTCGCCCAGGCGGACGCGCAACTGCCATCCCAGCTGGCCCAGCTCGAGGCGACCGCCGACCGGCTGGCGGTGAAGGATCCCGACGGCGCCCGGCTGCTGCGCGCGCTGCGCGCCGAGTTCGACGGCAAGACGGTCGAGAGCTTCGTCCACGGCGCCGGCCTGAACCTCAAGGGCCACTCCGCGCTGTACGGCCTTGGCCTGGCGCCGGTGCTGCGCTTCGAGCTTAGCGACCCGGCGGCCTTCGAGGGCTTCGTCGGCCGGCTGGAAACCGCCTACGGCAAGAAGCTCGATGTCGCCAAGGTGGGCCAGCAGGGCTACCGCAAATACGCGTTCCCGGCCTCGGGCACCGAAATGATCCTCGCCACGGTCGGCAAGCAGGCCGTGGCCGCGCTGCTGCCCGCCGATGCCACGCCGGCCCTGCTGCGCCAGGCGCTGGGCCTGGACCGGCCGCAGAAAAACCTGCAGGACGATGGCCGCCTGGCCGCGCTGGCCAAGGCCAAGGGCTACCAGAAGTGGCTGGTCGGCGAACTGGACCTGACCCGCGCGTTGCCGCTGGCCATCAGCGGCAAGGATGCGCTGATCGGCGCGATCCAGAAGGCCCATGCCGAAGCCATCGCGGCCAAGACCGGCGAGCCGGTGGCCACCCAGTTGCAGACTTCGCCCAGTTGCACCACCGATGCCGCCCGGATCGCCGCCCGCGTCCCGGCGATGAGCTTCGGCTACACCCGGCTCGACGCCAAGCACCAGGACGTACGCTTCGACGTGGCGCTGGCCGATGACATCGGCAAGGCGTTCGCCGGCCTCAAAGTGGAGCTGCCCGGCCTGGGCCGCGCCGGCACTGCGCCGTTCGACCTGAGCGTGGCCCTGCCGGTCGCCAGCCTGCGCACGTTCTGGCTGGCCCAGGCCGAGGCGGTGGCCGCCAAACCGTTCAGCTGCCCCTCGCTGACCGACCTCAACGACAGCTTCGCCAAGCTCGGCCCGGTCATGCAGAAGGCCGCGATCCCGCCGTTCGGCGACATGCTAGGCCTGCGCGTCGCGCTTGACTCGCTGGTGCCGCCGGCCGCGAACGCCGCCATGCCCACGTTCAGCGGACGCCTCGTGCTGGGCACCAACAACCCTGACGGCCTGTTCGCGATGGGCCAGATGATGGTGCCTGCGCTGGCCCAGCTGAAGCCGGGCCACGACGGCAAGCCGCTGCCGTTGCCGAAAGACATGGTCGGCATACTGGGCCAGCCGGCCTGGATCGCCATAAGCGACAAGGCGCTCGCACTCGGCGTCGGCGCCGGCGAGGATGCGCGCCTCGGCGACACCTTGAAGGATCCGCCCGGCGACGCCGGGCAGCTCGGTCGCATGCACATCAGCGGCGCGATGTACCTCAGCTGGCTGCAGCTGATGGAAGACAAGATCGACAACCTGGCCGCCGTCACCGCCACGCTCGGCAAAAACGACCAGCCCTCGGTCGACGAGACCGAGGATGCCGCCAGCGCGGCCGCGGAGCTGAAGCGCTCCAAGGCGCAGTTCGCCGCGATGAAATTCCAGGCCGAACGCGTCGACCGCATCGATGCGGAAATGCATGTGGAGACCGGCAGCATGGTGATCACCAGCCAGACCACGCTGAAGTAGGTGACCGCACTCGACGAAAAGCCGGGGCGCTTCGGCGCCCCGGCTTTTTCATGCGCGGCATATGGATATCCAACGCGATGCCAACATCGAGAAGACCCGCCCTTCGCATCCGTAATCGCGCGCTGAACCCGTGGCGGTCATGGCCACGCGACGTTCACGACCCGGCTGCTGGCATGGCAGGCACCGCGATGCCTCTCGCTCCCGACAGGCAGCGTCATCCCACCCAAGGAGACCGCCATGCGCACTTCCATCATTCGCCACAGCCTGTATGCCACGACCCTGATGTTCGTCTTCGCAGCCACGCCACTCGGCCAAGTCATGGCTCAGGACGCCGGTGCGCACATGCAACAGTCGTCTGAAAACCGGACCGTACCGGACAAGGCAGCCGATGCCTGGATCACTACCAAGGTGAAGTCCGAGTTCGGCACCACCAAGGGCATCCCGGCCACCGACATTTCGGTTTCGACCCATGACGGTGTGGTCACGCTCAGCGGCACCGTCGCATCGGAGGCCCAAAAAGACCATGCCGAACGCGTAGCCCAGCTCGTCAAGGGCGTGAAGAGCGTGGACAGCAGCGGCCTGACCGTCGGTACCGCCCCGCCCCCGGAGAAGTAGGCGCCCGGACCACCGTGCCGATTTAGCGTCCGAAAAAAAGCCGCCGGGAAACCCGACGGCTAAGGAGCGATGGTTCGGCATTCGGCACGTCAGGCCGAACCTGCGTTATCCGCTACGTTCAGAAGTCGTAGCGCACGGTGAAGCGTACCGTCCGCGGATCGGTGTAGTTCAACACCCGGCCGTAGAGCGGATTGACCGTGCTGCGATTGCTCGCGAAGCGCATGTTGTAGTACTGCGGCGTCTGGCGGTTCAGCAGGTTGAACACGTCGACCTGCAGCGTCAGCTTGTTGTCCGCCCAAGCCGGCGTGTACGCCGCATTGAGGTCCAGCTTGTAGGTCCAGGGCGTGGTCCCGCTGGTGCCGCGCGGGGCGTACACGACCTGCGAACCGGTGATGGCCAGGCCGCAGTAGTGGTAGCTCGACGAGTTGTAGATGCCCTTGGTGGTCGGGTCGGGCCAGAAGCTGAGGCAACTCTTGGGCCGGCCGGAGGCCACCTGCACGGTGGAGCCGACGCGCCACTCCTTGCTGAACTGGTAGTAGCCGAACGCGCGGATCTGGTGCTTGCGGTCATTCGGCAGCGAGCCGTTGGAGCCCACCATCAACTGCGGCTTGTCCCAGTCCTGGGTCACCGACACATCCGACTGTCCACCGGTACCGGTATCCAGATCGGAGAGCAGCTGACCTTCGGTGTTCCCGTAGTTGTGCGAGAAGGTGTAGCCGATCTTGCCGTACCAGTTGTCAGCGAACGGATGCTCCACGAACAGGTCCAGCGCGGCGTACTTGCGCTTCAGCTTGGGGAAACCAAGCTGGCCGTTGGTGTAGTGCGCCTCGACGAAGCTGCCGTCAGGCTGCTCCAGCAGGAAGGTATTGGCCTGGCCGGGGTTGAACAGGAAGCAGCGGCCGCCCAGCGCCTGGGTGCAGGTATCGTCGATCGCGCTGCGCAGCTTGCGCACGGTGACCTTGGCGCCCGTCACGAAGGTCGGGCTGACCTGGTATTCCGCGCCCAGGATGTACTCGTCCTGGAAGTGCGACTTCATGCCCTTGGCCGCCACCGTGCGCGGGTCGGGCGCCTGGCCGCACTCGAGGTTGGTCGAGACCAGGTTCGTATTGCCGCAGGTGGCGCCCTTGCTGCGGTCCACGGCGACCGGGCTGAGGCCGGTCGGCGCACCGGTGCGCGGGTCGAGGCCGGTGTAGGTGAAGTACTCGCTGGTGATCAGCGAGCCGGAAGCGCCGCGCACCGCCACGTTGTTCGGCATCGCCAGGTGGTAGCGGCCGGCGTTGGCGAATACCTTGAGGCTGGAATCGCCGAACACGTCCCACGAGACACCCAGCCGCGGTGCCAGCTGGTGGCGCTGACGCGCGTAGGGCTGGTTGTCGCCGTTGTAGTTGGTGAACTGCTCGTTGCGCAAGCCGAGTGACAGCAGCAGGTTATTGTTCACCTGCCAGCGGTCCTCGATGTACTGCGCTTCCTGCTCGGTCTTCACGCGGGCCAGCTGGGTGTTGTAGTAGCGGTAGACGTAGTAGCCCTTCGTGCCGAGGCCGCCCGCGTCTTGCGGCGAGCCCACGCCGTTGCCGCCGTCGATCGCCGCCGCCGGATCCTTCTGCCAGCCGTAGGTCCAGCGATAACCGCCGGCGATGCTGCCGCCGGTCAGCGAATCGGCGATCTGCTTGTCGAAGCCCACGCGGACGTCGTGGTCGCCGATGCGGTACTCGATGTCCAGGCGGCCGCCGTGGGTCTTGTCGTTCGCACCCGGCACCAGAATGGTGGAAGTGGCCAGCTGGCAGGTGTTGTAGGTCAGGCCGGGGGCCGCGGTCTGGGCAGTCACCGAGATTTGCGGGCAGCTCGGATCGTATTGCCAGGGCGTGCTGACGTGGGCGATCTTCTGCGTGCCGTACAGCGCCGACACGGTCAGGTCGTCGGTCAGGTAGCTGGTGTACTTGCCGACGTAGAGCTCGCCGCCGTCCTTTGTGTAGACGCCGCCGGTCTGCGTGCTGCTGTGGCTGTCGGTGGTGTAGCTGTACGGCGAGTACTTGGCGTCATACTGGGTCTTGTCCGAGACGCCGGTCAGCTCGACGATGTTGCTGTCGTTGATGTTCCAGTCGATCTTCGCGGTCCAGCGCGGCTTCTTGTAGGCGTAATCGCTCCAGGCTTGCTGGAGGTTCAACGCAGTGGAGTTGGTGTAGTAGCGGACGCTGTTGCCTTCCTGCCGGTTCACTTCCGCATTCGCGTAGAAGAACAGCTTGTCCTGGATCAGCGGGCCGCTGACGTAGGCGCCCACGGTAGAGGTCCAGTACTGCGCGCGATTGCGGTTCAGGTACAGCGTGCCGTCGGTGTGGTCCTTGGCCAGCGGGCTGGGATTGGAATTGCCGTAGAAGCCGGTGTTGGCGAAGTCGATGTTGTGCGGGTCGGAACGCAGCGCCTGCGGTGCCCACGTGCTGTAGACGCCGGCCTTCCATTCGTTGCTGCCGCGCTTGGTCACGATGTTGATCACGCCACCGGTGGAGCGGCCGAATTCGGCGCCGTAGCCGCCGGTCAGCACCTGCTCCTGGTCGATGGCGTCGAACGGCAGGACCGAGAGACCGATCGAGGTCAGCGGATTGGTGACCGCGTAGCCGTTGATGTAGTAGGCGTTCTCGGAAGCCGCCGAACCGCCGAAGCTCGGGGCGTTGTAGCTCGAGCCCTGGATGACGCCGGGCGCCAGCAAGGCCGCCGCCAACACATCCCGCGCCAGCGGCAGCTTCTGCATCTGCTCCGCCGTCAGCACGGTGCGGGTATCCACCGACGACACGTCGATGGCCGGCAGCGAGGAGGCCGTGACCGAAACCGCTCCCAGCTCGGTGGTCTGTCCCGGCGAGGCGAACGATACTTCCGAACCGCCCGAGATCACCACCGAGATGTTGTCACGACTGCTGACCGTGGTCCCGTGGTTCTGCAGCGTGACCTTGTACTTGCCGACCGGCAGCGACGAAAAGCGGTAGCGGCCGCTGGTGTCCACCGTGGTCGAGCGGCTGAAGCCGGTGTCCGCGTTCTGGATCAGTACCGTGTCGCCCTGCTTCGCACCAACCTGGCCGAAGATCGAGCCCGTGATGTTGGACTGCGCCAGCGCGGTGCCGGCCAAGGACATGCCCAGCGCTACCGATAGTGCGGAAAGGCGCAGCAAGGGCCGCGCATTACTCTGAGACTGGTTCATCATTTTCCCCCATGAAAAATTGCGAATGGCGATCGTTAACGCGAAAATTTTTGCGAATTACAGGCAAAAAAAGCCCTTGCCGGATGCGGCAAACTTACGGACGAAGCCCGAGAAATGGCCCGCTGCGTCCCCCAAGCAGCTGGACTGGCACAGGAAATCCTCTCCAAGGATCAAATTCTCGACCCTGGAATTTGATAACAAGAAAATACGAATGTGTCAACGATTTCGTAACAAACTGCGCAGCCATGTCCCCTAGGCCGAGGGACTCCGGCACGCCATCCTTCCTTACATCGACCGTCTTTCGGCCACGCCCAAACGAAAAGGCGCCCGCAGGCGCCTTTTCACGATGCCGCGGCGGCGGCGTTCAGCGGTTCAGGAAATTGCTGCTGAAGTTCTGCGAGTCGCGGGTTTCCTCCAGCTCCACGCCGTCCAGCCCCTGCGACAAGGTGTGCGCGTCGCCACCCTGCGCCAGCTTGATGCGCAGGCGCACCTCGTTGGAGCTGTCGGCGTAACGCAGTGCGTCCTCGTAGCTGATCTCGCCGGCGTGGTACAGCTCGACCAGGCTCTGATCGAAGGTCTTCATGCCGAGCAGGGTGGATTCCTTCATCACTTCCTTCAGCTTGTGGATCTCGCCCTGACGGATGTAATCCTGCACCAGCGGCGTGCCCAGCAGGATCTCCACCGCCACCCGGCGCGCCTTGCCGTCGGGGGTGGGGATCAGCATCTGCGCCACGATGCCTTTCAGGTTCAGCGACAGGTCCATCAGCAGCTGCTGGCGACGGTCTTCCGGGAAGAAGTGGAGGATGCGGTCCATCGCCTGGTTCGCGTTGTTCGCGTGCAGCGTGCACAGCACCAGATGGCCGGTTTCGGCGAAGGCGATCGCGTGGTCCATGCCCTCGCGCGTGCGCACCTCGCCGATCATGATCACGTCGGGCGCCTGGCGCAGGGTGTTCTTCAGCGCGTTGTCCCAGCTGTCGGTGTCGATGCCGACCTCGCGCTGGGTGATGATGCAGCCCTCGTGCTTGTGCACGTATTCGATCGGATCCTCGATCGTGATGATGTGACCGGTCGAGTTCTGGTTGCGGTAGCCGATCATCGCCGCCAGCGAGGTCGATTTGCCCGAACCGGTGGCGCCGACGAAAACGATGATGCCGCGCTTGGTCATCGCCAGCTGCTTGAGCACCGGCGGCAGCGTCAACTCCTCGATCGTGGGGATCTTCGACTCGATCCGGCGCAGCACCATGCCGACGCAATTGCGCTGGTAGAAGCACGATACGCGGAAGCGGCCCACGCCTTGCGCGGAGATGGCGAACTGGCACTCGTGGGTCTTCTCGAACTCCTCGCGCTGGCCCGGCGTCATGACGTTGAGCACCATGTCGCGCGCCTGCTGGATGCTGAGCGGGCTCTGCGTGATCGGCACGACCCGGCCCTGCACCTTCATCGACGGCGCCACGCCGGCGGTGATGAACAGGTCGGACGCCTTCTTGTGCACCATCAGTTTCAGGAAGGAGGTGAAATCGAAGTCGCTCATGGCGTTTGTCCCCGGGATTCGAGATTCGGGATTCGGGATCCCTCAAAGTTGCCGACCCGCGCAGTGCGCTCCCGGCCAACCACCTGCCCGTTCGTGCAAGCGTGGGAATATCGAGTCGCGACGCGATCCCGGCTTTCGCCGGTCCCGATTCCCGAATCTCGAATCCCGACACTCATTTGAAGGCGTCCTTGTTCTTGGCGTAGCTGGAAGCCTCCTGCCGGGTCACCAGGCCACGCTTGACCAGGTCCTGCAGGCACTGGTCAAGCGTCTGCATGCCGAACTGCTGGCCAGTCTGGATCGACGAATACATCTGCGCCACCTTGTCCTCGCGGATCAGGTTGCGGATGGCCGGGATGCCGACCATGATTTCGTGCGCCGCAATGCGCCCGCCGCCCACCTTCTTCAGCAGCGACTGCGAAATCACCGCGCGCAACGACTCGGACAGCATCGAGCGGACCATCGGCTTCTCGCCGGCGGGGAACACGTCGATGATGCGGTCGATGGTCTTCGCCGCCGAGCTGGTGTGGACGGTGGCGAAGACCAGGTGGCCGGTTTCCGCGGCGGTCAGCGCCAGGCGGATGGTTTCCAGGTCGCGCAACTCGCCGACCAGGATGAAGTCCGGATCCTCGCGCAACGCCGAGCGCAGCGCCTCGTTGAAGCCGTGCGTGTCGCGGTGCACCTCGCGCTGGTTGACCAGGCACTTCTGCGAGGTGTGCACGAACTCGATCGGATCCTCGATCGTGAGCATGTGCCCGTACTCGCTCTTGTTGATGTGGTCGACCATCGCCGCCAGCGTGGTCGACTTGCCCGAGCCGGTCGGCCCGGTCACCAGGATCAGGCCCTGCGGCTGCTCGATCAGTTCCTTGAACACGCGCGGCGCGCCGAGGTCCTCCAGGGTCAGCACCTCGGAGGGAATGGTGCGGAACACCGCGCCGGCACCGCGGTTCTGGGTGAATGCGTTGACGCGAAAACGCGCCAGGCCGGGAATCTCGAACGAGAAGTCGGTCTCAAGGAACTCCTCGTAGTCGCGCCGCTGCTTGTCCGACATGATGTCGTAGACCAGCGAGTGCACCTGTTTGTGCTCGAGCGCGGGGATGTTGATGCGGCGCACGTCGCCGTCAACACGGATCATCGGCGGCAGTCCGGCGGAGAGGTGCAGGTCCGAGGCCTTGTTCTTCACCGAGAAAGCAAGCAGTTCGGCAATGTCCATCTGTCGTTTCCTTCAATCCGATCGTCTGGATGGCGTGAATTCGCGCACCACACCGGGGTTTCGATAACTTTCGCGGGCGTGGTGTGCCGCAGCGCATGGCGCAGGCACCACCGAACCACCTGGACGAACGGCCCGAATCCCCCTGTAGCCGCGTCGATACTACTCGCGCGAGCGGCCGTGCGACCAGTCTTGACCGGTGCGGTGATGGAAACTGTCGACCCGGTTTGCGGAGCGAGTCGGGAAAACGTCGTCCGGCGGCCTGTCGAAGCGCACCGGCCGGCAAAAACCCTCACCGCGACGCCGGCTCCGGTAAGGTAAGCGACCTGGATGGGACGAGGAGCCCTGCATGACACGACTAGCCTTCATCGGCGGCGGCAACATGGCGCGCAGCCTGATCGGCGGCCTGCTGAAAACCGGCGTGGCGCCGGCCACCCTCAGCGTGGCCGAGCCGCTGGCCGAGGCGCGCCAGGCGCTGGGCCGCGAATTCGGCATCGCCTGCTACGCCGAAAACCGGCTGGCCGTGGCGGACGCCGAGGTCATCCTGCTGGCGGTGAAGCCGCAGGTGATGCCGGCGATCCACGCCGACCTGCGCGACATCCTGCAGCGCAACCGGCCGCTGCTGATCTCGATCGCCGCCGGCGTGCGGCTGGACCAGTTGGAGCGCTGGTTCGGCAACGGCCTGCCCATCGTGCGCTGCATGCCGAACACGCCGGCGCTGATCGGCGCCGGCGCCACCGGCCTGTGCGCGAACAGCCGGGTCAGCCCCGCGCAGAAGGCACAGGCGCAGCACATTCTGGATGCCGCCGGGATCACCCGCTGGATCGACGACGAGGCACTGATGGATACGGTCACCGCGCTGTCCGGCTCCGGCCCGGCGTACTTCTTCGCCCTGGTCGAAGCCCTGGAAGCCGCCGCGGTGGCGCAGGGCCTGCCGCGCGACACCGCCCGCGCACTCGCCGCGCAGACCTGTTTCGGCGCCGGCCGCATGCTGGTCGAAGGCGGCGAGGACCCGGCGGTGTTGCGCCAGCGCGTCACCTCGCCCAACGGCACCACCCAGGCCGCGCTGGAGAGCTTCGGCGCCGACGGCCTGCCGCACATCGTCGCCCGCGCCGTCGCCGCCGCCACCCGGCGCGGTGTGGAACTCGCCGCCGAACTGGACAAACTGCCGTGAGCTACCTGTTGAATGCGCTGTCCATGCTGATCGACCTGGCGTTCGACGCCGTCGTCACCCTGCTGCTGCTGCGCGTGGCCGCCGAAGCCTGCCGCGCCGATTTTCACAACCCGCTGAGCCAGTTCGTCTACCGCACCACCAACCCGGTGCTGGCACCGATCCGTCGCGTGCTGCCGAACTGGCGCCGGATCAACCTGGCCGCCCTGCTGCTGGCATGGCTGGCGATGCTGCTCAAGCGCCTGCTGCTGTTCGCCCTGCTCGGCGCGGTGCCGCACCCGTTCGGCCTGATCGTGCTGGCGCTGGCCGAGCTGCTCGACTTCGTGCTGCTGTTCTACCTGGTGCTGATCTTCGGCTGGTCGCTGCTGAGCATGTTCGCGGTGGACCGCCGCCATCCCCTGCTGCAGCTCGCCGGCAGCATCGTCGCCCCGCTGCTGCGCCCGCTGCACGGCAGGCTGATCGTCGGCCAGATGGACTTCGCTCCGATGGCGGTGATGATCGCACTGCTGCTTGCCCGTTTGCTGGTGGCGGCGCCGTTGCTGGATCTGGGGGCGCGGTTGGCGCTAGGCACTTGAGTTTTCTCTCTCTCGTGGTGGCGCTTGATCGTTCGTGAAGCAAGAGCTCTGAAGCAAAAGCTTTCGTCCTCCTTCGGAGGGCGAGTCACTTTCTCTCGCTTGCCCGAGAGAAAGTAACCAAAGAGAGGGGCACCCCGCTTCCGCGCTTTCCGGGCATCGGGCAACTGCTCCTGCGTGGCCTCAACTCGGGCATCCATGCCCTCGCCTGCCCGGAAAGTCCGCGTGCGGGCTACGGGGTTTGTCGACAGGGCATCCTGCCCTGACGACAAACTGGCCGGCATCCATGCCGTCCACCCTGCGGGCTTTCCTTCGCCCGCCCGCCGCTGCAGAGGGGACCCCGGATAGAGCAGCGCGCATCCTGCGCGCACTTTTCAGAAGAGCCAGATCAAGAGCGAGAGCAGAAGCCGCGGCAAAGCGATGCTTTGCCGCGGCTTCTGCTCTTCAGCTTCATCACCGAGTGCGGGCCAGGAGGGCCCGCAGCTTTACCCGGGGCCCCTGTGCGGCGGTGAGTCGGGGGCGACAGGCCGCGCAGCGGGCGTTGCCAAGGATGGCAACGCCTTTTCGCGCGGGCAGGAGCCCGCTCGAAAAGCCCGGCCCCGACTCACGGACTTGCCGCCCATGGATGGGCGGCAAGCGCCAAGCGGGGTGCTCTTTCTCTTTGGTTACTTTCTCTTTGAGCACGCAAAGAGAAAGTAACTCGCGCGCCGAAGGCGCACGAAAGCTCTTGCCTGCTTTTCGCTCTGAATGCGGCAAGAGCAAGAGCATCGCGCACGACCGAAGGAAGTCCCTTGCGGACAGGGTGCGCTCCTGCCACAACCGGAAAGCGGGAAAGCTCAGCGCAGCGCCCACGCGGCGATGATCCGATGGATCTCGTCCAACCCGTCGAACAGCGCCGCCGGCCCCGGCTGCAGGATGATCGGTGACTTGATCTCGTGCAGCTCGCCGTCGCGCACCGCGGGGATCGCTGCCCAACCGGGGCGGGCCGCCACTTTCTCCGGGCGAAAACGCTTGCCGCACCAGGAGCCGAGGATGATATCCGGCGCGCGCCGCACCACCTCGTCGCCGTTCGGCAGGATGCGCTGCTTCGCCAGCGGCTCGCGCGCGAGTTCGGGGAAGCAGTCGTCGCCGCCGGCGATACCGATGATCTCGGCGACCCAGCGGATGCCGGTGATGATCGGCTCGTCCCATTCCTCGAAGTACACCTTGGGCCGCTGCGGCAACTGCGCGGCGGCGGCGCGCACCGCCGCGAGGTGCCGCTCCGCGCGCTGCGCATACGCCTCGGCCTGCTCATGCGCGCCGACCATCGCGCCGAGCCGGCGGATGTAGGCGAGGATTCCGTCGACGCTGCGGTGGTTGCTGATCCACACCTCGACGCCGGCCTTGACCAGCTCGCGCGCGATGTCGGCCTGGATGTCGGAGAAGCCGATCGCCAGGTCCGGTTCAAGTTTCAGGATCTCGCCGATCTTCGCGCTGGTGAAGGCGGAGACCTTCGGCTTCTCCCTGCGCGCGCGCGGCGGCCGCACGGTGAAGCCGGAGATGCCGACGATGCGCCGCTCCTCGCCGAGCGCATACAGCACCTCGGTCGGCTCCTCGGTGAGGCAGACGATGCGTTGCGGGAAATGGTCAGGCCGGGCGGAGGGAGGCCGGTCGCGATCGGTCACCCGTTCAGCTCCCCAGCACCGTCACCACCACCTTGCGCTGATGCGCGTCGAGGCGGTGTTCCCACAGATAGATGCCCTGCCAGGTGCCCAGCATCGGCTTGCCCCCATGCACCGGCACGGTGAGGCTGACCCCGGTGAGGATCGAGCGGACGTGCGCCGGCATGTCGTCCGGACCTTCCGCATCGTGCTGGAAGATCGCGTCGCCGTCCGGCACGGCACGGCCGAACCAGCGTTCGAGATCGTTGCGCACGGCGGGGTCCGCATTCTCGCTGATCAGCAGCGAGCAACTGGTGTGCGCGGTGAACACCTGCGCGATACCGGTCTGCACGTGGCTGGCCGCCACCGCGTCGCCGACCTGCGCGGTGATCTCGCTGAAACCGCGCCCGCGCGTGTGCACGGTGAAGCCGCCCTGCGCCACATGCTCCGCGGGCAGCGCCCTGGTCACGGGTAGAGCAACCGGCTGGTCCAGGTCTGGCCGTGCCGGTCCCAACGCACGCGCTCGTGCAGGCGGAACTCGGCGCCGTACCAGAATTCGACCATGTCCGGCTCGACCACGTAGCCACCCCAGTGCGGCGGCCGGGTCACCTCGTGGCCCTCGAACTGCTGCTCGTAGCGCGCCACGCGCTGCTCGAAGGTGGTGCGGTCCGGCAGGGTCTGCGACTGCAGCGAGGCCCAGGCGCCGATCTGGCTCGGGCGCGGACGACTGGCGAAGTAGGCATCCGACTCCTCCGCCAGCAGCTTGCGCGCCACGCCCTCGGCACGCACCTGCACGCCCTCGCGCAGCTGCTTCCAGTGGAAGCACAATGCCACCTGCGGATGCGCCTCGAGCTGGCCGCCCTTGTCGCTCTCGTAATTGGTGTAGAAGCGGAAACCGCGCTCGTCGGCTTCCTTCAGCAGCACGATGCGCGAGGCGACCCGGCCGGAACCGTCCACGGTGGCCAGGTTCATCGCCGTTGGCTCGCGGTCACCGCTGGCCCTGGCCTCGTCCAGCAGCTTGAGGAAAGTATCGAGGATCTCGGATTTGAGCATGGCGTCTGAAACTTTCCTTTTGCATCGCGGCTGACACGCGCGATCATGGTGCGGATGAATCCGCCCAATGATAGTGCAATGCACCACCGATCCAGTACCACGAAGGCGCGGACGACGACGCCATCTTCCACCATCACGCGTGAAGGCGGCCGTGACGCCCCGGTTTGCGGGATACTCCCCCGCCACGGTCTGCCGATGGCCGACACCCCTTCCGGAACCATGGTGTCTTGCGGATGACGTCCCACGCCGACATGCAGAACGAGGCCCTCGCCGGCCATCTTCTCGACCAGTACGCCGGGCGCATCGCCCGTTCGCGCCGCCCCTACATCCTCGGATTGTCCGGCCTGCAGGGCAGCGGCAAGAGCACCCTGGCGCGGGTGATGAAGGCCGCGGCCGAGGCCCGCGGCTGGCCCGCCGAAGTGCTTTCGCTGGACGACTTCTACTACGCCCGCAGCGACCGCGAGGCGCTGGCCCGCGACGTGCATCCGCTGCTGCGCAGCCGCGGCGTGCCCGGCACCCACGAGATCGAGCTGCTGATGTCGGTGCTGGCCGCCCTGCCGCACGCCTCGGACAAGCTGCCGGTGTCGCACCCGCGCTTCGACAAGGGCCGCGACACCCGCTTCCCGCCGTCGCGCTGGCCGCGCACCACGCGGCCGCCGAAGCTGGTGATCGTGGAAGGCTGGGCACTGGGCATCCGCCCACAGCTGCAGTCCGCGCTGACGCGGCCGGTGAACGAACTGGAACGTATCGAGGACCCTGACGGCAGCTGGCGGCACTGGGTCAACAAGCAGCTACGCGGCTACCAGCCGCTATGGCGCAAGTTCGACGCGCTGATCGTGCTGCAGGCACCAGGCTGGGAGATCGTGCGCCGCTGGCGCGGCGAGCAGGAACAGGAGCTGCAGGCCCGGCATGCGCCACTGGCGATGGACGAAGCCGCGCTGCAGCGCTTCCTGGCGCACTTCGAACGGCTCAGCCGGCATGCGCTGGCGACCCTGCCGGCGCTGGCCGATACCGTGGTGGAATACGACGACGAACGCCACGTGACCGGGCTCAGCCACGGTTGAATCAGGAGTCGGGGAAGCATGGCGCCGCCCCGACCCGGATTCCGGCATGCGCAGCTCAATCGACCACGAAGTTGACCTTCATGTTGACGCGCCACTCGGCGACCGTGCCGTCGTCCTTCGTCACCACCTTGATCTCGTTGACCCAGGCGCCCTTGATGTTCTTCACCGACTCGGCCGCCTTCTTCAGGCCGTGCTTCACGGCATCCTCCATGCCCTTGCTGGACGAGGCGTTGATTTCGATGACCTTGGCTACCGACATGGCGTCAATCTCCCGTGGAATCGTGCGTGCGGCACGCTGCGCTCCCCCGCCTGAAGCCCGAGTCTGGTCCGTGGCGGCGGCCGCGGACAAGCCGCACTGCAAAATCACCTCACGTTGACGTTTCCACCTGCACCGCCGTGCCATAGGCCAGCACTTCGGTAACGCCCTGGGCCACGTCGTTCGCGTCGTAGCGCATCGCCACCACGCCGTTCGCGCCCATCGCGGCGGCATGCTGCAGCATCAGCTCGAACGCTTCCTCGCGCGCCTTCTCGCACAGCTCGGTGTAGATCGAGATGTTGCCGCCGACGATGGTCTGCAACGCCGCGCCGAGATTGCCGACCACGCTGCGCGAACGCACCGTGATGCCGCGCACGATGCCGAACGAGCGCACGATGCGACAGCCGGGGATGTCGTTGCCGGTGCTCACCTGGTGATGGGGAATGGTGCGGGCCATGGCGGTTCTCCGTGAGGGACGATTCAGTTGTCGAGCAGGGCGGCGTAGCCTTCGCGCGCATCGGGCCACTGCGGTACCCAGCCGCTGGCGCGCAAGCGGGCATTGCTGAGCCTCTTGCTGCCCACGCCGGCTGGCGCGGCGCCTTCCGCAGGCAGCGGCGCGTCGACCAGTCCGGCGAGAAAATCGTACAACTCGTCGAGTGGCATCGGCGTGTCGTCGACGCCGAGGTACAGCGGCTGCGGCGACTTCAGTCCCAGCAGGTGCACGATCGCCGCGGCGGCGTCGTCGACATGGATCCGGTTGGCCCAGTGCGGCGTCTCGCGGGGCACCCGCAGCTGCCCGGCGCGCAGGCGCTCGACCAGCTGCAGCCGGCCCGGGCCGTACAGCCCGGCCAGCCGCAGCACGGTCGACGGCAACGGCTGCTGCGCCAGCCATTGCTCGGCCTCGAGCAGCACCGCACCATTGAACCCCGGCGGGTCGGTCGGGGTGGCCTCGTCGACCCAGTCGCCATCGTGCTCGCCGTGCACGGCGCTGGAGGAGACGAACAGCAGCCGCGCCAACGTGCGGGTATCGAGTGCATCGAGCAGATGGCGCAGGCCATCGACGAAGATCGCGCGGTACGCCGCCTTGTCGCGCGTCGCCGGCGCCGGCAGGTAGACCAGCCGGGTGATGCCCGCCGGCAGTGCCGGCAGGCTGGCCGGATCGGTCAGGTCGCCACGCAACCAGTGGATGCCATGGCTGCCGTGCGCCGGCGGCTGGCGCCGCAGCGCCCACACCTCGTCGCCGCGCGCGCGCAGGCGCTGCGCCACGCGTTCGCCCAGGTCACCGCACCCGGCCAGCAGGATACGTTCGCTCACGACTGCCCTCCCGTTGCCCTGCCCGGGCCGATCCGCCCTGATAGCATTTGCCCATGAACCCGTCGCACAACCTGTTCCTCATCGGCCCCACGGGTGCCGGCAAGACCTCGATCGGGCGACGGCTTGCCGCACATTATGGCCTGAGCTTCGTCGATCTCGACCAGGAGATCGAACACCATTGCGGCGTGGATGTGAACACGGTGTTCGCGATCGAGGGCGAGGCCGGTTTCCGCCAGCGCGAAAGCGCGCTGCTGGACGAATGCAGCCGTCGTCCCGGCGTGCTGCTGGCCACCGGCGCCGGGGCAGTGCTGGCCGAGCCCAACCGTCGGCACCTGGCCGGCCGCGGCTACGTGGTGTGGCTGCAGACTACCATCGAGCAGCAACTGGAACGGCTGGAGCGCGACCACCGCCGTCCGCTGCTGGCCGGAGCCGACCGTCCTGAACGGCTGCAGGCGATGGCGCAGGTGCGCGAACCGATCTACCGCGAACTCGCCGACCTCGCGGTGCCCGGCGAACACGGCGGCGTCGTCGCCGCCAGCGAGCGCTGCATCGCGCTGATCGACCATCATTGGCAGCGCCCCTACGCATGACCCAGGCAGACCGCATGAACGACCCCGCATTCCAGACGATCACCGTTGCCCTCGGCTCACGCAGCTATCCGGTCTGGATCGGCGCCGGCCTGCTCGGCGAGCAGGCACGCTGGCGCGCCATGCTGCGCGGCCGGCACGCGCTGGTGGTCAGCAATACCACGGTGGCGCCGCTGTACCTGCCATGCATCGAGGCAGGCCTGGACGGACTGCGCTGGTCGACGTTCCTTCTCGACGACGGCGAGGCGCACAAGAGCTTCGCCAACGTCGGCCGCGCGCTGGAAGCGCTGGGCGAACTCGGCGCCACCCGCGACGCCTGTGTGATCGCGCTGGGCGGTGGCGTGGTCGGTGACCTGGCCGGCTTCAGCGCGGCCTGCTGGATGCGCGGCATCGACTTCATCCAGATGCCGACCACCCTGCTGGCGATGGTCGATTCCTCGGTCGGCGGCAAGACTGGCGTCAACCTGCCGGTCGGCAAGAACCTCGCCGGCGCGTTCCACCAGCCGCGTGCGGTGGTGGCCGACGTCGACACCCTGGCCACCCTGCCCGGTCGCGAATTCCACGCCGGCCTGGCCGAGGTGATCAAGGGTGCCGCGATTGGCGACGAACCGTTTTTCGCCTGGCTGGAACAGCATGCCGCCGCGCTCGCCGCGCGTGATCCCGCCACCGTGATGGAAGCGATCGCGCGCAAGGTTCGGTACAAGGCCGGCGTAGTCGCCCGCGACGAGACCGAACAGGGCGAACGCGCCCTGCTCAACCTGGGTCACACCTTCGGCCACGCGCTGGAAACCGCCGGCCACTACACCACCCTGCTGCATGGCGAGGGCGTGGCGATCGGCATGCTGCTGGCCGCCCGGCTGTCCGAGCGGCTGGACATGAGCGACGCGGCCGCCACCACCCGCCTGCAGCGCCTGCTGGAAACCCTCGGCCTGCCGGTGGCGATCCCGTCCGGGATGGATCCGCAGCAGCTGCTGGCGCTGATGCGGCTGGACAAGAAGAACATCGCCGGCACGCTGCGGCTGATCCTGTGGCGCGGCATCGGCCGCGCGGAAATCGTCGCCGGCGTGAACGAGGCCGACGTGCTGGCCGTGCTGACCGAAGCCACCTCAGCGCCGTAGGGCGGGCACGGGCCGCCGCACTTGCCGGAACATGGCGGCGAATCGAAACCCGGCGGACAGTGTCCGCTCTACAAAAGCCGTTCATAGCGCGCACCGCCGTGGCGTGTGACGACGTGCCCCGCCCGTGCAACGGGTGCAATCGTGCAAATCCTATAAACTGTGGCGTCCGGCTACGCGCCTGTTCGTGCGGCATCCCTGGAATCCATGCGCCTCTACCTGCAAACCGTGCCCGGCGCCGCCGAAGCACCCCGCTACGTCCAGATCACGCTGGAGCAGGACCTGCTCGGCGGCTGGACGCTGTACCGCGAATCCGGCATCCAGGGCGGCCGCGCCACCATGAAGCGCGAGCAGTTCCTGGAGCGCGACGAGGCGGTCGCCGCCTTCGAGAAAGCCCGCGATGCCCAGCTCAAGCGCGGCTTCCGCCTGATGTTTGCCCAGGGGCTGGAAGGCCCGTACGGACGCTGATCGAAATGACCGATGTGTTGAAGAACGACCGCTTCCTGCGTGCACTTCGCCGCGAACCCACCGACACCACGCCGATCTGGGTGATGCGCCAGGCCGGCCGCTACCTGCCGGAGTACCGTGCCACCCGCGAGCGCGCCGGCAGCTTCATGGGCCTGGCACAGAACCCCGGGTTCGCCTGCGAGGTGACCCTGCAGCCGCTGGAGCGCTTCGATCTCGACGCGGCGATCCTGTTCTCCGACATCCTCACCATCCCCGACGCGATGGGCCTGGGCCTGTCGTTCGCCCACGGCGAGGGCCCGCAGTTCGCCCGCCCGCTACGCACGGCGGCCGACATCGCGAAACTCGCCGTGCCCGACATGGACGGCGAGCTGCGCTACGTGATGGACGCGGTGCGCCTGATCCGCCGGGAACTGCATGGCCGCGTGCCGCTGATCGGCTTCTCCGGCAGCCCGTGGACGCTGGCCTGCTACATGGTCGAGGGCACCGGCTCGCGCGACTTCGCCACGCTGAAGGCGATGTGCTGGAACGAGCCGAAGCTCGCCCACCAGCTGCTCGACACGCTGGCCCGCGCCGTCGCCGCCTACCTGGTCGCCCAGGCCGAAGCCGGCGCGCAGGCGCTGATGATCTTCGACACCTGGGGCGGCCTGCTCGGTCCCGCGCCATTCCGCGAGTTCTCGCTGCGCTACTTGGTGCAGATCGTGGCCGCTCTGAAAGCCAATGCCGCTTCGCGCGAGCTGCCGGTGATCCTGTTCTCCAAGGGCGCCGGCATGCACCTGGCCGAGATGGCCGACAGCGGCTGCGCCGCGCTCGGCGTCGACTGGACGATGGACCTCGCCGACGCCCGCCGCGCCGTCGCCGGCAAGGTTGCCCTGCAGGGCAACCTCGACCCCGCCGTGATGCGCGCCAGCCCGGAAGTGATCCGCCGCGAGGCCCGCGCCGTGCTGGCCAGCTACGGCAACCACCCCGGCCACGTGTTCAACCTCGGCCACGGCATCACGCCGGAAGTGGATCCGGAGCATGTGAAGGTGCTGGTCGACGAGGTGCATGCGTACGGTCGTACCCTGCGCGGCAGTTGAGCAATGCGCGAAGGAGTGAACCGATGGGATGGCTCGTCACCAAATACCTGGTCACCGCGGCCGTCGTCGTGCTCGTCTCCGAAGTCGCCAAGCGCAGTGATCGCCTCGGAGGCCTGATCGCCGCGCTGCCGCTGGTCACCGTGCTTGCGCTGATCTGGCTGTACGTGGAGCGCCAGCCGCAGGTGAAGATCGCCAACCACGCCTGGTACACGTTCTGGTACGTGGTGCCGACGCTGCCCATGTTCCTGGCCTTCCCCGTACTGCTGCCGCGCCTCGGCTTCTGGCCGACCCTGCTCGCCTGCGCGCTGATCACCGTAGCGTGCTTCTGGCTGT
This sequence comes from Rhodanobacter denitrificans, assembly GCF_003335105.1. GTDB lineage: Bacteria > Pseudomonadota > Gammaproteobacteria > Xanthomonadales > Rhodanobacteraceae > Rhodanobacter > Rhodanobacter denitrificans_A. The sequence goes on from NZ_QFWQ01000008.1 coordinate 126,956, forward strand.
TTGCGCTGCTGGTGCGACGGTTCGGGATCGACTTGCTGTAACGCTCTTGTCCATTGCCCTGCCGGGGTGAACGGCGGCCGCTTGGGCCATCCGGCCTGCGCCCGTACAATGGCTGCTTTACACCATATGCGCGCGCCCTGCAGTGCGCCATCGCGAGTCCCCATGGAAAAGAGTTTCGAACCCGCCCAGATCGAGTCGAAGTGGTACGAGCGCTGGGAAGCCAGCGGCGCGTTCCAGCCGTCGGGCAAGGGCGAGCCGTATTGCATCCTGCTGCCGCCGCCGAACGTCACCGGCACGCTGCACATGGGGCATGCGTTCCAGCAAACGGTGATGGACATGCTGGTGCGCTATCACCGCATGCGCGGCTTCAACACGCTGTGGCAGGTCGGTACCGACCATGCCGGCATCGCCACCCAGAAGATCGTCGAGAACCAGCTCGCGGTCGAGGAGAAGACCAGGCACGACCTGGGCCGCGATGCGTTCATCGAACGCGTGTGGACGTGGAAGGAGGAATCCGGCTCCACCATCACCAACCAGATGCGCCGCATCGGCGCCGCGGCGGACTGGTCGCGCGAGCGCTTCACCATGGATGAGGGACTCTCGGCCGCGGTGCGCAAGGTGTTCATCGACTGGTATCGCGCCGGGTTGATCTACCGCGGCAACCGGCTGGTGAACTGGGACCCGCTGCTGGGCACTGCCGTCTCCGATCTCGAGGTGAACAACGTCGAGCGCGACGGCCACATGTGGTCGATCCGCTACCCGGTCGCGGGCAGCGACGAAAGCCTGGTGGTCGCCACCACCCGCCCCGAGACCATGCTGGGCGACGTCGCCGTGGCGGTGCATCCGGAAGACGAGCGCTACGCGCACCTGGTCGGCAAGACGCTGAGGCTGCCCCTGACCGGTCGCGAGATTCCGGTGATCGCCGACGACTACGTCGACAAGGACTTCGGCACCGGTTGCGTGAAGATCACCCCGGCGCACGACTTCAACGACTACGCGATCGGCCAGCGGCACAAATTGCCGCCGATCACCATCTTCACGCTGGGCGCGAAGGTCAACGACAACGCACCGGAGAAATACCGCGGCCTCGACCGCTACGACGCGCGCAAGGCCGTGCTGGTCGATCTCGAAGCACTCGGCCTGCTGGTCGAGACCAAGCCGCACAAGCTGCAGGTGCCGGTGAGCCAGCGTTCGGACGCGGTGATCGAGCCGATGCTGACCGACCAGTGGTTCGTCGACCTGACTTCGGACGTGCAGACGGATGGACGTCCCGGCGGCCGCAAGGCAATCACCGAGCCGGCGCTGGACGCGGTGCGCAGCGGCGAAATCAAGTTCGTGCCGGAGAACTGGAGCACCACCTACACGCAGTGGCTGGACAACATCCAGGACTGGTGCATCAGCCGCCAGCTGTGGTGGGGCCATCGCATCCCGGCCTGGTATGACGAGGCCGGCAACATCTTCGTGGGCGAAGACGAAGCCGACGCACGCGCCAGCGCCAGCGTCGCCCCGGTCGGCACGCTGCGCCAGGACGACGACGTGCTGGACACCTGGTTCAGTTCGGCGCTGTGGCCGTTCTCCACGCTAGGCTGGCCGGCCGACGGCCCGGTGCAGAACGAGCGCGGCGAGGTCGTGGCGAACTGGGAGCAGGACAAGATCTTCCTGCCGAGCGCGGTGCTGGTCACCGGCTTCGACATCATCTTTTTCTGGGTCGCGCGGATGGTAATGGCGACCAAATACTTCACCGGCCAGATTCCGTTCCGCGAGGTCTACATCAACGCCATCGTGCGCGATGCGGAAGGCCAGAAGATGTCCAAGTCCAAGGGCAACACGCTGGACCCGCTGGACCTGATCGACGGCATCGCGCTGGAACCGCTGGTGGAGAAATCCACCAGGTCGCTGCTGATCCCGCAGGTGCGCGCCAAGGTCGAGAAGCGCATCCGCAAGGATTACCCCGACGGCATTCCAGCGATCGGCACCGATGCACTGCGCTTCACCTTCGCCGCGCTGGCCAGCTATAGCCGCACCATCAACTTCGACATCAAGCGCGCCGAGGGCTACAAGGCGTTCTGCAACAAGCTGTGGAACGCGGCGCGGTTCGTGCTGATGAACCTGCCCGAAGGCGAAATTGCAGCACCCGTAGATGGTCCGGTCACCGAAGCCGAACGCTGGATCATCACGCGCCTCAAGTACACGCTCGATTACGTCGAGCAGCACTTCGTCAGCTACCGTTTCGATCAACTGGCGCAGGCGCTGTACGAGTTCGTGTGGAACGAATACTGCGACTGGTTCCTCGAGCTGTCGAAACCGGCACTCAATGGTGATGACGCCGCGGCCGCTGCATCGACACGCCATACGCTGCTGGTCGTGCTAGAAAGCGTGCTGCGCGCGTTGCACCCGGTGATTCCGTTCATCACCGAAGAAATCTGGCGGGAGTTGCCTGTGCGCTCCTCCCTGAGCGCAAAGAACAGACCGGCGTCCATGCCGGACTCTTCGAAAGAGCCGCTCATCCTTGAATGCAACTACCCGCGCCCGAACGATTACGTGGCCGACGACACGGCCACCGCCGAGATCGAGTGGTTCAAGGCCGTGCTATCCGGCATCCGCCGGATCCGCTCGGAAATGAACATCCCACCCGGCAAGGCGATCCCGCTGCTGCTCGCCGACGGCGACAGCGGCGATCGTACGCGGGTGGCGAAGTTCGCCACGCAGATCGCCTTCCTCGCCCGCACCGAAGCGCCGCAGTGGATCGGGGCCGGTGCCGACGAACCCGCCGCGGCCGCCGCCGTGGTCGGCACGCTGCGCGTGCTGATCCCGCTGGCCGGGTTGATCGACCTCGCCGCCGAGAAGGCGCGCCTGGCCAAGGAAATCGGCCGCATCGAAGTCGAGATCAAGAAGTGCGAGGGCAAGCTCGGCAACGCCAGCTTCGTCGCCAACGCACCGGCCGAGGTGGTGGCGCAGGAACGTCAGCGCATCAACGACTGGAACACCACGCTGGGCGCGCTGCGCGAGCAGGCGCAGAAGCTGGGCTGAGCAGGCAACCGGCCGCGTTGCTGCCGCTTGGTAACGCGCAGGCGGTGCAACGGATTGTTTCCAGCCGCCAGCCCGGACCTCAGGTATCGTGGCCGACCTGCCCCGGCGAGAAGTCGCGCGTCTTGCGCACGGCCAGCTGGTTGCTGATGCCCAGCAACTCGTAATAGCCGTCAAGCGTGGTCAGCAATCCGTCCACGCCGAGCTTGGGCGTTTCGGTCTTGACGCTCTCGATCTGCTTCTTCAGTGCCTCGGTCCGCCACTGGCGACCCGACCAGCGCAGCCACTTGCGCGCCAACCAGCCTGGGCGCGGTGGCGGCCCCAGCTTCGGCGGCACCCACAGGTAGTCGTCGAAGATCATCACGCCACCGACCTTCAGCAGCGGCCACGCCATGACGCCGTCAGCGAGTGCGCCGAAGGCAGAGTGCCACCCGTCGATGTAGACGATGTCGTAGGGGCCTTCGACACGCCGCAGTGAATCAAAGCTTGGTCCCGGAAACTCCCGGATCCGCTCGCGCCAAGCCGCCGTGTTGGCACGAAAGCGCGCGTGGTAGTCGCCATAGACCGGATCAACCTGGAAGAAATCCACGCAATCGATCGAGCTGTCCGCGGCAGTCAGTATGTTCTCGCACAGCCAGACGGTCGAACGCCCCTCGAAGCTGCCGATCTCCAGCGCACGCAAGCCGGACTTGCCGCGCAGCGAAGCGAGCCACCGCTCCCAATGCGGAATGTTGTGGTGAAACCAATCGGTCGAAAACTGCCCTTGCACTGGCTGGAACCCTTCGCCTGAACGAGGCGGCATGCTAACACCCGTCGAAGCCTCATCCGCGCGAACGGCGTGACAGCATCCGAGCCATGCCCGGGTCAGCCCACCGGTGGCTCCAGTGCCATGACGATCGCATCCTCGCGACCATGGCGCGCGGGGTAATACCGCGGCCGGCGGCCGATCTCATGGAAACCCACCGACTCGTACAGCGCTTTCGCCAGCGGGTTCGACGGGCGCACCTCGAGGAAGATCCGCTCGGCGCCGTTCCAACGCGCGATATCCAGCAGCCGGCCCAGCAGATGCCGGCCCAGGCCGCGGCCGCGCCAGTCCGGCCCGACGCAGAGGTTCAGCACGTGCGCCTCGCCGGCGCCCATCGAGAGGATGCCATAGCCCGCAACCGCCCCGTCCACGCACAGTACCCAGCATGGATGCCCGGCCTTCACGCAATCGCCGAAGATGCCCGGCGACCATGGAAATTCGTAGGAGGCTTTCTCCAGCGCGCTGACCGTATCGAGGTCTTCCATGCGCATGGCGCGCACCTGGATCACCGGCTTGATCACCGCGACCACGGCTCAGTTCCCCGTTGCGGCCAACGCGCGACGCAGGCTGCGCAACGCGTTCCACAGCCGCCGCTTGGCCTCGGCGCTGGCCAGCACCAGGGCCGGTTCGTCGGCCAGCACGATCTGCGCGTCGCGCATCACCTCCGCCGGCAGCGCGCGCCCCAGCGCATGCGCCTGCGTTTCGCCGAACACCAGGTAGGCACGCGCCATCGGAACCTCGCCGACGAGTTGCCCGCCGCTCACCGTGACCCGCGCGGCGCGCGCCAGAACGGCCCCGCATGCGCCGAGGGCACGGCCGACCAGATCGAGTTCGCGCGTGCCGCAGCCCTGCGGCAACACCACCACGCAGGCTGCGACTCCCGCCGTCGCGACCGGCTCGTCATGCCCGGGGGCGACCGCCAGCGATGGCGCACGCCGCACCCACGGCATCACGCCCAGCGCGCGCAGCACGCGGGCACGGCGGCCGGTGCCAGCATGCCGGGGCGAAGGCGTGCTCATGTCGCGCTGCGCCGCGCCCGGCGCCGGTGCGTGGCCAGGCGCCAGATCGTCCACACCGGGCCGGACAGCAGGTAGATCGTGAACCCGGCGAACAAAACCCGCGGCGTGTCCAGGATCAGCAGCGCCAGCAGCAGCACCGCGGCCACCATCCACACGAACGGCACGCGCTGGCGGTCGCCCAGCGGCAGCGACTTGAAGCTGAAATAGCGGAAGCGGCTGACCATCAGCAGGCCGACCACGATGGCGAGCGCCGGCGTGATGAAGCAGAAGTCGGCACCGGTCAAGCCGAACTTCTCCACGCTCCACACGAACGACATGCACACCGCTGCGGCCGCCGGGCTGGCCAAGCCCTGGAAATAGCGCTTGTCGGCCACGCCGACCTGGGTATTGAAGCGCGCCAGCCGCAAGGCGGCGCAGGCGGTATAGATGAAGGCCGCCGCCCAACCCAGCTTGCCCCACAGCGGGCCGAAGTCGCGCAGCGTCGACAGCGACCAAGTGTACATCACCAGCGACGGCGCCAGCCCGAAGCTGACCAGGTCCGACAGCGAGTCGTACTGCACGCCGAACTCGCTCTGGGTGCCGGTCATCCGCGCCACCCGCCCGTCCATGCCGTCCAGCACCGCGGCAATGAACACCGCCACCGCGGCCTCGGCATAGCGCCCGCCGATGCTGGCGATGATCGCGAAGAAGCCGGCAAACATCGCCCCGGTGGTGAACAGGTTCGGCAACAGGTAGATACCCCGGTGCCGGGGCGGGCGAACGGGCATGGTTTCGCTCATGAATCAGGACCGTGACAGGATGCGCGCAGTGTAAACCATCGGCCGCTTGAGTCCGGGTCGGCGGAGTGTTAACAAGGTAGCCAGAACTTTCCCGCGAAATGGAGAACGCCATGCATCGCTCGCTGATCGTCCTGGCACTGTTGCTGCTGGCCCCGCTGGCCACCGCCCAGGTCTACAAATGGACAGACGCCAGTGGCACCGTGCATTACTCGGAAGCCCCGCCGGCGCCGGGCACGAAGTTCTCTAGGGTGACCACCACGGGTACTGTGGAGCCGCTGGCGGCTGCCGCAACCGGCCAGCCCGCGGATCACCATGAAACCCAGGGCGGCCCGGCCAAGCCGGTGGCCGACACGCCGGAAAACCGCGGCAAACTGTGCGCGTCGCTGAAAACCAACCTCGCCGCGCTGCAGGGCGGCGGCCCGGTGGTGATGCAGCAGGACGGCAAATCCGTGGCGCTGGACGGCGACGAGCGCAAGCAGAAGACCGTTTCGACCCAGGCGCAATACGACCAGTACTGCAGGAACTGATCGCCACCACGCCGTGGCGCGGCGGCGGTCGGACCGGAGCCGGCGACGCCCGTCCGGCAACGGCTGGCCGCTACAATAGGCGTCTTTAATCCGCCGGAACCGCCCGCATGCGCCTCAGCCAATTCCACCTGGCCACCGTCAAGGAAGTCCCCGCCGACGCCGAAATCGCCAGCCACCGGCTGATGCTGCGCGCCGGCATGATCCGCAAGCTCGCCTCCGGCCTTTACACCTGGAGCCCGCTGGGTCTGCGCGTGCTGCGCAAGGTGGAAAACATCGTGCGCGAGGAAATGGACCGCGCCGGCGCAATCGAAATGCTGATGCCGTCGGTGCAGCCGAGGGAATTGTGGGAAGAAACCGGCCGCTGGGAGAAATTCGGCGGTCAGTTGCTGAAAATCAAGGATCGCAAGGGCCAGGAATTCTGCTATGGCCCGACCCACGAGGAAGTGGTTACCGACTTTGCCCGCAACGAGCTGAAAAGCTACAAGCAACTGCCGGTCAACTTCTACCAGATCCAGACCAAGTTCCGCGACGAGATCCGCCCGCGTTTCGGCGTGATGCGCGCGCGCGAATTCCTGATGAAGGATGCTTATTCGTTTCACCTGGGCCAGGATTCGCTGGCCGAAACCTACGCCGCGATGTACCAGGCTTATGTGCGCATTTTCACCCGCCTGGGGTTGACCTTCCGCGCGGTGCAGGCCGATACCGGCGCCATCGGCGGCAATGCCAGCCACGAATTCCAGGTGCTGGCCGATTCCGGCGAGGATGCCATCGCGTTTTCCGACGGCTCCGATTACGCCGCGAATCTCGAAAAGGCCGAGGCGCTGGCGCCGGCCGTCGAACGCCCCGCCCCCGCTGCGGCCCTGCAGCGGGTCGACACGCCCACCCAGAAAACCATCGGCGACGTCGCCGGTTTCCTGAAGGTCAGTCCGCAGCAATGCGTGAAGACCCTGCTGGTGCGCGGCCGCGACGGCCTGGTCGCGCTGTGCCTGCGCGGCGACCACGAGGTCAACGAGGTCAAGGCCGGCAAGCTGGCCGAACTGCCGGGCGAATCGGTGCTCGCCAGCGAGGAGGAAATCCTCGCCGCCACCGGCACGCGCCCCGGTTTCATCGGCCCGGTCGGCCTGCCGGCGTCGATCCCCGTGATCGTCGACCGCGACGCCGCCGTGCTCGCCGACTTCGTCTGCGGCGGCAATGCCGACCGTACGCACTTCACCGGCGCGAACTGGGAACGCGACGCGTGCATCACCCGCGTCGCCGACCTGCGCAACGTGGTCGAGGGCGACCTCTCGCCCGACGGCAGCGGGGTGCTGCACATCGCCCGCGGCATCGAGGTCGGCCACGTGTTCCAGCTGGGCACCAAGTACGCCGAGGCGCTCGGCGCCACCGTGGTGGACGAAACCGGCACGCCTCAGGTGATGACCATGGGCTGCTACGGCATCGGCGTCAGCCGCATCGTCGCCGCCGCGATCGAGCAGCGCCACGACGAGGCCGGCATCGTCTGGCCGGAAGCGATGGCGCCCTGGCGCGTGGCGGTGTGCGTGATCAACCCGAAGAACTCGCCTGCCGTCAGTGCGGCCGGCGAAGCGCTCTACCAGGCGCTGCTCCAGCACGGCGTCGAGACCGTGCTGGACGACCGCGGCCTGCGCGCGGGCAGCATGTTCGCCGACATGGAGCTGATCGGCATACCGCATCGCGTGGTGGTCAGCGAGCGTGGCCTGGCCGCCGGCACGCTGGAATATCGCGCACGCGAGGAAAGCGAAAACCGCCCGCTCAGCCAGGACGAGCTGTTCGCCCTGCTCGGCTGAATCGGCGCCATGGCAATTACCAAAAACGGCCGCCCGGTGCGGCCGTTTTCCCGTTCGGCACGGACCGGCCGGGCCGCCGCCAATTCAAAAGCACGTCACATTATTAATCACCCTTAATGTGAAACGTATTTCACATGATGCGTTCCGCTTTACAAATATTCGGCAAATCAGCGAGAATCCCCGGCACTGCGAGTTTTTGCTCGCCTGGCATTGGCCCACATAATGGCCGGATTTAATGCCGATACTTACCGGGAGTCCATCATGGCCGTCGATATCAAGAACCTCAATCACAACCAGCTCAATGACCTGATCAGCAAGGCCCAGGTCCGCCAGAATGAATTGCGCAAGGAAAAAGTCGCCAAGCTGCGCGAGAAGGTGCACGCCCTGATCAAGGCCGAGGGTTATGCCTTCGAGGACATCTTCGGCAGCGCGCGCGGCAAGGCCAAGCGCAGCACCGGGACGGTTGCGCCGAAGTACCGCAATCCGGCCAATCCCGCACAGACCTGGTCCGGCCGCGGCAAGCGCCCGCACTGGTTCAATGACGCGCTGAAGGCCGGCAAGAAGGAAAAGGACCTGGCGATCTGATCGCTGCCGTCCGAACAAAAAGCGCCGGCCTCGCGCCGGCGTTTTTTTTATTGGTTTGAGGCAAGGCCACATCCGTTTGATGCGGGCCGGTACATACTCGGCTCCTCCCCCTGCAAGGCAGGGGGAGGTCAGGAGGGGGTAGCTTTTGCTCTTCGCCTTAGCCAAGAGCAACCCCTCCCAACCCTCCCCTGCTTTGCAGGGGAGGGGGCGAACGTGCCATGCAGTTTCGTCGTCTGACGGATAGAGTTAACGAGTGGGGACGCGTCTTCGGCCGCTTTTGTTTATAAAGAGCGGCGCGGCGAAACCAGCAAATCGCCGAACATCAGCCCGGCCACCAGCGACACCAGCAGGGTGATCAGCAGCAGGCCGGTGTCCATGCTCAGGGTGGTATCCCGCTCGAGCAGGAACGACACGCTGCGGAAACCAACGCTGCCCGGCACCAGCAGCAGGATGCCGGGTTCCCGGACCACCGCTCCCGGCCGGTGCACGAAGCGCGCGAAGACGTTCGCCAGCGCAGCCAGCAGCAGGCCGCCCAGGAAGACGCCCACCGGCGCGGCGGGCAATGCGCCGGCGATCGCGCCGCCCCAGCGTGTGGCGAGATAGCCCACCACGACCGCCACGATCACCACCGGCCAGTCGCGACGGGCCGCGCGGAACAGGATCGCGAACGCGATCGCGGCCACCAGCAGGGCCGGGTAATCCGTCCAGGCCGGCAGTGCCGGCAGCGCGAAGTCGCGCGCGGTGATGCCCACCGCCGCGCACAGCTGGGTCGCGGCGATCGTGCCGAAGGTGAGCTTGAGCAGCGTCGACATCGCCCCGGCCATGCGCGCCATGCCGGATACCAGGTGCTGGCTGGAAATTTCGCGTACCGCAGTGGTCAGCGACATGCCCGGCACCAGGATGATCAGGCTGGCCAGCACCACCGACTTGATCGCCAGCGGCACCACGAACGCGCTGACCACGATCGCTACCGTGGTGGCGACCAGCGCGCTGATCGCATCGCTGGCCGCCGCCAGTTGCGGCCGGCTGGCCGCCAGCAGGGTGATGCCGCCGATGACCATGCCGATGACGCCTGCCACCAGCAGGTCCACCCAGGAACTATGCAGGAACAACGCCGCGATGCTGGCCGCGGAAAGGCCGTAACTGGCGATCGAGCCGAGCTTGTCGCGCCGCGTGTCGGGCCGGCCCAGTTCGCGCAGCAGATGGAACCCCTCGCGCAGGCCCAGTTCGCCGGCGATCGCGCGGTCGGCGATGTCGTCGGCCTGGCACAACCGCTCCAGGTTCACCTCGCCCGGCGCCAGCCGCATTACCTGGGTGGTCTGCGCCACGCCCTCCTCGCCCTGGGCCAGGTCGGCGAAGGAGATGATGATCGCGGTGGGACTGGACCACACGTCGGCGGTCAGCCCCAGCCGCTGCGCCACGCCGGCAATCGCCATCTCCAGCCGCGGCGCGGACGTACCGTACTGGTGCAGCCGTCGCGCCAGTTCCAGCACGAACGCGATGCGCGTGGTCAGCGCCGTGGTGGCGAACTGCTGCTGGCTGATGGCGTTGCCGGCGCTCATGCCGCGGCGCGTACCTGCAGGGTGGTGCCTTCCACCGCGACCACTTCCACCGTGCTGCCCAGCGGCAGGTCCGGCCCGCTGACCAGCCACTGGCCATCGCCCACGCGGGCCTTGCCGCGACCGTTGACGATCGGTTCGATCAGCTCATAGCGCTGCCCGATCAACTGCTCGGCACGGCGGTTCAGCCGCTCGCCACCTGGCGCGCGCCGCTCCAGCCGCGGCCGCAGCCAGCGCGCATAGCCCACGCAGGAGGCGAACGCGAGCAGGCCGAACAGGATCGCCTGGGCCAGCAGGCCCAGCGCCGGATCGGCCCACAGCACCACGCCCATCGCCGCGGCAGCAACGCCGATCCACAGCAGGAAATAACCGGGCAGCAACAGCTCGCCGGCGATCAGCAGCAGCGCCAGGATCCACCACAGGTAATGCGTCGCAAGCTCGTCCATGGCCATGCCTCAGCGCAGCGGCGGCTGAATGGCCGCGGCCTTCTGCTGCTGGCCGAGCGACTCCTTCGCCAGTTCGCCGATGCCGGCCAGTGCGCCGATCACGCCGGTGGCCTCGATCGGCAGCAGCAGCATCTTCTGGTTCGGCGAAGCGGCCATCGCCTTCAGCGCCTCGACGTAGTTGTTGGCGACGAAGTAGTTCAGCGCGTTGACGTTGCCGCCGGCGATCGCGTCGGAAACCATCGTGGTAGCCTTCGCCTCGGCCTCGGCCGAACGCTCGCGCGCCTCGGCGGCACGGAACGCGGCTTCCTTCTCGCCCTCGGCGGCCAGGATCACCGACTGCTTCTCGCCCTCCGCCTTGAGGATCGCCGCCTGGCGGAAGCCCTCGGCGTCGAGGATGTTGGCTCGCTTCTCGCGCTCGGCCTTCATCTGCCGCGCCATCGCATCGACCAGGTCGCGCGGGGGCGCAATGTCCTTGATCTCGATGCGGTTGACCTTGACGCCCCACGGGTGGGTCGCCTCGTCCACCACCTTGAGCAGCTTCGCGTTGATCGCATCACGCTGGCTCAGCGACTCGTCCAGGTCCATCGAGCCGAGCACGGTGCGGATATTGGTCATGATCAGCGCCAGCGACGCCTGTTCCAGGTTGGACACCTCGTAGGCCGCCTTGGAGGCGTCGAGCACCTGGTAGAACACCACGCCGTCGACGCGCACGACGGCATTGTCCTTGGTGATCACGTCCTGCGACGGCACGTCGAGCACCTGTTCCATCATGTTGATCTTGCGCCCGACCGCCTGATAGATCGGAATCAGGAAATGCAGGCCGGGGCTGAGCGTGCGGGTGTACTTGCCGAAGGTCTCCACCGTCCATTCGAAACCCTGCGGCACGATGCGCACCAGCTTGGCCAGGCCGACCACCACGACGAATACGATTACCAACGCGAGAAGCTGTCCCATTGCCTACCCCCATTCCTTGAAGAAGGCTTGAGTATAGGCGAGTCGATGGTTATCTCGGTGCGGACTGCGGCAGGCGCAGACTCACCCGCAAACCGCCGCCTTCGCGGTTGGCCAGCAGCACGCGGCCGCCATGCGCCTCGGTGATCTCGCGCGCCAGCGCCAGGCCCAGGCCGGTGCCGGAGCGCTTGGTCGAATAGAACGGCAGCAGCGCCTGCGCCAGCACCGTCTCGCTCATGCCGGGGCCGCGATCGGCCACCTCGATGCGCAGCTCGTTGCCGACATCCTGGATCGACAGCGTGACCTCGTCGTCCGGGCCGCCCGATTCGTGCGCGTTCTTGATCAGATTGATCAGCACCTGCTCGATCTGCGCTGCGTCGAAATGCCCGGGCCGCTGCGGCGCCGGCGCCGCCAGGCGGTACTGGCAATGCAGCGCCAGTCCGTCCAGGAACGGCTTCCACTCGATGTCCGCCGGCTGCGGCGTGGGCAGCTTGGCGAAGCTGGCGTAGCCGGCGATGAAGCGATGCAGGTGCATCGCGCGCTCACCGATGGTGGCGAACACACCGGGCAACCGATCCAGCTGCCCGCGCCGGGCCAGTTCGGCGCCGGAATGCGCCAGCGAGGTGATCGGCGCCAGCGAGTTGTTGAGCTCGTGGCTGATCACCCGGATCACCCGCTTCCAGGTCGCCACTTCCTGCCGCGACAGCTCGCGCGTCATGCGCCGGAACAGGTGCAGCCTATGCGGCCGGCCCTGCAGCCGGAACGCGCGCTGCGACAGGTGGAAGGTTTCCTCGCTGCCGTCCATCTCCACGCTGAGCAGGGCGTCCTCGCCGCTCTCCACCGCCTTGCGCAACGCTTCCGGCGCCTCGGCCAGCAGTTCGGCGAAGTCCAGCCCGACCAGGCTGCGGCCTTCATTGAACAGGTGCCGCGAGGCGATGTTCGCGTAGGCCACCTTGCCGATCGCATCGGTCAGCACCAGCGCCACGGGGGTGTTCTGCACCACCGTGTCGAGCAGCAGCTCGCGCTGCACCAGGTGCTGGCGCTGCTCGCGCAGGGTCTGGCCCAGCGCGTTGTGCATGCGGATCAGCTCGCCGAGCTCGTCGCGCCGGTTCACCGCGATCGAGAAGCTGAAATCGCCGTCGCGGTAACTGGCCACCGCGCCTTCCAGCGCACGCAGCAGGCGGCTCACCGGCGCCATCACCCGGCCGGCCAGCCAGAACGCCAGCGGCAGCAGCACCACCACGCTGGCCAGCAGGCCGCCGTAGATGCCCAGCTGCATCGGTGCGCGTATCGACAGCGCAAGGTCCTGGCGCAGCCATAGCAGCAACTGCGGCAGTGGCCACTGGGTGACGCCGGCATAGACCACTGCGCCGGCCACACCGGCCACGGCCAGCAGGAGGGTCAGGCGACCCTGCAGCGAATTCAGGCGACGCCACATCGGCCGCCCTCCTCGAATGGAGAAAGCCGGCTCAACGACACCCGACATCCAGCGAAGCCACCGCGCGTCCCGGCAGTGGCCGTCCGCCCGGCCAGGCCGAAACAGGCATGATCCGGCGACATCGCACGACGCCTCTCCTGATGGATGCGGGCAGCCATCTTTCTACGCCTTGCGGCCAGGGGCAAGCATCGCGGCCAACGGCTACTCAAGCCGGGGTCGCCAGGCCGTAGCGCTCCATCCGCCGGTACAGTGCCTGGCGCGACAGGCCCAGGCTCTGCGCGGCGCGGCTGACCACGCCATCGGCCTTGTGCAATGCGTTCTCCACCGCCTCGCGGCTGGGCTCGTCCAGGTTGCGTGCCGCCGGTGCGGTTGCCGCGTGCTGCGGCAGGTTCAGCAGCTCGGGGCTGATCGGACGACCGCCAGCGAGAAGTGCGGCACGCTCGATCGCGTTCTTCAGCTCTCGCACGTTGCCCGGCCATGGATAAGCCAGCAAGGCGTCGCGAGCGGCATCGCCGAGTTCGGCGCGGCCGTCCAGGAAGAATTCGGCCAGCGGCAGGATGTCGTCGTTGCGCTCGGCCAGCGGCGGCAGGTTGACCTCGATCACGTTGAGCCGGTAGTACAGGTCCTCGCGGAACGTGCCGGCCTGGATCATCGCCTTGAGGTCGGCATTCGTCGCGCTCAATACGCGCACCTTGGCCTGCCGCGTCTTGCCGGAACCGAGCCGCTCGAACTGGCCGGTCTCCAGCACCCGCAGCAGCTTCATCTGGCCCGGCAGCGGCAGGTTGCCGATCTCGTCCAGGAACAGCGTGCCACCGTCGGCCAGCTCGAAACGCCCTTCGCGCGCCTTGTTCGCGCCGGTATACGCGCCGGCCTCGGCGCCGAACAGCTCGGCCTCGATCAGCTCGCCCGGCAGCGCGCCGCAGTTCACCGCGACGAACGGGCCGCGCTTCACCGCCGAATTCGCGTGCACGATCGCCGCGATGCGCTCCTTGCCGGTGCCGTTCGGGCCGGTGATCAGCACCGGCACGTCGGAGCGGGCGATCTGGCAGGCCAGGTCCAGGGTGCGCGCCATCGCCTCGGAGGCGAACACCAGGCCGTCCAGTTCGTACTTGCGCTGCAGTTGTTCGCGCCGCTGACGGCGTTCACGGCGGCTGCGGTTCACTTCGCGGGTGGACTCGGACAGCTCCAGCAGGTTCTCCACCGTGGCCAGCAGCTTGTTGTCGTCCCACGGCTTGGCCAGGTAGTCGGCGGCGCCGGCCTTGACCAGCTCCACCGCGGTTTCCAGGTGCGTCCACGCGGTCAGCAGGATGAGCGGCAAGTCCGGGTGGCGCTCGCGGATCGCCCGGAACAATGCCACGCCCTCCTCGCCCGACGTGGTGTCGGCGGTGAAGTTCATGTCCTGGATCACCACGTCGACCGCCTCGCGCTGCAGCAGCGCCAGGCCCTCGTCCGGGGTCAGCGCGACCAGCGCGCGGATCTCGTGCAGCGAAAGCGCCAGCGACAGCGCCTCGCCCACGGCCGGGTTGTCGTCGATGATCAGGACGGTACGGGTCATCTTCTTTCTGCACATGCGGCAATGGATGCCGCTCCGGTTCGAAAGGTTGCCATGACCAACGGGCCATGGCGAGCTTATTCCGCCACCGGTGCCGCGGTCGCCGGCGCGGTGCCGGCCTTCACCGCCGCGATCCAGGCATCGGTGCGCGCCTCCAGCACGTCCAGCGGCAGCGCGCCGCCGCCGAGGATCTCGTCATGGAACTCGCGGATGTCGAAGCGGTCGCCCAGTTCCTGCTTCGCCCGCTCGCGCAGCGCGAGGATCTTCAACTGGCCCATCTTGTAGGCCAGCGCCTGACCCGGCCAGGTGACGTAGCGGTCGGTCTCGGCCTGGATACTGGGTTCGTCCTCGCTGGAATGGGCCCGGAAGAAATCCACCATCTGCTGGCGCGTCCAGCGCTTGTAGTGCACGCCGGTGTCGAGCACCAGGCGGTCCGCGCGCAGCAGTTCATCGGAAAGGCGGCCGTAGTCGGACAGCGGATCCTTGTAGAAGCCGATGTCCTTGCCCAGCCGTTCGGCGTACAGCGCCCAGCCTTCGATGTAGGCGGTGTAGCCGGCCTGCTGGCGGAACGGCGGCAGCGCCGGCAGCGTCTGCGCGATCGAGATCTGCATGTGATGGCCGGGGATCGCCTCGTGATAGGCGGTCGACTCGATTGACAAGGTGGTGCGATTGGCATAGTCGCCGGTGTTGACGTAGACCTGCCCCGGCCGCGAACCGTCCGGCGTGCCCTGGTGGTACTCCGCGCCCGGCGCCTCCTTCTCCCGATAGGCCTCCACCGGCAGCACCTCGACCTTAGTCTTCGGCAGCAGACCGAACAGTTTCGGCAACTGTGGCTGCATCTGCGCGATGAAGCCGCGATAGCGGTTCAGGATGTCCTCACGCGAGGTCGGATGCACTTTCGGATCTTTCTTCAATGCCGCGCGGAAACTGGCCAGGTCCGGGTAGCCCTGGGCCTTCGCGATCGTGGTCATCTCCGCCTCGATACGCTTGACCTCGGCCAGGCCCAGCTCGTGGATGTGCTGCGGGCTTTCCCGCGTGGTGGTCATCTGCTCGACCTGGTAGCGGTAGATCGCTTCGCCGTTCGGCAGCTGCCACACGCCGGGCTGGCTGCGCCCGTGCGGCGCGTAGTCCTTCGCCACGAACTGGCCGAGCTTGCGGTAGGCCGGGCGCACCTCGTTGTCGATCGCTGCGACGATCGCCTCGCGCAGGCGCTGCCGGTCAGCCTGCGACATGCTGGCCGGAAAATGCTTGAGCGGCTGGCCGAACGCGCTGTCTGTGCCGGCCGGCTTGGCGATGCTGTCGATCTGCGTGACCACCTTCTCGAGCAGGTAGCGCGGCGGCATCATGCCGTCGCGCAGACCCTGACGCGCGACCGCCGTGACCTGGTCAAGCAGCTGCGGGACCGCATGCAGGCGTGCCAGGTAGTCTTCGTATTCCCTGGTGTTGTTGAACGGAATCGAGCTGACGAAACCGGCCAGCTGCAGGTGCACGCCGCTCATCTGCTCCAGCGGCATCTCGTTGAGCTTCAGGTCGTAGGCGCGCAGGCCGTCCTTCAGCTGGCGCACCATCAGTTGCTGGTTGAGCTTGTCGCTGGCGGGGAAGCCGCGGGTGTCGATCGCCTCGAAACGGCGCAGGAAGTCCTGGTTGACCTTGTGTTCGGCCCTGGCATGTTCGAGCGAAGCGTCACTCCAGCGGTCGTTGTAGCGCAGGTCGCCGAGGATGGTGGCGAACTCCGGCGTGTTGCTCAGGGTGTGCTGCCATTGTTCGGCCAGCAGCGCATTCAGCGCCTTCACCCGCGCAGCCACGTCGGCCGTCGCCACCTGCGCCGCCGGCGCTGTCTGCGCAGGCGAAGCGATGGCCACCGGGCCGAGCAGGCTTGCGCAGATCAGCAGCGGCAAGGTCTTCATGGGCGTTCTTCTCCGCAAGGATGGACAGAGTGATTGTGAACGTCGCGCCGGTCTTTCTCCCGTGCCAGACAGCACGCCTCACACCGACCGCGTCGCCACCACCGGCGGCACCGCGGCCGCGCGCAGTGCGGGACCGAGCACAGCGAGCTGGCCCAGCACCCACAGCGCCAGCGCACCCACCGGCAGGTAGTACAGCGGCAATCGCGGCAACTCGTAGTGCTGCATCAGCATCAGGTTCAGGCCGAACGCCAGCACCATGCCCAGCGCAATGCCGCCGCTGACGATCAGGAAGTTCTCGGTCTGGAAGTAGCGCAGGATGTCGCCGCGGGTGGCGCCCAGCGCGCGGCGCACGCCGATCTGCCGGCGGCGCTGCTGCACCCAGAAGCTGGCCAGGCCGACGATGCCGAGCGCGGTGACCAGCAGCAGGGCGGCGATCACGCCGACAAGGATGCCGGCCATGACGCGGTCCTGCCGGAAATAGTTCTCGCGCAGGCTGCCGATGGTCTGGCTTGCCTTGCTGTCGAGCACCGCATCGGGCGCGATGGTGGCCATCGCGGCCCGCGCGTCGCGCAGCACCTGAGGCAATCGAGCGGGATCGGCGCGCAGCAGGTAGACGGCCGCAAGCTGTGCGCCCGGCTGCGCCGGCACGTATACCGACCATTCGATCGTGCTCGGGCCGCCCTCGCCACCGTAGGGACGCGCCAGGTGCGCCAGCACGCCAGCCACCCGGAAGTGGAATTTCCCGGTCCAGAATTCCTTGCCGAGCGGATCGACACCCGGCCACAGGTGCTCGGCCAGCACGCGGGTCACCCACACGGCGGAGTCATCCGGCACGAAAAAGTCGACGGGTTGGTACTCGCCGGGCTGCGGCACGCGACCAGCGACCAGCTGCACGCCGAGGGCCTTGAAGCTGCCCGGGCCACCGACATAGAAATCCACCACGCCGCCGAAGCGTTTGCCCTCGGGATCGGTGGTGATGCCGGCGGTGCCGGCGTGGTCGCCGAACGGCACCTGGTTGATCGCGCTGACCGACTGCACGCCTGGAATCTTGGCAAGGCCGCTGAGCACGCGCGCGTTGAGATCGACACCCCTCGCCGGGTCATAGCCGGTCAGCTTGATGGCAGCCAGAGCGCTCTCGTCGACGCCGCTGATGACCCGGGTCTGCTGCACGCGGTTGACGATCAGGAAGCAGGCATTGCACAGCACCGCACAGGCCAGCGCGATTTCCAGTGCGATCAGCATGGTGGCGAGGCGATGCTTGCGCAGTGCAGTGAGGATGGGCTGGATCTGCATGGCTCTCGGCTCTCTTTGAGGAGCGCGGCCATGGATGGCCGCTTTTCTGTTTATTGCGCTCATGGAGGAGCGCACCAAGCTCTCGTCGTGCGGTCATGGATGGCCGCTTTCACGCGCAGGGATAGCGCACTAAAGCGTCTTCAGTTGCAGGCCGGGCGGCATGCGGCTGGCGCGCAGTGCCGGCAACACGCCGGCCAGCAGGCTGGCGGCGATGGCGAGGGCGAACGTGACCAGGAACATCGCCGTATCCAGATGCACAAGATCGGCGTATTCGACCGGCTGGCGGCGCACCAGCCACAGGCCGAACAAGGTCAGCAGCAGGCCGCCCGCGCCGCCGAGCAGGCCGATCAGGCCGGCTTCGACCAGGCATTGCGCAAACACCGCCGTGCGGCTTGCGCCCAGCGCGCGGCGCACGCCGATCTCACCCGCGCGACGCAGGAACTTCGCCAGCAACAGGCCCACCGTGTTGAACAGACAGATCAGCAGGAAGGCAAATGCCAGCCACGTCTGCAGGCGCACATCGCTGGGCACCACCTGGTTGTAATCGAGCCATTCCATCAGGCTGGGCATCCGGGTGTCATCGGCATGCGCAAAGCGCCCCATGGCTTTCTGCTGGGCCGCATAGTCAGCCACGAAGTGTCGATAACGAACCACCCCGGCTGCATCGTTGAGTTGCACCCATACCGCTACCCAAACGCAAGGCGCAGTTTTCAGGTGCGCCGGATCCGGAAGGCTCCAGCAGGTGAATACATTCATGCCGCCACTATTGACCTCCAGCGAGCTCTCGAACGGCATGAACACATCTTCCGGCCGACCGTAGAAGCTCGCCGTATCGCCGTTGGAATAGCGGCCGCCGGCCACCTCGTAGAACTGCGGCGACGGCCGCCACGGCGCCAACACGCCAATAATGCGCATGTCGGTATCCCTCAGCCGCAGCGTGCGACCCACGCTATTGGCGCCGTTGAACAGCTTGTCGTTGAGATCCGACGAGATCACCGCCACCCGTGCACGGCTGACATCGTCCTGTGCGGTCCAGCCGTTGCCGTAGCGGAACGGTACGTCGAACATCGGAAAGA
The DNA here is from genome assembly GCF_003335105.1 of Rhodanobacter denitrificans. Classification (GTDB taxonomy): domain Bacteria; phylum Pseudomonadota; class Gammaproteobacteria; order Xanthomonadales; family Rhodanobacteraceae; genus Rhodanobacter; species Rhodanobacter denitrificans_A. The sequence goes on from NZ_QFWQ01000008.1 coordinate 145,725, forward strand.
AATCGCTGGTGGTCGACAGCGCCTTCGCCATCAGCGGCGGCAGGTTCACCTGCGGCGAGGTCAGCCGCAGCTGGCTGCTGGCGATCATTGTCTGCCGGTCGGCACGATGGGCGCTCCACAGATCGAAGGCGGAACGGTAGTCCATCACGTCATAGGGGTGTTTCTGCTTCGGGCCGGGATCGGGATCGACCTGCGGATAGAACAGCGTCCCGCTCTTTCCCGGCAGCGGATCGCCGGACAGCAGGTGCATCACCGTCAGCGTGGTCATGCTGGCGCCGATGCCGACGGCTATCGCGATCACCATCAGCGCGGTGAGCACCTTGTTGCGCTTCAGGCTGCGCAGCGCGAGGTCGAGGTAGTAGCCGAGCATTGCGCACTCCATCCCAGGTCATGCCCCTTCCCTGTTTATCCCGAAGAGGGATTCCCTTCGGTCACAGTGGCGGGAGTAAAAAAGCGTCACACCGATCGTGTCGCCACCACCGGCGGCACCGCCGCCGCGCGCAGCGCCGGCCCCAGTACCGCCGCCTGCCCGACCAGCCACAGCACAATCGCGCCCACCGGGAAATAGACGGCCGGCAATCGCGGCAATTCGTAATGCAGCATCAGGAACAGGTTGATGCCGTAGGCCAGCGCCATGCCAAGCACGATGCCGATCGTGGCGAGCAGGAAGTTCTCGGTCTGGAAGTAGTTGAGGATGTTGCGGCGGGTGGCGCCCAGCGCGCGGCGCACGCCGATGGTGCGGCGCCGCTGCGCCACCCAGAAGCTGGCCAGGCCGACGATGCCCAGCGCGGTGACGATCAACAGCGCCGCGATCACGCCGACCAGCATGCCGGCCATCGCGCGATCGTCCTGGAAGAACTTCCGTCGCACCTCGTCGAAGCTGCGCCGGGTGGTCACCACGCGCTGCGGATCGGCCTTCTTCAGCGCGGCCAGCGCGGCGACCATGACGCTCGCGCGATCTTCCGGCCGGGTGCGGATCAGGTAGTTCTGGTCCTTGTTCGCGCCCATGCGCAGCGGTACCACCATGGTGTACTGCGCCTTGGCTGTGTCGTAGGCATTCGCCCGCGCCAGGCTGTCCAGCACGCCGACCACGCGCAGGCCCACGACGGGCGTGAGATAGATGGTGCGGCCCAGCGGGTTCTGCCCCGGCCACAGCCGCTCGGCCAGGGTCTGGGTGATCAGCGTCACGTGCGGCAGGTTCTTGCTGTCTCCCGTACCGAGCGCCTTCATCGCCGTATCCGCGTCGATGAAGTCATCCGACTGCAGGTCACGCCCGGACACCAGCCGCGTGCCCAGCGTATGCGCCAGGTTCTCGCCGAAGTAGGTACCGGCGTTGAGCGTCCGCTCGGGCTGCGCCGGATCGAGCCGGAGGTTGCCGTTCGACGACGAAGTGCCGAACGGCACCTGGTTGGAGGAAGCCACCGAGATAACGCCGGGCACCTGCCGGAGCACCGCGAGGTCCTCCGCGAGGCGGGCATACGGATTGGACGGTGCCGTCACGTCGGCCACCTGGATCTGCAGCAGCTCGTGCTCGGCCACGCCGCTGGGCATGTCCATGCGCTGCAGGCGTTGACCGATCAGAAAGACCGCGTTGCACACGATGGCGCAGGTCAGCGCGATTTCCAGGATCAGCAGCCAGGAGGTGAGCTTGTGCCGGCGCAAGGTGGAAAGGATCGGAAGAATGTCCATGACCGTCTCAGTTGCTCTTCAGCTGCAGGGCGGGCGCGATCTGGCAGGCGCGCCAGGCGGGTAGCAGGCCGGCCAGCAGCGTGGCGCATACCGCCAGCACGAAGGTGGTGAACAGCATGCTGGGGTCCAGGTGCGCCAGCGCGGCGTAATCCGACGGCCGCTGGCGCACCAGCCACAGTCCGCACAGCGCCAGCAGCAGGCCGCCGCAGCCGCCGACTAGACCGACCACGCCGGATTCGATCAGCAGCTGTGCGAACAGCGCGCGCCGCGAAGCGCCCAACGCACGGCGCACGCCGAGTTCGGCCGCACGGCGCATGAACTTGGCCAGCATCAGCCCCACCGTGTTGACCAGGCACACCAGCAGGAAGCCGAACGCCAGCCCGGTCTGCAGGCGCACGTCGTTGGGCACCACCATCTGATGGTCGAGCCACTGCATCACGTTGCGCAGGCGCACATTGGGGGCGCGCTGGAATCGACCCAGCGCCTGCTGGTCCTGCGAGTAATGGATCAGGAACTCCCGGTACGCCGCCGCCTTGGCCGGGTTGTCCAGTTGCACCCAGAACTGCAGCCACACGCAGGTATCCGAAGGCAGGATGTTGCCGACGCCGCCGCCGCCATTGCCCCAGCAGTCGCTCGATCCGTTGCGGTCCAGCCGCAGCTCCAGCATGGTCTGCAGCGGCAGGAACACCTGCTCGCCGTACGCGTAGGAGCCCGTGTTGAGATCGTAGAAGTGCGGATTCGGCTGCCAGCCGTCCAGCACGCCCACGATGCGAAAGGAGGTTCCGGCCATGCGCAGCGTGCGGCCCACGCTGTCGGCTCCGGCAAACAGCTTGTCGTTGAGCGACCTCGCGATCACCACCTCGCGCGCCTTGGCCTCGCCGTCCGCTGCGGTCCAGCCATGGCCGTACAGGAACGGCGCCTCGAACATCGCGAAGAAATCCGCCGTGGTGTAGCGCGCCTCCACGTAAAACGGGTCGAGCGAGGACTGCTCGGGCTGGACCGGCACCGATCCGCCGGTCATCAGCGCCTGGTGGTCCGCACGACCGGCGCGCAGCAGATTCAAACCGTCGATCAGGGTGACCTGATCCGGCGGCTCCTTGCTCGGCATCATGCCCTTGATGTCCTGCGGATCGATCTGCGGGTAATAAAGCTGCCCGCTCTTGTCAGGCAGCGGATCGCCCGACAGCACATGCAGCACGGTCAGCGTGGTCATCGAGGCGCCGATGCCCAGCGCGATCGCCAGCACCATCAGCGCGGTGAGCGCCTTGTTGCGCTTCAGGCTGCGCAGGGCCAGGTCGAGGTAGTAGGCGAACATTCCGTTCACTCCGTTGATTACCACTCCTCCTGCCTGCCCTAGGGACTTCCCTTGGGGCGGGCAGGAAGAGCAGTCAAAAGCATCACGCCGCTCGCGTCGCCACCACCGGCGGCACGTTGGACGCGCGCCGCGCCGGTACGAACACCGCGGCCTGGCCGATCGCCAGCATCACCAGCACGCCGGTCAGCACGTACAGCAAGGGGATGCGCGCCATCTCGTAGTGGCTCATCAGCCACATGTTCAGGCCTATCGCCAGCAGCACGCCCACCAACACGCCGGCGCCGGCGATCAGCAGGTTCTCGATCTGGAAGTAATGCAGGATGTCCACCTTGCGCGCGCCCAACGCACGGCGCACGCCGATCTGCCGATGCCGCTGGCCGACCCAGAAGCTGGTCAGGCCGACGATGCCGGCGGCGGTGACGCAGAGCAGGATCAGGCAGACCACGCCCATCAGGATCGCCATGCCGACGTCGGCACGGTAGGCACTGGCACGGATATCGGCGAATGACTTGACGCTGTCGTCGTCGAGCACGCGCATCGGGTTCACCGCATACAGCGTCGCGGGCACGGCGTGCATCGCCGCGTCGCGCCGGCCTGGTTTGGCGCGCACCACATAGCGCGCGAAGTTCGCGTCCAGCCGGGTCGGCACCAGGGTCGAGTTCCAGGCGAAATCGTTGCCGAAGCTTCCGCTGGCCGGGGTCTGCAGGCGCGCGACCACACCGATGACGGTGCTCGGTGCACTGCTGCCGTCGGTATAGACCACCTTGCCTACCGCACCGCCTTGCGGGAACAGCTTGTCGGCCAGCGCCTGGGTCACGATCACGATCGGACGATTGCGCTGGTCGCGGGCGCCCTGATGCTGCACGTCGGCGGCAGTGAAGGCACGGCCGGCTACCAGGCGCAGCCCCAGGGTGGCCAGGGCATGTTCGTCGGTGAAGTAGTACGCCGTGCGCGTGATGCCTTTTTCAAATTTCTGATCAGACTTGAGCGACAACGCACCCGTCCACGAGGAATTGAGCAGCGGTATCGAATTGCTCGGCGCCACCGAGGCCACGTCGGGCAGGTTGCGCAGCGCCGTCAGGTCCTCCCGCTGCATCACGTCGAGTTTTTCCACGCCGGCCGGATCGTCACCGCCTGGCGCACCCACCCATTGCTGGGAGACCAGGAACAGATCGTTCTCGTCGAGGCCGGTGGGCCGGTTCACCCGCTCGACACGCTGGCCGATGATAAACACCGCATTGCAGACGATCGCCAGAGTCAGCGCGATCTGCAGCGAAATGAGCACGACGCCGGCCTTGTGTTTGCGCAATGCCGCAAGAATGGGATGCAGGGTCATGATGATTTTCCTTTTACTACCCTATGAAGCCGGCTTTATTGAGGAGTGCGGCCATGGATGGCCGCTTTCGTGCATGGGGACAGCACGCTAATTGGACTTGAGCTGCCACGCCGGCTGCACGCGCGAGGCGCGGAAGGTGGGATAGAGCCCGGCCAGCATGGTCGCGATGACGGCCACCAGCAGGGTGAGCACGAGCAGCGAGAAGTCGACCCGCGCCAGTGCGGCGATGTCCTTCGGCAACACCCAGCCCACGCTGGCCACCCCGACACCGGTCAGTAGCAAGCCAAGCAGGCCTCCGCTCAGTCCGACGATGCCGGCCTCGACCAGGAACTGCGCATAGATCGCCAGGCGCGGCGCACCCAGTGCGCGGCGTACGCCGATCTCGCCGCTGCGACGCAGGAACTTCGCCAGCAGCAGGCCGGTCGTGTTGACCAGGCATGCCAGCAGCAGGCCCAGCGCCACCAGCAGCGATACCTTGGTATCGCTGGGCACGACATGCTGGTTGTCCAGCCATGACGGCAGGTCGCGCAGGCGGTTGTTCGGCGCCCAGCCAAAGCGGCCGGACTGCTGCATGTCGCGCGCATAACCGTCGAGATACTGCTTGTAAGCCGTCACCGCAGCCGCGTCGTCCAGTTCGGCCATGTAGGCAATCCATACGCAAGCGGAATGCTGCAGGCCGACGAATCCCGATTCGGCCGGCACCGCGTTGCAATTGGTGTTGCCGTCGTTCGGCATGCCAACCGCGATGGCGCGCTGGAACGGCACAAACACATCCTCGACGCCGGTGGAGAAGCCGCCGCTGTTGACCACGTCGAAGAAACGCGGCTGCGGATTCCAGTCGTTCAGCACGCCAACCACGCGATAGTCCTTGCCCTCGACGTTGACCGTCCTGCCCACGCTGTTGCTGCCACCGAACAGCTTCTGGTTGAGCTTGCTGCTGATGACCACCACGGCGGCGCGTTGCGCGTCGTCGGCGGCGCTCCAGCCGCTGCCGAACAGGAACGGCACGTCCAGCATCGGGAAAAATTCGCTGTAGACCGCATGGCCGCTGACGTTGATCGGATGCTTGCTGGCATCCGCCGGCACGATCGACGGCGAGATCTGGTACATCGCCGACTGCAGCCTGGCGCGGTGATCGCGCATCAGGGTGATCGCCTCGTTGTAGGACATCGCGTTCGGCGGCTCGCCGTCGCTGCCGCGTCCGTTCGGCCCCCAGTTGTCGATCTGCGGCACGAACAGCTGCGCGGACTTCCACGGGATCGGATCGCCCGACACGGCGCGGAACACCGACCAGGTGGTCATCGACGCGGCCACGCCGAAGCCGATCGCCAGCACCATCAGCGCGGTGAGGCCAGGGCTGCGTTTCAGGCTGCGCAACGCCAGTTCGAGGTAGTAGGCAAGCATTCCATTCACTCCGTTGTTTGTCTCCTCCCCCTGCCTTTGCAGGGGGAGGTCGGGAGGGGGTGGCCCTTTCGCCAGCCAGGAGCACCCCACCCAGTAAGAACTCACACGCTCCGCGTCGCCTCCACCGGCGACACGCGCGAGGCGCGCAACGCCGGCGCGAACGTCGCGCCTTGTCCCAGCAGCAGCAGCACGAGCACACCGGCGCCTACATAGGCCATCGACATGCGGTCCATCTCGAAACGGGTCACCGTCCACAGGTTGAAGGCGATCGCCAGCACGGCGCCCAGCACCACGCCGGTAGCGCTGATCAGGAAGTTCTCGGTGAGAAAATAGGCGAGGATGTCGCGCTGCCGTGCGCCCAGTGCGCGTCGCACACCGATCTGCTTGCGGCGCTGGCCGACCCAGAAACTGGTGAGGCCCACGATGCCCGCCGCGGTGATCGCCAGCAGTACCACGCTGATGATACCCATCAGGATCGCCAGGCCGCGGTCACGGTCGTACACCTTGTGACGGATGGTGGCGTAGTCCTGGATGCCGTCCTTCGGATCGATGATGCGCAGACGGCTTTGTGCATACAACGCCTTGGGCGCCTCGCGCATGGCGTCGGCAAGCTGGCCGGGCTTGGCGCGCACGATGTAGTAGATGCCGCGCGAATCATCCGCCCGCAGCGGCCAGATCAGCGCCTGCCCGGCATAGCCGTTGCTCCATTGATCCACGCCCTGCCGATGTAGCGGATCAACGATGCCGACGATGGTGCTTGGCGTCGTGCCCATCGCGTAGAAGCTCTTGCCCAGCGCATTGCCATCGGGGAACAAACGATCGGCCAACGCCTTGCTCACGATTGCCGTCGATGGAGTGATGGCCTGCTGAGTGCCCATCACCATCACCTCATCAGGATGGAAATTTCGCCCCGCCACGAGCCTCAGGCCCAGCGTGCCGATGAAATGCTCGTCGCCGGTGTACACCGCTGCATCCGTGGTCGGTTTCGTCTGGTCAGGCGTCATGGTGACGAAGTTGTCCCAGCCGCCGCCCCTCAGCGGATAACCGCTGGCTGGCGTGGCATCGAGCGCGGCAGGCAGTTGCCGCAGCGCAAGCAGGTCGGCGCGCACCTGCGCATCGACCTGCGCCGTCGATTGACCGACGTCGCCCCACATGTTGGCGATGACGAACACATTGGCCTCGTCCACGCCGCTGGTTACGGACAGGTTGGTCAGGCGCTGGTGGATGATGAAGAGCGCGTTGCACACGATGGCCAGCGTCAACGCGATCTGCAGCGCGATCAACAAGGTGCCTGCCTTGTGCCGGCGCAGCGCGGTGAGGATGGGCCTGATCTGGATATTCATGGCGTTCTCCTCAGCTCGACTTCAACTGCCAGGCGGGTTGCACGTGCGCCGCGCGCCACGCCGGGTAGAACGCCGCCAGCACGGTAGCGACGATCGCAACGACAAAAGTCAGGCCCACCAGCGAGAAATCGAGCTGCGCCAGCTTGGCGATCTCCGGCTGGAACAGAATGCCCACGCCGGACACGCCCGTCGCGGTGAGCAGCAGACCCAACACCCCACCCGCAAGCCCCACCGTGGCGGCCTCGACCAGGTATTGCGTGTAGATCTCGCCCCGCGTTGCGCCCAGGGCGCGGCGCACGCCGATCTCGCCGGCACGGCGCATGAACTTCGCCAGCAGCAGGCCGATGGTGTTGACCAGGCAGATCAGGAAAAAGCCAAGCGCCACCGCCAGCGAGATGCGGCTTTCCGGCGGCACCACGTGCTCGTAATCGAGCCACTGCATCACGTCACGCAGACGCACGTTGGCTGCCCAGTCGAAGCGGCCCGCGAGCCGCTGGTCAGCGGCGTAGTGGGTGAGGAAGCTGCGGTAGCTGGCGACTTCGGCCGGGCTGTCCAGTTCCACCCAAGGCGTGATCCACACGCAGTTGCTTTGCAGATAGCCTTGCCAGGTAGTGTAGGCGAGCGAACCGCGGCAACTATTGCGGCCGCCCGTGCGCATCTGCAAATCCAGCGCACGGTTGAACACCATGTAGATATCCGGCTCGTCGGCAAAGCCGCTGGTGGTGAACAAATCGTAGAAACGTGGCCGCGGGTTCCAGTGGCTGGCGACGCCCACGACGCGGTAATCATGGCCGCCGAGATTGAGCGCGCGCCCCACGCTGTTGGCGCCAGCGAACAGCTTCTGGTTGAGCTCGCTACTGATGACTACATCGCTGGCTCGCGTGTCATCGTCCTGCGCACCCCAGCCGCTGCCGTAGCGGAACGGCACCTCGAACATGGTGAAGAAATCGGCGGTGACGGCGTAGCCGTTGGCGTTCAAGGGAAGATCGCGATTGCCGCCCGGCATTACCGAGAGTTGCACCGGATACAGCAGGGTCTGGCGCTTCGCCTCGTGCGCACGCATCAGCGCCATCGCATCGATGTAACCCAGCGCTTCCGCCGGCTCGCCCTTCAGGTTCTGCTGCGGCCCCCAGCTGTCGATCTGCGGCGTGAACAGCTGCGCCGACTTGCCGGGAATCGGGTTGCCCGACACCGCCCGGAACACGGAGTACGTAATCATCGACGCGGCCACGCCGAAGCCGATCGCCATCACCATCAGTGCGGTAAGGGCGGGGTTGCGGCGCAGGCTGCGCAGGCCAAGCTGGAAGTAGTAGGCAAGCATCAGGGGTCTCTGCCGAGAAAGGAATGGGGAATGGGGAACCCGAACGGGGGAGTTGTCGCGACGCCAAGGCTGAGCACGCCTTGGCCATCCTTTGTTCGCTGCGCCCTATTCCCGTCCCATCAGCCGTGTGCCTCGTCGGCGACTGCCGCATGCGCCGCGTGGAAACGCGGGTCCTCCGACAGGTCCACCACCTGGCCGTCGATGATGTGCACGTTGCGCTGGGCGCGCGCCGCCAGTTCAGGGTCGTGCGTGACCATCACGATGGTGGCGCCCTCACGGTGGATGTCCTCCAGCAGCTCCAGCACGCCGCGCGCCATCTGGGTGTCCAGGTTGCCGGTCGGCTCGTCCGCCAGCAGCAGGCGCGGCGAGCCGGCCAGGGCGCGGGCGATCGCCACGCGCTGCTGCTGGCCGCCGGAGAGTTCGGCCGGGTAGTGCTTGGCGCGCGAGGCCAGGCCGACGCGTTCGAGCGAATCCATGATGCGCTGCTTGCGTTCCGCCGCCTTCATGCCGCGGTAGCGCAACGGCACCTCGATGTTGTCGAACACGTTGAGGTCGGGGATCAGGTTGAACGCCTGGAAGATGAAGCCGATCTTCTCGTTGCGGATTTTCGAGCGGGCGTTGTCGTTGAGATTGCTCACCTCGATGCCGTCCAGGTGGTACTCGCCGCCCGAGAACGTCTCCAGCAGACCGGCGATGGTCAGGAAAGTGGTCTTGCCGGAGCCGGACGGGCCGGTGACGGCGACGAACTCGCCCTCCTTCACGTCGATGTTGAAATCGCGCAGCGCATAGGTCTCCACCACTTCGGTGCGGTAGACCTTGGACAGGTGGGTCATCTTGAGCATGGTTGCGTCCTTTGGTGGTGGTGATGTTCTTGTCAGTTGCTGATCGCGACCGTGGTCGCGCCCTTGAAGCTGTCGGTACCGGAAATCACGATGCGGTCGCCCGCCTTGAGGCCGTCGAGGATCTCCACCTTGTCGATGCTGGAGGCGCCCACGCGGATCGGCGTCTTCTTGGCGAGGCCGTCGCGCACCAGGTAGGCGTAGCTGCCGCCGGATTCGTCGACGAACGAGCCGCGCTGCACGGTCAGCACGTCGTCGCGCTTGTCCAGCAGCACGCGCACCGACAGGCGCTGGTTCTGCCGCAGCTGCTTCGGCGTGTCGCCGTCGAAGCGCAGCCGCGCGGCGACCTGGCCGTTGACCACTTCCGGCGAGATCGCGCTGACCAGGCCCTTCCAGGTATGGCCGTTGCCGCTGATTTCGCCCGCCATGCCGATGCCGAGATCGCGCGCGAAGCTTTCCGGTACCTGCATCTCCACCTGCAGCGCGGACAGGTCGATCACGCTGAGCAGCTGCGCGTCCTTGGCCACGGTGGCGCGTTCGGCGATGAACAGCTGGCCGACCTGGCCGTCGACCGGCGACTTCACGTTGAGGTCGTCAACCTGGCGCTGCAGGTCCTTCACCAGCAGCAGCTGCCGTTCGTGGGCGAGCTTCTTCGCCTGGATGTCGAAGCTGAGGCTGGCGTTGTCCATGCCCAGGTCGGCCTTGGCGTGCTGCAGCGCGATCTTGGTCTTCTGCAGCTCGTCCCTGGCGCGGTCGACCGCCATGCTGGGCACCGCGCCCTTGTCGAACGCCTTCTGGTTGCGCTCGAGGTCGCGCTCGGCGGCGGTCGCGTCGATCTGCGCGTTGTCGTAGGCCTTCTGCAGCTCGCCGCGCTTCTTGCGCGCGTCGATCTGCGCACGCTGGTATTCCACTTCCATCGCGTCGGCGTTGCTCTGCTCCTGCGCCAGCTTGTTGGTCAGCTCGGGGCTCACGATGGTGGCCAGCACCTGGTCCTTCTTCACCGTGTCGCCGGCATGCACCTTCAGCGTCACCGCGCCGCCGGAAGTGGCGTACAGGGTGGGGCTGACCGCGGCGACCACCTTGCCCTCGGCGGCGATGTCGCGCACGAACGGACCACGCTCCACGGTGGCGAAGGCCAGCCGCGAACTGCTGACCGATTCGGAAGCGGAGAACAGCCGGCTGGCCCGTGGCGCCAGCCATGCCAGCAGGGCCAGCACGAACACGCCGGCGCCGACCAGGATCAGCCGGCGCCTGGGATTGGGTTTCACCTCGACCAGGCGGTCTTGTGCGGAAGTGTCGCGAATCATCGGTGCCGTTCCTGACCGCGGACAGTGCGGTTGCGCAGAGATGTTTGCAATCCGCGTGCCATATGGAAATGGCAAGGTAAAAATTTGTATTTCAATGACTTGCGTGGCACGCATAGGGCCAGTGCAGTGTCCGCGGACACTGCACGGACAACCGGACGAACGCGGTCCGGCCAGTCGCCGCGACGGCCCCGGAAACGCGAAAGGCCCCGGTTTGCACCGGGGCCTTTCTTTCACGCGGACCAGCGTCGCCCGCCTAGAAGTCCTGCTTGAAGCGGATACCGAACGTGCGCGGCTGGCTGAAGCCGGTGTAGACCTGCCCGTTCGGGTACTGCGCGACGACGTTGTGGGCGCCGCATATCGTCACGCCGCACTCGGTGAACTTGTACAGCGCGGCCCGCTTGTCGAACGCGTTGTCGACATACGCGTTGAGCGACCAGCTGCCCTTCTGGATGCCCGCGGAAAAATCGACCGAGTTGTACGCCGGCAGGTCGCCGAGCAGGCTCCGCTCGAGCAGGCGCAGGTCGGTCGTCCGCCGGCCCACGTGCACGAACGCGGCCTGGACGAACGCATCGTTCTCGCCCAGGCTGAAGGTGTAGCGCGCCACCAGGTTGGCCTTGAAGCGGGGCGTGATCGGCAGCTGCGTACCCTTCGGTGCCAGCGGCCCGCTCACCACCGCGCCGGTGGACGGATTGACCGTGCCGGCAGGGCAATAGGTGACCGTGTTGCTGTTGGCGTCGGTGAAGCCGCAGTAGTTCGCGGTCAGCTTGGCGTCGTACAGCGCGATGCCCGTGCTGAGATTCAGGTTGTAGGTGGCCTGCCAGACCAGTTGCGACTCCAGTCCGTCGATGCGGGCCGAGTTGGCGTTCTTGATCTGGGTGAGGCCGTTGGCGCCGAGGATGTTGAATTGGAAGTCGTTCCACTTCTCGCGGAACACCGCGCCGTTGAACGACAGCCGGTTGTCGAACCAGGAGGTCTTCCAGCCCAGCTCCAGGTTGGTCAGGAAGTCCGCCTGGTAGGGCGGCAGCTGGCCGGCACGGTTGACGCCGCCCGGGCGGAAGCCCTCGGAGCGGGTGGCATAGATCATCTTGGTGGGCGAGATGTTCCAGGTGACATTGATCTTGCTGAGCGAGCCGCTTTCCTTCACGTGCTTGTTGAAGTCCAGGCACGGCGCATCGATGAACGGCTGCGGCGAGATGCAGCCGGCCTCGCCGTAGCTCGAATTCGGCGAGAAGCCCTTGCTGAAGCCGTAGAAGCCGTACAGGTCGTTGCTGGTGCGGAAATAGCGCTCGCCCACCGTGGCGGTGAGTACCTCGGGAATGATGTCGTAGGACAGCTCGCCGAACAGGGCCTTGTCGTAGTCGTAGCGCATCTGCCGGGTCAGCCAGATCGTGTTGGGCCAGCCGGCGACCGACAGCGAGGTGGCCAGGTTGTTGATCTGGTAGTCCTGCATGATGTCGTGCTTCTGCTTCTGCCAGAACGCGCCGGCGGTGAGCCGCAGCCGGTCCTCGCTCGGCGAGACGATGCGCAGTTCGTGGCTGCTGTTGGCGTAGTGGTCCCGGTCGCTGATGAACTCCGACGGGTTGATCAGCGCGCCGCTGTTGTCGTGGATGTAGGCACCGTAGGAAAGCAGGGTGTCGTACCAGAACGAGTAGTCGTTGTAGTCGGTCTGCTCTTCCTGGTCGCGCTTGAGGTGCGCATAGGCATAGGTCAGGTCGAAGTTGCCGATCTTGCCCTGCACGGTCAGCGCGCCCTGCCACCAGCGGTCGTTGACGCGCTCGGGGTAGAAGTGGGTGACTGCAAGGTTGCCGATGGCGGGATCGCTGGCAAAGGTGCCGTGCGAGATCGTCTGCTGCCCCATCAGGGTCGGGCTGATCGACCAGTTGTCGTTGAGGTCGACTTTCAGCGCGGCGCGGGCACCGTTGGTGTTGGCGTCGTTGTAGTGCTTGCGGGCATGCCCGAAGCACTCCAGCATCGGGCCCGGCGTGCAGTTGTCGGCGTTGCTGACGGTGATGCCGGAAACCGGGAACGTGCGCGAGCCGGCCTGGTTGTCGATATAGCCGGCGTCGTGCTCGCGCCAGCCGACGATGCGTACCGCCGCACTCTTGCTGATCGGGATGTTGAGCATCCCTTCGGCGGTGAAGCCGACGCCGCCATGCGCCACCTTGTCGACGCCGAGGGAGTAGTTCGCCGCGAAGCCGCGGGTATCGGGCTTGTTGGTGATGATGCGCAGCGCGCCCGCCTCGGCACTGGCGCCGTACAACGTACCCTGCGGCCCGGCCAGCACCTCGATGCGGGCGATGTCGTACATGTGGATGTCGAGCGGGCCCTGGATCGTGGTGACCGGCTGGTCATCGAGGTACACGCCGACGCTCGGCTGCGATCCGGAGTGGTTGGTGTTGCCGCCGCTGGCCACGCCGCGCATGTAGATGCTGGCGAAGCCGGGGCCGGTGGCGATGCCGCCGCCGCCCTGCTGGAAGGTGACGCTGGGCAGGTACTTCACGTAGTCGTTGAAGTTCTGCACGTGCAGCGCCTCGAGCTGGTCGGTCTCCAGCACATTGATGCTGATCGGCACCTTCTGCAGGTTCTCGACGCGCTTCTGTGCGGTCACGTTGACCACGCTCAGCGTCGTCGTCTTCGGTTTCGCCACCGGCGTCGCCGTCGGCGCCTGGGCCTGGGCCTGCCCCGCGTCCTGCGCGAAAGCCGGCGCGGCCATGGCAAGACAGATCGCCGCCGCCAGCGGCAGCCGGGTCAGACCGATCCGTCGCATCCCCGTGATCTGTTTCGATCTTATCGCGTACATACACTCTCCCCTCGCATGTCCAGGACTAATCCGTCGAATTCAGCCATTACTCCAATACCGGTACGTCGGGGTAGTTCTCCAGCACCGGCCCCAACGCCGATGCCAGGGGCCCCAACCATGGTGCGTAGTGGCGCCAGTGATCCACCCCCTCGCGGTAGATCGGCTGGCGCACCTGTTCCGAACTGGCCGTGCGCACCGGCCGCGTGTTCTGGAAGAACCGCAGGCACGACGCCTCGAACGGCAGGCCGCAATGATCGAGCAGACGACGCACCTCTCCCTCGGTGTCCTCGACCATCCGCTCGTACAGGACGCGGTGGATGCGCCCGGGCAGCACGGCGTCGAAATGCGCCATCAGCGCCACGTAGTCGCGATAGTAGCGCCCCACGTCCCCAAGGTCGTAGCTGAAGTTCTGTCCGCGCGCGAAGTGCTGCTTGAAGGCCGAGAAGCAGCACGCCAGCGGATGCCTGCGCGCGTCGATGATCTTCGCGTTCGGCAGCATCAGGTGGATCAGCCCGATGTGCATGAAGTTGTTCGGCATCTTGTCGATGAACAACGGTGCCGCGGTCTTGCGCTGGATCCGGGTATGCGCGAGGTAGCGCTCGCCGAGCGCACGCAGGGCATCGGGATCGAGCGTCGCCAGCGCGCCGTGGTACGGCATCGCACTGTCGGCATCGCCCTGCAGACGCAGCAGACGCGTGATCGAGGTGACTTCGGGCAGCTCCATCGTGCCCTCCACCTGGCTGTGGCTCGACAGGATCTGCTCGATCAGGGTGGAGCCGGCACGCGGCAGGCCGACGACGAAGATCGGATCGTGCGCCGCGCTGCCGGCGCCGGCGCGCTCGGCGAAGAAGTCGCGCGTGTAGTGCTCGCGGATGTAGCGCACCCGCGCACTGGTGTCGTCGGCGCTGTAGTGCAGCTGCGTGCGGCGGATCGCATTGCCCTGCGCGTAATGCCGGAACGACGGTTCGTATTCGCCGGCATCCTCCAGCGCCTTGCCCACGGCGAACTCCAGGTGCAGGCGGTCGTCCCCGGCCAGATCCGTGCGCGCCAGCTGACGGCGCATCGCGGTCAGCTCGTCGGCGCTGAAGCGGAAGGTCTTCAGGTTGGCCAGGCTCCACCAGACCTCGCCGAACGACGGTTCGAGTTCCAGGCTGCGGCGATATGCGGCGATGGCGCGCTCGAAGTGCCCGGCGGTCTTCAGCGCATGGCCGTAGCTCACCCACACCTTCGCGTTGCCCGGGTAGTGCTCCAGCAGGTCGGCATAGATGCGGATGGCCGGTTCGTAGTCGCCGATCCGGCACAGCACCACCGCCTTCAGGTTGCGGCAACCGAGATGGCCCGGATCGGCCGCCAGCAGGTGTTCGATCTGGACCAGCGCCTCCTCCGGCTGGTTGCTGCGATGCAGGACCAGCGCGTAGTTCCGGCGCGCTTCCTGGAAGCTGGGGGCCAGCTCCAGGCAGCGCTCGAGCAGGTGCAGGGCGTCTTCGTTCCGACCCAGGCGGGCGGCGACCTCGGCGAACATGCGGATCGCCGCCACGTCGGTCGGCGCCTGCTTCAGGTGCTCGCGCAGCAGGGCCTCGGCCTCGGGAATGCGGTTTTCGACCAGCGCGACCGCGGCGGCGAGCAGGCGCGGGTCGCGGGTGGAGTAACGCACGTGGCTGCCATACGCCACGTCCGCCTGCGCCTGTTCGCCGGCCGCCATCAGACAGTCGCCGAGCGCACGCCAGGCTTGCGGCAGGTCGGGCTTCATCGCCACCGCCCGACGCAACGCGTCGATCGCCTCCTGCCCGCGCCCGCAGCGATCCAGGGCCAGCCCGAGTTCGAGATGGATCACGGCCCAGTTCGGCTGGGATCGTGCCAGCGGCATGAGGATGTCGAGCGCACCCTGCTCATTCCCCTGCAGCGAGCGTGCCGCCGCCAGCAGTTGCAACGCAGCGGGGTGACCCGGGGCGACCTGGAGGATTTCGTCGAGCTGCTCGACTGCCATGGCCGGATCGCGATCCAGCAGGCGGGCGGCGTGGGCCAGCGCCTGTTCCAGCGTACCGGCGGCTGCCGCCCCCGTCACGACGGCATCCGTCGCGACAATGCGCCTCGCCCGTACGGGTCGAGTCTCGGACGGCACAGCCAAGGCACAACGCGTTGCATGGACGGCAGCAGCTCCCCGATGGGTATCGTCGCAATCTACAACCGAATCCGGCCGGTAGATAGTAGTTGCGGGCAAATGCGCCATGCGTCGGCACCCGGCCCCGCCGGCAGCGGCCGGTTGCCCCCGCTCCGGCGGAGGCGCTAGGCTGGATCGCAGACACTGCTGCGGGCGCAAGACGGTGCGCGGGACATGGAAGCTCCGGAAGACGGCTGCCCGTCGCGCCCATCCATCCGGGGACCGAACCTGCTCATGCCTGACGATACCTTGGTCGAGGAACTCAACCGCGCGCACGCCCTGCCTGCCCGCTACTACGCCGGCAACGCGATGCTGACGATGGAACAGCGTGCGGTGTTCGCGCGCAGCTGGCAGCTGGTGGCCCACCAGGGGCAACTGGCCGAGCCGGGCGACCATGCCGTCGAGCAGATCGCCGGGGTGCCCATCCTGCTGGTGCGCGGAGCGGACCGCGTGCTGCGCGCCTTTCCCAACGTGTGCCGCCACCGCGCCGGGCCGCTGGCTCTGTGCGACGGCAAGGGCGCGCGCGCCCTGCACTGCAAGTACCACGGCTGGACCTACACGCTGGAAGGACAGCTGCGCAGCGCGCCGGAGATGCAGGACGCCTGCGACTTCAAGGTCGAGGACATCCGCCTGCCGCCGCTGCGCGTGCACGAATGGCAGGGCCTGGTGTTCGTGGCGCTCGACCCGGAGGTGCCGGCATTCGACGAGGTCTACGGCGGCATCGCCGAGCGCATCGCGCCGATCGACCTGTCGGCGATGCGCTACCTGCGCCGCGACAACTACGACATCGACTGCAACTGGAAGGTCTACGTCGACAATTTCCTCGAGGGCTACCACCTGCCGCACGTGCACCCGGGCCTGTCCCGGGTACTCGACTACCGCGCCTACGACACCGAGCTGTTCCCGTGGCATTCGCTGCAATCCTCGCCGCTGCGCAACAGCACCGACATCTACGGCGACGGCCAGGCGTTCTACTACTTCATCTACCCCAACGTGATGCTCAACATCATGCCAGGGCGGCTGCAGACCAACCGCATCCTGCCGCTGGGGCCGGACCGCTGCCGCATCGTGTTCGACTACTACTACGCGCAGGACGCCGGCGCCCAGGCCCGCATCGCCGCCGACCAGGCGTTCAGCGACGAAGTGCAGCACGAGGACATCGCGATCTGCGAAGCGGTGCAGCGGGGACTGGCCTCTGGCCACTATGTTCCCGGCCGCCTGTGCCCCAAGCGCGAGGGCGGCGTCTGGCATTTCCAGAACCTGCTGCGCGCGGCATACGCCGGCCCCGCCGGGGAGTCCGCGTGAGCGAGTCCCGATCCGGCCGCTCCCCCGGCGAACCGAAACCCGCGGAAGCCGGCATGCACGAAGGCAACACGATCGGCTTCTGGACCTGCACCGCGCTGGTGGTGGGCAACGTCATCGGCATGGGCATCTTCGTGCTGCCGGCGTCGCTGGCGCCGTTCGGGTTCAACGCACTGATCGGCTGGGTCATCGTGCTGGCCGGCTGCCTGGTGCTGGCCCGCGTGTTCTCGCACCTGGCCCGCGCCCTGCCCGACGCCGAAGGCCCCTACGGCTACATCCGCCGCACCCTGGGCGAGCTGCCGGCATACCTGGCTCTGTGGGCGTACTGGGTGTCGCTGTGGCTCACCAATGCCGCACTCGCCACCGGCGTGGTCGGCTACATGGCGGTGGTGTTCCCGCCGCTGGGCGCGATCCAGCCGGCGCTGTTCGCGTTGTGCCTGCTGTGGGCGGTCGTGGCGATCAACCTGTTCGGCGTGCGCACCGGCGGCGGCGTGCAGATCGTCACCACCGCGCTGAAGCTGCTGCCGATGCTGGCGATCGCCCTGCTCGGCGGCTGGCTGCTGCTGACCTCGCCGGCGAGCTACACCGCGCACCCGCCGGCCACGCCGGTCACCCTGGGCAGCGTGATGGCGGCCTCGACCATCGCCCTGTTCGCGATGCTCGGCATCGAGTCGGCCAGCGTGCCGGCGGCGCGGGTGGACGACCCGGGGCGCACGATCCCGCGCTCGACCATGACCGGCACCGTGCTGGCCGCGGTCATCTACATCATCGTCTCCACCGTGCCGCTGCTGCTGATCCGGCAGCAGGAACTGGCCGACGCGAACGCCCCGTTCGCGCTGCTGATGGACCGCTTTGCCGCCGCCGGCTCCGGGCGCTGGCTGGCGCTGTTCGTGGTGATCAGCGGGCTGGGCGCGCTCAACGGCTGGACCCTGCTGGGTGGCGAACTCACCCGGACGATGGCCGGCAGCGGCGTGCTTCCCGCCGTGCTCGCGCGCAACAACCGCCACGGCGCGCCGGCGGTGGCCTTGCTGGTGACCGGCACACTCGCCTCGGTGATGATCGGGATGAGCTACAGCAAGTCGCTGGTGTCGGCGTTCACCTTCCTCACCCGCGTGGTGACCGCCGCCAACCTGCCGCTCTACCTGTGCTGTGCACTCGCGCTGATCGTGCTGTGGCGGCGGCGCAGCGTGACGTGCGCCTCGCCGCGGGTACTGCTCACTGCCGTCACCTGCGTGGCATTCGTGGTCTTCGCCTTCGTCGGCATCGGCCACGAGCCGTTCCTGTACGCGCTGGGGCTGATCGCGGCGGGCCTGCCGCTGTATGCGTTCATGCGCCTGCGGCGCAGGGCCGCGCCGTCCACCGGGGCCATTGCGGAATGAGAGACCCGCGCTACGACATCCTGTTCACCCCGCTCCAGATCGGCCCGGTCACCGCGAAGAACCGCTTCTTCCAGGTGCCGCACTGCAACGGCATGGGCCACGCGATGCCGCTGGCGCATGCGGCGATGCGCGAGACCAAGGCCGAGGGCGGCTGGGCGGTGGTCTCCACCGAGGAATGCGAAATCCACCCCAGCGGCGACCTCACGCCCTACGTCGAGGCGCGGCTGTGGGACGACCGCGACATCCCCGCGCTGGCGCTGATGTGCGACAAGGTGCACGCGTACGGCACGCTGGCCGCGCTGGAGCTGTCGCACAACGGCCCCACCGCGTCGAACCTGTATTCGCGCGAGGTGCTGCTGGCGCCGTCGCACCAGCCGTCCAAATACGGCTACCCGTCGCAGGCGCGCGCGATGACCCTGCACGACATCCGCGAGTACCGGCGCTGGCACCGCGAGGCGGCGATCCGCGGCAAGCGCGCGGGGATGGACATCATCTACGTCTACGCCGCGCACGACCTGTCGCTGGCGATGCACTTCCTGCAGCGCCGGCGCAACCAGCGCAGCGACGCCTACGGCGGGTCGCTGGAGAACCGCGTGCGCCTGCTGCGCGAAGTCCTGGAGGATACGAAGGAAGCGGTCGGCGACCGCTGCGCGGTCGCGCTGCGTTTCGCCACCGAGGAACTGCTCGGCCCCGGCGGCGTGGAGCTGGCCGAAGCAAAGGACATCGTGGGCATGCTGGCCGAGCTGCCCGACCTGTGGGACGTGAACCTCGCCGCCTGGTACAACGACTCGGTGCCCTCGCGCTTCGCCGCCGAGGGCGCGCAGGAGCCGTTCATCGACTTCGTGAAGAAGACCACCAGCAAGCCGGTGGTGGGCGTGGGTCGCTTCACCTCGCCGGACACCATGGTGTCGCAGCTCAAGCGCGGCGTGCTGGACATGATCGGTTGCGCGCGCCCCTCGATCGCCGACCCGTTCCTGCCGCGCAAGATCGAGGAAGGCCGAGTCGACGACATCCGCGAATGCATCGGTTGCAACATCTGCGTCTCCGGCGACATGACCATCTCGCCGATCCGCTGCACGCAGAACCCGACCATGGGCGAGGAATGGCGCAAGGGCTGGCACCCGGAACGCATCGCGCCGGCACGCTCGGCCAGCCGCGTGCTGGTGGTCGGCGCCGGCCCGGCCGGGCTGGAAGCCGCCCGCGCGCTCGGCCAGCGCGGTTACGACGTGAGCCTCGCCGAAGCACGCAGGGAGCTCGGCGGCCGCGTCACCCGCGAGGCACGCCTGCCCGGCCTCGCCGAATGGGCACGCGTGCGCGACTGGCGCATCGGGCAGATCAACAAGCTTTCCAATATAGCCGTCTATCTCGATTCGGCCCTGACCGCGCAGGACGTGCTCGACTTCGGCGCCGAACACGTGGTGCTGGCCACCGGCTGCCACTGGCGCCGCGACGGCTACGGCCGCAGCAACGGCTTCGCCATCCCCGGCCTCGCCGACAACCCGCGCGTGTTCACCCCCGACGACCTGATGGACGGCCGCTTGCCCGATGCCCGACAGTCCGGGGGCCGCGTGGTGGTGTTCGACGACGACGGCTTCTACTACGCCAGCGTGGCGGCCGAGCTGCTGCGTGCCCACGGCTGCGACGTGACCTATCTGACCCCCGAAGACAGCATCGCGCCGTGGAGCCAGCACACGCTCGACTACCGGCATATCCGCAAGCGGATGGCCCAGTTGGGCATCGAGGCGCTGGTGTCGCACGACATCGACGGCTACGCCGGCAGCACGCTCACCGTCGAGGACGTCTGGACCCACCAGCGCCACGAGTTGGAGTGCGACGCGCTGGTCACGGTGACCGCCCGCCTGCCCGACGATGCGCTGTACCAGGAACTGCAGCAGCGCGAAGCTGAATGGGCCGACGCCGGCATCCGCTCGCTGCGCTGCATCGGCGACGCCGAGGCGCCGGGGCTGATCGCGCACGCGGTGTACGCCGGCCACCGCCACGCCCGCGAACTGGAGGAACCGGCCGGCGGCGAAGTCGCGTTCAAGCGGCACTTCCATACGGCGGACGCCGACGACCTGCGGCGCACGCGCGACCAGGCGCCTGCCGACGACCGCTAGCGGAACTGCCGGTCGCCTTGCCCGGCATGCGCGCGAGCGATCCGTGCGGCCAGTTGTCGGCCCAGCGGCGACAGGCAGATGGCCGTCTCGCCGCGAAGCACGTCGAAGCCGGCCAGCTGGTGTCGACGAAAGCGCAACGGATACGCTTCGAGCGCATGCAGGTGCGGCACATGCAGTGTTGCCAGTGCCGGCTCGCCGCGGGCCAGCAGGCGGTCCCAGCCCAGGTAGTCGGTGTCCGGCAGCAGGTGCAGGCGCATGCACGGGCGGCCGTCGCGGTCGATGCCGTCGATCCATTCGCGTGGCCCGTCCACGGCGACCTCGCTGACCGCCAGCAACCAGTGCACCCGCAGCAGCAGCGCCAGCGGCGGCGTTTCCACCAGCACCTTGCACGGTCGCTGCGGCAAGCCCGATCCGCACGCCGCCAGCGGCATGTACATCACGCTGCCGAGCATCGGCAACGACTCGACCAGATTCGCCGGCGCCATCCGTAACCGGCGCCGGCAGACATCCGCGCCGGTTGCCCGCGGGCAGCCCTCCAGCAGTTGCCTCAACCACGGACTGAACATCGCCTGCCTCCAGCGACACGGACGCGGGCCACCGGCCCGACGAAGACGTACGGGCCATCGCCGGCCGCGCGGAAGACCGGCGTCGCCGCTACTTGGTCAGGATCAGCTTGTCGTTGCGGGTCAGGCGCAGGTGGTACTCGCTGCCCTGATGCTGGATCACCAGTTCGCGTTCACCTTCCAGCAGCGCCTGGCTGGAGACGCGTCGGGCGATCGTCGCGACTGGAGCCGGCAATGCCGGCCGCGGGATGGGGCGTGACGAGGACGGTTGGCGCAGGGACAGGACGGGCATCGGGATTTCCAGCGAAGGCGGCGACGCCTTTGATGATAATGATTCTCATTATACTGTCAACCGCCTTCCTCCATCACCCCGCCTCGACGACCCGCCGGATCCGCTGCGCCACCGCCGCATCCAGTCGCGGCAGCAGTTCCAAGGCCTCCAGGTTCTGCTCCAGCTGTTCGCGCTTGCTGGCCCCCAGCATCACGGTGGAGACGTGCGGATTGAGCAGGCACCAGGCGATGGCTAGCTGCGCCAGGCCGGTGCCCAGTTCGGCAGCGATCGGCTGCAATGCGCGCACCTTGGCCAGGCGCTCGTCGCCGTGGCCCAGCACGCTTTCGCGCAGCCACTCGTAGCCGGGCTGGGCCAGCCGCGAGTCGGCCGGCACGCCGTCGTTGTACTTGCCGCTCAACAGGCCGGACGCCAGCGGAGACCAGATCGTGGTGCCCATGCCATAGGCCTCGTACAGCGGCGCGTACTCCACCTCCACCCGTTCGCGGTGCAGCAGGTTGTACTGCGGCTGCTCCATCACCGGCGCGAAGAGATGGTTCTCGCGGGCGATCCGGTGCGCCTCGTGAATCGCCTCGGCCGGCCATTCGCTGGTGCCCCAGTAGAGCACCTTGCCCTGGCGTACCAGCGTGTCCATCGCCGCGACGGTTTCCGCGATCGGCGTGTCCGGGTCGGGGCGATGGCAGAAGTACAGGTCCAGATAGTCCACGCGCAGGCGCTGCAACGCCTGGTGGCAGGCTTCCATCACGTGCTTGCGCGACAGCCCGCGCTGGGTCGGCAGCGGCTTGTCGTACGCGCCGAAGAACACCTTGCTGGAAACGCACCAGCTGTCGCGCGGGAAGCGCAAGTCGGCCAGCACGTCGCCCATCACCTGCTCGGCCACGCCGTTGTTGTAGGTTTCGGCGTTGTCGAAAAAATTCACCCCGCGCTCGTGCGCCAGCGCCAGCAGCTCGCGCGCCTGCGCGCGCCCCACCTGCCGGCCGAAGGTGACCCAGGCGCCGAACGACAGCGCGGAAAGCTGCAGGCCGGAGGTACCGAGTCGACGGTAAAGCATGGGGATGCTCCTGTGGCGGGAAAGGCCGCCAGCATGTCCAATCCTCGGGCGCGATACAACGGCGTAGTCTTGTGTTCCCGCCACCACCGGAGTTCGCCATGTCCTCGATCACGGGCTGGGCCGCCAGCGCGGCCGGCCAACCGCTGAAGCTGGCCACGTTCGACGTGGGTGACCTGGGCGCCGAGGAAGTCGAGGTGGCGGTCGACTACTGCGGCATCTGCCACTCCGACCTGTCGATGATCGGCAACGAATGGGGCGGCTCGCGCTATCCGTTCATCCCCGGGCACGAGGTGATCGGCCGGGTCGTCGCGCTGGGCGCGCAGGCAAAGGGCTTGTCGATCGGCCAGCGCGTCGGCATCGGCTGGACCGCCGGGAGCTGCATGCATTGCCGCCAGTGCCTGTCCGGCGACCAGAACCTGTGCGCGCAATCGGTGGCGACCATCGGCGGCCACCACGGCGGCTTCGCCGACAGGTTGCGCGCGCACTGGGCGTGGACGATTCCGTTGCCCGAAGGCATCGACCTGGCCAGCGCCGGCCCGCTGCTGTGCGGCGGCATCACCGTGCTGAAGCCGTTCCTCGCCTACGACATCAAGCCCACCGCGCGGGTCGGCGTGGTCGGCATCGGCGGGCTCGGCCACATGGCGGTGAAGTTCGCCGCGGCGTGGGGCTGCGAGGTCACCGCGTTCACCTCCACCATGGCCAAGGCCGACGAGGCGCGCGGCTTCGGCGCGCACCGCGTGGTCGCCAGCCGCGACAGCGCCGCGATCAAGGCGATCGCCGGCTCGCTCGACCTGCTGCTGGTCACCGTCAACGTGGCGATGGACTGGAACGCATTGCTCGGCACGCTCGCCCCGAAGGGCCGCATGCACGTGGTCGGCGCGGTGCTGGAACCGATCCCGGTACCGGCGTTCAGCCTGATCGGCAAGCAGCGCGAGGTCTCCGGCTCGCCCACCGGCTCGCCGGTCGACATCGCCCGCATGCTGGACTTCGCCGCCCGCCACGACATCCGCCCGCAGGTGGAAATGTTCCCGATGGCGAAGGTCAATGACGCCCTTGCCCATCTGGAAGCGGGCAAGGCTCGTTACCGCATCGTGCTGGAAGCGGCCAGTTGAGCGCCTGCTGCACCACCTGGCGCAGGCGCTCGATGCCTGCGCCAGGTGTTCGAACCGCAGGCGCTGGCGCGGCCCCTTCCGGCGCTTCCCGTGCATTACCGCCCGACTATCGCGATCCAACGCGTAGCGCTGCTTTTTACCCTGGGTGCTCCGGATGCAGGCACCCGACACAGCGCAACCGGCTTCGTGTCGAGTCAGGACACGACACAAAACCGGCTCGCTGATGCCGGCATTCCAGGCCCGGGCTTACTCTTCCTTGAAACTTGTTACCGTCTTGCTTGTTTCGAGGCTGGGGTTTTTGGAATGAATGAGGACGGCAACGCCATATTTCTCAAGATAGCCATAACGCGTGATGCCTATCACGACGCCATTGACGTTCAAGGAATGACATTCCACGTCGTGCGCCGGGCCTTGAATCATCGGATTTATCTGCGAGGCCGGATAGGATTTGCCAGCCGAACAGTCGTAGCGGACCTCGATCGTTGCCGAGCCCGGCATGTTGGTGGTCTCGGTCGCCGCATAGGAAAAATGCGAACCCTCGACCGAACCATCAATGTGGTTGACGCTGATCGTGTCAGCAATGGGCGGCATGGTCGTGGCATTCACCGAAATGCCCTGGGCGCGCAGCGCCATGACACCTCTATAGTTCAGCGCGAAGAAATAACTCTGCTCAAAACCATTCAACTTCGTCACGCCCACCTGTCTGACAAAACCATTGCCGGCATTCTCGTAAATGCTCTCCGACTCGGATGAAACCGGCACTGCCACACCCATCTTGTCGACCACGACCTTCGATTCGATGCTTATGCGCTTGAAGCCGACCGGCTTCGCACCGTGCTGCGTTATGGCGTCGAAAACGTTCTTCGGCAGCGTATCGGGCGAATACTGCTGATGGAGGTAAGCATCCTTGTCATGCAGCGCAACGGCGACCGAGTTGGTCGGGTTTTGAGCAGAAACTCCCACGCCTTGCGCAAAAGCCGTCGACATGGGCAGTACCACGACCAAAGCCGTAAAAATATTCCTTGCTACGAAATCCATCCTTTCCCCCTGATTTTCAACTTGCATTCCTGGCCATCCGGAACGAAGCCAGCTGCAGAGGCCTGGTTGCAGACCTCCCCTTGCGCCGGAATGGGACACAAAACCGGTCCGGTCATCATGCACGACGCTCTGCGGGCCGTGCAAGATCATTCCAAATGAATCGCATACCGAAAGCTACGACCGGCTGAAAGTCCGATCGACGTTTCGTATTTATTTGCGACGCCGCGTTGAAAATCGATTCGCTACTCGACGTTTCCGGCTTGCAGCTTCATGCGCCGTATTCGAGTTTGAACGACAGGTACAGTACCGCCGCGGCGAAAACCCCGGCCACGACGTCATCCGCCATCACGCCCATCCCGCCTTTCACGCGCCGGTCCAGCCAGCGGATCGGCCACGGCTTCCACACGTCGAACAGGCGGAACAGCACGAAGCCGCATGCGATCGCCCACCACGGTGCGGGCAGCACCAGCAGCGGCAACAGCGCGATCCACTGGCCGATGAATTCGTCCCACACCAGGCTGCGGTGGTCGTCGACACCGAGCGCACGGCCGGCCACGTTGCAGGCCCATACGCCGATCGCGAAGCCGGCCACGACCGCCAGCAGATAGAACGGCAGCGGCAACCGGCGCAGGAACAGCCACGGCAGCAGCGCGGCCAGCGAGCCGAAGGTGCCCTGCGCCACCGGCGCCAGGCCCGAACCGAAGCCGCAGGCCAGCCAGCCCGCCGGCGTGGCCAGCAGGGCGCGCCGCTGCTCTGCACTGAGGGTCTTCTTCGCGCTCACGCGAAGTGCTCCCAGCCTGGCCGGTCCGTGGCCAGCCACGAGCCGTCGGCGGCACGCACCCGCACGCATTCGCCCTCCACGATACGGCCGATCTTCGTGGCGCCGCAGCCGAGCCGGGCCAGGCCGGCCTGCAGTTCGGCGACGCGGGCGGCCGGCGCGGTGAAGCACAATTCGTAGTCGTCGCCGCCGCTCAGGGCGAAGTGCAGCGCGGTGGTTTCGTCGTACAGCTCCAGCAGCGCCGACGAGCGCGGCAGCCACGCCGCCTCGATCTCCGCGCCGACGCCGCTGGCCGTGCAGATGTGCCCGAGGTCGGCGATCAGTCCGTCGGAGATGTCGATGCACGCCGTGGCCTGTCCGCGCAGCGCGGCGCCAGCCGCCAGCCGCGGCGTCGGGCGGTTCAGCCGCTCGCTCAGGAACGCGCGCAGCCCGGCGCGGTTGTCGTCGTCGCGCGGCGGATGCTGCACCGCATGCAGGCCGGCGGCCGCGTCGCCCAGCGTACCGGTGACCAGCACCGCGTCGCCGGCACGCGCACCGGCGCGGGTGAGCGCCTGGCCCGGCGGCACGAAGCCGTGCACGGCCACGCTGATCGTCAACGGCCCGCGGGTGGTGTCGCCGCCGACCAGGGCCAGACGCTGCGGTTGCGCCAGCCTGGCGAAACCCTCGGCAAAACCCTCGACGAAGGCCGTGTCCGCGCTGGGCATGGTCAGCGCCAGCAGCGCCCAGGCCGGGCTGGCACCCATCGCGGCGAGGTCGGACAAATTCACCGCCAGCGCCTTCCAGCCGATATCGGCGGCCGCGGTGCCGCGCGGAAAGTGCACGCCCTCGACCAGGGTGTCGATCGCCACCGCGAGTTCCTGCCCGGCCGGCACCGCGAGCACGGCGGCGTCGTCACCGATGCCGATGCGCACGTCATCCCGCGCTTGCGCGGCGTGCCGGCGGATCAGTTCGATCAGGTCGAATTCCATCGGGGAAGCCCCCATGCAAGGTCAGCGGCTGAACACGAGGGTGGGGCTGTCGTGATAGGTCGACGGTTGCCACAGGCGGAAGCCGGCTTTCTCCGCGACCCGGATCGACGCCTGGTTCTCCGGCGCGATGATGCACACCATGCGCCGTTCGGGAAACTGCACCTCGGCCCAGGCCGCGATCGCCGCCACCGCCTCGCTCGCATAGCCGTTGCCGTGCACCTGCGGCGCCAGTACCCAGCCGCACTCCAGCATGTCCCGCAACGAGGGTTGCAGTTCGCGCGCGAAGTCGGCGAAACCGACGTCGCCGACGTAGCGGCCGCTGGCTTTTTCCTCGACGGCCCAATAGCCGTAGCCGAGCAGTGCCCACAGCCCGCGATACTGCAGCAGCCGCTTCCACACTTCCTCGGCGGTGAACGGGCGCCCGCCGATGTGGCGGGTGACCGCGGGATCCGACCAGATTGCCGTGCAGCTGGCGTGATCGCCGGCCTGGTGCGCGCGCAGGCGCAACCGCGCGGTCTCGATTTCCGGCACCTGGCCGCCCGGCGACCCCGCGGCGCCCGGCATCAGCCGCGCTTCTCGACCGCGCGCAGTTCGCCGGCCAGCTTGTCCAGCACGCCGTTGACGTAACTGTGGCCGTGGTCGGCACCGAAGCGCTTGGTGACCTCGATCGCCTCGTTGATCACCACGCGATACGGCACGTCGGGGCGGAACTTCAGCTCGTATGCGGCCAGCCGCAGCGCGGCCCGTTCGATCGGGTCGACCTGCGCCACTTCGCGATCGAGATGCGGGCGCAGGCTGGCGTCCAGTGCGTCGACGTTCTTCTCCACGCCGTGCAGCAGGTCCTCGAAGTAGTCGAGGTCGGCCACTTCCATGTCCTGCTCGTGGCGGAACTGCTCGATCACAGCGTTCATGTGGCTGCCGGAGAGCTGCCACGCATACAACGCCTGCAAGGCGCGGCGGCGGGCGCGCGAGCGCGCGGCCAGATCGATGCCTTCAGGACGCGTGTGCATCACAGCTTCCCGTACAGGTTGACCATCTCCAGCGCGGCGACCGCGGCGTCGGCGCCCTTGTTGCCGGCCTTGGTGCCGGCGCGCTCGATCGCCTGCTCGATGCTGTCGGTGGTCAGCACGCCGAACGCCACCGGCACGCCGGAGCTGTAGGCGGCCTGGGCCAGGCCCTTGGCGCATTCGCCGGCGACGAAGTCGAAATGCGGGGTGGCGCCGCGGATCACCGCGCCCAGCGCGATCACCGCGGCGTACTTGCCGGAGTTCGCCAGCTTGTGCGCGGCCAGCGCGATCTCCCACGCGCCCGGCACGCGGACCAGTTCGATCGCGTCGTCCTTCACGCCGTGGCGCAGCAGCGCATCGCGCGCGCCGGCCACGAGGGGTTCCACGACGAAGCCGTTGAAACGGCCGGCGACGATGGCGAAACGGCCTTTCGGGGTGGCGAAATCGCCTTCGATGGTCTTCATTGCGGATTTCCTTGGGTGGACGCGCGGCCCATGCAGAGCGGGCATTTTACGGGTTTGCCGGGGATCCTGCCCGATTGGATCCCTCTCCTGCTTGCCCCAGGGGAGGATCCACGCTCAAACGCCGGGCGGCAAATGCGGATAGCCGCTGAAGGACAGTTGCGCCTTGCCGCCGGCGACCTGCAGCCGCGCCGGTGCACCGAACGGCAGGGTGAACTTGTCCGGCTCGTGGCCGACCGGCAGGCCGCCGAGCACCGGCAGACCACTCGCCCGGCGGATCTGCGCGAAGCTGTCGGCCAGGTCGTAGCCGTTGTCGTAGCTGCTGGGCCGGCACTGGCTGAAATGGCCCAGCAGCAGCGCGCGCTGGCGCCCCAGCACGCCGGACAGGTGCAGCTGGTACAGCATCCGCTCGATCCGGAACGGCGGCTCGCCCACGTCCTCGACGAACAGGATGCCGCCGTCGATCCCGCGGCCATCGATGCCCGGGAAATACGGCGTGCCGAGCAGGCTGCACAGCACGGCCAGGTTGCCGCCCCATAGCGGCCCCTCGACGTCGAGTTCGGCGTCGGCCGCGGTGACCCACTCGACCTGCGCCGAAGGGGAGCGCACGGTGTCCCAGAAGTGCCGCCAGGTGAATTCGCTGAGCGCTTCGGCGCCGAAGTCGGCGCCCAGCATCGGGCCGTTGAACGTGCACAGGCCGCTCTTCGCATGCAGCGCCAGTTGCAGGGCGGTGAAATCGCTGTGGCCGACCAGCACGGCGTTGCCGCCGCCGAGCCGTTCGCGCAAGGCGTCGTAATGCAGTTGCGCCAGCAGGCGGGTGGCGCCGTAGCCGCCGCGGATCGCCAGCGCGATATCCGGCAGTTCGTCCAGCGTGGCCAGCGCATTGAGGTCGCCGGCCCGCTGCGCGTCGCTGCCGGCGTAGCGCTGCTCGCTGCGCTCGAGCACCTCCAGGCCGCTCAATGCGCAACCGGCCTCGCGCAATCGCGCCACGCCGCGCGCCATCGCGGCGCGGTCGTGCGGGTAGCCGGAGGGGGCGATCAGGCGGATGCGGGTTTCAGACATGAGTCGATCATACGGTGCCGAAGCAATGGCTGCAGGGCGGAGTCATGGCGGACCAGAGCCGCTGCGTAGGGCGGGTACCGCCCGCCGCTGTACGTCAAGCACAAGACAAATGCAAAGGCCGGCGGGTAGTACCCGCCCTACGCAGCGAAGGTGGTTTCAGACGTATTCGACCACTTCCAGCCCGAAGCCACCCAGGCCGACCATCTTGCGCGGCGTGCCGAGCACGCGCAGGCGGCGCACGCCGAGGTCGGCCAGGATCTGCGCGCCGAGGCCGAGCTGGCGCCACTCCTGCTGCTGCGCCTCTTCCGGCGCCTGGGTACCGGGCTGGCGGTTGAGCCGGGCCAGCAGTGCCTCCGGGGTGTCTTCGCCGGACAGCACCAGCAGTACGCCGCGATCCTCGTCCGCGATGCGGCGCAGGGCCGAGGTGACGGTGAGGCCGAGATCGTCGCGCTTCAGGTGCAGCACGTCGGACAAGGTGTTGCGCACGTGCACGCGGGTCAGCACCGGCGCGCCGTCGTTGACCCTGCCGCGCACCAGCGCGTAGTGCAGGCCGCGGCGAATCGCGTCACGGTAAGCCACCAGCCGGAACGGGCCGAACTCGGTATCCACGTCTTCCTCGTGCACGCGCTGCACGGTCTTTTCGGTTTCCAGGCGGTAGCGGATCAGGTCGGCGATGCTGCCGATCTTCAGGCCGTGCTTCTGCGCGAAGATTTCGAGCTCCGGCCGGCGCGCCATCGAGCCGTCCTCGTGCAGGATCTCGATCAGCACCGCCGACGGCTCCAGCCCGGCCAGCGCGGCCAGGTCGCAGCCCGCCTCGGTGTGCCCGGCACGGGTCAGCACGCCGCCCGGCTGTGCAGTGAGCGGAAAGATGTGGCCGGGCTGCGACAGGTCCTGTGGCTTCGCATCGGACTTCACAGCCACCTGGATCGTGCGCGCGCGGTCGTGCGCCGAGATGCCGGTGGTGACGCCCTCCGCCGCCTCGATCGAGACGGTGAAGTTGGTGTGGTAGACCGAAGTGTTGTCGCTGACCATCGGGCGCAGGCCGAGCTGCCGCGTGCGCTGCTCGGTGAGCGTGAGGCAGAGCAGGCCGCGCGCCTCGCGCACCATGAAGTTCACGTCCTCCGGCCGCACCATCTGCGCGGCCATGATCAGGTCGCCTTCGTTCTCGCGGTCCTCGTCGTCGAGGAACACGACCATGCGGCCGGCGCGGATGTCTTCGAGGATTTCGGGGATGGTGTTGAAGGCCATGGGATTCGGGAGTCGGATAGGGGATTCGGTGAAAGGCCCGTCATTCCAGCGCAAGCTGGAATCCAGTGTCTTCCGCTTTGCCATAGCTAGACGTGAAGACTAAAGGCACTGGATTCCGACTTCCGCCGGAATGACGGCAAGGATCAGGCGAAGCCGTGCTGCTTGAGGAAGGCCTCGTCCAGCTTCGGCATCCCGCCAGCGGACAGCAGCCGCTCGATGTAGCGCGCCACCACGTCCACCTCGATGTTCACCGCGTCACCCACGCGGCGCACGTGGAACGCGGTGTGCTCGACGGTGTGCGGGATCAGGTTGACGCCGAATCGCGAGCCCGACACTTCGTTGACGGTAAGGCTGGTGCCGTCGATGCAGACCGAGCCTTTCGCCGCGATGTAGCGCGACAACGCCGCCGGCACTTCGAACGTCCAGCGCTGCGAGCGGCCATCGGGCGCGATCGAAACCACCTTGCCGAGGCCGTCGACGTGGCCGGAGACCATGTGCCCGCCCAGCCGATCGGCCAGGCGCAGCGCCTTTTCCAGGTTCACCGGGTCACCGGCCTTCAGCTGGCCCAGCGAGGTCAGCGACAAGGTTTCGTTGGAGACGTCCGCGCTGAAACCGCGCGGCTCCAGCGCGATCGCGGTGAGGCACACGCCTGAGACGGCGATCGAGTCGCCCAGCTGCACGTCGGCGAGGTCGAGGCCGGCGGTATCGACATGCAGCCGCACGTCGCCGCCGCGCGGTTCGAGCCGCGCCACGCGGCCCACGGACTGGATGATGCCGGTGAACATCAGCGCACCTCCGGCGGGAGGGGGATGGACCGCATGGATGCAATGGCTTTCATGAAACGTATCCCGCATGTTGTGAGCGAGTACGCCTCAAGGCATGGGGCCAGGCACGCGCCGTGAAGCGCCCGCCCTGCCGTCTTCTCTTTATCCGGACTGTGAGGAAGCGGTCGCCCGCTTCCAACCGTCGGCTCCGGCATTGGACCGGATCTGCTGACCTCACGGCGGTTGCCGTGAGCGCTCGCGGGCTCGCCCCCAAACCGTAAAAACCGGGGCCTACCGCCGGTGGGGAATTTCGCCCCGCCCTGAAGACGCTATGTAATGTCTGCCGACATCGCCGGCTGGCGAAGTCTAGCACCGCCGCCCCGCCGGCTCGCGTTCTGCCGTGGCGAATGCAGCGTTCGCCGGTGCGCACACCCGAACGGATCACGCCGGGCGCAATTGCAGCCTCCAGTCGGCACCGAGCATGCGCTGGTCGACCACCCGCAGCTGCCAGCGCAGCGCCATCTCGCCGAGTGTCGGCAGTTGCAGCAGCGGGCGGGCGGCGTCGCCCAGCAGCAGCGGGGCGACGTAGAGCAGCAGTTCGTCGACCAGGCCGGCGGCGAACAGCGCGCCGCACAGGGTCGGGCCGGCCTCCACCTGGACCTCGTTGCAGCCTCGCCCGGCCAGATGGGCCAGCACGGCGCGCAGGTCGAGCGCGTCGTCCGGCGTGGCCAGCGCCAGCCGCTCGACCCGCGCGAAGCGGTCGTCCTTGCAGGAAGCCGCCGCACCGTGCAGCAGCAGGGTTGGCGCCGAACCGTCCAGCACATGGCTGCCGGCCGGCGTGCGCAACCGACGGTCCAGCACGACGCGCAGCGGCGGCATGAACGCCGCGTCGTCGGGCAAGCGTACGGTGAGCTGCGGATCGTCGCCCAGCACGGTGCCGCTGCCGGTGAGAATCGCCGAGCTGCGCGCGCGCCAGCGCTGCACGTCGGCGCGTGCGGCCGCGCCGGTGATCCATTTCGATTCGCCGCTGGCCAGCGCGGTGCGCCCGTCCAGGCTCATCGCCAGCTTCACCCGCACGAACGGACGGCCGCGCTCGATCCGGCTGAAGAAGCCGCAGTTCAGCGCGCGCGCCGCTTCACGCATCAGACCGGATTCGACGGTGATGCCGGCGGCCCGCAGCTTGCCGATGCCGCGGCCGTCGACCTGCGGGAACGGATCCTCCGCCGCGATCACCACCCGTGACACGCCGGCGGCCACCAGCGCATCGGCGCACGGCGGCGTGCGGCCGTGGTGCGCGCACGGTTCCAGCGTCACGTAGGCGGTGGCACCGCTCGCCCGCTCGCCCGCTTCGCGCAGTGCGTACACCTCGGCATGCGGCTCGCCGGCGCGTTGATGAAAGCCGGTGCCGACCACCTCGTCGTCGCGCGCAATCACGCAACCCACGCGAGGGTTCGGCTGGGTGGTGTACAGGCCGCGCTCGGCCAGGCGCAGGGCATGCGCCATGTGGATGTGATCAGCCGCCGAAAAAGAGTCGGTCACGATGCCGCGCCTTGGTGGGAGCGCACCCCAGTGCGCGAAAAGCTTGCGATACGGCGACATTTTCCGCGCACGGGGTGCGCTCCCGCAGGGAAGCCAAAGCCCCCTGCGGGTGTCACGTCATTTGCCTTCCCGCTTGCCGCCGCCAAGCAAGGGCAGCTGCAGATCGGACAGCCCCGGCAGGTCGCGCTCGAGCTTCTCGATCTCCTCGCGGAACGCATGCACGTCCTCGAACTTGCGGTAGACCGAGGCGAAGCGCACGTAGGCGACCTGGTCGAGGTTCTTCAGCTCGCGCATCACCAGTTCGCCGACCTGGCGCGACGGCACCTCGCGCTCGCTGCTGCGGCGCAGGTCGTTGATGATCGCGCGCACCGCGGCGTCCACCGCGTCACTGGCCACCGGGCGCTTCTGCAGCGCCCGCTCGAAACTCACCCGCAGCTTGCGTTCGTCGAACGCCTCGCGCCGCTCGCCGCTCTTCACGATCGCCGGCAGCTTCAGCTCGGCCGTCTCGAACGTGTTGAAACGCTCACCACACTGCGGACACTCGCGCCGACGGCGCACGGTGGCACCGTCCTCGGCAAGCCGCGAATCGATCACGCGGGTGTCTTCGTGCTGGCAGAAGGGGCAATGCATAAGTTCAGGAGTGAGAGTAGAGAAGTGAGAAACGAGAGGAAAGCATCAGCGGCGGCTTTTTCTCACTTCTCACTCCTTTCGACTCACTTCTCGCTTTCAGCCGTACACCGGGAACTTCCGGCACTGTGCCGTCACCGCCTCGCGCACGCGGGCGATCACCGCTGCGTCGGTCGGCGCGTCCAGCACGTCGCAGATCCAGTTGGCCAGTTCGATGCAGTCGGCCTCCTTGTAGCCGCGGGTGGTGACGGCGGGGGTGCCCACGCGCAGGCCGGAGGTGACGAACGGCTTCTGCGGGTCGTTCGGCACGGCGTTCTTGTTCACCGTGATGTGCGCCTTGCCCAGCGCGGCCTCGGCATCCTTGCCGGTGATCGGCTTGCCGATCATGTCGACCAGCATCAGGTGGTTCTCGGTGCCGCCGGAGACGATCTTGTAGCCGCGCGCGATGATGGTCTTCGCCATCGCCTTGGCGTTCTTCACCACCTGGGCCTGGTATTCCTTGAAGGCCGGCTCCAGCGCTTCCTTGAACGCCACCGCCTTGGCCGCGATCACATGCATCAGCGGGCCGCCCTGGATGCCGGGGAACACGATCGACTGCAGCTTCTTCTCGATCTCCTCGCCAGCGCCCCTGGCGACGATGATGCCGCCGCGCGGGCCGCGCAGCGTCTTGTGGGTGGTCGAGGTGACCACGTGCGCATGCGGCAGCGGACTGGGGTACACGCCAGCGGCGACGAGGCCCGCGACGTGGGCCATGTCCACGAACAGGTACGCGCCGACCTTGTCGGCGATGGCGCGGAAACGCGCCCAGTCCATCACCTGCGAATAGGCGGAGAACCCGGCCACGATCATCTTCGGCTGGTGCTCGACAGCGAGGCGCTCGACCTCGTCATAGTCGACCAGGCCGTTCTCGTCGACGCCGTACTGCACCGCGTCGAGGATCTTGCCGGAGAGGTTCACCTTGGCACCATGGGTGAGATGGCCGCCGTGGGCCAGGCTCATGCCGAGGATCTTGTCGCCCGGCTGCAGCAGCGCGAAGTACACCGCCTGGTTCGCCTGCGAGCCGGAGTGCGGCTGCACGTTGGCGTAGTCGCAGTCGAACAGCTGCTTGAGCCGCTCGATCGCCAGCTTCTCGGCCACGTCCACGTACTCGCAGCCGCCGTAGTAGCGCTTGCCCGGGTAACCCTCGGCGTACTTGTTGGTGAGCTTGGAGCCCTGTGCTTCCATCACCCGCGGGCTGGCGTAGTTCTCCGAGGCGATCAGCTCGACGTGATCTTCCTGGCGCTGGCCCTCGTCGGCGATGGCTTGGGCCAGTTCGTCGTCGTAACCGGCAATCGTGCAGTCCTTGGGGAACATTCTGGCCTCGGCAGGTGATGGGGGATTAGCCGGAAAGTGTAGCGCTGCCGGGCGTTTGCGGCCACCGCCGGGCGGACCCGGGCGGCGGCATCGGCGCGAGGCCACAAGCCGCTATAATGTGCGGTTTGACGAATTCCCTTTACCGTGGCCGCCTCGCCGGCGGCGCGGTGCCCGCTTTCGGAGGTTGCATGAGCTCGCAGTACATCTACACCATGAACGGGGTCAGCAAGATCGTCCCGCCGAAGCGGCAGATCATCAAGGACATCTCGCTCAGCTTCTTCCCCGGCGCCAAGATCGGCCTGCTCGGCGTCAACGGCGCGGGCAAGTCCACCGTGCTGAAGATCATGGCCGGCGTGGATACCGACTTCCAGGGCGAGGCGCGCGCGCAGCCGGGCACCAAGATCGGCTACCTGGCTCAGGAGCCGGACCTGAATCCGGCAAAGACGGTGCGTGAAGTGGTCGAGGAAGGCGTCTCGGTCATCCTCGACGCGCAGAAACGGCTGGAAGAGGTCTACGCTGCCTACGCCGAGGACGGCGCGGATTTCGACAAGCTGGCCAAGGAGCAGGAACAGCTGGAAAACCTGCTGGCCGCGAACGATGCGCATGCGCTGGAGCGCCAGCTGGAAGTGGCCGCCGACGCGCTGCGCCTGCCGGCGTGGGAAGCCAAGGTGGGCCCGTTGTCGGGCGGCGAGAAGCGCCGCGTGGCGCTGTGCCGCCTGCTGCTGTCCAAGCCGGACATGCTGCTGCTGGACGAACCGACCAATCACCTGGACGCCGAGTCGGTGGACTGGCTGGAGCAGTTCCTGCACGACTACCCTGGCACCGTGGTGGCGGTCACCCATGACCGCTACTTCCTCGACAACGCCGCCGAGTGGATCCTTGAGCTCGACCGCGGCCGCGGCATTCCGTGGAAGGGCAACTACACCGAGTGGCTGGAGCAGAAGGACGCCCGCCTGAAGCAGGAAGCGAACCAGGAGAAGTCGCGCCAGAAGGCGATCGCGAAGGAGCTGGAGTGGGTGCGTTCGGCCGCCAAGGGCCGCCAGTCCAAGGGCAAGGCCCGCCTGGCCCGCTTCGAGGAACTGAACTCGGTCGACTACCAGCGCCGCAACGAGACCAACGAGATCTTCATCCCGCCGGGCGAGCGCCTGGGCCAGGAAGTGATCGAGTTCAAGAACGTCACCAAGTCATTCGGCGACCGCGTGCTGATCGAGGACCTGTCGTTCAAGGTGCCGCCGGGCGCGATCATCGGCGTGATCGGCCCGAACGGCGCCGGCAAGTCCACCCTGATGAAGATGATCATGGGCAAGGAGACGCCGGACTCGGGCGAGGTGAAGCTGGGTCACACCACCAAGCTGGCCTATGTCGACCAGTCGCGCGATGCGCTCGACCCGAAGAACAACGTGTGGCAGGAAGTCTCCGGCGGCTCGGACATCCTCACCATCGGCAACTTCGAGATCCAGTCGCGCGCATACATCGGCCGCTTCAACTTCAAGGGCACCGACCAGCAGAAGATCGTCGGCAGCCTGTCCGGCGGCGAGCGCGGCCGCCTGCACATGGCCAAGACCCTGCTGCAGGGCGGCAACGTGCTGCTGCTCGACGAGCCGTCCAACGATCTCGACGTGGAAACCCTGCGCGCGCTGGAAGACGCCCTGCTGGAATTCCCCGGCTGCGCGATGGTGATCTCGCATGACCGCTGGTTCCTCGACCGCATCGCCACCCACATCATCGCGTTCGAGGGCGACTCGCACGTGGAGTTCTTCCCCGGCAACTACAACGAGTACGAGGCCGACAAGAAGCGCCGCCTGGGCGACGAGGGCGCGCGGCCGCACCGGGTGAAGTACAAGAAGCTGGCTTGAGGACAGCTCTTTGCGTTTGCCTCCTCTCCCCTCCGGGGAGAGGATTGAGGTGAGGGACCACGGCTAGCCTCACCCCCATCAAGCCACCAGCCAAAACGCGTGGCCAAGACCGTCTCTCATCCCGCCCTTCTCCCCATAGTGGAGAAGGAGCAGGCTCACCGCCCGTCCGCCGACATCGAAGGCGGCGCATCGGCCGGGTCGGCACCCCAGGCCTTGTTCGGCACGGGACCCATCGTGAGCACCAGGGTGGCGCCGTGGACGATGTCCGCGTGGCTGAACCAGGGCTTGCCCCATGGCTTGCCATTGAGCGTGGCGGACTGGATGTACTTGTTCCGCGCCGAGTTGTTGCGCGCGACGATCTCCAGCGCCTTGCCGTTGCCCATGCGCAGGCGGACCCGGTCGAAGACCGGGCTGCCCAGGATGTAGTCGGAGCTGGACGGATCGACGGGATAGAAACCCATCGCGCTCAGCACGTACCACGACGAGGTCGAGCCCTGGTCGTCCATCCCGGGGTAGCCGTAGCCGCTGGCGTCGCTGCCGTACAGCTCGGCGAGAATGCGCCGTACCAGCGCCTGCGTCTTCCAGGGCTGGCCGCTCCAGGCATACAGATAGGCCGCCTGCTGATCCGGCTGGTTGCCCTGCACGTACTCACCGATCAGGCCGGTGCAATCGCGGCAGATGCCCTTGGCTGTGTAGGGCGTGGAGAAGAACGCGTCGAGCTTGGCGTTGAACGCGGCGCGTCCGCCGAGCAGGTCGATCAGGCCCTGCACGTCGTGCGGCACCAGCCACAGCGTGGACCAGCCCGAGGCCTCCTTCATCATGAAGTTGTAGTAGGGCTCGCCCGGGTCGAACGGTGCGATCCACTTGCCGTCTGCGGTTTTGCCGCGCATGAACCCGGTCGATGGGTCGAACACGTGGCGGTAGTTCGCGGCGCGGTGCAGGAACATCTGCGCCTCGTCGGTCTTGCCGAGCCGGCGCGCGATGTCGGCCAGCGCATGGTCGTCCCAGGCGTACTCCAGCGTGGTGGCGACGCCCGCCTTGCCGCCTGCATAGGGCGGGCTGGGATTGCCCTGCGGCACGATGTCGGAGATCCATCCGTTTTTCATGTACTCGGCGAGATAGCCGCGCGGCCCCCTGGGATCGGTCGCGTTCTTGCGCAGGTACGTGTAGGCGACGGCGTAGTCGAACGGGATGCCGCGCTGCCACGCGCCGTCGTACATCAGCGACGCGTGGTCACCGTGGAACGAGGTGTCCATGTAGCCGCGCTCGCGTGCCCGATCAAGCTCGGAGCGCATGATGTCCTGCACGACCTCCGGCTCAAGCAGCATCAGCAGCACGATCTGATTGCGGCCGGTATCCCAGAACGGCACCGGGCCGTAATGATCGTAGCTGGCGACCTGGGCTTTGCCGTCCGCGCCAGTGAAGTGCTCGCCCTTGCGCGCGAGCAGCCGGGGGCTGGCGAAGGCGTGGTACAGCGTCGAGTAGAACAGCATGCGCTGCTTTGGCGTGCCGCCAGTGACTTCGACGCGGTCGAACAATTGCGCCCACGCCTCGCGTGCCTTGGCATGCACGCGCTCGAAATCCCAACCCGGTTGTTCGTCGCGCAGCCGCTGTTCGGCTTCGTCGGCACTGTGGCCGTGGGCGATCTTCACCAGCACCTGCTCGCCGGCCTTCGTGTCGAAGGTGACGTAGGCGCCTGCATAGCTGCCGGATACCGCACGTCGATCCTGTTCCACGTCCGCGTCGCCGATGCCGTAGCCCGCGTGATCGTGGTTCGCGCGGAAAGTGCCGAAGCCGGCGAACGGCCGCGAGAACTCGGCGACGAACCAGGAGCCATCGGAGTCGCGTTCCGGATGCCCGCCTGTAGTGACGCCGCGGATGGTGTGGTCGTCGACCACCTCCACGTCGCCGCCGGAGCGGCGCAGGTTGATGACGACATGCGATCGATCGCTCGCCGGAAAGGTGAAACGCATCAGGCTGCTGCGCCGCGTCGCGGTGAGCTCGACCTTCGTGTGGAAGGTGGCGAGGTCGATCGCGTAATAGCCCGGCAACGCCTTCTCGCTCGCCTTGTCGTAGGTCGACTGTGCATAGTCGGGCGGCACCGTCCAGTCGCCCACCACCGGCATGATCATCGGCGATGCCTGGCCCCCATAGGTCGAACCGCCGCCGGTGAAACCGATCATCGTCGGGTTGGGGTAGTAGTACGACATGCCGACGCCCGCGGGGTAGCTGAGATCGACATTGAGGTTGACCGGCGTCGCCTCGGTCGAGCCGTGCGGCAGGCTCGCCCCCGGCGATGTCATGCCCGAGTACAGCGGCTCGCCCGGCGGCGGCGCATTGCCGATCAGCGCCTGCCGGTCCAGCGGCGCGGTGCCGACCAGCGGGCTGGCCATATCCACGGCCTGCATCGCTTGCGGCGACGCATCGCCATCGCGGGCATGGGTCGCGGCCACGCTTCCCAACGCATAGACCGCGAGTGCCAAGGCCAGGATCCCGGGGCGATTCCGGATCGACGGGACGCCGTGGCGGGAACGTGCGGCAGATGTATCCATAGTTTTTTTCCGGGGAGGAGGTGATGACGCGTCCCCACCGCGCTGGCCCGATACACGGCAACCGGGGTCGGTGCGAAACGGATGGGCTCGGTCAGGCGGGCAGTCCGTGCTCGCTCGCCCCACACCACCCGGAGTCAGGCAGTGAGCCTGACCTCGGGTGTCCGTGCCCGGGCTCCTAGTCGCCGGAACCGAACTTGTACGTGATACCCACGTAGTACTGGCGTCCGGCATATTCGAGCTGGTACAGCCGCGCCGTCGTATCGCCGCCCAGGTACGAGCGCGGCTTGGAACGCGTCAGGTTGAGGATCGACGCGGTCACCATCAGGTGCTTGTTGAACTCGTAGTCGCCATTCAGATCGATCTGGTGGTAAGGCTCCGTATAGATGGGAAGGCCGGCGGCAAGTCCCTGCATGGTGCGCCCCGTCCAGTTGCTGGTGGCGCGCAGCAGCAGCCCGTTCTTTTCATAGAACAACGACACGTTCGCCGCGTACTTGGCGCTGCCGATCAGCTCCGACTTGCCCACCTGGGTGTCGCCGAGCGAAACGGGTGTTTCGTTGGTCTTGTTGAGCGTGTAATTGGCGATGTAGCCAAAACCCGACTGGAAGGTGTGCTGCGTGTAGAGCTCCACGCCCTTGGAGGTGCCGGAACGGCCGTTGGCGTTGGTGCTGTACTGCAGGAAGGTCTGCTCGGTGCCACCGACATTCACCGTGATGTTGTTGACGGTGACCGGTACGACGAAGTTCTTCACCTTCTTCTCGAACAGGTCCAGGCCGACGACCGATTCGGGGGCGTAGTACCACTCGCCCGCCAGGTCGAACTGGGTGGCCGTGAACGGCTTCAGGTCGGCGTTGGCGCCGCTGCCGTACCAGCCCGGCGGGGGTGCGCCGAACTGCTTGCGGTCGTTGTAGTAGGCCTGGGTGTTGTTGGTGAGGCTGCCCAGCTGGGCGAGGTCGGTGTAGTTCGCGCGTGCCATCGCCTGCGAGCCGGCGGCACGCAGCACGAAGTCGTCGGCGAACGTCCACGCGACGTTGAAGCTCGGCAGGAGCTTGTTGTACCGCTTGGAGGTGGAGGCGTTGGAGTAGGTCTGCACCACCGACTGTTCGCGCGGCAGGTACTGGAAATCGCCCGGCGCGCACGGGCCACCGCCGGCGTTCACGCCGTTGGCCGGGCAGATCAGGATGTTGCCGGCCGCATCGTGGTAATACACCGCGTTATTGGTGGTGATCTGGTCGGCGACGGTGAGATCCTGCTGCGTGCTGACAAAGCGCAGGCCGACGTTGCCGCGCAGCGTGCCCGTATCAAAGTTCGCCTGGACGTAGGCCGCCGAGATCTTTTCCCGGACGGAGGATTTGTCTTCGGGATGGTTGAAGAGCACCCGGTCATAGGTCGAGTTGAGGTGGTTGTAGTAGGCCGGGAAGTTGATCGCCGGGAAGATGCTGTCGTTGTAGGCCTCGCTGCGGCCGTCGAGCATGGCCGGCTCGAGGAAGCCCGCCGGCAGCTGGCCGGCATTCGGATCGCAGGTCTGGAACTGCAGCGTGGTGCCCTTGCAGTACCAGCGCAACTCGTTGTTCTGCTGCTGGGCGCGGTTGTCGCGGTACTTCGCGCCGAACTGCAGCGATTGCAGCCAGCCGTTGTCGAAGGCCCAGGTGAGGTCCGCCTGGGCGAAATTCTGCGAGGTGCGGGTATTGACCATGTTGGAGCCGGTCGAACCAAGGTCCACCTGGCCCTGGCCAGCCAGCATGTTCTGCAGCACATTCGGCGAGGCGGTGATGGTCGGCGTGCCGTTCAGCGTCCACGCGGCCCCGTTGCTGCCGTCCACCCACTGCCCGTTGACGAAGTTGCGCGGCTTGGCGGCCATGCCCAGTTCCACCGACGGGCCGCCCGTGGCCCACGTGCGGCCGACGTTGAACGTTCCGCTGAGGTTGCCGCCGCCATCCCACTCGCCTTCGAGGTTGAGGGTCTGCGAGGTGGCCTTTTCGACGGAGTAATTGCCGTTGAGCCAGGGGATCTCCGTGGAGCAGACGTCTACCGGCTGCCGCTGCGCGCCGGTGCTGGGGTTCGTCGTCGCGTTGCAGCCCTGGCCCGGGGGTGGTAGCACATAGTTCGCACCGGTGACGACGGTGCCCGATGGATCGAAGGTGAGGCCGTTGGGCGCGAGCAGCCGGCCCTGCTGGTCGTCAAAATTGTTGTTGCTGGGCAGGCCCCACTCGGGAACCTCCAGGGTATTGGTGATCTGGGTCTGCTGCCGCTGGAAACGGAAGTAGTTGCCCGTCAGCAGGAAATGGTCGCTGGGCTTGAACTGCATGGTGGCCTGGACGCCCTTCGTCTTCAGGTCCAGCTGGTTCCGGCTGGTGGAGAACTGCTGCGGCATCCAGTAGCCCGAATACTGTCTGCCGGATTGGTCGACCTCGCCGTTGCCCCACAGGTCGATGTTGGAGGCCACGGCGGGGTCGTACTGGTTGCCATGCACATCCGTGGGCGGCTGGGTGCACGTTGCGTGGTCGGAGCAGTTGTTGGCCCACCAGTGCCAGCTCGACGCGTTGGCCGTGTAGTCGACATCCCGGCGCTTCTGGTAAGTGCCCGCGATCAGGACGCCAAAGGTCTCGTCCTTGTTCTTCCACGACCACAGCGCCGAGACCTGGGGCGTGATCTTGCTGCTGTTGTCGGAGCCCGCTCCATTGACGGACACGAAGCCTTCGTTCGCCTTCATTTCCAGCGGACGGCGCGTGCGCAGGTCCACGTTGCCACCGATGCCGCCTTCGTCCAGGCGCGCTTCCAGGCTCTTGTAGAGCTTGATGTCCGAGAACATGTTGGCGGGCATCAGCGTGTAGTTGAACGAGCGCGACAGGCTGGCCGAGGTATCGGCGGATGCCACGTAGTTGCCGTTCAATTCGGTGAGCGTCAGCTCGGGCGCGAGGCCGCGGATGCTTACCGTCTTGCCTTCGCCGGATTCGCGGGTGATGACCACGCCAGGCACGTGCGCCAGCGCGTCCGCGATGTTCTTGGCGGGGAACTGCGCGATGTTCTGCGCGTTGATGACCTCGACGATGGAATTGGAATCGCGCTTGTCCTGGAGGTTCTGGTCGATCGACTGGCGATAGCCGGTGACGACCACCGCCTGCAGATTGGTGGGACTGGTTGTCGCCCCGGTCTTTTTCTTGCCTGACTTCCTGGTCGCGGAACTATCGGTCGACTGTGCGGGTGACGGCGTAGCCGCGGCGGTTGCGGCAGGCGTCGATGCCTGCTCCGCAAAAGCGGCGGTCGGCATGGCCAGGCCGCCACCTAACGACAAAGTCGCCACGGCGAGCGCGGCGTACAACGGCTTTCGAGTAAAGACGCGTGGCAAATAAGTCATTTCTCTTGATCCCCATTTGGTGTGCATCCTTCTGGAATCAGCGGTGATCTCCCCCCGGTTCGATCACTGCAGTCGGATGCGTGATTTGCTCGATTGTCGCCTTCTCTTGCTGAAATTAGATCGATCTAAATTTTTGGGTGTCGATTAGGCCCTCGGCTTGCCAGTGGTGGATGCTTCAAGACCTTGAAAACACGACGGACATGTCCGGATCGGGTGCTGCCAAAGCGATAAGTCGCTGCTTGCCCGGACTGCGGGGGATCATTCGCAGGGCGAGATGATCAGGACCGACTGGATTTGGATCGATCTAAGCCCGTGGACCGAATTAGTACGCCGAGGACGCGATATGTCACGCTGCGGCGCAAAAAACGCAATGGATGACTGCCGGGCCTGTCGGATACGGCGGAGGCAAGACGGCCAGAAATGCGATCGGGCGTCCGTTTTGATGCCCTGCCCAGGTGGAGGCGCGGGAGCTTGCCATGTGTCTCGTGGCCTCAGTGGCGTGCCGCCACCTTTAGAAACGAAAGCCAGCGTGTCGATGAAATCCCGAACATCGCACTCTGCAGAAACAACGCAGCGCGATGAACCCCGGTTTTTGGCAAAACGGTTTCTGGCAAAACGGCCGCAAGACGCTGCCGCCTTCGACATGTCGCCCTCCTTCCTCGCCTGGCGGCTGGATTCCGTCATGGAGCGAGCATGGTGGCAACAACAAGGAGGGTCGCCGTACGCGCACGCAATCGCAGGGCGCCTCCAACGGCGCTCGACGGTCTGCCGGAAGCGGTGGTGCGACCTGGAATGAGAAGGAAGCGGTAAAACCGCCTCCTTCCGGAGCAAGCCGAAACGCCATCCATGACGATGGCGCACGTGATCGAAGGCGCTTCGCTAGACTACACGACCAGTTCTTTACCGGAGATCCCCGCCATGCGCTTCCAGGACACCTTGCAACGGCGCTGGCACGAGCATGGCACGCTGGTCTGCGTAGGCCTCGACCCGGAACCGACCAGGTTTCCCAGCCACCTGCGCGACACACCCGATGCGGTGTTCGACTTCTGCAGCGCCATCGTCGACGCCACCGCCGACCTGGTCTGTGCGTTCAAGCCGCAGATCGCGCACTTTGCCGCGCTGCGCGCCGAGGACGCGCTGGAGCGGCTGATCGCGCACATCCATGCGAAACATCCCGGCGTGCCGGTGATCCTCGATGCCAAGCGCGGCGACATCGGCTCCACCGCGCAGCACTACGCCACCGAGGCGTTCGAGCGCTACCGCGCCGATGCGGTGACGCTGAACCCCTACCTCGGCCGCGACTCGATCCAGCCCTTTCTCGAACGCGCCGACAAGGGCGTGATCCTGCTCTGCCGCACCTCCAACCCCGGCGGCGCGGATTTCCAGGCGCTCGATTGCGGCGGCACGCCGCTGTATCTGCGCGTGGCCGAGACCGTTGCCCGCGACTGGAACGCCAACGGCAACTGCGCCCTGGTCACCGGCGCCACCTGGCCGGAGGAACTGGGCAAGGTGCGCGCCGTGGTCGGCGAGATGCCACTGCTGGTGCCGGGCATCGGCGCCCAGGGCGGCGACGTGGAGGCGGTGCTCAAGCACGGCTGCACCGCGGACGGCAACGGCCTGCTGATCAGTTCGTCCCGCGCGATCCTCTATGCCGGTCGCGGCGAGGATTTCGCGGCGGCCGCGCGTGCCGCCGCCAGCGAATTGCGCGACACCATCAATCGCTGCGGGCGCGGCTGAGCGAGTCGCGCGCCGGCACCGCGGTCAACCCGTCGCCGTCTTCGCCGCCTGCAGCGCCTTCGTCTTCAGGTCCAGCGCATCGGCCGCATCCAGCAGTGCACGCGCAAAGCTGCGCACCTCGGCCGGACGCAAGGCATACCAGTTGCCGCTCTTGCCGGCTTCGTCCACCTTGCGCCCCGCACGGGACACGCAATGCGGCCGGAAGATCACCATGCCGGTGAGCGATTCCGAGCTGATGTCCGCCGAGACGATCTGCATGTGCGTTTCATCTTCTTTCTTCACCGAACTTCTCCCGGGCGGACATCCGCCCTTCCGCAGCTTACGCTACGGAGAGTTCGATGGTCGTCGGACTCGCGTCGCAGACTACGCCATGGTGATCGCCGCCATGCGTCGTCCCGTCCGCGCGCCGCGTTGCGGCGCCGAGGCGTCAGCGCATGTGCACCCAGTACACGCGAATGCCGTGGGCGCGATCTTCCGCACGATGCCC
Organism: Rhodanobacter denitrificans; assembly: GCF_003335105.1. GTDB lineage: Bacteria > Pseudomonadota > Gammaproteobacteria > Xanthomonadales > Rhodanobacteraceae > Rhodanobacter > Rhodanobacter denitrificans_A. The sequence goes on from NZ_QFWQ01000008.1 coordinate 189,885, forward strand.
GTCGCGCCCGTCCATCACGATGCCCCAGGCCGAGCGCAACACACCCGCCTGCACGCGGTCGATGCGTACCTGTTCGCCATTGGGAATGATGAAGGCCGCCTCGACCACCATCACCCCGTCGCGCTCGAACACCAGGCTTGCCAGCCTGCCCGCGCCGGCGCCCCAGCCGACGTGCAGTTCGCAGGCCATCGGCGTGAACACGCCGCGGTTGTCCAGGCTCCACCCTTCCGTCTTGGTGAGCAGCGATTGCAGGCTGGGGGCGGTCCAGTCGACGCTGTTGCCCGGGGCACCCCACGGGCGCGGCTTGCCGCGGGTCATGTCCATGGCGATTCCTCGTCGCGCGCCTGCGGCCCGGGGCGGCCGGCGCGGACGCCCGTCGCGCCATGGCAGGCGTCGCGTCCGGACCAACCGGGATCGGCATGAAGACGAACTTCGCGTGGCAGCATGGACAAGGTATCGGCAGCACCGGCCGGTGCTTGAGCCGGTATTCGACGCCCGGGGGACGACCGGGCCTGCGCGCAATTACTCGTCTGCCGGCTCCTGCCCCGGAAACAGCACCTCGGTGTAGCCGAACTTGCTGAAGTCGGTGATGCGCGACGGATACAGCCGGCCGATCAGGTGGTCGCACTCGTGCTGCACCACGCGGGCATGGAAGCCCTCGGCGGTGCGTTCGATGCGCGCGCCCTCGGGGTCGACGCCTTCGTAGCGGATCAGCGTCCAGCGGTTCACCGCGCCGCGCAGGCCGGGAACCGACAGGCAGCCCTCCCAGCCCTCTTCCATGTCCTGCGACAGCGGCGTGATCACCGGGTTGAGCAGGATCGTGCGCGGAACTGCCGGCGCGTCGGGGTAGCGTTCGCTGGTGTCGAAGCCGAAGATCACCAGCTGCAGGTCGACGCCGATCTGCGGCGCGGCCAGGCCCACGCCGCCGGCGTCGTGCATGGTGTCGAACATGTCGGCGACCAGCGCGTCGAGCTCCGCGCTGCCCAGCATCGCATCAGGTACCGGCGGCGCGATGCGCAGCAGGCGCGGATCGCCCATCTTGAGGATTTCACGGATCATGAGGGCCTCGCCCTGAACACTGTTACCGGATGATCTGTGGTCGATGCGATGCCGGTACAAGCGGCGATGCCCATGCTACAACCGCCGGAAGCCGGGCAAAGCCTCGTACCGATTTTGTTGAAGCCGCAAGCGGCTTCAACCGCCGAACACCTTCTTCAACAGGTCGGTGGTGCGCGCTCCCGGATTGTGGCGGATCGACTGTTCCTGCTCGCCGATGGTGGTGAACAAGCCGTCCAGCGTCTTCGCCGTCACGTAGTCGTCCAGGTTCAGCGGGCTGCCGCCCTTGTTCGACTTGCCGCCGCCGAGCGCGCCCAGCGATCCCAGGGCGCCGCCGAGCGCGCCGCCGCTGCCGGAAGTGAATGCCTTGTACTTCTGGGTCACGCCGACGCTGTCGGTGGCCTTGGCCACGATCGGATGGATGCGCGCGGTCAGCGCGTCGCCGGCGACGCGGCGGAAGAAATCGGTGGCCGCGTGGTCGCCGCCGGTGAGGATGCCGCGCGCGTCGTCCAGGGTCATCTTGCGGATCGCGTCGCCGAAGATCTGGGCCACCTGGGGCACCGCCTTCTCCGCCGCCCGGTTCATGCTCAGCTCGAACGCGTCCACCTTGGCGCCCTGGCCAAGCTCGCGCGCCAGCTTGCCGGCCTGTTCGAGTTTTCCCGGCAGCGGGATGCGCACCTTGCTGTTGTTCCAGAAACCGCCGTCGCGGCCGAGGCTGTTGATCGCGTTGGTGGTGCCCTTGGCCAGCGCCTCCTTGAGGCCGGCGGCGATGTCGCTGGACGGCAGGTTGCTGCCGAGTTGCGACGGGCCGGAGGCATGCGTCGACTGCTTGACCTTGTTCAGCAGATCCTTGAACTGGCCGGAGCCGACCGCCGCGACCGGCAGGGTGGCGACAACGAGAGCGAGGCCCAACAGGCCGTGTCGAACCGGGATGCGCATGACGGATTCCAGGATGGTCGGCGGGGCGGCCAGTGTAGCTCCGCCGCCTCACCGCCGCGTGACGGCGCGCAGGAGGCTATTCGACCAAAGGCTAATACCGATCGGCCGTTTCCGGCATTGACCGCCGCCGCCGCCAGGAAGACTCTTGGAGCTATCGCCGAGGAGAGCCACCCATGCAAGCTGCTGTCATACCCAAGCCCAGTCCGGCCAGCAAGATTCTCTGGGTCGCCATCGCCATCGTCGGTGCGTTCTGCCTGGGCGTGGTCGCCCTGCGCCGGGGCGAGCCGATCAACGCGATCTGGCTGGTCGCCGCTTCGATCTCCATCTTCGTGATCGGCTACCGCTTCTACGGCAAGTTCATCGAGCACTCGGTGCTGCAGCTAGACCCCACCCGTGCGCCGCCTTCGGTGCTGCGCAACGACGGCCTCGACTACGTGCCCACCGACAAGTGGGTGGTGTTCGGCCACCACTTCGCCGCGATCGCCGGCGCCGGCCCGCTGGTCGGCCCGGTGCTGGCCGCGCAGATGGGCTACCTGCCCGGCACGCTGTGGATCCTGTTCGGCGTGGTGTTCGCCGGCGCGGTGCAGGACTTCATGATCCTCGGGCTCTCGCTGCGCCGCGACGCGCGCTCGCTCGGCCACATGCTGCGCGAGGAACTGGGGCCGTTCCCCGGCATCGTGGCGATGATCGGCGTGCTGGTGCTGATGATGATCGTGCTGGCGGTGCTGGCGCTGGTGGTGGTCAAGGCGCTCACGCACAGCCCGTGGGGCACCTTCACCGTAGCCGCCACGATTCCGATCGCGCTGCTGATGGGCGCTTACCTGCGCTGGTTCCGCCCGGGGCGGATCCTTGAGGTGTCGCTGATCGGCCTGGTGCTGCTGCTCGCCTCGATCTGGTTCGGCAAGATCGTGTACGACACGCCGGCGCTCGCCACGCTGTTCGACTTCGACGCGAAGGCGCTGGCCTGGCTGCTGATCGCCTACGGCTTCTGCGCCTCGGTGCTGCCGGTGTGGCTGCTGCTGGCGCCGCGCGACTACCTCTCCACCTTCCTCAAGATCGGCACCATCGCGCTGCTGGCGCTGGCGATCTTCCTGGCCGCGCCGACGCTGCAGTTGCCGGCGGTGACCAAGTTCATCGACGGCACCGGCCCGGTGTTCGCCGGCAACCTGTTCCCGTTCCTGTTCATCACCATCGCCTGCGGTGCGGTCTCCGGCTGGCACTCGATCATCGCCTCCGGCACCACGCCCAAGCTGCTCGCCAACGAAGGCCAGGCGCGCATGGTCGGCTACGGCGGCATGCTGATGGAGGCGTTCGTGGCGATCATGGCGCTGGTCGCCGCCGCCTCGCTGCACCCGGGCGTGTACTTCGCGATGAACTCGCCGGGTGCGATCGTCGGCACCACCGTGCAGGATGCCGCCACCGCGATCAGCCAGTGGGGCTTCGTGGTGACGCCGGACGAGTTGCTGCAGACGGCCAGGGACATCGGCGAGAGCAGCATCCTCGGCCGCGCCGGCGGCGCGCCGACGCTGGCGGTGGGCATGGCCCAGCTGCTGCACAACATCATCCCCGGCGGCGGCATGATGGCGTTCTGGTACCACTACGCGATCCTGTTCGAGGCGCTGTTCATCCTCACCACCGTGGACGCCGGCACCCGCGTGGGCCGCTTCATGATCCAGGAGATCGCCGGCCTGATCCACAAGCCGCTGCAGGAAACCGAATCGTGGACCGGCAACCTGCTGGCCACCGCGATCTGCGTGGCGCTGTGGGGCTACTTCCTGTACCAGGGCGCCGTCGATCCGCTCGGCGGCATCAACACCCTGTGGCCGCTGTTCGGCATCGCCAACCAGATGCTGGCCGCGATCGCGCTGATGCTGGCCACGGTGGTGGTGGTGAAACTCAAGCGCGAGCGCTACGTGTGGGTACCGGGCATCCCCGCGCTGTGGCTGATCATCTGCACGCTCACTGCCGGCTACGAAAAACTGGTCGGCCCGATCAGCTTCACCGCCGCAGCGAACAAGTACGCGGCCGCCATGCAGCAAGGCAAGCTGCTGGCCCCGGCCAAGACCCAGGCCGCGATGCAGCAGATCGTCACCAACAATTACGTCGACATGCTGATGACCGGCCTGTTCATGCTGCTGGTCGTGGCGATGGTGCTGTTCTGCCTGAACGCGGTGGTCAAGGCCTGGAACATCAACCACCCGACCGCGCACGAAGAGCCCTACGTGGCGCTGAGCAGCGTGGCCGGCTGAGCGGAGACGCCATGATGAACGCGACCTTCCAGTCCGTGCGCAAGTGGGCGGTGCAGACCGCCCGCCTGTGCTGCGGCGTGCCCGACTACGACGTGTACGTGAAGCACCTGCGCGAGCATCATCCCGAGCGCCAGGTGCCCAGCTACAGGGAGTTCTTCCGCGAGCGCCAGGAGGCCCGCTACAAGGGCACCGGCGGCCGCTGCTGCTGATCCCCGCCCGCGTCGTGCAGAGGAGCCCCCCGCGGGCTCCTCTGAACGCGTGTCTTCGACAGCCCTGCCGATGCGCACTGGTCAATCGCGCGCCAGCGCGGACAATGGGCGCGGCTTACCCGTCCAGTTTCCCTTCATGCCAGAAACCAAGTCTGCCACGCTCCCGCCCACGGCTGTTCCGGCGCAGCACCATGCCGGCCTGCGCGTCATCGCGGTCTATGAGATCATCAAGACCGCGTGCCTGGTGCTGGTGGCGATGGCGGCGTTCCATCTCGACCGCCAGCAGAACTTCGAACAGCTGGTGCACTGGCTGGAACATCTCTCGCTGGCCGACAGCAACGGCCTGCGCTGGAAGCTGGTCGGCCTGCTGCAGGATTTCGGGCCCAGCCGCTTTGTCGCGGTCGGGGCGGTCGCGCTGGGCTATGCAGTGTTGTTCGGCGTCGAAGGCGTGGGCTTGTGGCTGGGCAAGTACTGGGCGGAATGGTTCACCGTGATCGCCACCGGCTCGCTGATCCCGCTGGAACTGTACGAGACGCTGCACCGCTTCGGCTGGCTGAAGCTGGCCACCCTGGTCGGCAACGTGGCGATCATCGTCTACCTGGTGCGCATCGCGTTGCAGCCACGTCCGCGGCACTGACCGTCATACCTCGTGGTGCACTGCCTCGGCCGGCGGCTCGTTGCGCCGCGGCATCAGCTCGACGAGATACATCGCGGCCAGGATCAGCCCGCCGCCGAACAGCATGCGCCAGCTCACCACGTCGCTGCCGAGCAGCACCGCGAACGCGGCGGCGAACACCGGCTCGGTAGTCATCACGATCGCGGCGCGGGTGGCCGGCAGGTGCGACTGCGCCCAGGTCTGCACCAGCATCGCGCCGGCGCCGGCGATCAGTGCCATGTACAGCACGGCGAGCCAGGCGCTGCGGTCGGGCGGCAGCACCGGACCGTGCGGCGCGGTGGCGAGCAGGCAGACCGCCGCGATCGCCACCATCTGCACCGCCGACAGGCCGAACGCCTCGCCCTGCCGCGACCACTGACCGAGCAGCACGATGTGCAGGGCGTACAACGCGGCCGACGCCAGGGTGAGCCACACGCCCAGGTCGACCGACACGCCGTTCAGCGACAGCAACGCCAGCCCCACGGTGGCCAGCGCCACCGCCAGCCACACCACGCCGGCCATGCGCTGACCCAGCAGCAGCATCGCCAGGATCGGCGTGAACACCACATACATGCCGGTGGCGAAACCGCTGACGCTGGGCGCGATCAGCGACAGTCCCCAGGTCTGCAGCAACTGGCCGGCGCCATAGATCGTGCCGAGCAGCAGACCACGCAGCAGCAGTCCGCGGCCGAGCCGCAGCACGGCCCGAGGGAACAGCAGCAGCATCGCCAGCGCGGCGACCACGAAGCGCACGGCCAGGAAATCCGCCACCGGCATGCGCCCGACCACGTCCTTGATCAGCACGAAGGTCGAACCCCACACGGCGGTCAGCGCCAGCAGGCCGAGTGTGGCGAGGGTGGTCGTGGCGCGCGGCGTGCTCAAGGGATCGATCGCAAGTGGAGAAGAACCATGGGGAGAGAGAGTCGCGGCTTTGCCACCGGCAGGCAAGGGCGCGGCACCAGCTTCGCGCCTGGCCTTCCCCTGCACTCCTCGTCACCCGTTGCGCACCCTGCGCCACAACTGTCCGGGAATCTTCAGCAGGAAGTGCGTCCAGATGCCCAGCCACACCGCGGCGGCCACCAGCGGATTGCCCGCGGCCGGGTCGTGCTTGCGGAACCAGCGCCACATGCCGTGGTGCTTGTGACGGCTGACGAACACCGGCCGGTGCCGGCTCGAGCTGCCCTTGCCGTGCTGCACGCGGACGTCGCCCGCCAGCAGCACTTGGTAGCCGAGGTTGCGCACGCGGCGGCACAGGTCCAGATCCTCGCAATGCAGGAAGTATTCCTCGTCGAAGCCGCCGAGGCGCTGGAATATCTCGCGCGGCAGCAGCATCACCGCACCCGACACCGCCTCGGTCTCGATCACCCCGACCGGAATGTCCCGCGCCATGTTGATCTGCTCACCGGGGCGGCCAAGCAGGCTGTTGAGCGCGCGCCGCAGCAGCGGATCGCGACGCCACGAGGCGGGATCGGGGCGGCCGTCGGCATCGCATACCACCGCACCGATCAGCCCCGCCTTCGGCCGGTCCTCCAGCACGGTCAACAGCCGCTGCAGCTCGTCATCGCGCAACAGGCAGTCGGGATTGAGGATCAGCAGCGCCCGGCCATGCGCCTGCTTCGCGGCGAGGTTCACCGCCGGGCCGAACCCCAGGTTGCGATAGTTGTAGATCGCCCTGAGGCGCGTGTCGTGCGCATGCGCGCGCTCGATCGCCTCGGGCACGCCGTCGCGCGAATCGTTGTCGACCAGGATCAGTTCCAGCGACAGCGTGCTGGCCAGCACGCCGCGCACGCACTCGCGCAGGGTCTGCCCACTGTCGGCGGAGACCACGATCACGCTGAGTGCCACCGCAAATGGCGAACGATGTGGGGAAGCCGGATTCACGACGCAAGTATGCGCGGAGATGCGCGATGGGAGAACCGTTCGCGGCGATGCGCGCGAAGAAAACGCGGATCACGCCACGGCTTCACGCGTCTTCCACATCGTCTTCGCCCAGCACCGCCGACAGGGCCAGCGGCATGTCGCCTTCGCGACGGGCCAGCCACGGCCGCCCGCGGTGCCAGCCGACGAGTTGCCAACCGCGCAGCCAGTGCTGCCGCTCGCGCCGACGATCCCACAACAGCACGCCGCGGTCGCGACGCAAGCGCGCGACGAACCAGCGGCCGCACGGACTGAAGGTCGCCTGCGGGCCGACATCGTCGATACGGTTTCCCGCCGCGAACCGATAGCAGTTCGCGCGATAAACCACGCGGCCGCCCAGCGGATCGAGCAGCTCGCCCGCTCCCGCCAGCCACTGCACCGGTTGCAGTTCGATGATTTCCGCGGGCGGGCCGATCGGCGCCATCGCCAGCTCGGGCCATTCGGCGGAAGGGGCCGCCGCCGGCGCGCGGCGCATGTCGCGATCGAGCCACGCCTCCAGCCCGGCCAGCAGGGTGTAGCCGGCCAGAGCACCCAGCAGGGCCGTACCCCAGGCGAACGCATCGCCGCCCAATGCCCGCTGCAGCGCAAACAGCACGCCGGGCAGTCCCCAGTTCAGGCCGCGGCGGATCAGCGCAGCATGTGCCTCCGCCAGCCGGTACTGCAGCAATACGACGCTCGCCGCCAATGCCAGCAACCCCGGCAGGCCGAGCCACCACGGCAGTGCGGCCAGCACGACCAGCCAGGCCGCCCGCGACAGCACGGCGCGCCATGGCGGTCCGCGGCGCCGGGCCATCGCTCAGCGCCCGGCGACGCGATGGCCGGTCAGCCGCACCACACGCGGGCGTTGCGGAACATGCGCATCCACGGCGAATCCTCGCCCCATTGCTGCGGATGCCAGCTCAGCTGCACGCTGCGGAACACCCGCTCCGGATGCGGCATCAGGATCGTCACGCGGCCATCGGCGGCGGTGAAGCCGGCCAGGCCGCCCGGCGAGCCGTTGGGGTTGAGCGGGAAGTTCTCGGTCGGCTTGCCGCGGTTGTCGACGAAGCGCACCGCGCCGTTCGACTTCGACGGGCTGCACGCATGCGGGAAGCTGACCCGGCCCTCGCCATGCGCCACCGCCACCGGGATGCGCGAACCTGCCATGCCCTTGAAGAAGATGCTCGGCGAATCGAGCACCTCCAGCGTGGCCACGCGCGACTCGTACTGCTCCGACGCGTTGCGCAGGAACTTCGGCCAGTGCTGCGCGCCGGGGATGATCTCCTTCAGCTGCGACATCATCTGGCAGCCGTTGCACACGCCCAGCGCGAACTTCGCCTCGTCGGCGAAGAACGCCGCGAACTGCTCGCGCAGCATGTCGTTGTACAGGATCGAGGTGGCCCAGCCGCGGCCCGCGCCCAGCACGTCGCCGTAGGAGAAGCCGCCGCAGGCCGCGAAGCCGCGGAAGTCGGCCAGCTTCACGCGCCCGCTGGACAGGTCGGACATGTGCACGTCCACCGCCTCGAAGCCGGCGCGGGTGAACGCAGCCGACATCTCGACCTGGCCGTTGACGCCCTGCTCGCGCAGGACCGCGATGCGCGGGCGTTCGCCCTTGCCGATGAATGGCGCGGCGACGTCCTGCGCCGGATCGAAGCTGAGCTTCGGGCTGATTCCCGGATCGGCGTCGTCCAGCCGCCACTCCAGTTCGGCATCGGCGCTCTGCGGGTTGTCGCGCAGGCGCTGCATCGCGTGACTGGTTTCGTTCCACGCCTTGAACAGCGTGCTCCAGTTCCACTTGAACAGGGTCTCGTCGCCAAGGAACAGCTTGATGCCCAGCTTCTCCTTGGGCCGGCCGATGCGGTGGCAGATGCCGGCCACGCCATGCTTGACCACCAGCGCCTCGAACGCCTCGCGATTCGCCTCGGCCACCTGCACCACCGCGCCGAGTTCCTCGTTGAACAGCGCGCGCAGGGTCGCTTCGGCCCAGCCGTCCAGATGGATCTCAAGGCCGCAGTGGCCGGCGAACGCCATCTCCAGCAGGGTGATCAGCACGCCGCCGTCGGAACGGTCGTGGTATGCCAGCAGCAGCCCGTTCGCATTCGCCTCCTGGATCAGCTCGAACAGCGCGCGCAATCGCTTCGCGTCGTCCAGGTTCGGCGGCACGCCGCCCGAACGGCCGAACACCTGGGTCAGCGCGGAGCCGCCGAGGCGGCTGCGCCCGGCGCCCAGGTCGATCAGCCACAGCGCGGAGTCGCCGCGATGGAGCCGCAGTTGCGGGGTGAGCGTGCGGCGCACGTCGTCGACGCGGGCGAAGCCGGTGATCACCAGCGACACCGGCGACACGGTGCGCTGCGCGCTGCCGCCGTCCTGCCACACGGTCTGCATCGACAGCGAGTCCTTGCCGACCGGAATCGAGATGTCCAGCGCGGGGCACAGCTCCATGCCGACCGCGTGCACCGCGTCGAACAGCGCGGCGTCCTCGCCGGGATGGTTGACCGCGGCCATCCAGTTCGCCGACAGGCGGACCTCGCCGAGACTGGCGATCGGCGCGGCGGCCAGGTTGGTGATCGCCTCGCCCACCGCCAGCCGCGCAGCGTCGGCGCTGGAGAGCAGGGCCACCGGCGCGCGCTCGGCCATCGCCATCGCTTCGCCGGCGTAGCCGTCGAAGTCGATCATGGTCACCGCGCAATCGGCCACCGGCACCTGCCACGGGCCGACCATCGGGTCGCGGTGGTTGAGGCCGCCGACGGTGCGGTCGCCGATGGTGATCAGGAAGCTCTTGCTGCCCACCGTCGGCAGCCGCAGCACGCGCAGCAGCGCCTCGTCCATGCCGATGCCGGTGAGGTCGGGCAGCAGGTCCACGCGCGGCTTGTGCCGGCTGGCGTCGCGATGCATCCGCGGCGGCTTGCCGAACAGCACGTCCATCGGCAGGTCGATCACGGTCAGCTCGCGGCGCGGGTCGGTCACCAGCAGCCGGCGCTCGGCGGTGGCGTCGCCGACCACGGCATACGGGCAGCGCTCGCGCCGGCACATGGCCTCGAACGCCGGCAGGTCCGCCGGCGCGATCGCCAGAACGTAGCGCTCCTGCGATTCGTTGCTCCACACCTGCATCGGCGACAGCGAAGGGTCATCGCAGGGAACCTTCGACAGGTCGATCACGCCGCCGACGCCGGCGTCGTTGAGCAGCTCGGGGATCGCGTTGGACAGGCCGCCGGCGCCGACGTCGTGGACGCTGACGATCGGGTTGGCGTCGCCGCAACGCCAGCAGGCGTCGATCACTTCCTGACAGCGCCGCTCCATCTCGGCGTTGTCGCGCTGCACCGAGGCGAAATCCAGTTCCTCGCTCGACGCACCGGACGCCACCGACGAGGCCGCGCCGCCGCCCAGCCCGATCAGCATCGCCGGGCCGCCCAGCACGATCACCTTGTTGCCCGGCTGCACCGCGCGCTTCAGCACGTGACCGGCGCGCAGGTTGGCCAGCCCGCCGGCGAGCATGATCGGCTTGTCGTAGCCGCGGCGCAGGCCGGCTTCGCCGGTCTCGTGCTCGTAGCTGCGGAAATAGCCGCCCAGGCAGGGCCGGCCGAATTCGTTGTTGAACGCGGCCGCGCCGAGCGGGCCGTCGCGCATGATCTCGAACGCGCTGGCCATCCGCGGCGGCAGCGGGCGATCCACTTCCCACGGCCGCGGCAGGCCGGGGATGCGCAGGTCGGAGACCGAGAAGCCGGTGAGCCCGGCCTTCGGCTTGCCGCCGCGGCCGGTCGCGCCCTCGTCGCGGATCTCGCCGCCGGCGCCGGTGGCGGCGCCCGGCCACGGCGCGATCGCGGTGGGATGGTTGTGCGTCTCCACCTTGATCGCGTAATCGATGCGCTCCTCGTGCCCGCGCCACACGCCATCGGCCGGGTCGGCGAAGAAGCGCCGGCCGGTGCTGCCCTCGATCACCGCCGCGTTGTCCGAATAGGCGGACAGCGTATGCGCGGGCGCGTGCTGGTGGGTGTGCTTGATCATGCCGAACAGGCTCTTGTCCTGTTCCACGCCGTCCACCGTCCAGCTGGCGTTGAACACCTTGTGCCGGCAGTGCTCGGAATTCGCCTGGGCGAACATGAACAGCTCGGCGTCGGTGGGGTCGCGGCCGAGTTCGGCGTAGCGGTCGGCCAGGTACTCGATCTCGTCGTCGGCCAGCGCCAGGCCCAGCCGCGCGTTCGCCGCGGCCAACGCGCCGCGGGGGTCGGCGCCGAGCGCCACGTGCACCAGCTCGCCGGGCGAACCGGCCAGGAACAGGCCCTGCGCGTCCTCGATCCGCTGCAGCACCGACTGCGTCATCGCGTCGTGCAGCACCGCCATGACCGCCGCGTGGTCCGGCGCCTCGGCCGGCGGCAGGCCGGCCACGAGCCATGCCAGGCCGCGCTCCACCCGGCGCACGTCGAAACCGGCGCCATGCAGGATGTCGGTGGCCTTGCTCGACCACGGCGAGATCGTGCCCAGCCGCGGCACCACCCACAGCGTGGCCGGCTCAGGCGTGACGACGTCCTTCGCCTCCAGCACGGCCAGCAGGCGCTGACGCAGCGCGCCCTCGGGCGCCGTCTCGGCATCGATGAAGTAGACGAACCACGAAGCCTGCACGCGAACGCCCCGATGCAGGGCATCGAGGCGGGCATTGAGGCGTTCGAGGCGGAACGGCGAGAGGGCGTTCTGCCCGTCGAGTACGATCATGCGGGGAACGAAACTGTGCGGAGGAAACGCCTATTCTACCCTATGCTGCAATACGGCATAGGCGGTCCGGGGCGCGCACCCCGGGACCGGGCGCAAGCGAGCCCTCAGCCGCCCTGCTTCAGCGCCTGCAGCAACTGCTCCGGAGTCACGTAGCCGCCCAGCATGCGGCCGTCCGGGCCGTAGATCGACGGGGTGCCGCTGACGCCCAGCTTCACGCCCAGCTCGAACTCGTCCTTGACCGGGTTGGCACAGGCCGCCGGTGCCGGCGCACGACCCTCCTTCGCGGCGGTGAACGCGGCCTTGCGGTCCTTGGCGCACCATACCGAGACCATCTCGGTGTAGGTCGGCGTGGGCCGCCCGGCGGTGGTCACCACGCCTTCGCGCGGCCACGCCAGGTATTCCACCGCGATGCCCGCCTTGTTGAACGCGGCGACGTGCTCGTGCAGCGCGCGGCAGAAGCCGCAGTTGACGTCGGTGAACACGGTCACCGTGTACTTCGGATTAGGCGGCGCGAACACGATGCGCTCGGACGCCGGCACCTTGGCCAGCTCGGCCTTGCGGAAACGCGCCCAGGCGTCGTCGCTGACGTTCTGCTTGCGGCTGAGGTCGATCACGTCGCCGTGCATCGCGTACTTGCCGTCGGTGCTCACGTAGAGCAACTGGCCGGCGGCGATCACCTGGTAGAAGCCCGGCATCGGCGCCGGCTCGATCGAATCGACCTGCACGTTCGCCGCCAGGCTGTGGATCGCCTGGCGCACCATCTGCTGCGCCGCCGGCGTCACCGCCGGGGCGGCGATCGGCGCCGCATCGTTCTCGGCGGCACACGCGCTCAGGGAAAGCCCGCCGATGCACAGCGCCAGCAACAGTTTCTTCAGCATCACCAACCTCGTTCGATCCGTGGCCGGCGCATTCACCGGCGGCAGAGGCGCATTCTCGCACAGGCGGCTGAACGCCATTCGGCGCACGATGCCGCAGAAGCCGATGATCGCCGCCCGCTTCGATGGTAGATTTTCGCCACACAGCTGCCCTGCAACGGCCCGGCGGAACCGCCTGGCCGCGCACGGCCCCTTCCGACAGCCTGAATCGCCCGGCGGAATCCTCGTGATCATTTGCGCTCCCAACGTGCTGACCCCCGAAGAACTCGGCGTGATACGCGGCGAACTCCAGGGCGCTTCGTTCGTCGACGGCGCCAGCACGGCCGGCTGGTCGGCACGCGAGGTCAAGAAGAATCTGCAGGTCTCCATCAACACCGAAAGCCAGGCCCGGCTGCAGGACATCGTGCGCGGCGCCTTCCTGCGCAATGCGATGCTGCAGACCTCGATTCTGCCGGCCGCGACCACGCAGGTGCTGTTCAACCGCTACGACGTCGGCATGCAATACGGTCCGCACGTCGACGCCCCGGTGATGGGCGGCCTCGGCAGCGCGGTGCGCACCGACGTGGCGATCACGCTCTTCCTGTCCGACGCCAAAAGCTACGCCGGCGGCGACCTGGTGGTGGAGAGCAACGGCGTGGAATACGGATTCAAGCTGGAAGCCGGCTCCGCCATCGCCTACCCGGCCAACTCCCTGCACCACGTCACCCCGGTCACCCAGGGCGTGCGTCATGCCGCGATCATCTGGGTGCAGAGCCAGGTACGCGACACCGCCAGGCGCGAGCTGCTGTGGGACCTGGACAACGCCAAGCGGCAGATCTTCGGCCGCGAAGGCAAGAGCGCCACGTTCGACGTCGTCAGCAAGTCGCATGCGAATCTGCTGCGGATGTGGGCGGAGGTGTGATTTCCATCGTCGATACAGGATCAGAAGCAGGCGCCGGCACAAAAACGTAGCAGTCGTCTGCATGGGAAACGCTCGGAAATTGTCCCGGATACCTTTTTCAGGATATCCCTTTAGTCGCGATCATAAACGTAAATTCGCGCATCATCCAGGAGAGTGACTTTTTTAAACCCCCAAAAAATAAATGCCTCTTTTAAAACAGTGAACATCTCGGGAAATATCTCGCCCAGACTGCGTGGCAGCTCAAGAGCAGTTATTTGGCATTCATCCCTGTCAGAAGCGTCCCAGCGTCTCTTGGTGAAGACCTTAATGTACATTTTCTTCCATTTCAGAAGATATTCATCATCACGCTCCGGCATCATTGAAGAAATGCCGGCCAAGAAAATGTCACGATCTCGATCAATGATCCAGTTAAATGGTCGCGTAAGCCCATACCTTCTTAGATGAAGGTAATTTCCTTCTTTGTCAGCATTATCTTCATGTACAAATTTCACAGATCATCCTATTTGAATGACAGGAATACAAAAATAAGTGGCCAGGTCCATTTACGTGCAACGCGGTAACCGCCGCGGCAACTGTCATCCCAAGCGACACGCTATCACCCCCGCGGATGATGCTGCGCATGCAGCCGCTTCAAGCCTTCCTTCGCCACCAGCGTGTAGATCTGGGTGGTGCTGAGCGAGCTGTGGCCGAGCAGCATCTGCAGGGCGCGCAGGTCGGCGCCGTGGTTCAGCAGGTGGGTGGCGAAGGAGTGGCGCAGCACGTGCGGCGAGATGCGTTTCGGGTTGATGCCGACTTTCAGCGCGTAGCGCTTGACCAGGGTCCAGAACATCTGCCGGGTCATGCCTTCGCCGCGCTGGCTGAGGAACAGCGCTGCCGGCTGGCGGCCTTTCGCCAATGCCGGCCGCGCGTCGGCCAAATAGGTGCCGATGCGCGCCAGCGCTTCCTCGCCGACCGGCACCAGCCGGTCCTTGCCGCCCTTGCCGGTGACCCGCAGCACACCCTGGCGCGGGTTCAGCGCGGCCAGCGGCAACTCGACCAGCTCGGACACGCGCAGGCCGGAGGCGTACATCAGCTCCAGCATCGCGCGGTCGCGCAGGCCCAGCGTGGTCGTGGTGTCGGGCGCGTTGAGCAGGCCCTCGATCTCGCGCTCGGCCAGTGCCTTGGGCAGGCTGCGCGGCAGCTTCGGACGCTCGATCAGCAGGGTCGGATCGGCGAAGCCCGGTTCGCTGCGGGCGAGGAACGCGTAGTAGCGGCGGAACGCCGATTGCCGCCGTGCGATCGAGCGCACCGCCGCCGGCTGCGCGCCGTGGTACGCGGAGATGTCCTCGCGCCGCGCGGTGTGCAGGGTGCGCCCGCGCGCCGCGAGCCAGAGCGCCAGCGCTTCCAGGTCGCGGCGGTAGGCCTCCAGCGTGCGGTCGACCAGGCCGTCCTCCGACCAAACCCGTTCCACGAATGCGCTGATGCCCAGCCGGTCGGCTTCGGCGATACTGGCGCGGTTCTCTTCCTTCCTCATGCGCACGATGCTGGCCATTGCGCGCGCACTACGCAAGCGACCGAGCCACGATGCCCGCCAACCCCGCCACCACCGACATCCCCTGCCCGCCGTGGCGGCGCCTGTTGGCGCTGGTCTACGACCTGCTGATCGTGCTGGCGATCGTGATGGTGGTGGGCCTGCTGTGCCAGCTCGCCACCGGCGGCAACCTGATCCGCACCGGCGCGCGGACGGTCGTGCCGCTCTGGTACCAGGCGCTGCAGGGGGTGGTGGTGGCGGCGTACTTCATCAGCTCGTGGCGGCGCGGGGGGCAGACGCTGGGCATGCGGCCGTGGCGCATCCGGGTGACCCGCGACGACGGCGGCACGCCGACGCTGCAGCAGGCGCTGATCCGCGTGCTGGTGGCGGCCGCGCCGCTGGTGCTGTTGCTGCTGGCGCCGGTAGCCGGGCTGCGCGCGACGCTGTGGACGCTGCTGGCGGTGTGGGCCGGCTGGTTCGCCGTGGCCCTGTTCGACCCGCGCCGGCGCGCGCTGCACGACATCGCGGCCGGCACCGAGATCCGCGTGCTGGGCTGAGCTTCACACTCCGCTCAGTGCATCCACGCTTCAATTCTCCGATGCCCGCACCGCGCCCTGCCGAAAGCCGCAGCAACGCCGAACTGATCCGCGCCAACCGCGGCTTCTACGAATCGCTGTGGTCCGAGGCCCAACTGATCGGACCGGAGCGCTTCAACACCTGGCCGCTGCTGCGCGAGCTGGCCGACGCCGCGCCGCGGCGGCTGGAGGTGGCACCGGGCCTGCGCCCACGGCTGCCGTTGCACGGCACCTGCTTCGTCGATCTGAGCCATGCCGCGCTGCGCCGCCTGCAGGCGAGCGGAGCCAATGCGGTACACGGCATGATCGGCGCCCTGCCATACGGCGACGACAGCTTCGACCTGGTCTGCGCGCTCGACATCCTCGAACACGTCGCCGACGACGATGGCGCGCTGGCCGAACTGGCGCGCGTGGCGGCACCTGGTGCCAGCGTGCTGCTGTCGGTGCCGCTGCACCCGGCGGCATGGACCGCGTTCGACGATTTCGTCGGTCACTGCCGCCGCTACGAACCGGAGCGGATCGTGGCGTTGCTCGCACGGCACGGTTTCACCATCGAACGCAGCGCGGTGTACGGCATGCAGCCGAAATCCTCGCGGCTGCTCGACCTCGGCCAGTGGTATCTGACCCATCGGCGCGAGCGCGCGATGTGGTGGTACAACCGGGTGTTCATGCCGCTGGGCCTGCACTTCCAGAAGCCCTTGCTGTGGCGCGCCGGGCTCGGCGACACCGCGGGGGTCGACGAGCTGCTGCTGCGCTGCAGTTACCGGCCGGTTTCAGCGGCAAGTCACTGATCAGGTTGGCAAGCCGCGATTGTGGCATCGCAACACACGGCGGGAAAACGGCGCTAAGATGCCTCCTTTCGCCTGCGGCCAGCCCACTCCGATGCTCTATCAGATCCACGAATGGCAACGTGCGTTCCTCGGCCCGCTGAGCCATTTCGCGCAAGCCGGCGCGCGCATGCTCAACGACGCCAGCAGCCCGTTCGCGCAGATGCCCGGCGCCCAGCGGATGGCCGCCGGCTACGAGCTGGTCCATCGCCTCGGCAAGGACTACGAGAAGCCCGCCTTCGGCATCCACACCGCCACCGCGCACGAGCACGAGATCGCGGTGATCGAGCGGGTCGCGCTGGACAAGCCGTTCTGCCAGCTGAAGCGCTTCAAGCGTTTCAGCGACGACCCCGGCACCATCGAGAAGATGAAGAACGACCCGGTGGTGCTGGTGGTGGCGCCGCTGTCCGGCCATCACGCCACGTTGCTGCGCGACACCGTGCGCACGCTGCTGCGCGACCACAAGGTCTACATCACCGACTGGGTCGACGCGCGCATGGTGCCGGCCGCGGCCGGTCCGTTCGGGCTGGACGACTACATCGCCTGCGTCCAGGAATTCATCCGCCACATCGGCGCATCCACCCTGCACGTGATCTCGGTATGCCAGCCCACCGTGCCGGTGCTGGCGGCGGTATCGCTGATGGCCGCGCGCGGCGAAGCCACCCCGCGCAGCATGACCATGATGGGCGGCCCGATCGACCCGCGCCGCAGCCCCACCAGCGTCAACAACCTGGCCACCACCCAGCCGCTGTCCTGGTTCAAGGGCAACGTGATCCACACGGTGCCGCCGAACTATCCCGGCCGCGGCCGCGAGGTCTATCCGGGCTTCCTGCAGCACGCCGGCTTCATCGCGATGAACCCCGGCCGCCACCTCAACTCGCACTGGGATTTCTACCAGGACCTGCTGCGCGGCGACCTCGACGACGCGGAATCGCACCGCAAGTTCTACGACGAGTACAACGCCGTGCTCGACATGCCGGCCGAGTTCTACCTCGACACGATCGACAAGGTGTTCCAGCAGTTCCTGCTGCCGCGTGGCCTGTGGGACGTGGCCGGCGAACGGGTGAACCCCGCCGCCATCGAACGCACCGCCCTGCTCACCATCGAGGGCGAACTGGATGACATCTCCGGCCTCGGCCAGACCGAAGCCGCGCATGAGCTGTGCAGCAGCATCCCGGCTACGCGCCGCGTGCACAAGGTGATCGAAGGCGCCGGCCACTACGGCATCTTCAGCGGCCGCCGCTGGCGCGAAACGGTCTACCCGCAGGTGCGCGACTTCATCCGCCAGTTCGACGCCGCCCCGGCAGGCGCGCGCAGCGTGGTGAAGCTCAGCGACGCGCGAAAAACGCGCTGAATGCCGCGACGACGCGCTCGACGCCGTCGTCGTCGACATCCAGATGCGTCACCAGGCGCAGCGTGGGCAGGTAGCCGATGCTGATGCGGATGCAGGCCTCGCGCAGGTGCGCATCCAGCTCGCGCAGGCGCCCGGCAGGCACGTCGACGAACACCATGTTGGTGTACTGGCCGAGCAGGTCGATGCCGGCGATCTCGCGCAGGCGGCCGGCCAGGTAGGCGGCGCGGCGGTGGTCGTCGGCCAGCCGCGCCACGTGGTGATCCAGCGCGTACTGACCCGCCGCGGCCAGCATGCCGGCCTGGCGCCAGCCTCCGCCGGTGACCTTGCGCCAGCGACGAGCCTTGTCGACCAGCGCGTGCGAACCGAGCAGCACCGAACCGACCGGCGCGCCAAGCCCCTTGGACAGGCATACGGAGACGGTGTCGAAGTGCCGCGCGATCTCGCGCGCCGGCACGCCACCGGCAACCGCGGCGTTGAACAGGCGCGCGCCATCCAGGTGCAGGCCGAGTCCGTGCGCGCGCGCCACGTCGTGCGCCGCCTGCAGATAATCCAGCGGCAGCGTGCGGCCGTGCCAGGTGTCCTCAAGCGCCAGTACGCGGGTGCGCGCGAAATGCGGATCGACCGGCTTGATCGCCGCCTCGATGCGTTCCAGCGGCAGCGAGCCGTCGGCCGCCTGCACGATCGGCTGCGGCTGGATCGAGCCCAGCACCGCGGCACCGCCGCCCTCGAACTTGTAGGTGTGCGCATCCGCGCCGACCAGGTACTCGTCGCCGCGCTCGCAATGGCTCATCAGCGCCAGCAGGTTGGACTGGGTGCCGCTGGGCACGAACAGGCCGGCATCGAAACCGAGCTCGTCGGCGAGGCGCTGCTGCAATGCGTTGACCGTGGGGTCCTCGCCGTAGACATCGTCGCCGACCTCGGCCGCCAGCATCGCCGCGCGCATCGCGGCGGTGGGGCGGGTCACCGTGTCGCTGCGCAGGTCAACCCATTCCACGATGCACTCCTCGATTGCCGGCAAAGGCGGCCAGCTTGGCTGCATCGCATGCGCCGGGCAAGCCCTCGGTGATTCAGACGCGCCGGCGGAAGTACAGCCATGCGGCGAGCGCCAGCACCATTGCCGGCAGCAGGTTCGCCAGCAGCGGCGGCATGCCGTACACGGTGCCGAAATTCACCATCGCCTGCTGCAGGAAATACCAGCCGAGCGCCAGCAGGATACCGATGAACATGCGCTTGCCCAGGCCGCCCGAGCGCAGCGCGCCAAACGCGAACGGCATCGCGCACAGCACCAGCACCAGCACGTTGAGCGGATACAGCGCACGCCGCCAGAACGCCACCGCGTAGCTGCCCGAACTCTGGCCGTTGCCTTCCAGGTAATCCATGTTGCGGCGCAGGTCGCGCATCGAGAGGTATTGCGGCTGGATCACCGACTGCGCCAGCACCTGCGGGTTGAGGCTGGACCGCCATGGCAGGCTGGCATCGGTGCTGGCATGCGTGCCCTGCGCATCGAGCGTGGTGGTGCGCGCGTCGTGCAATACCCATTGCCGGCCGTCGTGATCCGCGGTCCTGGCCTGGCGGAAGCGGCTGACCTGGCCGTCGGCGGTGAAGGTGAAGATGCGCACGTCGCTCAGCTGTACCGTGCCCACGCCGTCGCGCTGCTTCAGCGAGGTGCCGCGGGCGTTGATGATGTCGTCGCCGTCGCGCGCCCACAGTCCGCTGCTGGTGCCCATGCCGAGGCTGCCGGTCTTCGCGCGCAGTTGCATCGCCTGCGCCTGCTGGTCGCCCCACGGCGCCAGCGTCTCGCCCATCACCACCACGGCGACGATCAGCACCGCGACCACGCCCACTGCGGAACCGGCGATGCGCAGCCGCGACATGCCGGCCGCACGCAGGGCGGTGAGCTCCCCGGTGCCGGCCAGTCCACCCAGCCCGAGCAGGCCGCCGATCAGCGCCGAATTGCCGAACATCTCGTAGGCGCGGCGCGGGAACGTCACCAGCACGTAGACCACCGCGTTGCTCAATGTGTAGCCATGCCTGCCGACGTTGCCGAGCTGGCGCAGCAGCTGGGTGACCGCGTCGAAGCCGGTCAGCACCAGCCACACCATCAGCAGCGAGCCGAGCACGCTCATCGCCACCAGCCGGTCGACCCGCTTGATGTTGAACACCGTCATGCCGGCATACCCGCCTGCGATCGCACGGACCGGCGCGGGGCGTACTGCTGCCACAGCATCCAGCCGGCCAGCGCCAGCACCAGCGCATGCAGCAGCCACAGCGGCGCCTCGCCGTGCCAGTGGCCCTTGCCGATCTGGGCGCGGCCCAGCGCCAGCAGGGTGTAGTAGAGATAGAACGCAACCACCGCCAGCAGCAGGCGGCCGTACTTCGGCTCGCGCGGGCTCTGCCGCGCCAGCGGCAGCGCCAGCAGCAGCAGCACCAGGGTCAGCGGCGGTGCGTTGGCGCGCCAGGCGAATTCGGCTCGGTCGCCCGGGTCGGTCGACTTGAACAGGGTCCAGCTGCCCTTCGAGTGCGACGGATCGTCGTCCTCGTCACCCTTCACGCTGGACAGCGAGGTGTCGTTGCGCTGGTAGCGCATCTGCCGCCAGTTGTTCGCACCGAGCGGGATGTCGTATTGCCAGCCGTCCTTGAACGCGATGAAACGGCCGTCGCCGTTGCTCTCCTGGTACAGCTCGCCGCTGGCGGCGCTGACCACCTTCACGTGCAGCGTGCCGTCCTTGCTGCTGCTCTGGGTGGCCACGAAGGTACGCCCCAGTTTGCTGCCGTCGCGGCTGATGCTGTCGACGAAGATGATGCCGCCCTTGCCCGGCAGCTCGGTGAAGCGCCCCGCATCCAGGCCGGCGGCGATCACCGAGCGGTTCGCCTCGGTCACCAGCGCGTCGCTGGTGCGCACCGCCCACGGTCCCAGCCACAGCGAAACCAGCGCGGTGATCGCCACCAGCATCGCGCCGAGGATCAGTACCGGCCGCAGCAGCCCGCCCGGTCCCATGCCGGAAGACGACAGCACGTGCATCTCGCTCTCGCGGTACATCCGGCCCAGCCCCATCAGCACGCCGACGAAACTGGCCAGCGGCATCATGTTGGTCAGCCCGTCGAGCGTGCGCAGCCCCAGCACCTGGAACATCACGCTGGCCGGGAAGCTGCCGTTGGCGACCTGCTGCAGCACCTTGGCGAATGCGCTGCCGGCGACGATCACCAGCAGCACGACCACGGTGGCGGCCACGGTCTGCGCCAGCTCGCGCAGGAAATAGCGGTCGAGGATGCTCAGCATGCGATAAACTTGTCTGCTTATCCGGCCCGGCGGCGATCGCCGGCAAGCCGCCAGTCTAGCCTGTCCGGCCACTGCCGGGCCCACGCAGGAACGCCCGATGACCCTCCAGTTCAGCCTCGGCACCGCCGCCCCCGCCACCGTCGACAGCGCCTGTGTGCTGGTCGGGGTCTACGAGCAAGGCGTGCTGACCAGCGCCGCGGCCCAGCTGGACAGCGCCGCCGATGGGGCGATCAAGCGCCAGGTGGAGAGCGGCGACATCAGCGGCAAGGCGGGCTCCACCACCGTGCTGTTCGCGCCGGCCGGCATCGCCGCACAGCGCGTGCTGGTGGTCGGCCTGGGCGCGCAGAAGTCGTTCGACGCGGCACGCTTCCAGAAGGTGAACATCGAGGCTACGCGCGCGCTGGCCCGGCTGCCGGTGGCGAACGCGGTGTCCTACCTCACCGAGGTGGACGTGCCCGGCCGCGACAGCGCCTGGCGCGTGCGCACCGCCGCGCTGGCCTGCGACCATGCCGCCTACCGCTACACCGCCACCTTCAAGCCGCGCGACAAGAACAAGCAGCCGGAACTGGCTGCGCTCACCTTCGCCGCGGGCGCCGAGGCACAGGGCGGCCTCGACCAGGCTTTGGCGATCGCCGAGGGCGTGCGCTTTGCCCGCGAGCTGGCCAACCTGCCGCCGAACATCTGCAACCCGGCCTACATCGCGGCGCAGGCCCAGGCCTTCGCCGACGCGCAGGACAAGGTCGGCTGCAGCGTGCTCGATGAAGCGGGGATGGAGAAGCTCGGCTTCGGCTCGCTGCTGGCGGTGGCGCGCGGCTCGGTCAACAAGCCGCGCCTGATCGCACTCGAATACAAGGGCGGCAACGACGGCGACAAGCCATACGCGTTCGTCGGCAAGGGCGTCACCTTCGACTCCGGCGGCATCAGCCTGAAGCCCGGCGCCGGCATGGAGGAGATGAAGTTCGACATGGGCGGCGCCGCCGGCGTGCTCGGCGCGTTCGTGGCCGCGGTGAAGATGGGCCTGAAGCTCAACCTGGTGTGCGTGGTGCCGGCCGTGGAAAACATGCCCGACGGCGACAGCTACCGCCCCAGCGACGTGCTGACCAGCCTGTCCGGCCTCACCATCGAGGTGCTCAATACCGACGCGGAGGGCCGCCTGATCCTGTGCGATGCGCTCACCTATACCGCGCAGACGTACCAGCCGCAGGCGCTGATCGACGCCGCCACGCTCACCGGCGCCTGCGTGATCGCGCTGGGCAAGCACGCGAGCGGCCTGATGAGCAAGCACGACGACCTCGCCGCCGAGCTGCTTGCCGCCGGCGAGGAAACGCTGGACCGCGCCTGGCGCCTGCCGCTGTGGGACGACTACCAGGTGCAGCTCGACTCCGGCTTCGCCGACGTGGCCAACATCGGCGGCAAGAGCGCCGGCGCGATCACCGCCGGCTGCTTCCTGTCGCGCTTCACCGACGGCCAGCGCTGGGCCCACCTGGACATCGCCGGCACCGCCTGGGAGGAAGGCCGCAAGGGCCTCGCCACCGGCCGCCCGGTTGCACTGCTGGCGCAGTGGCTGCTGGACCGCGCCGGCTGAATCCACCACGGAGCCGACCTGCCATGCCCCGAGCCGACTTCTATCTGATCGACAAGCCGCGCTTCCGCGAGCAGCCGCTGCTGCTGGCGTGCGAGCTGGCGAAGAAGGCATTCGAGTCGCAGCAGCCGACCCTGGTGCTGACCCGCGACTTCGCCCAGGCCGAGGCCCTCGACGAACTGCTGTGGGCGTTCGACGACGACGCGATGGTCCCGCATCAGCTGGCCGGCGACGACGATGACGACGACACCGCCGTGCTGATCGTGCCACCGGGCATCGACACCGCCGACCGCGCGCTGGTGATCAACCTGCGCGAGACCTGTCCCGCCGGCCGCTACCAGCGCGTGCTGGAGGTGGTGGCCGCCGACCCGGCCGAGCGCGACGGCTCGCGCACGCGCTGGCGCGAATACCAGCGGCTCGGTTTCGAGCTGCACAAGTTCGACATGTAGCAGAGCCTGTTCAACGTCCCCGAATGCCTCGCGCCGGGAGCTGTTTGCACGCAGGCCAAGGAAGAACGAGGGCACGCGGGGAGAGTCCATGGATGGACTCGGCTTTGAGGAGCGAGGAGTGGACGTCCGTCCACGACCGAGTGATGACGCCGGCATGTGGGCAAACAGACCCGGCCCGAAGGGTTGTCATCGAGTGGCCGCCATGCGGCAGCGCGCGGCTTGACCTGACGGCCAGTCAGGTGCTCCGCCACGCACTACCACCTAGCGGCCACTCGATGACAACGCGAGGCATTCGGGGACGTTGAACAGGCTCTCATGCCGGCATCGGCGCATCCGCGCCGCCCAGCACGCGCGCCAGCGCATCGGCGAGGCGTTCGCCGCTGACCGGCTTGCGCAGGAAGCCGTCCATCCCCGCCGCCCGCGCCTTCGCCTCGTCCCCGCTGCCCGAGCGCGCCGTCACCGCCACGATCGGCAGGTGCTGCCCCGCGCGCTCGCGCTGGCGGATCAGCCGCGCCACCTGGAACCCGTCCACCCCTGGCAGGTCCAGGTCCAGCAGCACCGCGTCGACGTCCGCATGCGCCAGCTCGGCCAGCGCCGCCAGCCCGTTCACCACGTGCACCACCGTATGCCCCTCCCGCTCCAGCAGCCCGCGGATCACCGTCGCCACGATGGTGTCGTCCTCCACCAGCAGCAGGTGGCAGGGACGGCCCGGCGCCCACGCCACCGGCACCGACGACGCCGGCACCGCCAGCGGCAGCCGTACACGGAACGTGCTGCCGTGCGCCAGCCGCGACTCCAGCTCGATGCTGCCGCCCATCATCTCCACCAGCTCGCGGCAGATCGCCAGGCCCAGCCCGCTGCCCACCCGCCGCTGCGGCCCCTCCGCCTGCTCGAAGCGCTGGAACAGCCGCGCCTGGCTCGCCTCCGGGATGCCCGGACCGGTGTCGCTCACGCTCAGCAGCAGCCCCTCTTCCGTGCGCTGCGCCCGCAGCGTCACCTTGCCGTGCTCGGTGAACTTCAGCGCGTTGCTGGCCAGGTTCAGCAGGATCTGCTTGATCCGCAGCGCGTCGCCGAGCAGCCGGGCTGGCAGGTCCTCGGCCACTTCCAGCACGAAGCGGATGCCCTTGGCGTGCGCCAGCCCCTGCTCCAGCTGCACCACGTCCTCCAGCAACTGGCGCGGCTCGAACGGCGCCGGCTCCAGCTCCAGCCTGCCCGCCTCGATCCGCGCCAGGTCCAGCGCGTCGTTGAGCAGCTTCAGCAGCATCCCGCCGGAGCGCTGCATCGC
>NZ_QFWQ01000008.1:214271-214564 GCF_003335105.1 Rhodanobacter denitrificans
CGGATCTCGTGGCTCAGCGTCGCCAGGAACTGCGTCTTCGCCGCGCTCGCCGCCTCCGCCAGCTGCCGCTGCTGCTCGACCAGTTGCATGTGGTGGCGCTGCGCCAGCCGCCGCCGCCAGCTGCGCAGCACCAGTCCGACCAGCGCCGCCAGCAGCAGCACGTAGACCGCCCATGCCCACCAGCGCAGCCACGGCGGCGAGTCCACGTGGATCGACAGCGGCCGCGCCAGCTTCACCCACAGCCCGTCCGCACCTGCCGCCATCACCTCCAGCGTGTAGCTGCCTGCGCCCAG
>NZ_QFWQ01000009.1 GCF_003335105.1 Rhodanobacter denitrificans
CCCGCAACAGGTCACCGCCAGGGGCTTTATCCTAGAAGGCCTCCCCTCCCGGGGAGGCCTTCGTCTTTTTTGGCGTTTGATCCGCCCAGCCGCCGCGGCCGAAGGCGTGACCCCACCGCCTACTCGCTTGTTCGCTTCATCAAGTGGCGCAGCATGGACGGCGAAACCATCATGTGGCAGATCCGGCGGCACCTGATTTTCGTGGGCCCGGTGCTCGCGCACATCGACAAGCTGACAAGGTCCACCGGCAGGCACGCTAGGGCGCATTGAAAGCGAGGGAATGCTGTACGGCAATCGCTCTCCGCATCGGCCAGTTGCTACTCTTCGCCGACGGGTTGGCGCGAAAGGGTGAGCTGTGGCGCAACGCTACATATTGGCGATAGATCAGGGCACGACCAGCTCGCGCGCGATGTTGTTCGATCAAGCCGGCACAGTCGCCGCCGTGGCGCAACGCGAGTTCCGCCAGATCTTTCCGCAGCCCGGCTGGGTGGAGCAGGACCCGCGGGAGATCCTGGCCAGCGTGCTGGGGACGGTGGCTGAGGTACTGGCTTCGGCACGGGTGGGCGCCGGCGAACTGGCCGGCATCGGCATCACCAATCAGCGCGAGACCACCGTGGTGTGGGATCGCCACACCGGTGAGCCGGTCTACAACGCGATCGTGTGGCAGTCGCGGCAAAGCCTGGCGGTGTGCGAGCGGTTGGAGGCGGACGGCTATGCGGCGCTGGTGCGCGGGAAGACCGGGCTGCTGATCGACGCCTATTTTTCCGGCAGCAAGATCCGCTGGATTCTCGACCACATCGGTGGCGCCCGTATCCGTGCAGAGCGGGGCGATCTGCTGTTCGGCACGATCGACAGCTGGCTGATCTGGAATCTCAGTGGCGGCAGGCTGCACGTCACCGACGTCAGCAATGCCGCGCGCACGCTGCTGTTCGACATCCACGCTCGACGCTGGGACGACGAACTGCTGCGCATGCTGGACATCCCCCACAGCCTGTTGCCGCAGGTGCGTTCGTGCAGCGAGGTCTATGGCCTTACTGCGGCTTTGCCCGGCCTGCCGGCCGGGGTACCGATCAGCGGCGTGGCCGGTGACCAGCAGGCGGCGTTGTTCGGCCAGGTCTGCTTCACGCCCGGCATGGCCAAGAACACCTACGGTACCGGCTGTTTCATGCTGATGAACACGGGGCCGCAGGCGGTACCCTCGCGGCATGGCCTGCTGACCACGATCGCCTGGGAGCTGGACGGCGTCATCGAGTATGCGCTGGAAGGCAGCATCTTCGTGGCCGGCTCGGTGGTGCAGTGGCTGCGCGATGGCCTGCGAATGTTGGGGCACGCCAGCGAGTCGCAGGCCTGCGCCGAGAGTGTGGAATCCAGCGACGGTGTGTACCTGGTACCGGCCTTCGTTGGGCTGGGCGCCCCGTACTGGCGCAGCGACGTGCGCGGTGCGATGTTCGGACTGTCGCGCGGTACCCGCAAGGAGCACGTGGTGCGCGCTGCGCTGGAGTCGATGGCCTACCAGTCGCGCGACGTGCTGGCCGCGATGGAGGCCGACGCCGGCATCCCGCTGAAGGAATTGCGCGCGGATGGCGGCGCGATCGCCAACGACTTCATGGCGCAGTTCCAGAGCGACATGCTGGGCGTGCCGGTGCTGCGGCCGAAGATCGCCGAGACCACCGCGCTGGGCGCCGCCTACCTGGCCGGCCTGGCCGTGGGCTTCTGGGAAAGCCGCGAGCAGATCGCGGCGTTGTGGCAGGCGGACCGCCGCTTCGAGCCGGCGATGGACGAGTCGGTCCGCGACCGCCTGTACCGCGGCTGGCGCGACGCAGTGAACGCCACCATCGGCTTTGGGGTTGGCTGAAACGCACCGGGCCCGCGCGTGGCGGGCCCGGTCCTCGCCGCGTCGAGGCGGGAATCAGTCCAGCGCGTAACCGAACTGGTCGAGGAATGCCGCGGCGAACTCGGCGTAGTCGAAGTGCTGGTTCTGGGTGCCCGGATGTTCCACCTTCAGTGCGCCCATCAGCGAGGCCATGCGGCCTGTCGTTGGCCAGTCCTTGCCGCGCATGATGCCGAAGATCAGTCCGGCGCGGTACGCGTCGCCGCAGCCGGTCGGATCCACCACCCGGCGTTCGCGCGCCGGCGGGATGAGGTGGGTTTCGCCGCCCACGTGGATGACCGAGCCCCGCGGGCCCTGGGTCACGATGTACGCCGTCACCCGTTCGGCGATCTCGGCGGCGCTCCAGCCGGTGCGTGCCTGCAGCAGCTGCGACTCGTAATCGTTGACGATCACATAGGTCGCCTTGCCGATCATCGCGCGGAACTCGTCGCCGCTGAACAGCGGCATCGCCTGGCCGGGGTCGAACACGAACGGCACGCCGCGCGCGGCGAACTCGTCCACGTGCTGCAGCATCGCCTCGCGGCCGTCCGGGGCGACGATCGCGAAGTCGATCCCCGGGATGTCGCGCACGTGGTTTTCCTGCGCGCTGGACATTGCGCCGGGATGGAAGGCGGTGATCTGGTTGTTGTCCAGGTCGGTGGTGATGAAGCACTGCGGGGTGAACTGGTCGTCGAACACGCGCACGCCGTCGAGCCGGATGCCGCACTGCTCCATGTGCGCGCGATACGGCGCGAAGTCCTGGCCCACCGCGGCCACCGGCAGCGGGTCGCCGCCGAGCAGCTTGAGGTTGTAGGCGATATTGCCGGCGCAGCCGCCGAACTCGCGGCGCATCCGCGGCACCAGGAACGACACGTTCAGGATGTGCATCTGGTCGGGCAGGATGTGGTTCTTGAACTGGTCCTGGAACACCATGATGGTGTCGTAGGCCAGCGATCCGCAGATGACGGCAGACATGATGAGCGGAAGCCCCGGGCAAGGTGGAAAGGTCGCGGATGCCGCGGTCGGCCGGACGCCGAAGCGGCCGGTTCCGGCCAAAGGCTGGAATCGTACCGTCATCCGCCCGCGTTGGCGAATTTCCGCGATCGCATCCAGTTCATTCCGCCGCGCAGAAAGTGTGCTTATGGTCGTGTTGTGGAAGGGTTTCTTAACGTTATTGTCCTTGCGCATGCCTGCCACGCTGACTAGACTGGTCAGCTTACTTTTTAGCCAAGCCGAGCCACGGCGGACCCATGTTCAAGAAGTTTCGCGGGATCTTTTCCAACGACATCTCCATCGACCTCGGCACCGCCAACACGCTGATCTATGTGCGTGGCCAGGGCATCGTATTGAACGAACCTTCGGTGGTGGCGATCCGCCAGGACCGCGGCCCCGGCGGCCCGCGCACGATCGCGGCGGTCGGCGGCGAGGCCAAGCGCATGCTTGGCCGCACCCCGGGCAACATCGCCACCGTGCGCCCGATGAAGGACGGCGTGATCGCCGACTTCACCATGACCGAGGCGATGCTGCAGCACTTCATCAAGCAGGTGCACAAGTCGCGCCTGCTGCGGCCGAGCCCGCGCGTGCTGGTCTGCGTGCCGTGCGGCTCCACCCAGGTGGAGCGGCGCGCGATCAAGGAGTCGGCCGAAGGCGCCGGTGCGCGCGACGTGTTCCTGATCGAGGAGCCGATGGCCGCGGCGATCGGCGCCGGCATCCCGGTGCACGAGGCGCGCGGCGCGATGGTGCTGGACATCGGCGGCGGCACATCCGAGGTGGCGGTGATCTCGCTCAACGGCATCGTCTACTCGCAGTCGGTGCGCGTGGGCGGCGACCGCTTCGACGAGGCGATCATCAACTACGTGCGCCGCAACCACGGCACCCTGATCGGTGAATCCACCGCCGAGCGGATCAAGCTGCAGATCGGTTGTGCGTTCCCGCAGGGCGAGGTCAAGGAGATCGAGATCTCCGGCCGCAACCTCGCCGAGGGCGTGCCACGCATGTTCACGATCAACTCCAACGAGATCCTCGAGGCGCTGCACGAGCCGCTGGCCGGGATCGTGGCGGCGGTGAAGTCGGCGCTGGAGCAGACCCCGCCGGAACTGTGCTCCGACGTCGCCGAGCGCGGCATCGTGCTGACCGGCGGCGGCGCGCTGCTGCGCGACCTCGACCGGCTGATCTCCGAGGAGACCGGCCTGCATGTGCAGGTGGCGGACGATCCGCTGACCTGCGTGGCGCGTGGCGGCGGCAAGGCGCTGGAGCTGATCGATCAGCACGGCAGCGACTTCTTCGCGCCCGAATAAGGCCGGGGCCGTCGGATGGCGCGCACGCGCGACGAGTCCTCGCCGCTGTTCGCCGGCAATGCCGCGGGCACGCTGCGGCTGATCGTCTACCTCGCGCTCGCCGTGGTGCTGATGGTGCTCGACCATCGCAACGGCTGGTTGTGGCGCGTGCGCTACGCCACGGCAGCCGTGGTCGAGCCGGTGTATCGGCTGGCCGGACTGCCGGCAGCCGGGGTCCGCGCGGTGAGCGTGACCTTTGCCGACCGCCAGCGGCTGACCGAGCAGAACCAGCGCCTGCGCGAAGACCTGTTGCTGGCCAATGCCAAGTTGAACCGGATGGCCGCGGTGGCCGAGCAGAACCAGCGCCTGAAAGAGTTGCTCGATACCCAGCACAGCCTGAATCTGAACGTGCAGCTGGCGCGGGTGATCGGTGTGGACCTCGGCGCCTACCGCTACGAGCTCACCCTGAACATGGGCGCCCGCGACGGCGTCAGGTCGGGCCAGCCGGTGATCGATGCGCGTGGCGTGATGGGCCAGGTGAAGGAGGTGCTGCCGACCACCTCGATGGTGATGCTGATCACCGACCCGTCGCACGCGATCCCGGTGGTGATCGAGCGCACCGGCCTGCGCACGGTGGCCTACGGCTCGCGCGACGGCGCCGAGCTCAGCCTGCCGAACATTCCGCAGGCCGCCGACGTGCGTGCGGGTGACAAGTTGCTCACTTCCGGCCTCGGCGGGCGTTTCCCGCCGGGCTTCCCGGTGGGCGAGGTGCGTTCGGTGGCGCCGTCGGCCAGCGGCATGTTCCTGATGGCGATGGCGCGGCCGTCGGCGGATCTCGACCGCAGCGAGGACGTGCTGCTGCTGCACGACCAGGCCGAGCCCGACGGTCCGCCCGCGCCGGTGACGCCGATGGGGCCGCCGCGTGACTTGGCGCCGGCCGCCTCCGCCTCCGCCGCCGCTCCGCCAGCGGCCAGCGGGGTACGGCGATGAACCGGCAGCGGCTGAGCCTGTGGTGGTTCGTCGGCACGCTGGTGTTCGCCCTGTTGTCGATGCTGGTCCCGCTGCCCGGCGCGCTGGAGCCGTTCAAGCCGTACTGGCCGGCGCTGTTCCTGCTGTACTGGTCGCTGGAGTCGGAAGATCGGGTCACCCTGGGGCTGGCCTTCATGGTGGGCCTGGCCGCGGACCTGCTCAACGGCGTGGTGCTCGGCGAGCAGGCGCTGCGCCTCATCGCGCTGGTGTTCATCGCGCTGCGCTTCCGCTCGCGGCTGCGTTTTTTCCCGATGTGGCAGCAGGCGCTGGCGGTGCTGGCGCTGCTGCTGAACGACCGTATCCTGCTGCTGATCGTGCGCGTGCTGGCCGGTGCCTCGCTGCCGCCGGCGAGCTGGTGGATCTCGCCGTTCGTGGGCGCCGCGCTGTGGCCGTTCCTGTTCCTGCTGCTGGACGACCTGCGCGCGCGGCTGCGGATTCAATGAGACATGAACCAGTGACATGAAGCCCCGGCGCTCGATCAAGGACCCCCGCGGCGAAAGCCTGCTGTTCCGGCGCCGCGCGCTGGCCGGTTTCGTGCTGATCGTGCTATGCCTGTGCCTGCTGCTGAGCCGCTTCGTGTTCCTGCAGGTGATGCATCACGACGAGTTCGTCACCCGCTCGCAGGCCAACCGGGTCAAGCCGCGCGCGATCCCGCCGGCGCGCGGGCTGATCTACGACCGCAACGGCGTGCTGCTGGCCGACAACGTGCCGGCGTTCCGGCTGGAAGTGGTGCCCGAGCAGGTCAAGGACATGCCGGCGATGCTGGCCGAGCTGGGCAAGGTGGTGCCGCTGGACCCGGACGACCTGGACGCGTTCCGCAAGCAGCTGCGGCAGAGCCGTCGCTTCGAGAACGTGCCGCTCAAGATGCGCCTGACCGAGGACGAGATCGATCGCTTCGCCGTGAACCGCTGGCGCTTTCCCGGGGTGGACGTGGTGCCCTACCTGACCCGGCGCTATCCGCTGGGCGGGCTGTTCGCGCACGTGGTGGGTTACGTCGGACGCATCGACGCCGACGACCTGGACCGGCTCGACCCGGTGCGCTACAAGGGCACCAGCCACGTCGGCCGCAGCGGCATCGAGCGCTCCTACGAGAACCTGCTGCACGGCACGCCGGGCTACGAACTGCTGGAGGTGAACGCCGACGGGCGCACCCAGCGCGTGCTGGAAACGCATGCGCCGACGCCGGGCAGGAACCTCTACCTGAGCATCGACGTGCGCCTGCAGAAGGCCGCCGAGTCGGCCTTTGCCGGGCGTCCCGGCGCGGCGGTGGCGATCGACCCGCGCAACGGCCAGGTGCTGGCGATGGTCAGCGTGCCCACCTTCGACCCCAACCTGTTCGTCAACGGCATCAGCCAGGCCGACTACAGCGCGCTGACCACCGACCCGGACAAGCCGCTGTACAACCGCGCGTTGCGCGGCGTGTATCCGCCCGGTTCCACGGTGAAGCCGCTGGTCGGCCTGGCCGGGCTGGAAACCGGCCTGCGCACGCCGCAGGACACCGTGGTCTCCACCGGCGTGTTCTACATTCCGGGTCAGCAGCGCGGCTATCGCGACGACCAGCGCGGCGGCGTGGGGCGGGTCGATCTGGTTGGCGCGATCGAGCAGTCGGTGAACACCTATTTCTACAAGCTCGCGCTGGACATGGGCATCGACCGCTTCAGCGAGTACATGGGCAAGTTCGGCTTCGGCCGGCCGACCGGGATCGACCTGATCGGCGAATCCTCCGGCGTGCTTCCCTCGCGCGAATGGAAGGCGGCCAACTTCCGCCAGCCGTGGTACCCCGGCGAGACGGTGATCGCCGGCATCGGCCAGGGTTTCTGGGCGGTCACGCCGTTGCAGCTAGGCCACGCCATCGCCACCTTCGCCGGTCACGGCGTGCCGTACGCGCCGCGTCTGGCGATGGCCACCCAGGACGGTGTCAACACGCAACCGCAACCGCTGGCCAACCCGCCCAGCGGGCCATCGGTGATCCGCAAGCCGGCCGACTGGGACGCGGTGAACCAGGGCATGCAGCGGGTGATCTACGGCGCCAAGGGCACCGGGCGCCGGCTCGGCGTCGGCTTCCCCTACCTGATGGCCGGCAAGAGCGGCACCGCCGAGCGCTTCTCGCGCACTTCCGAGGCCTACGACACCAACCGCAGCACGGCTTATCTGGCCAGTCGCCACCGCGCCTGGTTCGTTGCCTACGCGCCGGCCGACAATCCGCAGATCGCGGTGGCGGCGATCCTCGAATCCGGTGCCTGGGGCGCGGAAGCAGCCGGGCCGATCGTGCGCACGATCCTTGATACCTGGCTGGCCGCCCACGACGGCGTGATTCCCGGCGCGGAGCGCCTGCCGGTGACGGCGGCGCCGCTGGCGCCGGTCGCCGCGCCGGCGGCGACTGCCCCGCCCGATACCGGCCTGGAAGACGACGGCCCGGTCGAAGACCTGCCGGCACAGGCCACCACGACCGGAGGCACGCCATGATCGAGGCGCTGTACGCACGTGCGCACCGCTTCCTGCGCCGCATCCTGACCCGGCCGCGGATCGACCTGCCGCTGGCGTTCGGCCTGTTCCTGCTGGCCTCGATCGGCCTGGTCACCTTATACAGCGCCGGCGACGGCAATCTGGCGCTGGTCGGCGGACAGGCCGGCCGCTTCGTGCTCGGCGGCGCGCTGCTGCTGCTGGTGTCGCGCATCCCGCCGCCGGTGCTGCGCAGCTGGACGCCGTGGCTGTACGCCGGCAGCACCGGGCTGCTGGTGGTGGTGGCGGTGCTGGGCGAGGGCCGCGGTTCGATCCGCTGGCTGGACCTCGGCATCATGCGCTTCCAGCCGTCGGAGCTGCTCAAGCTGACCATGCCGATGATGGTGGCCTGGTACCTGCACCCGCGCCAGCTGCCGCCGGGCTGGAAGGACATCGTGATGGTCGGCCTGCTGATCGCGATTCCGGCGGGGCTGATCGCCGAGCAGCCGGACCTGGGCACCGCGGTGCTGGTGACCGCGGCCGGCGCGTTCGCGCTGTTCCTGTCCGGCATGGCGTGGTGGCGCATCGGCCTGCTGGTCGGCGCGGTGGCCGGGATGATCCCGGTCGGCTGGCACTTCATGCACCAGTACCAGCGCGAGCGCGTGCTGACCCTGCTCAACCCGGAGTCCGATCCGCTCGGCAACGGCTGGCACATCATCCAGTCGCAGATCGCGGTGGGCTCTGGTGGCGTGTTCGGCAAGGGCTGGCAGCACAGCACGCAGTCGCGGCTGGACTTCCTGCCCGAGCACACCACCGACTTCATCTTCGCGGTGTTCTCCGAAGAGTTCGGCCTGGTCGGAGTGGCCGCGCTGGTCGCGCTGTACGCCTTCATCATCGGTCGCTGCCTGTGGATCGCGATGGAGGCGCGCGACACCTACTCGCGTCTGCTCGCCGGCGCGATCGGCATGAGCTTCTTCGTCTACGTGTTCGTCAATGGCGGCATGGTGGCCGGCATGCTGCCGGTGGTCGGCGTGCCGATGCCGCTGATCAGCTACGGGGGCACCTCGGCGGTGTCGCTGTTGACCGGGTTCGGCGTGCTGATGTCGATCCACGCCAACCGCAAGATGCATATTTGAACGTTGCCGATTTCCTGCCCGCCATCCGCCCGGAGTTGCCCCCGCGTGCGTGCTAGGCTTTCGACGACATCGGTCTTCTGTGAGCGAAGCCACAACATGACAGTCGCGCCTGTGCCGGTCCCGGCCCGTTTCCTCGCCATCCTCGGCCTGCTTTGGATGGGCGCCTCGACCACGGCCGCGGCGACGGTGCACCCCGGACAGTCCGAACTGGTGCGCGAAGTCGCGCAGGAGACCGGGAAAAGCCCGCAGGCGCTGAACGCGCTGCTCGACGGCGCGAAGATGCAGCAGGGCATTCTCGATGCGATCAGCCGCCCGGCCGAGGCGAAGCCGTGGAAGGATTACCGGCCGATCTTCCTCACCGACCAGCGAATCAGTGACGGCATCGTGTTCTATCGCGAACATCGCGCGCTGCTGGAGCAGATCGGCAAACAGTACGGCGTGGCGCCGCAGTACATCGTGGCGATCGTCGGCGTGGAGACCAGTTACGGGCGCAACACCGGCAGGTACAAGGTGCTCGACGCACTGGTCACGCTGGGCCTGTACTACCCGCCGCGGGCGAAATTCTTCCGCGAGCAGCTGAAGGAACTGCTGAGCTTGCCGGACAACCATCTGGCCGGCCCGATCGACACGCTCACCGGCTCCTACGCCGGCGCGCAGGGCTGGGGCCAGTTCATGCCCAGCAGCATCCGCGATTTCGGGGTGGACGCCGACCACGACGGCCGCATCGACCTTTCGAACTCGCTGCCGGACATCTTCGCCAGCGTGGCCAACTATTTCGTGAAGCATGGCTGGGTCGACGGCGGCCCGGTCGCGGCCCGGGCGCAACCGGACGCGGCGGCCCGGCCGATCACGGTCAAGGACGCCGCGCCACAATGGCCGCTGGAGCAGTTGGAGGCGTGGGGTTACGCGCCGTTGCAGCGGCTGTCGCCGGGCGAGGCGGCCAGCCTGCAGACACTGGAAGGCCCGAACGGGCCGGAGTACTGGTTCACCTTCCGGAATTTCTACGTGATCACCCGCTACAACCGCAGCCCGCTGTACGCGATGGCGGTCGACCAGCTGGCGCAGGCGATCGCCGCCGGTGCTGACCGGGCGGGCGCCGCACGATGAGGGCGGCGGGCGTGGCGGCGTTGCTGCTGGCGGCGTTGCTGCTCGCCGGCTGCGGCGGCGCGAAGACGAGGAAGCCCGGCTACGGCTACGGCGCCGGCGGCAGCAGCCGCGGCGGCGCGGCGCGCGGCACCGACGAGCGACGGGAGGGCGGCTTCCGCGACGACCTCAGCCAGTCGCAGGAACGGCGTTATCGCGACAGCGCCGACAGCGTGCCGCCGCCGCTGGACGTCAGCAAGCTGGTCGAGCCGGTGCCGAAGGTCGAGCCGCGCTCGCTGTACGGCAACAAGTCGCCGTATACCGTGCGCGGGCAGACCTACCGCGTGCTGTCCAGCGCGCGCGACTACGACGAGCGCGGCATCGCCTCGTTCTACGGCAACAAGTTCCACGGCTACAAGACCTCCAGCCTGGAAAACTACGACATGTACGCGTTCAGCGCGGCCAGCACCACCCTGCCGCTGCCCAGCTACGCGCGCGTGACCAACCTGGAAAACGGCAAGAGCGTGATCGTGCGGGTCAACGACCGCGGCCCGTTCCATGACAACCGCCTGATCGACCTGTCCTACGCCGCGGCGGTGAAGATCGGTATCTGGCCCAAGGGCACCGGCCTGGTCGAGGTGCGCGGGATCGACCCCGGGCAGCCACTGCAGGAACTGCCGGCGCCGGCCGTGGTCACAGGCGCACACCCGGGAATCTACCTGCAGGTGGGCGCGTTCGCCGATGCGGAGAATGCCGAGCGGCTGGCACGGCGCCTGCGTCAGGCCGACCTGGGCGACGTGCAGGTGAACGAGGCCATGGTCAACGGCCGGCGCGTGCGCCGGGTGCGGATCGGGCCGCTGGCCAGCGTGGACCGCGCCGACCAGGTCAGTGCACGGATCGAAGGCATGGGCCTGCCGCGGCCCCAGGTCGCGGTAGACTGAGCAGGTTTTTCCACATCTTTTCCCATCGCGTCGGCACCGCCGCGCCGACACCCAGCCACCGGACTGAACAACACGATGAATTTTTCCCGCCGCACCCTGATCCCGTTCGCCGCCCTCGTGCTGCTCGTCGGCGCCGCCGTCGCTCAGACGCCGCCGCGCCCGTCGCCGGTACCGCGCCCGGTGGTTCCCGAGGCGCCGGTGCCGCCGCCGCCGGACGTCGACGGCAAGAGCTGGGTGCTGATGGACTACGCCACCGGCCAGATCCTCGCCAGCAAGGAGCCCGACCAGCGCGTGGAGCCGGCCTCGATCACCAAGGTGATGACCGACTACGTGGTCTCCGCCGAGATCGCCAACGGCAAGATCCACATGACCGACCCGGTCACCATCAGCGAGAACGCCTGGCGCGGCGGCGGCGCCGGCACCGACGGCTCCACCAGCTTCCTCAAGCTCAACAGCCAGGTGCCGCTGAAGGACCTGCTGTACGGCATGATCATCCAGTCCGGCAACGACGCGGCGATCGCGCTGGCCGAGCACACCGCCGGCTCCGAGCCGGCGTTCGCCGGCCTGATGAACGCGTACGCCAAGCAGCTCGGCATGGCCAACTCCAACTTCGAGAACGCCTCCGGCTACCCGATCGCGAACCACTACACCACTGCGCACGACATCGCGCTGCTGTCGCGCGCGCTGATCCACGACTTCCCCGAGGACTACGCGATCTCCGCGGTCAAGGAGTTCGAGTGGAACGGCATCAAGCAGCACAACCGCAATACCCTGCTGTGGCGCGATCCCAGCGTGGACGGGATCAAGACCGGCCATACCGCGGCCGCCGGCTATTGCCTGGCCGCCTCGGCCAAGCAGGGCGAATCGCGCATGATCGCCATCGTGATGGGCGCCAGCAGCGAGAAGGCACGCGCCGACTCGGCGATGGCCCTGCTCAACTACGGTTTCCGCTTCTACGAGACCCACAAGCTGTATGACGCCGGCAAGCCGCTGGCCACGCCGCGGCTGTGGAAGGGCGCGACGAACCAGCTGCCGCTGGGCGTCGCCGACAGCGTGCAGGTCACCGTCAAGCGCGGCCAGTACGACCAGCTCAAGGCCACCATGGACATCCCGGCCACGCTGATCGCGCCATTCACCAAGGGCCAGCAGGTCGGCACGCTGCGCATCACGCTGGCCGGCCAGCCGGTGCAGAACGTGCCGCTGGTGGCGCTGGCCGACGCGCCGCAGGGCGGCTTCTTCTCGCGCCTGTGGGACAGCATCCTGCTGTGGTTCCACAGCGACAAGAAGGCCGATGCCGAGGCACCGGCCAAGGGCGCGGACGCGAAGTGATGCAGCCGGTCGACTTCAGCAAGGCGAAGCAGGAGGGCAAGGGCTTCCAGTTTCCCGGCGAATTCGAGATCACCGCGGTCGGCAACGCCAGCGCGAACCTGCCGACCCGCGTGCCGCAACTGCTGGAACGCGCCGGGCTGCATGTGCTGCACGAGACCGTGCGGCACCGGCATTCCGGCGCGGGCAACTTCGTCTCGGTCACGGTCAGCTTCCGTTGCGACAGCCGCGAGCAGTACGAGGCGGCGCACCATGCATTGCGCGCCGATCCGGATATCCGTTACACGATGTGAACGGCCGGAGTCGGAATGGGAGATTCGGGATTTGCAAAAGCGGCAGTCCGACTCCATCGTCAGGCACATCGCCGTCGTTTTCAGGAAACACCGCAAGACAGCCCGTGAACAACGAATCCCGAATCCCCCCTCCCGTCTCCCTCCCGCTGAAAATCCGCCGCCTCGGCCGCCAGCCGTACGCGGCGACCTGGCAGGCGATGAGCGCGTTCACCGACAACCGCACGGCGGACACGCCCGACGAGCTGTGGCTGCTGGAGCACGACCCGGTGTTCACGCTGGGCCAGGCCGGCAAGATGGAGCACGTGCTGGCGCCGGGCGACATCCCGGTGATTCCGGTGGATCGTGGTGGCCAGGTGACCTACCACGGGCCGGGCCAGATCGTCGGCTACCCGCTGATCGATCTGCGCCGGGCCGGCGTGGGCGTGCGCGAGCTGGTGCAGCGGATCGAGCAGTCGCTGATCGACACGCTGGCGCACTGGAACGTGGTCGCGGCGCGCCGCGAGGGCGCGCCCGGCGTCTACGTGGCCGACGCCAAGGTCGCCGCGCTGGGCCTGCGCGTGCGCCGTGGCTGCAGCTTCCACGGGCTGGCCTTCAACGTGGCCATGGACCTGGAGCCGTTCCACCGCATCAATCCTTGCGGTTACAAGGGTTTGGCGGTCACGCAGCTGCTAGACTTGGGCGGTCCGTCGCGGTTGGCCACGGTCGAGGACGTACTGGTGCAGGAGTTCTGCCGCCAGTTCGGCTTCGCTGCCGAGCCCGCTGCCCCCATCCTGCCCGAACTCCCCGCCCGCGCAGCGGTCTGAGCTGTCTACATGAGCGAAACAACCGCCTCTTCCCCCAAGGTCATCCCGATCAGTGTCGTCGCCGGCGCGCCCGCCGCGGAAAAGCAGCTGGGCAACGACAAGATCGCGCTGAACCGTGCCGGTTTCGACACCAGCGTGCCGACCCTGCGCAAGCCCAGCTGGATCCGCGTGCGGCTGCCGCAGGGCAATGCCGTGCAGCAGTTGAAGGCGCGCCTGCGCGAGAACTCGCTGGTCACGGTGTGCGAGGAAGCCTCCTGTCCGAACATCCACGAGTGCTTCAGCAAGGGCACCGCCACCTTCATGATCCTCGGCGAGGTGTGCACCCGCCGCTGCTCGTTCTGCGACGTGGCGCATGGCCGCCCGGTGGCGCCCGATCCGCTGGAGCCGGCGCGACTGGCCGAGACGATCCGCGACATGCGGCTGAAGTACGTGGTGATCACTTCGGTCGACCGCGACGACCTGCGCGACGGCGGCGCCGAGCACTTCGCCGCCTGCATCCGTGCCACGCGCCACGCCAGCCCGAACATCCGCATCGAGATCCTCACCCCGGATTTCCGCGGCAAGGGCCGCATGGAGCGCGCGCTGGAAGTGCTGAAGGACTTCCCGCCGGACGTGTTCAACCACAACCTGGAAACCGTGCCGCACCTGTACCGCGAGGTGCGCCCCGGCGCCGACTACCAGTGGTCGCTGGACCTGCTCAGGCGCTTCAAGGCGCAGCATCCCGAGGTGCCGACCAAGTCCGGCATCATGCTGGGCCTCGGCGAGACGATGGAGCAGGTGCTCGAGACAATGCGCGATTTACGCGCCCATGACGTCGAGATGATCACCATCGGCCAGTACCTGCAGCCCACCCCGCACCATCATCCGGTGGTGCGCTACTGGACTCCCGAAGAATTCGACGCGCTGCGCGCGGAAGGCGAGGCGATGGGCTTCCATCACGTCGCCTCCGGCCCGCTGGTGCGTTCGTCCTACCACGCCGACCTGCAGGCCCACGCGGCCGGGGTCACCGAGTCAGCCTGAGAACCTCCATGAAATTTCGTCCCGCGCTGGTCCTGCTGCTTGCCTTCACCGCGACCTGCGCGTTCGCGCAGTCGGCTGCCGACCTGGGCGCCGGCAAGGCCCGCAAGGCGGCCACCTGGCCGCTCGCGCCCACCGTCGGCGAGGCGCAGGCCGCGCAGCTGTCGGCGCGCTTCCTGACCCGCTTCCACTACGACGCGCAGCCGCTCGACGACGCGATGTCGGCGCGCATCTACAAGGCCTACTTCAAGCTGCTCGACAGCGAGAAGGTGTTCTTCACCCAGGCCGACATGGCGAAGTTCGCGCCGTTGAAGACCAAGCTCGACGATGCGATCTGGAACCAGGATCTGTCCGCGCCGTTCGCCGTGTTCAACCTGTACCTGCAGCGTGCGGTCGAACGCATGACCTATGCGCGCGAGCTGCTCAAGAAGGGCTTCGACTTCTCCGCCGACGAGAGCTACACGTTCGACCGCGAACACGCCGACTGGCCGAAGGACCAAGCCGAGCTCGACGACCTCTGGCGCAAGCGCACCAAGAACGACTGGCTGCGCCTGAAGCTGGCGGGCAAGGACGATGCGGATATCCGCAAGACGCTGGACAAGCGCTATGCCGGCTACATCGAGCGGGTCAGGCAGCTCGACGGCCAGGACGCGTTCCAGACCTTCATGACCGCCTATGCCGAGACCACCGACCCGCACACCGACTACCTCGGCCCGCGCGCGGCGGAGAACTTCGACATCTCGATGAAGCTGTCGCTGGAAGGCATCGGTGCGGTGCTGCAGGCGCGCGACGACTACACCCAGATCCGCGAGCTGGTACCGGGCGGCCCGGCCCTCAAGTCCGGCAGGATCAAGGTCGGCGACCGCATCGTGGCCGTGGGCCAGGGCGACAAGGGCGCGATGGTCGACGTGATCGGCTGGCGCCTGGACGACGTGGTCAACCTCATCCGCGGCAAGAAGGACACCACCGTGCGGCTGGAAGTCCTGCCGGCCGACACCGGCCTGGACGGCAAGCACGAGATGGTCAGCCTGGTGCGCCAGAAGGTCAGCATCGAGGAGCAGGCGGCGAAGAAGAAGGTCATCGAGATCAAGGACGGCGACGTCAGCCGCAAGATCGGCGTAATCGAGCTGCCCGCGTTCTACTCCGACTTCGGCGCACGCAGCGCCGGCGACAAGAACTACAAGAGCGCGACCCGCGACGTCACCAAGCTGCTCGGCGAACTGAAGCAGGACGGCGTGCAGGGCGTGGTGGTGGACCTGCGCAACAACGGCGGCGGCTCGCTGGCCGAGGCCAATTCGCTGACCGGCCTGTTCATCGACAAGGGCCCGGTGGTGCAGGTGCGCGACTCCCGCGGCGAGGTCGAGGTGCAGGGCGACGACCAGCCGGGCATGGCGTGGAGCGGCCCGCTGGCCGTGCTGGTCAACCGCGGCACGGCGTCGGCGTCGGAAATCTTCTCCGCCGCGATCCAGGACTACCACCGCGGCCTGGTGATCGGCGAACCGACCTTCGGCAAGGGCACCGTGCAGAACCTGGTCGACCTCGACCGCTACGCGCAGGGCGACAGCGAGAAGCCCGAACTCGGCGAGCTGAAGATGACCATCCAGGAATTCTTCCGCATCAACGGCGGATCGACCCAGCTGAAGGGCGTCACCCCGGACATCGAGTTCCCGAAGAACGGCGACGACAAGGACTTCGGCGAGTCGACCTACGAAAACGCGCTGAAGTGGACCCAGATCGCACCGGCGGACTACCAGGTGGTGGCCAACCTCAACGCCTATCTGCCCCAGCTGCAGAAACTGCACGCCGAGCGGACGGCGAAGTCGCCGGCGTGGAAGCTGATGCTGGACGAGCTGGCGCAGTACCGCGCGATGCGCGCCAAGACCGCGACCTCGCTGAACTTCGCCGCGCGCGAGGTCGAGCGCAAGCAGTTGGAGGCGGTCCAGGCCGATTTCCGCACGCGGCACAGGGCCATCGACGGCTCCGACGCCTCGCTCGCCGACGATGCGGGCAGCCTCGACGACGGCCTCAACGCGAACGAGCGCAGCCTGAAGAGCGAGCTGAAGCAGGAGAAGGACGCGAAGAAGGCGAAGGACGTGCAGCTCAACGAGACCGCGCACATCCTGTTCGACGCACTCGGCATGATCAAGACCGACCCGAAGCTGGCCAGCGAAGTACTGCCCTATGGCGGAAAAGACAGCGGAAGCCTCGCTGCGGCACCCGCCGCACCGGCGACACCGAAACCGACGCACTGAAAGTCGTGCGATTGAAGAAGGGCAGCGCGAGAGCGCTGCCTTTTTTCTGCCCGATCATCCGGTGCCGACCACCCGGAGACCAGGCAGCCTCGACGGCAAGGATCAGCCCGGCGCGGCGGGTATCTCGCAGGACCGGTTGAAATCGCCGATCGCCTCGACCAGGTCGGTCACGGCCGCGCGTTCCGCCTCGCTGAGGTCGGGATGCCAGCTGTCCAGGATCAGCACCACGCGCGTCTGCCCGCTGCGGTTCCACGCCTCATGCTCGTAGGTGTCGTCGAACGTCACGCAGCGGCCTTCCTGCCAGACGTGCTCTTCGCCACCCACGCGGATGGCGCAATCGGGCGGAACGATCAGTGGCAGATGAGTCACCAGCCGGGTGTTGGTGACCCCGGTGTGCGGCAGGATGTGCGTACCCGGGCTCAGCACCGAGAACAGCGTTTCCGGTGCGTGGTCGCGGATGCGTACCAGCGGCAGCGTATCGAGCAAGGCGGTCGTTTGCGGGCAGCGCGCGCAATGTTCGTCATGGCGCTGGCCGTGGCGATAGAAAAAGTACGCATCCCAGGCGGGATCCTGGTTGCTGGACGAACGCAGCATGCTGCGACTGGCCTGCGCCGGCACCTGGCCCAGAAACGCCTCCAGCTGCTGTCCTTCCGACAACACGGCGCGCAGCTCTGCGCGCACCGTATCGGTTGCTGCCTCCAGCTTCTCCAGCCAGGGAAAGTGCCTGCGCGGGTAGTAAGGCTGACCGGCGATGTCGGGGAAATACAGGAATTTCGGCTTCTGTCGCGGATCGGGGATGTTCGCCGGCTGATCGAGGAAGTAGATCGCCAGACTGCGTTCCACCCGCGCCAGTTCGCCGCTGCCGTAACGCTCGCGCAGCGGATCCAGCGCGCCGTGGAACAACCGGCGCCGTCCCTGGTTGACGTAGTTCACGGCATGTTTCACCGCATCGCGCAGGCCCGGTGCGGTCGTTGCGTCGTCCTGCCAGCGACCCAGCGCCCGCGCGCTTTCGATGGCCATGAAATAGGCCTTCAGCGCTTCATGCGATTGTCCCGCCTGCTCCAACGCCATGCCCAGCTGCAGGCGCGCCACGAACGCCCGCGGCGCCAACGAAAGCCCGCACCGGAAGCTGGTGACGGCTCCGCTGAAATCATCCACCGCCATCTGTGCGGTAGCCAGCTGGATCCAGGCAGCCGGGTCGTCCCGCGTCACCTTCACGGCGACCTGCAGGCGCTGGATGGCCGCCTCATGCTCTTCGCGTGCGGAGTGGCAGCTAGCCACGAACCGCAGTGCCTCGACGTCCTGCGGGTGCCGCTCAAGCAGGCTCAGGAAAGACTTCTCCGCAGCGTCCGGCTCGCCCCGTTGCGCATGTTGTCGCGCCATGCTGCGGGTGGCTTCCAGGGTATCGTCGTGCGGTCGGCTCATCGGCGGTCAATCGTCTCGCATGGACACGGTCGGCTCCCGCGGCGCAATCCGCGGGAACTCCGCGTCACCATCATACGCGGGAGGTCCGGCCGATCGCCGGCTCCGCATGGCGTCGGCTGGCACGGGCGCGGGCCTCGCGCAACCTGGCCCTGGCCGTCGCGGGCAGGCGTCAGTCCGCATAGCCGAGCTGCTGCATGACAGGGCGCAGGGTGGGCAGCACCGGCTCGAACCATTCGCGGTAGCCGCGCCAGCGCCCCACCGCCTTGCTGCTGATGCCCTGGGTGACCTGGGCATAGCTCGGGGTGCTGATGAACGACTTGCTCCGCGCATGTTCCGAAAAGCGTGCCATGGGCGACGCATCCTCGATGCCGAGGAACTCGCCGAGGCCGGCAACGCTGGCCTCGAAGCGGCTGACCACCGATTCGTAGCGCCATTCCAGCAGCCGCGGGGCGAATACCTCGACCTGCTTTTGCCATTGGCCGAAGGCCTGCACATAGCCATCGGCGAGGCGCTGCAGCGACGAGCACAGCACCATGAAGGCGGGCGAGCGGAACGGCTGCATGTAACAGCTGAGCAGCACGTCGCAGGGGTGGCGCAGGCACAGGATGATGCGCGCTTGCGGAAACAGCCGCATGATCATCGGCAGGCACAGCATGTTGAGCGGATTTTTGTCCACCAGCCGGCGCTGTCCCCGATCCGGCAGGGCGCGGTCGACCCGGCGGAAGTAGACGGCGCGCAATTGATCGGCTTCCGTCTGCGTCAGGTTTGCCAGATCGGCCGGGTAGTGCTGGCCGAACAATTCCATGCCTTCGATCAGCTCATGGATGAAGGCACGCTCGTCCATGGACTGGAAGTCCGGATGGGCATCGAGCATCTGTTCCAGCAGGGTGGTGCCGGAACGCGGGAAGCCGACCACGAAGACCGGGCTTTGCCTGGCGGAAGGCGAGGACAGCGGACGCCAGGCCTCATGGGCCGCGCGGCTGACAACGCGATCGGCCATCTGCAACGGCTGGCTGTCGGGCGCCAGCAGCTCCGGCAGCACGGTCCGCGCGATGTCCAGTTGCGCCGCATGTGCGGTCTGCAGCGCTTGCCAGACGTCATGTTGCCGGCCCTGCTTGTCGCAGGCAGAGGCCAGCCCAAAGGCGGCGGCGGCCCGGCCCTGGTCGTCGGGGGCGATGGCAAGCACGCGCTGGTACAGCGCCGCGGCGCCGGCATGATCGGCGCCGCGCATGGCCAGTGCGGCATGGGCGCTCCAGCCCTCGGCGCGTGCACCCTGCGCTTCCGGTGGCAGCCGGTCGAGCGTGCCCAGCGGCAGCTCCCGCAGCTCGTCCCGCGCAAGTTCGACCTGGTTGCTTCTTTCGTGCAGCGCGATCCGTTGTGCGGCGATCCGCAGCCGCATGACCCCGGCATCGGGTCCGGGAGGCAGCTGCGCATGTGCCAGCGTGTGCAGCGCCGCATCCAGGTCGCCCTGCACGGCCAGCATCGCGGCCAGGATCAGGGCCTGCTCGGCGGGTTGCGGCGGCCAGCCGATGGCTCCGGCCAGCATCGCCTCCTGGCTGCTGTTGTCGCCGCAGACGTAGCAGGCATGCGCCGCCTGCAACCGGGCTTCGATGAAGTGCGGCTCGAGGGCCACCGCATCCATCAGGGTCTGTCGAGCCGGCAGCCAGCGTCGCTGCTGGAGATAGAGCAGGCCGAGGTTGTAGAGCACCTCGGCATCCTCCGGCGCCAGCGAGCGCGCCTTCAGAAAAGCCTGTTCGGATGCCGCCGTATCGCCTGAGTGGCGGCACGCAAGGGCCAGGTTGTTCCAGTACGCGGAGACCTCCGGCCGCAGCTGCGACAGCCGATGAAACGTCGCTGCCGCCGGCCCATAGCGATGGGTAGCCTGTTGCGCCAGGCCGAGCCACAGCAGGGTGCTTTCGTCCGCGTCGCCGGTGTTCGGGGCCTGCGCCGCGAGGGCGATGACATGCTCCATCTCGCCAGCGTGGTAGGCGGTGGCCATGGCGTTGGCGAGACCGCTGGTTGG
Source organism: Rhodanobacter denitrificans (assembly GCF_003335105.1). Classification (GTDB taxonomy): domain Bacteria; phylum Pseudomonadota; class Gammaproteobacteria; order Xanthomonadales; family Rhodanobacteraceae; genus Rhodanobacter; species Rhodanobacter denitrificans_A. Next base: position 19,917 of record NZ_QFWQ01000009.1, read on the forward strand.
GGTAGGCATGCCTTCTCGATCGATCGTCCGCTGAGCCCATTATGCAAGAGGGCCGCGAGAGTATCTCGCGGCCCTCCTGGGTAGCTTGACGCTTTCCTGGGTGATCAGGAAATCAGAACTTGAACGTGGCGCGCATCCAGTAATAGCGTCCGAGCGCGTCGTAGGTGGAGGTATCCACGTTGTAGTTCAGACCGTTCTGATAGACCAGCGGCGGAGCCTTGTTGCTGAGGTTGTCCACGCCGACGTCGATCCGGGTATGCCATTCCGGAATCGCATAGCCAACCTGGATCGAGTGATACAGCACCGAGGCCATCGGAATGTTGACTCCGGCGAAGCTGGCGTCCGCATTCAGGTTGGTCAGATGGTGGATGTAGCGCGTCTGCCACTGCGCACTCCAGTTGCCCTTCGTCCAGTTGATCGTACCCGTCCCGCGCCAGCGCGAGATGTTGCCGAACTGCTGGGAGTAGGTACCGGCGTAATTGACCGTTTGCGCGCCCGGCTGGCCGGGCGTGGCGTTGTTCTTGTAGCTGGAGAGATAGGTGGTGGAAAGGCCGGCCTTGAAATTGCCGGGGTCGATGCTGCCCAGATCGAAATGCGGGATCTTGTAGTTCAGCGTGAAGTCGATGCCGCTGGTGCTCAGGTTGCCCAGATTGACCACCGGCGTATTGATGACGTTCACCTGACCCGGCTGCTGGGTGGTGGTGTTGTAGCGGCTGATGAACGAGCAATACGGGCTGCTGTTGTTGGCGAAGCACGCATTGACCACCGTCGAGGCCTGAATCGGTGTCAGCAGGTCACTCAGGTAGATGTGCCAGAAGTCGACGCTGGTGGACAGGCCATCGGCCCAGCTGGGGTTGTAGACCAGGCCGAAATCGATCGATTTGCCCTGCTCCGGCTTGAGCGAGGCACCGACCGTCTTGGCGCCGGCGTAATAGGTGTTGACCTGGGCCGGCGAGTTGCCAGCCCAGTTGACCGGGACGTACTGGCAGGCGGCGGGATGCTGTGCGAGCTGGGCGGCCGTGAGACCGACGCAGGGGTCGTTCAAGTTCGGCTGGACCAGGGTGACGCCGTCGTAGAGTTCATCCAGATTGGGGGCGCGGAATACTTCGGAGATGGTGCCGCGCAGCAGCAGATCCGCTATCGGGCGCCATTCGATGGCGATTTTCTTGTTGTTGGTGTTGCCGGAGGAGCCGTACCTGGAGGCACGGATACCCACGTCGAGGTTCAACGAATACGCCCACGGTTGCTGCGAGAGCAGCGGGATCAACGATTCGGCATAGACTTCCTTGACGTTGTCGCTGCCACGACCCGGTGAACCGCAGGCTTCCTGCAGTACCTGGCAGCCGCCGGTGGCGAGGTTGAGGACAGCGTCGGGCGTCACCGTGTAATTCATCGATTGATGGCGATACAGGGCGCCCACGGCCAGCTGCACGGCACCTGCCGGCAGATCCCACAACTCGCCGTTGGCATCGAGCTGGACCTGCTTGGTGGCGTTGGTGAATACGTACTTCGGGGTATCCACGCCGGCCCTCAGGGCCTCCGTCTGGTGGGCCTGGTCGAAGATGTTCACGCCGCGGTTGATGGCCGCCTGGAAGTCGGCGATGTTGACCTCGTTGTAATCGCGCTGCACGCGATTGGCATGGCCGTAGTTGAGCGTGGCATCCCAGCTCCAGGTGCTCTGGCCGAATGTGCCGCGCAGGCCCGTGTTGATCTGCACGTTGGAGGTGGTGTACGTGTGCAGGCGGGTACCAAGCCCGGTCAGCCGGGTGTTGAAGCCATAGCCGGTGCCCGGAGCACCCGGGTTGGCGGGATCCGTGCCGAACGTGACCCCGAACGGATTGATCGGGTTGCTGGCCAGCACGTACCAGCCGTCGCTGTTGGCCGAGGTCGGCGCGGGCGCGTCCTGGCCGCTCGACTGGGTGTGGTTCAGGAACGCATCCGCGAAGAAGGTCAGGTTGTCCGCCAGCTTGTAGCTGCCGAGCACGAAGGTGTCGAAGCGCTGCTGCGCGGTCTGGATGTAGTTGTACGCGTTGTAGTTGTACGCATCCGGGTTGCCGCGGTCGCAGCGGTAGTCGCTCACGCTCGATCCATCGCCTTGCGCCAGCGTGATGTACTGGGTCGGGCAGGTGCCGGCGGCCTTGGCGGCGATCGACGCGGGTGTCTGGATCTTGCCGGTCGGAATGGTGCTGGAACCGGCCGGACTGATCACGCCGCTGGACAGGTACAGCTGGTGCGCGGAGTACTTGCGCTGGGTGGCGAGCACGGCGTCGTACTTGTTGTAGTCCATGCCGCCGACGATGTTGTAGTTGTCGCCGCTGGCGCCAGCGGTCAGGCTGATGCCGTGCCGATGGCCATCGCCGTGGTCGGACTCACCCAGGTTGATGCTGGCTTCGGCGCCCTTGTAGTCCTTGCGCAGGATGAAGTTGACCACGCCACCGATCGCATCCGAGCCATACACCGTCGAGGCGCCTTCGGCCAGCACGTCCACCCGCTCGATCATGTTCTGCGGAATCATGTTGAGATCGGCGTTGGCCATGCGTTGGCCGTCGATCAACACCAGCGTACGGTTGGTGCCCAGACCGCGCAGGGAGACACGCGCCGCACCGTCGCCACCTTCCAGCAAGGGGCTGGCGACGCCGCCGCCGTTGCTGTTGTTCTGGGTGTTGGTCGCGTTGCCGGAAATGCTGGGCAGCTGTTGCAGCACGTTGCCCAGGGTCGGGCTGCCGGAATTGGTAATCGTGGCGCGATCCACGGTCACCACCGGACTGGATGTCTCGGCGTCGACGCGCCGGATCAGCGAGCCGGTGACGACGACCGCCTCGAGATTCTTCGCCTTGTTTTTTGCTGCCGGCGCCGGCGTGACCTGCTTGGCGGCGGGGGCTTCGCTGGTGGTCGATTCCTGTGCCTGGACGGCGCCCGCTGCCGCGAAAATGCCTACGCTCAATGCCAGACGCACAGCTAGTGACAGGTGATTCAAGTTGTATTTCATGCGTTATCCCCGTTCGAAGTAGAGAGTTCCCCGTGCTTTCCCGGCGGGTCGGATGCGGTACGGATGGGTACCGGTCGCGCCAGGTCAGGCACTGAATTGCTCGATGGCGGCAGTCCGTATTTTTCGGGCGGAACGATGCTGCCGCTGAAGCCCCTTAGGGCCTCGCCGTGCTGCAAGCCTTGGTTATTTTGTCTGCAGACGGATGGTGCACCCGTGGCCGGGCTAGGTGACGCTGGACGGATGGCGGCCCTGCAGGCCGCGCGCGCCCGGCGGCATGCCGATGGAAAGTGCGGTGGGCGTAGCCAGTGGGGACTGGCCAGGAGGCGTTACGCGATGCATCTAGTTCTCCCCGAGCATGGTGAATGGTCCGGGATTCGTGACGGCGGCGCTTCTCGTGCAGACCCCATCCCTGAAGAGCGCTTCCAGCCGCCCCTCCCAACGGGGCGCGTGTCGCCAAGATCCGGTTCGTATGACACAAGGCGGGTGGGTTTCGCCGGGGGCAGACCGATCGCAATATTTTGCGATACGGCAGGCGCGGGCGACGGAAGACACAGGCCGGTATTCAGGATCACACGGAAGCGGGGAAAAAAACAGCGCCATGACATCAGTCTTTGTTTTCCGTGCCGACCCGGCAGCCGTTCGGCGTGGGTCGCCGACGGCCCGGCCCGCACCCGCGAGGGCCATATGGACGTCCGCCAGGGCATGCATACCAGACAGTGCGGCGAGCCGCTTCTTGCCGATCGCGCGGCGGCGGCATTTCCTGCGCGAGGAGCATCGCGCGGCTGGACAGAGATCGGTGTCGCGCGTAAACCCTGCACTGCAGGACGTCCCGCCCGAGAGGATCCGCATGGACATGTTGTCGAACGTTGCGCTTGCCGGTGGCCTGGCCTGGGCCAGCGGCATCCGCCTGTATGCCACGATCTTCGTGGCCGGCATGCTCGGCCGGTTCGGCTACGTGCACCTGCCGGCCGGCCTGCTGCCGCTGACCGATACCTGGGTGCTGGCGGTATCGGGCGCGTTGATGCTGTGTGAGTTCCTGGCCGACAAGGTGCCGGCGTTCGACAGCGCCTGGGACGCCATCCATACCTTCATCCGCATCCCGATCGGCACCCTGCTGGCCTGGGGCGTGTTCAAGGATTCCGGCGCCGGTGCGCAGCTGGCGGCGGCCCTGCTCGGCGGCGCGCTGGTGGCCGGCACGCATTTCACCAAGGCCGGCACGCGCGCGCTGATCAACACCTCGCCGGAGCCCTTCAGCAACTGGGGCGCCAGCGCGGGCGAGGACATCGGCTGGATCGGCGGCCTGTACCTGATGTGGCGGCACCCGCTGGCACTGCTGGTCCTGCTCGGCCTGTTCGTGCTGCTGATGTGCTGGATGCTGCCGAAGATCGCGCGCGGCCTGCGCGTGCTGGCGCAGAAGCTGCGCGGCCTGCGCGGCCCGTTGCCCGGCAGCAGTTGACGGGCGCGCCGCGGCGGCACGCCCGCGGCCGTCACCGCTTCGCTGCCTCGCGCTGCGCGCGTTGCTGTTTCATCCATTGCTGGAATTCGGTGATGCGCGGCTCGTCGCGCAGCAGTACCGAGTGCGGATCGATCGTCACCACCGCGCCGGCAGGTATGGCGAGACTGCCGGCGCCGTCCGTCATCGGCACGGTGTGCACGACGTCGTCCACACGCACCTCCACCGGCATCGGGAACGGCAGGTCGTGCGGCACCTGCCAGCGCAGGTCCAGCGTGTCGCCGCGGCGCTGCACATCCAGCTTCGGCAGCGCGGCCTGGTACAGGTAGACGTCGAAGAACCAGTCCAGCTTGCGCCCCGTCACCTTGTCCACGATGCCGATGTAGTCGCGGGTGGTGGCGTACTGCGGCGCGAAGTTGCCCGGCTTCGGATCGGGGCGTCCGTAGACCAGCTCGCGGATGCTGGCGTAGAACGCGCGGTCGCCGACCAGGTGGCGCAGCGTCTGCAGCATCAGCGCGCCCTTGTTGTAGATGTCCTGGCCCGGGCCGTTCCTTTCGTCGTAGACCTGCTCCTCGGTCCGGCCGCTGCCGGACACCAGCGGGTAGCGGTTGCGCAGCATCAGGCGCAGGCGGTGCAGCCAGCTGTAGTAGTCCGCGTCGCCGTCCAGATGCTGCGCATACAGCGGCTGCATGTAGGTGGCGAAGCTCTCGTGCAGCCACATGTCGTCCCAGTTCGCGTTGGTCATCTGGTTGCCGAACCATTCATGCGCGAATTCGTGCTGCAGCAGCCAGTCGAAGCCGCCGCCATCCTTCGCGTAGTGGTTGCCGTAGGCGTTGATGGTCTGGTGTTCCATGCCCTTGTACGGGGTTTCCACCACGCCCATCTTCTCGTCGCCCCACGGGTAGGGGCCGATCTTCGCCTCGAAGAAATCCAGCAGGCGCGGGAACTCGGCGAACAGCGCCTGCGCTTGCGCCTCCTCGCCAGGCAGGTACCAGTAGTGGAGCGCAATCGTGTTGCCGTAGCGGCTGCGGTACTCGCCCTTCAACTCCCGGTACGGGCCAACGTTGATCGAGACGGCGTAGGTGGCCGGATGCCTGGCACGCCAGTGATAGGTGCGCTGGTTGCCCTCGTCGCTGACGCCGACCAGCACGCCGTTGCCCGGCGCCACCAGCGGCTTGGGCACGCTGACGTAGAGATCCACCAGGTCGGGTTTGCCGCCGGGCTGGTCGATGCACGGCCAGAACAGGTCGCAGCCTTCGCCTTCCACCGCGCTGCCCACCCATGGCTCGCCGTCTTTGGTGTGGCTCCATACGAAGCCGCCGTCCCACGGCGCGTTCTTCGCGACGTGGGGCTTGCCGCCGTAGCTGATGGCGACCGTGAGTTTGCCGTCCTTGGCCAGCAGTCCGGGCAGCTGGATGCGCAGGCGGCCGTCCGGATTGCCCCACGCCGATGCGGCGAGCGGCTGGCCATCGATGGCGACGGCGTGGACCGGCAGGTTGCGGTCCAGGTCGAGCAGCAGCACGCCGGTGGCCGCGGTGGCGGTGAAGGTGAGCACGGCGCGGCCGTCGATGTTCCGCCGGGCGGGATCGACCGCGATGTGCAGTTCGGCGTGGTCGAAGTGCACGCTCTTCTGCTCGGCGGGCATCGGCGTGCCGGAGTCCTTCGTCAACGCGGTGAGCGGTGGCTGCGCCGGTGCGGTAGACCCGGCCAGTGCGGCGCTGGCGGTACCCAGGCCGAGGACGAGACCGAGGGCAAGCAGGTGGGTGCGCATGGGCGGTCTCTCCGCGGGAGTCGAATCCCGCACGGTGCCACGTTGCGTGCGGATGCGACATCGCCGGAAGTCATGCGTCATCCGGCCATTCCGATCCCTTTCCGCGTGCAGGGAGGCAGTAGGGAGATCAACCCCGCCGGTAGCGTTGCTCCAGCATCGCAAACATCGCGCGCAGGCCCATCGCCTCGCCGCCGCGTGGGCGGCCGGGGCGGTCGGCGTCGTTCCAGGCGTAGGTGTCCAGGTGCAGCCACGGCGTGCCGTCCGGCACGAAGCGTTCAAGGTACAGCGCCGCGGTGATCGCGCCGGCATGGCGCGAGGGGCCGGCATTGGCGAAGTCGGCCAGGTAGGAGTCCAGCATCCGGCGGTACGGCCGCCACAGCGGCAGCTGCCACAGCGGGTCGTCGACCGCCCGGCCGGCGGCCAGCGCGGCGGTCGCCGCGGCTTCGTCGTTGGCGAACAGCGCCGGCAGGTCCGGCCCCAGCGCCACGCGCGCGGCGCCGGTGAGAGTGGCGAAGTCGACGATCAGGTCGGGCTGCTGCTCGGCGCCGTAGGCCAGCGCGTCGCACAGCACCAGGCGGCCTTCGGCGTCGGTGTTGTCGATTTCCACCGAGTGGCCGGCGCGGGTGACCACCACTTCGCCCGGGCGCAGCGCGTTGCCGGCCACCGCGTTTTCCACCGCGGGCACCAGCAGGGTCAGCCGCACCGGCAACTGCGCCTGCATCACCAGCCCGGCCAGCGCGATCGCGTGCGCCGCGCCGCCCATGTCCTTCTTCATCCAGCGCATGCCGTCGGCGGGTTTCAGGTCGAGCCCGCCGGTGTCGAAGCACACGCCCTTGCCGACGATCACCAGCTTCGGGTCGGCCTTCCTGCCCCAGCTCAACTCGACCAGCCGCGGCGCGCGGTGGCTGGCGCGGCCGACCGCGTGGATGGTCGGGAAGTTGGCCTTGAGCAGTTCGTCGCCGACCCACTCGCGCAGCTTCGCCTTGTGCGTCTTGCCGAGTCGGCGGATCGCGTTGCCCAGTTGCTCCGGGCCCATGTCTTCGGTCGGCGTGTTGACCAGGTCGCGCACCAGCGCGGTGGCCTCCACCAGCGGCGCCAGCTGCCGCAACTCGGCGGCGGCGATGGCGAGCCGGGCCGGCGCGCGCTTCGGCTGGCGGTAGCGATTGAACTGGTAGGCGCCGAGCGCCCAGCCGAGCGCGGCCCGGGCCCGGTCGGCGAGCACGCCTTCGGCGGCGAGGTGGTAGGTCGCCTCGGGCAGGCTGCACGGCAGCGCGGCGAGTGCGGCCAGCGGCTCGCGCGGGTCGACGCCGGCCAGCACGCGCACCAGCTTGCCGGCGTCGTCGCACAGCAGCGCGAACGTTCCTGCTGCCGCCGTGAAGCCGCACTCGGCCAGCCAGTTCCGCTGCGCCGCGGTGAGCCGGCGACGGGTCGCGGCGTAGTGCGCGGCGTCGGTGGTCTCGATGGCGATGCTGCGGCGGTTGCCGGGTTGGCGTTCGATCAGGGCGGACATGCGGGATCCTTCGGGCGGGCGGCGGCACGGTGCGCCGCGTCATGGGCGATGAACCGGCAATGATGCGCGCATTGCCCGCGGCTTGCCTATCGTCCTTTGCTCAGCGGGCGCCGTGCGCGTCCAGCCAGTCGGCCAGCTCGGTCAGGTTGCGCAGGTCGAGCTGGGGCGGCGGACCCAGCTCGTCCGGCCACGGCCGGCCGTCGCGGTTGATCCATGCGGTGCGCAGCCCGGCATCGCGGGCGCCGGCGATGTCCATCGCCGGATCGTCGCCGACGTGCAGGATCTGTTCGGGCGCCACGCCCAGCCGCTCGGCCGCGACCAGGAAGATGCGCGGGTCGGGCTTGGCCACGCCACTGTCGCGCGCGCAGACGTGGTGGGCGAAGTGTGCGTGGATGCCGATGCGCTGCAGGTCGGCATTGCCGTTGGTCAGACTGGCCAGCGGCCAGCGCGCGGTGATGCGTTCGAGCGCGGGCAGGCTGTCCGGATACAGCTCCACGCGGTTGCGCGCGGCGAAGTAGATCTCCCACAGCGCCCGGACCGGCGCATCATCCACGCCGCAGGCGGCGAACGCCTGCTGCAGGGTGAGCTGGCGCTGGCGGGTGAAGTCGTGGGCCAGGTCCAGCCGCTCGGCGGCCACCTGCATGCGCAGCTCGCGCATGGCCGCGATCGGCCAGGCGCGAGCCACCTCGGGATGGTGTTGCCGCAGCCAGGCATCCACCGCCTGGTCGGCGCGTTCCAGGGCCGGCAGCACCGGCCACAGGGTGTCGTCCAGGTCCAGCGTCAGCGCGCGTATCGGCACCGCGACCGGGGCGTCAGTTGTTGTCGATGCGCAGCACCTGGCCGAGCTTGATCTGGTCATTCTTCAGATGGTTCCACTCGCGCAGCTTGGCCACCTCGACCGAATGCCGCTTGGCGATCGACGACAGCGTATCGCCCTTGGCCACCTTGTAGGTGGTCGTGGCCTGGCGGGCGTGTGCGCTGACCTGGCCGAAATCCTTGCCGCCGCTTCGATCGATGGTGGTGGCGCTGCCGTTGGCGTGTTCCACGCTGCTCACGCTGACGTCGGCCACGCTGCCGTGCACCTTGTTCAGGCGGGCGGCCTCCTGCGCGTCGGCATGGCGCTGTTCCACGGCCTGCCGCGCCGCCAGCGTGTCGGGCGAGGTGGGCGCGATGGCGGCGCGGGCCGCATAGGTCGCGCCCGGCGCCGACACCGGCGTGTGGCGGACGGCGCGGGCGCCGACCTCGGCGAGGATGCGGCCGCGGCGCGCGTCGTCCATCGACGCCAGCGCGCTGCCGTCCTGGTACGGCAGTACCGCATGCTTGCGCAGTGCGGCCTTGGCCGGCTCGGTCTGCATGAAGTCGATGAAGGCCTGCGCCTGGGCGGCCTTCGGGCTGCGCGGGTTGGTCACCAGGTACAGCGGGGTGAACAGCGGGTAGCTGCCATCGGCGATGTTGGCGACGGTGGCCGCCTTGCCGTTGAGCGGGATCGCCTTGAGCTTGGGGTTGCCGCTGATGCTGGTCAGGGTGGACACGCCGAAGCCGTTCGGGTTCAGCGCGACGCCTTCTTCCAGCTTGCGCGTGTTGACGTACAGCCGCGGCGCGGCCACCGGCTGGTTGCCGCGACCGAACAACAGGCTGCGCAGGCTGTATTCCACGCCGTCGCCGGGGCTGGCCACCGCGTAGACGTCGATCGGCGCGTTGCGCCCGCCGACCTCGCTCCAGTTGTGGATCTTGCCGTAATAGATGTCATGCACCTGTTTCAGCGTGAGGTTGCTGATCGGGTTGGACGACTGGGTGATGATCACCAGGGCGTCCCAGGCCACCGGCGTGAAGGTGAGCTGCGCGTTCTGCGCGCTGTCGTCGGCGGCGCGCGCGCTGCCGGCCAGGTCAGCGGTGCCGTTGGCGACCGCGTCGATGCCCGAGGCGGTGTTGAACGGCTGCAGCTCGATGCGGCCGTGGCCGGTCTTCTCCCACGCCTTCGCCACCTCGTCGACCACGCCGTTCGCGGTGGCGACGTCGCCACGCCAGATCAGGCTGCTTTTGGCGGCGGTGCTGGCACCGGCCTTCGCCTTGGGATGGTGGGTCTTGGCAAGCGCGGGAGTGGCGAGGCATGCCCCGATCAGGGCGATGGACAGCAGGTGGGCAAGACGGACGGACATGGCGATGGGGAGCCCCGGAAATAGTGGAGTGGAGGCGAAAGTATGCCGCCCGGCAGGCGCACGGGCGGTGAACGAGCGGGGGTATTTCATCGGCCCGGATGCGGGACATCAAGCACTTTCATGCATTTGCGCACAGACAATGGCCCGGGGTGTGCGCCGGAACACGGGCCGTGGGCGATCCGGGCCACGCTTTCGCCTGAACGGGCCTCGTAACGTCTTTGCGCGCCGGTCATTCCGCATGCCGCGGGATGACTGGCGCAGCCGGCTCGTTCGAGTCTTCCGGCGGATCAGCCCGGAAGGATCAGCCTGGACGAATCAGTTCACCACCACATAGCGCGTGTCTTCGCCGTCGGTGACCACCAGTACCAGCTGGCGCGGCTTCACTCCGGCCAGCCCGCGCAGCATGCCCAGGCTGGTGATGCGCTGGCCGCCTACGCCGATCACCACATCGTCGGTGCTCAACCCCGCACGGGCGGCGTGGCTGCCGGGCTGCACCGCGCTGACCGCCACGCCGTACCAGCCCTGGCTGCGCAGGTTCTGGCTCAGTTCGCTGAAGCGCACGCCGGCCAGGCGCGGGTCGAGTTGGCCGCCGTCGATGCTGGCCAGCTTCTCCGCGGTGAGCGTGGCGTTGACTTCGCGTGCCTTGCCATCGCGCAGCACGCCCAGGCGCAGGGTGCTGCCCAGCGGCAGCAGGCCTTCGGCGTTGTGCAATTCCTGCACGTCGCGCAGCGGCTTGCCGTTCACCGTGGTCAGCACGTCGCCGGGCTGCAGGCCGGCATGCTCGCCGGCCGAGCCGTTGCCCACGCCGGTGACCACCACGCCGTTGCTGTCCTTCAGCCCGAGCAGCTTGGCGATGCGCGGGGTGATCGCCTGGGTCTGCACGCCCAGGCTGCCGCGCTGCACCTTGCCGTGCGCCAGCAGCTGCGCCATCACCTCGCTGGTGAGGTTGCTGGGGATCGCGAAGCCGATGCCCACGTTGCCGCCGGACGGCGAGAAGATCATCGTGTTGATGCCCACCAGCTCGCCGCGCAGGTTGACCAGCGCGCCGCCGGAGTTGCCGGGGTTGATCGAGGCGTCGGTCTGGATGAAGTTCTGGTAGCCGCCCGAGCCCGACGAATTCTGGCCCAGGCCGGAACGGCCCAGCGCGGAGACGATGCCGGCGGTGACCGTCTGGCCCAGCCCGAACGGGTCGCCCACCGCGACCACGTAGTCGCCCACCTGCAGGCCGGACGAGTCGGCCAGCGGCAGCGCCTTGAGGTTCTGCGCCGGAATCTGCACCACCGCCACGTCGGTTTCCGGGTCGGTGCCGATCAGTTTGGCCTTGAAGCTGCGCCCGTCCTGCAGGGTCACCTGGATGTCGTCGGCGCCGCCAACCACATGGTTGTTGGTCAGCACGTAGCCCTTCGCCGCGTCCACGATCACGCCCGAGCCCAGGCTCTGCTCGACCCGCTCGCGCGGCGTCGCGGGCAGGCCGAAGAACTGGCGCACCATCGGGTCGTCGAAATAGGCGTCGCGCACCCGCACCCGCGTGGTGGTGGAGATGTTCACCACCGCCGGCGTCACCCGCGTCAGCATCGGCGCCAGCGACGGCATCGGCTGGCCACCGACCGCGGCCGGCAAGGCGGCGGCGCGGAGGCTTCCCGGCACGATGCCGATGGCGAGGGCCGCCGCGGCGAGCAGGCCGGCCAGCCGGTGCAGGAGGCGGGGGTGCGGCTGCGTCATGGGGTTCTCCTGGGGCATTGAAGGCGGCGCTGCTTCGACCGGATCGCCGCGCCGCGGTTCCGTCGGTCCGGATGATGCCGTGGGGACTTTACATCGGGCGACGCGGGGGTTAATTTGCCTACCCGACAGCAACCACAACATCTTGTGTTCAAACGCCGGCGTCGAGACAAGTGCTGGTGTCGACTATCGCACTCTTGAGGGGGAGTCGTTGTCGTCGGGAACAGCTGGCACAAGGGCGGGAGGGCAATCCTCACGACCGGTGGCGTGCCACGGACATAGCATGGTCGACCTACGTCGCACCGAAACAGAAAACAACGCCGGCCGCGAGGCCGTTGCGGGAGGTCAGGAAGCCGATGAGCACAGCACGTGCGCCAGCCACAGGTTCAACCACGGGTACCGGCACGAGCCCGGCCCAGAACGCCAGCATGAGTCGCGACGCGGCGGTGGAGATTCCGCTGCAGCCCGCGTCCTACGACATCTGGGACAAGAAGTACCGACTGAAGGCGAAGTCCGGCGAGCCGGTCGACGGCAGCATCGACGAGACCTACCAGCGCGTGGCGCGTGCGCTGTCCGACGTCGAGGCCAGCGACGAGCTGCGCGGCCACTGGTACGAGCGTTTCCTGTGGGCGCTGCGCCGTGGCGCGATCCCGGCCGGGCGGATCACCTCCAACGCCGGCGCGCTGGCGCACAAGCCGGCCACCAGCACGATCAACTGCACCGTCTCCGGCACCATCCACGACTCGATGGACGACATCCTGGAGAAGGTGCACGAGGCCGGCCTCACCCTTAAGGCCGGCTGCGGCATCGGCTACGAGTTCTCCACGCTGCGCCCGCGCGGCGCGTACGTCTCCGGCGCCGGCGCGTACACCTCCGGCCCGCTGTCGTTCATGGATATCTACGACAAGATGTGCTTCACCGTCTCCAGCGCCGGCGGCCGCCGCGGCGCGCAGATGGGCACGTTCGACATCAGCCACCCGGACGCCAAGGAGTTCATCCGCGCCAAGCGCGAGGACGGCCGGCTGCGCCAGTTCAACCTCAGCCTGCTGATCACCGACGGCTTCATGCAGGCGGTCGAGCACGACCGGGACTGGCCGCTGGTGTTCCCGGTGCACGTGAAGGAGCAGGACGAGATCGACGTCAACGATCCGGCCCAGGTGGTGTGGCGCGAATGGCCCACCCACCAGAACTACGTCGACCGCGAGGACGGCCTGGTCGCCTGCAAGATCTACGGCACCATCCGCGCGCGGCACCTGTGGGACATGATCATGGTCTCGACGTACGACTACGCCGAGCCCGGTTTCATCCTGATCGACAAGGTCAACGAGATGAACAACAACTGGTGGTGCGAACACATCCGCGCCACCAACCCGTGCGTCACTGCCGATACCTGGGTGCAGACCGCCGAAGGCCCTCGCCAGGTCGCCGACCTGCTCGGCCGCGGCTTCATGGCGCGGGTGGACGGTACCGACCATGCCACCGGTGCCGAGGGTTTCTTCCGTACCGCGACCAAGCCGGTGCTGGCGCTGCAGACCGTGGAAGGCCACCGCCTGCGCCTGACCGAAGACCACCGCGTGCGCCGCGTCTCGCGGATGACGCGCTGGAACGTCGAGACCGAATGGTGCGCCGCCGGCGCGCTGCAGCCGGGCGATCGCGTGCTGCTCAACGACCACCGCGCCAACGCGCAATGGCCCGGCGCGCTCACCGCGGAACAGGGCTACCTGCTCGGCCTGCTGGTCGGTGACGGCACGCTCAAGCACGAAGCTGCCGTGCTGTCGGTGTGGCCGCAGGCCGCTGCCGTGAACGGTGCCGTGAACGGCAGTGCCCGTGCGCTGATGGCAGAGGCCTTGCGCTGCGCGCAAACCTTGCCGCATCGCGCCGATTTCGCCGGCTGGTCGGAAGTGGCCGGTCGCGGCGAGTACCGCATGAAGTCCGCCGCGCTGCGCGATCTCGCCTTCGAGCTCGGCATGGGCGTGGGCGACAAGGCGGTCACCCCGGCGCTGGAACAGGCATCGAGCGAGGCCTGTCGCGGTTTCCTGCGCGGCTTCTTCGACGCCGACGGTTCGGTGCAGGGCAACCAGGCCAAGGGCGTGTCCGTGCGCCTGGCGCAGTCGGACCTACCGCGGCTGGAAGCGGTGCAGCGCATGCTGCTGCGCCTGGGCATGCCGTCGCGCATCTACCGCGATCGCCGCGCAGCCGGTGAAAGCCTGCTGCCGGATGGGCATGGCGGTGCGCGCGCTTACACCACCCAGGCCCAGCACGAACTGGTGATCGCGGGCGAGGCGCTGGCTCGTTTCGCCGAGCTGATCGGCTTCGCCGACAGCGACAAGGCCACCCGCCTCAAGGCCGCCCTGTCCGGCTACAAGCGCAGCCTCAACCGCACGCGCTTTGTCGCCACCGTCGAATCGCTGCGGGCCGACGGCATCGAGGACGTCTACGACGTGCAGGTGCCCGGCATCAACACCTTCGACGGCAACGGCCTGCACGCGCACAACTGCGGCGAACAGCCCCTGCCGCCGTACGGTTCGTGCCTGCTCGGCTCGGTCAACCTCACCACCTTCGTGCGCGATCCGTTCGGCCCGAAGGCGCGCTTCGACTGGGACGAATACCGCGAAGTGGTCAAGGTGTTCACCCGCATGCTCGACAACGTGGTCGAGATCAACGGCCTGCCGCTGGAGCAGCAGCGCAACGAGATCCTGGGCAAGCGACGCCACGGCATGGGCTTCCTTGGCCTGGGCTCCACGCTGACCATGCTGAAGATGCGCTACGGCAGCGCCGACGCGGTGGGCTTCACCGAGGACGTTTCGCGCGAGATGGCCGTGGCCGGCTGGGAAGTCGCACTGGACCTGGCGAAGGAGAAGGGCGCCGCGCCGGTGCTGCTGCGCGACTACACCGTCACCGGCGACATGCTGCGCAAGCGTCCCGAAATGGCGAAGGACGGCTACCAGGTCGGCGACGCCATCCCCGGCCGCGTGCTGCATGCGAAGTACAGCCGTTACATGCAGCGCATCGCCACGGTGGCGCCGAACCTGGTTGAACAGCTGGCCGAGACCGGCGCGCGCTTCACCCACCACACCTCGATCGCGCCCACCGGCACCATCTCGCTCAGCCTGGCCAACAACGCCAGCAACGGCATCGAGCCCAGCTTCGCGCACAGCTATTCGCGCAACGTGATCCGCGAGGGCAAGAAGTCCAAGGAAAAGATCGAGGTGCTCAGCTTCGAGCTGCTGGCCTACCGCGCCCTGATCAATGCCGACGCCAAGGTGTTCACCGACGAGCCCGCCAACAAGCTGCCGGACTACTTCGTCGCCGCCGACGACATCGGCCCGAAGGAGCACGTCGACATCCAGGCTGCCTCGCAGCTGTGGATCGACTCGTCGATCTCCAAGACCGCCAACGTGCCCACCGACTACCCCTACGAGGACTTCAAGGACATCTACTTCTACGCCTACAAGCAGGGCCTGAAGGGATGCACCACCTTCCGCTTCAACCCCGCCGCGTTCCAGGGCGTGCTGGTCAAGGAAGCGGACCTCGAAAGCACCCTCTACCGCTTCGAGCTGGAGGACGGTAGTGTTGTCGAACTGAAAGGCAATGAGCAGGTGGAATACGACGGCGAAATGCACTCCGCCGCCAACCTCTTCGATGCCTTGAAGGAAGGCTACTACGGCAAGTTCTGAACCGTCGCCCATGCAGCCGCGGGCGGCAACTCAAGCGGTCCACCGGAGGGGAACACCAGCATGTCCATTGACAACGAAACTGAAGTGAGCAACGCCACTACCACGCCGGCCGCCGAGGCGCCTGCCGTCGTCCTGCCGGTTCTGCCGGACGTGCCACCGGCGGCGCCGGTTGCCGCACCCGCACCGGCGAAGAAGAAGCCGGCGGCGAAGAAGGCCGCTCCGAAGAAAGCCGCGGCCAAGAAGGCAGCGCCGAAGAAGGCCGCCGCCAAGAAGAAGGCGGCGCCGAAGAAGGCTGCTGCGAAAAAGGCCGCGCCGAAGAAGGCTGCGGCCAAGAAAGCCGTGAAGAAGGCGGCGAAGAAGGTTGCGAAGAAAGCGGCGGTGAAGAAGACCGCCGCGAAGAAGGCCGTGAAAAAGGCCGTCAGGAAAGTCGCCAAGAAGGCCGGCGCCGCGAAGAAGGCGGTGAAGAAGGTCGCGAAGAAAGTCGCCAAGGTGGTGAAGAAGAAAGCCGCCAAGGTCGCAAGGAAGGTCAGCAGCAAGAAGACGGCCGGCAAGAAGGCCGCACCGAAAAAGGCGGCAGCGAAGAAGTCCGCCAGCAAGAAAGCCGTCGCCAAGACGGCCAAGAGGTCCACTGCCAGCAAGAAGGCGAGCGTCAAGTCGGCCGCGCGCAAGCCCGCCGCCAAGAAGGCCGCCGGCAAGAAGAAGTAAGCAGCACCGCATCCGGCCCGGCCGAAGCGCCGGGCCGGATGATCCACGCAGCACGCCGCGTCCACTCCGGCACCAACACCCAAAGAAGCGAACACCATGGCGATCAAGATCGAAAAGAAGATCACGGGTTACAACGTGGTCAAACCCGAAGACAAGGTTGCCGCCGCCCCGGTCGCTGCCGCCGCGCCGAAAGAGGCGCCGACGGCCGAAGTGATCCAGATGCACGAAAGCGTGGAGCGCCCCGAGACCCTGATCGGCTCCACCTTCAAGATCAAGTCGCCGCTGTTCGAGCACGCGCTGTACGTCACCATCAACGACATCGTGCTCAACGCCGGCACCAAGCACGAGCAGCGCCGCCCCTTCGAGATCTTCATCAACTCGAAGAACATGGACCACTTCCAGTGGATCGTGGCGCTCACCCGCATCCTCTCCGCCGTGTTCCGCAAGGGCGGCGACGTCACCTTCATCGTGGAAGAGCTGAAAGCCGTGTTCGACCCCCGCGGCGGCTATTTCAAGGCCGGCGGCGTCTACATGCCCAGCATCGTCGCCGAGATCGGCTCGGTGGTGGAGCAGCACATGAAGAACATCGGGCTGATCCACGACCCGGAGATGGACGAGGCGACGCGCAAGCTGATCGCCGAGAAGCGCGCGGCCTACGAGGCGCTGGGCGCAAAAAAAAACGCTGACGCTGGCGTAACTGCCGAGTCGACCAGCGCCGAAACGCTGACCTTTCCGCCCGGCTCGATGATGTGCGACAAGTGCAACACCAAGGCGCTGGTGCTGATGGACAACTGCCAGACCTGCTTGAATTGCGGGTATTCGAAGTGCGGGTGATGCCCGGTTTGCGCGAATAGAAAAGGCGACGCCCCCGCTTTGAGTGGCGGGGCGGTCTACCGTTCGAGGTCAGCTTGAAGCAGTCGGCCACAGTCTTGGCGACGCCGTACCTCATCGCGAACCAGTGATCCGCGCCAGCACCTCCTCCAAACAGGCGCGGTCCGCTGTGCGTTTGGCAGCAGTACGCTGCCCCAGGTTTCTCAGCTTGCGCCTCACGGCCGGCAGTTCGACGGCATGCGGGAACCCGATCAAGCGAAAGTCTGGCTGCTCTTCCTCCACGGACCGGAGAAAGGCGCAGGACGGCTCATCCAGCCACGCAGAGACATGCGCAAGCAAGCGTTCGCGATTTTCCAGCAGAGCTTCCGCACTGACAGGCTGGGTCGTCATGCCCCTGAAGTGCGCGTCGAAGGTCGCGGCGAAATCCACGGGCATACGCGGAGCCAGCATTTCCCAGGCAGGCTTGGGGCTGCAGGTCAGGTACACGAGGAAGGTCCGCCAGAGCACCTGGTCAGTCCGCTCGTCCTCCAGCAACAGGCCAACATCAAAAAGATCGCGGGGGTGCTGCCGCGACAGTGCCGCAGCCAGCTTGCCGGCATAGAGATCGCCAAAGCCAAGCACCTGCATCGAGGCGAAGCCGAATACCTCCTCTACGCTCGGCCGGACCACCATATTGCGCACTGGATGCACCGTACCGCGCATGACGGGGGTGGTCTCGACTTGAACGCGCGCGCGTCCACGACTGGCCACTAGCCGCGTGACCGCACTCGTCCCCTCGCTTGCCGGCAACTGCACCTGCAGTTGCAAGGGGCGGGCGCGCAGCGCGCCAGCCAGTCGCGTGAGTGCCTCCGCAATCGATGCCGCGTCCTCGGCATAGTCATGCACCGGCAGCCAAGCCAGATCGATGTCCACCGACAAGCGTGGCAGGTCGTGCTCGAACAAATTGATGGCTGTACCACCCTTGAGCGCAAAACGAGGCTCCTGCGCCAGCACTGGCAGGATCTCGACCAACAAGCGCACCCGGTCGATATAGCGCCGATCCCACTGGTCAGGCCAAGTGCTCATCAAGGTCGCCCGGCAAGGTGATTTGATAAGTCGGATGCAGGTGCCCGCCGGGCACTAGTGCGCGCTTGCCCCGTCCCAGGTCGACCCCATCGAGAGGCACGTGCGACAGCCACGCGTGTCGGTGGCGTTCAGCGAGGGCCAGGAACAGCCGCTTGGCCTTGATGCTACGGCAGTGGCGCAAGAGCATACCGACCCGTTGTGGCCGCAGCGTGGTCATGGCCTGCATCAGCGCATCGGCCTCGTAGACCAGCGCTGGCCCCGAGACACCATCACACAACTCCAATATGGCCCGCTCTGGTGTGGAGCACACCAAGGCATCCACGCCCGCGTTAGCCCGAAGCCAGGTGAGTCCTTGCTCCAACAGCATCTTCTCGGACATCTCCGAGAACCGCAGGACAGACGGATCGAATGGCCCCTTGCCCCGGAACTCGAAGCGCTCCTTCAGCGGCAGCTTTTCCACCCAGCCCGGCGGCCCGTTTGGTCCGTAGAGGGTGATCGTCCCCGCGTCACCCAGGCGCAGATAGTGCTCGTACCCCTGAAGGGTCAGCGCAAAGCGCCCCCCGACATGCAGCGCTATGCCTTCACCAACCTGCAGGCTGCGGACCACGCCTTCCCATTGCAGGCGACCGCTCTTGCGCATGTAGACGCCGCGCGCCGGCGACACCAGCCAACCGCTGGCCACGTAGCGCACAATGAGGCTGCTGGAGTAGCCGTGGGCCCGCAGCCAGCGACTGGAAACCAGGCGCGTATCGCCCAATTCGGCCAGCAATCGGTTCAATTTTCCTATATTTTGCTCACTCATAGTGTTCTAATTATACTATTCATAAACCTCCGTCAAGATGTCGTAGTTTAAATTTCGCGTAAAATAGTTATCCAGAGTGATCTTTTCAGGATAAAAACAAACCACGCGCTGCTTCAAGCAACTGCCTGCCGCGAAGCGCCTTGCCCGAGACATGGCGCCTTGGCATAAATGGGCCATTTGGGCCATTTTGGGTACCATGGACCAGGATCGACGCAGGAGACCCCGTGTCCTTTGCCACAAAATCCGATGCAATCGATGCCCGGCGGAAGATCCCGGCGTCCGATGTGAAGAAGCTTGGCTGGCGCGGCGTGATGCGCGATGTCCAGAAGAGCGGGCGCGTCGTGGCGACCAATCACGATGCGCCTGAGGCGGTCACCCGCAGGACGCAAAGCGCGGACGCAAAGCGCGGACGCTTGCGCGAGGCGTGCGTACAGCATGGGGTTGCGGGCATGGAAATACAGATTGGCGTACTGATGCAACCGTAGTGCGCCGGGAACCTGTTTTCAGTCGCGGCGTTCCTGAACCTCCGCCATGGCGACAGAGGCGTGCGGCAGCCTGGCTGTCGATTCGTACGAGAGAATGCCGTGAGCCAGGACCGAAAGGATATTGCCCATCGGCATGATGCAGTGCAGTTCGATGATGCGTGGGTCCACGCTGCAGGTCACTCCCGAAGGGTGCCTCATTGTGCCCTAGCGGTTGAGCATGACGTCAATTCGGAAAGGAAGCCGAGCCGGGGGAATCGATTGCGGACCCGGTGCTGATCCTGGCCCTGCCCGAAGGGAAGGACCTTCTCCCGGACACGGTCGCCGCCCAGGCGACGCCCGACTGGGTCAGGCCACTGATCGAAGCAGTCCTGATCGAATATGGGTAGACACGCCGTTCGTATGACGCGTAGTTGCGTACCTCCGATCTCGTGAGCCCACAAGGGTGGAGGAATAAAGTCGCAACGGGCGCCGGTCCCTCGACTTGCTTGCCGTCGAGGCGTCCGGTGTGGAAGTCCCCAACTCGTACCTACTTGGCAGCCTCCGATCAGCGCCTGCCCTTGCTTCGCCCCTTGAAATTGGCAATCAGCTGCGCAAGTTCGTCGTCTTCGGCATAGAAGTAGGCCACCGGCAGCTTGAGGACCGCTGCGAGGCGTTGCAGGGTCTGCAGATCGGGCTGGTGTACGCCTGTTTCGTAGCGGTTGACGCGCGTGCTGGCGACGAATTCGTCCAAGCCGGCCTTGATGCCCAAGGTGCGTTGTGAGATGTCGAGGGCTTCGCGTGCCTCGCGCAGCCGACGGCTATATACGGGGAGCGGGCCCTTCTCAGCCACGGGCGCATGTGTCTTGAGCTTCCATGTAGGGAAGCTTCCGGATACATGTGGGAATGTGATACTACGGTAAACGTAGTGATCTTCTGGCCTGCCGAGAAGCTCCGCTGGGAGGCGCTGGGACTCGTTTGGTCAAGTGGGCATGATGGCCGCCACGGCCGGCGATCGCATGGCGGTCTTACTTCTCAAGCATGTCGCTTACGCGTGGGCATGATTCAAGCCAGGAGGATGGCGAGAGCCTGCTCCCGACGGCGGCTCTACTTTCCCTTCAGCTTTCTCTCGATCGCCTCTTTCAGCTTGACCGGCTTATCGCTGCGCGAAGCTTCCGCGATCAGTCGCGCTTCCTCGTCGTCCTCGATGTAGAAATATTTCAAAGGCAGTGCCAAAGCCTTGGCGAACAATTTCTGCAGTCCAAGTTTCACTTCGTGCTTGCCCGTCTCGTAGCGGCTGACGCGGCTGCCCGCTACTGACTGATCAAGCCTCGCCGCTATCCCCAGCTTCTCCTGAGATAAGCCATAGCTATTCCGTGCCTCGCGTAGGCGGCGGCCGTAGATGTTTGCCGGGCACTTTTCGGTCATAGGCGCATATCAGTTTCGATATGCAGCAGCTTCCCGACGGGCGCTTGACATTGATACTACGTAAAACGTAGTGTTAACAAAGCTACGTTTATCGTAGCCATGGGGCTTTTTGCTGGCGATCTGGTGCAAATGCAATCCAGCCGGAGCCGGTGAGGGGTGAAGACAGACGTGGCGGCTTAGCTGGCGGCAGGTTTGTACGCGCTGAGAAGCGCGTTTCGAGCCTGTGATCAAGCAGCGACCGGCAACGCGTCAATCAGGGGAAAGCAAAGGATCAGCATGAAGACAAACACGCTACGCAACGCCATTTCCATCGCCTTGTTCGCGGCCGCTGCCGGCGCTAACGGGTGGGCCGTTGCCCAAGACGCCACGACAGGCACGGCCACGCAGGGTAGGGCGTCGGTGGCCAAGGCGTCGACTAGGACGCAACAAAAAAAACCGACCGACAAGTCCGCGGCCCCAGCGGCCATCAATCTGCAGACCGTGACCGTGACCGTCACCGGCACGCGCATCCGCGGCGGCACCACGCCCTCACCGGTCATTACGATCGGTAGCGAGCAGATCCAGCAAGAAGGTTTCACCGACCTCGGCGAGGTCATCCGCAGCGTGCCGCAGAACTTCTCTGGTGGGCAGAACCCGGGCGTGATCGGTACTACCGGTGGCATTGGCAATGGGGATTTCACTGGCGGCTCCGCGTTGGACCTGCGCGGATTGGGTCCCGACGCATCGTTGACGCTGCTCAATGGGCACCGTCTGGTCTATGACGGGTATTCCCAGGGGCTGGACATCAGCGCCATTCCGGTTGAGGCGGTCGAACGCTTGGAAATTGTCCCGGATGGTGCATCGGCTATCTACGGCTCGGATGCGGTGGGCGGTGTGGCCAATGTGATCCTCAAGCGCGATTTCGATGGGGTGACCTTGGGGGCGCGCTACGGCGGCGCGACCGAAGGCGGGCTGGCAACGCGGGAGTACACCGCGACCGCCGGCACCACCTGGGCGAGCGGTGGGTTGATCGCAACTTTCAAGGATGTGGATGTCGATCCCATCTATGCGCGCCAGCGCAGTTACACCCGGTATCTGATCGACCCGTATACGATTTACAACGGCAGCAACTTGCGTAGTGGTCTAGTCAGCGTGCACCAGTCGATGGGCGACGTGGCCGAATTGCGACTTGACGCGCTCAGGACCGAGCGTGACACGACGGAATACTTAGGCCTGACGGCCAATTCCTATAACCGCTATAACCCGAGTACGTCGATCGGGTTGATCTCGCCAAGTGTCGAATTTTTTCTTCGAAATGACTGGTCCATCACTCTCGGTGGAACGTACGGCAAGGACGACACCATCTTTGCGAGCCATCTCGTGTCGGCGGCGGGAAGCAGACTCACAACCCAGACGTGTTACTGCAACGAAGGCCGCTCTTGGGAGCTCGGCGCCGAGGGTCCGCTGTTCCCGGCGGGGGGAGGGGAGGCACGCCTGGCCGTCGGTATCGGGTCGCGGACAAACAAATTCCGGACTGTGCCAAAGGTGTCCGGAAGCGCTTACGGCGGCGAGGAACAGGCGCGGTTCGCCTACGCCGAGCTGAGTGTTCCGTTTGTTTCGCCTGCCTCGGATATTCCAGGCGTTCATCGCCTGGAGTTCAGTGCTGCGATGCGTGGCGAGGAATACGCTAGTTTTGGCCGGGTAGCCACGCCGAAGCTCGGGGTGATCTACGACCCCACCGCCGACGTCACGTTCAAGACCTCTTGGGGAAAATCGTTTAAGGCACCCACGCTGCTGCAGCGCTACCAGAGCAAGGTCGCCTACCTGTGGAAAGCTTCCGCGGTAGGCGCGGGCGGCAGTCCCGCCGATGCGACCGCATTGGAGTCCTATGGTGGTAACACCGACTTGGGTGCTGAGCGGGCGCGGACCTGGACGGCCTCGTTGGCCCTGCATCCGGAAGCATTACCGGGGCTCGATGCCGAACTAACCTGGTTCGACATCGATTACACCGACCGGGTGGTTGAACCGCTCATCACCCGGCAGGCGCTGAGTAATCCAGCCTATGCGGGCTTTGTGAATCGGTCGCCGACGCCCGAGCAGGTTCAGGATCTTCTCGCCGTCTACAACAGCGCCTTCTACAACCTATCCGGCGTCGCCTATGACCCGAGCAAAGTGGTGGCGATTATCCACGACCAGTACGTGAATGCGGCACGGCAGCGGATCAAGGGTCTCGATCTGTCCGGTTTGTACCGCTTCGATCTTGGCGGAGGACAACTGACGGTGCGTGGATCGGCCAGTTGGCTCGACAGTGCACAGACGACCAGCGCCGGCCAACCCAAACAAGCGCTCGCTGGCACTGCCTTCAATCCGGCCCGGCTCAATAGCCGTGTCGGTGCAGTGTGGACATCGGGAGGTTTCAGCGCGTCGGGCTTCGTCAACTACACCGGCGGCGTGACCAACCGTCTTGCGACGATGACGGAGAAGACCGCGTCGTTCACCACGCTGGATAGCACAATCAACTACGACCTCGGTGAGCGTGCTGGCCCCTTATCGGGGCTGACGCTCGGTTTGTCGGTGCAGAACCTGCTGAATCGCGCGCCTCCGCTTTATACCTCGGCGGTGGCGATTTTTGTGCCGTACGACGCTACCAACTACTCGGCGATCGGGCGTTTCGTCAGCGTCTCGGTCTCCAAGCACTGGTAGGGGTAGATCATGAATCTTTCTTTATCGACCGGCCTCGAGGACGGTTGTGCCGACGGGGTGCGTCTGGATTCCTCGACAAGGAAGCTCCCTACGTGTTGGGTTTCGGCGTTTGCATTTATCGTACTGGTCGCGGCTGCCGTCGGGTTGCTGCATGCGGAAACGATTTCGCCGCGGCGCCTGTTGGAGGTTACCGATCTGAGTAACCCGGTGATCTCGCCCAGTGGACGGTACGTGGCCTTCCGGGCCGAGCAGGCATCGATCGAACGCAACATGTACGACACTACTTGGTATGTGCAAGCCCTTGATGGGAAGTCTCCGCTGCTTCGTGTGGCGGATGGCGGTGCGCCGTTGCGCGACTACCTCAGCGGTATCGTGCTGTCATCACAGGCCGTATGGTCGCCGGATGGAAAGTGGATCTACTATCGCGCCCGCCTCGATGGCCGCGTCTCCGTCTGGCGCGCCGCAGCGAATGGTTCCGGGGCTCGCGCGGTGACACCGGACCCGGCAGACGTGCGGGATTTCAAGCTGAGCGGTGATGGGCAAACGCTCACATATAGCGTCGGTCCGACACGGGAAGACGTCATCGCCGCCGAAGAGTCCGAGTACGATCGTGGCATTCGCATCGATGACTCGGTGTTTATCGCTGACGGGCTGTTCCGGTCGAGCAAAGTCAATGGGCGACCGACTACGCTGCGGTTCCTGGGAGGATGGTTTTCGCTCGGGCCCTTGCTGGCAAAAGAGCCGGGCCGTTGGAAGTCTGTCGACTTGGCAACGATGACAACCCGAGACCTGTCCGCATCGGAGCGGCCGGCGCGTCCGCTGACGCCGGCCGATCTTTCGCCCGATCTGCCGGCGGCGCCGACCAAGATCGCCCAGCATCCAGACGATGGACGCATCGCGGTACTGTTGCCCGGGCGTAAGGACAAGAGTCTGCTGATGAGCCGGTATGTCGAGTTGGCCATGCTGCCGGACAGACATGCTTCGCGTCCGATTCGTTGCATAGCCAAGCTATGCCGTCATAGAGACATTACGGATATCCAATGGCGGACCGGGAGCGATGAGATCCTGTTCACGACCATCGACAACGCTAAGGCCCAGTCAGTCTATGGGTGGAATGTCGCCACGGACACGGTGCGGCCGATCGTGCTTTCCAATGGGCTGCTCAGCGGAAGCCAGCTCTACTGGGATAGCCCCTGCACGCTGTCAGCCGATACGCTGGTGTGCATCGCGGCCGAGGCCGACCATCCGCCGCATCTCGAGGCGATTGATGTAGCCAGTGGTCATCGGCGGATCTTATTCGCGCCGAATAAGGGGCTGGAGGCCGATATCTTGGCCATGGCGCCGGCAAAATTGATCCGTTGGAAGGACGCGCAGGGTAGGGAGTTCACCGGCCAGCTCTTCGAGGCGCGCGGCGCACGTACCGGCCATCCACCACCGTTGTTCGTGACGTTCTATAGCTGTTATGGCTTTCTGCGCGGCGGGGTGGGTAATGAGTGGCCACTTGCCACCCTGGCCGAGGGTGGCATCTCGGCGCTCTGCATAAATGCGCTTCCGGGTTTTCAACTGGATACCGTGGCACATTACGATCAGGGACGCGCGGCCATAGAGAGCGTTGTGACGCTTCTGTCCGCCGAGGGGCGCATCGATCGGACGCGCGTTGGCATGGGCGGGCTCAGCTATGGAAGCGAGGTGACGTTGTGGACGCTGGCACATTCAGATGTGGTGAGTGCTGCGTCCGTCAGCGGCACTTCGGTGACGCCGACTTATTACCTGTTCAACAGTCTGCAGGACGCCTTCCGTCCCACCCTTCGGAAACTGTGGCAGCTTGGCGCGCCGAACGAAACACCTAAGCGGTGGAAGGAAGTCTCGCCCGTGTATCAACTCGATAGGATCCGGGCGCCGATCCTGTTCCAGATGCCCGAGCGGGAATACCGGATGACCCTAGACTATGCGCTGCCCCTGATGCGCAGGCATCAGGCGGACATTTACGCATTTCCGGACGAGACCCATGTCAAGTTCCAGCCCAAGCACAAGTTGGCTGTGTACGAGCGTAACGTCGACTGGTTCCGTTTCTGGCTGCAAGACTATGAAGATCCCAGTCCGGACAGGGCCGGGCAATACCGTATCTGGCGTGGAATGAAGAAGGCCGCAAAAAGTCGTTTTGGTGCGGGCGCTCACGATGGATCGTGACCTTGTTGACGCACCCAGTTCTCGGCCGCACACAGATCGAAGAGGCGAAGAAACGACAGGTCCCGAGGTGCAAGGTCTTTGGCGAAGAAATCCGCCAATGCGGAGCGGTCGAGCAGATCATGTGCACACAATTGCCCGCCTTCTAGGAATTCGCGGATCTTCAACTTGTTGCGCATATAGATGGCAGCCATATAGCCCGTGTACGAGCCCTTGCTGCGTCGATCGAGAATGGTTCGTGGTAGCAGATCGGCGAAGGCTTGGCGGGCGACGGTGCGGTTTCGACCGCCAGCGATCCACATCCAGGTCGGGACGTTAAGGCAGGCTTCCATGACGGGTTGAGACAGCAGTGGAAAATGCGTTGAGTGCCCCGCGGCGCGAAGTGTGGCGTCCCTGAATAGCTGAGTCCCGACCAAGTCATGAATTCTCTCGCGATCGCCGGGTAATGCATTCGGGGGTGCTTCCATCCAGGGATGATGCTCCGGCACCGTGGTCACCCAAGCTGGGTTGAGCAGGGTGCGGTCCTCTTTCCAAGCCGTATGTGGCCGACGCAGCAATTTCTTGAGAGCCAATCGACTGGCCTTAAAGACCGTGCATTCGTGAAGGGTTGCAAGGTCTCCGATGGCGGCGATACCTGCCATGGTGCCGCATTCCCTGAACGCATCGGCGGCAGGCGCAGCGGTCTTCAGGTAGCAGAAAACGGTATCGCCACCGTCACCCGAAAAGTAACCATCCACCCCATATAGGGTACCTACTGCCTCCCAGGCTTCATTGGTGGCATTCTGAAGAATCCCGACTGCAGGAACGACGGACGAGCGCGGTACGGGAAATTCGAAGCGGGCATTGTTGAACCCAACCTCCACCGGGAAGAGTTCCTGACCCAACGCCTCCGTCACGAGACGGGCGTATGGGCGCTCGTCCGTTCCGGCCACGGGCATGACCAGTGTGCAAAAGATGGCTCGCGGCAAAGCGTGGCGTAGGCAGGCAGCAACTACGGAGGAATCCAGCCCGCCCGACAGCTCAACCAAAAACCTGTCGTTACTCGTGGATAAAGCCCTGACCGCGCTGGATACGGCATCTCGGACATCTTCGGCGGCCACATGAGGGTCTGTGTGCCGAATGCCTTTTTCCACGAAGCGCCACGGCGACCAGGCGGAGCGAACCGAAACATCCCTTCCCTGGCAGGCCAGCATGTTGCCTGGAAGCAATTCCCTGACGCGCTGCAGTGCCGTACGCGCCGTCTTGAGGTAGGGAAAGGTGAGGCCATGTGCGATGGCCTGCCAGTTTACCTCGCTGCGATAGAGTCCCAGGTCGACTGCAAGGTCGATGTCCGAAGTAATGAAGCCTTCGCCATCGGCGAGCGAATAGACGCACGGCACAGCGCCAGAAGGGTCGCGTAGCAGAGTGGTCGCCGAGGGGTTGTCGCGGTCGCAAAAAATGGCGAGGTAGTTGCCCCAAGTGTTTTGCAGCAGGCGACTGGTGAGTTCGCGCACCGAGCCATCGATATCTAGAGGTTGTGAGATGAGCTGGCCGTCTTTGGTAAAAACCTGGCCGATGAGCAGACCGTGCCCGTGTATTGTAAGGGTAGGGACATCAATGGAAGCGAAGACCCCGACCGACGCTGATTCAAGCTTGCAGATCATTCCTTCGGCGCGCAGGAGTCTGTTCAGTTGAAGCGTGTAGTCCGTGCTTCGCTTCAATCTTTCACCGAGAAAAATGATATAGCGGTATTTCATCAGACCATCCTGATGGGGGTATGCGCATGGGCGTCGGAGAGTGTTTCATTCAAGACAATGTCGCCGGCCTGTACCCAGCAATGCGCGGCGAAGGGATCCGGCGTCACGCCGAAAATGATATTCACCGATAGTCCACGTCGCGAAAGGAATCGAAGTAGGGACAAGGAATCCAGGAGGCAGATCGGCTCGATGGGCACATAGCGGCGCGCCCGAGCGAATTGTCCGGTTGCCTGAAGCAGGTTGTCTTCAGGGGCGGCGGGTGTAGCGATCTCGTGCGCACCTGTTTTTCTGTCGCGGTATGCGCGGGCTTCGTCGAGATTCGTTTTGAGTGCGCGGGTCTTCAGTTGGCGACGGGTAGACCAGACGATCGCCATGACTTCGAAGACAATGGCCATATCGATCCGTTGACTCGCAATCGTGGCGGGCTGCTCGATTGCGCTGCAAGTCGGGCGCCGGATGTTCGCTATTGCGGTACGACCTTTCAGGTTCGGTGCTTCGACCAATATCCGCGCGGTCACGAGGCCATCCACTAGCGTGGGGGCGATATCTTCATGTGCTTGGAAGCGTCGCATGGCGTTCTCAAGAGCGCCAGTCAGCTTGAAGTACCGATCTTGCGCGACGTCGAGAAAAATCAGGTGTCCGTCAACGTCACAGTACGAGAGGTTTTCCCTGAGCCGATAGTGCATCGTCCGTCCCTCGGAATAGGGCGCGCACCATGGGTACGCGCCCGGGGTTGCTATTCCTCGGAAATGCCGGGAACGAACGGAATGCCCTGTCCAGTCCCTTCGTTTGATGGGCCAGGGCCCTTCGTCTCAACACTGGCGACGCCGAGCTCGATGACATCGTCCTGCGCATTGCTGCGGATGTTCTCGTTCGTGTCCATCTCAGTCTCCTGCGGTTGCGTCATGGCAGTCCCATGACGCGGGCAGCGTAGGAGGCAGAGATTTTGATTTTCAAATGATTATTGCGCTGTCTTCCGATGATTATTCCGGGAGCGTGCTGGTCGTTCCGCCATGCCGGCATCGACCTCGATGCTTCTTCGGGCGGCGCGGGCTAGCTGAAGTAACCGCAGCGGTCGCTGAGCAAGGCCACGATGCTAGGAACGAGCTGCTTGCGGCGCTCGTGATAGTCGCGCAGCGCGGACTTCAGGGCCGGCATGTCGCGTGCCTGCCAGTGCAGGTTCAACTGCGAAAGCTCTTCGCCGGTGTGCTCGAACAATTCCTGTTTGGCCCGTCGTATCGGCGCCAGCCTGTCGTTGGCTCGCTTCACCGCATGGTGCAGGGGTTCGTGCGCGGTCGCGCGGGCGATCGCATCGAACAGCTGCCAGGTCAGTTTCACCAGGTCGCCGTCGGCGGTTGCGAGTTCCAGCTTTCCGGTTTTCTGGAATGTCGGCGCCTCGCCGATATCGCATGCCATCAGCAACAGCCGCTCCATCCAGTCGTAGAGGTTGCGCAAGGCGACTTCGTTGAGTAACGGCACGTGCAGTCCGTTGCGTGCATGGTCGGTGACCATGCCTTCGCCCACCAGGCGGTACAGCGCGAATCGAACCGGCGTGTGGCTGGTCTTGTATTCGGAGGCGAGCGTGGCCGGATCGATCCGTTGCCCGGGAGCGTAGCGTCCCGCCTGCAGGGCACGCCTGACCTGTCCGTACACGAATGCACTCTTGGAATCCACGGCGGGACCTCCCCCGGCCGCTTTTAGCACGAAGGTTATTGCGATACAACGCAGGATGTTTCAGGCAGCTGCCGCGGGCGGTAGCCGCAGGTGGAATCCACGCAGGGGCTGGCGGTTGCCTCCTCATCGCGGGGCGATGGTGTCCAGCCGGCTAATCGCACTGGTTTTTCACACGACGCGTGGGTTTATCCTTCAGATCCAGCTTGACGATGGTGCGGATGAGGCGGGCCTGAATTTCGTCGGAAGGATCATTGGTGCAGTTGTGTCGGTGCGGCCGACGTCATCGCAAGTTCTTGCCTGATTGACGCTGGCGCGCGGCCGACGCGATGATGGCCGCAGTCGTCCGGGCGCCTCGCGGCCCGTGATGACGCCATGGAAGTCAGGACTGGGGGGTCACTGATGTCAGGGAAGACCAAGAGCCGAAGTGCGACTGCCTGTCCGATCACAACGGACGGATTCATCGTGCGCATTGGCAGTGGACTGCAGGCTGTCGCGCGGCTGGCACTCGTTTGCCTTTTGGCCAGTTTCAGCGCGCACGCTGCAGGAAGCGACTCGACGTCTATCGACTGCAACGCAGACCACTGCGGACTGCTCGCCGATGGCGCTTATCCGAATCTGGTCATTGGCCGGCTCGACCACGTGGACACCGCCGTGGATATGGCCCGGGCCTTTCATTGGGCTGAGAAACAAGAGTCAGAGTGCCGTTTTCAGGGTGGCCGTTTGAAAGTCGACTCTGACCCCGATTTTTAAGGCCGGCGTCGACCGGCAGAAACCGACCCAAAGCTGACAGTTGAACGTCTATCTAGTCGCGCTCTTAGGCTTGAGGGGCACGTGCGACCCGGGGTACTTTTGAAGTGTCTGCTTGACGGGGGAGCTTACGACCAGATCTGGTTTAATTTCCTACAGGCCGCTGCAGACGTCACCCTGATTTGCTATAACGCCTGTCACGGGATGAGCTTTCGATGGCAAAGGACGTTCCGCACACACAGCAATCCACGTCACAGGGGAATCAAATGGACTTCGTTCGGCGCGTGATGGAAAGCACAGCAACCTCGGGGGGCGCTATGAACTTCGCTGGAAATGTTGTCGGCGCTGCGCGTGGCATTTATAAGCATACCTTGCCACAGCCAACCGAGTTGCAGAGAGAGGCTCAAGATTTTTCAATAGGAAGCATAGCGCTTAGGAATATCGTGCTAAGACTTAGCGTGTGGCTTCTGATCACTTTAAGCGTGCTCAGCGGCTCGGCGCTCGCAGCTAGTGGTCCAACACCATCTTCTCCAATTTACACCTGCGGATCGGGGATTTGCGCCAATGCGTCGCCCCCATACGGAACCATTTGCCCGTCGCAGGGAACGATTAGCGAGTACCGGTCGTGTTCCGAGACGTACTACAACAGTACGCTGAGGCAATACTTCGGGCCACTGACATATCTCTACACAACTGTCTATCCTCCAGGTTCAGGCGGGTTTCAAATATGGTGGAGTTCGCCGGGGAACGGTAACTATACAAGTGGCGGCGGTTTTAAGGCCCCCGGCCAAGATGTTCCTGCGGTAGAACGCAATCTGGGATTTAAGGGATGCAGCTCTTGCGGCGGGGCAATGCTGGGCAATCCAGTAAACATATCCACGGGAAACAAGTTCGAGGACGAGACGGACTTCGAAGGCTTTGGCTCTTTTCCTTTAACTTTTCATCGCTATTACAACAGCGCTAGTTTCGGTGGTGATGGCACCCTGGGCGTTCAGTGGACGCATACATTTAGTCGCTCTCTAGTGCTGCAAAGTTCCACAGAGGCGAAGCTGTTTCGTGACAATGGGGAAATTCGCTACTTTAATAAATGTGGAAGTCTGTGGTGTGCAACGCCAGATGAAGTGGGTTCTCTGCTCGAGTTCACTGCGGGCAATGGGGCTATCACTGGTTGGCAATACACCGATGAAAACAAAATTGTCGAGGTATATAACTCTGACGGCACACTCCGCTCAGAAACAAACCGAGACGGCCTAAGCCTTGTATTGGCCTACGATGCCACAGATCGGCTCAGCACCGTCACCGATTCGTTCGGTCGTCAACTCGCGCTGACCTATAACAGTACCAACCAAGTAGCACAGCTCAAAGCACCGGATGGTGGCATAAGCACTTATGCTTACGATGCCTCTGGTAACTTAAGTTCAGTCACCCATCCAGGCAACACCACACGGACGTATTTCTACAATGAGTCCGGCAATGTTGGGACAGGTGCAGGCCCCAATCTTCTCACCGGAATACAGGATGAGTCGGGGCAACGCTTTGCCACCTTTCAATATGACGGCCAATCCAGAGCCACTATCAGCGAACACGCCAACGGTGCAGGCGCTATCCAGCTCACCTATAACGCTGACGGCAGCACAACGGTTCTCAATGCATCGGGCGATTCCAAAGCCTATGCATTCCAAACAGTTCAGAACGTCAACCATACGGCCACGGTCAACGGTTCTGCTTGCGCAGACTGCGGCATCAATTCGAGATATGCCTACAATTCTGCCGGCGATCTCACCAGCACGGTCGATTTCAACGGCAATACCACGCACTACTCCATTGATGCTGCACATCTTGAAGAGAGTCGCATAGAGGCGTCCGGGACGCCTATGCAACGCACGATCAACACGGCATGGAACACCGCTCTGCGTGTACCACTCACACGCATCGTGACCGATGCCAATAGTAACGTGGTTAGTAGTATCAGCTGGGTCTACAACACCGTTGGCCAGCCACTGGCGCGTTGCGAGATCGATCCGGCCCAGGCCAGTAGCTACGCCTGCGCCACCACCGGCACGCCGCCGGCCGGTGTCCGCCGCTGGACCTACAGCTACTGCACGGCCGTCGATACCACCCAGTGCCCGATCGTGGGCTTGCTACTTGCCGTGGACGGTCCGCGCACCGAGGTGGCCGACGTCACCACCTATACGTATTACCTGACCGACAGCACCACCGTGCATCATGGCGACCTGCAGTCGGTGACCGATGCTCTGGGCCACACCACCAGCTATCTGACGTATGACGGTGCCGGCCGCGTCACCAGCCTGCAGGACGCCAACGGCGTGGTCACTAACCTGACTTATACGCCTCGTGGTTGGCTCGCCTCGCGCAGCGTCGGCGGTGCCACCACGACCCTGGCCTACACTGCGTATGGTGCGGTGGCCTCGATCACGGATCCGGACGGCGTCACGACCCATTATACCTACGACGCCGCCCACCGCCTGACCGACATCACCGATGCGCAGGGCAACGTCGTCCATTACACGCTGGATAACGCCGGCAACAAGACTGGCGAGCAGATCCGTACTGCTTCCGGCACTGTCGTGCACAGCCTGTCGCGCACCTTCAACGCCCTGGGCCAGCTCACGGCAGTGGTCGATGGCCTGAACCACATCGTCTTCAACGCCGGCACCAGTGGCAGCTACGATGGCAATGGCAATCTGGTGCAGTCCACGGACGCGCTGGGCATCCAGCGTGTGCAAGGCTTTGATGCCCTCAACCGGCTGCAAAGCACGATCGCCAACTACAACGGTACCGACCCGGCAACCAAGAACACCCAGAGCGTGTTCGCCTACGATGCCCGCGACAACTTGGAGGGCGTCGGTGATCCGGACGGCCTCAACACCACCTATGACTACGATGGTCTGGGCAACCGCACGGCGCTGCATAGCCCGGACACGGGCACCAGCAGCGATACCTACGATGCCGCCGGCAATCGCCTGATGCACATCGACGCAAAGGGCATCGTCAGCACGTCGACCTACGACGCGAACAATCGCCTGATCAGCACCGGCTACGCCGACACCACTCTCAACGTCAGCTACGCCTACGACGAGGCCAATGCGGTGACCGGCTGCAGTGCATCCCGTCCGATCGGACGACTGACGCGCGTGGTGGAGGCCGGCGTCACTACCGTGTTCTGTTATGACGGTCGGGGCAATGTCATCCAGAAGCGGCAGGTGACAGCGAGCCAGACGGACACCACGTTCTATACGTATACCGCGGGAGATCGCCTCAGCAGCGTGAGTGCACCTGACCAGACGGCGATCAGCTACGCGTATGACAGCGACGGCCGGGTCAGCAGCGTGCAGGTGGTCCCTGCAGGGACGAGCACGGCGCCACCGACCGTGGTCAGCAACATCAGCTACCTGCCGTTTGGGCCGATCAGCAGCTACACGCTGGGCAATGGCCAGGTCGTGACGCGCGCATACGACGCGAACTACCGGTTGACCGACCTGACCAGCCAGGCGCTCAACCTGCACTTCAATCGTGATGCGATGGGCAACATCGTCGCCTTGGGCAATGCCCCGGGGGCCAATCCTGCCACGGAGGCCTATAGCTACGATCCGCTGTATCGCCTTACCGGTATCACCGACAACGGTGCTGCGCTGGAGAGCTACACCTATAGCCAGACCGGCGATCGACGGAGCAAGACGGCATCGGGCCTGGCCACCGGTGTATACCTCTACACCAGCGGCACCCACCAGCTCGCCAGCATCAATGGTATCTCGCGTGCCAACGACGCCAACGGCAACACCACCGGCAGCGTGATCGGCGGCAATACCTACGGTTTCGGCTACAACGGGCGCAACCGCCTGACGGTGGCGCAACTCAATGGCGCGACCGTAGGCACCTACACCTACAACGCGATGGGGCAGCGCATCGGCAAGGTGGCCACGTTCCCGCAGGCGACGACCGAACGTTACGCTTACAACGAAGCAGGCCAGCTGATCGGCGAATACGGGACGAGCAGCACCACTCTGTCAAAGGGCAACGGAAAACACCAAGGCAAGCACCACCAACATGCAGGCACGGTGGTCACAAACAACCGGGATTACGTGTGGCTGGGCGACATCCCGTTGGCGGTGATCGACAACACCATCAACGGCAGCGTTACCACCAGCGTGGTCAACTACGTGCACGTCGATGGCCTGGGCACGCCGCGGGCCGTCACTGACGGCGCCGGCACGATGATCTGGTCGTGGCCCTATGTAGGCAACCCGTTCGGACAGCAAGCGCCGACGTCGACGACAGGCTATGTACTCAATCTGCGCTATCCAGGCCAATACTTTGATTCCGAACGCGGCCTTGCGTACAACGTCAATCGAGACTACGAGGCGGCGACTGGGCGCTACATTCAAAGCGACCCCATCGGGCTTGCCGGCGGCCTCGCGTCATATTCCTACGTTGACTCATCCCCTCTTCAAGACATCGATCTTTTGGGGCTCAAGAAAGTCATCCTCTTTGGTGAAAGGGATTCCGTGTTCCTGCAGCGCGCACATGAGTACAAAGATGATCCCAACGCATGTCTAGTCTATTCACACGGAAGTCCGAGCTTCATCTATGACACCAGAGGGGACACAACAAAGCGTATGGATGATCCTCAGCAGATCGTGAATCTACTAAAGACCGAAGGTTGCACTAGCAATATGCCGGTGATCATCTATGCCTGCCGAACAGGCATGGGCGACAACTCCATCGCGGAAGACATCAGCAAGACTGGGGCATTTCCGAGTGTCACTGCACCAACGAGCTATGTCTGGTACAACCAAGATCCGACGTCCACAGGGCCTTCGCTTATTTTTGGGAAGAACGCCAACAGCACAATGGACACCGACAGCCCGGGAACAATGAGGACATTTCCATGACACGGAAAAATCAAACCATTTCTCGAGTGTTGGCTACCCTCCTGCTCAGCTCTATTGTGCTCATCGGATGCGCAGCCCACGCGACTCAGGAGGCGGCGGTTCCAACGCCAGGCGAGCGCTTCTCAATTAGTCAGTCTGAGCTTCCGAAGGTAAAAGACCAGGCAGCGCACGGTGACGTGAGTGCCATCAATAAGCTTGTCGACTATTACATGCTCTATCTGGGAGACGAAGATCAGGGCATTTTGTGGCTTGAGCGCCTTGGAGACACTGGCGACACTGAAGCAAGGAAGAATGTCTTGACCTTCTACCAACGGCATCCGTCTGCAAACAACACCAAGCATTTAGAGCTTCTGAAGGCGCGCTGGGGTATGTAAAGACAACAGGACTTCTAGCCCAGCAAGATTTTCGGCGCCGCCCATGGAGGCTTGCAGCTGCGAGTCCAATATCCGACTTCCGGGGCAGTACTGCCGCCTTCAGGAACGAGTATGGCCGGAATAGTCTGCTGGTGCCTTTTACGCAAGCGCGGGCCACGAGAAAGTACCGTGCTCACGATGGCATTGTGGTGACCGATAGATTCCGCAAAAAAAATCGTGCCTTTCGCCGCATAAATCAATAATTGAGAGTATGCACGTCTATTTTTCGCAATAAGTTTCGTCGCGCGAAGGGTCGTCACGGTTCACATGACGTGCGATTATGACGAGGTCGTTCGTGACGGGAGTCACAATGACAAATGCCGGCCTTGCCGGATCCGCGCTGCCTAGAGGAATGCAACCGGGTTGTATGGCGTCCGACGGCAATCGGTGATGGATCCAGGACGGAGTTCATCAATCAGGGGGAAATCATGTTCAAGAAACTATTGTCGGCATTCGTGCTGACGGGCGTACTGGTCGTGTCGGGTTGTGCAAGCGTACCCATGGCCGGGCAGAGTGCGGATATGCAGGCAAAGTCGTTCACGCCGTCCGCGGACAAGGCGACGGTCTATATCTATCGCAACGAGAATTTTGGCGCGGCGATCAAGATGCCGGTGCTGATCGACAACGCGGCGGTCGGCGACACGGCTGCCAAGACCTACATCGAGAAGCAGCTTCCGGCGGGGACGCATACCATCACATCCAAGACCGAGAAGGATTCATCGGTCACCATCGACATGTTGGCCGGGCAGATCTACTACGTCTGGCAGGAAGTAAAGATGGGCATGTGGGCTGCCCGCTCGGCACTGCATGTCGTCGATGCGAAAAAGGGCCAGGCCGGTGTACGCGAGTCCAAGTTGATCCAGTAATGACGGAAGACAAACGTATCGTGTGACTGGGCATTCGGCACTAGCGATTGTCCACCGCGAACGTAACGATGGGGTCAGGTTCACTTCCCAGCCATGGATTAGGTGAACCTGACCCCGTTTTGACCGTAGATGCATGCTCACCATGCTCTTCGGCATCGATTTCATCATTGTCGCGAGCATTGCCGGGCGCTGGCGGCATGCGCAGCGAGTTCACTTCCAAACACAAAAGCACGGCAATAAGGGGCCGGAGTGGAATGGCCCAGTTACGCAATGAACAACTCAAAGGGGGAGTTTGATGACCAGGCCGTTTGTTATATGGGTGACTGTGGTGTTGTCGGTGCTGCTGGGTGTGTCGGCTGCCTTTGGACTTCTGAAGGTCATCCTGCAGGTGCCAATGGGGTTGGGGCCGAATAGTGCCATCCCGGTTTGGCGCGTGCTGCTCATGGTCGCTATCCAAGCCGTCGCGACTATGTTCCTGGCTGCGGTTGTTTATGCGGCGTTTGCTCGCCCACGTTGGGGCCGGGCCGTTTGTGCCGTGTTTGCGGTCCTGCTCGCACTGATGGTGCTTTATGCCGGCTTCCATCCCGACCCGCATCCCCTGTTCGCGATCAAGTCAGGCGCTGAAGAAGCTGGCGCTGTTGTGGGTCGATTGATGATGTGCGTGTTGTTCGGCGTGTATGCCTACAAGATGGTCATCGGAACGAAGGTGCGCGCCTATTTCTTGTCGACCGAAGGTCGAAAGTAGAGCATAGGTAATCAGCTGGAAGCGGGGAAGGGCGCTCCTTGTCGTCTGTAGAGACGCATGCGCCCTGATTTTTCTTGCGCCGCAATTCAATGGTCGACGACTGGAGCGGCATGATGCCTGATTCGAAAACATGGGTATGGCTCTCCATGGCTGTGCTGTTAGCAGCCTGTGGGCATCCTGGCGAACCGGCCTATCCGCCCGGGCCCGATGTCCAGTTCCATCTCGGTACTTTCGAGGCGCGGTCGGGCTACCGATTGGCAGAGTTACCTTCGGGTGTGCACGCCATCCATCTAGATCCCAACATCGTTGTCGGCACCCGCGATATCGCCTATGTGCGCGATGGTGGATGCCTGGATGGAGCATGTTCGGTCGATTTTCGGTTCAGTCCGGAAGGCGGAAAACGCATGTTGCGAGTGTCGGAGGCAGCAATCGGCAGGCAGATGGCTATCGTGGTGGACGGGAAAGTGGTTTCGGTGGCCGACATCAGTGGCCCGATTAGAGATGGACTCAGACTGTCAACGACGTCAGAAGAAGAGTCACAGGCGTTGATCAGGCAGATCGCTGTTGTTCCGCAACACGTGGATTGACCAAAAAACCAAAACTGGAGTCTGGGCACTTTCGAGCCGGTTCGGTGGAAAGTCGGCTCCGATCGATGACCTCGGTTCGATCTCGTACCCAATTACTCGACGGCCGCGTCGTGCCGCGCCGCGAGGTGCATCGTTCACCGTGCCAGCAGATAAGCGCGCAGTGCCAGGTCACCGGCGGCGCCTGGAGCGTTCAGCAGTTGATCGAGAGTGGCCAGTTGCCGATTGCAATTGGCCGACCAATGGACTTCATCGACCAGTTCGCCCTGCGAAACCCAGCGCTCCTCCTGATGCTTGTGCAAGGCGTCGGTCAGGCTGGCGCGCCATGCCGGTGACGGCAATTGGACGGTGTCGTTGCCGGAGAACAAGGCGAGATACCCAGGGCCGACGATATCCTTGAATGCGCCGGCGTGGGGGCCGAGGCTGATGGCGATGCCGCTGGCGTAACGACCGCAAGCAGATGTGGAAAGTTGTTGACGCAACATCGTCAAGGTCTGCTGATGGCTCAGCGCATAACGGCGCACGTCCTGCGCCGAGGCGACTTCGAGCTGGTGCGCGCGTGCGGCGTCAAGGGCATGCCAGAAGTTGTCGTTGCGCCGCGCCGCGGCGGCGCTGCGCGGATTTGACGGTACGGCCAAGTCACCCAGCACCCAGGTCCGGTAGATCGCCGGCTGCACCACGGCGATTCGGTCGAACGTTTGCGCCAGCGTGCGGCCATGCGGGTCGTGGCGCAGTGCCTGCAGAAACTGCTCGCTCCGCCAGGCATCGGCTTGCCAGCGCTTCCCGTTGGCGTCGATCGCGGTAATGATGTGGTTGCCAAACAGCTCGGCGCTGTCGGGGATGTACACGTCATTACCCTGTTTGGCGAACGCGAGCCGGATGAAATCGGGACTGGCTCCAAGCGCACGCAGCTCGCGCTTGAAGTCGTCCTGCTTTGTGGTCACGTAGTCGACCGAGCGCGTGTTTGCCAGCAGCGAGCGCATCTGGTGAAAGCCGAACCATGCCCGCGGTGTGGCCCAGCGCTGGGCGGCGCCGATGAAAGCGAGCGTACACGCGCTGGCACAGATGCCGTCGGCTTGCACCGTGATGTCCGGATGGGCGTGCAGGAAATCGTGCAGGTCGACGCCCTCGCTGACGCTGCCGCCGGGGCTGGCGATGCGCAGCATGTGGATACCGGCATGGTCGGTGAAGGCCCGCTCGATCCGATCGGCGAAGCCAAAGCCCATGGAGCCGGTGGCGTCGATGGCGCTGCCGTCGGGCGACACGTTGATGCTGAAGTCATTCCAGGTCCGTTGCACGGTGGCTGCGTGCACCATGTCGGTCAGGATCCGGGCATTGTTGAACATGCCGAAACAACCGCCGATGCAGCCGATCACTACCATGATCCGTGCGACTACGCTCCAGCCGGTGCCACTGCGTTCGGCAGCGCGCCACACGCCAACGTACTGCCACACGGCGATCAGGAGGCAGCCCAGAACGGCAATCGCGGTCACGGCAGTCGCCCAGACCATCGAATGGTGCTGCCAGTCAAGGCTGCGCAGCCAGACCAGCAGTTCGCGTGCAACAACCGCCACCAGCACCATGTTGACCCAGTAGCTCAGCGCCAGCGAGAGATTCCCGTGCCAGTGCGCGGCAATATAGCCGCGTTGAGTCGGCGTCGGCGCCCCGGCCGGCGGGTATGGCAGCGGCGGTGGTCGAGGCGGAAGGGACGGAGGAAGCGCCGGACCAATCGGAGCCGCCAATCCGGCGCTGTCGCCAGTCTGACCATCGCCGGCATTCATCGACGCGGGTTCCGCGGGTCGAAGAAGGTGCCCCAAGGAGGCATAGGGCGTGCCGGAAGCGGCAGTGGCGCCGGTGATCGACAATTCGTGCGCGATCTCAGCATGCGTTCCGATGCCATGCGGCCAGCCTGCACCGCTGCGGAACACTCCCCCATGGCGTGACCGCAGCTTCTTTTTAGCAGGAACGTGACCCTCGGCGCCAGTCGTGCCGGCATTGAGAAACAGGGGTAGGAGCGCTCTTTTCAGAGTGGCTGCTTGAAAGTCGACTCTGCCCCCTGTGTCGAAGATGGACACCTGGCTGCCCGCTCGGCACTGCATGCCGTCGATGCGAAAAAGGGCCACGCCGGTGTACGCGAGTCCAAGTTGACCCAGTGATGGCGGAGGACAGTCGTATCTTGTGACTGTGCATTCGGCACCCGCGATTGTCCACCGCGAGGGTAACGATGGGGTCAGGCTCACTTCCCAGCCATCGATTAAATGAACCTGACCCCGTTCTGGGTGCGTTCTGGGTGGCAATGGCTTGAGCCATCACTGCCGATTCGAGCCCTTGCATATGATGAATTCGAGCGCTGGAACCTCTACCGCATAGCTGCCGGGAGCAACACTCTGCTGCTGGCATTTTCCGTACAACGGTGTCCACCGTTGTGAGGTCGATTCGACGAGGACTCGACCGGAGATCGGGCCGAGGCTTGTATTGAAAACGACCAAAACCTCATCGCCCGAAGGCGAAAAGCGAGAAATCGCAAGCAGCCCCGGTGCATCACCGGACAAGCGAGATATTTGGCGACCTCGTTGGAGAGCTGGTTCGCCAGCTCTAACGGCAAGCATTCTGGAAATGCTCTTGTACAACGGGTGGTTCACGTCGAAGTGGTCGTTATTGCCAGGCGCCTCGGATCCAAGCCGTGGCTCCGATTGATAGCTGGAAACTTTGGTCGGAAACATGTCCTCGCGCGAATCCTGATCAATCGCTCCCTCTCCGGTGAAGCCTTGCTCATCTCCATAGTAAATGGCGGGAATTCCACGTGAGAACAGGATGACCGCGTAAGCCAGGCGCACTCGTCTCATGACCTCATCAAAAGAGGCATGAGGCTTTGCCTCACGCACCGCGTGTGCGAAACGCATAACATCATGATTACCGGTAAGAGTGACCAGTTCCGCAGCTGTCGCATCACCCTTGGCGTAAAGCGCATCACCTTGAAACACATCAGTGATTTTCGACGTCGGACCGTCCTTTGCGATCGCGTCAACCAACGCGGCCTGAAGAGCAAAGTCGTTCACCGCCGGAAGCCCATCGACGCGCGTGGCGCGCGCAAGCCGTCCAGGGGTGAATTCCATCACTTCCCCAAAAATATGAAAGTTGGGAATTCCCTTCGCTTTCGCCCTGGCCAGCATCGCAGGCACAAATGCTTGCCAAAACTGCGCATCCACGTGCCGCGCGGTATCGATGCGAAAACCGTCGATCCCATAATCATCTATCCAGCGACTGTAGATATCGATGAAGCCACGAACCACCCGAGGGTTCTCGGTAAAAATGTCGTCAAGACCCATGAAATCTCCCAACTGGGCGCTCTCACCCCGAAAGATCGAGTTGCCGCGGTTGTGATAATAAATTGGGTTGTTGAGCCAGTCGGGCTTCTTGATGTGGCGTTCGGCCGCCGGCACGTAGGGTGTGTAGGCGTAGTTTGGGCTGGTCAGCTTGGAAAAATTGCTGGTCGTGAGATATGGCGGCAGATCGCCGAGAAACCCTTGATTGATTGCGCCCTTGGAATCCGCTTTGCGGGTATAAGGGAAATCAGCGCGAGAACGATAGGTGCAGGCTTTGCCTTGGCACTCGCGATATTTGATGACATCGGCTGTGTGATTAACCACAAGGTCGAAGTACACCTTCATGCCGCGCGCATGTGCCGCATCCACAAACGCTTTGTAGTCTGCCTTGGTCCCCAGATGCGGATCGATATCTGTAAAGTCGACAGGCCAATAGCCATGATAGCCGGCGGACTGGTATCCATCCTCCTCTTGAACGGCCTTGTTGCGAAATACCGGCGTTAGCCAGATGGCTGTCGCGCCCAAGCCGCGGATGTAGTCCAGTTTGGAGGTGACGCCCTTAAGGTCGCCGCCGTGATAGAACGCTTTGTCGGTAGGATCGTAACCGGTCTCAGAACGTTTGCCGGATAAACCACCTCGATCATTCGAAGGATCCCCATTGGCAAATCGGTCTGGTATGACCAGGTAGATAACCTCGCCTTCTGCAGGGCGCGAGCGTAGCGCTGTCAAAGAATCGAGTTTTTTTGAATGAATGATCGAGGAGGGGACTTCTGCATGCGCTGATCGCACAGTTGCACAGCCTAACGAACCGAAAATTGCGACCCACGTGAAAGCAAAGCGGTAACGCATGACTACCCCTGTTCGATGACCACCATTTGGTCCGTTCGACGGTAATATATGCCTCAATGGTGGTTCAATGAGCTGCCTACCCTGCATTAGAGGTTCTATGCATACGTATTCATGCTCAATCGCCTAAGTTCGCCGACAGTAGATGCGACGTCTTAATGTCCGTCATCGGATCGAAATAGGGGGGCGAGATAAGGGTCAGAGTGCCCTATTCAGGGTGGCCGTTTGAAAGCCTCTGGTCCCGTTTGTGAAGGCTTCCGCCAGTACAAAGGAGGCGCAGAGGGTTTGAGAAGGGCGCACTTTTGATGGCGTTTTCTGGTGGGAGACGGAACAATGGCACGACTTGTTGCCTGGATATCCTCACCATGAAAAACCGTTTCGCGCTTGCGGTCACGTTGTTGCTCCCGTTTCTGCTGCTGCCGCGGACGAGTTTCGGCATGCGCCATGAGATCGCGAACGGATCCCTGGTGTTCTCGATCGACGATGCCACCGGTGCCTATGCGCTCGACGACGGCGAGCTGCATTTTGGCGGTCGTTTGCCTCGCGGCGCGGCGCGCGTGACGAAGTCGGCGGGAGGGCTGCACTTTCCGCTCATCGAGGGGATCGAGGCGAGCGTGGCGCCGGCGCCTGGCCGATCGAATGCCCTGTTGTTCTCTTGGCGGGTCGCAGACGCGGGCCCGGTGACGGCGCCACCGACGTTTCCGGATTTTTTGACGGTGCCCGCCGGGTTGCATTCGCTCTCGCACCGGCAGTTGAATTTCGCGCCCCCGGTTTTCGACGATCCGCAGGACGTATCGACGCCCTGGGTGCTGTTCACCGGCGCCGGCCACACCCTGATCATCTCGCCGGCGTCGGATTTCTTCCTCGCGAGCATGCTCGGTGACGCCAGGACACGCGTCGCGGTGGGATTGAATGCCGAAGTGGGGAAGCTTCCCGCCGGCTTCACCTCGACGGCACTGGTGGCGTCGGCGCCGGATGTCGCGTCGGCCTATGACGCCTGGGGAGCTGCGTTGCGCGGGCTCTACCACCGCCGCCCCGCGTCGGCGGAGGCCGATCCGATCCTGCGCGATATCGGCGTGCTTACCGATAACGCGGGCGGCCATTACTACTACAACTACGAATATGCCGAGGGCCTGAATTACGAGGAGTCGCTGGTGCGGTTCCTCAAGCGCAGCCGCGAGGCCGGTTTTCCGTTTGGCTACCTGCAGCTCGACAGCTGGTGGTACGCCAAGAGCTCGTGGAATCCGGAGGAGAAGGTCGGCCGGATCAAGAATCCGGCACTTCCCGACGAGGACTGGAATCGCTACGGCGGCCTTGTCGAATGGAAGGCGCAGCCGGGCGTGTTTCCGAAGGGCATGGCCGCCTTCCATGAGCGCGTGAAGCTGCCATTCTTCGCGCACAATCGCTTCATCGACAAGGACAGCCCGTATCGAAAGCGTTACGAGATCTCCGGCGTGGCGGCGGTCGACCCTGGTTACTGGAACGAGCTGGCGAACTACGCTGCCGCGAACGGCATCGCCGTTTATCTGCAGGACTGGCTCGATGCGACGTACAGATTCTCGCCGGAACTGCATGCCGTACCCGGCAAGGGCGAGATGTTCATGGACGGCATGGCGTCCGCGATGGCTGCGCACGGGATCACCATGCAGTACTGCATGGCCTATCCGCTGCACATGCTGCAGGGCGTGAAGTATCCGAACCTGACGACCATTCGCGCCGCCGGCGACGGCCTGACCCGCGAGAAATGGACGCAACTGGCGTTCAATGCGCGCCTGATCCATGAGTTGGGCGCGTGGCCGGCGACGGACGTGATGCCTTCAGGCGACACGGCAGCGATGCTGTTCGCCACCCTTTCAGGCGGACCGGTCGGCGTGGGCGACGCGTTCGAGAAGCTCGACAGGACCAACATCTTCAGGGCGGCGCGTGCCGACGGCGAGATCGTGAAACCGGATGAGCCGCTCATGCCGCTCGGCGTCAGTTACCTGACCCAGGCGCAAAAGACGGGCGTGCCCATCATCGCCGCCACATTCACCCGGCACGGCGGCCATGCCACCGCGTACGTTCTGGCATTCGCGGATGATCCCCGCAGCGCCACGACGGACTTTTCCCTGACGCCGAAGGATCTTGGCTTCGGCGGAACCGTGGCGGTATTCGACCCGGCATCGGAATCCGTCGTCGTCAAGCACGCCGACCAGACCATCACCGGAAAAACGACCGGCCCTGATGCGTTCGCGTATCGCATCGTTGCGCCGATGCCCGCATCGGGCATCGCCGTTTTCGGCGATCTCGGGAAGTTCGTCACCATGGGGCGCAAGCGTGTTGTTTCATACGAAGACGTTGCCCGCGGTGCCCGGCTGAAACTTGCCTTCGCAGCGAAGGACGGCGATATCACCGTGGCCGGCTATGCAAGGTCGGACATCGTTGCGCACGCTGAGGGTGCGACTGTCGTGTCGACGGAGCGCGATCCGCGTACGGGTCTTTTCAAGGTGACGCTGAGGCCTGGAGGCCGCTCTGCCGCTATAGCCACACTTGCGCTGAAGGCCCAGGGCTGATCCGCGACGTCCACGGAATCGAGTGGCGCCGGACATCAGAGTCCGATCCCCTCAGCCGAGCGGATCGGACGTGTTACGCCGGTTGGAGAGGACGCCGTTATGTTCTCTCCCACCGTGTGCAGCCGGCCCGGCGGGCAGGCTGCACCTGGTCGCTCCCGCCGTCAGTTCGCCTGCATCAGCGTCCACTGCTGATTGGGGCCGCCATGGCAGGTGTACTGGATGAGTCCAGTGCCTTTCGTGGTCGAG
Organism: Rhodanobacter denitrificans; assembly: GCF_003335105.1. Classification (GTDB taxonomy): domain Bacteria; phylum Pseudomonadota; class Gammaproteobacteria; order Xanthomonadales; family Rhodanobacteraceae; genus Rhodanobacter; species Rhodanobacter denitrificans_A. The sequence goes on from NZ_QFWQ01000009.1 coordinate 64,004, forward strand.
GAGTTGGGCACGTCGAGGCATTGGCCGCTGTTCTGGTTGACCAGTTCGTAGCCGCTACCCTGGACCTTGCTCTGCCACTGCTGCTCGGCCCCGCCCGTGCAGGTCGCCTGGACCACGGCCGCGCGGAGGGAGGTCGAGGCATTCTCGACGGCCGCGCACAACCCGCTCAACACATTCTTGATGGCCCATGAGCCGCTGGCACCCTGCGTAAACACCCACTTCTGGTTGTTGTAACCGCTTTTCGGGTACTGGATCAGCTGCGTATTGCTGGTGGTCGAACTCCGCGGGTCATCCACGACCAGGCCCGAGTTGACGTTATTCACCCAGTACGCCACGCCGACCGGCGCATTGACGGTGAGGTTGATGGGGGTGTTGTGAATGAGCGAGCCGGCGACACCGGTCACGGTGACCGTCGCGCTGCCGACAGCCGCCGAGGACGCCGCCGACAGCGTCAGCGTGGAGGTGACGCTTCCGCCGCTGGACGGCATCAGCGACGCGGGGGAGAACGTTGCCGTCACGCCGCTCGGGAGTCCGGAGACGGACAGGTTCACGAACGAGTTGAAGCCATTGAAGCCGGAGACGGTGATCGTGTCGGTGGCTTGTCCCCCCTGGCTCACGCCGACCGACGTCGGCGATGCGACTATGCCGAAATCAGGCGTGGTCATATTCCAGACATCGGTGATCGGCGTGGCGGCGGAGGCGTTGCCGAGCGGGGCCAGGCCATACATGTCTTCCAGCGTCCGCAGCACCCTGTAATGATCGATCCGCTCCGCATAGGCGCCGGTGTTGATGTTCGCGCCGACGAACAGCGTGATGATCTGGTTGGATTCGGCGAGATCGTCGTTCTCGTCCCAGGTCAGGATCAGCAGGCTGTTGTGGGTCTTGGCCCAGTTGACGTAGGTGTCGATGTGGGAGCTCAGCCAGTTGTCGCCGGTGGCTATGGAGCAGTCGTGCATGTCGTTGCACAGGTTCGGAATAACGAACGACAGCGTCGGCAACTGGGTGAAGTCGCTCGGGAAGGCGGAGTAGGGCAGGTTCGTCGACGACGAAAGGTTGCTGAAATTCACCCAGGGGTTGTGCCGGCGAACATATCCGGACAATCCATACCCGCAACCGGTGTAGCCGATCGACGGCATGGTTTCCGAATAGCCGGCGAAGGTGTAGCCGGCGGCAATCAGCTGGTTGCCGAGATTGTCCGTGCCGAAGGTGTGCGGGCAGCTGTCGTCGGTGATGCCCTGGGCGGATCCGGAAAACAGGGCCAGGTAGTTCGGCTGGCTCGGATGCGTTACCGCGTAGGCCTGGGTGAAGTTGGCGCCACTGGAAATGAGCGAGTTGATGTACGGCGCGTCGACGGTGCTGCCGACGATGTTGCTCCTGCTGACGTTCTCCATGACGACGACAACGACGTGGTCGTAACGGGGAATCACGCCGCTGGTTGCCGCCGTGGCGGTCAGGGAAGAGAACTGCCCCTTGTGGTCCGGCGTCGTGGTGGTGGCCTGCGTGGAGGTATTTACCACCCCCTGTAACGCTTGATGCCCGCTGGGCTTTGCATCGAATGCGCGTGCATTGCCGACGGTAGCGACGGCTACGGCAACGAGCAATGCGAAAGGAAAATGCCTGGTTAGGCGACATGCTTTCATGACGGTGACTTTCTCGAAATTGGATGGAATTTGGGACGCACGGGGTTGCGTGCTGAAAGCACGGGTTGGTCTCCCCTGGTGGAACTCATGAAACAGCTGGGGCACGCCTGGTCGGATTGAGCTGCGTCATGCCGCACGACCAGGCTGGAGATCGCCGCTCGTGGCGCGTCGAATACAAAAGACGCGCGCATCCATCGGGCGAACCCTGGAGCGATGTCCGAACCGGACTATCGTTCCCGGCCCAAGTAAAACCCATCGAGCGCGCTTCACCCATCCCCGAAAGGACATGGATGCCTGGAACTGTGATGAGATCGACACGATGTCTGCGCCGTCCACGCATTCGGCCGACATGCGCTGCGGCGCGTTCTGGTGTAGGGCAGGAGCGGAAGCATCCTGGGCTTCGCCGGGGATGCGGATCGCTCCAGCCTCGTGATTCGAGTTCACCGGGCAACAGGCATCTTCGTGCCATACCGCACGTACGGCAAACCGGGGCACTTCACAGCTCATTTCCCGAACGGAGTCCTCGGCGAGCCGGCGTATACTGATTTACGCCGACGCGTAGCGGGGCTCTTTGTCCGTTCCGGCTGCCGGCCTGTTCCGATCCGGGAGCGCCGTCATGAAATCTTCCTCGTTGCTGCGCCTGCTGTGCCTTGCCTGCCTTGTCCTCGCGTCCGTCATCGCGCAGGCGGCGACGCCGCCGGACAATGTGAGCGTGCGCTACAAGGATCCGCAGCACTTCACCGAGGCGAAGCGCAGCGTCGGGGTGCACCTGATCGACGCCGACGCTTACCTGAAACCGCTCAGCGCCTATATCGTCCAGCGCGCCTCGCGCATCCTTGCACCTGGCCAGCGGCTGGACATCGAGGTGACCGACGTGGTCCGGGCTGGCGCCTACGAGCCCTGGCGCGGCCCTGACTTCTACGATGTGCGCATCATCAGGGACATCTATCCGCCGCGCATCGACTTGAACTTCACCTTGTACGGCGCCGACGGCAAGGTGCTGCGCCAGGGCGAGCGCAAGCTGCGCAACGCGGCTTTTCTCAGCAGCAGCTCGCCTGTCGATCAGGATTCGTTGCGCTACGAGAAATCCCTGATCGATCTCTGGCTTCGCCGGGGCGCAGGGAATCTCTGACGCTTGCCTTGGGACTCCTCCCGGGAATGACCCGTCCGGGGAGACCGGAATCACAAGTCGAAGCGAACCTTTGCCGGCAAGTCGACTCTGACCCCCGTTTTGCTGCACTCTTCACCGACTTGTCATGAACAAGCCGGGGGGCTCCGTGATCGTGAGGTTGTCGCAAGCGCACTGCAACGTGGGCAACAGGATTCGCGTGCATCATGGATGACCGCAAAGGTGTTCCCGGCTGGATGGCCGTTGCATCCGTCGCGTTGATTACCTTGCTCGCACTGGCAGCCCTCCATGCGCCGCGCCGCACGCATTTCGCGGTGGAGACCGAGGTCACCCTGACGCCGTTTCCGGCAACTGCCGCGGTCAAGCTGTGGTTGAGCACGGCGGATCGCCGGCTGCGCCTGGTGCGGCAGCCGGACATCGAGTCGGGTGCCGCCGGGTCGTCCCCTGCCGATGTGGTCGTCGACCTCGGCAGGAAATACCAATCCATCGTCGGCTTCGGGGCGGCGCTGACCGACTCGTCGGCGTGGCTGATCCAGAACCGGTTGAACGGGCAGCAGCGCAGTGCGTTGCTGCACGAGCTGTTCGGGCCGCCGCCCGGCCTCAACCTGGGCATGATGCGCCTGACCATCGGTGCTTCGGATTTCTCGCTGGAGCCGTATACCCTGGACGACCTGCCGGCCGGCCAGGTCGACCCCGAGCTGCAGCACTTCAATGTCGCCGCCAATTTGCGCAACGTCATTCCGGTCGTACACGAGGTGATGTCCATCAATCCCCAGCTGCGCGTCATCGCCTCGCCATGGAGCGCGCCGGCGTGGATGAAGGACAGCGAAAACCTGATCGGCGGCGCGTTGCTGCCGCAGTTCGAGAGCACGTACGCGGACTATCTGGTCAAGTACATCGACGCCTACCGCGGCTACGGTATCCCCATCTTTGCCCTGACCGTGCAGAACGAGCCGGGCTTCATACCGCTGACCTATCCGGGCATGGATTTCCCGGCGGCCACCCGGGCGCGCATCATCGCGCGGTATCTCGGTCCGGCGCTGGCGGGGCGCAAGCCCAGGACGCTCATTCTCGGCTGGGACCACAACTGGGACGAGCCGGAACAGCCCCTGGGCGTGCTGGCCGACCCCGATGTCGCGCGCTATGTCGACGGCATTGCCTGGCACTGCTACAGCGGCAGCCCGTATGCGCAGGGCCGCGTGCATCGCGCGTATCCCGGCAAGGATGCCTACATCACCGAGTGCTCCGGTGGCGACTGGGAGTCGAGCAGGAACGGCGAACTGATGTGGTTCACGCGCGACCTGCTGCTCGCCGGGCTCAGGCAGTGGGCGCGTGGCGTGGTGTACTGGAACCTGGCGCTCGACGAGCAGCACGGCCCGCATTTCGGAGGCTGCGACGCCTGCAAGGGCGTGGTGACGATCGAGTCGCGCACGGGCGAAGTGGATCGCAACGACGAGTACTACGCGTTCGCGCATTTCAGCCGGTTCGTGCTGCCCGGTGCCGTGCGGGTGTGGTCCACCGCCACCGACAAGGGCATCGACAATGTGGCGTTCCAGAACGCTGCCGGCGGATCGGTCGTTCTGGTGGTGGTCAACAGCAATGCGCAGGCCCGCCGTATCTCCGTGAAGCAGGGCCGGACCCGTTTCGAATACGCGTTGCCGGCGCAGAGCGTCGCAACCTTCGAATGGAACCCCGGTCAGGCAGGCAGGCCCGCGGGTGCGACGGGCCCGTCGCCGCTCGATTCGCCGCTGGCCCGGAAGCCGCCCGGCCCCGCGGCCAGCGGCGGGCGCGACGGCGAGCGCAAGGTGGCCGAGTGATGCCATGTTCCAACGAGTGCCTTTTCTCCATCGACGGGGTCGCATGATGTATCCGATTTCCGCTTTGCTTCGAAGCGTGGCCGCCGCGGCGATGTTCCTTGCGGGCGGCGCCGCGCTGCCCCCTTGCGCACGGGCGGCGCCCGCCACGCCGAGCCCCAAGGTCGTGGTCATCAGCCTGGACGCCTTCGGTGCGGCCAGTCTGCGCGAGCCGCAGCTGCCCGCGCCCACGTTGCATGGGTTGATGCAGCGTGGCGCCTATGCGGTTTCGATGCAGCCGATCAACCCCACCGTCACCTGGCCGAACCACACCACCATGGTCACCGGCGTCGACGCGAGCCGGCACCATGTGCTGGTCAACGGGCTCATCGTCGACCAGCGCACCGCCACGTCGCCCCGGATCGACATGGGCGCGCCGAAGTCGCGGCTGGTCGCCGTGCCCACCGTCTACGACGCCGCGCATCAGGCGGGCCTCACCACGGCGCAGGTGGACTGGGTCGCCATCGATGGCGCGCGGAGCATCGACTGGCAGTTCGCCGAACATCCCGACCCCGACGGCGCCATCGAGCAGAGCCTGGTGCGGCAGGGCGTCGTCACCCGGGATCAGCTCGTGCATTTCGGTGAGCCGTCGCAGGCGTGGCGCGATCGCATCTACACCCGCGCGGCGGTCGACATCATCCGGCAGCATCACCCCGACCTGCTGTTGCTGCATCTGCTGGCGCTGGACAGCATCGAGCACGAGACGGGCTTCGGCAACGACGCGGGGCGCAATACCATCGCCTTCCTCGATGACCGCGTACAGGAGGTCATCGACGCGGTGCGCGCCGCCGGCGATCTCGACCGCACCACCTTCATCATCGTCTCCGACCACGGCCAGCAGAGCGTTCGCCAGCTGTTACGCCCCAACGTGCTGCTCAGGCAGGCCGGCTTGCAGGGCGGCTCCACGGGCCGCCCCGCCTTCTGCCTGACGGATGACGGTTTCGCCCTGGTCTTCCAGCAGCACGCCACGGAAGCCTCGACCCGGAAGATGAAATCGCTGTTCGCGGGCAAGCCCGGCATCCGCGCGGTGCTGACTCCCGCCGAGGCGGCGAAGCAGGGCTGGCCGGTGCCGGCGCAGAGCGACCAGGCGCCCGATCTGCTGCTCTACGCCGCGGACGGCTACGCCTTCAAGGAAGGCGACACGGGCGACTACGTGACGCCGACCCGGGAAATCGGCGCCCACGGCTATCCCAATTCGAACCCGCTGATGCAGGGCATATTCATCGCCGCGGGCGCTGGCATCCGGGCCAGGGGCGAAATCCCGGCCTTCCCCAACCTCGATATCGCGCCGACCATCGCGCAGCTCCTGCACGTTTCCCTCGGCACGGTCCAGGGCAAGCCGCTCATGGAAATCCTGGGATCGCCGGGCCATGCAGCGCCGACGCCGGCGCGGGCGGCGTCCGCGGCGGGCAGGTAGGCCGAAGGCCGGGTCGCACGCGCGGAAAGGGGGCCCGGTGCTTGCGGATGACGAACGGGCGCTTGGGATCGGAACGCCGGCGCGGCCGGCGACGTTTCGGTCCGGTGCTACAGTGCTGCGCCTCCCCATGCCACAGCGAAGCGAGCCACGCGATGACGATCCAGGCCTTCTATCCCATCGGTACCCCCGGACGTCCCTGGGGCGACGCGGAGGTGGCGGCATGGCGAGCGCGGCAGGCGGTCAGGCGCAGCTACGCCGCGGACGTGCTGAGCGCGATCGAGACCCTGCGCGCGCGCTTCGACGTATCCGAATACGGCCGGCTCGACTATGCCTCCGACAGCTATCCGCTGTTCGCGATCAGGAGCCGCGGCTGGCGCGACGAACTCCCCGTGGCGCTGGTGACCGGCGGCGTGCACGGCTACGAGACCAGCGGCGTGCACGGCGCGCTGCAATTCGTCGACCGGCATGCGGCGGACTATGCGGGGCGGATCAACCTGCTCGTGGCGCCGTGCGTGAGCCCGTGGGGCTACGAGCGCATCCATCGCTGGAACCCCGACGCGCTCGACCCGAACCGCTCGTTCCGCGCCGACAGTCCGGCGCAGGAATCGGCGGCGCTGATGCGGCTGGTCGCGCCGCTGCGCGATCGCGTGCGCGTGCACATCGACCTGCACGAAACCACCGACAGCGACGAGAGCGAGTTCCGCCCGGCGCTCGCCGCGCGCGACGGCAAGCCCTTTGAGCCGGGCACCATCCCCGACGGCTTCTACCTGTGCGCGGACAGCGCGGATCCCCAACCGGCGTTCCAGCAGGCGGTGATCGCGGCAGTGGCCAGGGTCACCCACATCGCGCCGGCCGATCCCGACGGCACGATCATCGGCTCGCCGGTGGTGGCGCCGGGCGTGATCGAGTATGCCTGCCGCCAACTGGGCCTGTGCGCCGGCATCACCGATGCGCCGTACCGGACCACCACCGAGGTCTATCCGGACAGCCCGCGGGCGACGCCGGAGCAGTGCAATGCGGCGCAGGCAGCGGCGATCCGTGCGGCGATCGACTTCGCGCTGGCGCACGGGGCGCTCGAAGGTGGCACGGAGTCCGCTTGAATTTGCCCCGTTCGCGCGTGCCGTTCGCGCCGGTCGGCTCGCCTGAAGATCGCCGAATGCTCCGCGACGCCAGCCCCGCCGACTTTCCCGCCATCCTCGCCCTCAACGAGGCGTTCGTGGCCGTGCTGAGCCCGCTCGACGGCGCGCGGCTGGCCCGATTGCATGCGCAGGCCGCGCTGCATCGGGTGATCGAATCCGCCGGAAAGGTCGAGGCGTTCCTGCTCGCGTTCCGCGAAGGGGCGGACTACGACAGCCCGAACTACCGCTGGTTTGCGCAGCGCTATCCGCGTTTCCTTTATGTGGATCGCATCGTGGTGGCCGGCGACATGCAGGCGAGCGGCGCCGGCCGCCGTCTTTACCGTGAGCTCCATGCGCTCGCCGTGCGCGACGCGGTACCGCTGATCACCTGCGAGTTCGACATCGAACCAGCCAACCCCGCGTCCGAACGCTTTCACGCCAGGCTGGGTTTCCTCGAAGTCGGCCGGCAACAGCTGCATGGTGGACGCAAGACCGTCTCGCTGCAGGCGCTCGACGTCGTCGCGGGGCATACCCCGTTGGCCAAGCTCGACGCCGATTGATAGCCCGCCGCCTTGCCGCGGCGGCAAGGGGCTATGCTGGCCGGGTGATCACGTCAGGAAGTCCCCGCCATGACCACGGTCTCCGGCAAGACGAAAAACGGGTTCGACTACGAAGGCGAGTACGAGCAGGCGAGTGCTGGCCGCGTGATCTGGACAGCGACGTTCCGCCGCGACGGCGATTACGCCGGCATGCGGCACGGCTGCCTCTATGGCTTGCAGGATGCCGCGCCGGCGACGCTCGATGACCTGGTGAAGGCCGATATCGCATCGACGTGGACAGACGCGACCTGACCGGTGTCCGGCGCCGGCTATGCCTTGCTTTCCGCGCCGGGAGGAGCGTGATCATGCCCGAGCTCGCGCGTATCCCGGCGGTGGTGCGAAACGGCACGCGCGGTGGCCGATAATGCCCCCTCCTTCGATTGCCGGGCATGACCGTGACTGACCATCGGCAGCCGTTGCTGCTGCTCCCCGGATTCCTGTGCGACGAGGACCTTTGGCGCGACCAGCTGGCGGGCCTGGCCGACGTTGCCGATGGCCGGGTGGCCGACCTGGGCCATGGCGACAGCATCGCCGCGCTGGCGCAGCAGGTGCTGGCGACGGCGCCGCCGCGCTTTGCTCTGGCGGGCTTCTCGTTCGGCGGCTATGTCGCCCAGGAAATCGCCCGGCAGGCGTCGTCGCGCATCGAGCGGCTGGCGCTGCTCGACACCTCGTTCCACGCCGATACGCCCGAGCGCATCGCGCAGCGACGGGCGGCCAACCGCACGGTCAGCCTGCCCGGAAAGTTCCGCGGCATGACCGAGCAGTTGCTGCCGAGCTTCGTGGCGCCGCCGCGGCTGCACGATGCGGCGCTGGCGCAGCGGATCAATGCGATGACCTTGCGCCAGGGCCGCGAGGTGTTCATCCGCCAGAACGCGATGCTGCGGGAGGACGGCGAGGCCGTGTTGCGCAGCCTGACGTGTCCGGTCATGGTGCTGTGCGGCCGGCTGGACGTGCTCACGCCGCTGGCGCTGCACGAGGAGATGGCGGCGCTGATGCCGCAGGCGCAGCTGGTGGTGGTCGAGGACAGCGGCCACATGAGTCCGATGGAGCAGCCTGCGGCGGTCACCCGGGCCATGCGAACATGGCTGTCGGCGTAGGCAGGGCGTCACCGGTCCCCAACCGGGGAGCAAGCTCCGGACCGGCGGCCACCGGTTTCCGGGTCCACCGCGGGAGGGCGTGTCGATGATCGGCTTGCGCGCTCGAACCCTATCCGACAAGGCCTTCGCTGTCGGGCTTGGCCTGAAGGGACTCGACGGCCTCGCCGAGGTCGTCGGCGGACTCTGGCTGCTGCTGCTCGGCCCGTTGCGGTTGCAGGCCTGGATCGGCGCGCTGGTCGCGCCGGAGTTGCGCCAGGATCCCTCTGACTTCATCGCGACGCACGTGCTGCACTGGGCCGCGCAGTTCGACCAGGGCTCCGTGCTGTTTGCGGCGGTCTACCTGCTGTCCCACGGCGTGGCGAAACTGGTGGTGATCGTGGAGATCCTGCGCGGCAGGCTGTGGGCCTACCCGGGCCTGATCTGGCTGACCGCGGCGTTCGCCGCCTATCAGATCTACCACATGGTCGTGGCTGGCCCTTCGTTCGCGTTCGTGGCACTGACCCTGTTCGACCTGCTGATCATCGCGCTCACCGTGGTCGAGTACCGCAAGCTGCGGCATCACGCCGGCGAATCGCGCGCGGCGGGCTGACTGGCGTGCGGCGTCGTCGCGGCTGTCCGGCTGTCCGGCTACCGTGCAGCGGCTGTCCGCGGACAACCCACCGCCACCCTGCACAGTGCCGACGGATACAGGTGGGACAAGGCTTCGCGCGCTCCGCGCCGGCTTGGCATGGCGATTGCACTCCGTGCATCACAGGGAAACCCATCCACGCGGAGACACGTCATGAAATACGAATCGATGATCCTGGCCGGCCTGTTCACCGCCTGCTTCGCCCTCTGCGTCCTGGTGATGGGCGCCATGCTGGTGACGAGCGTGCGCCCGGTGCAGATCGCCGGCGCGCAGGCGACGCCGGTGCCAGCCGCCACGGCGGGTTGAGGCCGCGCCGCCGCGCGACGGCGGGTGGCCGCGAACCATGGCTTTGGTCATGGGTGGCCGCGCGAGGGATTGGGTAGGATCGGGAGTCCGTTCCACGACAGAGATCCATCTCATGAAGCATTCTCTCGCCCTGACCCTGGCCATCGCACTTTCCGGCTCCATGGCCGCCTGCTCCGACGGCGGCTCCGACAGGAAGAGCGCCGCCGCGCCGCAGGCGCAAGCCGGTTCGGCGGTGGCCGTCGCTGGTAATCCGTTCTTCGGCGAAAGTCCGCTGCCGCTGCATTACCCGCAGTTCGACAAGATCAGGGACAGCGACTTCGCGCCCGCCTTTGACCGCGGCATGGCCGAGCATCTCAAGGAAGTCGAGGCGATCGCCGGCAACGCCGAGGCGCCCACGTTCGACAACACCATCGTCGCGCTGGAGAAGTCCGGGCAGATCCTCACCCGCACCTCGACCGCGTTCTTCAGCCTGGTCGGCGTGGACATCAACGACGCACGCAAGGCGATCCAGGCCGAGTACGCACCGAAGCTGGCGGCGCATCGCGACGCGATCTCGCTGAACCCGCAGCTGTTCGCGCGCATCCAGCGGCTGTACGACACGCGCGATCACCTGGGCCTGGACGCCGAGGGCGTGCGCCTGGTCGAGCGCTACCACACCGACTTCGTGCGCGCCGGCGCGAAGTTGTCCGACGCCGACAAGGCACGCCTGAAGGCGATCAACGGCGAGCTGGCGACGCTGGGCACCACGTTCAGCCAGAACGTGCTGGCCGAGGTGAACGATTCCGCCGTGGTGGTCGACACGAAGGAAGAGCTGGCCGGCCTCACCGACGAGCAGATCGGCGCCGCCGCGGCCGCCGCGAAGGCGAAGGGCCTGGACGGCAAGTACGTCATTGCCTTGCTCAACACCACCGGCCAGCCGCCGGAAGCGCAATTGCAGAACCGCGCGCTGCGCCAGCGCCTGCATGAGGCGTCGATCGCCCGCGGCAGCCGCGGCAACCCGTACGACAACACCGCGATCGTGGCGCAGGTGCTGAAGCTGCGCGCCGAGAAGGCGACCATGCTCGGCTATCCCACCTACGCCGCCTACGTGCTGGCCGACGAGACGGCGAAGACGCCCGAGGCGGTCAACGCGATGCTGACCAGGCTGGCGCCGCCGGCGGTGGCGAACGCGAAGCGCGAGGGTGCGGCGCTGCAGGCGATGATCGACAAGGAGCAGGCGGCGAAGGGCGAGCCGACGTTCGCGCTGCAGCCATGGGACTGGGCCTACTACACCGAGAAGGTGCGCGCGCAGAAGTACGACTTCGACGAGAGCCAGCTGAAACCCTATCTGGAGATGAAGAACGTGCTGGAGAACGGCGTGTTCTACGCCGCTGGCCAGCTCTACGGGCTCAGCTTCAGGCAGCGCACCGACCTGCCGGTCTACAACCCCGACGTGCTGGTGTACGACGTGTACAACGCCGACGGCAGCCAGCTGGCGATCTTCCTCGCCGACATGTACGCGCGGCCGTCCAAGCGCGGCGGCGCGTGGATGAACTCCTACGTGCAGCAGTCCGCGCTGACCGGCAACCTGCCGGTGGTGGCCAACCACCTCAACATCACCAGGCCGGCCAGCGGCCCGACCCTGCTGACCTGGGACGAGGTGAACACGATGTTCCACGAGTTCGGTCATGCGCTGCACGGCATGTTCTCGAACGTGAAGTACCCGTACTTCAGCGGCACCAGCGTGCCGCGCGACTTCGTCGAATTTCCCTCGCAGGTGAACGAGATGTGGGCCGATTGGCCCGGCGTGCTGGCGAACTACGCAAAGCACTACCAGACCGGCGCGCCGATGCCCAAGGCGCTGCTGGACAAGGTGCTGGCCGCCTCGAAGTTCAACCAGGGCTTCGCCACCACCGAGTATCTCGGCTCGGCGATGCTCGACCAGAGCTGGCACCAGCTCGGTGCGGACAGGATTCCCGCCGCCGCCGGCGTGATGGCGTTCGAAGCGGCCGCGCTGAAGGCGAACGGCACCGACTACGCGCCGGTGCCGCCGCGCTACCGCACGCCGTACTTCAGCCACATCATGGGTGGCTACGCGGCCGGCTACTACGCCTACATCTGGTCGGAAGTGCTGGACGCGAACACGGTGGAGTGGATCAAGGCCAACGGCGGCCTCACCCGCGCCAATGGCGACCGCTTCCGCGCGACGCTGTTGTCACAGGGCGGCAGCAAGGACGCGCTGCAGCTGTTCCGCGATTTCGCCGGGCACGAGCCGCAAATCGAGCCGCTGCTGAAGCGTCGCGGGCTGGACGCCGCGGCCGACTGATCCGAACCGCCTGCTGGAAACCCCACCGCCCGGAGCGATCCGGGCGGTTTTTGCGGAGCGGCCGTGTCGCGGCGATCCGGCGGCAAACGCGCCGGATTCAGTGCACATAGTTGAGCGCCACCGCAGGGGTGACCGTGCTGGCGGTGCCATGCCCGCCGGTGATCACGCGCACGCCCACCAGCATGCCCAGGCGTGCACTCCAGTTGTACTCGACCGCCGGCGCGAAGCCGAACGCCGTGCTGGTACCGGTATCGATGCGCAGGTGCGAGATTGCCAGCGTGCTGCCGGGAAGTGCGATATCGCCGCGCACGCGGGTGTTGTGGCTGTGCCGGTAGGTGAGGTCGAATGCGAGCACCCAGCGCTTGCTCAGGCTGTATTCCCACGCCGCGTTGACGAGGAAGGAACGGCCGGGCCGGGCGCTGCCCTGAAAGCCATCCGGCGTGCCGTAGACGCTGGTGCCCTCGATCTGCGCCGTGCCGGAAAAAGATTGCGCCACGTTGAAACGCATGCGCAGGATGCGGCCGTTCGCCAGCCAGAAATACGTCTGCGTGTTGAGCTGCAGCGTGGTGGTATGTGCCCCGCCGCCGAGGCCGTCGGCGGGGCGGTTGCCCAGCCGGTCGTACTTGCCGGTCGGCAGCGTCTGCTGCAGCTGCAGCGAGATCGTGGGAACCCAGCTGCCCTCGTGGAACTGGGTCAGCCGGTATTGCGCCTGCACACTGACGTCGCCGAATCCGATGCGGGAGCTGTCGGGGCCGCCGTCCATCCGGTTGTAGCCCAGCACCGGCATCAGCCCGACGGTGAGCCGGTCGGTGAGCCCGTACAGCAGGTAGGTGAGCGAGCCGTAGCCATCCGCGTGGGCCGAGTGCACGTCATACAGGTAGGGCTCGACCAGGACGTGGCCGCGCGGCAGCGTGGCGGCCGAGTTGGCCAGCATCGGCCCGGTCCACCACGCATCGTCCAGCGACTGGCGCGGTGTCGGCGCGGTCTGCGGATACGCTGCATGCAGCGGCAGGGCGATGCCCAGCACGCCGCACAGCCGCAGGATCCGGCGGCCGACCGGCGGGCTCCTGATGATCGGTCTCGCGCCGTTTTTCTTCGCGCACACGTGTCGTTTTCCCCCTGATCTGATCTCTGGTTGTCCGGACCGTCGCCGTCGCATGCGGAGCATCGCCGCCCCTGCCGGGAGTGGCGCAGCATGCACGCAACGAACAGGGCGCGACACCCCGTTTCTTGCCATGCCACGCGGCGGCCCGGGCGCCGGGCGGCTCCGGTCCACGGCGCAGGATACATGGCCGCCGCGGCACGCCGGTTGCATTGAAGGGGCCGTGGCGACACGCTGTCATGCATGCAGCCACGAGGTCGGTCCATGACGATGAAAAAATTCCTGCCCCTCGCGCTGGCCGGATGGTCGGTCCTGTTCGCCGCCACGGCGACGGCCGCCCAGCCCGATGCGCAGAAGACCCGCGCCTACATCGACCATGCGTGGACCACGCTGACGCGCTCGATGGACGACTGCTCGGCCCTGCGCGATCCCAAGGTGGGCACGCAGCCGGTGCTGTACCTGCCCGCGGACCTGCCGACGCCGCCGGAGCTGGCCGCGGTGAAGAAGCGCTGCAACGTCGACGTGCAGGTGCTGCCCCGCGCGATCGGCCAGCTCGGCGACATCGCGCCGGCCACGCTGCCGCGGCAGGGCCTGCTCTACCTGCCGTATCCGTACGTGGTGCCAGGCGGCTTCTTCAACGAGATGTACGGCTGGGACAGCTACTTCATCGTGCTCGGCCTGGTCGCCGACCACCGCGAGGCACTGGCCCGCGACATGGTCGACAATGCGCTGTTCGAGGTGCAGCACTACGGCGCGGTGCTCAACGCGAACCGCAGCTATTACCTGACCCGTTCGCAGCCGCCGTTCCTGGGCGCGATGATCCGTGCCGTGCTGGACGACCCGGACAGCTTCAAGGACAAGACCGAAGCCCATGCGTGGTTGGAGCACGCGTATCCGCTCGCCGTGCGCGACTACTCCACCTGGACGCGCAAGGAACACCGAGCCGGCGCGACCGGCCTGGCGCGCTACTACGACTACGGCGGCGCGGCGCCGGTGCTGGAGATGCGCGACAGCAGCTACCTGCGCGGCGTGATCGACTGGCTGCTCGCGCACCCGTCGGAGGATCCCGGCTATCTGGTCAGGGCTGCCGAACATCCGGACGCGGCGGAAGTCGCGCGGCTCAAGACGACCAGCTGCGACGTCGAGGCCTCGAAGGTCTGCGCCGGCGCCTGGTCGCAAGGCTATCGGCTGGGCGCCGACTACTATCTGGGCGATCGCGCGATGCGCGAATCGGGCTTCGACACCACGTTCCGCATGGGTCCGTTCGGCGGTTCCACCCACCAGTACGCGCCAGTGGACTTGAACAGCCTGCTGTACCGCTACGAGCGCGACCTGCACGATTTCGCCATGCAGCTGGGGCGCACGGCGGATGCCGCGCGCTGGGCCGATGCCGCCGCGGCGCGGCACGCGGCGATCGACAAATATCTGTGGCGCGCCGACCAGGGCATGTACATGGACTACGACTTCGTGCGGGGCAAGCCGTCCGGCTATCGCTTCGTCGCCACCTACTACCCGCTGTGGGCCGGCGTGGCATCAAAGCAGCAGGCCGCCGCGTTGCGCGACCGGCTGGGCATCTTCGAACGCAAGGGCGGCCTGCAGACCAGCGACCACGCCAGCGGTGCGCAGTGGGATGCGCCGTTCGGCTGGGCGCCGACCAACTGGCTGGCAACGGCCGGGCTGGACGCCTACGGTTTCCAAGACGACGCCCGCCGCATCGCGCGCGAATTCACCGCCACCATCGACCGCAGCCTCGCCGCCGACGGCACCATCCGCGAGAAATACAACATGGCCAGCGGCAACGCCGACGTGAAGATCAGCGCCGGCTACACCGCCAACGTGATCGGCTTCGGCTGGAGCAACGGTGTGTACCTGAAGATGCAGGCGCTGCTGCGGGAGCCCTCCGGGAATCCGTAAGGGATGGCGACCGGCGCAGCAGTACCGGCGCGCTGCACAACAAGCGGACCCTGCGGTGCACGCGCCAGCGACGAAGCGCCCGAGGGCAGAACATGCCCCTGATGCGGATTCAGGGCGCGGCGAGGCTCGCGGTCATGGCGCGTCCGCTGCTGCACTTGAGGTACGGCGAAGCGCTCAGCCAGCGCGCATCGGGGTAGTAGGAGAACACGTACTGGCCGCCCTTGAGGGCGTCGATCAGCGGCCGCGCAATCGCGGTGCGCACGGCCGGGCAGCCGTAGCTGCGACCGATGCGGCCTTGCTGGCGGGCGAGTGCGGGGTTGACGTAGGTGGCGCCGTGGATCACCAGCGCGCGCTCCAGCGCATGGTCGTTGGTGCCCGGTTCGAGGCCTTCCATGCGCAGCGAGTAACCGTTGTGGCCGTCGTAGGTGCCCAGCGTGCGGAACAGGCCCAGGCTCGACTGCAGGCTCTCCGGCCGGTTCGAGAATGTCCTCGCCAGGTTCTCGCCGGTGTTGCGCCCGTGCGCCACCAGCTCGTGGTACAGCAGCTTGCGTTTGGCCAGGTCGAACACCCACAGTCGCGGCTCGGTCGAGGGCTTCGAATAGTCGATCACCGCCAGCCGGTCGGACGGCGGCTGGCCTTGCGCGGCGGCGCATTCGGTGGCGGCGAGCGCCAGGCCGATCACCTTGGGGTTCGCGTTCGGCGCAAGCCGGCTGAGCGTATCCTGCAGCGAGGGTTCCGCGGCATGCGACACGGCAAAACCGGCGGCGAGAAACAGGATTAGGGTGGCGACGGGGCGCGGGAGTCGGCTCATCGGTACGGCTTGGCGGGGACGGCATCGGGCATGCGGCCGTTCATCCTAGCAGCGCCTGGTTAAGAACCCGTCGGCCGTGGCCGCATGCCTAGGTCATTTGCGTTGGCAGGATGCTGTGTTATCACAGCGAGTACCACTTGAGCAGGATCGTGTCGTGCCGCCCATCCGTTGCCGTTTCCTGCGGGGCTTTGCCCTGTTGATGCTGGTGCTGGGAAGCGTGCTGCACGCGCAGTCCACGGTCGAGCAGCCGTTGAGTCCGGTGGCCGAGCAGATCCGCGAACGGGTCGAGCAGTGGCGCATCGCGCATGCCGACGGCGACGCCGCCACGACGCCTGGCAATGTGGTGGCCGCCTTCTACGAGCAGAACCGGTTCGCGCCGGCGTGGACGCGCCCGGGCGATCTCGACCAGCTGCTTTCCGCGCTGGGCGACGTGGCTGGCGACGGCCTCGATCCGGAAGACTATGCGTTGAGTGAGCTGCAGCGTCGGCGCAGCGTGCTGAGCGATCCACAGGCCACGCCGCAGCAGCGCGCGCAGTTCGACCTGCTGGCCACTGATGCCTGCCTGGCCGCGCTGCTGCACCTGTATCGCGGCAAGGTCGATCCGGCCACGCTGGACACGCACTGGAACTACGACCCGCGCCAGCTCGACCAGGCGCAGGGCCTCAAGGCGGTGCACGACGCGCTGGAGCAGGGCACGCTTGGCGAGCTGTTCGCGCGGGCAAGGCCGCAGAACCCGCTGTACGGCCAGCTGCGCACGGCGCTGGCGAAACTGCGCGAGGTGGCGGCGCAGGGCGGCTGGCCTGCGCTCGCCGATGGCCCCACGCTGAAACCGGGCAGCCGCGATCCGCGCGTGCCGGCGCTGCGCCAGCGGCTGCGTCTGGCCGGCTATCCGGTGGGCGAGGGCGTGGACGACCTGTACGACCCGGCGCTGGAGGCCGCGCTGGAACAGTTCCAGCGTGAACAGTACCTGGCGCCCGATGGCCATCTGGGCAAGGCCACCCTGGCTGCGCTGAACGTGCCGGTCGCGGCACGGATCGGGCAGCTGCGCGTGAACCTGGAGCGCGCGCGCTGGCTGCTGCACGAGTTGCAGGGGAGGTTCGTGGTGGTCGACATCGCCGGCTACCAGGTTGCCTACTACAAGGATGGCGAACCGGTGTGGCGTTCGCGCGTGCAGGTGGGCAAGCCGTACCGCAGCACGCCGGTGTTCAAGTCGAAGATCACCTACCTCACGCTCAACCCGACCTGGACGGTGCCGCCGACCATCCTGAAGAACGACATCCTGCCGAAGCTGCGCAAGAACCGCGGCTACCTCGCCGCCAACCGCATCCGCGTGCTGGACGGCCAGGGCCGCGAGCTGTCGCCGGCCAGCGTGGACTGGTCCCACCCGCGCGGCATCGTGCTGCGCCAGGACGCCGGCCCGGGCAATTCGCTGGGGCGGCTGGTGATCCGCTTCCCGAACGATTACGCGGTGTACCTGCACGACACGCCGCACCAGGAATTGTTCGCCAACGAGCAGCGCGCGGACAGTTCCGGCTGCATCCGGGTGGAGCGCCCGCGCGAGCTGGCCGAACTGCTGCTGGACGACCCGGCGCGCTGGAACCGGGCCGGGATCGACCGCGCGATCGATACGCTGAAGACGCAGACTGTGATGCTGCGCGAGCCGGTCACACTGCTGCTAGCGTACTGGACGGTGGACCTGCGCGAGGACGGCCGGGTCGGCTTCCGCCCCGACGTCTACCAGCGCGATCCGCCGTTGCTTGCCGCACTGGAGCGCCCGCGCGTGTCGCCGTGGCCGTCGGCAGCCATCGAGCAGCCCTGACGGCACCTCAAGAACCTCGATGTCCGTCATTCCAGCGAAAGCTGGGGTCCAGCGCCTCGACTGTTCAGGGACCGGAAGGCACGGGAGGCCGGCTTTCGCCGGGATGACGAACAAAAACCAGGTTGTTCGAGGCTCCCTGAAGCGAAAAAAGGCCGCGCCCGGCGGGGGCGCCGGGCGCAGCCAAGGTTTAAACCGATCCACTGCCAATGCATCGGGTGCCGGCGGCGGAGCGATCCGCGTCGACTGGGCCAGTGTGCCCAGCGTGGGTCTCACCGACCGGGATTGCCCTGATCCCGGTCAGGGCGCCCGGCCCGGCAGGCCGCCATCATCGCCGCCGGCGGATGTGCCGCCGTTGCCCGGAGACCGTACCGATGCTGTTTCAAGTGAAGGATTTCGCCGGTAATACCGGCGCCATCGCCGCCATCCTGCGCGCCCATGACGCCAACGCACAGGTCACCGGCGAGCCCGTCGCGGGACAGATCGACGTGGCGGCGCAGTTGACCTCCAGCCAGGTCATTACCGCCCTGCACGAGGCGGGTTACGAGGCCGTCCGCGTGTCCGAGCCGCGGCAGATCCACGTCAGTGGCGGCAGCACGTGCTGCGGCAGCTGTTCATGACGCGCTGACGTCGTCCGCGCCGCGAGGCCGCGCCCGCGGCTTGCGCGGCCCCGGCGCGGAGCGGCGACCCTGCGCCGCGTCGATCGTGTCGATCCAGCCTGCGCGTGCCTGCGGGAACGCGTCCGCGTACGGCACGTACGGCTTGATGTCGAGGATCGGCGTGCCGTCGAGCAAGTCCACCCCGCGCACCCGCAGCGCGCCTTCCTCCACCGCCACCAGTTCCACCGCCGACAGCCCGATCGCGTTGGGCCGGTGCGGCGAGCGCGTCGCCAGCACGCTGCGCTTGCCGCCTCCGCGCGGCGGGCGCACCTCGGCCTTCCAGCCCTCGCTGCGGTGGAACGCGAACAGCAGCCAGATCCGCGCGAAGCCGGCGAGGTCGCGGAAGGCCGCCGAGGGGAAACCCGGCACGAACTCGACCACGGCTTCGGCCGCTGCCCCGGTCTCGGTGCCGGCCACCACGGTGGGCTGGTGCGGCGCGTCGATACGCTGCGCATACGGCGAACGCACGAAGGCGATCGGATGGCAGGACAGGGCGTGCAAGCTATCGGGCGCGGTGCTCATTGCGGCATTATCGCTCCTTCGCTCCGCTTCCCCGCCGAGGACGCCATGAAATTTCTCGTGATGATCTACTGCGACGACGCCTTGCTGGACGCATTGCCCGAGGGCGAGTTCGACAACCTGATGCATGGCTGCTTCGCCAAGGCCGACGCCTTGCGCGCGCAGGGGCAGCTGCGCGATTCGCAGCAACTGGAAGCGCCGGCCACCGCCCGCACGATGCGCGTGCGCGACGGCCGCACCAGCGTGGTCGACGGTCCGTTCGCCGAAACCAAGGAATACCTGGGCGGCTTCAACCTGATCGAGGCCGCCGACATGGACGAGGCGCTGCGCATCGCCTCGGCCTTCCCGTGGGCGCGCACCGGCGCGATCGAGGTGCGCCCGGTGCGCGACATGGACCTGGTGCGAAAGCGGGTAGGTGCCTGAACATGCGCGACGACGACGATTTTGACGACGACCGCGAGGTCGACGGCGAGGACGACTCGGTCGAAGCCCAGATCTGGCGGCTGCTGCTGCTGATCAATCCCGGCGACGAGGAGACCGCGCTGCAGCAGTTCGGCGAATATCGCGAGGCGGTCGCCGAAGGCGGCGACGCCGAGCCGGTGGCTCTGATCGCGCGGGTGATCGACTGGCGCTCGGGCTTCATGGTCGCCGAGGATGACCTGCGCTCGCTGGTGCAGGCGCTGGACGAACTGGCCACGCGCTGGAACCTGTCGATCGACTGGGGCGGCGATCCGGACGACGACGACTATTTCGACGATGCCGATGCCGGCAGCCTGCTCGGCATCGCCTACGACCGCCTGGCCGAATCCGGCTATACCTTGTGGACCTGGGAAACCGACGACGATTCATACGCCGGCTGGATCACCCTGACCCGCGACAGCGAACCGATGCGCGAACTGGCCACCGCGTTGCACATCAACCTGCGCCCCGGCAGCGATTTCGGCTGAGAGGTTGTGGATTTTCCGGCCGCGTGGGCGAGGGCGGCCCTGCGCCAGAAGCGCGATTCTTCACGGGCCCCGGGCGACGGAACAGGGAGAACGGAACAACCATGCTGCAACTGATCGGTTTCGACGGCGACGACACGCTGTGGCACAGCGAGGGCTACTACCGCCAGGCCGGCGACGCGTTCGCCGCCATCATGGGGGGCTACGTCGACCTGGGCGACCAGCACGTGCACGACAGCATGCTGGCCACCGAACAACGCAACCTCAAGCTGTTCGGCTACGGCGCCAAGGGCATGGCCCTGTCGATGGTGGAGACCGCGATCGCGGTCAGCGACGGCCGCATCAGCGCCGCCGACGTCCATCGCCTGGTCGAGCTGGGCAAGGCGGTGCTGCAGCATCCGGTGGAACTGCTGCCGGGCATCCGCGAGGCGGTCGAGGCGGTGGCGCGGAAGTACGAGGTGGTGCTGATCACCAAGGGCGACCTGTTCCACCAGGAGAAGAAGGTGGCCGAGTCCGGGCTGGCCGACCTGTTCCGCCGCATCGAGATCGTCTCGGAAAAGAACGCCGCCACCTACCAGCGCGTGCTGGGCGAATTCGCGCTGCAGCCGGCGCAGTTTGCGATGGTCGGCAACTCGTTGCGCTCGGACATCGAGCCGGTGGTGCGCCTCGGCGGCTGGGGCGTGCACCTGCCGTACCACGTGACCTGGGCGCACGAGCTGGAGAACGGGCTGGACGCCGACGAGCCGCGCGTGCTCACGGTGGACGCGCCGGCGGCGATTCCGGCGGCGCTGGAGCGGCTGCGCGCATTGGCCGCTGCAGCAGCGTAGGGCGGACAGGGTCCGCGGCCGCGGCTAATCGTCGAAGCCGGTGTAGTCGTCCGGGAAGATCGGCGTGCCGTCCGCTTCCAGACCCTGCATGTCGGCCAGCGCCTTGGCAGCAGCGGCCTCGGCAACGTCCTTGTCGCGGAAGCTGCGGTTTTCGCAGATCGCGTAATACACCGGAAAACCGTGGCGGCGCGGGGTGATCGCCAGCCATGCCGCATAGCGCGAGCCTTCCAGCGTGGCGCCGGAGCGGGCAATGTAGTCGTTGAACTCACGCTCGGCCATGGACGACGGTTCCGGTCGGAAAGTGTGCAGTGTATAGCGTGGCCCGCTTGCTTCATCATGGCGCGATGAGTGCCGACCCGTCACCGCCGCCACGCATCGTGCTGGACACCAACGTGTGCCTGGACCTGTTCGTGTTCCACGAGCCGCAGTCCGCCGCGCTGCACGTGGCGATGCAGTGCGGCACGATCGAAGCCGTGACGCGTGCCGATTGCCGCGACGAGTGGCTGCGCGTGCTGCGCTACCCGCAGCTGCCGGTCACCGACGCCACGCGGCCGATGATCGAGGCGTCGTTCGATGCGCTGGTGCGCTGCCTGCCGGACGAATTCGCCACGGCGCCGGGCGCGGCGCCGCTGCCGCGTTGCGCCGACCCGGACGACCAGAAATTCCTGGAACTGGCGCAGGCATCGGGTGCGCGCTGGCTGGTCAGCAAGGACAACGAGTTGCTGAAGCTGGCCCCGCGCTGCGCACGCGACGCGCTGTTCTGGATCGGCCTGCCGCAGGCATGGTCGCCGCGCAAGGCTTGAGCGTCGCATCGCCGCCGGTACGGTGCCGTGGTGTACTCGGAGACCCGCTTGCCGAGATGCGCCATGCTCACCCCGTATACCATCGACTGTCCGTATTGCGGCGAGCCGATCGAGATCCTGCTCGACGCCTCCATCCCCAGCCAGCACTACATCGAAGACTGCCAGGTGTGCTGCCGCCCGATCACGTTGCAGGTGGAGATCGACGAAGACGGCGAACCGCAGGTGCGCGCAACAGGCGAGAACGACACCTGAGCAGGTCACGCCGGATCGAATGCGGGAACGCACCCTGTGGACAGGGTGCGCATCCTACACGGCTGCCACAATGCCGATGCCTTGCGCCTGCAAGGTGGCGCGGGTGGCCTCGTCGCTGGCCGGTGTCACCGGGCGGCTGAGGTCCCACAGCACGCTGGCGCGGAAGCCCAGGGCCTGCGCGTCCTGGGCGGTCCACAGCACGCACACGTCGCGCGCCAGCCCGCATACGAACACCTCGTCCACGCCGCGCTCGCGCAGCCAGCCGGCCAGGCCAGTGCTGGGGCGCGTGCCGTGCGGGCCGTGATTCTCGCGGAAGCCGCTGTAGGAATCCACGGCGCTGTCGCTGCCCTTGCGGATCACCGCATCCAGCGCCGACCAGTCGACGCCGGGATGCAGCGCGGCGCCGGGCGTGCCCTGCACGCAATGCTCCGGCCACAGCGTCTGCGGCTGGCCGTACAGCGCGATCTGTTCGAACGGCGCACGGCCGGGGTGCGAGCCGGCGAACGAGACGTGCCCGCGCGGGTGCCAGTCCTGGGTGGCCACCACGTGGCGGAAGCGGCGCGTGTGCAGCAGCGCATCGATGCCCGGCACGATCGCGTCGCCGTCGTGGCAGGCCAGTGTGCCGCCGGGCATGAAGTCCGGCTGCACGTCGACCAGGATCAGCGCGGCGTGCGGCGAGAGTGGCTGGTTCATGGGCTGACTTGCGCGGATGCTCCGGCGAAGTCTAGCGCGCGGCGCGCCATCCGCGGCGATGTCCCATAATGCGCGATGCAGTGGCAACACGGTCCAGGGGCGCGCGATGCAGTACGACCAGTCATGGATGGGTTACGGGATCGTCGGCGGGATCCAGGCCGGCGCGATCGCGGTGGCGGCAGGGCTGCTGCTGTTTTTCGTGTTCCACTGGCTGGGTCGGCGCAACGGCTGGGGCTGGGGCCCGCAGATCGGCTGGTCGTTCCTGCTGGCGACCGCATTGGCCGCCAGCGGCGACCTGTGGAACCTGTTCTATTTCAATTACGGCCGGCTGCAGTCGCTGCAGCTGCTGAAGGTGAAGCTGGCCGAGGTGCACGACCCGGACCATATCGGCCTGCGTGCATTGTGCGAATTGCTCGGCGTGGCCGCCGGCGTCTACGTCGGCTGGGCACTTGCCAGCGGCGACTGGCGCCGGCGTTTCGGCGGGCGCCGCTAGCGTCGGTCAGCGCGCCGGCAGGCGGTGCGCGAACATCCACGGCCACAGCTGCGCGGTGGCGTAGGCCATCGGCCAGGAGACATGGCCGACGCCGGGGAATTCGGTGTAGCGCACCTCGTTGCCGCGTGCCTGCAATGCCGCGTGCATGCGGTGGGACTCCGCCGGCGGCACCACGTCGTCGGCGGCGCCGTTGAAGATCCACACCGGCAAGCTGCCGATGTGCGCGGCGACCCAGGCGTAGGGATCGGCCATGGCGGCGGGAATGCCGTCGACCTGCAGCCGGTCGCTGTCGTTGGGCTGGGCGATGCCGCCGCAGATGATGGCCGCGGCGGCGAACCGGCCGGGATGATCCACCGCGATCTGCCATGCGCCGTAGCCGCCCATCGACAGGCCGGTGAGGTAGAGCCGCCGGCGATCGCCATGCCATTCGACGACGCTGTCGTCGAGCGCCCGCAGCGCCATCCGCTCGATCTCGCCGTGCCACGCGGCGCCCTCCGGTGCCTGCGGGATCACCACCACCGCATGGAAGTCCTTGCCGTGTTCGCGCAACCATGGCGGCAGGCCCTGGCCAAGCTGCTTCCGGTTGTCGCTGCCGCGCTCGCCGCTGCCATGCAGGAACAGCATCACCGGCCAGTCGCGTTTGGCCGTCCAGCCGTCCGGCACGAACACCTGGTAGCGGTAGGTGGTGCCGTGCAGTTCGAGCGAGCGCTCGACGAAGCGTGCCGGTTCGCCGGCGTGTGCCGCCAGGCTCATGGTCATCAGGCAAAGCAGCAGGGCGAGCTGGCGCATGGCAGGGTGCTCCGGGGCGATGTGCTTACAGCAGCGGGTCGAACAATCGTGCCACATGCATCGCCACCCGGCCCAGGTAGCGCGTGTCGCGGTACTCGCGCTCGTCGATGGCCTTCGCGCGCGCGAAGTCCGCGCTGAGCATCGCCGCGACCTCGGCGGCGAAGGCGTGGTCGACGGCGAGGGCGGCGACCTCGAAGTTGAGCCGGAACGAGCGGCTGTCCAGGTTCAGGCTGCCGATCGCGGCGGTGTCACGGTCGATCAGCAGCGCCTTCTGGTGCAGGAAGCCGGGCTGGTAGCGGAACACCCGGATGCCGGCGCGCACGGCGGTGTAGGCGTGCAGGGTGGAGGCGAGGAATACCGTGCGGTGGTCCGGCCGCGAGGGGATCAGGATGCGCACGTCCACCCCGCGCAGCACCGCCAGCTGCAGCGCCGCGCGCACGGCGTGGTCGGGCACGAAGTACGGCGTGCTCAGCCATACGCGCTGGCGCGCCGCGTTGATCGCGGCGGTGAAGAACAGCGAGCCGGTTTCCTGCGGGTCGGCCGGGCCGCTGGCCATCACCAGCACGCTGGCGTCGCCGTCGGCGGGCGGCGCCGGCGGCAGCGGCGGCGATGCTCCGGTGATCCAGCGCCAGTCCTCGGCGAACAGCTGCTGCAGGTCGGCCACCGCCGGCCCGCAGAGTTCCAGCTGGGTATCGCGCCACGGCGCCAGCGGCGGCTTCAGGCCAAGGTATTCGTCGCCCACGTTGAGGCCGCCGACGAAGCCGCGCGTGCCATCCACCACCACGATCTTGCGGTGGTTGCGGAAGTTCAGTTGCAGGCGGTTGCGCCAGCGATGGGTAGCGAAGCGGTGGATCGCCACGCCGCCGGCGCGCAGTTCGTCGATGTAGCGCTGCGGCAGGGCGTGGCTGCCGATGCCGTCGAACAGCACGTACACGCATACGCCGGCCGCGGCGCGCTCCAGCAGCACCTGCTGCAGGCGCCGGCCCAGCGTGTCGTCGTGGATGATGAAGAACTGCACCAGCAGGCAATGTTCGGCCGCGGCCATCGCCGCCAGCATCGCGTCGAAGGCGGCGTCGCCGTTGATCAGCAGGCGCAGGCGGTGGCCGCTGCGGAACGGCCGGCCCTGCAGCGCGCTGATCGACGCGTAGCGCGTGCACGCCGGGTCGGCCGACGCCGCGGCGCCCGTGGCGGTGGCCGTCGGGTGCGCCCGCGGGTGTCCGATCCGATAGCCGAGGAAGCGGCTGGAGCCGAGGTAGAGGTACGGCAGCAGGGTGACGTACGGCAGCAACAGCAGGCCGAGGGTCCAGCCGATCGCGCCTTGCGGCGTGCGCGTGTGCATCACCGCGTGCATCGCCGCGAGCATGCCCAGCAGGTGCAGCAGCACGACGCAGGCGGCGATCATCGGGGGCACCCGGAGATCACGGCCGGGCGCTCAATCGCCCAGCAGCCGGTCCGCGAGGTTGCGGGCCTGCTGGCGGATTTCCGGCATCGCGGTGGATTCCCACAGCGTGCCGCGCAACAGGCTGCCGATGGCGAACAGGTTGGGCCAGTGCTCGCCGTCGTGCTGCAGGCGGCCCTCCTGGTTCGCCGCCACGCCGAGGCCGAGCGGATCGGGCACGATGTGCGCATTGGTGAGCAGTTGGCTGACCAGCCGGTGGTTGCTGCGGCGCACGTCGGTATCCAGGCCGACGGTCTGGATCACCAGGTCGGCATCGAGCACCTCGGTTGCGCCGGCGTGGCGGATACTCAATTGCAACGAGTCGCCGGCGACATCCACTGCGTGCACGCGCCCGCGCCGGCGTTGCAGCCGGCCCTGCTGCTCCAGGGCGGCGATGGCTTCACCCACCAGCGGCGGCATGCGGTGGCGCACGCGTTCCCACGCCCAGCGCGCGTGGCGCATGAAGCGCGCGCGCTGCTCCGCCGAGAGCTCGGCCCACAGGCCGGGCAGGTGCGGCCGCAGGCTGTCGACGACCGGCCGCCATTCGGTGCCTTCCTGCGCGATCGCCTCGCGCAGCAGGTGCATCCAGCGGCGGATCTCCGGTGCGTCGCGCATCGCCTCGACCAGTTCGGCGCCGTCGCCGGCCGGCGTGCCGGCGGCGTGCAGGTGCGCCTCGGGGAAGTGGCCGTGGCGCGAGACCGCGATGAATGCGGCCTGCGGCCAGCACGCGGACAGTTCCAGCACCACGTCGACCGCGGTGAGCCCCAGGCCGATGATCACCACCTTGCGTGGCGGCGGTTGCAGCTCATCGAGCTGGGCCAGCAGTCGCCATGGATCGACCTCGTAGCGGCCGCTGGCCAGCGCGTCGGCGCCGACGGCGGCCAGCGGCTGCGGCGGCAGCGCGCCCAGCGCCAGCACGGCCGCGTCCGCGCGGTGGCTTTCCTCGCCATGGATCACGGTGACACCGCCCGCTTCGGGCACCAGCGCGTCGACCGCGAACGGGACGATGTTGACGTGGTGCCCGTGCACCTTGCCGTGTTGCAGCGCACGCGCCACCTCGGCCTCCAGGTAATCGCCGTAGCGGCGGCGCGGCAGGAAGTCGGTGCCGGCGATGGCGGGATCGTCGCGCTGCACGAAATCCAGGAAACCGCGCGGCCTGCCGGCGAACATGCTCATCGAGGCTGCGCGCACGTTCAGCAGGTGGCGCTCCGACGTGGTGCCATAGGCCACCCCTCGCGCGGGAGTGCCGCCGCCGGTGAACCAGTCCAGGTGCAGCGGCTGCGGCGACGCGCGCTCCAGCAATTCGCTGAGCAGGGTGGCGGCGGCGGCACCGCCGCCGATGATGGCGACCCGTCGAAACATGGAGCTCCCCGTGCGTGTGGTGTCGGGCGGGTCAGCCGGACAGGCGGCCGGCGAGGGCGCTGCGTCGCGGCAGCGGCGCGCTCCACTGTCCGGTGGATTCGGCCCGCTCGTAGGCGAAGTACTCGGCCAGGTTGCCGCCGTAGACGTGGAGCGACAGCGCCGTCTCGTGCCGCGACAGGTTGCGGCAGCGGTGCGCGTGGTGGCGGTCGCCCTCGAACCAGGTGCCGTCGCCGGGGCCGAGCCAGTCGCGGCCGCGCAGGCGCAGATCGCCGGTGGTGGCGTCGCGCTGGTACGAATGGACCTCCAGCGCACCCACCAGGGTCATTTCCAGGCCCCACAAACCGGCATGGTCGTGCACCGGGGTGACGTGGTTCGGCGGCCATGCCAGCACCAGCACGCTGACCGGCGGCCGGCCACGCTCGGCCAGCAGCCAGCGTTCCAACCCGTGCCGGCGGTTGCGCAACGAGGCCAGCCGGGTGGCCAGCGCCAGCGCATCCTGATGCACCACGCGTCCCAGTTCGCGCGCCATCAAGGCGAGGTCCGGTTGCTCGGTGGTGTGCTCCAGCGCGATCGCGCGCAGGGTATTCAGGATGTTCTTGTGCTTGCCCATGCGTGGAACCCGGCAGGGTGAGTGGGCGCCAGTGGAGCATGCGTATCGTTAAAGACACGTAAGCCGACAAGCTGCCCGGCAGGCCCTCGCGCGGGTCCGTGGAAGCGGGGTTTTCGCCATGGCGAAAAGGCCCGGCCGGCATGGTTGCCGGCCGGGCGCCCATGCCTGGATCGTCATTCGCGCAGGCTGAACGCCACCGGCACCCGCGCCCAGGCGCGCACGGGCCGGCCGTCCACCACCGCGGGCTGGAACAGCCAGCCGGCCAGCACCTGTTCGACCGCGCTGCGGTCGAGCAGGAGGTAGCCGCTGCCATGCTCCACCACCACCTGTACCGGTTTGCCGGTTTCGTCCACCAGTACCCGCAGCATCACGGTGCCCTGCATGCGCTGCTGCAGGGCGCGGGTGGGGAAGCGCAGCGGGGCCGAGCGGTAGGCCAGGCTGGCCTCGACCGGCGCAGCCACTGCCGGGCCGGGCGTGGCAGCGGTCGGCAACAGGGTCGGGGCCGCCGGCGGTGCGGCGACATTGCCTTCGGTGGTGGGCGCAGCGGCCGGTGGACTGCTCGGCAGCGGCCGCGGGTGCGCAACGGGCGCGGCGGGCGGATGCGGCAGGGGTTTCATCACGACCGGCAGCAGAGGCAGTGGCGCCTTAGGTTCGTCGAAACGGAGCGTGGGTATCGGGTTGATCTGTTCGATCGCGTGGAAAAACGCCGGGGCGCTCGGCCGCGAGGCGATCAGGATCACGGCGAGGTTGAGTGCGACCGCCGCGCTGATGGCGGCGATGCGGTCGGGGTGGGGACGATGAGCTACGGCCAGGCTTGCGGACGACATGGCGACCTCCTGACAGCAATGGGCTGGATGCGTCCGTGCACGCTGCGCGGAGGCGCAGGGGGAATCGTGGGGACGCGTCTGCAGGCTATGCCTGGCGAGAGCTTCTGCGCAAGTGGCCGTCCAGAAGGCTATTCGTCGAAGAGCGGTTCGGTGCGCCGCGCGCCTCCGCAGGCGGTCGTTCAGAGGGATGGGTGAGGCCCACCGCGAACGGGTTCCGGCTGCCATCACGGACAGGGACGGGCCTGGATTCGCGGAGACCTGACGTGCGGCGCAGTGCGGTACCCGAAGCCGATCGTTGCGCAGCTTCCCGCGCGACATGAGGCGGAATCGGAGCAATCGAAAGATCTTGCAAATGAGAATAAATATCAATATCGTTCGACATCGAACCGGGCCAATGTGCCCGTCCGTCCGCCCAAGGCAAGCTCCATGTCCAATCCCAACCCTCTCGCTGCAGCGCTCGCCGTGGCGCTGCTTCTCGCGCTCGTCCCGCCAGTCGTCGCCGGATCCGCGCCGGACCCGGAGCAGGCCACCAATCTCAAGGCGGTCAATGTCCGTGCGGCGAGTGTCGACGGCTACGCGGTGGCCGGCATGGACACGGCGACCCGCACGCGTTCCCTGCTGCGCGATATCCCGCAGTCGATCACGGTGGTGAGCGGCGACCTGATCCGCGACCTGGCGATGACGAGCATGGCTAACGCCGTGCGCTACATGCCCGGCGTCGGCATGGGGCAGGGCGAGGGCCACCGCGATGCGCCGATACTGCGCGGCAACGGTTCGACGGCCGACCTGTTCATCGACGGCATGCGCGACGACGTGCAGTACTTCCGCGATCTGTACAACATCGAGCGGGTGGAGGCGCTGAAGGGGCCGAACGCGATGATCTTCGGTCGCGGCGGTTCCGGCGGTGTGCTCAACCGGATCAGCAAGATGGCCGATGGCCAGCAGCACCGCGAGATGTCGCTGCAACTGGGCGAGCAGCAGCGCCGACGCATTACCGCCGACTTCGGCGAGCCGATCGGGGAGAGTGCCGCGTTCCGTGTGACCGGGCTGTACGAGGATTCCGGAAGTTATCGCGACGGCGTCACGCTGAAGCGCTACGGCATCAATCCCACGCTCGCGTTGCGCGCCGGCGAGCGCACCCAGGTGACGCTGGGCTACGAGCATTTCCGCGACGAACGGGTCACCGACCGCGGCGTGCCGTCGTACCGGGGGTTGCCGCTGCCCACCGCCGCCTCGACCTTCTTCGGCGATCCGCGGCAGAGCCCGACCTGGGTCACGGTGGACGCGTTCAATGCCCTGGTCGACCACGATTTCGGCAACGGCCTGGACTTGCGCAACCGCACCCGCTACGCCGACTACGACAAGTTCTACCAGAATGTATTTCCCGGTGCGGTCAACGCCGCCGGCACGCAGGTGTCGATCTCGGCCTACAGCAACGCCACCCGGCGCCGGAATCTGTTCAACCAGACCGACCTTACGTATGAACTGGTGACCGGCACAGTCCACCACACCCTGCTCGGCGGAGCCGAGCTGGGCCGCCAGAGCACCGACAATTTCCGTCGTACCGGCTATTTCGGCGGGCCCGGCTTCGCCGCGACTTCGGTCAAGGTGCCGGTGTCGGACCCGCGCTACACGCTGCCGGTCGATTTCCGGCAGAGCGCGACCGACCCCAGCAATCACGGCATCGCCAAGGTCACCGCGCTGTATCTGCAGGACCAGATCGATTTCTCGCCGCAATGGCAGGCGGTCCTCGGTCTGCGCTACGACCGCTTCACGGTCGATTTCCACGACAATCGCAGCGGCCAGGACTTCTCCAGTACCGACAACCTGGTGTCGCCGCGCGCGGGCCTGGTCTACAAGCCGGTTGAACCGCTGTCGCTGTACGCCAGCTACAGCATTGCCCACCAGCCACGTGCCGGCGAGCAGCTCACCTCGCTTACGCTGGGCAACCGCACACTGGAGCCGGAGCGGTTCACCAACCGCGAACTCGGCGCGAAGTGGGATGTGAGCCCCGCGCTGGCGCTGACCGCCGCGGTGTACCGGCTCGACCGCAGCAACGTTGCCGTGACCAACCCGGCCTGGGACCCGGCGACCAATCCGGGTGTGCCGCAGTCGTTGCTGGTGGACGGCCAGCGCGTCAAGGGGGTCGAGCTCGGTTTCAGCGGCAGGCTGACTTCGGCGTGGAGCGTCATGGGCGGCTATGCGTGGCAGGAGGGCGAGATCACCAGACCGTTGTCGCCGAGTCTCCCCGCCGGCACCCGGCTGGCGCAGTTGCCAAAGCACAGTGCCTCGTTGTGGAACCGCTACGACTTCAATCCGATGTGGGGTGCGGGCATCGGCGCGATCCATCAAGGATCGGTCTTCGCCTCCACCAGCAACCAGGTGACGCTGAAGAGCTACACCCGCTACGACGCGGCGGTGTTCCTGACGCTGAGTCCGCAGCTGCGGCTGCAGCTCAATGTCGAGAATCTTTTCGACAAGCGGTATTTCGTCAGCGCGCACAACGACAACAACATCACCCCGGGTTCTCCGCGCGCGTTCTACCTGGGGGTAAACGTCAGGCTCTGAACCATGGCGGGGCGGGCAGTGCAGATCCGCCTCGCTGGCGGTCATGGCTTTCGGCGGGAAGGGCAGATGGAAGCGGTATTCCCGCGTGGGGTTGTCGCCGGTAGGCAAGCGCCGGTGCGCCCGCTAAGGTAGGCGCGAACCGGATCCGGGAGCCATGCCATGTCCGCCACCTCCGTTGCGGCGATTCCCCGTTACAGCTTCGGCGACGAGCTGGCCAGCAGCATCGTGCATGGCCTCGGCATCGTGCTCAGCATCGCCGGGCTGGCGACGCTGGTGGCGTTCGCCGCGTTGCATGGCAATGCGCTGACCGTGGTGGCCTGCGCGGTGTTCGGCACTTCGCTGGTGCTGCTGTACACCGCTTCCACGCTGTACCACTCGATTCCCGTGGCGGCCGCCAAGCCGGCGCTGCGCGCGCTCGACCACATCGCGATCTACGTGTTGATCGCCGGCACCTATACTCCATTCACCCTGGTGGCCCTGCCGGGGGCATGGGGCTGGAGCCTGTTCGTGGCGGTATGGGCGTTGGCGCTGGCCGGCAGTGCGCTGGAGCTGGGCCTGCTCGGGCGCCATCGCAAGCTGGCGGTGCTGCTGTACGTGGGCATGGGCTGGATCGGCATGGTCGCGTTCAGGCCGCTCGGCGAGCATCTGCAGACCGGCGGCATCGTGCTGCTGCTCGCCGGCGGGCTGGCCTATACGCTGGGCGTGCCGTTCTACCTGTGGCGGCGGCTGCCGTATCACCACGCGTTGTGGCACGTGTTTGTACTGGCCGGCAGCGTGCTGCACTTCCTCGCCGTGCTGCTGTACGTGATTCCCGACCCGGCATGAGCATGCCGCCGGGCCTCGCGGTACTGCGCCGGGAACTGGAAGATGCGGCCACCCACCTGGGCCGTCCGCACGAGCTGCGCTTCCAGCCGATGTTCGGTGGCCTGATGGCGTATCTCGACGAGAAGCCGTGCGCCTGGCTGACGCCGGGCGGGCTGGCCCTGAAACTGGCGGCCGCCGATCAGCCGGCGCTGCTGCGGCTGGAAGGCACCGCGCGGCTGATCGCGAAACCCGGCGCCGCGCCGAGCCGGCACTACATCGTGCTGCCCGCTGCGCTCAGTCGCGACACCGTGCAGCTTGCCGGCTGGCTGGCGAAGAGCGCGCGGCGCTGACGCTCAGCGTTTCCGTTGCGCCGGCACGAACTGCGTGCGCACGGCCTCGGCCAGCTGTTCCGGCGGCAGCAGGCCCTGGCCGATCACGAAATCGTTGAAGGCCAGGCGGTCGAATTTCTGGCCCAGCGCCAGTTCGGTCTGCAGGCGCAGCTGCTGCAGGCGCAGGTAGCCGTAGAAATACGCGGTAGCCTGGCCGGGCGAGTCGAACGTGTAGCGGTTGATCTCCTGCTGCGCCATCGCCTCGGACAGGCCCACTTCGTGGACCAGCACCTGGTGTGCACGCGCGGGCGTGATCAATCCCAGGTTGAGCATCGGATCGAGCCAGGCGCGAGCCGCACGCAACAGCCGTGCCTGCAGCGCGGCGAACTGGCCGGCCGGCGGCTCGTACGGCAGCATCTCGGCCTCGGCGTACAGTGCCCAGCCTTCCACGTTGACGCTGTTGAACGCGAACAGGCTGCGCGCCAGCGACACGCCGCGTTCGACCATCGCGGCGAACTGCAGCTCGTGACCCGGCCGGCCCTCGTGCGCGGTGAGCGTCCACGCGGCGGCCTTGAAAGTGAAGTCGTCGTAGGCCTGGGTCGCGTCGCCGTTCTTGCCCGGGTTGCCCATGGTCAGTACGAAGGTGCCCTGCTCGCCGTGGTTGTTGATGAACGGCGGCGGGTCCATGTGCGGCGCCGGGATCTGCGCCGCCTCGGCCTCCGAGGCCAAGCGCATCTGCATCTTGCGCTGCGGCAGGGTGACGATGCGTTCGCGGCGGATGGTGTCCTCGATGTGGCCGAGCACCTCGTGGTACCACGGCTCCACCTGGTCCCGGCCCAGCTGCTGCTTCTTCAGCGCCTTCAGCACGTCGCGGTAGTCGGTGGCATGGATGCCTTCGGCCTTCGCCACCACTGGCGCCAGTACCTGCATCATGCCCTGCAGCTCGACGAACTCCAGCTGCGCCTGCGCCATCAATTGCTGTGGCGGGATGTCGATGCCGACCCGACGCAGGTTGTACGCGTACAGCGGCTCGGGCAGGCGGAAGTCGGCGCGCGCGCGCGGCATCACGGTGCTGCGCACCCAGCTGTCGTACGCCTTCAGCTGCGTGTCCAGCGCATCCAGCGCGGCCTTGCCCTCGGCATCATCCAGCTTGTACTTGGCGAACAGCTGGCGGATGCCGTCGACATAGCGCTGGCTGTTCGCGAGTTTCTGCTCGACTTCG
Organism: Rhodanobacter denitrificans; assembly: GCF_003335105.1. Taxonomy (GTDB): domain Bacteria; phylum Pseudomonadota; class Gammaproteobacteria; order Xanthomonadales; family Rhodanobacteraceae; genus Rhodanobacter; species Rhodanobacter denitrificans_A. The sequence continues at coordinate 96,878 of NZ_QFWQ01000009.1, forward strand.
CCCTTGTACGGACCGAGCAGCGCCTTGTCGCCGAGCCGGGCGACGGTCTGTGCCTTGGCCAGCTCGGCGATTGGCGTGCACCCGGGCGCCTTGCCCAGGTAGCACTGCAGCCGCTTCAGCGCCGACGGGCGGCGCGCGGCGGCCACGTCGTCCTTCAGCAGGCTGAATTCGCCACGGAACACCAGTTCGCCGACATCGGTGTACGGCAACAGGTATTGGCGGTTGAGGTCGATGCCCTCGATCTGCTCGGCGGCGGCCTTGATCAGGATCTGCAGGTCCTGCCGCACGTTGGCGTCCTGCTCCGTGACCAGCAAGCCCTGCAGCTTCGCCTTCGCCGCGACCAGCGCGGCGCGCGAGCGCTCGTCCACGCCGGGGCGGAGGTCGGCGACCTTGTCGTCGTAGCCGGACACGCCCACCTGCGAGGCGAACTCCGGGCTGAAGCGGGCGATCTGCTCGAGCAGGATCTGCGAGTCGGCGTTGCTGCGGGCGATCCAGGCCGGCGGTGTGGTCTGGGCGTGCAACGAACCGGTCGCGACCAGCAGGGCGGCGAAGGCGAAGGCGACGCGTCTGGACATGGTGTTCTCCCTGGGGAAGCCCAAGCCTAGGCCGCCGCGCGTGCCGAAGGCATGTGCCGGAAGCTCAGCCGAACAGCATCGCCAGCCCGAACAGGCCCGCCATCACGAACGAGATCACCAGTTTCACCAGGGTGCCGAGCAACAGGCCCAGCCAGGTGCCGATGCCGACGTGGGCCGAGCGCAGCACGCTGGTGCCGGAGGCCAGCTCGCCGGCCAGGGCGCCGAGGAACGGCCCGAACAGCAGTCCGGGGATGCCGAAGAACATGCCGACCAGGGTGCCCATCCCGGCGCCCCACAGCGCCCGCTTGCTGGCGCCGACGCGCTTGGCGCCGAGCGTGCCGGCGACGAAGTCGACGATCACCCCGAGCGTGCCCAGCGCGCCGATGAGCAGCAGCCACCACAAGCCCAGGTGCCGGTAGTCGTCCACCGCCGCGACCAGCCAGATGCCGCCGAACAGCATCGGGATGCCGGGCAGCGTCGGCAGCACGGCGCCGGCCAGGCCGCCGGCGATCAGCAATGCAGCGAGCACGTACAGTGCGATGTCCATCAGGCAGGTTCCGTCGACAAGGCGATGGCATTGGAGCAGAAACGGGTGGAGAGGAGCGGGCAACGAGGGAAGTCGCGTCCGGATTGCACGTCCACCCGCCCATCGCCCGGCTATTTCTCCACGAACGCCCGCTCGATCACGTAGTCGCCCGGTTCGCGCGTGCGCGGCGAGGCCTGGAAGCCGCGGCCGTCGAGCAGGGCGCTGAGGTCGTCCAGCATTGCGGGGCTGCCGCACAGCATCACGCGGTCGGTGGCCGGGTTCAGCGGCGGCAGCCCGGTGGCCTGGCCCATCGCGCCATCGACGATCGCATCGGTGATGCGGCCTTGGTGGCGGAACGGCTCGCGCGTCACGGTGGGGTAGTAGATCAGCTTCTCGCGCACCAGTTCGCCCAGGTAGTCGTGCCGGGGCAGCTCGTGTTCGAGGTAATGCGCATAGGCCAGGTCCTCGACCCGGCGCACGCCGTGAGCCAGCACGATCCGGTCGAAGCGCTCGTAGGTGTCCGGGTCGCGGATGATGCTCATGAACGGCGCCAGCCCGGTGCCGGTGCCGAGCAGGTACAGGTGCCGGCCGGGCTTGAGGTCGGTCAGCACCAGGGTGCCGGTGGGCTTGCGCGTGACGATCAGCGGGTCGCCGGGCTTGAGGTGCTGCAGGCGCGAGGTGAGCGGGCCGTTCGGCACCTTGATCGAGAAGAACTCCAGGTGCTCCTCCCAGCTGGCGCTGGCGATCGAGTAGGCGCGCATCAGCGGGCGGCCGTCCGTTTCCAGACCGATCATCACGAACTGGCCGCTGTCGAAACGGAAGCCGGGGTCGCGCGTGGTGCGGAAGGAGAACAGGCTGTCGTTCCAGTGCCGCACGTCGATCACGTGCTCGGTTGCCATTGCCACCATGGTTGGTCGTCTCGCGTTGTTGCGCTGTCGGGGTGCCGGGGAAGTCGCATGCCAAGCCCTCCGGCAGACCGGAGATGGGGACTCGCGGGGAGGGCGGCAACGACCGCGGTGCCTGGCGAGCGCCGGAATGGACGCGGCGACAGCTGCGTAGGATACGCGAGCGGACCGCGCGGCGCCTGTGCCGGCCGCTCCGGGGCGAGCATTGGGCTGCCAGCCATTACAATGGCGGCATGTCCAGCTTGCCTTCACCACGCACCAGCGCTCTCTCCGCCGCCGACTGGCGTGTCAGCGTCGCCCCGATGATGGACTGGACCGATCGGCACTGCCGCTACTTCCACCGCCTGCTGTCGCCGCGCGCGCGGCTGTACACCGAGATGGTGACCAGCGCGGCGCTGGTGCGCGGCAAACAGCTGCGCCTGCTCGAGCACAGTCAGCAGGAGCATCCGCTGGCCTTGCAACTCGGTGGCAGCGACCCGCACGAGCTGGCGCAGGCGGCGCGCTTCGGCGCCGAAGCCGGCTACGACGAGATCAACCTCAACGTGGGCTGCCCGTCGGACCGGGTGCAGTCGGGCCGCTTCGGCGCCTGCCTGATGTACGAGCCGGCGCTGGTGGCCGACTGCGTGAAGGCGATGCGCGATGCAGTGAGCATCCCGGTGACGGTGAAATGCCGTATCGGCGTGGACGACCAGGACGACTACGCCGGCCTGCAGCACTTCACCGGGCTCATGCTGGAAGCTGGCGTCGAGGTGCTGGTGGTGCATGCGCGCAAGGCCTGGCTGAAGGGCCTGTCGCCGAAGGAGAACCGCGAGGTGCCGCCGCTGGACTACGAGCGGGTGTACCGGCTCAAGCGCGAATTCCCCAGGTTGGCGGTGGTGATCAACGGCGGCATCACCACGGTGGCGCAGGTGCAGGCGCACCTGGCCCGGCTGGACGGGGTGATGCTGGGGCGCGCGGCGTACCACGATCCGTACCTGCTGGCGCAGATCGAGCATGCGCTGCACGGCGAGCCGTTGCCGGCCCGCGAAAGCGTGCTGCGGCAACTGCGGCCGTACATCGAGGCCGAGCTGGCGCGCGGGACCGCGCTGAAGCACATTAGCCGGCACCTGCTGGGCCTGTATCAGGGCGAGCCGGGTGCGCGCGGCTTCCGCCGAATCCTCAGCGAGGGCGCGCACCTGCCGGGCGCCGGCTGGGCCCTGATCGAACGGGCGCTGGCGCCGCGCCCGCTCGCGGCGTGACAGCGCACGCCCATCCGGTCAGTATTCAGCTGCGGTTCCCTAGGCTGAACGGCAACCGGAACCGAATCCGGATGGAATCCAGGCAACCATGTCGAAGCAATGCCTCCCGCTGGTGCTGATGCTGCTGCTGATCGCAGGCGGCGATGTGCGTGCGGCCCAACCGGCCGCGCCGTCGCTGACCCTGGAGCAGGCGGTGGCGAAGGTGCAGCGGGAGACCGGCGGCAAGGTGCTGTCGGCCGATCCGCGCAAGTTCGGCCGCCATACCGAATATCGCATCAAAGTACTCGACCCGGACGGCCACGTGCGGGTGGTGGCGGTACCGGCCGAGGTTCCGCGGAGCGGCCCGTCGGCGGCATCGCCGGTCGAGCCGCCCCGGGGCAATTCGCCACCGGTCAGCTCGAATCTGCGTCCGGCCATCATCGACTTAGGCAACAGAGGGAGACACTAATGCGCATCCTGTTGGTGGAGGACGAGGCGCCGTTGCGCGAGACGCTGGCGGCACGCCTGAAACGCGACGGCTTCGCCGTCGATGCGGCGCAGGACGGCGAGGAGGGCATCTACCTCGGCCGCGAGGTGCCGTTCGACCTGGCGATCATCGACCTGGGCCTGCCCAAGATGTCCGGCATGGAGCTGGTCAGGGCGCTGCGCGAGCACGGCCAGCGCTACCCCATCCTGATCCTGACCGCGCGCGGCAGCTGGCAGGACAAGGTCGAGGGGCTCAAGCACGGCGCCGACGACTATCTGGTCAAGCCGTTCCACGTCGAGGAACTGCTGGCGCGCATCAACGCGCTGGTGCGCCGCGCCAGCGGCTGGTCGAAGCCGGTGCTGGCTTGCGGCATGATCAAGCTGGACACCACCGCGCAGACGGTGACGGTGGAAGGCAAGCCGGTCGATCTCACCAGTTACGAGTACAAGGTGCTGGAATACTTGATGCTGCACGCCGGCGAACTGGTCTCCAAGGCCGACCTCACCGAGCACATTTACCAGCAGGATTTCGACCGCGACTCCAACGTGTTGGAAGTGTTCATCGGCCGATTGCGGCGCAAGCTCGACCCGGAAGGCACCCTCAAACCCATCGAGACGGTACGTGGACGCGGATACCGCTTTGCCATACCACGCACTGACGGCGACGACGAGTGAGGCAAAGCCGCCGCGCCGCCCGCTGTCGCTGGCGGCGCGCGCGGCGATCGCCACCAGTTTCGTGCTGGCCGGGTTTCTCGGCCTGGTCGGGCTGACCCTCACGCAGACCAACAAGGCGCGCGCGCTGCAGACGCTGCATGACCGCCTCGAGAACTTCGCGATCGCGTACATCACCAACACCGACGTCAACCGGTACGGCAGGTTGCTGCCGCCCGACACGCCACCGGATCCCAATTTCTCGCGGCCGGGTTCAGGCCTGTACGCGGTGGCGATCGGCGACGGCTTCCACTGGGAATCGTCGTCGGCGATCGGGCGCGACTTCACCTTCCTGAAGCAGCTGAAGCCGGGGCAGAGCCAGTTCGTCGGCCCGATCGACACGCGCATGGGGCGGCTGTACTACTACAGCTACGGCGTGGCGTTCGACACGCCGGACAGGAAAGCCGTGCGTCTCACCATGATGGTGGCGCAGACCGAGGACCAGCTCGAAGGCGAAAATGCGGTGTTCCGCCACACCCTGGTGATCTGGCTGTCGATCCTCGGCGTGATGCTGATCGTGCTGCAGCTGCTGCTGCTGCGCTGGAGCCTGACCCCGCTGCGCGAGGTGGCCAGCGACATGAGCCGGGTCGAACGCGGCGACAGCGAGCAGCTGGACAGCCAGTACCCGCTGGAGCTGACCGGCCTGACCGAGCGCATCAACGCGTTCATCACCAACGAACGCGAGCAGCGCACGCGCTACCGGCACACGCTGGCCGACCTGGCGCACAGCTTGAAGACGCCGCTGGCGGTGATCCGCTCTCAGCTGGAATCGCCGACGGCGGGAGACGAGGCGGCGCGGCGCGCCAGCGTGCTCGACCAGGTGCGGCGGATGAACGAGCTGGTCGCCTACCAGCTGTCGCGCGCGGCCACTTCCGGCCGGCAGACATTCGCCAGCGCGGTGCCGATCGCCGGTCATGCCGAGGATCTGGTGCAGGGCCTGGAGAAGGTCTACGCGGCGAAGAACGTGCTGTGCGAATTCGACATCGAGGACGGCGCGGTGTTCTACGGCGAGCAGGGCGACTTGCTGGAACTGATGGGCAACCTGCTGGAGAACGCATTCAAGTGGGCCGCCCACCGCGTGCTGCTGGTGGTGAAGGTGCGCGCGCAGGCGGGCCGGCAACGGCCGGGGCTGTGGCTGAGCGTGGAAGACGACGGCCCCGGCATCGCCGAGGACAAGATCGAGAAGGTGTTGCAGCGCGGCGTTCGCGGCGACGAGCGGGTGCAGGGCCACGGCATCGGCCTGTCGATCGTGCAGGACATCGTGCACGCCTACCGTGGCGAGCTGGTGGTCGACCGCTCGCCCGAGTTCGGCGGTGCGCGCTTCAGCGTGAGCCTGGCGGCGAGCTGACCCGGGTTCAGCGCGCGCGGCAGAAGCCGGCCGGTTCGCAGCCTTCAGCCGGCGAGCGGCCGTAGAACATTTCCAGCAATTCGGCGACTCCGGGCTCCGCCTCGCGCAGCAGCGCCGGCTGCGAGTAGTGCAGCTCGCTGACCACGGCGAAATACTCGGCGGCGCTCTCGGTGGCGTAGTGGTCGATCGGGCTGTCGTAGCCGCGTTCCGGCAGCGCGGCCAGCCGGTCGTAGGCCTGCTGGAACTGCTGGATCCAGCGCCGCCGGGGGATGTCCACCAGCGGCGGCACGCCGTCGGGTGGGCCATCGAGCATGTCTAGCTTGTGCGCCATCTCGTGCACGACCACGTTGTAGCCGTCCCACGGCTGCTCCAGGTCCAGCTGCACGTCGGCCAGCGACAGCACCAGCGGGCCGTGTTCCCACGCCTCGCCGATGCGGATCTCGTCGCCCTCGGTGACCACGCCGGTGCGGTCGTCGTGATGGCTGCGGCGCACCTTGAACTCGCCCGGATAGATGAGCACCTCGCGCCAGCCGCGCAGGCTGGCCGCGCCCTGCTGCAGCGCAGGCAGGCAGGCCTGCATGGCGATCAGCAGGCGCCAGTAGTCGTCCAGCACGGCACCGGCCAGCGCGTGGAAGCGCTTGCGCGCGAGGAACAGCGCGGAGAGCTGGCGAAGCTGCTGTTGCCGCGCCTGATCCAGGCGGCGCGCCAGCGGGCAACCGGCGATGGCGCGCCGCCACAACGGATCGGCAATCGGTGCGGGTTCAAGACGCGCCCGCAGGGATTGCCACCAAGGCCCCGGCATGACGCCGAGCGCTTACTGGATGGACCCAGGCAGCAGCGATTGCCAGCCCAGATGCGGTCGGCGGTTCGACGCCGGGGCGGAGGAGGAGCCGCCGGAATGATCGTTGCTGTTGCCGGAACCGCCGCTGGAACCGTCGCGGCTGTCGGTCTGTGGGCAGTCGCGGGCCAGCCCCACGGCATCGCCGCCGCTGCCGGTGCTGCCGTCGCGGCTGCCGACGCCGTCGAGCGCGGCGTGCGGGGAGTTGTCCAGGTCCTGGGTGCCTGCGCTTGCTGCCGCGGCGCCGCCGATCCCGGCGATGCCCAGGGCGCAACCGATAAGCCAGTGGGTGACACGCATGGCGATCAAACTCCTTGACCTCGCAAGCGAAGACGCTGATCGTCTCAGAAACACCGGCACCCTGCCAGTGCTGCCCACCGCGCCGGAGGCGGGGTCGGGCGTGGCCGCCGGATGCCGCATGGCGGGCCGCCCGGGCTAGAATCCGCCGATGTTCAGCCCGATCCGACCCGCATCACTCCCCGGCCGCCGGGCCGCCGCCGCCCCCGCACGCGGGGCCTGCTGATGCAGGCGGCGCAGTTGCTGGCGCTGCTGGCCGATGGCGAACCCTTGTCCGGCGCCCGTCTCGCCGGACAAGCCGGGATGACCCGTGCGGCGATCTGGAAGCAGGTCGAGGCATTGCGTGCCCGTGGCGTGCCGATCGAGGCGCGCGGCGCGGCCGGTTACCAGCTGCCGTGGCCGTTGCAGATGCTCGATGTCGCGCGGATTCGCGCCGCCCTGCCGGCGGCCGAGGCGCACGCGCTGGGCGCGCTGGAGGTGCATTGGGAACTCGATTCCACCTCCAGCGAGCTGCAACGCCGCGGCGCCGCGGCCGGGGATTTCAGCGTAGTGCTGGCCGAGACCCAGAGTGCCGGCCGTGGCCGGCGCGGCCGCGAGTGGCTGTCGCCGCCGGGGCTCAATCTCTACATGTCCTGCCTCAAGCGTTTCGATGCGGGCTTTGCCGCGTTGAGCGGGCTGTCGCTGGCGGTCGGGGTGATCGTGCTGCGTGCGCTGGAGCGCCTCGATATCGCCGGCGCAGGCTTGAAATGGCCGAACGACGTGCTGGCTGCCGCGGGCGGCAAGCTGTGCGGCATCCTGGTCGAGCTGAGCGGCGAGTACCAGGGGCCGTGCGCGGCGATCATCGGCATCGGCCTCAACCTGCGGCTGACCGCGGCACTGCGCGCGCAAGCCGGCCAGCCGGCCTGCGATCTCGCCAGCCTGGCCGGCGGCGTCCCGCCGGACCGAAACCGCGTGGCGGCGGCGCTGATCGCGGCGCTGGTCGATGGTCTGAGGCAGTTCGAGCACGACGGTTTCGCCGCGTTCCGCGCAGACTATGCCAGGTACGACCTGCTGCACGGGCAGCCGTTGCAGTTGAGCGGCGCGCTGGGTGCGTTCGGCGGCATCGGCGCGGGCGTGGACGCACAGGGCGCCCTGCAGGTGCGCATGGCCGACGGCAGCGTGCGGCGGATCGACAGTGCGGATGTCACGGTGCGTCGTTCATGAGGCTGCTGCTCGATCTGGGCAACACCCGGCTGAAGTGGGCGCTGCAGGCACAGGCGGAGGGCTGGCTGGCGCGCGGAGCGGTGGACTGGCGCGATGACGCGTCACGCGCGCTGGAGGCGGCCTGGACCGGTCTGCCGACGCCGCTTCGGTTGATCGGTGCATCGGTCGTCGACGCCGCGCGCGAAGCGCAGGTGGCGGCCGTGGCGCAACGCTGCTTCGGCCATGCGCCGGAATGGCTGCGCACGCCGGCCGCCGCCTGCGGCGTGCGCAATGCATACGCCGAACCGGCACGGCTGGGCGTCGATCGTTTCCTGGTGATGGTCGCTGCGCATGCCGGTGGTCACGCGCCCTGCGTGCTGGCCGGCGTCGGTACCGCGCTCACGCTGGACGCGCTGGCGGCCGACGGGCAGCACCTGGGCGGCTTGATCGCGCCGGGTCCGCAGCTGATGCAGCAGTCGCTGCGGGACGCCACGGCGCAGGTGCGGCCGGAACGACCCGGCGCGATCGTGGATCTGGCCGACAACACCGCGGACGCGGTGGCCTCGGGTTGCTGGCAGGCGGCGGCCGCCCTCGTCGAGCGCTTCGCCCTGCGCGCGGCGCCCCGGCTTGGCGCCGCGCCCGAACTGATCATTGGCGGCGGCGACGCGGCATCGCTGCTGCCGCTGCTGTCGTTGCCGGCCCGGCTCAGCCAGGACGGCGTACTCCGCGGCCTCGCCGTATGGGTGAATGCGTCCGAGGTCGGTGGCGCCCTCTAGAATGACGACGGTTGCCGGCTGATGGGGGTCCGATGTTGCTGCGTCTGTTGTTCGTTCTGTTGATCGCGCTGAATATCGCGGTAGGCGCATGGCTGCTGCTGGGGCAACCGTATGCCCGTGGCGGCAGCCCCAGCGATCCGGGCGTGGCGCAACTGCGCCTGCTGTCGGAGTTGCCGACGCCGGCGCAGACCGTGTCGCCGGCTGTCGCGCCACCCGTCGTTGCCGCCGCGGCGCCGCGCAACCCCAGCTACAGCTGTCTCGCACTGGGGCCGTTCGCCACCCCGCAGGACCTGCGCAATGCGCGGCAGGCCCTGGCTGCGCAGGCCACGCGCATGCGTTCGCGGCAGGAGCAGACCAGCCAGACCAGCGGCTGGTGGGTCTACCTGCCGGCGGCCGGCAGCCGCGCCCAGGCGCTGGAAATGGCCCGGCAGCTTGCCGCACACGACATCGGCGACTATTTCGTGGTCAACTCCGGCGATCAGCCCAACACGATTTCGCTGGGCCTGTTCCGGGATCCGGCGAATGCGCGCAAGCGCCGCGACGAGGTCGCCGCGGCCGGCTTTCCGGCCCGCATGAGCGAGCGCAGCGAGAACGTGCCCGAATACTGGCTGGATCTGGTGGTCGCCGACGGCGGCAATTTCGACTGGCGCAGCCATGTCCGTGCCAATGGCATCGGCTCGCACAGCACCATCTGCTTCTGACAAGCCATGGATCGGCCGTCGAGCGTGCCGCCACCCGGCCTGCTAGAATCCGCCACCTCCGCCGGCATAGCTCAGTTGGTAGAGCAACTGATTTGTAATCAGTAGGTCCCCAGTTCGAATCCGGGTGCCGGCACCAAGAAAAACAGGCGCTTAGGTTCTCCTAAGTGCCTGTTATTAATTGTTAGGGGCCCGCCATGGCTCCCCCCAGATCTACCCTAATGGCTCTTCTTGGCTCTCTCAGGCCTTTCCCATGGCTCCGCCATGGCTCCCCCGTTGGGCGTTTTTCTATCCTGACCCGCACACCAAGTGGCTTCGAGAGGGGGTACTGATGTTGCCCCTCAAAGTGGCGGTAACAGGGTGGTCGACGGCGCAGATCCGTGATCGCCTATAGACCGCGCCAGCCTGCTGCGGTCAAACAGCCTACTCCCGGTCGATCAGGCGCCCCCTATACAGAATTAGCTTCCCGGCATGTCGTATAAATAACATTGATAAAATCGCCGATCTCTATCCGCGGCGCGATTCAGAAACTCTAGGCCGCCTTGATAGTACGGCTTGAGCATCGTTCGCTCGGCCAGCGATACCGTTTTCCGCCAATGCGGCTCCTCCAAGATCGCTTGCGCCTGCGCCCCGTTTTGAAACTCCAACAAAATCCAGTTGAGGAGCATGGCTAAGCTAATCGGCGTCGACGGGATGCGCGGCTTTTCGAAGCCAGGGAAGAGATGGGCGATCTGGGCAGCTGTGTAGCCTGCCTTGACGTGGCGGGGGCTCAGTTCGCCGCAGACTTGTAGATGAACATTGGGCTTGGGCTCCCCGCTGGCGCGTGATCCGCGTGGAGTAGCCCCATGAGGAGACGAGTCATGAAACGAGTGATTTCCGGTTGCGCGCTGTTGCTGGCTCTGGGCTTGCCGCTATTCGCGGCGGCCGCGTCGGCGCCTAGCCATTATCTTTTCGTGTGGGCGATGGAAGCCAAGCGTCCTCTCGCCTCGGTGCCGGAGATGACGCCGGCCGACATTCCTGCACGCCGCAGCGGGTTGGGATTGGGCAAGGACTTCCTCGCGGTTTTCGACGTCCAACCGGGCCCATCGTTTGGGAAACTGGTTGCGATGCTGCCGGTCGGAGACGCGGCACAGGCACATCACACGAACTACGCGGAACCTCCGGACGATGTCCTGTATGCCAACGATTGGCTCGGCAATCGCACCTACGTCTTCGACTTGCACGATCCGGTGCATCCGCGGCTCGTGCGGAAATTCGGCAGCGTCGGCGCGCTCGGCTATCCGCATTCGTTCGTCTATCTTCCCAATGGCGACACGCTGGCAACCTTCCAGTATTCCGGAGGGTTCAACCACGCCGCGGGCGGATTGGCGGAGTTCGATTCGCACGGCCGGGTCGTGAGAACCGCTGCGGCGGCGGCGCCGGGACATCCCAATATCCGCCCGTACAGCTTGGCGATCGTTCCGAAGCTCGATCGCGTCGTCACCAGCAGCGCAGACATGATGGGCGCGCAAGTCAGTCATGTGGCGCAGGTCTGGCGACTTTCCGATCTGAAGCTGATCAAGACCATGCGATTGCCGCCGCAGTTCGATTGGTATGACGACACAGCGGCCGATTCATCGGAACCGCGCGTACTGACGGACGGCAAGACCGTCCTGGTACCGACGTTCAATTGCGGTCTGTTCGTGGTGCGGAGTCTCGCTGGCGGCGATCCAACGCTGCAACATGTTGATGACCTCGGCTACCGCACGTGCGAAGTGCCGGTGGTCGTGGGCGGGTTTCTGGTGGAAGCCGCGCAAAGCGGACACGCGATCGTGAGCCTGGACGTGAGCGATCCGGAACATCCGCACGAAGTCAGCCGCATCCTGCTGTCGCCTGACGAGTACCCACATTGGCTCGCGCTCGAACCCCGCGGGGATCGCCTGGTCATAACGGGTTATGGCGCGCTCGACACCAAGGCGCGCTTTGCCACGGTCGATCGCCGCACCGGGAAACTGACACTGGAATCGCAGACGATCGATTTCATGCGCGCTTGGCCGAATGGCTGGCATGGAAGCGCCATGCCGCACGGCGTCGTTTTCAGCAACCCGTGAGACGGCACTGCAGGAAGCGTCGTTGCCATGTCGTGCGGACACGCAGTCGAAACCAGATAGCGTGCTCAGTCCGAACACGATCCTCGCGCGGTATTTGATCAACCGGGGAATGCGCGACTCCCTCATTCACCAGATGAAATCCGAGTGGGAGCGCGGATGCGACGACCGATCGCTGCATCAACCCGCCAACGACCGCTACGGGGCGATTGAATTCGGGTAGCGACCGTCGCGTTTTGGCCGATTCCGGCCCGTGAAACCAACACGTTGAATCAATCGGCAAGGACACGGCCACGACGCAAAACGTGTCGGACTTATATGACGGGAGGCGCGCCACCCTCGTGTTGGATGACGGGCTGGGTCACACGAACCGTAGCGCGACTTGGACCATCGGCACGATCACATTGACCTCGAGCGGTTCCAGTCCAAGACCGATGAGCAATACGCCACGATTCTTCAACAGATCAACACGGCGCGACAGAAACTCGTGGACGAACACAACGCGGCGGAGCTGGTGGCCCGATTGCAGCGTTTCCCGACAAAGGAAGCCACGTGGAACCCGGACCTGATCGAGAAGCAACGGGACAAGGCCCTGGCTTTCGGCGACAAGTCCATCGCCAAGATCAATGAACTGCTGGCCCTTCACCGCGACCATGCCGATGTGGCGGCCGATCAGGTGGACGTGGGCATGACGCAGGGGCAAATCCAGCTCGACCAGTCCCTGGACGGCACGGATCGCAACATTGCGGGCGATCACCAGACGTCGGTCAGTTCCTGTTGTAGCCGTGGACGCGTGAGCCTAGCACTTGCTTCCAGTGCGTCTCGCGCTTGTCGAGGTCTGTGGCGGTCTTGGGGGCAATTTCAAGGATCGAGAATCTCAGATCGAATTTCCGTTCCGGCGGTGCGGCCAGGCCGAACTCTTCCATGAGGGCCACATTGTTGCCGTGCGTGGTGAGCGCATATGTGGTCCAGCGCTCCCAGATGCCATCGGCACCGTCGGCTTTGCCCACATAGAGCGAGCCGTTCTTGTCCGTGATGAGGTAGATCCCCTTCACCGACGACAGGCCCGAGCGCCAGGATTCCAAGTGGTTTCGCACGATGCGGTCCAGCTCCGCCATGGTGATGTCCACCCGGTTGAAACCAGGGAAGGACCCCATCATGTCCGGTTCCCGGGTCAGCTCCTCGACTATCAGTTCCTGTTCCAGGCGCTCCCCAGTGGGGAAAGAATTGCGCTCCTTGTAGGGGCTGCGCACGTAGAGACGCCCGCGCCACTCATCGGCCGCCGCGAAGCGTTCGAAGTCGTAGACGTAGTGGTCCCTCTGCTCGGGGGTCGCTTCGTGGAAGGTCTTGCCGATGGGCCGATAAATACCGACATACACCCAGCGCGTGGGATCCGTGGGCAGCTGGATCAGCGACAGCACATATTCGCGGTTGAAGTAGTGCTTGCTTTGCCAGCGCTGCCACTCCTCGAAATCGCCCGCGAGATAGACGTCGTGAGGCTCTTCGTGCTGATTCCAACGCGCCAGGTGGACCTTCGTGTTCTCGGGCCGGCACTCCGGGATCCACAGCTTGATCAAGTCGAAAAGCAGCATGCGGTTCTCCCTGTCCTTGGAAGCCCATACTACCGCGCGCGGTCTCACGGCCCGAGACACTCGGTTCCAAAGCCGCTCAGGTCAGAGCTGGATGACGGGGACCACCATCCAGCGGGACCCTATGGTGTCACGCACGATCCAGTCCTTGACGTGCGACGGCGTGGGCTCGGCGACCAGTCGGTGGCCGTCCCGCTGGATGGGCGACATCGGCCTGGGGGTGAAGTCGAGGCTCTTTACCTGGGCAGCGCCGAGCTGGACCTTGATGGTCTCGCGCTTGGCTGCGGACACCTTATTGATAGGGGCGTTTTCGGACATCGGAGGAGGGCCGGGACGGAGCGCGTATCTCGACCGCTGCTGTTCCATGGCTCCGGTATGGCTCCCCCCAGTTAGACATCTTGCCACCTCTTGGCACTTTGAGCAGGACGGACAAATGGCGTGGTTGAGCCATTCTTGCCCTCAGGGCTGAGCCAGGCCAAGCCCCAAATAACCTGCTTTTGTTGATTTGTAATCAGTAGGTCCCCAGTTCGAATCCGGGTGCCGGCACCAAGAAGGCAGGTTTCGAAGGCCGCCCCCGGGCGGCCTTCGTCGTTCCGGGGCGGATACTGAATGGCTCCGACCGCCCTTAACGCGACCATCGCGAATCGTCGACTTCGTTCAATCCACCCTTGGGCAATCGACCAGCGCGAGGGCACGTCACATGGGCACGTTGTACGTGGTGCAGGGTTTTCACGAGATGGACGGGGATGTCGTCGCGGACAAGCCGATCCTGCATGGCCTGGAGCAGCTGGCACTGACGCGCGGCCAGATCCTGGCGGATCATTTCGATGGCGTGCTGGTGTACGCGCAGGCGGCCGATGTCGATCGTGGCGAATATTCCGAGCCGGTCATTCTGGCCAAGTATGGCCACGTGCCGCATCCGGAACAGCAAAGCCTGGGCCGGACGGGATAGCGGCGTCCCGCATTCCGGGACGCGTGCGCACAGCAGGTGTAGGTCGGCGCCGACATACATATCGAGCGGTTCTCGCCAGACTGGGCGACGCTGGGAATACACGATCATCCGCCCGCGGGGAGGCGACGATGGGTATTCCGGGCGACGTCCTTGTCCGGGGGTATGGCGATGCGTGTTGTCTTGACCATCAAGGAAAGCAGCCACGGCCTGTGGTGCATTCGCGGCGGAAAGGCGCTGCTCTATGACCAGCTGCGTTTCGCACAAGCGATCCGGCTGGCCCGCGGGCTGGCACGCGAGGAGCATGCCAGCTCGGGCCGCACGGTGAGCGTCGAGTTGACCTGTGCGGAGTTCACCATCGCCCTGGTGCAGTACGCCGCGCCGGGGGCACCTCGCCGCATTGCGGCGTGAGGCCGCGGTCTCCGGTGGCTTCGTCACCCGGTGTGGGTGACCTGTCACATTTCCGTGTCGGTACATGGACTGTCTCTTCAAAATGAGAACTACGTGTGCACATAGCGTGAAAGCTTGCTAGCATCGGCACCGACGGCTGCGCAGGGGCAGCTTGGGGTGACTGGTATGCAAACGTTGCTTGCACATTCCGCCTTCTGGCGTGGAGTGTCGCTGTTTGCAGGGATGCTGTTCGGCAAGATCGCAAGGAACAAGGGGACCGGCGTGGTCTATCACCGCGGGGATCTTGTGTCCTGGTGCCCGGGCGCGCGTTCGCGCCGCGAAGACGAGTTGGCGCGAAGTCGCCAGATCGGACTCCAGTAGACGAACGTCCCCGGTAGCGGGTATCGACGGTAAAACAGCAGGTGCGGTTGCGTGACCGCGCGCGGCGGTTCGTCCCGGTTTCGGATCGCGGGGAATCATGTCCATGGCCATCTCATCATGGCCGTGGCTGGCCCGCATCGCCTTTGTGCCGTGCGTTTGTTGCTGCCCGCAGCCGCATGGGCGCAGTCGGACCCCGGCAACATGATGGAATGGACGCCGCCGTGGAAATCTCGGGTGCGGGCGACGCCGGAGCAGGCCACCCCCCGGATCGTATGCATGTCCGGGGACCCTGACATGCGCGCGATGCTGCAGCGGCAGAAGGACTGCGCGGTCGGCACTGCCGGCAGGCTGGCGATGCAGCCAGCGACCACACGACCCGCGGTGGCGATCCGCCGGGAGTGGTCGGCGACGCGCGCTTCGATCGGTTGCCCGGAGGCGATATCCGCGGCAGGGTCCATGCGGACAGCAGCCTTGACGGCCAAGGCATGGCCATGGACATGACGCATGCAGTCGAACGTGCCGGCGGCTGGGATTACGCCGCGAGCCAGCAGAAGCGTTGAGCGAATGTACCGGTGACGCGTGGGCCGACGGTAACGTGGCCGCGTGGCGCGCGCTGCAGGCCGGGTATGTCTCTCGGCGCGGCAGGGTCGTTCCGGTAGACTCCGGAGGATCCACGACGGGTCGGTCGCGCAGGCCTCTCCCGGCAGGGACGGCGGCGAGTTGCCCGGAGCGGCATGCGGCCGCCTCCGTCCGGCGAGGGCCGCCGTCTGCCGCCATGCATCAGGTAAACACAGGTATATGGACAAACAGACCGTTTCATTGATCGGTGTGCCGACCGACATCGGCGCCGGCCATCGTGGTGCCGCGATGGGGCCGGAGGCGCTGCGCGTGGCCAGGCTGGCGGAAAAACTGGAGCGCCGCGGACTGAAGGTGATCGACCGCGGCAACCTGCAGGGCCCACTCAACCCGTGGCAGCCGCCCGAGCACGGCTATCGCCATCTGGATGAGGTGATCGCCTGGAATACGGCCGTCTATACGGCTGTCCACCAGGAGCTGCAGGCCGGGCGCCTGCCGATCGTGCTCGGCGGCGACCACTCCCTGGCGATCGGCTCGATATCCGCGGTGGCGCGCCATTGCCACGACGAGGGCAAGCGGCTGCGCGTGTTGTGGCTGGACGCGCACACCGATTTCAACACGGCGCAGGCCACGCCCACCGGGAATATCCACGGCATGCCGGTGGCATGCCTGTGCGGCATCGGCCCGGAGGGCCTCACCGAGCTCAGTGGCAGCACGCCGGCGACCACGCCGGACGTGTTCCGCTACATCGGCATCCGCTCGGTCGACGAGGACGAGAAGCGGCTGGTGCGCGAGGCGAGCATGCAGGTGCATGACATGCGCCATATCGACGAGATCGGCATGAAGCGCGTGATGGAGGAGGCGCTGGCCGGGCTCGACGAGCACACCCACCTGCACGTGAGCTTCGACGTCGACTTCCTCGACCCCAGCATCGCGCCGGGCGTGGGCACCACCGTGCGGGGCGGGCCGAATTACCGCGAGGCGCAGTTGTGCATGGAGATGATCGCCGATGCGGGGCGCGTGGCGTCGCTGGACATCGTCGAGCTGAACCCGGCCTTCGACAAGCGCAACCAGACCGCGAAACTGGCGGTGGATCTGATCGAGTCGCTGTTCGGCAAGTCCACGCTGATCCGCTGATCCGGAACGAAGAGGTTTCGGCGCGACCCGCTGGGCCGCGCCGAAGGATTGCTCATTCCTCGACCAGCTTGGCGTCCGGTGCGTTCGCCATCACCGAGTCGATGCCGACATCGCGCGAGCGATCGCTCTCGTACATCTCGCTGCTGCCGATGACCTGGTGATTGGCGGCTTTCAGGTTGAAGTGGAACTTGCCGTTGGTCGAGATCTTCTTCTCGTAGCGCGCCGCATCCGGCGCGTTCTTGCGCACCGACTCGATGCCGTTGCGTGCGCCGGCCTTGTCCTTGTATCCCTCGCTCTTGAGGATGATCTCGCCGTTGCCGGCCTTGAGGTTGAAGTAGGTCTCGCCGTTTTTGCCGGTGAACATCGTGAACTTGCCGCTCATCAGCTTCGAGCTCCTTGCCATGGTCAGGGTTGGCAGAATCTGGACCGGTTTGCGTGATTTTTTTGGGAAGGTGTGCCGCCGGTCGCGGCAGCCGGCCGGTCGAGCCGTTTTGCCGGATGTCGTAGACTGGCGCTTTACCTGCGCGGCACAGCATGAATACCCGAGTCCTCACCGGCATCACCACCACCGGTACCCCGCACCTGGGCAATTACGTGGGCGCGATCCGCCCGGCCATCGAGGCCAGCCGGCGCGACGACGTCGATGCGTTCTTCTTTCTCGCCGACTACCACGCGCTGATCAAGAGCGACGACGCGGCGCGCATCGAGCGTTCGCGGCTGGAGATCGCCGCCACCTGGCTGGCCGCCGGCCTGGACCCGCAGCGGGTCACCTTTTACCGCCAGTCGGACATCCCGGAGATCCCGGAGCTGACCTGGTTCCTCACCTGCATCGCGTCGAAGGGCATGCTCAATCGCGCGCACGCGTACAAGGCCGCGGTGGACAAGAACGCCGCGGCGGGCGAGGACGCCGATGCCGGCATCACCGCCGGCCTGTACATGTACCCGGTGCTGATGGCGGCCGACATCCTGGCGTTCGACGCGAACCAGGTGCCGGTGGGACGCGACCAGATCCAGCACATCGAGATGGCGCGCGACCTCGGCCAGCGCTTCAACCATCTGCATGGCGACGAGTTCTTCGTGCTGCCGGAGGCGCTGATCGAGGAGCAGGTGGCCACGCTGCCGGGCCTCGACGGCCGCAAGATGTCGAAGAGCTACGACAACACGATCCCGCTGTTCGCCGGCGGCAGCAAGCAGCTGCGCGAGACGATCATGCGCATCGTCACCGACTCGCGCCTGCCCGGCGAGCCGAAGGATCCGGACGACTGCGCGCTGTTCACCATCTTCCGCGCGTTCGCCAACGAGGCCGAGACCGCGGTGTTCCGCCAGGCGCTGCTGGACGGCATCGGCTGGGGCGAGGCGAAGCAGGTGCTGTACGAGCGGATCGAAACCGACGTGGCGCCGATGCGCGAGCGCTACGAGGCGCTGATGGCGGACCCCGCCGCGATCGAGACGATCCTGCGGCAGGGTGCGCAGAAAGCCCGCGCGATCGCCACGCCGAAGGTGGCCGCGTTGCGTGGCGTGCTGGGGCTGCGCGCGATGACGACCACTCCGGCAGGTGCTGGCCAGACGAAGGCTGCGCCAAAGCAAGACAGGATGCCGCGCTTCGCCAGCTTTCGCGATGCCGACGGCAGCTTCCGTTTCCGCCTGTTCTCCGCGGACGGCGAGGAGCTGCTGCTGTCGAAGCCGTTTGCCGACCCGAAGGCGGCCGGTGCACTGCAGAAACGCCTCAAGGGGCTGGGCACCGCCGCCGTGCTGCAGGTCCTGCCGCGGGCCCTGGTGCTGGAGCTGGATGGGGCGCCGGTCGCCACGACGCCCGAGTATCCCGTGGAGCCGGCACGCGACGAAGCGCTGGCGCGTCTGCGCGAAGCGCTGGATCTGCTCGCCCTCGCCGCGCAGGAGTGAGGCGCAGCGAGTCCCTTTTCCCGCGGAGTCCGTGATCCATGCGCTATCTCGCCATCCTGCTGCTCGCCCCGTGGCTGCTGATTCTCGGCTGGGCCTACTGGGCCTACCCGAAGAACCTGCCGCGCACGCCGGGACGGCGGATCTTCGATTTCACCGCCCTGCTGCTCGCTGCGGTGGCCACGGTGCAAGGCGCCGTGCTGGGGTTCGAAGGGGCCGGAAAGCCGGTCGCCGGCGAGTTCGGTCCGGCCAGCGGCGCGATCTGGCAGCAGGTGCTGCCGGCGTTGTACGGCTATGGCGCCTGTGTCGCCGTGCTGGCGGTGGCGATGATCGTGCGTCGCATCATCTTCCGCCGCGGTGCAGGCTGAGCAGAGCCGCGTCATGCGTGGGCGACAGTCCACAAGAACCGGAAGTGGCGCACAGAGTAATCCGTAAAATATTGCGGATCATGCACTTGCCGGACGCCGGCAGGATTTTCCGTGGGATACTCGGCCACCAGCCGTGGGGAGCCATGACAAGGCATGTCGCGGGACGGCTGGTCATCATCGGTTTGCGCGTAGCGCCGGATCATCGGCAGTTGCGGGTGCCGTACGCGTGACCCGATCCTTTCGATAGATCCATGCATCTTCACTGGAGGGGATTACATGTCACCATGCAAATTGGGAGGCGTTGGCGTCGTGCTGTGCGCAGCCGTCAGCCTGGCCGCCGTGGGCATCGCCCACGCCGACACCATCGGATCACCCGAAGTCACTTCGGCGCAACACGACACCTTGCATTCGCTGCGCGGCACCATGCCGCGACCGGACGATTTCTCCAAGAGCGGTCGCAGCCATCCGGCACGCCCGCTGCCCTGGCTGGACGGCCCCGGCACACCGGGCGACGGCGCGGTGCAAAGCACGACCACCGGCGTTGCCGCACCCACGCTCGGTTCCGGCGTGGATGGCGTCGGCAATGGCTTCAGCGGGCCGCAAGGCACGTTCACCGTGAACAGCGCGCCACCGGACACCAATGGTGCCGTCGGTGCCACCCAGTACGTGCAGATCGTCAACAGCGGCTTTGCCGTGTTCGACAAGGCGACCAAGTCGGTGACCTACGGCCCGGTGGCCACCAAGACCCTGTGGTCCGGTTTCGGCGGTCCCTGCGAAGCGGACAACGACGGTGACGCCACCGTGGTCTACGACAAGGCGGCCGGCCGCTGGGTGATCTCGCAGTTCGCGGTCACTGCCGCGCCGTACTTCGAGTGCGTGGCGGTCTCCGCCACCAGCGACGCCACCGGTGCCTACTACCGCTACGCGTTCCCGTACGGCAGCACGTTCCCGGATTACCCGAAGATGGGTGTGTGGCCGGATGCGTACTACGAGACGTTCAACATGTTCAATGGCAACACGTTCGCCGGCGCGAAGCTGTGCGCCTACGATCGCAATGCCATGTTGAGCGGCGCCGCGGCCACCCAGCAGTGCTTCCAGCTCTCCACCGCCTACGGCGGCGTGCTGCCGGCCGACCTGGACGGTTCCACCGCGCCGCCGGCGGGTTCGCCGAACTACCTGCTGAACTTCACCGCGGGCCAGCTCAACATGTGGAAGTTCCACGTTGACTGGAGCAACACTGCCAACACCACGCTGACCGGCCCGGTCGCCATTCCGGTGGCATCGTTCGCCACGGCATGCGGCGGCGGCACCTGCGTGCCGCAGGCAGGCGTGTCGCAGAAGCTCGATTCGCTGGCCGACCGCCTGATGTTCCGCCTGGCCTACCGTCACTTCACCGACCACGAGTCGCTGGTGGTCACCCATTCGGTGAAGGTCGGCACGACCAGGCAGAACCCGTACACGGGCGTGCGCTGGTACGAGGTCCGCAACCCGGGCACCACGCCGGTGGTCTATCAGCAGTCCACCTTCTCGCCGGACACCACCTATCGCTGGATGGGCTCGGTGGCGATGGACAAGCAGGGCAACATGGCACTGGGTTACAGCGCCTCCAGCAGTGGCATCCACCCGGCCATCCGCTACACCGGCCGCCTGGCGACCGATGCGCTGAACACCATGCAGGCCGAGAACAGCATCATCGAAGGCCTGGGTTCGCAAAGTGGCAGCAACCTGTCGCGCTGGGGTGACTACAGTGCGATGACCGTCGATCCGGTGGATGACTGCACGTTCTGGTATACCAGCGAGTACCTGAAGACCACCGGTGCGTTCAACTGGAGCACGCGGATCGCGTCGTTCAAGTTCTCGACCTGCCAGTAAACCGGAACTCCTGTCCCGCAAGGCACGCGGGACAGGACCTGCATGGATGAAAGGAGACGGGGCCGCCTTCGGGCGGCCCCTTTTTTTGCGCGGGTCCGCCGCCGGCATGGCCGCGGCACTTCGGCGAGGCGCCGGGCGAATCCGCCGGCCCTCACTCCCAGCGGTTGAGGTGCGGGCCGAACGCCTCGCGTTGCCGCCGCACCACGCAGAAGCGGTGGCCGCTCGGCGCTTCCATCACCCACCAGCGCTTGCGCGCGAACGCGATGCGCTTCGCGCCGAGCCGCTCCAGCCGCGATGCCTCGGCTTCCAGGTCGTCGGTCTCGATGTCCAGGTGTACGCGGCTGTCATGCTCGACCTTCTGCAGCAGGATGACCGGTTCGTCGTCGTCGGTTGCCAGCTCGGCATAGCGGCCGTCGCCGTCCTGGTCGGGCGCGGCGATCGGCTTGCCGAGCGCCTGGCTCCAGAAAGCGGTGGATGCGGCGAGGTCGTCGACGCGGCAATCGATGACGATGGTGCAGAGTCGGCTGTGGTGCATGGACGCCTCCGTCAGGTGGTCGATACGTGCGAAGCGGTGCAGTGCGAGAATACCCGCATGATTCCGCTCCGGTACCTCCAGGCCTATCCCGCCACCTTGCAGGACAAGGTGCGTATTCTGATCGCGCAGGAGCGCCTGGGAGAGCACCTGGCGCAGCGGTATCCGGGCCGCCATGAAGTGCAGAGCGACAAGGCGCTGTATGCCTACGTGGCGTCGCTGAAGCTGCAGCACCTGAAGAACGCGCCGGGCATCGACAAGGTGCTGTACGACAGCAAGCTCGACGTGGTGCAGCGCGCGCTGGGCCTGCACACCGCGATCTCGCGCGTGCAGGGGCGCCGGCTCAAGGCGAAGAAGGAGATCCGCGTGGCCAGCCTCTTCAAGGCCGCCGCGCCGGAGTTCCTGCAGACGATCGTGGTGCATGAACTGGCGCACCTGAAGGAAAGCGATCACGACAAGGCGTTCTACCAGCTGTGCACGCACATGCTGCCGGACTACCACCAGCGCGAATTCGACCTGCGCGTCTACCTCACATGGTGCGAGCTGCCCCCGGCGAATGACGCCGCCGGCAAGGAATGACGATGGACGATACGGCACTGCAGAAGTACCTGTTGCGGCTGTTCGAACGCCACGATGTCGAACTGGAGGTGGACGAGGACGGCTGGCTGGTCACCGACGGTGATTTTCCGGCGGTGCGGGCCAGCTGGCAGGAGGGGCCGCCGGGCGAGCCCGGCCGGCTCGACCTCGACGTGGTGCTGAGCGAGGAGCGCCACATCGAGGAAAGCTTCGCCGGCAGCGGCGGTGGCGACACCGGCTGTCGTGATGCTTTGCATGCGTTCGAGCAGAGCGCGTTCCATGTGCTGCTGGCGGCGTGCTGGTACGTCACCGACGACCGCAGGATGCGGATTGCCGCCTGGGATATCGGCGTGCGCACGTGGGACGTGTTCATCGGTCCGTTCGGCGTGCGCGGCGCAGGTGCCGCGAGCATGCCGGCCGAAGCGCTGGCGTCGATCGAGGCGGCACTGCAGCGCGAGGCGCTGAGCCCCGAACTGCACTGGCTGCGGTTGGTGCACAGCCATGCCGCGGCGGGCGATTCGCGCTGCGAGGCGCTGCTCGACAACGAGCCCTGGACGGCCGGGACGCTGGCGCTGGCCGCCGTGCCGTGGCCTCGCGGCAGTGACTACGTCGCGCGCTGTTTCATGCTGCTGGACGTGCGCGATTACTGACCTGCATCTCCATCGCAGTAGCCCGCTGGCGGGCGATGCTTTCTCGAGTCCAGATAAAAGCATCGCCCGCCAGCGGGCTCCTGCCGGAGTTTGCATGAGTGCGCAGAAAAAAACGGACGCCTCGAGGCGTCCGTTCTTGCCGCATGACAACTGCTCTGATCAGTTCGGCAGCGCCAGATCGTCCAGCATCGCCTTGAGGAACCTCGCGGCCTCGCCGCCGGTGGCGGCGCGGTGGTCGAAGGTGAGGCTGAGCGGCATGCGCCGGTGCACCTCGATGCCGCCGATCACCGCCACCACGTCGTGGCTGAGCTTGCCGGCGCCGACGATGGCGACAGTCGGCGGTACGACGACGGGCGTTGCGTAGCGGCCGGCGAACATGCCGAAGTTGCTGAGGCTGATGGTGTAGCCGGACAGTTCCGAGGCCGGGATCGAACGATCCTCGACCTGCGAACGCAGGCGCTTGATCGCGGCGCGGATGCCGGCACCGTCGAGCACGTCGGCATTGCGCAGCGCGGGCACGAACAGGCCGTCGTCGGTGTCCACCGCGATGCCGATGTCGACATGCGGATGCAGGGTGCGACTGAGGTTCTTGCCGTCGAACCACGCGTTCAGCGCCGGCACCGTCTTGCAGGCGAACGCGATGGCGCGGATCAGGCGCGCGGTGATGTCCTGCTTGCCGATCCAGGCGTGCAGGTCGGCGTCGTCGACGAGCGTGGTCGGCACGACCTGCGCGTGCGCGTCGGCCATCACCCGGGCCATGTTGCGGCGCACGCCCTTCAACTGCTCCGGCTGGCCGCTGGCGCTGACGCTCGGTGGCGAGGTGCGCACCGGCTTGCCGGCCAGCGAGACCGGGCCGCGCTGCGGCTCCGGCTGCGGCAGTTCCGGCGCCAGGTGGCGGCCGGCCGAGGCGGGCACCGCGCGTGCCGGGGCGGCGCCGAGGGCGGCGCTGCCGTTGGCGGCGGCGTCCTTCACGTCCTGCATGGTCACCACGCCATCGGCGCCGCTGGGGCGCACGCGGGCGAGATCGACCTTGAGCTTCTTCGCCAGCGCACGCACCGCCGGCACGGCTTTCACGCCACCGATGCTGGCGGCCTGTTCGACGTGCACGGCGTTGCCGCTGACCATCGCGCCGACCACGGTGCCTTCGTCCTCGCGATCGGCCTTGGTCGCGGCGGGTACCGGTGCCGGTGCGGCTTCGGTCTTCTTCGGGCCATGATGGTGGCCGGTGGCTTCGGCCTCGGCGCGCTGCTTCGCGTTCGGATCGGGCTCGAAATCGGCCAGCGCGGCGCCGGTCTCGATGATGTCGCCGGGTGCACCGTGCAGCTTGACGACCTTGCCGGTGTACGGCGAGGGCACGTCGACCACCGCCTTGGCGGTTTCCATCGAGCACAATGGCGCGTCGAGCTTGATGCTGTCGCCCACCTTCACGTGCCACTCGACCACGGTCGCGTCGGGCAGGCCTTCGCCGAGGTCGGGGAGGTAGAACGTCTTGATATCAGCCATGAGGTCGGATCCGTATGGTAGGGCGGGCACTGCCCGCCGGCTTTTGCTCAGGTCTTGCGCGGCCACGTGCGGTAGTGCGACGGGCAGTGCCCGCCCCACGCGGCGTTTCTGCGCCGATTATGACGCCGCCAGCGTGCGCTTCGCCGCGTCGACGACGCGTTCCACGCTCGGCAGGTATTTCATCTCCAGGCGGAACAGCGGGATGTGCGTGTCGAAGCCGGTGACGCGCTCGACCGGGGCGAGCAGGTCGTACAGGCATTCCTCGGCGACGCGCGCGGCGATCTCGGCGCCGAAGCCGGCGGTCTTGGGCGCCTCGTGCACGATCACGCAGCGGCCGGTCTTCTGCACCGACTCGGCGATGGTGTCGAAGTCCAGCGGGGTCAGCGTGGCCACGTCGATCACCTCGGCGCTGATGCCTTCGGCGGCCAGTGCATCGGCGGCTTCCAGCGCTTCCTTCACCTGCGCGCCCCAGGTCACGATGGTCACGTCGGCGCCGTCGCGCAGCACGAAGCACACGTCCAGCGGCAACGCCTCGCCGTCGTCCGGCACTTCTTCCTTGTACTGGCGGTAGATGCGCTTGGGTTCGAAGAACATCACCGGATCCGGATCGCGGATCGCGGCCAGCAGCAGGCCGTAGGCACGCGCTGGCGAGGACGGCATCACCACGCGCAGGCCGGGGATGTTGGTGAACAGGTGCTCGTTCGCCTCGGAGTGATGCTCCGGCGCACGGATGCCGCCGCCCCACGGCGCGCGCCATACGGCCGGCACGGTGAGGCGGCCGCGGGTGCGGTTGCGCATGCGCGCGGCGTGGCAGGCGATCTGCTCCATCATCGGGTAGATGAAGCCTTCGAACTGCGCCTCGGCCACCGGCTTCATGCCCTGCACGGCGAGGCCGACTGTGACGCCGGCGATGGTGGTTTCGTCCAGCGGCGTGTCGAGCACGCGCAGTTCGCCGAATTTCTCCTGCAGGCCCTGGGTGGCGCGGAACACGCCGCCGTTGACGCCCACGTCCTCGCCCAGCACCACGACGCTCGGGTCGTGCGCCATCTCGTAGGCGAGCGCCTGGGTAACCGCTTCGATGAGAGTGATCTGTGCCATGACTCAGTGGGCCTTGTTTTCAAGCGAGAGGACGTAGTCGCGCTGTTTCGCGAGATCGGCGGGGACTTCGGCGAAGGTGTAGTCGAACATCGCCGAGACCGGCTGGGTCCTGGTCTCGAGGTAGGCGTTCACCTCGTTGTCCATCCACTCGTCGCACTCGGCCTTCCAGGCCTCTTCCTTCGCGTCGTCCCACACCTTCTTCGCCACCAGCCAGTTGCGCAGGCGCTTCATGGGTTCCTTCGCCCAGCCGTCCTTCACTTCCTGCTCGCCGCGATAGCGGCGCGCGTCGTCGGCGGTGGTGTGGTCGCCGAGGCGGTAGGTGACCAGTTCGAGCACGCTGCCGCCCTGGCCGCTGCGCGCGCGCTCCAGTGCATCCTCCATCGCCTTGCGCACGGCGATGATGTCGTTGCCGTCCACCTGGATCGAGAACAGGCCGGCGGCGATGCCCTTCTGCGCCAGCGTCGGCGCGCCGGACTGGATCTTGCGTGGCACCGAGATCGCCCACTGGTTGTTGACGATCACTGCCACCAGCGGCAGATTCTGCGCGCCGGCGATGTTGATGGCGCCATAGAAGTCGCCCTTGGACGAACCGCCGTCGCCGATGGTGCATACCGCCACGCGCTTCTCGCCGCGGATCTTGAACGCCAGCGCCGAACCCGCCGCGTGCAGGCATTGCGTGGCGATCGGCACCGACCAGGCGAAGTCGTGCCGCGCCGGTTCCTTCTGGTAGTCGTTGCCGCGCTCGTCGCCGCCCCAGTACATGTACACCTCGCGCGGCTGCACGCCGCGGTACAGCTGCGCGCCGTATTCGCGATAGCTCGGCGCGTACACGTCTTCCGGCCGCATCGCGCTGCCGATGCCCACGTGCGCGGCCTCGTGGCCAAGGCAGCTGGCATAGGTGCCCAGCTTGCCGGTGCGCTGCAGGGCGATCGACTTGGCGTCGAACACGCGGGTCGACAGCATCAGCTTGTACAGCTCGACCATGTGGCCGAGGTCTTTCGCGAACTCGGGCAGATCATCACGTACCTGCTTGCCCTCGGCATCGAGGTATTGCAGATATTCGATTTCAAACTTGGCGGCGATGGTCACGACTCGCTCCGGAGTGAGGAATGGGGAAAGCCTGGAACTGGCGTGTCCGGAAGCCTGCGGCACGCGCAAGACGACCGGACAAGACCGCGCTTGATAGCAGGCTGGCATGTTGCGCTGCAAGGTACAGCGCAGCATGCGGAGCCGTACGGGAGTGCATGCATCCGCGTGATTCCTGCTTACGGGCGGGCGCGGCGGTGCCTCCAGCCGCTACCATGATCCTTTCGGCGTGTGACGGAACAGCATGAGCGACAACCAGCGCGATCTCGAAGCGGGCATCCGGACCGACCTCAACGGACAGATCACCTATGGCGGCTACCTGCACCTGGACACGCTGCTGTCCGCGCAGCGCCCGCTCAGCCAGCCGCCGCATCACGACGAGATGCTGTTCATCGTGCAGCACCACGTGGCCGAGCTGTGGATGAAGCTGCTGATCCACGAGTTGAAGGCGGCGCTGGCGCACCTGCGGGTCGATGACATCGATGCCTGCCTGAAGATTCTTGCGCGGGTGAAGCAGGTGCAGCGCCAGCTGTTCGAGCAGTGGGCGGTGCTGGAAACGCTGACCCCGGCGGAGTACCTGGAGTTCCGCGGTGTGCTGGGGCCGTCGTCCGGCTTTCAGTCGCTGCAGTATCGCCAGATCGAATTCCTGCTGGGCAACAAGAACGCCGACATGCTCAAGGTGTTCGCCCACGACCCGGCCGCGCAGGCGGAATTGCGCGCGGTGCTGCAGGCGCCCAGCCTGTACGACGAGTTCCTGCGCTACCTGGCGCGACGTGGCCACGCGGTGCCGGCCGCGCTGCTGCAGCGCGACTGGACCGAAGCCTACCGGCGCAACGAGGCGCTGCTGCCGGTGCTCAAGCGCATCTACGAGGATCGCGCGGAGTTCTGGCCCGAATACCACATGTGCGAACAGCTGGTGGACGTGGAGGAGAGCTTCCAGCTGTGGCGCTTCCGCCATATGAAGACGGTGGAGCGGATCATCGGCCACCGCCGCGGCACCGGCGGTTCGTCCGGCGTGGCGTTCCTGAAGAAGGCGCTGGACCTGGAATTCTTCCCGGAACTGCTGGACGTGCGCACCGTCCTCGGCAGCTGAAGGCCTGATCTTTGCGATCATCCCTGATCGCAAGGATCAAACGGGCGGCCATCCATGGCCGCACTTTTCACGACAATCCTTGCGATCATCCCTGCTCGCGAGGATCAAACGGGCGGCCATCCATGGCCGCACTTTTCATAACATCCACCCACACGCCACGGACCACTGGGGAACGCATGAACCAGACCATCGACGCCGGCAGCGCGCCCGATTACCCGCAACTGCTCGGCCATCCGCGCCCGCTGTGGATGCTGTTCATGACCGAGTTCTGGGAGCGCTTCGCCTACTACAGCGTGAGCTGGGCGCTGGTGCTGTACATCGTGGCGCAGTTCTTCCACGGCGACCCGGCGGGGCAGGGTTGGGCCGCCGGCATCTACGGCGCCTACACCGCGCTGATCTACGCCGCCTCGATCTTCGGTGGCTGGGTGGCCGACCGGGTGATCGGCTACCAGCGCTCGATCCTGCTAGGTGCGGCGGTGATGGCGGCCGGCCTGTTCACCCTGCTGGCGCCGAGCAAGCCGCTGATGATGCTGGGGCTGGCGCTGGTGATCGCCGGCGACGGCCTGTTCAAACCGAACATTTCCACCATGGTGGGCCAGCTCTACGGCCGCGACGACCCGCGCCGCGACCGCGGCTTCACCCTGTTCTACATGGGCATCAACGCCGGTGCCTTTGTGGCGCCGCTGCTTACCGGCTGGATGGCTGCCGCCTTCAGCGACACGCCGATGCAGCAGAACTACCGCGTGGTGTTCGCCGCCGCCGGCGTGGGTATGCTGCTCAGCCTGCTGTGGTTCTGGTTCGGCCGGCGCAGCCTGAAGGGTGTGGGGCGGCCGCTGCCGGGCATGGAGAACCGTGCGCGTGTGCTGTGGGTGCTGCTCGGCGCGGCGCTGGCGGTGCCGCTGATCTACGCGCTGCTCGCCTGGGTCGGCGCCGACGGCCTGCAGTGGCTGCTCGGCGTGCTGTTCGTGGGCGTGGCGGCGGTGCTGATCCGCGAGGCGCTGCGCCACGACCGCGTGCAGCTGCACCGGGTGATCGCCATGCTGATCGTGTTCGGCTTCAGCGTGCTGTTCTGGACCTTCTACTTCCAGTTCGGCACCTCGCTCAACTTCCTCGCCGAGAACTGGGTGGACCGGCGGATGTTCGGCGGCTGGATCTTCCCGGTCGGCTGGTTCCAGTCGGTGACGCCGCTGGCGATCCTCGTGTTCGCGCCGCTGCTGACGCTGGTGTGGGGCGCGCTGGCGCGGCGCGACGCGGAGCCGTCGATCCCGCGCAAGTTCGGCTTCGGCCTGATCTTCAACGGGCTGGGCTTCGTGGTGCTGGTGTATGCGCTGAAGGAACTGCTCGGCCCCGCCGGGCTGATCCCGTTCTGGCCGCTGGTGCTGTGCTACGTGATGCAGACACTGGGCGAGCTGTGCCTGTCGCCGATCGGCCTGTCGATGGTGACCAAGCTGGCGCCGCCGCGCTTCGTCGGCCTGGCGATGGGCGGCTGGTTCCTGTCGCTGGCCGTCGGTGGTGACTTCTCCGGCCTGGTGGCGCGCTCGATCAGCGGCGCGCACGGCATGACGGTGGCCTCGGCGCTGTCCGGCTTCGGCTTCTGCTTCTCGGTGCTGCTCGGTTCGGGCGTGCTGCTGCTGTTGCTGGCGCCGCTGATCAACCGGCTGATGCACGGGGTGCGCTGAGCGGTCCGGCGCCCGCGCGCCGGGCGCCGTGTTGCGCTGCATTTGACGGGGCCCGCGGTCTGCGGTTACACCTTCCCGAAAGAATTTGCGGATCCGCACGCGAGGTGCCGATCCACCATCGGGGAGCATCCATGAGTCAAGCCACCGATATGGCGCCGCGCGCCGTACCCGAGTATCCGCAGCGCCTCGGCCATCCACGCCCGCTGTGGATGCTGTTCATGACCGAGTTCTGGGA
The DNA here is from genome assembly GCF_003335105.1 of Rhodanobacter denitrificans. Lineage (GTDB taxonomy): Bacteria > Pseudomonadota > Gammaproteobacteria > Xanthomonadales > Rhodanobacteraceae > Rhodanobacter > Rhodanobacter denitrificans_A. The sequence continues at coordinate 126,137 of NZ_QFWQ01000009.1, forward strand.
GCGCTTCGCGTTCTACGGCATCCGCTGGGCACTGGTGCTCTACATCGTGGCGCAGTTCTTCGGCGGCGAGGGCGCGGGCCAGCAGCCGGCCAGCCGCACCTACGGCGCCTACCTGGCCCTGGTGTATGCCGCGGCGATCTTCGGCGGCTACATCGCGGACCGCGTGCTCGGCTACCAGCGTTCGATCCTGGTGGGTGCGGCGGTGATGGCGGCGGGCCTGTTCATGATCGCCGTGCCGAACCAGCAGGTGTTCGAGCTGGGCCTGGCCACCATCATCGTGGGCAACGGCCTGTTCAAGCCGAACATCTCCACCATGGTCGGCCGCCTCTACCGCACCGGCGACGAGCGCCGCGACAGCGGCTTCACCATCTTCTACATGGGCATCAACGCCGGCGCGCTGATCTCGCCGATCATCACCGAATACCTGGCCAAGGCCGTGTTCGGCAGCGAGGCGATGCCGAGCTACAAGTACGTCTTCATCGCCTCGGGCGTGGGCATGCTGATCAGCCTGGTGTGGTTCTGGATCGGCCGCCGCGGCCTGCAGGGCGTGGGGCTGGTGCCCGCCGGCGGCGAAAGCCTGGCGCGCGTGGCCTGGGTGCTGCTCGGCATGCTGGTGTGCATTCCCGGCGTGTACTTCCTGCTCGCCGCGGGCGCGGGCTTCCTGCAGTGGGTGCTGAGCCTGCTGTTCGTGGCGCTGGCCGTGCTGCTGATGGTGGAAGGCATCCGCGAGGGCAGGGTGCAGCGCGACCGCGTGATCGCCATGCTGATCATCTTCGCGTTCAACGTGCTGTTCTGGATGTTCTTCGAGCAGGCCGGCAGCTCGTTCACCTTCCTCGCCGACCAGATCGTCAACCGCCAGTTCGGCGGCTTCACCTTCCCCACCGCGTGGTTCCAGTCGGTGAACTCGCTGGCCATCATCTTCCTGGCGCCGCTGATCGCGTGGATCTGGGTGGCGATGAAGAGCCGCAATCCGTCGATCCCGCGCAAGTTCGGCCTGGGCCTGGTGTTCAACGGCCTGGCCTTCCTGCTGCTGATGTTCGCCCTGTCCAGCCTGGTGGACGGGGCTGGCAAGATTCCGTTCTGGACCCTGTTCATGGTCTACGTGATCCAGTCGGTCGGCGAGCTGTGCCTGTCACCGATCGGACTGTCGATGGTGACCAAGCTGGCCCCGGTGCGCCTGGTCGGTCTCGGCATGGGTGGCTGGTTCCTCTCCACCGGCATCGGCAACAACTTGTCGGGGATCTTTGCCGGCCACGTCAGCGGCGAAAGCGGGATGACCGTGCAGTCGGCGCTGGGCGGCTACACCTTCGGCTTCTGGTCGCTGCTGGGCGCCGGCGTGCTGCTGTTCCTGATCGCGCCGCTGATCAACCGGCTGATGCACGGGGTGAAGTGAGCGGGAACGGCGCGGGAAGCCGGGTGGCTTCCCGCCAAGGCCGCTTCACGGCTGCAGCTTGTCCAGGATCCGCATCAGCCAGGCCCGCTCCTCCGCATCGAGCCGGGCCAGCACTTCGCGTTCGCGCACGCGGGCCATCGGCGCGACCTCATCGTGCATGGCCCAGCCGGCCTCGGTGAGGCTGAGCACCGAACGCCGCTTGTCGTTGTCGTGGGTGGCCCGGTCTACGCGGCCGGCCTCGACCAGCCGTGCCAGCGCCCGGCTTACCGCCACCTTGTCCATCGCGGTGCGCTCGGCCACCTCGCGCGCGGACAGGCCCGCGTAGCGCCCCAGCACCGCCATCACCCGCCATTCGGTCACCGAGAGGTCGAAACGGCTCTGGTAGTCGTCGGCGATCGCCTGGCTGATCGTGTTGGACAGGATCGACAGCCGGTAGGGCAGGAAGTGTTCCAGTTGCAGCGGGGCATGCTCGGCCGTGGCAGGGGCAGGCTTGTGCTTGGCGGACATTGCGGCGGTGGTCCTTGCAAATGGTTTCATATGAAACTATAACGCAAGACTAATCCACGGGTGGCACGCTTGCGTGCGGCCATCGTGCACCGACAGACAGGAGAGCGCCATGAACGCCCAGCCGAACCTTGGCATGCAGGTCACCACGTTCGAGAACCCGATGGGCATTGACGGTTTCGAGTTCGTCGAATTCGCCGCCCCGGCCGGCCGCGCGAACGAGCTGCACGCGCTGTTCAGGCGGATGGGCTTCAGCGCCGTGCTGAAGCACAAGCGCCGGCCGATCACCGTGTACCGCCAGAACGGCGTGAACTTCCTGGTCAACGAGGATCCGGACTCGTTCGCCGCCGACTTCGCCGCGAAGCACGGTCCCAGCGCCTGCGGTTTCGCGATCCGCTTCCGCAAGCCGGCCGCGCAGGTGCATGCCGCCGTGCTCGGCAACGGCGGCGAGGCGATCGGGCCCGGAGAGGCGAGCAAGGCGGTGAACGCACCGGTGGTCAAGGGCATCGGCGACTGCATGCTGTACCTGGTCGACCGTTACGGCAGCGCCGGCAGCATCTACGACGGCGACTATGCGCCGATCGAGGGCGTCGCGCAGGACCCGAACGGCTTCGGGCTCACCTTCATCGACCACCTCACCCACAACCTGTACTTCGGCAACATGCAGAAGTGGTCGGACTACTACGAGAAGCTGTTCAACTTCCGCGAGATCCGCTACTTCGACATCAAGGGCGCCAAGACCGGCCTGGTGTCCAAGGCGATGACCGCGCCGGACGGCATCGTGCGCATCCCGCTCAACGAGTCGAGCGATCCGAAGAGCCAGATCAACGAATACCTCGACGCCTACCACGGCGAAGGCATCCAGCACATCGCCTGCTTCACCGACGACATCTACACCACGGTGGAGCAGATGCGTGCCGCCGGGGTGGAGTTTCTCGACACGCCGGACGCGTACTTCGAGGTGATCGACGTGCGCGTGCCGAACCACGGCGAGGACGTGCCGCGGCTGGCGAAGAACAGGATCCTGATCGATGCCGACCCGGAAACCCACCAGCGCAAGCTGCTGCAGATCTTCACCCAGAACGCGATCGGCCCGATCTTCTTCGAGATCATCCAGCGCAAGGGCAACGAGGGTTTCGGCGAAGGCAATTTCCAGGCGCTGTTCGAGTCGATCGAGCGCGACCAGATGAAACGCGGGTTCCTCTGAGGAGCGTTCCATGGCGATGATCGCGGGCAACGGCTACCAATCCGGCTTCGGCAACGAATTCGCCAGCGAGGCGATCCCCGGCGTGCTGCCGGTCGGTCAGAACTCGCCGCAGCGCGTGGCACACGGGCTGTACGCCGAGCAGCTGTCCGGCACCGCATTCACCGCGCCGCGGCACGTGAACCGGCGCAGCTGGCTGTACCGGATCCGCCCGGCGGCGGTGCACGAGCCGTTCCGGCCGCTGGCGCATGCCAGCTTCCACAACCGTTTCGACGAGGCGCCCGCCACGCCGAACCAGTTGCGCTGGGACCCGCTGCCGCTGCCGTCCGTGCCGACCGACTTCGTCGACGGCCTGGTCACCCTGGCCGGCAACGGCGGCCCGGCCGAGCAGGGCGGCATCGGCATCCATCTCTATGCGGCGAACCGCTCGATGCAGGGGCGGTTCTTCTACGACGCGGACGGCGAGCTGCTGATCGTGCCGCAGCAGGGCCGGCTGCGGCTGGCCACCGAACTGGGAGTGATCGAGATCGAGCCGCAGGAGATCGCGGTGATTCCGCGCGGCGTGCGCTTCCGCGTCGACATCCCCGATGGCGACGTGCGCGGCTACGTCTGCGAGAACTTCGGCGCGCTGCTGCGCCTGCCGGATCTCGGCCCGATCGGCTCGAACTGCCTGGCCAATGCGCGCGACTTCCTTACCCCGCAAGCGGCCTTCGAAGATGTCGAGGGCGACTTCGAACTGGTGGCGAAATTCCAGGGCGCGCTGTGGTCGGCGAAGATCGGCCACTCGCCGCTGGACGTGGTGGGCTGGCACGGCAACTACGCGCCGTACAAGTACGACCTGCGCCGCTTCAACACGATCGGCTCGATCAGCGTCGACCACCCCGACCCGTCGATCTTCACCGTGCTGACCTCGGCCAGCGACACTCCCGGCACGGCGAACGTGGATTTCGCGATCTTCCCGCCACGCTGGCTGGTGGCGGAGCACACGTTCCGGCCGCCGTGGTTCCATCGCAACGTGGCCAGCGAGTTCATGGGCCTGATCACCGGCGTGTACGACGCCAAGGCCGAGGGCTTCGTGCCCGGGGGCGCCTCGCTGCACAACTGCATGAGCGCCCACGGCCCGGACGCCGCCACCTTCGAGAAGGCGTCGCGGGCCGACCTGTCGAAACCGGACGTGATCGGCGGCACCATGGCCTTCATGTTCGAGACGCGCAAGGTGATCCGTCCCACGCGGCAGGCGCTGGACGCGCCGCAATTGCAGCACGATTACCATCGGTGCTGGCAGGACATCCGCAAGCACTTCGCGCCGTGAACGCGACCGACCCACGCACCCGACACAAGGCAGCACGATGAAACTCGGATCTCTCAAGGAAGGCGGCCGCGACGGCACGCTGGTGGTGGTCAGCCGCGACCTCACGCGGGCGGTCAGGGCCAGCGGCATCGCGGCGACGCTGCAGGCGGCGCTGGATGACTGGTCGAACGTCGCACCACGGCTCAACGCGCTGTCCGATGCATTGAATGCCGGCACGGCGACGGATGCGTTCGCGCTGGAGATGGCCGCGCTCGCCTCGCCTCTGCCGCGCGCGTACGAGTTCGTCGACGGCTCGGCCTACCTGCCGCACGTGGAGCGCGTGCGCCGCGCCCGCGGCGCCGAGGTACCGAAGTCGTTCTACACCGATCCGCTGATGTACCAGGCCACCAGCGCCGGCTTCCTCGGACCGCGCGATCCGGTGGTGGTGCCCAGCGAGGACTACGGCATCGACCTGGAGGCCGAGGTCATCGTGATCACCGACGACGTGCCGATGGCGGTGACGCCGGCGCAGGCGTCGCAGCACATCCAACTGGTCGGTCTGGTCAACGACGTCAGCCTGCGCGGGCTGATCCCGGGCGAGCTGGCCAAGGGCTTCGGCTTCCTGCAGAGCAAGCCGCGTTCGGCGTTGTCGCCGGTGCTGGTGACGCCGGACGAACTCGGCGAGGCGTGGTCCGGCGACAAGCTGCACCTGCCGATGCGCACCTGGCTCAATGGCGCGTGGTTCGGCGAAGCGGAGTGCGGCGTCGACATGCAGTTCAGCTTCGCCGAACTGGTCGCCCACGTGGCGAAGACGCGCCCGCTCACCGCCGGCACCATCGTCGGCTCCGGCACCATCGCCAACGAGGATACCGGCAAGGGCGCCTCCTGCCTGGCCGAGCAGCGCACGGTGGAAACCCTGCGCGACGGCCATCCGACCACGCCGTTCCTGAAGTTCGGCGACCGCCTGAAGATCGACGTCACCGACGCCGCCGGCGCCTCGATCTTCGGTTCGATCGAGCAGCAGGTTGTCCCGTACCGGCGGTAGCGCGCCGGCGGGCTGCTGCGGCATCTCGCCGCGACATGGCGGCAATTGACCCGGATCAAGGCACGCCGGGCGGCGCGTCGACAGACTCGCCACCATGGCCATCCCCATCACCCCTCCCGAATTCGACCCGGCGCTGATCGCCCGCTACGACGTGGCGGGGCCGCGTTACACCAGCTACCCGACGGCGCCGCAATTCCGCGCCGACTTCGACGAGGCGGCCCTGCGCGCGGTGATCCGCGCCTCCAACGAGGAGCCGATCCCGCGCCCGCTGTCGGTGTACGTGCATGTGCCGTTCTGCATGAGTCCGTGCTTCTACTGCGGCTGCAACCGGGTGATCACCCGTGACGCGACCCAGGCGGACCGCTATCTCGAGCGGTTGTACCGCGAGATCGAGTTGATCGCGCCGCTGTTCGACCGCGACCGCCCGGTACGCCAGCTGCATTTCGGCGGCGGCACGCCGAACTTCCTCGACGCGGCGCACATGGGCGAACTGCTGGAGTCGCTGGCGCGGCATTTCAGCTTCAGCCACGAGGCGGACCGCGAATACGGCATCGAGATCGACCCGCGCTTCGCCGACGGCGCCTACGTGCGCAACCTGGGCGAGCTGGGTTTCAACCGGATCTCGGTGGGCATCCAGGATTTCGATCCGGCGGTGCAGAAGGCGGTCAACCGGATCCAGAGCTTCGAGCAGACCCGCGAGGTGCTCGAGGCGGCGCGTGCGGCGTCGTTCCGTTCGGCCAGCGTCGACCTGATCTACGGCCTGCCGCTGCAGACGGTGGACGGCTTCAGCCGCACGCTGGAGCAGGTGGTGGCGCTGAATCCCGATCGGGTGGCGGTATATGGCTACGCGCACCTGCCGGAGATGTTCAAGGCGCAGCGGCAGATCGAGGCGTCCGAGCTGCCGGACGCGGCCACCCGGCTGGCGCTGTTCGGACGCGCACTGGAGCAGCTCAGCGCAGCCGGCTACGTCTATATCGGCATGGACCATTTTGCCCGCGCCGACGACGAACTGGCGCTGGCGCAGCGCACCGGCACCCTGCAGCGCAATTTCCAGGGCTACTCGACCCACGGCGACTGCGACATCGTCGGCCTCGGCGTCAGCGCGATCGGCCGCATCGGCGACAGCTACAGCCAGAACGCGCGCGACCTGATCGGCTACTACGCGGCGCTGGACGCGGGCCGGTTGCCGCTGATGCGCGGCCTGCAGCTGGACGAGGACGACCTGATCCGGCGCGAACTGATCAACGAGCTGATGTGCCACGGTGTGGTCGACAAGCAGGCCTTCGGCACGCGCCACCGGCTGCTGTTCGACGAATACTTCGAGCGTGAGCGGCAGCGTCTGCTGCCGCTGCTGGAGGACGGGCTGGTGCTGGAGAGCCCGCGCGAGATCCGGGTGACCTCGCGGGGCCGGCTGCTGTTGCGTATCATCGCCATGTGCTTCGATGCCTACTTGGGCGACAATGCCCGGGCCTCGCGATACTCGCGCGTGATCTGACCAACGCAGCCTCCACCGGCACGGCCGACATCATGCAATCCAAGTACCCGGCAGGTCGCCTGCCTGATCCGCCCAGCCCGATTGCCGACGACGGCGACGAAACGCATTTCTGCGGTACCTGTGCCTTTTCCAGCGCCTGCATCGCGGCGGGCTACCACAAGCCCGAGCTGGCCGCGCTGCAATGCCTGGTCGAGCACGTGGGGCCGTTCCGCGCCGGCGAGCACATCTTCCGCACCGGCGATCCGTTCCGGGCGATCTTCGCCGTACGCAGCGGCACCGTGAAGACCCGCATGGTCGACAAGGAAGGCCGCGAGCAGGTGCTCGGCTTCTACCTGCCGGGCGAGGTGATCGGCCTCAACGCGATCTACCCCGAGCACTTCCCGTGCGACGCGGTGGCGCTGGACACCACCTTCTTCTGCCGTTTCTCGTTCCCCGCGATGAGCGCGCTGGCCTCGCGCGTGCCGGCGGTGCAGCAGCATCTGTTCCGCATGCTCAGCAAGGAGCTCGGCACGGCCTCGCTGCTGGCCGGCGACCACAGCGCCGACGAGCGCGTGGCCGCGTTCCTGCTCGACCTGGCCAGCCGCTACGCCGCGCGCGGCTTCTCCGCCACCCGCTTCCATCTCAGCATGTCGCGCGGCGACATCGCCAACTACCTGCGGCTGGCCGCCGAAACCGTCAGCCGCGTGCTGAGCCGCTTCCGCGCGCAGAAGCTGATCTCGATCGAGGGGCGCGAGCTGGAGCTGCTGAACCCGGGGCGGCTGCGCGAGATCGGGCAGACGCTGCTGCGGGAATAGGGCCGCCTGCCGGACCCGCCGTGCACGGGATCAGTGCTGCATCAGCACCGGCACGGTCGCATCTTCCAGCACCCGCTGGGTGGCGCCGCCGAACACGCGTTCGCGCATGCGCGAACGGCCGTAGGCGCCCATGACCAGCAGGTCGGCCTGGATATTGCCGACCTCCTGCAGCAGGATCTCGCCGGCCATCGCGGAGGACGAGCGTACATAGCTCGGCTTCGAGGCGATGCCGTGGCGCAGCAGGTAGACGAACGGATCGAAGCGCGGGCGCCGCTCGTCGCCGTCGCGCACGTCGCCGTCGACCAGGGTGACCTGCCCGGCCACCCGCAGGAACGGCAGCGCGGCGTGGATCGCGCGGATCGACTCGATGCTGCCGTTGCAGCCGATCACGATGCGCTCGAAGCGGATCTCCCGGTCCCAGCCCGGCGGCAGGATCAGGCAGGGCACGCGGCAGGCCAGGATCGCCTCGCCGAGCACGTCGAGCAGGCCGGACGCCTGCACCATGTCCCGCTCGATCACCGCGAGGTCGTGGCGTGCGCCGAGCCAGCGCAGGGTGTCGGCGATGCCGCTGCGGGCCACGATCCAGTCGGCGCCATGCACGCCGGCTTGCCGCGCGAAGGTGCCGAACGCGGCCAGTTCGTCGGCCGATTCGGGGCGTGTTTCCAGCAGCAGGTCCAGCACGGTCGGCTCCGCGGCGTGCGTACGCAGCGCCGGGTCGACGAAGCAGCCGGTGAGGTTGCTGCCCCAGCGCGCGGCGATCGCGACGCCCGCGGTGACGGCGGGGCTCCATGGCCGGGTCGAGGTGGCCAGCGCGAGGATGTCGCCGGGACGCATGACGCGTGTCGACGGATCGGCTTGCTCGTGGCTTGTCATGTGATGGCAGTGGTCGAGGGTTGGGGCCGGCGCGGCACTCAGAGGTCGAAGGTATGGATGACGTGCGCGGCATCGTCCGGGTCGAGCCGGCGGGTAAAGCCCAGATAGGCGGCCAACTCGCGCATCGGCTCGTTTTCGGCGGCGTCGATCGAGAACATCTGCCGGAAACCGTTCTTGCGCGCAGCCTCGATCAGGCGGCGCATCAGCAGCACCGCCAGGCCGCGGTGGCGCCAGTCGTCGGCGACCGTCACCGCACATTCGCAGTGCTTGTCGTCGGCGCTGGCGGCATAGCGGCTCACGCCGACCTCGCGCAGCTCGCCGTTGTCGTGGGCCAGCGCCAGGAAGGCCATCCGCTGCCGGGCATCCACGTCCATCAGCGAATCGATCAGCGCCGGGTTGGCGCCCTTCATGCCGCCGAGGAAGCGGAAGCGACAGGCTTCCCCGGACAGCCGGTTGATGAAATCCGTCTCGCGCTGGCGGTCATCCGGGCGCAGCGGGCGTATCAGCACCGGGCTGCCGTCGGCGAGGGTCTCGATCCAGTGGGTTCCCTCGATGGCGCCGAAGGGCGTGGCGGCCGGGCTGTCGTGACTGGTCTGGTATGCGCTGGACATGATCTGCCCCGATGACGGATGGATCGCGGTCGATTCCCGCGTCCAGGCGGCTGCCCGCCGTGGCGCGGTCCCTTGCAGGGTCGATTTGTACGCCGCGCGGCACCGCCTGCTGTTGACCTGGGTCAACCAGGCAGGCGGGAGGTCAGCCGGCGTCGTTCCGGCGGGATCCGGTCGGGTGGCCGTTGCGGCAGAGGTCGGCGAGCAGGTCGGGGCGCAGGATGCGCACGGCCTTGCGGTTGACCTCGAGTACGCCCATCTCCTCCATCCGCGAGAACAGCCGGCTGACCGTCTCCACCACCAGGCCGAGGTAGTTGGCGATGTCGTAGCGCGACATGGTCAGGGTGAGCGCGGCGCCATCGCGCTGCAGGCGCTCGTAGCGGTCGGCGAGGCTCTTCAGGAAGATAGCCAGCTGCTCCTGCGCCTGCTGCCGGCCCATCATCACCAAGTGTCGATGTTCCTCGACCACCTCGCGGCTGATCACCCGCATCAGCTGGCGGTGCAGCGCGGGCACCTCGCTGGTGACCTGCTGCAGTTGCGCATAGGGCAATTCGCAGATGCTGGAGCGCTCCAGTGCCTCGGCCTGGCTGGCGTGCCGGTTCGAGGCCAGCGCGTCGAAGCCGATGATTTCGCCGGGCAGGTGGAAGCCGAGGATCTGCGTGTCGCCCGCCTCGTTCTGCACGAAGGTCTTGAGCGAACCCGACCGCACCACATAGAGCGCCTTGAACGGGTCGCCGTCGCGGTACAGCACGCCGCCACGCTCCAGCGTGCGCTTGTCCTTGACGGTGCCGTCCAGCCGGGTCAGGTCGTCGCCACCGATGCCGGCGGGCAGGCACAGCTCGTTCAGCGCACAGGAGCTGCAGCTGCGGCGCAGCAGGTTCAGATCGAGGACGTTTGTGCTGGGTTCCATCGCATCATCTATCGATTGGGAAACGGTCCTCGCGGGGCTCCGTCCGGCTGGACCCGAACTTAGCACGGAAGACCGCTGCGCCACGTTGCGGCCGGTGCGGCCGAACCGCGCAGGGCGGGCTGCTGCGAATCATTCGCGTCGCTGCAGTGTGCTGTCCGCTCCGCATTTGACCACGCTCAAGTCACCGGCGGCCCGGCGCCGGCAGACTGCAGGCGTCAGGGCCATGACCCGCATGCCAGGATCCGGCATCATCCACGACCCTGCATCACCGGAGGCCTCATGAACTGGAAGAACACGGTAGATCGATACGGCTCGCCGTCGATGGCGATGCACTGGCTGATGCTGCTGTTGCTGGCTGCGGTATACGCCTGCATCGAGCTGCGCGGCATGTACCCGCGCGGGAGCGACATGCGCGAGCTGCTGAAGACCTGGCACTTCATGCTGGGGCTGGGCGTGTTCGCGCTGGTTTTCGTGCGCCTGGCATTGCGCCTGGTGGCCGGGGCGGCACCCCTGATCCGGCCGGCGCTGCCTGTGTGGCAGGCGCGCCTGGCCGCGCTGATGCATCTGGCGTTGTACGCCTTCCTGCTGGCGATGCCGCTGCTCGGCTGGCTCACCCTCAGCGCCGCGGGCAAGCCGATCCCGTTCTTCGGGCTGCAACTGCCGCCGCTGCTGGGCGCGGACAAGGCGCTGGCCGACTCCCTCAAGGAGATCCACGAGACCATCGGCACGATCGGCTACTACCTGGTCGGCCTGCACGCCGCGGCCGCGCTGTTCCACCACTACTGGACGCGCGACAACACGCTGCTGCGCATGCTGCCGGGTTCCGGGCGCCGGGCCGGTTGAGCGCGTGCACCGTCGTCGCGGCGTGACGGAAAGGCCACCGGTGACGGTGGCCTTTCCGCGACGACGCCCTGCTCAGGATCGTACCGGCAGCGGCAGCAGCACATTGGCCGCGACGGTGGGCGATGGCAGCGATGCACGGGCTTCCAGCGAGGCCAGGAAGCGCCAGACGAAGGCCAGCGTCACCAGCAGCAGGCCGGGATAGCCGACGCCGGCCAGCAGGTAGGGCAGGGTCGGGTCGGCCAGCACGCGTACCCGCGGCAGGTTGAAGCTGAGCAGGCCGAGCGTGATGATGCCGCCGAACACCCACATCATCATCAGCCAGATGCCCGCCTCGAAGCCGCTCAGCGGGCGGCCCCAGCCGGTGTTGCTGCGCGGCAGCGCCGCGTCGCCGTGGAGGACGCCGCGCGGATCGGCGGCCGCCGGCGCACGTACCCGCCGGCCCAGCGTGAAGAGGTCGTAGGCGAGGATCCCGGCACCGAACGTGAAGGTGATGCCAAACATCGGCAACAGCAGCTTGAACAGGCCCATGGCTCGCGAGACGTCGCCGCCGAACCAGCCCAGGCCGAGGATTCGGTACACGTAGATCTGCACCGTGCCGCCCAGCGCGAAGGCGAACGCCAGGCCGAGCACGCCGGTGAGCACCAGCCAGAAGCCGAGCTTGCCCAGCCGCTGGTCGTAGTCGGGTGCCTTGCGCATGATCGGCACGGCGTAATACGCCGCGGCGATGCCCAGCATGCCGAAGGTGCCGAACAGCGCCAGGTGGGCGTGTCCCGGCGTCACCCAGGTGCCATGCGACCAGACATTGGTCAGCGCGAAGGTCATGCTGAAGCCGAGGATGCCCGCTCCGATCTGCTCCAGCACCACCGAGCCGAGGATGAAGTAGAACGCGGGCGCGTTCTCCAGCGGGCGCTGGTTAGTGTGCGCGTCGAGGTAGATGTGCCAGAAGCAGAACACCAGCGGCAGCGGCTCCAGCGCGCTGAACAGCGAGCCCCAGAACTGCCAGAACTCCGGCGTGCCGATCCAGAAGTAGTGGTGCGCGTTGCCGATCAGTCCGGACAGCCACACCAGCGCCACGCCCCAGAACACCGCGAAGCCCACCGACTTGATGTCGACCTTGAACATCAGCACCAGCAGGAAGCCGACCAGGCTGATGTGGATCACCTCCCACACGCCTTCCACCCAGTAGTGCACGACGAACCAGCGGAAGTACTCCTGCAGGTCCAGCCGCGCCACGTAGAACAGGCCGAACACCCACACCGCCATCAGCGCCGTCACGCCGAGGCCCAGCCCCCAGTGGATCTCGTTCCACTGCCGCACCGGCGGGAAGGTGCGCAGCACCACGTAGGCGAGGATCGCGAAGCCGACCAGCACCAGCACGCCGGCGATGCGCCCGGCCTCCAGGTACTCCAGCCCCTGCTGCAGCCACGGCTGCCCGTGCCACCAGCCGGCGATGCCGTACTGCGCCAGGCGCAGGGTGAAGAAGTTCCACACGGCGATGACGATCAGCGCGTAGAACAGCAGCTTGATCAGCCACGGCGCCACCATCTCGCGCCTGGCGAGCAGCGGTGCGACGAACAGGATCGCGCCGATGAAGCCGGACAGGATCCACAGGATGCCCAGGTTGAGGTGCTCGGCGCGGGCGATGTTGAAGTTGATCGTGCCGGCCTGCACGCTGGGGTCGACATGCTGGGTGGCGAGAACCAGGCCGTAGCCGACCTGGAGGAGGAACAGCACCAACATGAGCATGAAGAAGCGCAGGCTGAGCCGCTGCGTCTGGTATTCGATTTGCATCACTGCTTCTCCAGGGAGTGGAGGTAGGCCACGATGGCGTCGACTTCATCGTTCTTCAGCAGGGTGTCGTAGCTGGGCATCACGCTGGCCGGATAACCCGCCACGATCTTCGCGTTCGGCTGGCGGATCGACTCGACCAGGTAGGCGTCGTCGGCCATTACGCTGCTGCCGTCGGCGAGGCTGACGCGCGAGCCATACAGGCCGCCCCAGCCGGGCCCGACCAGCCGTTGCCCGGTGGTGGCGTGGCAGGCGGTGCAGCCGTTGTCCTTCACCAGCTGCGCGCCGCGTGCCGCCGGATCGGCCGCGGCCGCGACGGGCGGGATGGCAGGCGCGGCGGCCGCCGGCGCGATCGCCTGCACGCCGAGCGCCAGCCGCACGCGTTCGTCGAGCCCGGCCTCGGCCTCCACCCGCGGCGGCCAGCCTTCGGTGTTCATCGCCGAGGTGTACTTGAGGTAGGCGATCAGCTGGCCGATCTCGTCCTTGCTCAGTGGCAGGTTGGGCATGTTGCTCGGCTTGCCGCCGCGCCGGCCGACGCGATCCGCGGCCTCGGGGAACTTGCCGTCGTAGGCCTCGATCGTGGCGGCGCCGGTATCGGCGTGTTGCACGGGATCCTGCAGCTGCGCGCGCACCGCGGCGGCCGTGGGCCAGCTGCCCGCCGACGGCAGGAACGCGGCCAGCCACGCCGGGCCGGCCTGCGCATACTCGCGGGTGAGGTCCGGGCCGAGATATGCGCCGTTGCCCACCATGGTGTGGCAACCCATGCAGTTGTAGGCCTGGAACACGCGCTTGCCGTCCTCTGCCTTGTACGGGCCGTAGCTGACCGTGTCCGGCGTCACCTGGCCACGCGATTTCATGAACGAGAAGAGGGAGAGCACGACGAAGGCCAGCGTCATGATGCCAAGCATCACGAACGCACCGCGCCGCCGCGGGGTTTCGCAGCTGCTGCCGCCGACTCCGCAGCTCATGACCGCTTCGCCTGGTCGTCGCCGGCCGGGCTCGGCGCGGCGTCATGCAGGAACAGGATGCGCAGGCTGCCGATGAAGACGTAGAAGACGTATACCGACAGTGCGAAGCCGACGCAGAAGTAGACCAGCCACGCGGCGTGCGACTCCGGCCAGTACTCGAAATCTCGCCAGAACGGCCACGAAAGCAGGAACGCGGCCACGCAGGCCAGCACCGAAATCGTCAGATCAGTGATCCGTTGCATCGCACGATTACCCCCGAGAGTTGGTTTGACGCATTGCCAGGCAACGCCGAAAACCGCCGGACCCTCTCCCCTGACGGAGGGCCGCGCGTGGGACGGGTCGACTATAGGTATGGCGTGGGGCGGTGCGTCTGATCCAGGTCAAGCGTTGCCGTATCGGCGGCAGCTGCCGCAGGTGCGGCCGGGCAGCGGCGCCCCTGCATGCGCACGGCGCGAGGGGCGCGGTCGTTGCGGCTGCGGCCGTCGGTTCAGTCGATCCTGATCGGCTCGTGCAGGCCAGGCAGCTGGACGGCGACGCCGCGCGCTTCCAGCGCTTCCTGCATCACCCGCATGCCGCGCTCGTATTCGCCGTGCACCAGGAATACCTTGCGCCGTGATGCGTCGCCCAGCCAGGCCAGCAGCGAGGGCTGGTCGGCGTGCGCGGAGAAACCGTTGATCGTCCACACCTGTGCGCGCACCGGAATTTCCTCGTTGAACACGCGCACGCTGGGCGCGCCGTCGATGATCCGCCGCGCCAGCGTGCCCTCGGCGGCGTAGCCGACGAACACCACGCTGCTGCGTTCGCGCCACAGGTTGTGCTTGAGGTGATGGCGCACGCGGCCGCCGTTGCACATGCCCGAGCCGGCCAGGATGATCGCGCCGCCATCGACGTTGTTTATCGCCATCGACTCGGCCGTCTCGCGGGTGAAGTGCAGGCCGGGCATGGCGAACGGATCGCCGTGCCGTAGCTCATCCAGGAAGCGTTCGTCGAAGCATTCCGGGTGGCGCCGGAAGATCTCGGTGGCGGAAATCGCCATCGGCGAGTCGAGGAACACCCGCACATGCGGCGGGATCGCGCCGTCGAGGATGCCGCGGTGCAGGTAGTACAGGATCTCCTGGGTACGCTCCAGCGCGAAGGTGGGGATCACCACGTTGCCGCGGCGATTCACCGTTTCGCGAATGGCCTGGTACATCTCGTCCACGGAGTCGGGCACCGAGCGGTGCGGGCGGTCGCCGTAGGTGCTTTCCATCACCACATAATCGGCGGTCGGAGCGGGCGTCGGGTCGCGCAGCAGCGGCCGGCCAGGGTTGCCGAGGTCGCCGGAAAACAGCATGCGGCGGTGTTGCCCGCCGTCGTCCAGTTCCAGCAGGACCGAGGCCGAGCCGAGGATGTGGCCGGCATCGAGGAAGCGCGCGGTGATGCCCTCGACGACGGGCACGGTGTCGCCATAGCCGACATCCGGGCCGAAGAAGTCCAGCGCGTGCAGCGCGTCGTTCAGCGTGTACAGCGGCGGCGTCAGCGCCTCGCCGCGGCGGTTGTTGCGCTGCGCGCGGCGCGCGTCCTCCTCCTGCAGGCCGGCGGCGTCCAGCATCACCACCCGCGCCAGTTCGCGGGTGGCGGCGGTAGTCAGGATGCGTCCGCGGAAACCGCGGCGCACCAGCAGCGGGATCCTGCCGCAATGGTCCAGGTGGGCATGGGTGAGCAACAGCACGTCGATGCCGGCCGGGTCGAAGCCGAACGGCTCGGCGTTGGCCTGTTCGACCTCGTCGCTGCCCTGGAACATGCCGCAGTCGATCAGCACGCGGCGGTCGTTGCAGGTGACCAGGTGGCAGGAACCGGTGACCTGCTTGGCGGCGCCGTGGCAGCTGTAGATGATCATGCAGATGTTTCCTCGGGGATGCAGTTCGCCGGACTCTCGCATCAAGCCCGCGCGGGTGTACTGACTGGCGTCAATCGGCTGGCCTGCTGCCTTAAGACTGGCATAAGCGATCCCGGTTGCAATCGCAACCAAGGCAATCGTGCCGATACCGGAGACGCACCATGAAACGCATCGTCATCGCACCCCTGTTCCTCGCCGCGGCCGCCTTGTCGGCCTCCGCCTTCGCAGCACCGCAATGCACCAGCGCACCGCGTGCGCAGTGGCTCACCGAGGCGGCGATGAAGCAGAAGGTGCTCGACCAGGGTTACACCATCAAGGTGTTCCAGGTCTCGGGCAACTGTTACGAGATCTACGGCAAGGACAAGGCCGGCAAGAAGGTGGAGATCTACTTCGACCCCACCGACGGCCGCATCGTCAAGCAGAAGGGCGGCTGATCATGCTATCGCGCGAGGACAAGCCCATGCACGCCACGGTCAAGGTCTGGGATCCGCTGGTCCGCGTGTTCCACTGGTCGCTGGCGGGCTTGTTCCTCGCCAACTTCTTCACCGACGACGGCGAGCTGGCCCACCGCGGGATCGGCTATGCCCTGCTGGCCCTGCTCGCCGTGCGTTTCGCGTGGGGCTGGGTCGGCACGCCCCACGCCCGCTTCAGCGACTGGGTGCCCGGCCCGCGCCGCGTGCGCGATTACCTGCGCGAGCGTCTGGCCGGGCGCTCGCGGCGGCAGCTGGGGCACAACCCGGCGGCGGCGGTGATGATCCTGGCGCTGCTCGCCGGCGTGCTGCTGGTCGGCGTCACCGGCTGGCTGCAGACGACCGACGCACTCTTCGGCGCCGGCTGGCTGGAGGACCTGCACGAAGCGCTGGCCTATGGCGTGCTGGCCCTGGTCGGCGTGCATGTACTGGCCGCGGTGGGCGAAAGCGTGCATTACGGCGAGAACCTGGTCGCCGCGATGGTCCACGGCCGCAAGCGTGCCCTGGAGCAGGACGCCGCCGATGACCGGAGGATGCGATGAATTGCCTCAGCCACGGTTGGCCGGCGGGCCGCTGAATAGAATCGCGCCATGCGCATCCTGCTAGCCGAGGACGACCGGGCACTGGGGCAGGCGCTGGCCGACGGCCTGCGCCAGCTCGGCCATGCGGTGGACTGGATCACCGATGGCAACCAGGCCGCCGCCGCGCTGGCCGACACGACCTACGCCGCCGCGGTGCTGGACTGGAACCTGCCGCGCAGCAGCGGCCCGGCCATCATCGCCGGCATGCGCCGGCGCAAGGACGCCACTCCAGTGCTGTTGCTGACCGCACGCGACGAGCTATCCGACCGGGTCGCCGGGCTGGATGCCGGTGCCGACGATTACGTGGTCAAGCCGGTGCATCTGGACGAACTTGCCGCCCGCCTGCGCGCATTGCTGCGCCGGGCCGATGGCCAGGTCGAGCCGGCGATCCGCCTGGGCGAACTGGAAGTCACCCCGGCCGCGCGCAGCGCCACGCTGGCCGGAGCGGCACTGGAACTGACCGCGCGCGAGTACGCGCTGCTGGAGATGCTGGTGCGCCATCCCGGGCGCGCGTATTCCCGCGAGCAACTGGAGGATGCGCTGTACGGCTGGGACCGGGAGGTGGCCAGCAACGCGGTGGAAGTGCATATCCACTACCTGCGCCACAAGCTGGGGCCGGGCTGGATCCGCACCCTGCGCGGCATCGGCTACGCGATCAACCCGCCCGGCGGGCCGGCGGCATGATCCGCCCCTCGCTCAACCGGCGGTTGGTGCTGCGGCTGGTGGCCGGCATCGTGCTGGTGTGGTGCGCCGCCGCCGGCTGGCTGGCCTGGCGCAGCCTGCACGAAGTCGACGAGATCTTCGACCAGATGCTGGTGCGCACCGCTGCCAGCGTGTTCGCGGTGATGCCGGCCACGCCGGTGCCGGGTGTCGCGGCGCGCCTGCCGGACCGGCCATCGCTGGACTCTGACGCCACCGCGCATCGGCCCGCCATCACCGTGCGCGACACCCACGGCCGGCTGCTGGTGCGCAGCGCCGAGCTGCCGGCGCTGGGTTTCGATCCGGGCGATGCGCACTTCCATTCGGTCACCTACGGGCAACGGCGCTGGCGGGTGTTCCAGCGCTGGGATGCGCAGCGGCAGTACTGGATCCAGGTCGGCGCGCCGCTGGACGAGCGCGACGAGCTGATGCGCAAGCTGCTGGTGCCGGCGTTGCTGGCCTTGCTGGCGCTGCTGGTGCTGGTGCCGCCGACGGTGTTCGCCGGCCTGCGCGGCGGGCTGAAACCGCTGCGCCAGCTGACCCGCGGACTGTCCGCCGGAGCCGGCCCGGCGGCGGCCTCGCTCACCGACGAACGCGTGCCGCTCGAGCTGGCGCCGTTCACCGAGGCGATCGACAGGCTGGTCGACCGCCTCAGGCTCAGCCTGGAGCACGAACGCCGCTTCACCGCCGATGCCGCCCACGAACTGCGTCACCCGCTGGCGGCGCTGCGGCTGGAGCTGGACCTGGCCGGGTGCGGCGACGATGCGCCCGCCCGTGCGCTGCACCTGCAGCGTGCGCAGGAGGCGCTGGACCGCATGCAGCGGCTGGTGACCCAGCTGCTGATGCTGGCGCGGGTCGAGAAACTGACCGAGCTGGACGATGCCGGCCCGTTGCGCTTGTCGGGCGTCGCCGAAGCCGTCCTGTGCGACGCCAGCGAGCGCGCGGCGGCGCGCTCCATCGAGCTGTCGCTGGACCATGGCGGCAACGACTTCGTGCTGGGCAGCCGCGGCCTGCTCGTCATCCTGGTGCAGAACCTGCTCGACAACGCCTTGCGCCACGTACCCGACCACGGCCGCGTGGACGTGCGCGTCGGTGGCCATGCCGAGCGGGTGACACTCGAGGTGGATGACGACGGCGCCGGCTTCGCGTCGACCGACACGGCACGGCTGGGCGAACGCTTCCATCGCCCCGAAGGCAGCGTGGGCGAAGGCAGCGGGCTGGGCCTCTCCATCGCGCAGGCGATCGCCGGCCTGCATCACGGCGAGCTGGTGTTCGGTTGCTCCGCGCTGGGCGGCGCGCGGGTAAGTGTCAGCTTTCCGCGCATCGCGACCAAGGCGCCGCATGCGCCGGACTATGCGTGAACAATCAACGCTGCCGGGCAAGCTTCGTCGTGCGCCACACCTGACGGATGCCGGTGCCGCGGGCGCCGCCATTTTCAGTGCGTCGTTGGATGGCGTGTGCCGGCATGGCGTGTCCGGCGCAGGATCTCCAGCCATGCGACGGTGACGACAAGCATGCCCAGGGTGCCGGGTATCGCGATGAGGTGCGGAACGCCCAGCCCCATCACTTCGCGGAGGAACGGCACGCCGAGCACGGCGGCCAGCATCAGTGCCACGCCGACGAACATCCGCCCCAGCCACGGATTCGCCCTCGTTGCGCAAGCCAGCGCCGGACGGGACGGGTCGCGATTGGCCAGGGTCAGCAGGAACAGGCCGAGCACGAGTGCGATGAACACCGCGCTGCGGCTCTGCGCGGCGTCGAGGCCCTGGCCGAGCAGCAGGCCGTAGCCGAGCAGCAGGATGGCGGCGAAGCCCAGTCCCTGCAGCACCGCATGGCGCAGGTTGGCGGCGGCGAACGGGGAATCCGACGGCGTGCGCGGCGGCCGCCGCATGATGTCGCCGGCGGCGGGCTCGGCCTCGAACACCACCGAGCAGGCCGGGTCGATCAGCAGCTCCAGCAGCACGATGTGCACCGGCATCAGCAGCACCGGCCAGTGCAGCAGGGTGGGCACCAGCGCCAGCGCGATGATCGGCATGTGCACGGCGAACACGAAGCGGGTGGCCTTGGTGATGTTGTCGTAGATGCGCCGGCCCTGGCGGATCGCGCTGACGATGCTGGCGAAGCTGTCGTCCAGCAGCACCAGCGCAGCCGCTTCGCGCGCCACGTCGGTGCCGCGCTCGCCCATCGCGACGCCGACGTCGGCGGCCTTCAGCGCAGGCGCGTCGTTGACGCCATCGCCGGTCATCGCCACCACCTCGCCGTCTTCGCGCAGCAGTTGCACCAGGCGCAGCTTCTGCTCGGGCTTGAGCCGTGCGCACAGGTCGACGTGGCGCAGGCGCTCGCGCAGCGCGGTGTCGTCCAGCAGCACCATCTCCGCGCCGGTAATCACCTCGGCGCGTTCGCTCAGCCCCACCTGGCGGGCGATCGCGCGCGCGGTGGCGGGATGGTCGCCGGTCATCATGATGATGCGCACGCCGGCGTCGCGGCATTCGGCGATCGCCGCCGGCACCTCCGGCCGCGGCGGGTCGACGAAGCCGACCAGGCCGAGGAAGCGGAAGTCGAAATCGTGCTGGCTGCGCGGCCATGCCGCGCCCTGCCATTCGCCGCGGGCCACGCCGAGCACGCGCAGGCCGCGCTCGGCCATCGCCTCGACCTGGCGCAGGATGGCTGCCGCATCGTCGGCGCCCAGGTGGCACAGGTCGATCACCGCCTCCGGCGCGCCCTTGGTCGCCAGCAGGTGCGTGTCGCGCGCGTCGCCGCGGAACACATGGGTCATCGCCAGGATCTCCGGCGACAGCGCGTACTCGAATTCCGGCGCCCATTCGGCGTGCACGTGCTCGGTGTCGGTGAGCCAGCGCAGGCCGAACTGCTGGATCGCCTTCTCCATCGGGTCGAACGGGTCGACCGGGGTGGCCAGCATGGCGAACTCGACCAGTTCGTGGAACAGCTCGGGCAGGTCGGTCGCATCCTCGTCGTGCGAGCTGTCGTCCACCAGCCGCAATTCGGCCACCTGCATGCGGTTCTGGGTCAGCGTGCCGGTCTTGTCGACCGCCAGCACCGAGATCGCGCCCAGCGCCTCCACCGCGGGCACGCGGCGGGTCAGCACCTTGTGCCTGGAGATCCGCCACGCGCCCAGCGCGAGGAAGACGGTGAGGATCACCGGGATCTCTTCCGGCAGGATCGCCATGGTCAGCGCGATGCCGGCCAGCACGCTCTGCAGCAGGCCGTGGCCGTCCCACAGCCAGCCGAGCAGGGCGTAGGCCGCGGCCAGCACCAATCCGCCGACGGTGAGGTTGCGGATCAGCCGGCGCGAGGCCTGCTGCAGGCCGGACACCGGCTCGACGGTGTCGGCCAGTGCCTGGCCGATACGACCCACCGCGGTGGCGCCGGCAATGGCATGAACCTCGGCGACGCCCACGCCCTTGGTCACCACGGTGCTGGCGAACAGCTGGCCGGTGTCCTCGCCGGGCAGCTTGGTGGCCGGCACCGCCTCGCCGGTGAGCAACGATTCGTTGACGTCCAGGTGGCCGCCCAGCAGCCGTGCATCGGCGGCGATGCGGTCGCCCTCATGCAATACCAGCAGGTCGCCCACCACCACCTCGCGGCCGGGGACGCGGATCTCCTGGCCGCCGCGGATCACCAGCGCGCGTGGCGCGGACAGCTCGCGCAGCGATTCCAGCGCCCGCTGGGTCTTGCGCTCCTGTGCCAGCGTGATGCCGATGACGACGAAGACGAACGACAGCAGGAACGCCGCTTCGGCGCGGTCGCCGAGCGCCAGGTACAGGCCGCCGGCGACCAGCAGCATCAGGAACATCGGCTCCAGCAGCACGCCGGCGACCATCGACCACAGCGTCCACGGCGCGCTGCCGGGCAGCAGGTTCGGCCCGTGTTCGGTCAGCCGGCGTGCCGCCTCGGCCGGGTCCAGGCCGGCCAGGTTGGCAGGGTGGGGCGGCCGGGTGGCACTCATGCGCGGTTCCGCGGCGCGGCGGTGGGCCGGGCGCGGCGTATGCGAGACCGGTTCAGCGGCAAACCAGCACCGGCACGTCGCCGTTGAGGATCACCTTGTGCGTCTCGCTGCCCAGCAGCAGCCGGTCGAAGCCGCGCCAGCCGTGCGAGGCCATCACGATCAGGTCGCACTGGTGCTTCTTCGCGGCGCCGACGATGGCGGCAAAGGGGCGCGCATCCGTCTCGTGGCTGCTCTCGCAGGGAACCCCGGCCGCTTCCGCCCGCCGGTGCACCTCCGCCAGGTAGGCCTCCGCGCTGGCCATCGCCTCGCGGGTGTACGTCGCCTCGCTGGCCTGGATGAACTCGGCGAAGTAGACGGTGGCGGGGAACGGCACCAGCACGTGGAAGGCGTGCACGCGTGCGCCCAGCCGCGCAGCCAGTTCGATGCCGGTGTCGACGGCGCGCAAGGACAGTTCGGAACCGTCGGTGGGCAGCAGGATGTGCTTGAACATGAGGGGATTCTCCGCGGGAGGAAGCGTCAGTGGCAGGTGTAGCCGCCGTCGATGACCAGTTCGCTGCCGGTGACGAACTTCGATTCGTCGGAGGCAAGGTAGACCACGCCCCACGCGATGTCATCCGGCTCGCCCATGTGGCCGAGCGGATGCAGCGCGCCGACTTCGCGCCGGTGTTGTGCGGGATCGCCGCCCATCGAGGCGAGGTGCTGCTCCACCATCGGCGTCCAGATGAAGCCGGGGTGGATCGAGTTGACCCGGATGCGGTCGGCCGCGTAGAGCATCGCGTCGGTCTTGCTCATCAGCCGCACCGCACCCTTGGAGGCGTGGTACGGCGGCGAGTCCGCCGCGCCGACCAGGCCGTAGATCGACGACAGATTGATGATGCTGCCGCCACCGGCCGCGCGCAGCGGGGGGATCGCGTGCTTGGTGCAGAAGAACACGCCCTTCACGTTGACTGCCTGTACCCGGTCCCATTCGGCCTCGGTGAGCTCATGGGTGGGCTTGTTCGTCCCGGCGATGCCGGCATTGTTGACCAGGACGTCCAGACGTCCAAACGCCGCCACCGCGGCGGCGATCGCCGCCGCCACCTCGGACTCCACCGCCACGTCGGCGTGGAAATAGCGTGCGGCCGCGCCGAGGCGGGCGGCCAGCTGCCCGCCCGGTTCGTCATGCAGGTCGACGATGGCGACCTTGGCCCCCGCTTCCGCCAGCCGCGCCACGCAGGCGGCGCCGATGCCCACCGCGCCGCCGGTCACCAGTGCCACCTTGCCATCGAGCCTGCCCATGAGCGCACCTCCCGCCTGGATGCCGATAGGGTGCGCGAGTCGGCGCGGATCGGCGTTGACCGGAGTCAACTGCACGGCGGGTTCCCGCCGTCGCGCCGTCGCTGGCGCGGTGCGGCGGCCGGCGGGGTCTGATACAAGTCATGGCAGGCACGGCGGACGAACTGCCAACATGGCAAATCGTTCTCATTCAGGCGGGCACATCATGGCTGACACTCCGACGTCGACGGCGAAGCCGGCGACCTTCGCCGAACTGCCGGCCCTGCTGGCCTCCGCGCCGCACCGGCTGCTGTTCTTCGCCGGGACGGTGGCGGTGCTGCTGAGCATGGCGTGGTGGGCGGTGGAACTGACCTGGATGCGCTTCGGGCTGGCCGGCTGGCCGCAGCCGCCGATCCCGCCGGGCTGGGCGCACGCGATGCTGATCCAGTACGGGTTGTTCCCGCTGTTCATGTTCGGCTTCCTGCTGACCACCTTCCCGCGCTGGCTGGGGCGGCCGGCGCTGCCGCGCGCGCGCTACGTGCCGGTGGCCGGCGGCATCTTCGGCGGCTACGTGCTGGCGAACGTGGGCCTGCTCGACCTGATGTGGCTGCTGCGGCTGGGCGTGGCGCTGATGCTGGCGGGCTACCTGGTCGGCGTCGTCACGCTGGCCCGGGTGCTGCGCGGGGCCGACGACAAGCTGCATCACGCGAAATCCTGTCTGGCGGCGCTGAGCCTGGGCACGCTGGGGCTGGCCGTGTTCCTGGCCTTCCTGTTCGGTGCGCCGGCGGAGTGCGCGCTGCTGGCGATCAAGCTGGGCACCTACGGCCTGCTGCTGCCGATCTATTTCACGGTGACCCACCGCATGCTGCCGTTCTTCAGCGGCAACGTGGCGAAGGGCTACACCGTGGTGCGTCCGCGCTGGAGCCTGCAGGTGGTGTGGTTGCTGCTGCTGGCGCACCTGCTGCTGGAGTGGCGCGACGCGCTGGGCTGGCTGTGGCTGGCGGACGTGCCGCTGGCGCTGGTGTTCGCCTGGCATGCGCTGGCCTGGCAGCCGTGGAAGGCGATGCGCCCCGGGCTGCTGGCGGTGCTGCACCTGGCGTTCGCCTGGCTGCCGGTGGCGTTCGTGCTGTACGCGGTGCAGGACGTGGTCTATGCCCTGAGCGGTCATCACATCCTCGGCCGCGCTCCGCTGCATGCGCTGGCGATCGGCTACTTCGGTTCGATGCTGGTGGCGATGGTGACCCGGGTGACCCAGGGCCACTCCGGCCGGCCGCTGGAAATGGGCGCGATCCCGTGGCTGTGCTTCGCGCTGCTGCAACTGGTCGCGCTGGTGCGCATCCGTGCCGAGCTGGGCGGCGACGTCTACCTGTGGCTGGTGATCGCCGCGTACGGCTGGCTGCTGGCGTTCCTGCCCTGGGTGCTGCGCTCGGCGTGGATCTACCTGACCCCGCGGATCGACGGCAAGCCGGGCTGAAAAACGGACGCTTCGCGCGCTGTGGCAGGGTGACGCAGAAGCGCTCCGAGTGGCAGGCGGTTGACCCAGGTCAAACGCAAAATGTTACGTTTCCCTAGGCTGGCACCAGTACCCAGGGAGAACGTTTCATGACACGTCCATACCTCTACGTCGCCGCTGTCGCCATGCTGGCGCTGGCCGCCTGTTCAGGCAAACCATCCGCTTCGTCATCCGGCCCGGCCGCCAACGCGACCGCGCCGGTCACCAGCACCTCGGTCGCCTCCGAGCGCGGCGACTTCGGTCCGCCGCAGGGCGAGCCGATCCACGCGGTGCTGACCAGCCCGCCGCATGTGCCGCCACCCATCCACCGCAACTACCCGGCGAAGGTCATCGTCGAGCTGGAAGTGGTCGAGAAGGAGATGCCGATCTCCGAGGGCGTGAGCTACACGTTCTGGACCTTCGGCGGCACGGTGCCGGGCAGCTTCATCCGCGTGCGCCAGGGCGACACGGTGGAGTTCCACCTGAAGAACGCGCCGGACAGCAAGATGCCGCACAACATCGACCTGCACGGCGTGACCGGGCCGGGCGGCGGCGCGGCATCGAGCTTCACCGCGCCGGGGCATGAGTCGCAGTTCACCTTCAAGGCGCTGAACCAGGGCATCTACGTCTACCACTGCGCCACCGCGCCGGTGGGCATGCACATCGCCAACGGCATGTACGGCCTGATCCTGGTCGAGCCGCCGGAGGGCCTCAGCCCGGTCGACCACGAGTACTACGTGATGCAGGGCGACTTCTACACCACCGGCAAGTACCGCGAGAAGGGCCACCAGCCGTTCGACATGGAGAAGGCGATCGACGAGCACCCGACCTACGTGCTGTTCAACGGCAGGGAAGGCTCGATCACCGGCGACAACGCGCTGACCGCCAAGACCGACCAGAAGGTGCGCCTGTTCGTCGGCAACGGCGGCCCGAACCTGGTCTCCAGTTTCCACGTGATCGGCGAGATCTTCGACAAGGTGCAGCCCGAGGGCGGCACGGTGGCGCAGCACAACGTGCAGACCACGCTGATCCCCTCCGGAGGTGCCGCGATCGTCGAGTTCCACACCGACGTGCCGGGCAGCTACGTGCTGGTCGACCACTCGATCTTCCGCGCCTTCAACAAGGGTGCGCTGGGCATCCTCAAGGTGGACGGCGCGGAGAACAAGGCGATCTACTCGGGCAAGGAGGTCGACTCGGTGTACCTGGGCGATCGCGCCGGCGCCAACCTGCAGGCGGTGAGCACGGCGGCGAAGGCGCATGCGGCCGGCACGCTGACCAAGGACGAGCAGATCGCCGCGGGCAAGCAGCTGTTCGCCGGCACCTGTTCGGTCTGCCACCAGGCGAACGGCGAGGGCCTGCCCAACGTGTTCCCGCCGCTGGCGAAGTCGGACCTGCTCGCGGCCGATCCGAAGCGGGCGATGACCATCGTCACCCACGGCCTGACCGGCAAGGTCACCGTCAACGGGCACGAGTACGACTCGGTGATGCCGCCGATGAGCCAGCTGACCGACGACGAAGTGGCCAACATCCTCACCTACGTGCTGAACAGCTGGGGCAACCCCGGCGGCCAGTTCAGCAAGGACGAGGTGGCCAAGGCACGTGCCGCGGCGACCCCGGCACCGGCGGCAGGACACTGACGATGCGCACCCGACTGGCACTGGCGTGGTTTGGCCTGGTGCTGGCGCTCCCGGTGGTGGCGGCGGATTACGCCGCCCTGCCGGGAGGCAGTTTCACCAGCGTGCTGCCAGCGGACGGCAAGGCAGCAGCGGCGCAGGTGGCGCCGTTCCGCCTGCGTACCGAGCCGGTCACCAACGCCGAGTTCCTGGCCTTCGTGAAGGCCCATCCGCAATGGCGTCGCGACCGCGTCGCCAGCATCCTGGCCGACGCGCGCTACCTCAGCCACTGGACCGGTGCCGACACGCTGGGCGAGCAGGCGCTGCCGCAGCAGCCCGTCACCAGGGTCAGCTGGTTCGCCGCGCAGGCATATTGCGAGAGCGAGCAGGCACGTCTGCCGAGCTGGTACGAGTGGGAGTACGCGGCGGCCGCCGATGCCACCCGCCGCGATGCGCGTGCCGATCCGGCCTGGCGCGAGGGCATCCTTGGCTGGTACTCGCGCCCCTCCAGCGCGGCGCTGCCGGCCATCGGCGGTACGGCCAACGTCTACCGCGTGCGCGATCTCAACAACCTGGTATGGGAATGGGTGGACGACTTCAACGCGCTGATGGTCGCCAGCGACAGCCGCCAGCAAGGCGATCCCGACCTGCTGAAATTCTGCGGCGCCGGCGCGATCAGCCTGCAGGAAAAGGAGAACTACGCGGTGCTGATGCGCATCGCGATGCTGTCCGCGCTGAAGGCGTCCGACACCACCAACAACATGGGCTTCCGTTGTGCGAAGTCCGAGTGAGGAATACGCCATGAAACGCCTGTTGCCCCTGTTCGCGCTGCTGCTGCTGTTCGGCGGCGGCATGGCGCGCGCCGCCACGCCGCTGCCCGGCGATTCGATCTACCAGTTGACGGTGCAGCTCACCGACCAGAACGGCCGGCAGCAGCCGCTGGCCGCGCGGCGAGGGCGGCCGCAGCTGGTGACGATGTTCTACACCTCGTGCCAGATGGTCTGCCCGATGATCATCGACAGCCTGCGGTTGACCCGCAACGCGCTGGATCCGGCGGGGCGCGGGAAGATCGACCTGCTGGCGGTGAGCTTCGATCCCGCGCGCGACGACATCGCCACGCTGCACGCCTACGCCGGGAAGCGCAATCTCGATCCGCGCATCTGGACCCTGGCGCGCGCCGAGCCCGCGCAGGTGCGCCAGCTCTCCGGCGTGCTCGGCCTGCAGTACCGGCGCCTGCCGGACGGCGAATTCAACCACAGCAGCGAGCTGATCCTGCTCGATGCCGAGGGCCGCATCGCGGCGCGCACCACGGTGATCGGCCGGCTCGACCCGGCCTTCGTCAAGGCCGTCAACGAGACCGCCGCCGCCCCGTGAGCCGCGTCGGCAGATGGACGTCCATACGTCCTGCACTGATTCCCATCACATGAGAACGCCGCCGTCATGGCGGCGTTGTCATGTGTGTCGCGTGGCGTGATGTCACAGCTGGCGCTTTCGTGACGACGGACTGACCGCAGTCAAGCCCGTGCGGCCCCGGCCTGCGCAGACTGCGCGCAGTCCACAAGGGGTCACACGATGAACACGACACGCAAGCTGCTTCCCATCGCCTGCCTGCTGGCCGCGACAGCCGCGCCAGCGGCCCGGGCCAGCGCCGACAACCCGTCGGCCACGCCAGCCAGCGCACCGTTGCAGCTGGAATGGGACGCGCGTCTGCGCCATGAGCAGGTCGACGACGATGCCTACAGCCGCGACGCGCGTGCCGACACCCTGCGTCTGCGGCTGGGCCTGCGCGCGAACTTCGGCAGCGGCTGGAGCGGCCTGCTGGAAGGCGCGGGCGTGGCCAGCGCCGGCGAGCACTACAACAGCGGCGCGAACGGCCGCACGCAGTACCCGGCGATCACCGACCCGCATGGCGGCGAGCTCAACCAAGCCTGGCTGGGCTGGCGCAACGACACGTTCGGCGCGACCCTCGGCCGCCAGCGCCTGCTGCTGGATAACGAGCGCTGGGTCGGCAACGTGGGTTGGCGCCAGTACGAGCAGACCTACGACGCGCTGTCGCTGCAATGGCAGCCGCTGTCGACACTGAACGTGCGCTATGCCTGGCTCGACCGCGTGCACCGGGTGGCCGGCCCCGACGCGCTCAGCCCGCCTGCGCGCGAGCGCCGGCTGGATACGCACCTGTTCCATCTCGCCTGGACGCAGGGTGCGCAGCAGTGGACGGGTTATGCCTACCTGCACGAGGACCGCGACGTGGCCAGCGCGTCCACCGCCACCTGGGGCGTGCGCTGGAGCGGCAACGCCCTCAGCGACGGCAACGGTCCGGGCTGGACGCTGGAGGCGGCGCGGCAGGACGACTACGCCAACAACCCACTGCACTTCAGCCACGACTACTGGTTGCTGGAGCCCGCGTGGACGCAGGCGGGCCTCACCGCGAAACTGGGCTGGGAGCATCTGGGCGGCAACGGCCGGCACGCGCTGCAGACGCCGCTGGCCACCCTGCATGCGTTCAACGGCTGGGACGACCAGTTCACGGTGACGCCGCCCGGTGGCATCGAGGACCGCTACGCGAGCATTGCCGGCAAGCTAGGCCGCGACGGTTTCGCCGGCAAGCTCGGCTGGGTCGTGGCCTGGCATGATTACCGTGCCGACCGTGGCGGCCGCTACGGCAGCGAGTGGAACGCGTCGCTGAGCTTCCCGCTGGCGGCGGGCCTGAGCGGCCTGGTCAAGCTGGCGGACTACCACGCCGACGGCTTCGGCCACGACAGCGCCAAGGTATGGCTGCAGCTCGAATGGAAGGGGCGGCAGGCGCTGGCGGACGCGCGCTGAGCGAAAGGCGCCGCGTCTGATGCAGATCAGCGCATCCGTGCGGCGCTTGCGCTGAGATGACGCCCATGCGAGCCGATCCGCCATCGCCCGGTTGTCGCGTCGACGATGGCGCGCCGACCGAACTGGACCTGCGCCGGCTGCCGTCGCCGGAGCCGATGCTGCGCGCGCTGGCGGCGGCCGACGCGCTGGCGCCGGGGCAGGGTGTGCAGGTGCTCACCCCGCTGCTGCCGCTGCCGCTGCTCGAGGTGCTGGCCGCACGCGGGCTGCACGCATCGGCCTCCGTGCTGCCCACTGGCGGCGCGCGCGTACTGATCCGCCGACCGGACGGCGATGGCGCGGCTGGCGCTTGACCGCGCGCCGGCCGCATCGCTGCCGCGGCGCTTCCTGCTGAGCGCGCCGGCATGGGGCATGCTCGCCGGCGCATTGCTGCTGGTCGATGGCGACGCGCTGCTGCGCACGCGCTGGCAGCCGGGCACGCTGGCGCTGGCGCACGTGTTCGCGCTCGGCGTGCTGGGCAACGTGATGTTCGGCAGCGTGCTGCAGTTCCTGCCCGCGGCGGCCGGGGTGCGGGTTCGCGGCGGCGCGCGGCTCGGGCCGCCGCTGCACGCGGCGTTCAACCTGGGCGTGCTGCTGCTGGTGGCGGGCCTGCACCAGGGTTGGCGCGGCGGGCTGTTCGGCGCCGGCGTGCTGTTGCCGCTGGCGTTCGCGATGCTGGCCGCGATGACCTTGCCCGGCCTGGTGCAGGCGGCGGGGCAGCGGCTGCTGCGCATCGGCATGGGGGCGGCGATCGGCGCGGGCACGGCGGTCGCGCTGCTCGGCAGCATGCTGGCGCTGGGCCTGGCCGGCCGTTGGGCGTCGCCGGCGCCGGCCTGGGTGGACGTGCATGCCGGCTGGGGCGTGCTGGGCTGGGTGATCGTGCTGCTGGCCAGCGTGGCGCGGGTGGTGATGCCGATGTTCCAGGGCACCGCCGCGGCCGATGCGCGGCTGCAGTCGCTGTGGCTGGGCAGCGCCTGGCTGGCCCTGCTCGGTGCATCCGGCGGGCGGCTGGCCGGTGCGGATGGCCGCTGGCTGGCCAGCGCAGTGGCGTTGCACGCGCTGCTGTTCGCGATCGCCGCGCTGTGGCTGCAGTGGCACGCCTCGCGCCAGCGCCGCGGACCGCTGGTGTGGAGCTGGCGCGCCGGACTGATCGCGCTGGCGCTGGCGGCATTAGCGCTGGCGTTCGACGTGCGTGGCGGCCTGCTGGCTGCCGCGCTGGGACTGGGTGTTGCGCTGCCGCTGCTGCTGCTCGGCATGGCCATGGAGATCGTTCCCTTCGTCGACTGGATCGAGCTGCACCGGCGCTGCGGCCGCGGCGTGCAGTTGCCGGGCGTGCAGCGCCTGCTGCCCGATGGCGACAAGTTCGGCGTGCTGCTGGCGCAGCTGCCGCTGCTGCTGTTGCCGGCTGCCGCGCTGTGGCCGCGGCCGTGGCTGGCCCGCGCGGCGGGGCTCGCGTTGTTGCTGGCCTGGCTGGCCGCCTGGTCGGCGCTGCGCAGCGTGCGCCGGCGAGCCGACGATTTCCTGCTGAAAGTGGAGCGCCGCCCATGAGCGCCATGCTGCCGCTCGTCTATTCCTGCTCCGGCTGTTCCAGCGCGGCGCAGATGACCAACCATCTGGCGCTGAAGCTGGACCGCGACGGCGTCGCCGAAATGTCCTGCATCGCCGGCGTCGGCGGTGGCGTCGCCGGCCTGGTGCGCACCGCGCAGGGCGGCCGGCCGATCCTCGCGCTGGATGGCTGCGTGCTGAAATGCGCCGCGGCCTGCCTGGCTCGCGCCGGGGTGGTCGCCGACACGCACCTGGTGCTTTCCGACTACGGCGTGAAGAAGCGCCTGCGCACCGATTTCAGCGCCGCCGAGGCACAGCGGGCGTACGCCGCCGAGGTGCTGCCGGCGGCGCAGGCGCTGCGTGATGCGATGGCCGCGCGGCGCCGCCCCGGGCCTGCCGGAGCGGGCGATCGCGGACGTCTGCCGCCCGCCGCAGACGGCGGTTGATCCCGGTCAAGGCGCACCGGTGCCATCGCCCGCCATGATGCCGGCCGCGATGACCGACCTGTCCGCCTCCGCGCACCGCGCCGGCGCGGCCCGGGCCAGTTCGTTTCCCTCCACTGAAAAGCGATCCCGATGACCGCCTCCGCAACGCTGCCCATGCCGGTCTGGCGCGACGAGCTCGAACACGAGTACGCCGCGCTGGCCGAGCGCCTGGAACCGCTGGTGCCATGCCTGGAGATCCCGCTGCACCTGCCGTGGATCGACGCGATCAACAAGCTGAAGAAGCAGCGCGGCGCGGTGATCATGGCGCACAGCTACCAGTCGCCGGAGATCTTCCACGGCGTGGCCGACATCACCGGCGACTCGCTGGGCCTGGCGCAGGCCGCCGCCGAGTGCGACGCGGACCTGATCGTGGTGTGCGGCGTGCACTTCATGGCCGAGAGCGCGAAGATCCTCGCACCTGAGAAGACCGTGCTGATCCCCGACCTGGAGGCGGGCTGTTCGCTGGCCTCGTCGATCACCGCCGCCGACGTGCGCGCACTGCGCGCACTGCACCCCGGCGCACCGGTGGTGAGCTATGCCAACACGTCGGCTGCGGTGAAGGCGGAGTCCGACGCGATCTGCACCTCGGCCAACGCGGTGCAGGTGGTCGAGTCGATGGGCGCGGCCAAGGTGATCTTCCTGCCCGATGAGTTCCTGGGCCGCCACGTCTCCAGCCAGACGAAGGTCGAGCTGGTGCTGTGGAACGGGCGCTGCGAGGTGCACGAGAAGTTCACCGCGCAGCAGGCGCGCCATGCGCGCGAGCAGTTCGGCGCGATGCTGGTGGCGCACCCCGAATGCCCGCCGGAAGTGCTCGCCGAGGTGGATTTCGTCGGTTCCACCACGGCGATGGGCAAGTGGCTGGAGCGCGAGAAGCCGGCGCGCGTCGCACTGATCACCGAATGCTCGATGGCCGACAATCTGCGTTCGCAGTTTCCCGCCACCGAATTCATCAAGCCGTGCAACCTGTGCCCGCACATGCAGCGGATCACGCTGCAGAATATCTACGCGTCGCTGCGCGACCTGCGCCATGCGATCGAGATCGCGCCCGAGGTGGTCGTGCGCGCGCGCGCCGCGCTGGAACGCATGCTGGCGGTGGGCAGGCGCGAGACGGTGTGAGGCACCCACGCCTGCCCATCGTGGTGATCGGCGGCGGCGTGGCCGGCATGGCCACCGCGCTTGCCGCGGCGCCTGCGCCGGTGCGCCTGCTGTGCCGGGCGCACGACGGCAGCGGCAGCGCCAGCGCGCTGGCGCAGGGCGGCGTCGCGGCTGCCGTTGACGCCTGCGACAGCGCCGCCGCGCATGCCGAGGACACCCTGCAGGCCGGCGCCCACCACAACGATGCGGCGGCGGTGCAATGGCTGACCGGCGCTGCGCCGGAGGCCATCGCCTGGCTGCAGGTGCAGGGCGTGGCGTTCGACCGCGCCGCCGACGGCCGCCTGCAGCTTGGCCGCGAGGGCGGCCACGGCACGGCGCGCATCGTGCACGCGGGCGGCGACGCCACCGGGGCCGCGCTGGTGCGCGCCCTGCGCGCGCGGATCCAGGAGGCGGGGCACGTGCAGTGGCGCGGCGGCGTCGATGTCGACGCGCTGCTGCTGCGCGACGGCCGCATCGCCGGCGTGCGCACCTGCGACGCGCGCGGCCGCCACGAGTGCATCGAGGCCGCGGCGGTGGTGCTGGCCACCGGCGGCATCGGCGCGCTGTTCGCGCACACCAGCAACCCGCCCGGTGCGAACGGCGCGGGGTTGGCCCTGGCGCTGGCCGCCGGCGTGCTGCCGCGCGACCTGGAATTCGTGCAGTTCCATCCCACCGCGCTGGACGTCGGCGGCCACTGCCTGCCGCTGGTCACCGAGGCGCTGCGTGGCGCCGGCGCGCGCCTCGTCGACGCCGCCGGCGATCCGCTGATGCGCGGCCTGCACCCGCTGGGCGACCTGGCGCCGCGCGACGTGGTGGCGCGTCGCGTGTGGCAGGCGCAGCGCGCAGGCGACCGGGTGTGGCTGGATGCGACGGCGGTCGATGGCGACTGGCGCGTGCGTTTTCCCACCGTGCTTGGGGCCTGCCTGGCGCACGGCATCGACCCGCGCCGGTTACCGTTGCCGGTGACCCCGGCTGCGCACTTCCACATGGGCGGCGTGGCCACCGACCTGGATGGCCGCAGCACGCTCCCCGGCCTGTACGCGGTGGGCGAGGTGGCCTGCAACGGCGTGCACGGCGCCAACCGGCTGGCCAGCAATTCGCTGCTGGAGGCGGTGGCCTGCGGTCGCCGGCTCGGTGCCGTGCTGGCCCGGGCCGCGTTGCCGCCGGGGGCCGGCGGCAACCATCGCTGGGTCGAGCGCGGGGAGGCGCTGGCCGCGGACGCGCAGGCCGCGCTCGGCGAGCTGCTGTGGCGGGTGGCCGGGCCGGTGCGCGAAGGCGCTGTGCTGCGCGATGCCTGGCGCGCCTGTGCCGCGGCGGAGGAGGCGGGCTGGCAGATGCGCCTGGCCAAGGCCCTGCTGCGCGCAGCCCGGTTGCGCCGGCACAGCCTCGGCGCGCATGCCCGGTTCGATCGCGGCTGCGACGTTATGTCCCACGCGGAAACGGCGCGTCGGTACCGAGGCTGACCCGGATCAAGACGCCTGCGACGGCCACCCAGCACACTGGGGGTTCCTCACTCCGCGAGCTTTCCATGACACATCCTTCCTCGTTCGACTACGAGCAACTGCTGGCCTGTGGCCGCGGCGAACTGTTCGGCGACGGCAACGCGCGGTTGCCCGCGCCGCCGATGCTGATGTTCGACCGCATCACCAGGATCGCCAGCGAAGGTGGTGCCTACGGCAAGGGATTGATCCACGCCGAGCTGGATATCCATCCGCGGCTGTGGTTTTTCGATTGCCACTTCATCGGCGACCCGGTGATGCCCGGCTGCCTCGGGCTGGACGCGATGTGGCAGCTCAGCGGCTTCTTCCTGCCGTGGCTGGGCGAACCGGGCCGCGGCCGTGCGCTGGGCGTGGGCCAGGTGAAATTCACCGGGCAGGTCAAGCCGAGCGCGAAGCTGGTGCGCTACGAGATCGACATCCGCCGCGTGATGCGCGGCAAGCTGGCGCTGGTGATCGCCGACGGCAAGACCTTCGTCGACGACCGCCTGATCTACGTGGCCAGCGACATGCGCGTGGGCCTGTTCCAGTCCACCGAGGGTTTTTGAGATGCGTCGCGTGGTGGTGACCGGAATGGGCATGGTGTCGTGCCTGGGCAACCTGCCGCTGACCGTATCGCAGGCGCTGCGCGAATGCCGCAGCGGAATCCGCGCGATCCCCGACTACGTGACGCGCGGCCTGCGCAGCCACGTGGCCGGCGTGCCGCAGATCGACCTGGAAGCGGCGATCGACCGCAAGCTGAAACGCTTCATGGGCGACGCGGCGGCCTACGCCTACGTGGCGATGCGCGCGGCGATCGCCGACGCCGGGCTGGCCATCGAGCAGGTGCGGCACCCGCGCATCGGCGTGATCGCCGGTTCCGGCGGCGGCTCGGCGCAGTGGCAGATCGAGACCGGCGACCTGTTGCGCGAGAAGGGCGTGCGCAAGATCGGCCCGTACATGGTGCCGCGCACGATGTGCTCCACGGTGTCGGCCACGCTGGCCACCGCATTCGGCATCCTCGGCCTGAGCTACTCGATCGCCGCCGCCTGCGCCACCTCGGGACACTGCATCGGCGCGGCCGCCGACCTGATCCGCCACGGCGCTCAGGACGTGATGTTCGCCGGCGGCGGCGAGGAAGTGCACTGGGGCATGACCGCGCAGTTCGATGCGATGGGCGCGCTCTCCAGCAGCTACAACGATACGCCGCACGCGGCGTCGCGCCCGTACGACAGCGGCCGCGACGGCTTCGTCATCGCCGGCGGCGGCGGCATGCTGGTGCTGGAGGAGTACGAGCACGCGAGGGCGCGCGGCGCGAACATCCACGCCGAGCTGGTCGGCTACGGCGTCACCTCTGACGGCGCCGAGATGGTGGCGCCCAGCGGCGAGGGCGCGGTGCGTTGCATGCGCATGGCGCTGGCCGGCGTGAACGGCCCGGTCGACTACCTCAACACCCACGGCACGTCCACGCCGCTGGGTGACATCGTGGAGCTGCAGGCGGTGCGCGAGGCGTTCGGCGCCGACATGCCGCTGCTGTCCTCGACCAAGGCGCTGAGCGGGCACTCGCTCGGTGCGGCCAGCGTGCACGAGGCGATCTACAGCCTGCTGATGCTGAAGGAAGGTTTCGTCGCCGGGTCCGCCAACATCGAGCGGCTCGACGAACGCGCCGAGGGTTTTCCGATCGTGCGCGAGACCCGCCCCGCGCCGCTGCGCACGGTGATGTCCAACAGCTTCGGCTTCGGCGGCACCAACGCCAGCCTGGTGTTCTCCAGCGTGTAGCCGGGCCGGCCTGCCCGCGGCGGCCGCACCGGCCGCCGCGTCCCCGCCACCGCAGTGAGCCCCCGCGCATGCCATCGACGCCCGCGACAGCCGCCTCGCGCGACTCCACTTTTGGCGAGGAAATCGCCAACAGCATCAGCCACGGGCTCGGCCTGCTGCTCGCCATCGCCGGCCTGCCGGTGCTGGTCGTCGGCGCGATGCGCGATGGCGGCACCATGGCGGTGGTGGCGTCGGCGGTGTTCGGCGGCAGCGCGATCGTGCTGTACCTGGCGTCCACGCTGTACCACGCTGTGGCGCATGCACGCATCAAGGCGGCACTGCAGCGGCTGGACCACGCGGCGATCTACCTGCTGATCGCCGGCACCTACACGCCGATCGCGCTGGGCGTGCTGCGCGGCGGCTGGGGCTGGAGCATGCTCGGCGTGATCTGGAGCTTCGCCGCGCTCGGCGTGGCGTTCAAGCTGGTCGTGGGCGCACGCTTCCATCGCTTGTCCACCGCGTTGTACGTGGCGATGGGCTGGGCCGCGCTGGTGGCGATCCGGCCGCTTTGGCAGCACATGTCCCCCGGTGGCCTGGCCTGGCTGTTCGGTGGCGGCATGGCATACACGCTGGGCGTGCTGTTCTTCCTGCTGCACGAGCGGCTGCGCTACAGCCATTTCATCTGGCACCTGTGCGTGCTCGCCGGCACCGGCTGCCACTACGTCGCGGTGCTGCGCTACACGTTCTGAACGGGCCTGGCGTCGATACGCGCCGGCAGCCTGCGGGAGCGGGTCAGCCCGCGGCGCGCCGGCCCCTGCGCGAGGCGGCCTTTGCGGGGCGCCGCCCGTTGCCCGTGGCGCAGTAGATGCCGTAGAGAGTGGCCATGATGTCATGGGCCGGGCCTTCGGGCAGGGCGTACCAGACGTTCTGCGCCTCGCGACGGGTGGTCACCAGGCCTTCGTCGCGCAGCCGCGCCAGATGCTGCGACAGCGCGGACTGGCTGAGTTCGGGCAGGCGCTCGTTGATCTGGTTCACCTGCATCTCGCCATCCAGCAGCAGGCACAGCACGCGCAGCCGCTGGGCGTTGCCCAGCGCCTTGAGCAGCCGGGTGGCCTCTTCGGCGCGTGCCTGCATGAGATTGAGATCGGCATTGGCGGGCAGATTCATCGGTGGGGCCTCTCGAAAAGTTCGCTTGCGGGCTTGACTTTACCACGAGTCGCTAATTAAGATAAATCTAAATTAGATACGACTTTATCGAAATCGCAACCGCCGCACGGCAACCGCATCAACCCGCACCCGGAGTCACACCATGAATGTCGATCGTCTCGTCCTCGGTTTCGCCGGCACCGTTGTGCTGGTCGGTATCGCGCTGGCGCATTTCGTCGCACCCGGCTGGATCTGGCTGTCGGTGTTCGTGGGCGCCAACCTTCTGCAGTCCTCGTTCACCGGTTTCTGCCCGCTGGCCATGCTGCTGCGCAAGCTGGGCCTGAAGCCCGGTTGTGCCTTCCCGTCCTGAGTCGTTCCAGCGCATAACGAGGCGAGCCATGTACTACGTCGTGGAAACATCCAAGAGCTTCGACCAGGCTGCGGCCGACCTGGAGGCGGCGGTCGTCCGCAACGGCTTCGGCGTGCTGCACGTGCACGACCTGGGCGAGACCCTGCGCGGCAAGGGCGTCGCGTTCGAGCACCAGTGCAAGGTGTTCGAGGTGTGCAACCCGCGCCAGGCTGGACGCGTGCTGGCCAAGGACCTGCGGCTGAACATGGCGCTGCCGTGCCGGGTGTCGGTGTACACCGAGGCGGGCAAGACCTGGATCGGCATGATCCGGCCCACGCCGATGCTGGGCATGCTCTCGCCCGATCCGGCGCTGGCGGAGGTCGCGCGCGAGGTGGAGCAGACGCTGGTG
The DNA here is from genome assembly GCF_003335105.1 of Rhodanobacter denitrificans. Classification (GTDB taxonomy): domain Bacteria; phylum Pseudomonadota; class Gammaproteobacteria; order Xanthomonadales; family Rhodanobacteraceae; genus Rhodanobacter; species Rhodanobacter denitrificans_A. Next base: position 162,968 of record NZ_QFWQ01000009.1, read on the forward strand.
GGCATCATCAACGAGGCGGCGTAACGCACGCCGGCGCGCCCGGCCGGCCATGCCCCCGGGGGCGGCTGGCCATCCATCCCACGCCGAATTGATCAAGCTCAAGTCCATTCCGGTGCCGGCGGCGCACGCTGCCGACACCCCTGATCAGGAGTCCGTCATCATGAGCGACGTCGTCATTTTGGGTTCGGGCCTGGGTGGCATGAGCGCCGCCTACGAGATCAAGGCCGCGCTGGGCGCCGACCATCTCGTCACGGTGGTCGGCGAGGGGCGCCAGTTCTCGTTCACGCCGTCCAACCCATGGGTCGGCATCGGTTGGCGGCAGCCGGCCGACGTGCAGCTCGATGCGGCATCGGCGCTGGCCCGGCACGACATCGCGTTCATCGACTCGCCGGCCAGCGCGGTGCGCCCCGCCGACAACCTCGTGCAGCTGAAGGACGGTCGCGAACTGAAATACGACTACCTCGTCATCACCACCGGCCCGCGGCTGGCGTTCGACGAGATCCCGGGGCTGGGGCCGGTCGACGGCCACACCCAGTCGGTCTGCACCACGCCGCACGCCACCGCCGCGTGGCAGGCGTACCAGGAGTTCCTGAAGAATCCGGGGCCGGTGGTGGTGGGCGCGGCGCAGGGTGCCAGCTGCTTCGGCCCGGCCTACGAGTTTGCCCTGATCCTCGATACCGACCTGCGCCGGCGCCAGCTGCGCGACCGCGTGCCGATGACCTTCGTCACCAGCGAGCCCTACATCGGCCACATGGGGCTGGGCGGGATCGGCGACTCCAAGGGGCTGCTCGAGCGGCAGCTGCGCCAGCGCCACATCAAGTGGATCTGCAACGCGCGGATCGACAAGGTCGAGGACGCCGCCATGCACGTCACCGAGGTCGATGCGCATGGCCAGCCGTTGGAACAGCACGCGCTGCCGTTCCGCTATTCGATGGTGATCCCCGCGTTCACCGGCGTCGCCGCCGTGCGCGGCATCGAGGGCCTGGTCAATCCGCGCGGCTTCGTGCTGATCGATCGGCACCAGCGCAACCCGGGCTTCCGCAACGTGTTCTCCGCCGGGGTGTGCGTGGCGATTCCCCCGGTGGAAGCCACCCCGGTGCCCACCGGCGCGCCCAAGACCGGCTTCATGATCGAGTCGATGGTCAGCACGCTGGCGGCGAACATCAAGGCCGACATCGAGGGCCGGCCGGCCACCGCCGAGGCGACATGGAATGCGGTGTGCCTGGCCGACATGGGTGACAGCGGCGCCGCCTTCGTGGCGCTGCCGCAGATCCCGCCGCGCAACGTGACCTGGGCGAGGGAGGGCAAATGGGTGCACCTGGCCAAGGTGGCGTTCGAGAAATATTTCATGCGCAAGATCCGCACCGGCAACACCACGCCGGTCTACGAGAAGTACGTGATGAAGGCATTGGGCATCGCACGCATCCGGCCCGGCACGGGCGACGAATGAGCGCACCGGCCGCACCCCACCGACGGAAGAATTTCATGCACCGCAAGCACCTCATCGGGCGCGCCGCGCACCTTGCCGCCGTCGCGCTCGCCGTGGCTGCGCTCGCGGCCTGCGGACGCACGGCGCCGCCGCCCGCCGCGGCCACGCCGCCGCCGCTGGCCGCGCTGACCGTGCATGCGGAGCCGGCGCACGACGAGCAGGCCTGGGATGGCGTGGTGGAGGCGGTGCACGAGGCGGTGATCTCGGCGCAGACCAATGCGCGGGTGACCGAGCTGCCCTACGACGTCAACGACGCCGTGCGCAAGGGCGACGTGCTGGTGCGCTTCAGCGACGTCGAGCAGAAGTCCGCGCGCAGCGCCGCCCAGGCGCAGATCGCCGCGGCGCAGGCGGCCTATACCGAGGCGGACGCTTCCTACCAGCGCTTCGCCGAAATCTACGGGAAGGGCTTCGTCTCCAGGGCGCAGCTCGATGCCGAGCGCGCCCGCCGCGACGCGGCGCTGGCGGCGCTGCAGTCGGCCCGCGCGCAGTCCAGCCAGGTCGGCCAGCAACTCGACTACACCGTGCTGCGCGCACCGTACGACGGCATCGTCACCCGCCGCTTCGTGCAGGTAGGCGAGGCGGTGCAGGCGGGGCCGCCGGCGCCGCAACAGCTGATCGCGCTGGCGTCGCTGCAGGACCTGCGGGTCAGTGTGCAGGTGCCGCAGAGCGCGATCGCCGCGATCCGCCGCTACCACGCCGCCGAGGTGGTGCTCGACGACGGCCGCCGCGTGGCGGCCGGCAAGGTCACCGTGTTTCCCTATGCCGACCCGCAGACGCACAGCTTCAGCGTGCGGCTGGAGCTGCCCGGCGACGGCGCCGGCCTGTATCCGGGCATGACGGTGAAGGTCGCCTTCACCAGCGGCGAGGCGAAGCGCCTGCTGTTGCCGCTAGACACACTGGTGCAGCGCGGCGAGCTGGTGGGCGCGTACGTGCTGGGCGAGCACGACGTGGCGCTGCGCCAGCTGCGCCTGGGCCATCGCTACGGCGACCGGGTCGAGGTGCTGGCCGGGCTGGACGACGGCGAGCGCGTCGCCACCGATCCGGCCGCGGCGGCGCGCTGGCTGGCCGGACACCGCCGCGGAGCCACGCCATGAGCGGGTCCCGGCTCGGTTTCTCCGGCCGCATTGCCCGCGCCTTCCAGGATGCGCCGCTGACCCCGATCCTGGCGATCGCGGCGCTGCTGCTGGGGCTGGTCGCGGTGATGATCACGCCGCGCGAGGAAGAGCCGCAGATCGACGTGACCATGGCCAACGTGATGGTGCCGTTTCCCGGCGCCGACGTGCGCGACGTGGAGAACCTGGTGGCGTTCCCGCTGGAGCAGAAGCTGGCCGAGATCGAGGGCGTCAAGCACGTCTACTCGGTGAGCCAGCCCGGCATGGCGGTGATGACGGTGGAGTTCCAGGTCGGCGTGCCGCGGCAGGCGGCGATCGTGCGGTTGTACAACCAGGTGTTCCAGAACCAGGGCTTCGTGCCGCCCGGCCTCGGCGTAGGGCCGCCGCTGGTGCGGCCGATGGGCATCGACGACGTGCCGGTGATGGCGCTGACCCTGTGGAGCGACGACCCCGCGCAGGGGCCGGTGCAGCTGGCCGAGGTGGCGCACACGCTGGAGACCGAACTGAAGCGCGTGCCCGGCACGCGCGACGTCTACACCATCGGCGCGCCGGCCCGCGCGGTGGTGGTAGAACTCGATGCGGCGAAGCTGGCCGCGTACGGCATGACCCCGGGCGACCTGTCGAACGCGCTGAAGGCGGCCAACACGGTCGCCCAGGCCGGCGACCGGGTGGGCGGCGACCGCGACGTGCCGGTGACCGCCGGACGTTTCCTCGCCGACGCGGCGGAAGTGTCGCAACTGGTGATCGGCCTGAAGAACGGGCAGCCGGTGTTCCTCTCCGACGTGGCCACGATCCGCCCGGGCGCCGACCTGCCCGACAGCTACGCCTGGTTCGGCGCGCCGGCCGGCAAGGCCGGCCCCGCCACCGGCAACGCGCCGGCGGTGACCATTGCGGTGGCGAAGAAGCCGGGCACCAACGCCGCCGACATCACCGGCGCGATCCGCCAGCGGCTGGCCGCGCTGCAGAACGTGGTGATCCCCACCGGCGTGCACGTGGTGGTCACCCGCGACTACGGCCAGACCGCCACCGACAAGGCGGACAAGCTGATCCACAAGCTGATCTTCGCCACCTTCTCGGTGGTGCTGCTGGTGCTGCTGGCGTTGAGCTGGCGCGCGGCGGTGGTGGTCGGCAGCGCGGTGATCGTCACCCTGGCGCTGACCCTGTTCGCCTCGTGGGCGATGGGCTTCACCATCAACCGCGTCTCGCTGTTCGCGCTGATCTTCTCGATCGGCATCCTGGTCGACGACGCCATCGTGGTGGTGGAGAACATCCACCGGCACATGGCGCTGGGCGGGCGCACGCTGCGCGAGGCCATTCCCGAGGCGGTCGGCGAGGTCGGCGGGCCGACCATCCTGGCCACCTTCACGGTGATCGCGGCGCTGCTGCCGATGGCGTTCGTGTCCGGCCTGATGGGGCCGTACATGCGGCCGATCCCGATCAACGCCTCGGCCGGCATGCTGCTGTCGCTGGCGGTGGCGCTGGTGGTGACGCCGTGGCTGGCGCTGCGGCTGCTCGGCCACCACCCTCCCGCCGGCGAAGGCGCCGCGGCCGGTGCGCACGAGGCGGCCGGCGGCCGGCTGCTGCGGCTGTTCCACCGGCTGATGTCGCCGTTCCTGCAGGGCGCGCGCGCGCCGCGCCGCCGCCGCCAGCTGTTCGCCGTGATGGGCCTGCTGGTGCTGGCGGCGGTGGGGCTGGTGGTGGTCAAGGCGGTGGTGCTGAAGATGCTGCCGTTCGACAACAAGTCCGAGTTCCAGGTGGTGGTGGACATGCCCGAAGGCAGCACGCTGGAGCGCACCAACCGCCTGCTCGGCGAGCTGGCGCAGGCGGTGGCGAAGGTGCCCGAGGTGAAGGACTGGCAGGGCTACGCCGGCACCGCGTCGCCGATCACCTTTAACGGGCTGGTGCGCCAGTACTACCTGCGCAGCGGCCCGATCGTGGGCGACCTGCAGGTGAGCCTGGTCGACAAGCACGAGCGTTCGCGCCAGAGCCATGCCATCGCGCTGGCCGTGCGCCCGGCGCTGGCGAAGATCGGCGCGCGCTACGGCGCCTCGGTGAAGGTGGTCGAAGTGCCGCCCGGGCCCCCGGTGATGGCGCCGATCGTGGCCGAGGTGTACGGCCCGGACTACGCCACCGTGCGCAAGGTCGCGCGGGGGCTGGAGCAGGATTTCAAGGCCAACCCGGACATCGTCGACGTCGATACCAGCGTGGAGGCGGATGCGCCGCGCGACGTGCTGGTGGTCGATCGTGCCCGCGCGGCTCGGCTCGGGCTGGACCAGGCCACCATCACGCAGGCGTTGCGCACCGCCTTGTCCGGCGACGACGCCAGCTACCTGATGGACGGCCATGCGAAGTACGCGGTGCCGATCCGCCTGCGCCTGGGCGCGGGCGACCAGGCGGCGATGAGCCAGCTGCTGGCCCTGCGCGTGCGTGCACGCGGCGGCGCGCTGGTGCCGTTGTCCGAGGTGGTCCGCGTGCAGCCGGCGGGCCGGGAAATGGCGATCTGGCACAAGGACCTGCTGCCCTACGCCACCGTCACCGGCGACGACGCCGGCAGCACCGACAGTCCGCTGTACGGCATGTTCTCGCTGGTCGGCAAGCTCGGCCACGACAAGGTGGCGGGGCAACTACTGCAGCAGCATTTCATCGCCCAGCCGACCGACACCACCGACGCCTCGGTGAAGTGGGACGGCGAGTGGCAGATCACCTACGAGACGTTCCGCGACATGGGCCTGGCCTACTCGGCGGGCCTGCTGCTGATCTACCTGCTGGTGGTCGGCCAGTTCAGGAGCTACGTGGTGCCGCTGATCATCATGGCGCCGATCCCGCTGACCGTGATCGGCGTGATGCCCGGGCATGCGCTGGTGGGCGCGCAGTACACCGCCACCTCGATGATCGGCATGATCGCGCTGGCCGGCATCATCGTGCGCAACTCGATCCTGCTGATCGACTTCATCAACCACGCGCTGGCCGCCGGGCGGCCGCTGCGCGAGGCGGTGATCGACGCCGCGGCGGTGCGCGCCAAGCCGATCATGCTGACCGGCCTGGCGGCGATGATCGGCGGCTTCTTCATCATCGACGACCCGATCTTCCAGGGCCTGGCGGTGTCGCTGATTTTCGGCATCCTGGTGTCGACCGCGCTGACCCTGCTGGTGATCCCGCTGCTGTACTACGCGTGGATGCAGCGCCGGGTCGGGCCGGATGGCCGTTTGTCGCAGGTGCCGCCGGCTTGATCCCGGTCAGTCCGGGGCGTGCCCGCCGCGCGCTAGCATCCTTGCATCCGCGGCGTCCGCGCCGCCCGCCGGAGCATTCCGCATGAAAGCCGCCCGCATCGTCCTCGCCACCGCCTGCGCCCTCGGCCTCGCCGCCGTGGCCCAGGCGGCCCCCCAGCATGTCCACGACAGCCACGCGGCCCACGCCGCCAGCGCCGCCGCGCCGCTGCCGGCGCAGCGCTGGACGCCGGATGCCCCGCTGCGCGAAGGCATGCGCCGCGCGAACACCGCGGTGGCTGCGCTCGCCCACTACGAGATGGGCCACATGAGCGCGCCGATGGCTGCTGATCGCGCCGCCGAGGTGGAAAGCGCGGTGACCTACATGTTCGCCAACTGCAAGCTGTCGGCCGAACCCGATGCCGCGCTGCACGGCATCCTGGTGCCGCTGCTCACCGCGGCGCAGGCGCTGAAGGCCGACCCGCAAAAGGTCTCGGCGGTGGCCGACATGCGCGCGGCGATCGCGCACTACCCCGAATACTTCAACGACCCTGGCTGGGACAAGGCGGCCCCGGTCGAGCACGTGATGCACGACGAGCCGTGAGTGGATCCCGGCAATGGCCGACTGGATCGAAGCCTGGCAATGCGTCGGCTGCGGCAAGATCGAAGCGCCGCAGCCATGCATTGGGGTGTGCCGCGACCGCAGGATCCTGATGGTCGGCAAGGAGGAGCACGAACGAGTGCTGGCGGAAGCCGCGGCGCTGCGCATACGGCTTGCGCGGGCCCACGCGATGCTCCAGCGCTTTGGCCTGGCGAAGCCGCATGAAGGTCAATGGGAGCGCTCGTGGCAGGCCTTGCAGGTCGAGCTGCGCGAAGCATTGGCGGTGCTGGGGACGGCGCCGGAATCCACGATGCACGGGTGAGGCGGGCGCGCACGACGGGCGCGTATCGACCGGTGCCCTCGTAAGTTTCAGCCGCGGCTGGCGTCCGCGCCGCGGAAGGCTCACGCGGACGGCGCGGGGATCGCCAGGCGGTCGTCGTCCACATCCGCCAGCAGCTGCCGATGCAGCCGTTCGAGTTGCGCCAGCAACTGCGCGCGCGCTTCGCCGGCGAACGGGTTCTCGCGCTGGATCGCCGCGAACAGGTGGCCGGCGTCGCCGCGTACCGCGGCCAGCATGTGCTTCATGCCCTGGAACGAGGGCGGCGCCACCGGCGTGCCGTCGTCCACGCCCAGATCGACCAGGCCCTTGGCGATGAAGAACGCCAGCGCGTGGGTCATCGCCATGGCGCGATCGTGGCTGGCCGGGTCCTGCTCGATCACCTCGCAGCCGAGTTCGCGGAACAGCCCGCCGGCGCGCACCGCCGCCTGCGGATGATCCGCCGCGGGGCAGACCACGGCGCGCAGCGGCCGTTCGTCGCGGGCCAGGCTGAGCGGCCCGAACAGCGGATGCGTGCCGACGTGCGGGATCTGCGCGCCGAGCAGTTCGTCCATCGTCGCGCAGGGGTGCATCTTCACGCTGCCCACGTCGAGCACGGTCTGCCCGGCCTGCAGCTGCGGGCGCAGCGCGAGCAGGGCTTCACGCAGGTGCGGCACCGGCATCGCCAGCACCACCCACGCCGCACCGTCGACCGCCGCCGCGGCCGACGGCGCGGCGAGGTCGGCGGGCACCCCGGCCTGCGGGTCGAAGACGCGCACCGGGTGTCCCGCCTGTTGAAGCAGGCCGGCGAAGGCCTGCCCGAAGCGGCCGTAGCCGAGGAGGGCGAAGGTCACGTCGCGGTGCCGGCCGGCAGCGGCAGGCGGCCGCTGGCCAGGCTGTCGCGCAGCGCCGCGCTCCACGGTGCGAGGTCGATGCCGCGCGCCGCCAGCCACGGCGGATCGAACAGCGTCTGCGCGTAGCGCTCGCCGCGGTCGCACAGCAGGCTGACGATGCTGCCGCGCTCGCCGCGGGCGCGCATCGAGGCGGCCAGCTGCAGGCAGGCGACCAGGTTGGTGCCGGACGAGCCGCCATAGCGGTGGCCGATGAGCTCCTCCAGCAGCCAGGCGGCGGCGATCGAGGCGGCATCGGGCACCTCGATCACGCGGTCGACCACATCGAACAAAAAGCCCGGTTCGACCCGCGGCCGGCCGATGCCCTCGATCAGGGTGGGCTGGCTGGCCACCGCGCGCGCATCGCGCGTGCGCCAGCCGTGCACGTAGCCGCTGCCGGCCGGTTCGGCCACGCACAGCTGGGTATACAGCCGGCGGTAGCGCAGGTAGCGGCCGATGGTGGCCGAGGTGCCGCCGGTGCCGGCGCCGCAGACGATCCAGGCCGGCTCGGGTTCCGCTTCAAGCGCGAGCTGGCCGATGATCGACTCGGCGATGTTGTTGTTGCCGCGCCAGTCGGTGGCGCGTTCGGCCAGGCCGAACTGGTCCAGGTGGCAGGCACCGCGCGCGGCGTGCCCGGCGGCGCGCGCATGCACCTGGGCGGGATCCTCGACCAGGTCGCATTCGCCGCCCAGCGCCTGCACGTCGCGGATCTTGCCCGGCGCGGTGCAGGCCGGCATCACCGCGATGAACGGCAGGCCCAGCAGGCGCGCGAACCACGCCTCGGAGATCGCCGTACTGCCGGAGGAGGCATCCACCACGGTCTGCCCGCCGCGCAGGCGGCCGTTGCACAGCGCGTACAGGAACAGCGAGCGGGCGAGGCGGTGCTTCAGGCTGCCGCTCGGGTGCGCGGCCTCGTCCTTGAAGTAGAAGTCGATGCCGTGGAAGCCGGGGAAGTTCAGCTTCAGCAGGTGGGTGTCGGCCGAACGCGCCGCCTCCTGCGCCAGCTTGGCCAGCGCGCTGTGTACCCAGCGGCGATCGGTCTCGCGTTGCGGGTTGACCAGGCGCAGAACGCTGTCCATCGAAGGCTCCGTGATCATGGGCGGGAACCGGCGGTGCCGCGCAGGGCGCGCACGCGCCGGCCGAGGAAGTCGAAGTAGCGGTCGATGTAGCTGATGCCGTTTTCGCGGTCGATCAGGTAGGGGTTCATCAGCGTGTGGCGCAGGATCAGCAGGCGGTCGTCGCCGGGAACGAAGCTGGCCGGGTCCAGGCCCAGTGCGCCGAGGATGCGCGCCGTCTGCGCCGGGCCAAGCATCTCCGGGCGAAGGCTGGTCACCGAGCCGAAGAACTCCCTGGTCTGCAGCGGCTGCTGCGGGTCGCAGCGCAGTTCATCATGCAGGGCGCGCACGAATGCGTTCGCCGTCGCCACCGAGGTGTTGCCGTGCGGGTTGAGCGCGAGGCAGACCAGGTTGCTGTCCGGCGCGAACGGCACCAGCGCGTGCACGCAGTCGGCCAGTTCCAGCGCGAAGCGTTGCGCGCGGGCGTGGAAGCCTTCGGCCGCACGCACGGTGGCGCGCGGCAGTCGGCCGAAGTGGGCATGGTCCAGCGGCAGCACCTTGTGCGTCACGTAGACCGCGGCTGCCGCCGCGCCGGATTTCGAGCCTTCCGGAATGAACTGGCCGAGGCTGCGATAGCGGGCCAGGTAGCCGGCGGGCGTGGCGGCATGGAACACATAGTCGGCGCGTTCGGCCAGCAACGCCATCGCGCGGTGGTCGCGGCAGATGAAGGCGCCGCTGCCGTAGGGCAGATAGCCGAGCTTGTGCGGATCGACGGTGACCGAGTCGGTGTCGCCCAGTGCGGCGAACGCCGCGTGCACTGCGGGCGTGGGGAACTGCGTGTAGTCGGCGGCCACGTCGTCGCGCGTGCGCAGCGTGCCGTCCTCGTGGCGGAACAGCGTGGCGAGGTAGCCGCCCCAGGCGGCGTCCACGTGCACGGCGAAGTCCAGTCCACGCCGGCGTGATGCCTGCCGCGCGGCAAGCACCGCGTCGAGCGGGTCGATGGTGCCGTACTCGGTGCCGCCGAGCACAGCCACGCACATCAGCACGCTCTGGCGCTCGCGCGCGCAGCGTTCCAGCGTGTCGCGCAACGCGGCGGGGTCCAGCCGCATGCCGTCGGTGGGCAGCAGCTCCAGCTGGTCGCGGCCGAGGCCGAGCAGTTTCAGTCCCTTGCTCCACGAGTAGTGCGCGGTGACCGGCGCCAGCACCAGCGGCACGCGCAGCTGCGGATGCGCGGCGAAGAAGCCGGCCAGGCCGCGCTGCTCGATGCGTTCCTGCTCGACCCGCTGCAGCCAGTGCGCGCGTTGTGCCGGCGGCTGCGCGGCCAGCCAGCGTTGCCATGCCTCCAGCAGGGCGATGCCGTCGACGGTGGAAAGGTTGAACGCGGCCCAGGCGTCCGTCGGCAGCGGCAGCTCCGGCACGCCGGCCGCGCGCAGCGCCACCGGGAACGCCTTCAGCGCCAGCGCCAGCCGCAAGGCCTGGTAGTTCGCCAGGGTGCCCCCGGAGGTGAGGTGACCGAACGCGCAGGCCGGTTGCGCGGGATCGTGCGGGTAGCCGAGCATGCGCGCCAGCTGCAGGCCCACCTGCACCTCCAGATCCACGGTGACCGGCGCGGCATCCTCGCTGACGTTGTTGGGGTTGTACGGCAGGGTCAGCATCTGCGCGGCCAGTCCCGGCAGCAGCAGGTCGGAAGCCATGTGGCCGATGTAGCGCGGGCTGTGGAACGGCACCGACTTCTTCAGCGCGGCGGAGAGCTGGTGCAGCTCGCGGCGCATGCGTGATTCGAAGGCCAGATAGTCCGGGTGATGGGCGGCGGTGGTGGCGATCGCCGGCGGATCCTCCGGGTGGAAGTTGCGCCGCCAGTACACGTGGTCGCGCAGGAACTCCACCAGCAGCTTTTCCAGCAGCGTGTCGTTCTCGCCGTAGGGGCCGAGGAAGCAGGCGTCCAGCGCGTGGTCGCGCGGCTCTTCCGTGGGGAAGGGTTGCGCCGCGCTCATGCCAGCCAACCGTGCAGCCAGCCCAGCGGATGATGCATGCGGGCCACCCCGAGCATGTAGACGTAGGTGGCCAGCGCGGCCACGTAGAAGATCCGTCGCGAGCGCGGCGTGCGCGCCCGCCTCAGCGCCAGCGTGCCCAGCGCGACGTAGGCGACCAGCAGCACCAGCTTGGTGGTGAGCCAGCCGTTGGCGAACATCGCGCCAGGCAGGATGCTTACCAGCATCAGCGCGGCGGTGAGCAGGGTGGTGTCGATGGCGTAGCTGAGCCAGCGCACCGGTTCCCACTGCGCGGCGCCGCCGTGGCCGGCCTGCACCAGCAGGCCGCGCAAGGCGAACAGCAGGCCGCTGGCCAGCACGCAGGCGATGTGCACCCATTTGATCTGCGGATAGAACTCGAACATTCGGGATTCGGGATTCGGGATTCGGGATTCGGGATTCGGGATTCGGGATTCGGGACAAGGATCAGGGCGCGCCTCGCGGCGCGCCCTGACGTGCGTCATGCAAATGATTTGTCACGCGCTTTCGATGGTGCCCTGCGGCAACGGCAGGCTTGCCGCCCGGCGCTTCGGCAACAGCCACAGCGAGGCGACGAACACCGCGATCAGCAGGGCGCCGACGGCGAACAGGGTGTCGCCCGGCACGCGCATCCACACCAGCAGGTGGATCAGCGGGCGATCCATGAACTCGGCCGAGCGGGCGAACCAGTAGCCGTGTTCCAGAGCCGCCTTCAGCTGCAGGATGCCCAGCGGCAGCAGGGTCAGCGTGGCCATCATCGACAGGCCGATGTTGAGGCACCAGAACGAGCCGCGCAGCCAGCCTTCGCGCCACTCGGCCTGCGGCTTGATGCCGCGCAGGCAGAACAGCATCAGGCCCAGGCCGAGCATGCCGTACACGCCGAACAGCGCGGTATGGGCGTGGGTGGCGGTGAGGTTGAGGCCCTGCATGTAGTACAGCGCGATCGGCGTGTTGACGAGGAAGCCGAACAGGCCCGCACCGATCAGGTTCCAGAAGCTCACGGCCACGAAGAACATGATCGGCCAGCGGTAGCGCGCCATCCACGGCGCGGCGTGCTGCTTCTTCCAGGTGTCGTGGGCTTCCAGCCCGATCATCGCCAGCGGCACCACTTCCAGCGCCGAGAAGCTGGCGCCCAGCGCGATCACCGCCGTGGTGGTGCCGCTGAAGTACAGGTGGTGCAGGGTGCCCAGCACGCCGCCGGCCATGAACACGATGGTGGCGAACAGCACGTTGGTGGTGGCGCTGCCCACGCGCAGCAGGCCCAGCTTGACGAACAGGTAGCTGATCACCGCGGTGGCGAATACCTCGAAGAAGCCTTCCACCCACAGGTGCACCACCCACCAGCGCCAGTACTCGACCATCGCGATGTGGGTGTGCTCGCCCCACATCAGCCCGGCCCCGTAAAGCAGGCCGATCGCCACGGTGGAGAGGAACAGCAGGCCCACGATCGACGCACCCTCCCTGTCGCCCCGCATCGCCGGCCACAGCGCGCGGCCGACCAGGAACAGCCACAGCATCAGCCCGATGAACAGGAAGATCTGCCAGAAGCGGCCGAGGTCGGTGTACTCCCAACCCTGGTGGCCGAACCAGAAGTTGTACTGCAGGCCCATCTTGTCCATCACCGCGAACCACTGGCCGGCGAACGAGCCGACCACGATCACCAGCAGGCAGACCCACAGGAAGTTCACCCCGAGCCGCTGGAACTTCGGTTCATGGCCGGAGATCAGCGGAGCGATGTACAGGCCGGTGGCCAGCCACGCGGTGGCGATCCACAGCACCGCCAGCTCGGTATGCCAGGTGCGGGTGAGGCTGTACGGCAGGTAGTTGGCCAGCGCGAAGCCATAGGCCTGCTGGCCTTCCACCTGGTAATGCGCGGTGGTGGCGCCCAGCAGGATCTGCGCCAGGAACAACGCCAGCACGGTCCAGAAATACTTGCCGGTGGCCTTCATCGACGGCGTCGGCTTCAGCTCGGTAAGCGGGTCGCGTGCCGGAATCGGCGGCAGCGGCTCGTGGCTCACCTGGCGTGCATGGTGCCAGCCGAGCAGGCCGATGCCGAGGATCAGGAACAGCACGCTGAATACCGACCACATGAAGCTGGCCGGCGTGGCCGTGTTGCCGGTCAGCGGATCGTACGGCCAGTTTTGCGTGTAGCTGATGGTGCTGCCCGGGCGGTCCGCGGTGGTGGCCCAGCTGACCCACCAGAAGAACGCGGTGACCGCCCGGCGATGATCCAGCTCGGCGATGGTGTTGTCGCGCATCGCGTAGACCTTGCGCAGCCTGGCGGTGGCCGGATCGTTGCTGAACAGGCTCATGTAGTGCGCGCCCACCACCATCATCGCCTGCGCGCGCAGTGGCGACACCTTGATGGTGTCGGTGGCCGGGTCGTAGGTGTTGGTGCGCACTTCCGCCTGCACGCGCGCCTTCAGCGCGGCCTGGTGCTCGGCATCGAGCGAGTCGAACGAGGCGGCGCCGCGGTCGTGCGCCAGCAGCTCCAGCATGGCGACCGCCTCGCGGTGCATCCAGTCGGCGCTCCAGTCCGGCGCCAGCAGCGCGCCGTGGCCCCAGATCGACCCGAGCTGCTGGCCGCCGATGCTCTGCCAGACCTCGCGGCCCAGCTCGATGTCGCCCTTCGTGTACAGCGTCTCGTCGCCGCTGGTGACCACCGCCGTCGGCAAGGGCGGAGCCTGCTGGTGGACCAGGCTGCCGACCCACAGCAGCACGGCAAAGGACGCGACCAGCAAGGCCGCGAGGCCGAGCCAGAGTTTTCGGGTACTGCTCATTGCGCATCTCCCTGTAAGGATGCGCGCATGCTGGGGGCGAGGCCCGACGCCCTCCCTGATTCAAGTCAGCTGGCGTCGCGTCGGCACGGCACGAATTGTCGCAGGCAGCGGCGGCCGGCTGGATCGCCTGCATGCGCCTGCCCGCGCACGATGCGGCAGGCCATGATGCAGGTCATGGCGGTGGCACGGCTGGCGGCGGAGCCTGCAGGCCTCTCATTTGCACAGGGGATCCGCCATGGCGGCCTGGTATCCGTGGATTGTGCTGCTGCACCTGTCCTGCGCCATCGTGTTCGTCGGCGCGGTGGCGTTCGAGGTGCTGGTGGTGGAATCGTTCCACCGGCACTTCGATGCGGCCACCGTGCAGCGCATCGAGCAGGCCTTGATGGCGCGCGTGCGCAAGTTCATGCCGGTGGTGGTGGTCCTGCTGTTCGTCAGCGGCGGTGCGCTGTTCGACCTCCGCTGCGACGGCTTCGCCTGCGTCGGTTCGCGTTTCGGCAACTGGCTGCTGCTGAAGGTGCTGCTCGCGTTCGGGGTGCTCGGCGTGTTCGTCAACACGATGTGGGCGATGCGCCACGGCAGGATGGACCCGTGCCGGTTCCGGCATACCCATCGGATCGTGCTCGGCCTGATGGTGGGCATCGTCTTCCTGGCCAAGGCCATGTTCTACTTGTAGCCCTCCTTCCACACACGAGGTGCACCATGTCCCAGGTCACATTCAAGGGCCAGCCGATCAAGGTCGACGGCCAGTTTCCCGCGGTGGGCTCGACCGCGCCGGCGTTCACGCTGGTCGGCAGCGATCTGTCCGACGTGTCGTTGTCGGCTTATGCCGGCAAGCGCAAGGTGTTGAACATCTTCCCCAGCGTCGACACCGGTGTATGCGCCGCCTCGGTGCGCCACTTCAACCAGGTGGCCGGCAAGCTCGCCGATACCGTGGTGCTGTGCATCTCGGCCGACCTGCCGTTCGCGCAGGCGCGCTTCTGCGGCGCCGAGGGGCTGGACAAGGTGGTCAACCTGTCGCTGATGCGCGGCCGCCGCTTCCTCGAAGACTACGGCGTGGCGATCGCCAGCGGCCCGCTGGCCGGGTTGGCTGCGCGCGCGGTGCTGGTGCTGGACGGCCACGACAAGGTGCTGCACGCCGAGCTGGTCGGCGAGATCGGCCATGAGCCGAACTACGATGCGGCGCTGAAGGCGCTGGGCTGATCCCGGTGGCCCTGGTTTCGTAGGGCGGGCAATGCCCGCCGCGCTGTTGATCCATGCGCGGACGAGAAGCCGGCGGCCAATGGCCGCCCTACTTGATTTCGCAGGGCGGTAGCGGCTGATTTCGCAGGGCGGGCAATGCCCGCCCTGCGGCGCGCTTCAGTGTCCGGCGCCGACGATCGGCACGCCGAACGGGCGTGCCTGCGGGTGCAGGCCGAGGCCCAGCTTGAGGCTGCTGCCTATGCGCTGCGCGTATTCCAGCATCTGCGCGGCGTGGGCTTCGTCCAGTTCCTCGGCGCAGGTCTCGCCCCACAGCGCGAGCCAGTGCTCGAAGTGCTCGATGCGGATCGGGTGCGGCCGATGCGCGGCCATCGGATTGCCGCGGTAACTGCCCGCGCGCAGCGCCACCGAGGCCCAGAACGAGGTCAGCAGGCGCTTGTGTTCGTCCCAGTCGTGCACCGCCGCGTTGAAGATCGGTCCGATCTGCGGATCGCGTCGCACCTTCTCGTAGAAATGGTCGACCAGCCCGGCGATCGCCGCCTCGTCGAATGATGTTGCCGGTTGCATGCGGGACATGGTGGAACCGTGGGCGGGGCGATGGCAAGGAGCCGAAAAAAAAGCGCATCCGGCCATGACAGCCGGATGCGCCGATTTACCGCAAGCTTACTGACCCAGGCTCAGCGTGCCCTTCATCAGCGCGGCGTGGCCGGGGAAGGTGCAGAAAAAGGCGTACTGCTCGCCGGCCTTGAGCTTGGCCACGTCGATCGTGGCGGTGTCGGACTCGCCGCCGCCGATCAGCTTGGTGTGCGCGAGGATGCGTGCGTCGCCCGGCTTCTCGTAGCTGTTCGCCGCACCGGCCTTCATGCCGTCGGAGATCACGCCGGCCTCGTCGGCGGAGTGCGCCAGCACCCAGTTGTGGCCCATCGCGGTGGCGGGCAGTTTGCCGGTGTGCTTCAGGGTCACCTTGAAGGCCTTGCAGGTCTTTGGCACGGAGATGGTCTTGGTGTTGAACTGCATGGCGTCGTTGGCCTCGACGGTGGTCGAGCACTCGGCGGCCATCAGCGGCGTGGAAAGCAGGCCGAGCAGGGCAATGGCGATCAGTTTGCGCATGGGTATGGCTCCTGGAGGAAGTGGCGAAATTCGGATGGATTCTGCGATGGCGGCGTGGGGCGGGCACTGATCTGGGTCATTGCCATGGCACCTGCTGTCATCGACACTCTAGCCATCGCCGGCGAGAGCCGGAAGGAGGCACGATGACGCACGTCGTCACCGAAAACTGCATCAACTGCAAGCACACCGACTGCGTCGAGGTGTGTCCGGTGGACTGCTTCCACGCAGGGCCGAATTTCCTGGTGATCGACCCGGACGAGTGCATCGACTGCACGCTGTGCGTGGAGGAGTGCCCGGTCGGCGCGATCTTCCCCGAGCTCGACGTGCCGGCCGGCCAGGAAGTCTTCCTCTCGATCAACGCCGAGCTGGCCAGGGAGTGGCCGGTACTGACCAGCAAGATCCCGTCGATGGAAGACGCCGACAAGTGGGACGGCGTGCCGGACAAGCTGCCGCTGCTGAAGCGCTGAGCCGCCCGCCGTCCGGCCGGCGACGAGGCACGGAAAACCGGGGTAGGGCGGGCACCGCCCGCCGGCTTTCCGGTCTGCGTTTCCACGTACGTCAAGGAGTGCGGCGGGCGGTGCCCGCCCTACCCGGTCGGCGGAAGCGCGAGGACGAAAAAGCCCGCTTGCGCGGGCTTTTCGGTTCGAGGAGTGCGGCCACGGATGGCCGTCCATTCGACTCCCGCGATCAGGGATGATCGCGAGGAGTGCTCCCGGCTTACTTCGCCACCACCCGCACCATCTCCAGGCACTTGTTCGAGTAGCCCCACTCGTTGTCGTACCAGCTGACCAGCTTGACGAAGCTGTCGTCCAGCGCGATGCCGGCGCCCGCGTCGAAGATCGAGGTGCGCGCGTCGCCGCGGAAGTCGGTGGCCACCACCTTGTCCTCGGTGTAGCCGAGAATGCCCTTCAGCGGGCCTTCCGCTTGCGCCTTCATCTCAGCGCAGATCTCGGCGTAGCTGGCGTCCTTCTCCAGCTCGACGGTGAGGTCGACCACCGACACGTCGGAGGTCGGCACGCGGAAGCTCATGCCGGTGAGCTTCTTGTTGAGCTCGGGGATCACCACGCCGACGGCCTTGGCTGCGCCGGTGGAGGAGGGAATGATGTTCTCCAGGATGCCACGACCGCCGCGCCAGTCCTTGTTGCTTGGGCCGTCCACGGTCTTCTGCGTGGCGGTGGCCGCGTGCACGGTGGTCATCAGGCCGCGCTTGATGCCCCACTTGTCGTTGAGCACCTTGGCCACCGGCGCCAGGCAGTTGGTGGTGCAGCTGGCGTTGGAGATGATCGCCTCGCCGGCGTACTTCCCGTCGTTGACGCCGTAGACGAACATCGGCGTGTCGTCCTTCGACGGCGCCGACAGGATCACCTTCTTCGCGCCGGCGTCGAGGTGCTTCTGCGCGCTGGCCTTGTCCAGGAACAGGCCGGTGGATTCGATCACCACGTCGGCGTTCACCTCGTTCCACTTCAGGTTGGCCGGGTCGCGCTCCTGGGTCAGGCGGATGCGCTTGCCATTGACCACCAGGTCGTTGCCATCGACCTTCACGTCGCCCTCGAAGCGGCCGTGCACGGAGTCGTGTTTCAGCATGTAGGCCAGGTAGTCCGGCTCCAGCAGGTCGTTGATCGCGACGATCTCGATGTCGTTGCCGAAATTCTGCACGGCAGCGCGCAGCACGTTGCGACCGATGCGGCCGAAGCCGTTGATGCCGACCTTGATGGTCATGAGGGAACGTCCTCCGATAGCTATGGGTGGCGAATGGGCGACCGCGACCGCGGTGCCGCGTTTCAGCCGCGAATCTTACAATGAAAGCGGTCCGGTCGCGGTGGCCGCTGTGGCAGACTCCGGCCATCCTTCCAGCTGAAAACGCCATGATCCCGTTGCATCGCTCCCTCGCCATCGCACTGGGCATGTTCGCCGTCGCGCCGCTGGCGCAGGCCTGGGGGCCGCTCGGCCATCGCGTGGTCGCGGAGCTGGCGCAACGGCACCTCAGCCCGGCGGCCGAGGCCGAGGTCGAGCGGCTGCTGGCGCCGGAACACACCGCGCGTCTGGCCGACGTGGCCAACTGGGCCGACCAGATCCAGGACGACCCGGCGCAGGACGCGTTGTGGCAGCAGACCCGCAGCCAGCACTACGTCAACTTCCGCGGCGGCAGCGGCTGCGACTATATGCCGCCGCGCGATTGCCGCGACGACCGCTGCGTGGTGGCCGCGCTGCAGCACTACACGCGCGTGCTCGGCGACCGCGGCCAGTCCGACGCGGCGCGGCGCGAGGCACTGAAGTTCGTGGTGCATTTCGCCGGCGACATCCACCAGCCGCTGCATGCCGGCTACCGCGACGACAAGGGCGGCAACACGTTCCAGGTGCAGGTCGCCGGCAAGGGCAGCAACCTGCACAAGGTATGGGACTCCGGCATGCTGAATACCCGTGGCCTCGACTGGCAGGCCTATGCGCGCCAACTCGATGCCGCCGCGCCGGTCGGCCTGCCGGCGCCGATCACGCCGCTGGACGACCCGTACGCGCAATGGGCCGAGGAATCCTGCCGGATCACCGCCGAAGCCGGCTTCTATCCGGACGGGCACAAGATCGATCCGGCCTACGTCCAGTCCGAGCTGCCGCTGGCAGAGCTGCGCCTGCGCCAGGCCGGTCGTCGCCTGGCGGAGCTGCTCAACCTCGCCCTGCCGCCGAGCGGCGCGATGCATACGAATGCAGAGTAATGGCGCGCCGCGCGGCTTCTGCTAGCCTCGACACATGAATGCGAACCCCCTGCTGCGCCGTACCAAGATCGTCGCCACCCTCGGCCCCGCCACCGATGTGCCGGGCATGCTCGAGAAGATCATCGCCGAAGGCGTCAACGTCGCCCGCCTGAATCTCTCGCACGGCCAGCCGGACGACCATCGCGCCCGCGCCAATGCGGTGCGCGCGGCGTCGCTTGCCAGCGGGCGCGAGGTGGGCATCCTGGCCGACCTGCAGGGGCCGAAGATCCGCATCGAGACGTTCGCCAACGGGCCGGTGGAACTCGCCGATGGCGCCTCGTTCGTGCTGGATTGCCGCCCCGACGCGCCGCCCGGCGATGCGACCCGCGTCGGCGTGAGCTACTACGGCCTGCCGCACGACGTGCACGCCGGCGACGTGCTGCTGCTGGACGACGGCCTGGTCGCGCTGACCGTTCAGGACGTCGCCGGCGCGGAAGTGCGCTGCAAGGTGCTGGTCGGCGGCAAGCTGTCCAACCGCAAGGGGCTCAACCGGCAGGGCGGCGGCCTCTCGGTGACGGCGCTCTCGGACAAGGACAAGGCCGACATCAAACTGGCCGCCGAGATCGGCGCGGATTTCCTCGCGGTGTCGTTCGTGCGTTCGGCCGAGGACATGCACCAGGCCCGCCGCCTGCTGCACGAGGCCGGCGGCAACGCGGCGCTGGTGGCGAAGATCGAACGCGCCGACGCGATCCCGGTGCTGGGCGAGATCATCGACGCTTCCGACGTGGTGATGGTGGCGCGTGGCGACCTCGGCGTGGAGATCGGCGACGCCGAGCTGCCCGGCCTGCAGAAGAAGATCATCCGCGAGACGGTGCAGCGCAACCGCGCGGTGATCACCGCCACGCAGATGCTGCAGTCGATGGTGCGCTCGCCGATCCCGACCCGCGCCGAAGTGCTGGACGTGGCCAACGCAGTGATCGACGGCACCGACGCGGTGATGCTGTCGGAGGAGACCGCCGCCGGCGCGCATCCGGACAAGGCGGTGGCGGCGATGACGCGGATCTGCCTCGGTGCCGAGCGCCAGTTCGAACCGAAGGAGGATCTGGGCAGCGTCAGCCACCAGATGAACCGTACCGACCAGGCGATCGCGCTGGCCGCGATGGTGCTGGCCGGCCAGCTCGGCGTGCGGGCGATCGTGGCGCTGACCGAATCCGGCGCCACCGCCCAGTGGCTGTCGCGCTACCGCAGCGCGGTGCCGATCTACGGCATGTCGCCGTCCGCCGCCGCGCGCCGGCGCATGCTGGTGTTGCGCGACGTGCAGCCGGTGGAGTTCACCCATGGCGAGCGGCAGAGCATGGCCGCCTCCACCCGTGCCGCGGTGCAGCTGCTGTTCGGGAAGGGCAAGCTGGTCGAGGGCGACAGCGTGGTGATCACCTACGGCGACCGCATCGGCCACGTCGGCGGCACCAACACGCTGAAGCTGCTCTGGGTCGGCCCGGACGGCACGGTCGAGAGCCTGCGCGACCTGTAGAGTCGTTCGCGATCGCTGAGGCTGGCCCGCAGCTGTCCGGCGCGCGGGCGCCGACCACCGGCGGGCGCCGGGGCGGTTACACTGCAGTCGACCGCCGCGTGCACAGGAGATCACCATGAAAACGTCGTTTCATCCGCTTGGCCAGGGCCTGCTGCTGGCGTTGCTGCTGGGGTCCGCGGCGCCCGCGCTGGCGCAGGCGCGCAAGGTCGACCAGCAGAACCTGTACCGCTACTGGATCCTGCTCAATACGCAGGTGAAGATGGACGTGCCCAACAGCGG
Organism: Rhodanobacter denitrificans; assembly: GCF_003335105.1. Lineage (GTDB taxonomy): Bacteria > Pseudomonadota > Gammaproteobacteria > Xanthomonadales > Rhodanobacteraceae > Rhodanobacter > Rhodanobacter denitrificans_A. The sequence continues at coordinate 183,233 of NZ_QFWQ01000009.1, forward strand.
GCTGAACCTGGACAAGCCGGGCTGCGCGGCGGTGACCTATACGGTGGGTTCCGACGGCGTGCCGATGGACGTGCAGGTGGTGAAGCTGGCGCCCAAGAGCGACCTGGGTCCGGTCGCCCGCAGTGCGGTCTCCAACTTCCGCTACGGCCCTTCGCTGACCAACCGCATCAGCGAGCCGGTGGCCACCTATTACATCGTGCCGTTCAACGCCCCGGCCGACCCCGCGCAGCGGCAGCAACTGCTGGACGCCTGCAAACTGAGCGGCTACGGCGGCTGACCCCCGGCCCGCGGCGGCCCGGCGCGTCCGGCCGCCAATCTGGCCTATAATCGCCGTTTTGAACCGTGCCGCTTCGGCCCCGAGGCGGCTTCCACCTTGTGCGGGCGGGCATGCCCCTGCACCACGGAGTCGTCATGAGTATTGAAGATCTCGAAAGCATCGCCCTGGCGATGGTCGCGCCCGGCAAGGGCATCATCGCCATCGACGAGTCGACCAACACCATCAAGAAGCGCTTCGAGGCCGTCGGCATCGAAAATACCGAGGAAAACCGCCGCGCCTACCGCGAGCTGCTGCTGACCACGCCGGGCCTGAACGAGCACATCTCCGGCGCGATCCTGTACGACGAGACGATCCGCCAGAAGACCCGCGACGGCGTGCCGTTCACCGAGGTGATGAAGAAGAACGGCATCATCCCCGGCATCAAGGTCGACAAGGGCCCGCAGCCGCTGGCCGGCTTCCCCGGCGACGTGGTCACCGAGGGCCTCGACGGCCTGCGCGAGCGCCTGCAGGAATACGCCAAGCTCGGCGCGCAGTTCGCCAAGTGGCGCGCGGTGATCAACATCTCCGAAGAGAACCCCAGCTCCACCGCGATCGAGGCGAACTGCCACGCGCTGGCGCGCTACGCCGCGCTGTGCCAGGAAGCCGGCCTGGTGCCGATGGTCGAGCCGGAAGTGATCATGGACGGCGACCACAGCATCGAGGTCAGCTACGAGGTGCACGAGGCGGTGCTGCGCAGCCTGTTCAATGCGCTGTACGAGCAGAACGTGATGCTGGAAGGCACCATCCTGAAGATCAGCATGGTCATCCCGGGCAAGGACTGCGACGAGCAGGTCGATGTCGAGGAAGTCGCCGAGGCCACCGTGCGCGTGCTGAAGTCGACCGTCCCGGCCTCGCTGCCGGGCATCGTGTTCCTCTCCGGCGGCCAGACCGACCAGCAGTCCACCGCCCACCTCAACGCGATGAACCAGATCGGCCCGCACCCGTGGCCGCTGTCGTTCTCCTACGGTCGCGCCATGCAGCAGGCGGCGCTGAAGCTGTGGGCCAAGGACATGAAGGCGAACTACGCCGAGGCACAGAAGACCGTGCACGCGCGTGCGCGCGACAACGGCCTGGCCGCGCTGGGGCAGTGGAACGGCTGAGGGGTTAGCTCCTGTTAGCTCCTGCGATCATCCATGATCGCGAGAAAAAAACGGGCACCGCGAGGTGCCCGTTTCGTTTTCCGTGTGATTGGTCAACCAATCAGAAGCGGTATTCCGCGCTGACCGAGACCATGTCGGTGCTCAGGTCGACGTTGCGCTTGCTGGCGTCGAAGTAGTCGTAGTTCAGGCCGACGCTGAGGTTGCTGGTGAGGTTGTAGCCCACCCCGGCACCCGCATACCAGCTGTTGGAACTCAGGCTCTTGTTGATCGGGTTGATGTCGTTGCTCAGGCCGTGGCCGGTCCAGCTGTAGAGGCCGGCGCGGCCGCCGACGTACCAGTCCGGGCTGAGGTCGTAGCGGGCATTCGCACCGACGGTCCAGCCGTGCAGCTGGGACTTGCCCGGGGCGATCACCGGCTGGCTGTTGAAGACGTTCTTCGCATGGATGTTGCCCAGGTCGTTGTAACCCACTTCGGCGCCCAGCGAGAAGTTCGGCGCCAGCGACCAGCGATAGCCGCCGTTGAGGGCGTAGCCGGTGTCATGGCCGTCGTACGGGCCCTGGTTGATGGCGGTGCGACCGACGTTGCCGTTGATGAACCAGCCGTCGCTGTGGGCCGGCGTGCTCTGCGCGAACACGGCGGGCACGGCCAGCAGGCCGGTGGTGGCGAGGGCGAGGGCGAGCAGGGTCTTTTTCATTTTCATGGAGCTTCTCCAGTTGTTATCGTGGCAGGCGGCCCTGAGGGGGGAGTGGCCGCTGCTGCGGTGCGCCGCCCGAGCCGGGAGGCGATACCCGAGACTTAGATAAGGCGGGCGCCGGAAGATTCAATACCGATTGGTTCAGTATTAAGCATTCGTTAATCCGACATGCCCGGATGGCGTGGCGGCGGGCGCCGCGCCATCCGGGTCGTTCGTCAGAAGCGGTACTCGGCGGTCAGCGATGCCGTATCGGTGCTCAGGCCGATGTGGTCCTTCTTCGCGTGGTAGTAGTCGTACGCCAGGCCCAGGCCGAAGTGCTCGCTGAAGTCGTAGCCGACGCCGGCGCCGGCGAAGTAGTCGACCCGATCCAGGTGATGGCGGTTGATGTCCTGGTTGCTGTAGCCGTCGCCCTTCCAGCCGTAGATGCCGGTGCGGCCGCTGACATACAGGCCCTGCCACACATTGATCTTGCCGTTGGCGCCGGCGGTCCAGCCGCGCAGGGCCTGGCGCTGCGACGTCAGGTTGACGTCGTTGCTGTTGAACACGTTCTTCAGCCTGAAATTGCCCAGGTCGTTGTAGCCGACCTCGACGCCCAGGCCCAGGTCCTGGCCCACCTTCCAGCGGTAGCCGCCGTTGAGCGCGTAGGTGGTCGGGTGGCCGTCGTACGGGCCCACGCGCATGTGCGCCTGGCCGACGCTGCCGTTGATGAACCAGTTGCCGCTGCCGATCGGCTGGGACGGCTGGAAGTTGCCGCCGCCGGCCGCAGGGCTGGTCTGGCTGTCCTGCGCGAAGACGGGCAGGGCGGCCATGGCGGCAGCTGAGATGGCGAGTACAAGGAAAGTCTTTTTCATGGGGATACTCCACTTTTTTGAGCCGGGCCGGTGGCCATGGGGAAGGACGCACGCGGTCGGGCAGCGCCTGGGGATGGCGTTGCGGGGCGTATTGATAACGAGGCCTTGCTGAAGGCTTGCGTACCGTATGGCCCGGGGTTAAGCGGCAGTTAATTCCCACGACGCCGGCGACAGCGCGGGGCCGGATCGGCGACAATGCGCGCTTTTGCACCTTCCGGAGACTGCCCGATGACCACCCGCCGCGAACTCGCCAATGCCGTGCGCGCCCTTGCCATGGACGCCGTGGAGGCGGCCAGGTCCGGCCATCCGGGCATGCCGATGGGCATGGCCGACCTCGCCGAGGTGCTGTGGAACGACTTCCTGAAGTTCAACCCGGCCAACCCGAAGTGGTCCAACCGCGACCGCTTCGTGCTCTCCAACGGCCACGGCTCGATGCTGCAGTACGCGCTGCTGCACCTCACCGGCTTCGACCTGCCGATGGATCAGCTGAAGCGCTTCCGCCAGCTGCATTCGAAGACCGCCGGCCACCCCGAAGCCAGCGAAACCCCCGGCGTGGAAACCACCACCGGCCCGCTCGGCCAGGGCCTGGCCAATGCGGTCGGCTTCGCGCTGGCCGAGAAGGTGCTGGCGGCGCACTTCAACCGTCCAGGTCACGACGTGGTCGACCACCACACCTGGGTGTTCCTCGGCGACGGCTGCCTGATGGAAGGCATCTCGCACGAGGTCGCCTCGCTGGCCGGCACCTGGGGTCTGGGCAAGCTGGTGGCGATCTACGACGACAACGGCATCTCGATCGACGGCGAAGTGCACGGCTGGTTCACCGACGACACCCCGGCGCGCTTCGAGGCGTACGGCTGGAACGTGATCCGCGGCGTGGACGGGCATGATGCCGCGGCGATCGCCAAGGCTCTGAGCGCGGCAACCGGCCAGCACGACAAACCCACGCTCATCTGTGCGAAGACCATCATCGGCTTCGGCGCGCCGCACAAGCAGGGCAAGGAGGAAAGCCACGGCGCGCCGCTGGGCAAGGACGAGATCGCCGCCGCGCGCGAACAACTGGGCTGGAAGTACGCGCCGTTCGAGATCCCGGCCGACATTTATGCCGGCTGGGATCATCGCAAGGCGGGCATCGAAGCCGAGCAGGCATGGAACGACGCCTTCGCGAAATACGCCGCCGCCCATCCGGAGCTGGCCGCCGAGTTCAGCCGCCGCATGAGCGGCGAGCTGCCGGCGGACTGGGCCGCGAAGTCGCAGGCGTTCATCGACAAGCTGCAGGCCGACGGCCCCGAAGTGGCTTCGCGCAAGGCCTCCCAGATGAGCATCGAGGCGTTCGCGCCGCTGCTGCCGGAGCTGATCGGTGGCTCGGCCGACCTGGCCGGCTCCAACCTCACCAAGTGGAAGGGCAGCCTCGACGCCGCCACCGGCGACAGCGCCGGCGGCAAGGGCAACTACGTCTACTACGGCGTGCGCGAGTTCGGCATGGCCGCGATCGCGAATGGCCTGGCACTGCACGGCGGCTTCATCCCGTACGACGCCACCTTCCTGGTGTTCTCCGACTACGCGCGCAATGCGGTGCGCATGAGCGCGCTGATCCCCGCGCACGCGATCCACGTCTACACGCACGACTCGATCGGCCTGGGCGAGGACGGCCCGACCCATCAGCCGGTCGAGCACCTGGCCAGCCTGCGCTACATCCCGAACAACCAGTTGTGGCGCCCCTGCGACGCGGTGGAGTCGGCCGCGTCGTGGAAGGCGGCGATCGAGCGCAAGGGCCACCCGGCCTGCCTGGTGTTCTCGCGGCAGAACCTGAAGCACCAGCAGCGCAGCGCGCAGCAGGTGGCCGACATCATGCGCGGCGGTTACGTGCTGTCCGATCCGCTGGATACGAAGTTCCGGGCGATCCTGATCGCCACCGGCTCGGAAGTGGAAATGGCGATGGAAGCCGCGCGCGCGCTGGCCCAGCAGGGCGTGGCCGTGCGCGTGGTGTCGATGCCGTGCACCGAGGTGTTCGACGCGCAGCCGCTGGAATACCGCGAAGGCGTGCTGCCTTCCTGGTGCCGCGCCCGCGTGGCGGTGGAGGCGGCCACGGCCGACTTCTGGTGCAAGTACGTAGGCCTGGACGGCGAGGTGGTCGGCATGACCACGTTCGGCGCCTCCGCTCCCGCGCCGCAGCTGTTCGAGCACTTCGGCTTCACCGTGGGCCACGTGGTCGACGCAGTGAAGCGCACCCTCAGGTAACGGCGGGGTAGGGCGGGCACCGCCCGCCGGCTCTTGCTTGGTGAAACGAAAAGTCGGGTAGGGCGGGCACCGCCCGCCGCTGCGCTTCGCCCATCATCGGAGCAAGAGCCGGCGGACCGTGTCCGCCCTACGCGGCGGGTGTCGAGACTTCCAGCAGTGTAGCCAGTTCGTCCGGCGTCACCGCAATGGCATGCGCGCCGGCCTGCTCCAGCTCCGCGCGGTCGCCGAAACCCCACAGCACGCCGAGGCCGCGCACCCGGTTGGCCACCGCGCCCTCGATGTCGAAGTGGCGGTCGCCGATCATCACCGCGTCGGCCGGGTCGGCGCCGAAGTCGGCCAGCGCCTCGGCGATCATCGCGGCCTTCTCGCTGTGCGCGCTGCCCGGGTGCGGGCCGTACAGGCGCTCGAACGCCGCGCCGAATGGAAGGTGTTCGACGATCGGCGCGGCGTGGCGGTGGGGCTTGCTGGTGACCACCGCGAGCCGGTGGCCGGCACGGCGCAGCCGCCCGATCAGCGCCTCGATGCCCGGATAGATCTCGTGCTCGCGCCAGCCGTGCGCGTCGAAGCGCTCGTGGTAGTACGCCACCGCCGCCTCGATGCGTTCGGCGTCGTGATCCAGCAGCGGTGCGAAGCTGTGGCGCAGCGGCGGCCCGATCCAGCGGCGCAGCTCCTCGTGCGCCGGTGCCGGCACGTCCAGCCGCGCCAGCGCATGCTTCACGCAGGCGGTGATGCCGTGCTCGGAATCGATCAGGGTGCCGTCGAGGTCGAACAGGCAGAGCATTACCTCGTGGCTCGCGCCTTCAGCGCCGCCACCGCGGGCAGTTCCTTGCCTTCGAGGAACTCCAGGAACGCGCCGCCGCCGGTGGAGATGTAGGAGACCTGGTCGGCGATGCCGTACTTGTCGACCGCGGCCAGGGTGTCGCCGCCGCCGGCGATCGAGAACGCCTTCGACGCGGCGATCGCCCGCGCCAGCGTCTCAGTGCCCTTGCCGAACGCGTCGAACTCGAACACGCCGACCGGCCCGTTCCACACCACGGTGCCGGCCCTGGCGATCAGCGCGGCGTAGAGTTCGGCGGTCTGCGGGCCGATGTCGAGGATCATCTCGTCCTTGCCCACCTGGTCGACCGGCTTGATCGTGGCCGGCGCCTGCGCGGAGAACGCCGGCGCCACCACCACGTCGACCGGCATCGGCACCTCGGCGCCGCGGCGCTTCGCGTCGGCCAGTACTTTCTTCGCGGCGTCGATCAGGTCGGGCTCATACAGCGAGTTGCCGACCGAGTGGCCCAGCGCGGCAATGAAGGTGTTGGCGATGCCGCCACCCACGATCAACTGGTCGACCTTGCCGATCAGGTTGTCCAGCAGGGTCAGCTTGGTCGAGACCTTGGAGCCGGCCACGATGGCCAGCAGCGGGTGCGCCGGGTGTTCCAGCGCCTTGCCCAGTGCGTCCAGCTCGGCGCAGAGCAGCGGACCCGCCGCTGCGACCGGGGCGTACCTGATCACCCCATGGGTGGAGGCCTGCGCGCGGTGCGCGGTGCCGAACGCGTCCATCACGAAGATGTCGCACAGCGCGGCGTACTTCCGGGCCAGCGCGTCGTCGTCCTTGTTTTCGCCGACATTCATGCGGCAGTTTTCCAGCAGGACCACCTCGCCCGGGGCCACCTCGACGCCGTCGGCCAAGTAGCCGGCGACCAGGCGTACCGATTGGTCCAGGTGGCTGCTCAGCCACAGCGCCACTGGCGCCAGCGACGATTCGGCGTCGAACTGGCCTTCCTTCGGCCGGCCCAGGTGCGACATCACCATCACTTTCGCGCCGGCGTCGCGGGCGGCCTGGATCGTGGGCAGTGCGGCGTCGAGGCGCTGGGTCGAGGTGATCTGGCCGTGGTCGTCGATCGGCACGTTCAGGTCTTCGCGGATCAGCACGCGCTGGCCGCGCAAATCGAGGTCACTCATGCGGATGACTGACACGGCGGAACTCCGTTGATGGATGGAAAGCCGGCCCGAATGGGCGCGAACCGCCTATTGTCCGGTGCGTGGGGAGCCGATGCAAACCGCGGCGGATGCCGCAGGCCGGCCGGCGATGCGCGCGACCCGCCACTATGGCTACACTGCGGGCTGTCCACGCGCGGGGGAGGGCGGCTATGGCTACCGGATTGGTGCTTTACGGCTACTGGCGCTCCAGTGCCGCGTATCGTGTGCGTATCGCATTGAATCTCAAGGGGCTCGACTACGAGACGCGCCCGGTGCACCTGGTACGCGACGGCGGCGGGCAGCACGCGCCGGATTACCGCGCGCTCAACCCGCAGGAAATGGTGCCCTGCCTGCTCGACGGCGACCGCGTGCTCACCCAGTCGCTGGCGATCATGGAGTACCTCGACGAGATCCATCCGGAACTGGAAACGGCCCTGCTGCCGGTCGATGCGCGCGGGCGCGCCAGGGTGCGGGCGCTGGCGCAGGTGGTGGCCTGCGACATTCATCCGCTGGGCAACCTGCGCGTGCTGCAGCAGCTGGAAGCGGAGTTCGGCGCCAGCGAAGAGCAGCGCGCCGGGTGGTCGCGGCACTGGATCGGCGAGGGTTTCAGGGCGATCGAGGCGATGCTGGCCGACAACGCGGCCACCGGCAGCTATTGCCACGGCGATGCGCCGGGCATGGCCGACGCCTGCCTGGTCCCGCAGGTCTACAACGCGCAGCGCTGGAAATTGCCACTGGACGACTACCCGACGATCCGGCGCATCCACCAGGCCTGCAGCGAGCTGGAGGCGTTCCGGCGGGCGGCGCCGGAAGCGCAGGCGGATGCGCCGCAAAGCTAGAAACGAGTGAAGAGGAGTGGGGAACGAGAGAGAGCGGGGCGAGGGGGTTTGTGCCGTCTCTCACTTCTCACTCCTCTCCACTCACTCCCCGCCTTCAGAAGCCCATGCCGTACGGGTCGTTGCCGGCCAGTTCCGGGTCGTTGCTGCCGCCTTCGGCGAGGCGGATCTTCAGCGCCAGGCCGTCGCGCGAATCGGACTTGTTGAGCGCCTCTTCCAGTTCCACGCGGCCTTCCTTGTACAGCTTGTACAGCGACTGGTCGAAGGTCTGCATGCCTTCCTGCAGGCTGCGGTCCATCGCCTCCTTGATCTCGTGGATCTGGCCGCGGCGGATCATGTCGCGGATCAGCGGGGTGTTCAGCAGCACTTCGGCGGCCGGAATGCGGCGGCCGTCCTTGCCGATCACCAGGCGCTGGCTGATCACCGCGCGCAGGTTCAGCGCCAGGTTCATCAGCACGTTCTTGTGCGCCGACTCGGGGAAGAAGTTGAGGATGCGCTCCAGCGTCTGGTCGGCGTTGTTCGAGTGCAGCGTGGCCAGGCACAGGTGGCCGGTCTCGGAGAAGGAGATCGCCGCCTCCATCGTGTCGGTGTCGCGGATCTCGCCGATCATGATCACGTCCGGCGCCTCGCGCATCGCGTTCTTCAGCGCCTCGTGGTAGCTGTGCGTATCCAGCCCCACCTCGCGCTGGTTGACGATCGACTTCTTGTGCCGGTGCAGGTATTCGATCGGATCCTCAATGGTGAGGATGTGGCCGGCCGAATTGGTATTGCGCTGGTCGAGCATCGCCGCCAAGGTGGTCGACTTGCCCGAGCCGGTGGCGCCGACCACCAGGATCAGCCCGCGCGGTTCCATGATCAGGTCGCGGAAGATGCCGGGCAGCTGCAGCTGGTCGATGCTGGGGATCTCGCTCTTGATCGCGCGGATCACCATGCCCACTTCGCCGCGCTGCTTGAACACGTTGATGCGGAAACGGCCGGCTTCCTTCACCGCCAGCGCCATGTTCAGCTCCAGGTCGCGCTCGAACTGCGGCACCTGGCCCTCGTCCATCAGCGAATAGGCGATCTTCTTGACCATGCCGCCGGGCAGGCCGGTGTTGCCCAGCGGATACAGCTTGCCCTCGACCTTGATATTCACCGGGGCGCCGGTGGACAGGAACATGTCCGACGCGCCCTTGTCTACCATAAGCTTGAGGAAGTAGCCGATATCCACGGAATGATCCCTGTTTGCGCAAAGCGCGTTGCAAAGTCGGATTATGCCCGCCCACAATACGCTGCGACATACCACGAGGAATGTGATGTACATCTTTTCCCTGCCGCCCGGCTCTCCCCGCCATATCCGCACGGCCATGGCGACGGCGGCCCTGGCCCTGGCCCTGGCCCTGCTGCTGGCCGGCTGTGCCTCGGCGCCGCCGCCGAACGATTCGATGAACATGGCGCAGTCCCAGCTGCAGATGGCCCGCGACGCGGGGGCGGCCGATTACGCCCCGGTCGACCTGGGCTTCGCGCAGGACAAGTTCCAGCAGGCGCAGGCGGCCATGGCCGACCGCAAGTACGCCGATGCGGCGAGTCTGGCGGAGGAGTCGCGCGCCGACGCCGAGCTGGCCCAGTCCAAGGCCCGGCTGGGCGCGGCGCGGGCGCAGATCCAGAACAAGGTGCAGGAGAACACCCGCCTGCGCCAGGAAGGCGAGCAACTGGAGCAGCGCGACAACGCGCCGGCACCGGCGTCGTCCGGTCCGCCGCCCACCCAGGACATGCCGGCGCCGGCCTCGACCGTGCTGTCCGCACCGGCCGGTGCCGGTTTCCAGACCGTGCCGGATGCCAACCAGCAACCCGCTTCCAATTCCCACGGAGGCCAGCCATGAAGCGTTCCACCCTCACCCTGGCCGCGATCGTGCTGGCGCTGGCGGCCGCCGGCTCGGCGCACGCCCGCAAGGACGACATCGACATCGCCCGGCTGGGCGGCAGCCTCGACCAGCTCGCCAACGACCCCAGCCTGGGCCGTTACGCGCAGGCCGAGCAGGCGCGCGCCCGCGACGCGATCAACCGGCTGGCCCAAGCCGGCTCGCGCGAGCGGCCGCACGCGCTGTACCTGGCCGAACGCCGGGTCGACCTGGCCAAGACCGCCGCACAGCTGCAGGACGCCCAGGTCAAGCTGACCCAGCTCGACCGCGAGCACGACCAGATCCTGCTCGACAACAGCCGGCGCGATGCGGAACTGGCGCGGCGCGAACTGGAGCGCCAGCGCCTGCAGTACCAGCTGGCGCAGGAAGAGGCCGCCCGGTTGCAGGCACAGGGACAGGAGTACTCGCAGGCGGCCGACCAGGCGCGCGCCGAAGCCGAGCGGGCGAAAAAGCTGGCGGCGGCGCAGAGCAAGGTGGCCAGGGCGGCCAAGCGCCAGGCCGAGCTGGCTGCCCAGGCGGCCAAGGCGATGCGTTCGCAGATGAGCGAAGGCGAGCAGCCTGCCGAGGCAGCCCCGGACGCCTCGAAAAAGCATCCCTGACCCTGCCTCGACGGCGCGCTGCGGCGCTCCGCCGCGCCCGCTCCGCGCCTCGCGGCGACGGGTCCCGAGCTTTCGGTTAGATAAACAGTAAAATACTGTTTTGACAGCTGTTTCACAGGAAACCGCTGTGCTTCGCGGAGTCCCTCGGCAAGGCTTGCAGCCCCCTGACCGGGGGAGTAGGGTCGAAGTCCCACGGGGCATCCAGGCCGCGTGGGCCACTGACCCGAATCATGCGCTTATTCCACGTTTCCATGCGTCACCCGCGTTCCGGCAGACCGGCGCGGGTCGTGGGTGCGTGCATGCATTCAATGTCTGCGGATGCTTCCTGTGGCATCCGCATGCCAACTCGCGAGGAGGTCGGATCATGTTCGAAAACCAGCAGCGTGATGATGTCGAGGCATTGATGAAGGCCGACGCCGAATTCCGGCGGCTCTACCAGCATCACCGCGAACTCGACAGCAAGGTGCACGACGCCGACATAGGCGTGCTTCCCATCGACGATGTCACCCTCGCCAGCATGAAGAAGGAGAAGCTGCTGGCCAAGGCGCGACTCGAGCGCATGTGGACGGATCGGGCGCACCTCATCCACTGACCCTGCTGTTTCACGCCATCGCGGCCCCGGGTCCTCCCTGATGCATCGGGAGGGTGCCGGGGCCGCCGCGTTGGTGGCGGTCCAGCGGTTATCATGGCGATCCCGCAGCGGCGGCATCGCCCGGCTGCCTTTCCAGCGACGGAGCCCCCATGACGGTCCACCAGAGTGTCCTCGAACTGATCGGACGTACCCCGATGGTGCGCGCGCAGCGCCTGGATACCGGGCCGTGCGAGCTGTTCCTCAAGCTGGAGAGCACCAACCCCGGCGGCTCGATCAAGGACCGCATCGGCCTGTCGATGATCGAGGGCGCCGAGAAGGATGGCCGCATCCGCCCGGGCGACATCCTGGTCGAGGGCACCGCCGGCAACACCGGCCTGGGGCTCGCCCTGGTCGCGCAGCAGAAGGGCTACCGGCTGATCCTGGTGGTGCCGGACAAGATGAGCCGGGAGAAGATCTTCAACCTCAAGGCGATGGGCGCCGAGGTGGTGCTGACCCGCTCCGACGTGGCCAAGGGCCACCCCGAGTACTACCAGGACATGGCCGAGCGGATCGCGCGCGAGACGCCCGGCGCGTACTTCATCAACCAGTTCGGCAACCCGGACAACCCGGCCGCGCACATCGCCACCACCGGGCCGGAGATCCTCGAACAGATGGACGGCAAGGTCGACGCGATCGTGGTCGGCTGCGGCTCGTCGGGCACGCTGAGCGGGTTGTCGAAGTTCTTCGCCGAACACTCGCCGCGGACGGAATTCATCCTCGCCGACCCGGTCGGCTCGATCCTCGCCCAGTACATCAACGAGGGCACGCTCTCGACCAAGTCCGCCAGCTGGATGGTCGAAGGCATCGGCGAGGACTTCCTGCCTTCGATCAGCGACTTCACCCGGGTGAAGAAGGCCTACGCGATCCCCGACAAGGAGAGCTTTCTCACCGCGCGCGAGCTGCTGGCGAAGGAGGGCGTGCTGGGCGGCTCGTCCACCGGCACCCTGGTCGCGGCGGCGCTGCGCTACTGCCGCGAACAGACCGCGCCGAAGCGGGTGGTGACCCTGGTCTGCGACACCGGCAACAAGTACCTGTCCAAGCTGTACAACGATTACTGGATGCTCGACAACGGCTTCATCGAGCGCGAACGGCATGGCGACCTGCGCGACCTGCTGCTGCGCCCGTTCGCCCAGCGCGACACCGTGGTGGTCGGCCCCAACGAGCTGCTGGTCACCGCCTACAACCGCATGAAGCTGTACGACGTGTCGCAGCTGCCGGTGATGGACGGCCGCAAGCTGGTGGGCATCGTCGACGAATCCGACGTGCTGATGCACGTGCACGCCGACGAGACGCGTTTCCGCGATCCGGTGTCGACCGCGATGATCACCAGCCTGCAGAAGCTCGACGTGCGCTCGCCGATCGAATCGCTGCTGCCGGTGTTCGAGCGCGGCCACGTCGCGATCGTGGTCGACGGCGACGATTTCCTCGGCCTGATCACCCGCATCGACCTGTTGAACTATTTGCGTCGCAAGGTGGACTAACCGTTCCGGTCCACACCGACCGGGCGCGAAAGCCTGCCGCAATGCAGGCCGGTGAAGATGGCCAGCTAGGTGCGGCTGCGGGCCGCGCAATCACCCAAAGGAAGCCCTGCCGATGTGTGGAATCGTTGCTGCC
>NZ_QFWQ01000029.1 GCF_003335105.1 Rhodanobacter denitrificans
TCCCGTCCACGTTTTTCCCGTACAGGAACTTGGCTATGATGGAAACTTCCAGGCCATTTGGGTCATCGATGTAATAAAATGTCTCTGTGGGCTCCACCCGGACCTCAAAACTGGGCAGCACGTATTCCTTCACCTCAAACTCTGCGGAGAAGATCTGCTTCGGCGCATGTTCGTAAAAGGCTCGGATCTTCCACTGCCCCATGTTGACCAGTTCAGGAATGTTCCAAGACAAAGGCAAGATGCCGTGTTGGTTGTTGGAAGACAGAATGTCTCTCTTGACAGGAATGCCATCGGGGGTCTCAATGAGGATGACGACTGTCTTGCCCACGGGCAGTAGGTTGTTGTCCACAGTGAAGATCCGATATAAGACAGTGGAGCCAGGGGTGTAGATGGTCTTGTCTGTCTGGATGAAGAGGTACCCACTCTGGAAG